>JBDWSF010000008.1:0-109101 GCA_039985655.1 Algibacter sp. | reverse complement strand
CCAATCCTTTAAATTGTTTAAGTCGTAATACTTCGTCTGCATCCATACCCAATGCTTCCATGATATTTGTAGAAGTCAATCCCTCGTCGGATAATATTTTTACGACCTCGCTTATTTCCCCAATCTGATGCCGCCCCCGAGCCCTATTGTGCCGAATAGTAGCTATTATCCGTTCATAATCGGGTATCTCCAATATAACCACAGGTACTTTACGGTTCAATCTGCTCTGCAACTCCTTACTCCTTTTAATAAGCGTCCAACGGTGGTACCCATCTATCAAGATATAGCCTTCTTCCTTTTTGGCGGAAACCACCAAAGGCAAAGTGATTCCATGATCGAGCATGGAACGGAGTAACAACCGTTTTTCTGGAGCAGCCATCTTATTGGGATTGTAGGAATTTGGCGAAATAGCCTTTAGGGGTACCCATAACACTTTCGAAACAGGCTCTTTATAACCATGGAATATATCTAGCACCTCATCTATGAGCCCCTCCTTCTTTGCTTCGGGAATGGCTCGGGTTTTCCTAAGAAGGTTTAAAATATCTTGTTCTATACTCTTATTCTTATTCATTAAACTGTCTTTTTTGCATACAAGGTTTCATAAGTTTTTTTTGTTGGACTAAAACCTAGGCTCCGGCACCACCAATCGTTTTTGATGATACACTTACATATTCTTCTCCAAGATGGAATCTTTCCTCTTTCTTCTAATTTTAAGTTCCCCTCATCTCGAACGAGCTCTATAGAAAACCCATTGTTTTCCCACAATCTGAGAAAGGCTTTTATTTTCCCTTCATAATGGTTTCTACTGATTTCAGGCATGGATTCCAACAAAATATAAGTGTATTTTTTCCATGTTAGCCCCTCTGGCAAGACGACTTTAATTCGACCAAGAACAGCGGTCTTGCTATAAATAGCTCCAAAATTAACGCCATGAACTCGTGCCACAACCTTACTCCATGTTTCTGGCTCAATCTCATGATAATACTCTAAACTTTGTCGTTGATCATCACCATAGGGTTGGCAAATACGCATTTTATGAATGGATATGCCACATAAATAAAAATAATCGTATAGTTCATTATATTTTAATTTTTCCTTACCGACATAACGCCAGATATCTTCGGTACGCCAATCATAGATAGGATAAGAGAAGATCAAGTTTTCTGAAGCCTTACTCGCCCAATTTTCTCCGCACCAACTATTGGTCGTTACCGAATAGAATCTGTTTAAACTTTCATCAGACCGAATTCCTAATAAACAGGTACAAAGTTCCCCATCGGAAAACCAATTACCCCATTGATACACAAAGTCCTCAAATTCCATCCCAAACCGGAAAAAAGGATAATACGCAACGTCTGATATGACCTCTGGATGTTCTGGCATAGGACGAATCCATGCTTCCGATTGTTCTGGATCCCAACAGCGCCAATGGGGTTGAAAAACACTAACAGAATTCCGAAGATTCAAAGGAAGGCAAACCCAATGCATATTAATTTTTTCAGAATCAAGGCCAACCGCTTCAATATGCTTTATGGTGGTATCATATTGCCCCTCCAAATCAACAAACAAGACATCGAGCGGTAATCGGTTTTCAGATTCGGCTATTTCCAAAGCCAAATGCAACATAACCGTGCTATCCTTTCCGCCACTAAAGGCCAAATACACCTTTGGAATGGTATTAAAAATATCCAGTATGCGATTTTTGGCGGCGGTATAGACATTTTCCTCTAAATAGTTTTTAGGCATTTTTTAAATTTATTAATTGTTTAAAAAGATTCTTAAATTTATTCTAATATTTGTTGTAAAAACCATGTAACGATTAAATATTTGACCTATATCAAGGCGTGTTTTTTTGTTTAAAATATGTTTGGTTCACTCAATATAAATCAAGAACACTCCTTAAAAAGATTATCCATGATTGTATTTCCTTTAATCCATAGGTTATTTATAAATTCTGATTCTTTTGTATATTACTATAAACAAAATAAAATCATAAACAAAAAACACCCAACAATAAGTGCTGAAGATTTGTATAAATGGGACGTATGATGGAATTTTTGGGATATGAGAAAACGAAAAAATTCTGTAGCATTAATTCCTATATAACTTTTTTTTAATAAAAAAGAACCAAATAGGTAGCAGTACCTGTTTGGTTCTTATTCTACTAACAAATAAAATATACTATTTCTTTATTATTTTTTTAGTTTGAATTTTACCATCGGTACTTTCTACTTTTAAAATATACATACCAGAAGGTAAGCTGCTCGCATCTAACGCGCTGTTAGTACTGTTTACTAATTCTTTACCTACTATATTATAAAGTTTGGCCTGTTTTAATTCTACACCTCATTAGGTAATGATATATCCTCTTTTTCGTCAGCAGTAAGTCCGTCACTGCCTGCTATTTTACGGTATTAGGACTTAAGCTAGTTATTTCGTACTATATCTTATTACCTAGAAATTTATCCTCTACATTTTGTGCATAAGTATAGGTATTAGAAGCAACAGAAAGCCACTTTTCTTATTTTTTTTACAGTCTTATCTAAAATGACTGCTTTGGAATAATAGTTTTTTTCATTTTATATGATTTTTAATTAAAAGTTTGTGTTTTGCCTATTCATTTGAATATTCTTTAAACCATTAATCTATAATATACATACACACAAAACATCCAATAATAAGTGCTGAAGCCTACTTAAAATGCGACATACTAAGTCTTTTTTGAGATATTGAAAAAAAAGTATTATTCTTCTTAATTATTTTTTATGGTTTATTTCTTTAATGGAAAACTCTAGCTTTATGTAGTCATTACCGAAATTAGTTTTGCACTCTTCTACCTTTTCAAATACATAATTAAAATCCATTTTTAGCAGTTCCATTTTGTCTTCCAATCTTTTATAGCGAATTTTAGGAATGGTAGTGTCTTCAAACCATTGTTCCTTTTCATTTTCAAATTTCTTGCCTATAAAACTAAAGTCATCTTCAAAATCACTTTCCTCATGTTCTGGTTCAAATTGCTGTTGAACAGAAATATTACTTGCTGATTATAATAGTGTTGCTTAGTTAGTTATATGATAAGTTTATATGTAGATCTTTTGTTTTCATCTCATTAATTGTCCAACTTAAGTTTGTAAAGAATAAGCTTCTTTTTCGACTGTATTAAGATGAAACATTTGATACTATTATTACTATTTTGCACCTCTATTTCCTATTCGCAAAACACAGATTACAACACAAAAAAAGGTTTTATAGCCAACGGATACGATGTCGTTGCCTATTTTAATAATGAAGCCAAAGCGGGGAATAAATTGTTTGTTTCAGAATTTGACGGCATCCGTTTTAAATTTTCGTCAAAAGAAAATCTAGATTCATTTAATAAAAATCCTAAAAAGTATATCCCTGAATATGGCGGTTATTGTGCTTACGCAGTCGCTTTAAAAAGCTCAAAGGTTTCTATTAATCCAGAAACATTTAAAATTGAAGATGGTAAGCTTTATTTATTTTACAATGCTTGGGGGACAAATACCCTCGAATTATGGCAAAAAGAAAACCCAACACTTTTAAAACAAAAAGCAGATAAAAACTGGGAACTCATAAAATAATTAATATTTCTGTAAGGTTTCAGAAATAGTCTCGACGAAGTATATGGCTAAGAAAAAGAAAAATTTAATTTTTCCAACTTAGTTGGTTGGTTAGTTAGAAAGCCTGATTTTAAAATCAGGCTTTCTTTTTTATTTTTAGGCAACACTTAAAACGAAGTAATTCTTTTTACCACGCTGTAACAATACAAACTTATTGTTAATTAAGTCTTTTGTTGTTATCGCGTAATCGTCTTTTACTTTCTCTTTATTTACTGAGATAGAATTCTCTTTTAGTGCTCGTCTGGCTTCTCCGTTAGATTTTAAAAACCCACCTTTTTCTGCTAAAGCAGCAATAATATCCAATCCATTTTCTATGTCAGACATAGAAACCTCTGTTTGAGGTACACCATCAAAAACATCTAAAAATGTTTGATCGTTCAGTTCCTTTAAATCATCACTAGTAGATTTACCAAAAAGAATAGCACTGGCTTTAATCGCGTTATCCAAATCTTCTTTAGAATGTACCATTGTTGTAATTTCTTCAGATAAAACTCTTTGTAAAATTCTTAAATGTGGCGCTTCTTTATGCTCAGTTATTAGCGTATTAATAGCTTCTTCGGTTAAAAACGTAAATATCTTAATATACTTCTCGGCATCATCATCACTAGAATTTAACCAATATTGGTAAAATTTATACGGTGATGTTCTGTTCGCATCTAACCAAACGTTTCCGCCTTCAGATTTACCAAATTTAGATCCGTCAGATTTTGTAATTAACGGACATGTAATAGCATAACCTTTTCCGCCTCCAACGCGTCTTATTAATTCGGTTCCTGTCGTAATATTTCCCCACTGGTCGCTTCCGCCCATTTGCAATGAGCAATTGTTTGTTTTATATAAATGAAGAAAATCGTGACCTTGTACGAGCTGATATGTGAACTCTGTAAAACTCATACCTTCTGATGATTCTGAAGAAATTCTGTTCTTCACAGAATCTTTAGCCATCATATAGTTTACGGTAATATGTTTACCTACATCTCGAATAAATTCTAAAAACGAAAAGTCTTTCATCCAATCGTAATTATTCACTAATAGTGCAGCATTTTCGACATCGCTTTCAAAATCTAAAAAATGAGATAATTGTCCTTTTATCGCATCTTGATTATGCCGCAATGTTTTTTCGTCTAACAAATTACGTTCGTTAGATTTCCCTGAAGGATCACCGATCATTCCAGTTGCTCCACCAACTAAAGCTACAGGTCTATGTCCGCAACGTTGATAATGCGCCAATAACATGATAGGTACTAAATTACCAATATGTAAAGAATCTGCTGTAGGATCGAACCCAACATACGCGCTACGCATACTTTCCATTAAATGGTCTTCTGCACCTGGCATCACTGTATGAATCATACCTCGCCATGTTAATTCTTCAACAAAATTCTTTATCATTATTCTAATTTTTTATTAATCTGTCGCAAAGATAAAAATCAATACATAATTACTAATGTATTCTGAATAATTCTTTAGTTGAAATTATTTTATAGAGGATTATCTCATTTTAAGCCTAAAAGCTGAGTCTCTATTTTTTTATCGCAAAGGCGAGAAGTCACAAAGTGTAACGTATTAAACATGTGTTTTCGCTGTGACTGTGACTGTGACTGTGACTGTGACTAAAAACTACCTTTCTCGGTTTAATTACCTGAAATATTTATTACTTTCGTTACATGATTTTAGTAACAGGTGGTACGGGTTTAGTGGGTTCTCATTTACTTTATAAGTTAATTAGAAATAATGAAACTGTAAAAGCTATTTATAGAACATCTAAGAAATTAGAAAACGTAAAAAATGTATTTTCTTGTTACACGGATGATTACGAATCGCTTTTCGATAAAATTGAGTGGATTAAAACCGATTTATTAGATATTCCGCAATTAACTGAAGCTTTTAAGGATGTCATGCATGTCTACCATTGTGCTGCATTTGTATCGTTCGAGCCTAATAGATTTGACCTTTTACGTCAAACAAATATTGAAGGCACTGCTAATATTGTTAACCTTTGTCTTTCTAATAATATTAAAAAATTATGCCATGTAAGTTCGATCGCAACTTTAGGAAATACACTAAACAATGCTCCCATTAACGAAGACACTATTTGGAATCCTGAAGACGACAATAATGTGTATGCTATTTCAAAATATGGTGCAGAAATGGAAGTCTGGCGTGGTACACAAGAAGGGCTAGATGCGGTTATTGTAAACCCTGGGGTTATTTTAGGCGCTGGAATTTGGAGTTACGGCACAGGTAATTTATTTAAAAAAGCACACAAAGGTTTAAAGTATTATACAGAGGGCACGGTTGCTTTAGTGGATATTAATGATGTCGTTTCTATTATGATTACGCTTTTAAAAAGCAATATTAAAAATGAACGTTTTGTATTGGTTTCTGAAAACTGGACTTACAAACAATTTTTACAAACTCTAGCAAAGTCTGTAAATGCAAATCCTCCCAAAAAAATAGCGAAACCTTGGCTACTAAATATCGCTTGGAAAGTAGATTGGATAAAAAACTTATTAACTGGTAAACGCAGACAGTTAACGAAACATTTAACCCGATCTCTAGCTAGTAAAACGAACTATAGCAACGAAAAGGTAAAACAAACGTTAAATTATAATTTTAAAACTATTAACGAAAGTATTACAGAAATAGGTTTTATTTATCAGAAGAAACAGGCTTAATTAAACCTTCTGTTTTTATTTGCAATGAATCTTTTAAAGCTTCAATCTCTTTAGCCTTTATAATCTTTTCTGCTTTTTCTAACGAATCTGCTTTCCTTTTTGCTTTAGCTTCTTCTTCAACCAAATTTTTGTATTTCTTTTTTAATACATCAAGACTATCCTTCATTTTAGTATATATCTCTTCGTAATCGGCTACATGAAACGCATAATAATCGTTACTTAAAGCAAATTGTAAACTATCAATATTATACTTTTTATAAACATATTGAGCCGCTTTAACATAATGCGTGTCTAACACTTTTTTGTTATTTCCTGAAACCGATTTTATTAATCGTAAATCGATTAAAATATTAGCCATTTTGGCTTTAGAAATCAAGTTTTCTGGTTTCTTAGGTTCTTTATATTTATAACATGTGGTTATCAATAATGCTATACTAATAAGTACTGTAAGTCGTTTAAACATTTATCTATTAAAAGTTAATCGTTTAGCGGCTTTAAGATCGTAAAACTTAAAGTTTTTATAGGCTAAACTTCCGTTTATAAATGTATGCGTAATTCGTGATTTAAAGGTTGTACCTTCAAATGGAGACCATCCGCATTTATATAAAATATTATCCTTTTTAACCGTCCATGGGTTATTTAAATCTACCAATACCAAATCGGCATAATAGCCTTCTTTAATGTAGCCTCTTTTTTCAACTTGAAATAATATAGCTGGGTTATGACACATTTTCTCGACTACCTTTTCTATAGAAATTTTACCCTTATGATACATTTCTAACATAGCTGGCAAAGCATGTTGCACTAATGGCCCGCCAGACGGTGCTTTAGTATAAACGTTTTCTTTCTCCTCTAAAGTATGTGGTGCATGATCTGTTGCAATAACATCAATTCTATCATCTAGCAAAGCTTCCCATAATCCGTCTTTATCTTTTTGAGATTTTACCGCAGGATTCCATTTAATAAACGTGCCTTTTTCATCATAATCTTCATCTGTAAACCATAAATGATGCACACAAACTTCGGCCGTGATTTTCTTATCTTTTAAAGGGATTTTGTTACTAAATAAATCAGTTTCTTTTGCCGTAGATAAATGAAACACATGCAAACGTGCTCCTGTTTTTTTTGCTAATTCTATAGCCTTTGATGATGATAAATAGCAAGCGTCTTCGCTTCTAATAATGGGATGATATTTAATAGGAATGTCATCTCCATATGTATCTAAATGTTCTTGAAAATTCTTTTTTATAGTCGCTTCATCTTCGCAATGTACCGAAATAACCATATTGGTACTTTTAAAGATTTTTTCTAAAACCTCTGGATCATCTACCAACATATTACCTGTTGATGATCCTAAAAATAATTTTAAGCCTGCAACTTGTTTTTCATCAACTTTTAAAATCTCTTCTAAGTTATCATTTGTACCGCCAAACATAAAAGAATAGTTTACGGATGATGTTTTTGCAGCTATGTCAAATTTCTCTTCTAACTTTTCGATGGTAGTAGACTGCGGATTGGTATTTGGCATTTCTATAAAAGACGTAATACCTCCAGCAGCAGCAGCCTTAGATTCTGTTTCTATATTTGCTTTGTG
Organism: Algibacter sp.; assembly: GCA_039985655.1. Lineage (GTDB taxonomy): Bacteria > Bacteroidota > Bacteroidia > Flavobacteriales > Flavobacteriaceae > Postechiella. The sequence continues at coordinate 101,188 of JBDWSF010000008.1, read as the reverse complement.
TGTTAATCCAGGCTCTCTAAAATGTACTTGATCATCTATAGCTCCAGGCAGCACATATTTTCCTTCTGCGTCGTATATATGTACATCCGCTGATTTTGCACTTATGGAACTGCTTATTTCTTTTATATATTCGCCTTCTATTAAAATATCACCATTAAAAATAGTGCCTTCATTTACAATGTTGGCATTTTTTATTAGTATCGTTTTTTGATTCATCTCCCTTTTACTTTTTGAATATACTGTTAATTTTCATTGAAATAACTCCGAAAATAGCTTCAGAAATAATCCCAGAGCTTAATTTAGATTCGCCCTTGGTTCTATCTGTAAAAATTACAGGTACTTCGACTAACTTTAATTTTTTAAGATATGTTTTGAATTTCATTTCTATTTGGAAAGCATAACCAATAAATTTAATTTTATTTAAATCTAATGCTTCCAGAGTTTCTCTTTTATAACACACAAAACCTGCTGTGGTATCGTGAATTTGCATTCCTGTTATTAAACGCACATATTTTGATGCCAAATATGACATTAAAACCCGATTCATGGGCCAATTAACAACATTTACACCTGTTACATAGCGCGAACCAATAGACAAATCTGCCCCATCGACACTACAGCTCGTGTACAATTTTATTAAATCTGTTGGATTATGAGAAAAATCGGCATCCATTTCAAAAATGTACTTGTATGATTTATTTAAGCACCATTTAAATCCATGAATATATGCGGTACCTAATCCAGATTTTTCTTTTCTTACTTCTAAAAATAATCGATTTGAAAATTCATTTTGAAGCGCTTTAACTTTTAGCGCCGTTAAATCTGGAGAATTATCATCAACAATAAGAATATTAATATCATCAGATTGTGAAAATACAGCCTTTATAATGGCTTCGATATTCTCAATTTCATTGTACGTAGGTATTATTACAATAGCGTTTTTCATCTCATCACTTCGGTATTTGCAGCCTTATTTTGATTTTTAAAGCTGAAAATAGCGTCCTTTTTAGATTTTTAATCAATTATTCAGCAAATGTACATCATTTAAAAGATTCTTTTTTTTAAATATTCCTTAATAATTGCTACTCTTTTATTAAAATTATAATAATTTTATACCATGCTTCGTAATATCACATCAATAGAATTAATTACCATATTAATGGTTATCGGTCTTACGATTATTTCTGTAGCTAAACTGGTGGCGCCTAAACGTTTTAACGATTTTATTTTTGTTATAGGAAACACTAAATATCTTAAAATATATTCTAGAGATCAAAAATTCTTTGACCATTTTGACGCCCTGTTATTTATTAACTTCATTTTATCTTCTGCTATTTTTGGTGTAGTATGCTTTCAATTTTATTCTGGCGAAAACGCATTTAATATTAACACCATGTTTAAATTAACTGTTAGTATTGGTGTTTTTATTTTGATAAAAGTGCTGTTTGAGCGTTTAATAGGGAGCCTTTTTGAGATGGATAAGTTAATGGATGTTTATCTTTTTCAAAAAATAAGTTATAAAAACTATTTAGGACTTTTATTATTGCCAATAAACGGGATAATTATTTATGCATTCCCTAAATCGTTAACCCTAATATATGTTATGATTACATTATTGTTAATTATCAACTTAATAGGTCTTATAACTTCTTTTAAAACACATCTAAACACGATTAAAAACAACTTGTTTTATTTTATTTTGTATCTTTGCGCTCTTGAAATTGCCCCTTATATTATTTTATATAAGGTATTTATCACCTAATTAAATAGCTTGGACGTATGAAAGTGAAAACAATTTTAGTATCTCAACCTGAACCTAAAATAGAGAATTCTCCGTATTTTGATCTTCAAGAGAAACAAAAAGTAAAAATAGATTTCCGCCCATTTATTCATGTTGAAGGTGTATCTGCAAAAGAAATCAGACATCAAAAAATAGATTTAAATAATTATACTGCTATTATTTTAACAAGTAGAAATGCCGTTGATCATTTTTTTAGAATTGCTGAAGAAATGCGTTTTAAAGTTCCAGATGCGATGAAATATTTTTGTCAGTCTGAAGCTGTTGCTTTCTATCTTCAAAAATATGTAGTTTACAGAAAACGTAAAATTTATGTTGGTAAACGTACTTTTTCTGAGCTTTCTCCTTTAATTAAGAAGTATAAAGATGAAAAATTCTTATTACCAAATACAGACAAAGTAAAAGACGCAGTTCCTAATACTTTAAATGATTTAGGTGTCAATTGGAAACAAGCTACGTTTTACAAAACGGTTGTTAGCGATTTATCTGACTTAGCAAATGTATCTTACGATGTATTAGTATTTTTTAGTCCTTCTGGAATTGAATCTTTATTTCAAAACTTTCCAGATTTTCAACAAAACGAAACACGTATCGCAGTATTTGGAAATACAACAATAAAAGCTGTTGAAGAAAAAGGATTGCGTGTAGATATTTCTGCACCAACTCCGGAAACACCATCTATGACGATGGCTTTACATAAATATATTGATAAAGTTAATAAAGGGAAATAAAACACTTCTCTTATCAAAATAAAAAAAAGCGATTTCAAATTAATGAAATCGCTTTTTTACTTTATGAGCTATTCACTCATATCAATAACACTTAAAACCTGAGTTCCCCCTAAGAAAAACAAGAAATTCTACATAAAACACTATTTACCAAACACTTGTATCAATAAAATATATTTCAAACTCTTTATAAATATGTGGATTTTACTAATTTCAAGCTTAAAAGGCATAACGCTGCGGACCGCCGCGTCTTATTTCTTCATTACAATGCATTTCGAACTTCTTAAAATTGTCTCTAAAAGCATTGGTTAATTTAAAAGCTGTTTTATAATAGGCTTCATCATCATTCCATGTCGCTCTCGGACTTAAGACACTTGTTGGTACTCCAGGGCAAGATCTTGGCTGTGCCACTCCAAATACAGAATGTATATGGTAGGTATCATAAGTATACAGCCCTAAATCGCCATTTAACACAGCGTTTATCATGGCACGTGTATATTTTAATTTCATTCTTGTCCCAACACCATAAGGGCCACCTGTCCACCCGGTATTTACCAACCAAACATTAACACCAGCATCAATCATTTTTTTGCTTAACATTTCGGCATATTTAGAAGGGTGAAGCGGCATAAAAGGCGCTCCAAAACAAGCTGAAAATGACGGTTGTGGTTCTAAAACACCTGCTTCTGTACCAGCCACCTTAGCGGTATAACCAGATATAAAATGATATGCTGCTTGACTAGGCGTCAGTTTAGATATTGGAGGTAAAACTCCAAAAGCATCAGCGGTTAAAAAGAATATGTTTTTTGGATTTTTCCCAATTGATGGTGTTTGTATATTTTCAATATGATCAATAGGGTAGCTAACTCTAGTATTTTGAGTAATAGATGTATTTTCAAAAACGACTTCGCCTTTATCATTTAAAATTATATTTTCTAGAATGGCTCCAGGTTTAATAGCATCAAATATTTCGGGTTCGTTATCTCTAGATAGGTTAATCACTTTTGCATAGCAACCTCCTTCAAAATTAAACACCGTGTTTTCGTTTGTCCAACCATGCTCGTCATCACCAATCAAACTTCTATTTGGATCGGTAGAAAGTGTTGTTTTACCTGTTCCAGAAAGTCCGAAGAAAATAGCTGTATCACCAGCGGCACCTATATTAGCACTACAGTGCATTGGTAATGTGTCTTTAAATACAGGCAGTATAAAGTTTAAAGCTGAAAAAATACCTTTCTTGATCTCTCCAGTATACCCTGTACCTCCAATTAAGGCTATTTTTTTTGTGAAATTTAAAATGGCAAAATTATGTTGACGCGTTCCGTCCTCATCAGCAACAGCCATAAAATTTGGTGCATTTACAATAGTCCATTCTGGAGTAAAGCCTTCCAATTCAGCATCAGTAGGTCGCAAAAACATATTACTTGCAAATTGATTGCTCCAAGGAAATTCGTTGATTACACGAATATTAAGCTTGTAATTTTCGTCCGCGCAAGCGTAACAATCTCTAACAAAAAGTTCTTTCTCTGAAAGGTAATCAACTACTTTATCATATAAAGCATCAAACTTATCTGCTTCAAAAGGAATATTAATATCTCCCCACCAAATGCGATCTTTAGTGATATCATCTTTAACAATAAACCGATCTTTTGGAGATCGACCAGTAAACTCACCAGTATTAACAGCTAAAGCTCCTGAAGAAACTTCTACACCTTGTCCCTTTTCTATGGCAATATCATGAAGTGCTTTTGGGGAAAGTTGATACTTTACTTTGGCATTTTTAATTCCGTATTGTTCCAACGAAATCGTTTTCGTAACTTGATTATTATTTACCATAAATTTGAATAAAAATATTTATCAAGCAAAATTAGGATAAAATTTGAAACAAAAAATATAATATTCCTTATTTTATTCTCTTATTTTTACGAAATTAATAAAAATAACACTCCAAGACATGATTAATAATAATCCACCTATTGGAGTTATAAAACCAATAGCTTTAAAATCGAAACCAAATAACGAATTTGTTGCCAAACCATAAATAGAACCCGAAAAAAACAAAACACCAATTAACACCAGATAAAAAACATAAGTTTTTGATTTAACAGAGATTAAATTTGAAGATCCTACAAACAATAATAAAAGCGCATGATACATTTGGTAACGTACTCCAGTTTCAAATGTTTTTTGAGCTTCAATAGCTATTAATTCTTTTAAACCATGAGCCGCAAAAGCACCCAAAATAATACCGATTATGCCTAATAATGATGCTGCAATTAATATTTTTTTATTCATATCAATATTTTTAAAACAAGAAGTGTTTACTAAATCCCTATTCAATTCATCAACAAAATTAATCAACTAATTCCACTATGCGAAAAATTTTAGTCATTGGTTCTGGAAAATCAACATCTTATTTACTAAAATATTTATTAGATAAAGCCGCTTCCGAAAATTTATTTATAACTGTGGGCGACATAAATCTAGACAACGCAAAAAAACTTATAGATAACAATATAAACGCTCAAGCCATTGTCTTAGATGTTTTTCAAGAAAACTCAAGAAAAACCGCTATAAAAAATGCCGATATTGTTATTTCTATGCTACCTGCAAGCATGCATATAGAGGTAGCTAAAGATTGTATTCTCTATAATAAACATATGGTAACAGCATCGTACGTAAGTCCCGAAATGCAAGCCCTTAATGAAAAGGCTAAAGCAAAAGGACTCATTATTATGAACGAGATTGGCGTAGATCCTGGCATAGATCATATGAGCGCCATGCAAGTTATAGATCGTATTCGAGAAAAAGGAGGAGAAATAATGTTATTCGAATCTTTTACAGGCGGTTTAGTAGCTCCTGAAAGCGATACTAATTTATGGAATTATAAATTCACTTGGAACCCAAGAAATGTTGTAGTTGCTGGTCAAGGCGGCACAGCAAAATTTTTACAAGAAGGCACCTATAAATACATTCCGTACCATCGTTTATTTAGACGTACCGAGTTTTTAAAAGTCGATGGTTTTGGTAAATTTGAAGCCTACGCCAACAGAGATTCTTTAAAATATCAAAGCGTGTATGGATTAAATAAAGTCAAAACGTTATACCGCGGTACAATCCGTCGCATTGGTTTTAGCCGGGCATGGAACATTTTTGTAAATCTTGGTATGACAAACGATAACTATGTTATAGACAATAGCCAAAACATGAGTTATCGCGATTTTGTAAATGCATTTCTTCCATACAGCCCTACAGATTCGGTAGAATTAAAACTAAGGCACGCCCTAAAAATAGACCAAGACGACATGGTTTGGAATAAACTCGAAGAACTCGATATATTTAACCCCAATAAAAAAGTAGGGCTTAAAAAAGGAACTCCAGCACAAATACTCCAAAAAATATTAATGGATAGCTGGACACTGGAACCAAACGACAAAGACATGATCGTTATGTACCACAAATTTGGCTATAAACTAAACGGAGAAATGTATCAAATAGATTCTACCATGGTAACACTTGGCGAAAATCAAACCTACACCGCCATGGCAAAAACCGTCGGCCTTCCTGTAGCCATGGCAACACTCGCCATTTTAAATGGAAAAATAACCACGCCAGGCGTACAAATCCCAATAACAAAAGAAGTCTATCAACCCATTTTAGACGCTCTTAAAAACTTCGGCATTGTATTTAACGAAAAACACGTACCCTATTTAGGTTACAATCCATTAAATAATTAAAATTTGGGCGTTAGCACGAAAAGGGGTCGGGCTCATTGTCATTAAGGTCTGACTTTATTCATTGTTTATCGTTATATAATAATGTATTCATGAATGTGAACATTTCGGCTGTGGCTTCCCTAGCAAATGACAGTTTGCAGTGGTCAGTCTGCATTCAGTTAGCGTATTTAGTTAATATCACCAAACACCTAAAAACATTTCAATTCAAAACCAATTTAGTACATTTAGGTTTTAATTTAAATAATTCATGATCATTTTAGAATTAATTGGCGACTTATTAAGTTTTTTTACAGGCCTTCAATTTAACAAAGATCGAAAGAAACGTAGAACGTTTGAAAAAGAAAACAACTTACCCAAAAAGCTAATGATTAATCCTAATCATATCGCTCTTGCTTCATTTATTACACTAGTAATATTGTTTTGTTTTGGTTATACTTTTTACCAACATATATATTCCAACAAAAAGAACACCATCAAAGAACTCACTAAAATTGACACTATTTTAATTGAAACAAAAACGACGCTTGGCAGTTATCCAGAAAAATTGACCGACATTATTAGAAATAATCCTTTAAGAAAAAATATTCATTTAGACCTTTGGGGTAATGCATACCATTATAAACTAACAAAAGATGGAGCCAATTATATATTATTATCAAAAGGATTAGACGGGATTTTAAATACTGACGATGATATTAAACTAATTAAAGAATAAATGAAACAAAAAAAGAAACCCATAACCATAGATGGTACCGACAAAAAAATTCTTCGAAAACTAATGGAAGATGCAAGAACGCCCATTTTAGAAATTGGTCGGTTTGTTGGCATATCGGGTGCAGCCATACATCAACGATTAAAAAAACTAGAAAAATCTGGATTAATCTCAGCTTCAAGATGCATTATCAATCCAAGAGTTTTAGGCTATACAACTTTAGCCTTCGTTGGTATTCACTTAGATAAATCTATGCGAAGCCCAGATGCGATTAAGTTACTTAAACGCATCCCTGAAGTGGTAGAGTGTCATTTTACAACAGGTAGCTTCAGCATTTTCACCAAAGTACTTTGTAAAAACAACGAACATTTAATGCATTTGCTTAACGATTCTATTCTTTCTATTTCTGGAGTTACAAGCACCGAAACTTTTATTTCTTTAGACCAACAAATTGATAGACAGATAAAGATTTAATTTAACAGAATTAACGCTATTTCTTACGCAACCTTTTAATAGTATTGCATCTTATTATTAAATAAATAAACATCTGCATGAAAAAATCATCATTAATTACACTAGCCTTTATTCTGTTTTCGTTAACATCATTTTCTCAAGAAAACACTGGAAATAAAAATACTTCTGAAAATTTTAACGAGTTAAAAATTAATGGTCTATTCTTAGTTTTAGGAGCTTTAGATATCACCTACGAAAGGACTTTAAATGAAGAGTCTGGAGCCGGTATAACTATTTTAGTTCCTATTGACGACGATATAAGCGAAGAACTCAATTATTACATTTCTCCATATTACCGATTGTATTTTGGTAAAAAATATGCTGCTGGATTTTTTGTTGAAGGTTTTGGAATGCTAAATTCAACCAACAATATCACATATTTCTACAATGATGCATCTGGTCCAACAATTAGCGAAGAAACTACAACAGATTTCGCACTAGGTATTGGTCTTGGTGGAAAATGGATTACAAAAAGTGGATTTATAGGAGAACTTAACTTTGGTGTTGGTAGAAACCTTTTTAATAATAACGATCTCGATTACGAAATTATTGGAAAAGGGAGTATAACTTTAGGTTATAGATTCTAAAGAATACTTTAAAATAAAAAAAGAGGTTGTCGAAAAAGTCTAGATTTTTGAGTTTGTCAGGTTGAGCTTGTCGAAACTTATTACTGATTATCAGTAAGTTGACATATTTCGACAGGCTCAATATGACTATCATTTCATTTTTTAGACAGCCTCTTTTAGCTTAGTAATACAAGGTTTTGCTAAACTATAATTTAAAATCTTCAGATTTAAATCCGTTGTTAAATTTAATATTGCTAAAAATATATTCGCCACCTAATTGGTATTTGCCTTTTTTATCTGGACCATAAGATTTTCTAACTGTAGAAATATATACACCATCAATTTTTTCATATTTTAAAGTCATTTTTAAAATAGGAGTCTTTACACCAAAAGCAGGTAAAGAAAAATAAAACAAATCGACTAAATGTGTATTGGGGTTAAAGTATAAAATGTATTCATCATTTTCTTCTTTTTTTGTAACATCAATATCATATTTTAAGCTCACTTTATCATACGTAATATCGTTAACTTTTTCCGTTCCTAAATACTTATAATTAGTTCCAGCATCTTGCAACTTATACATCATTGTAAACCAATAAAAATTTACGCGACGTAAAAAGACAGTACCTCCAAGCGCTTTTTCATCACTAATTATTTTTCCATCTAGAGTTAAAGCTGGTTTTCCATCTATTAAAGACTGAACAGCTATTCCTTTTTGAGTTGGCAATACATTTCTATCATGATGTGTATATGATGCCCAAGATTGCTCTCCGCCAAAAATATGACGTTCTAAAGACACATCTTTCCCTTGTTCAAAATTATCATATAAATAGTCGAATTGTACATCCTTTTTTGATGCCAAAGTCTCGTATCCGCCATTTACTTTTACTAAAGCATTTATTAAGCTTATAGATTTTTCATCTCCATTTTGAGCGTTCATTCCGCTTATAAAAAACAATAACGTAACAGCTAATATTAATTTTTGTAAAACTATTTTTAAGGTTGATTTCATAATTATTTATTTTAATATTAATACCCTATTTGTACTTAAATACATCCAAACCTTACAAAATAAATGTTGTTTATTTTAAAACAATAAAAGCCCCAAGATAATCTTGAGGCTTCATATTATAACGAACTGAAAACAAACTCAGTACCATCTCTATTTTATTACATTTTCATCAACCAAGTACGCACATCTACGTCTTGCTTAATAATGTTTTTTAAATCATCGATATTAACACGCTCTTGCTCCATAGAATCTCTATGTCGTATAGTCACCGTATTATCTTTTAAAGTGTCATGATCTACAGTAATACAAAATGGTGTTCCGTTAGCATCTTGTCTTCTGTAACGTCTTCCAACAGCATCTTTTTCATCATAAGCCACATTAAAATCCCATTTCAATTCGTCAACAATTTTACGTGCTACTTCGGGTAAACCGTCCTTTTTTACTAAAGGTAAAATAGCCGCTTTTATTGGAGCTAAAACAGATGGTAACTTTAATACCGTTCGTGTTGTACCATTTTCTAATGCTTCTTCTTGAAGCGAATTAGAGAAAACAGCTAAAAACATACGATCTAAACCAATAGACGTTTCTAATACATACGGTGTATAGTTTTTATTTTCTTCGTGATCGAAATATTGTAATTTCTTTCCAGAAAATTCTTCGTGCGCTTTTAAATCGAAATCGGTTCTTGAATGAATCCCTTCTAATTCTTTAAAACCAAACGGAAATTTAAATTCAATATCTGAAGCAGCATCAGCATAATGCGCCAATTTTTCATGATCGTGGAAACGGTAATTATCAGCTCCCATCCCTAAAGACAAATGCCATTTCATTCTGTGTTCCTTCCAGTGTTCGTACCACTCCTTTTGCGTTCCAGGCTTTATAAAAAACTGCATTTCCATTTGTTCAAACTCACGCATTCTAAAAATAAATTGTCTTGCAACAATCTCGTTTCTAAACGCTTTTCCTGTTTGAGCAATTCCGAAAGGAATTTTCATTCGTCCCGTTTTCTGAACATTTAAAAAGTTTACAAAAATACCTTGTGCTGTTTCTGGACGCAAATATAAATCCATTGCAGTCTCAGCAGAAGCTCCCAACTTTGTACCAAACATAAGGTTGAACTGCTTTACATCTGTCCAGTTTCTACTTCCTGTTAAAGGATCTGCAATTTCTAATTCTTCAATAAGTACTTTAACATCGGCTAAATCTTCATTTTCAAGAGATTTCCCCATTCTCGCAAGAATGGTATTTATCTTTTCTTGATAACCAACAACACGTCCGTTTGTAGAAATAAACTCTTCCTTATTAAAGCTGTCTCCAAAACGTTTTGCCGCTTTTTTAACTTCCTTTTCTATTTTTGCTTCAATTTTTGCACAATAGTCTTCAATTAAAACATCTGCTCTATAACGCTTCTTAGAATCTTTATTATCTATTAACGGGTCGTTAAAAGCATCAACGTGCCCAGAGGCTTTCCAAGTTGTTGGATGCATAAATATTGCAGCATCAATACCAACAATATTTTCATTCATTTGCACCATGGCTTTCCACCAGTAGTCACGTATATTTTTCTTTAATTCTGCTCCGTTTTGTGCGTAATCGTAAACGGCACTTAAACCGTCATATATTTCACTACTTTGAAATACATATCCGTACTCCTTCGCATGCGAAATTACCTTCTTAAATTTATCATCTTGATTTGCCATGCTGCAAAAATAAAAAAGCGATTGAAACTAAAGGAATTGTTTGTTAAAAAATATGTAATGATTTGATATTTTTTTATTTAAGTTTACAAAACAGCAGTTTTTAAGTGTTAATTCATGATTAAATCGTTAGTCAATCTATTTTTTCCAAAAGTATGTTATGCGTGTCTTAATTATTTAAACGACAATGAAGATACTATTTGTACTAATTGCCGACACGACTTACCTGTTACTAACTTTCATTTTGATGATAATAAAGCTGTTGAAAAAGTACTTTATGGAAGATCACAAATTGAAAACGGCACTGCTTTATTTCGTTTTGAGAAGAAGGGGCTCGTACAACAACTTATTCATGGCTTAAAATATAAAGGTTACGAAAACATTGGTTTTATTTTGGGGAATTGGCTCGGCGCCGAGTTAAGAGAGGTTACAGTATATCATGATGTTGATATCGTTATTCCTGTGCCACTTCATAAAAAGAAATTAAAAAAACGAGGCTATAACCAAGTTACAAAGTTTGGTCAACAAATTACAAAAGCGCTAAATGCCGATTATAAAGATGATGTGCTTATAAAAGTGTCTAATAACTCATCGCAATCCACAAAAAAAAGATTAGCGCGTTGGAATAATAATGAAGAACTTTTTGCGCTTCAAAACAAAATACATATTGAAAACAAACATATATTAATAGTCGACGATATTATTACTACAGGCGCAACTCTAGAAGCTTGTATTACGATTTTAAACCAAGCAAAAAATATAAAAATAAGTATTGCAACTATGGCAATCGTTTAAAATATGCTTTGCAACTATAGCAATAATTAACAATACTATTTATAGTTTATCGTTATCTCTTTAAAATTATGTAGGTTTGTGCAAACGTTTATTATTAGGTAATGAATAAAACCCTTTCAAATTTCATTTTAGCTGCTATTGTCGGTTTAATTTTAGTAAACTGTGCTAACAAAGGCACACCCGATGGTGGTGAAAAAGATGTAGATCCGCCAGTAATTGTAAACACAACTCCAAAAAATTATTCTACTAGTTTTGATGGTAACGAAATTAAAATTTATTTTGACGAGTACGTTAAAATTAAAGACCTGCAAAAGCAACTCATTATTTCACCACCAATGAAAACCCAACCAGAAATCACACCGTTGGGAAGCGCCAGTAAATTTATTACGATTAAAATTTACGATACACTTCAACCAAACACTACCTACGCTTTTAATTTTGGGAACAGCATTCAAGATAATAACGAAGGCAACCCTTATCCTTATTATAGGTACGTACTATCTACAGGGGATTATATTGATTCACTTAGTGTAAAAGGACAGATTGTTGATGCCATTAAAAGACAACCAGACACCTTTGTTTCTGTCGTATTATACGAAGTAGATTCTACTTATCACGATTCTATTGTTTATAAAGACACACCAAAATACATTACCAATACACTTGATAGTTTGACAACCTTTTCTATTGATAATGTAAAAGCTGGAAAATACAAACTGCTAGCTATAAAGGATGCTAACACCGATAATAGATTTCAACAAAAAACGGATCAAATTGGGTTTTATGAAGATTTTATTGATGTGCCAACAGATTCGACATACAAACTAAAACTTTTTAAAGAAACTCCCGATTTTAAAGCCTCGAGACCACGACAATTTGTAGGTAATAAAATTGATTTCCCATACCAAGGTGATTATAAAGACATGCGCATTACGTTAAAATCTGAAGTTCCAGAAGCGTTTACTTATAGAATAACTAAAGATGAAAAAACAGATACTTTATACTATTGGTACTTACCTAAAAAATTAGAATTAGACTCTCTAATGTTTAATGTATCTCATAAAACTTACGAAAAAGATTTTACAGCAAAAATTAAAGATAAAGAACGCGACTCGTTAACAATAAAAGCAGAACCTTCTGGTAATATTGGATATAAAGAATCGTTTAATATTTTTGGAAATGTACCTTTTAAATCTTTAGACATATCGAAAATCACTATTCTAGATAAAGACTCGTTAAAAGTGAATTTTGAATCTAAATTTGATACTATTAGCAATACATTAGCTATAAACTTTGATAAAACAGAAAGCAACTCGTATAAAGTTCAAGTTTTACCTGAAGCTATTATTGGTTTTTTTGGAACTAAAAACGACACCCTTAATTATGCTTTAAAAACAGCTGCAAAAAGTAGTTTTTCTAATATAAAGGTTAACATAATAAACGCTGTATATCCAATAATTGTTCAACTCACTAATGAAAAAGGAGACGAGGTTTTTTACGAAAAATATTGCACAAAACAGGAACCTATAGAATTTTTAAACATAAAACCTAGTAAATATTTTTATAGAATCATATACGACACCAATAAAAACAAAACGTACGATACGGGTAATTATTTAAAAAAGGTACAACCCGAACGCGTCAGCCATTTTGAAGCTACAGACCCTTATCGAGCAGACTGGAGCTACCCTGAAACCCTTACACTTCTTTCAAAGTAAAAGCATCTCTATCGTTTAAAAACTTAAATTTATTACGGTAGGCAGAAATATGACGTTTTTCTAAAGTGACGATTTCAATGTATTCTTCATTAGGTTTTATAGTAGATATTTCTTCACCCAGAACATTGTACACTGCCGAATGTCCCGAATAGTTGCTATTTACGCCATCAATACCTACACGATTTACACCAATGCAATAACTCATATTTTCAATAGCGCGCGCCTTTAATAGAGTATCCCAAGCAGAAATTCTAGGTGTTGGCCAATTGGCAACGTATATTAAAACATCGTAATCTTCAACATTTCTTGTCCAAACGGGAAAACGCAAATCGTAACAAATTAAAGGGCAAATTTTCCAACCTTTAAAATCGACAATAACTTTGTTTTCTCCTGGCGTATATATTTTTTCTTCGCCTACTAAAGTGAATGTATGGCGTTTATTATAATGTGTGATTTTTCCAGAAGGTTCAACAAAAAGCAATCGGTTATAGAATTTATTATGTTCTGTAATAACAAGACTTCCAACAATAGCAGTGTTTAGTTTAAATGCTAACTGCTTCATCCAATTAACAGTTTCTCCATTCATTGTTTCTGCAACAGCCTCGGCATTCATGGTAAACCCTGTGGAGAACATTTCGGGTAGAATAACAACATCAACAGCTTCAACGATACCTTCTATTTTCTTAGTGAGGTTTTTACGATTTTCAGTTGAGTTTTCCCAAACTAAATCGGTTTGTATCAATGCTATGTTAAGTGTTTCTTGCATTTTTTAATTGTTGAACGCAATGGTTAGTTCGAGTGATTCTGATTTTTCATCGGAATTGTATCGAGAACTAATTTAAAATTGATTCTCGATAGTTCTGCTGAGTTTGTCGAAGTACAAATTTCTCTTAAAAAAATGAGCAAAACGCACTCGAATTTGATAATTTTATTTAAGTTTCTTTTTAGCTTTTTCGTGGTTAACTTTTAATTTTTCAATTTTCTTAAGCCACTTTCCTTCATCTTCAGGAGACAATTTACCTTTCTTTTTTAACTTCTCATATTTTTTAATAGCTTCATTATGCTTTTTACCAGCTTTCTCAAAATTAGATTGTATCTTTTTATTCTTTTTCAACTCCTTTTCGGCCTTTTTCTGCTTTTTATTAGCCTTTTTTACATCTTTTTCTGCTTTTTTAGCCTTTTCTTCTTCTTTTTTAATTTTCTGTATTTCTACTTTTTTAACATCAATAGCCGAGATAATTTCTTGTTGCTTTTCTGCTGATAATCTTCCTGTAACATCTTCTCCATTCATTAAAATAGTTTTCCCTTTTACACTGTAAAGACTTCCTCCAACATTAACTTCTTGAGCCGTTCCAATAAATCCAACAGTTACAAATAATACTATAATCCAAAATTTCATAATCTAAATATTTTTTTTGATTTCTATTATTTAGACACAGCAAAATTTAAAAAGTAACGGATTAAATATTTTTTTTATTAGACGCCAAGACATTTCAATAAATCATGTTTGTAAGTTCTACCAATAGGAATCTTATTTCCAGTTAAAAAGATATGGTTTCCAGATATTTTTTCGACACGTTTACTATTCACAATAAAAGATTTGTGCACTTGAATAAATTGCTTTCCTGATAATTTTTCATTCCAGTTTTTTAATGAATCAATAAATGATAATTTTTGATTTTTTGTAAACACAGTCACATAATTTCTATCTGATTCTAAATACAAAATATCGTTCACCACAATTTTATGTAGCGTTTTATCAACATTCAAAAAAAATGTTTCATCTTCATCATCAATCAATTTTATTTCAGGCTTATCGATTCTTTCTTTCAGCTTATTTGTTGCTTTTAAAAAACGATCAAAAGAAAACGGTTTCACTAAATAATCTACTATTAAATCTAACTCAAAACTAGATACCGCATAATCTGGATATGCGGAAGTCACAATAACCGCAGGTTGATTTCCCAGTGTTTTTATAAAGTCTAGTCCTGACATATCTGGTAAATTAATATCTAAAAATATAACGTCTACCGTATTACTTTTTAAAAACAAATGAGCTTCAATAGCTGCTTTAAAAATACCTTGTAATTCTAAACTTGGTAATTTAGACAGGAAGCTTTTAAGAATGTTTTGTGCCGGAATTTCGTCTTCTATTACAATACAGGTCATATCAAATTTAATTTTAAAGTTACTGTGAATTTGCTTTCTCTTTCAATAGTCAAACGATGTTTGTCTTTATAAATTAATTGCAACCTCTTTTCTAAATTCTGTAAACCAACTCTAAAGTCTTTCGAAGTCACTTTTGCTAGCTTATAATCGTTTGCGCATACACATTCTAAAACTCCATTTTTTTCAGTGATGTCAATAACAATATCGCTATTTAAAGTACTATGTTTAAATGCGTTTTCTATAATAGTAATTAACAATAAAGGCGCTATGGTATAAGATTGAGTTTCAATTGTCGTGTTATAAAAAATCTGCTTCACCCCTTCGGTTCTTATTTTTTGAAATTTTATATAATTATCTACAAACTGTAATTCTTTTTCTAGAGACACCGTTTTGGAATTGCTCTCGTAAAGCACATGCTTTAAATTATCGGATAACATTAAAATGAGCTCGGGTGCTTCGTTTGGTTTCTCTATAGAATATGAATAAATAGTATTTAAATTATTAAAAAGCACATGCGGATTTATTTGAGATTTTAGAAATTTAAGCTCCATTTCTACATGTTCTTTTTTTATGATGTCGACTTCTTCTTGCTTGTCTATAAACCGATATAACATCCATATAAAAGAGAAAAACATTAACGGCACCAAACTTTGCCACAGATAATCACTTAAACATTTAAAAATGGTGCAACCACATTGTGCAAAGGCATAACAGTATAGCAATGTGGCAAAGAAAGAAATGGATGCAAATACAAAAACATAAATGACATATAGTTTCTTTTTAACAAAAAACGGAAGTAATAGAAAATGGTTTATATATACGATAATAACTAAGAGTGAAACGTATTGAAGAAACGGATTTTCTTTCCAATAGAAGTCTGAAAACAAAAAGAGCGACACAAAAACAAACAGCATCCAAAATAAGATGTGTACTAATATTTTCGAAATGTGTTTGTTTATTAAAACCATGTATCAATATGAAAAGTAATTAGAAAAGTTTGAACTATCAAAAATTAGGTACAAAATTCAATTTTGCTAATATGAACGACAGTATATATGATTATAATTGACGTATTAGAAATACGGTCTAATTTGATTTAAAAGCTAAAAAAAGTAACTTAGCTTTTTAACTGATAAAATTCATCGAAACAGAATTTTTCTCTTAACGTAACAAACACAGGAACACAAACGAAATAAAAAGAAAATGAAAAACACAATTATTATCTTATCATTAATGTTATGTTTCTCTTGTCAAAATGGGAAAAATAAAAAAAAGAAAAATAATGAGAAAGCAAATACTATAGAAACTAGCTCTTTTAATAAAGAAATGGATAGTTTATATAATACTGGTGTTTTTAATGGATTTTCTGCTGCCATAGTCGACTCTACAGGAATAGTTTATAACCAAGGATTTGGTTATGCCGATATAGATAAACAAAAAAAATACACCAAAAACACGATTATTAATATCGCATCTATTTCTAAAGTGTTTATTGGTGTTGCGCTTTTAAAAGCTCAAGAAATGAATCTTATTGATTTAGATGACCCAATCAATAAGCACCTACCATTTAAAGTTATAAATCCAAACTATCCAAATGAATTAATTACCATTAGACAATTAGCTACGCATACAAGTTCGATTGTTGATACCGACATTTATATGGAAACCTGCTATGTAAACAAAGATGATGTATCCTTAGCAGAAAACCTTAAAGAAAAGTATGGGTTATATTATCAAAACCCTTCAAAAGATTGGATGCCTCTAACCGAATATTTAAGTGAAATTTTGCAAAAAAATGCCTCCCTTTATAATGCTTCCACTTTCTCAAAAAGAAAACCTGGTGAAGTTTATGAATATAGTAATATAGGAGCTGCTTTATGTGCACTAGTAATAGAATCTGCAGCTAGCAAACCGTTTAATGAATTCACAAAAGAATACATTTTTAAACCATTAGAGATGTCTTCAACGAATTGGTTTTTTGAAGACGTAGACAGTACTAACTATTCAAAATTATATTTTGATGATCAAGAGTTACCTTATTATAAAATTCTATCTTATCCTGATGGGGGTCTTATTACTTCAAGTACAGATTTGAGTCAGTTTCTAATAGAATTAATAAAAGGTTACTCTGGAAATGGAAGCATTCTAAAGGCAGAGAGTTATAAAGAATTTTTCAAATCTCAATTAAAAGAAACGGCTTTTGAAAGAAAAGAAAACTATAATGTAGGGATTTTCATGGAAAAAGAATTGGCTTATAATGTAATTGGACATACTGGTGGAGACCCCGGAACAAATACAATGATGTATTTTAATTCTAAAACTAAAACAGGTAAAATCCTTATTCTAAACACCGATTCTAAAAAAGAAAATAGTGGAGGCGTATTCTGGGGAATATGGAACGCTCTTGACAAACATTAAAAACAGCAAAAGAGGTGTTAAAAATAAAAGGTTAGAATTTAAAATAACATATAAATTCTAAATCCTGTAAAGAATAACTCCCTAAACAATCTCCATCTTCTTCAATAAGAAAGAAGCGTTCATGTTTTGACAAATACCATCTTTAAGCGTATAATCGAAATGAAGCTCGTCGTTTATAATTTCAGCATCGAAGTAATAGTTTTTTACTTGCTCTAATTCTTTTTCAATTTCGCATAGACTTAAATCGTGCGTTGCTATAATTCCTGTGGCGTTAGATGCTACTAATTTCTCTACAAACTTTCTAGATCCAATCGCTTTATCGGTACTATTCGTTCCTTTTAAAATTTCGTCTAGAATAATAAAATACGGTTCTTTTTGAATCGCGTCCACTATATATTTTAAACGTGTTAATTCTGAAAAGAAATATGAACTATCATCGGTTAAAGAATCGGTAGTACGCATGCTTGTTATTAGTTTTACAGGCGAATACTTAGTCGATTTAGCAC
Source organism: Algibacter sp. (assembly GCA_039985655.1). Classification (GTDB taxonomy): domain Bacteria; phylum Bacteroidota; class Bacteroidia; order Flavobacteriales; family Flavobacteriaceae; genus Postechiella. Next base: position 82,819 of record JBDWSF010000008.1, on the reverse strand, counting down.
AAATAGGCAAACCAACGTTAGCCATAACAATATGTAATGAAATGGTTCGTAAAAAGGTGCTTTTCCCTGCCATATTTGCTCCAGTAACTATAAAAAATTCTTCATTATTAATAACGACATCGCTATCTACACGTTTGGCTTTATCTAACATAGGATGACCTAAACCACTCGCGTTAATTACCGTGCCTTTAGCTTCAATTTCTGGAAATACAAATTCTGGATTATTAAACACAAAACCACTTAAGGAATTATAAGCATCAAAAAAGGATACGACTTCAAACCAATCGGACACTTTTTTGCCGTATTGTTCAATCCATTTTTCAATGCGGTAACTATTTTTTATATCGGTTAAAAATAATCCATTTCCAAAAATGGCACCTATCATATTATTTCTATTATCTAAAGCATCCAAAGCTTTCGAAAGTTCTTTAAAAATGGCCGATGCCTTTTTGTTTTCTGATTTAATTTGCTCTTGTTTTTGCTTCAATAAATCAGAAGAAAACGTTTCATTTTCAATTAAGTTCAGCAATAAAGCATATTGTCTAAAGGTATCTTTTACACGATCTGAACCTGAAGACAATTTATTTACTTTTTTAACATATAGTCCCGAAACACCCAAACCTAGAAGTAACCAATACCCAACAAGTTCTGGGTTTATCATTTTAAAAACAACTAAACCAAACATTATAATTGTTGCTCCAGTAAATGCGAATGGCAACCATTGCATCACTTTCGGTAAAAACGATTTATAGTTTTTTAACCAACTTATTATATGTTTTGCAGGCACCTCAACTTCTACCAAACTAGAATTGGCAGCAAAGTATTGTCGCCACTTTGGTTTATTACTTAATTCTTTAAGCACCTCTTGTCTAGAAACTATGCCTTCTGTGTTATTCGCTTTTAAAGATTCGGCAAGTTTTTCTCCGCCTTCAAGAATCGTGGTTCTATTAATAAACTGAAAGAACGATCCGCGACCAAACAAATCGATATCTAAACTGTAAAAATGATTGGGATCTTGAAATTCTAATCCAGCATTTCTATCGTGAAAATCGCCAGAAGCTATTTTTATTTCATCTTCATTTATAACCACTAAAGCGCGATTAAAATCGCGTTCTCTTTTAACATCGTTATACTTTGATAATAAATACAAAAATATAATAATACCAACAACGGCAATTAAAAGGGCTATTTGCCAAGTATTGAATGTAAGATATACACCAAAACCTATAGCAGCAAAAATGACCAAACGCATCATGCTTAAAGACAGCATTTGTTTTGATAACTTTTTCGCTTGGGTGGTGTATTTACTTTGGTGGTCTTTATAATAATCTAATGGAGCACTCATAATATTTTAATTGAAAGGGTAAAGAAACAAAAAAGCTCTGAATATGGTTCAGAGCTTTTGAAAATTTTATTTAAGTACTCATATTTTAATCTCTTGACATAAATATTCGTAATACATACCAAAACAATAACATAAGCGAAGCGAATAAACCTAATGCGGCAGGTATATATTGATCTTCAGAATACTTATGCACTAAATTAGATGTTTGATATAAAATAGCTCCTCCAGCAAGTAAACACATTCCAACAGAAAACCAAAGTCCCAAGTTAAAACCAAATAATGCACCTGCTATAATTAATCCAATAGCAATAAAAAAACCTACTGTTAATGCAGATCTTAAAAATGAAAAGTCTTTTTTAGTAATTAATACGATTGCAGACAGACCAGTAAACAGCGAAAGTGTAACAATTGCAGCTTGATTCAATACTTCAAAGCTATCTGTATATGATACTGCCATATATATTAAAGGAACAAACAAAAAGGCTTCAGCTAAAATATATAAACCATAGGCTAAATACTGAGTATTTTTATCTGTACTTTTCAAAGTCATCTTTTCGGCATAATTGGTTATGAACATAAACCCGCCTAACATAATTAACCACCTATACCCTTGAAGCATAGAAAGCATGAAATTAACGATTGTTTCACTTTGAAGTAATAGATATTCGAACAAAACAAAGACTAATACACCACCAGCAACGTGTGAATACGTTTTTTTATAAAAAGCAACTTTATCTACATCAGACAAAGCACTAACCATTAACTTATTTTGAAACATATTTTCCATAAAATCTTTAAATTTAATTTTTAAACTCAGAATAAATATAACAAAAATTACACCAATATTTTATTGAAACGGTTTTATACACAAAATGTCATACCTAACTATTTCTTTTGAATTAGCTTTGATATGACATTTGTAATTAAAACTTAACTGGAGTTAACCTTACAGCTATAATTTTTAAGCTTGAAGTTCCATATTGAAAGCTTCCGCTATTTCTTTATAAACAATTTCGCCTTTTACAATATTTAACCCTTTAGCTAAAGACACATTATTTTCACAAGCTTTTTCCCAACCTTCGTTAGCCAGCTTAATGACATATGGCAATGTAACATTCGTTAAACCAACCGTAGATGTGTAAGGTACTGCCCCAGGCATATTTGCAACTGAGTAATGTACAACATCATCAATAATATAAGTTGGCTCTTCGTGAGTCGTTGGTTTAGTCGTTTCAAAACATCCACCTTGATCTACTGCCACATCTACAATTACTGTTCCTGGACGCATCTCTTTAAGCATATCTTTTGTGATAAGCTTCGGTGCTTTTGCTCCTTTTAGTAGAACGCCTCCAATAATTAAATCAGTTTTTGGTAAATGCCTTCTAATATTATATTCACTAGAAAACTCTGTATGTACATTTGCAGGCATAATATCAGCAATATATCTCATTTGCTTCATATTAATGTCCATAATGGTCACATTAGCACCCAATCCTGCGGCCATCTTAGCGGCTTGAATACCAACAATACCTCCACCTAAAACCATAACGTGAGCTGGTGGTACACCTGGAATACCTCCTAATAATATACCACGTCCTTTAATTGGTTTCTCAAGATATTTAGCGCCTTGCTGAACAGACATCCTACCAGCCACTTCAGACATTGGGATTAACAAAGGTAAAGTCCCATCTGCATCTTCAACAGTTTCATAAGCAATACATACAGCTTTACTTTCAATCATAGCATTAGTTAACACTTCGCTAGATGCAAAATGAAAATAAGTAAACACGACATGATGTGGTTTTATTAAACTGTATTCTTTTTCAATAGGTTCCTTAACCTTAACAATCATTTCTGCCTCAGCATAAATGGCTTCAATAGAATCAAGAATTGTAGCTCCTGCATCCACATAATTTTTATCAAAAAAACCACTACCTAAACCAGCGTCTTTTTGTACATAAACCATATGGTTTCTTTTTGTAAGTTCGAAAACACCAGAAGGCGTCATACCCACCCTGTTCTCGTTATTTTTTATTTCAATAGGTACACCAATTTTCATAAATGCATATTTTATTTTTTTTTAAAAACGAATGCAATATTAAAATAAATGTTTGAGTTAAAACCAGTAATTTCAAAATATTTTACATATTTAATAATCAATTTGACATATCGCTATTAAATACATAATTCAGATCGATTTAATAGGATTTAATTATATATTATTCATTTTAACTTTGAATCACTAAAAAATGTCTTTAATTTACTGTTATTTTCCGTATTTCATCTTAAAAAACATCAATAAAAAAGCCGACACAATAGTAATGCTATTGGCAAAAATCATAGACGGACTATTTTTTAGAATTCCGTAAATTAACCATCCTAAAATACCAGCAAAAAAAAGAATAAGCATGGGTAAGGATAAACTGGAAACATCTTTTGTTTTCCAAGTTTTATAAACCTGAGGCAAAAAAGCTGCAGTACTTAAACCTGCAGAGACAAAACCTATTATTTCTATATAATCCATAAATTAATATTTGGGCGTTACCCTAAAAAGGGTCGGGCTTTCACTACTCGCTCCCTCCTTCGTCGGGGAGCTCAAACATTTAGCCTGCGGTTAGCGCAGGCTAACCGTTCAATCTCTAACGCGGAAAAAACGATTAGTAAACCTCAATACGAAGGCGATACGACTGAAGTCCTCTTTTTAAATTGAACTTTTACGGTTTAATAGGCAACTAGTTTATGTTTTTCGTTAATAATTGACAGATTGCTTCGTGCCTCGCAATGACGATTCAATTATAAGACCCTAAAACAAGTTCAGGGTGACGGAAAACGAAATAGCGTTTAGCCTACTATATTCACAATTTTACCAGGTACAACAATTACCTTTTTAGGTGTGCGTCCTCCTAATTGTTCTTGTGTTTTTTCGTTTGCTAGAACAGCAGCTTCAATCTCGTCTTTGCTCATATCCATTGGTAATTCCATAGTAAAACGCATTTTACCATTGAATGAGATTGGATAATTTTTGCTACTTTCTACTAAATGACTGGCATCAAACGTAGGGAAATCTACTGTCGAAATTGATCCTTCATATCCTAACTGACTCCATAATTCTTCAGAAATATGCGGCGCATAAGGCGATATTAAAATCAATAAAGGTTCTAGAATGTCTTTGCTTGTACATTTCTGTGCGCCCAACTCGTTAACGGCAATCATAAATGTAGATACTGATGTATTAAACGAGAAGTTCTCTATATCTTCTTGTACCTTTTTAATGGTTTTATGAAGTGTTTTTAAGTTGTCTTTTGTTGGTGTTGCATCGGTAACTTTTAATCCGTTATCATCTGCATACAATTTCCAAAGTTTCTTAAGAAACGAATGCACACCCGTAATACCAGCAGTATTCCATGGTTTGTATTGCTCTAAAGGTCCAAGAAACATTTCGTAAAGGCGAAGGCTATCTGCACCGTAATCTGAAACAATATTGTCTGGATTAACAACGTTGTATTTAGATTTTGACATTTTTTCGACTTCGCGGCCTACTTTGTAGACATCATTATTTCCTTTAATCACTTCTCCTTTTTCACCAATAAAAATAGCATCTACATATTCTTTACCAAATTCACTGTCTAATCTCAAAGCTTCAACATCTAATTCATCTGATGCATTTACATAATCGACTTTAACATGAAGTGAACTAAAAGTAATATTCACTTTATATTCATCGTAATTTCCAACAACATAATCATAACTCTTTTTATCTAAAGAATTATTTGCAGCTAGTGTTTCTTTGAATAATTCTTTAATAAAGTCTTTATTACTTCTCGTTTCTTTAGAGACAATTATAGTTTTTTCAAGCTCATACCACCCAAATGGACTCCCATCTTTTTCAGATTTAAAATTTATTTTATCTATTCTATAAACAAAAGCACTAGTCCCCAATATCATTCCTTGGTTAATCAGCTTTTTAGCATACTCATCAACAGGCACAACACCTTTATCGAATAAGAATTTTTGCCAAAAACGAGAATATAATAAGTGTCCCGTAGCATGTTCGCTACCACCAATGTATAAATCGACATCTTGCCAATAGTCCATCGCTTCTTTCGAAGCCATTTCGTTTGGATTTTCTGGATCCATATAACGGTTAAAATAGAACGAACTTCCTGCCCAACCTGGCATGGTGTTTAATTCTAAAGCAAACACCGTAGTGTCATTTATTTTATCGTTAGATACAACTTCGTTCTTTTCTGTGTCCCAAGCCCAAACGGTTGCGTTACCTAATGGCGGCTCACCAGTTTCGGTTGGTAAATATTTTTCTACTTCTGGTAAGTTAATTGGTAAATGTGCGGCATCAATCATTTGCGGCATACCTTTTACGTAATACACAGGAAAAGGTTCGCCCCAATAACGCTGACGTGAAAACACAGCATCTCGTAAACGGTAATTGGTTTTCCCTTCACCTTGACCAATTTGCTCCAACTCATAAATAGCACGTTTGGTTGCCTTTTTGTAATTCATCCCGTTAAGGAAATCACTATTACCAATAACGGTTTTATCTTTATCTGAAAATGCAGATTCTGAAATATCTACACCATCAAAAATATTTATAATCGGAATATTAAAATGATTGGCAAATGCATAATCTCTTTCATCACCACAAGGCACAGACATCACTGCTCCTGTTCCGTAACCTGCTAAAACATAATCGCCAATCCAAACGGGGATTGGTTCTTTTGTAAATGGGTGTTCTGCATAAGCGCCTGTAAATGCTCCCGAAATGGTTTTTACATCAGCCATTCTATCGCGCTCACTACGTTTTGCAGTAGCTAAAATATAGGCATCAACCTCAGATTTTTGTTCTGGAGTTGTTATTTTCGACACTAATTCGTGTTCAGGTGCTAGAGTCATGAAACTAACACCGAAAACAGTGTCAGGTCTTGTTGTAAACACATCTATAACATGAGGTGCTTCGACAGGCTCAACATGACTATCGTTTTCATTATTGGCTAAAACGTTAAAGGACACACTTGCCCCAACAGATTTTCCAATCCAGTTACGCTGACTTTCCTTTAAAGAATCTGTCCAATCTATAGTTTCTAAACCTTGAAGTAAACGTTCTGCATAAGCAGAAATACGCATGCTCCATTGGGTCATTTTTTTACGAAGTACTGGATGACCTCCACGTTCGGAAACCCCATTTACTATTTCATCATTTGCTAAAACGGTTCCAAAAAACGGACACCAGTTTACTTCTGTTTCAGCTAAATATGTTAATCTATATTGTAATAGTATTTTTTGTTTGTCTTCTGAAGACTTTGCATTCCAATCTTTCGCAGAGAAAACTTCAATGTTATCATCGCAAACCGCATTAACGTTAGTATTCCCTTCTGAAGCAAAAACAGCTTCTAAAGTAGAAACATCTTCGGCTTTATTGGTATCATTATTAAACCAAGAATTGAACAATTGAATAAAAATCCACTGCGTCCATTTGTAATAACTCGCATCTGACGTACGAACCTCACGAGACCAATCAAAAGAAAATCCGATTTGATCTAATTGACGGCGGTAGGTTTTTATGTTTTCGGCAGTTGTAATGGCAGGATGCTGACCAGTTTGAATGGCATACTGTTCTGCTGGCAAACCAAAAGAATCATATCCTTGTGGATGTAATACATTAAAACCTTTATGGCGTTTGTAACGCGCATAAATATCAGAAGCAATATAGCCTAACGGATGCCCAACGTGCAAGCCAGCACCAGATGGATAAGGAAACATATCCAAAACATAATATTTTGGTTTCTCGCTATTATTTACAGCTTTAAACGTTTGGTTTTCTGCCCAATACTTTTGCCATTTGGCTTCGATTTTATTGAAATCGTATTTCATCCTTAAATTATAATTTTCTAATTACTGCCAACTGAAGACTGACTACTTATTTAAGGCGCAAATTTACGTTTTATAAATCAACTTGAAAACCTTTTATTTTAATTAGTACAACCTATTCTTTTTGATAAAATAGCGTTATTAAAACCTGCTGAACATTTTAATAAAACGTGCCACTTCGAGTGAATATGGCCCATTTTTATGAGTGAAATTTAGGATCGAAAATAAAAATTCCCATATAAAAACCTGTTCTCGATACAATTTCGATAAAAAAAGTCGAAATCAACTGACAAAAAAATCCCAAACATTGCTGCTTGGGATTTTAATTTATAGAATTTATGAGATTCTTGCCTACACAAGAATGACAAGATTAGTAACGGTAATGCTCTGGCTTATAAGGTCCATCGACAGTTACACCAATATAACTTGCTTGATCTTCACGAAGTTCTGTTAACTCTACTCCAATTTTTGCTAAGTGTAATTTTGCTACTTTTTCGTCTAAAGTTTTTGGTAACATGTATACATCGTTTCCGTAAGCTGATGCGTTTGTCCAAAGTTCGATTTGTGCTAAAGTTTGATTTGTAAACGAGTTACTCATTACAAAACTTGGATGACCTGTTGCACAACCTAAGTTTACTAAACGACCTTCGGCAAGAATGATAATATCGTTTCCGTTGATTGTATATTTATCGACTTGAGGTTTGATTGTGTTTTTTGTATGCCCGTGGTTTTTATTTAACCAAGCCATATCAATTTCGTTATCGAAATGTCCAATATTACATACAATAGCTTTGTCTTTTAAAGTTTCGAAATGTCTGCTTTGGATAATATCTTTATTTCCTGTTGTTGTAATAACGATATCTGTATTACCAATAACAGTTTCAAGTTTTTTAACTTCAAAACCGTCCATTGCGGCTTGTAGCGCACAAATTGGATCGATTTCTGTAACCGTAACAATACTTCCTGCTCCTTTAAAGGAAGCGGCAGTACCTTTACCAACATCACCATAACCACAAACAGTAACACGTTTTCCTGCTAACATAATATCGGTAGCTCGACGAATAGCATCTACTGCAGATTCTTTACATCCGTATTTGTTATCGAATTTAGATTTTGTAACCGAATCGTTTACATTAATTGCTGGCATTGGTAATGTTCCATTTTTTACACGCTCGTAAAGTCTGTGAACACCCGTTGTCGTTTCTTCAGATAAACCATTAATTCCAGCAGCTAATTCAGGGTATTTATCTAAAACCATATTAGTTAAATCGCCACCATCATCAAGAATCATGTTAAGTGGTTTTCTGTCTTCACCAAAGAAAAGGGTTTGCTCGATACACCAATCAAACTCTTCGTCGGTCATGTCTTTCCAAGCATAAACCGCAGTTCCTGCAGCAGCAATTGCAGCAGCAGCTTGATCTTGTGTTGAAAATATGTTACAAGAACTCCAAGTAACCTCAGCTCCTAAAGCTTGTAAAGTTTCAATTAACACAGCCGTTTGAATGGTCATGTGTAAACATCCAGCAATACGTGCGCCTTTTAAAGGTTGTGAATTGCCGTATTCTTCACGAAGACTCATTAGTCCTGGCATTTCAGCTTCAGCTAACTCAATTTCTTTTCTTCCCCAATCTGCTAGAGAGATATCTTTTACTTTATTAGTAACGAAAGGAATTGTTTTTGTGCTCATATCAATTTTTCTTTTTTCTTATGTTTTATAAAACGAAACACCTTTGGCAATGGTACTTAAAATAGTTAAATTCGCTTACCAAAAATGTTTAGTCTGCCTTAGGCGGTGCAAAGATAACCAATAACTTTTAGAATATTAAATGCCTCTTTATAAAACCATTACTCCAAACTCACAAACTGTTGTTAAAATCTGGAAGATTGATGAGTCTTATGATGATTTAATGCGCCCATTGTGTTTAAAACCAGACACTTTAAAACGTGTTTTAGGCATGAAAAGTGAGTTGCATCAACGTGGTTTTTTAAGTGTGCGTCATCTGTTATTGGCCTTTGGATATGCTGATGCCGATTTGTTTTATGATGAAAACGGAAAGCCGTATTTAAAGGATGGAAGGCAAATTTCTATTACGCATTCGTTTAACTATTCATCGGTTATTGTAAGTGATGATTTGGTTGGCATTGATATTGAAAAACAGCGTGATAAAATTACCATTATAGCTCATAAATTTATCGATTATGAGTTTGATTATTTAGATGAAACCGCCGATGATTATATTAAGAAATTAACTACCATTTGGTGTGTAAAAGAATCGTTATACAAATTGTTTGCAAAACCAGGCGTAAGTTTTAAAAAATATTTTTTGGTGATTCCTTTTGAAATTAGTGATGATGAAACTGTGGCTTGGATAGATTATAAAGGACAAAAGCTTCGATATAATATTCATTTTTTAGAGTTTGATGGTTTTACTTGTGCTTATGCTATTGCTTAAAGTAGATTGATTGATAAAATAGAATAAAGAGGATAGAGAAAAGGGAAATTATTCGTGAGTTTGTGGTAAAAAAAGACAATATATATCAAAGTATAGTACAGTCCGTTTCGGTAAAAGAAAAGTTATTGGCGGTTTTAATAGATCCTGATAAATTTTCAATTGAAAATACAAGTCCTTTTTTTGAAAAAGTAAATGCATCGATCGCGACACATGTTTTTGTTGGCGGGAGTATTGTTGACGATCATAAAACCGATATACTAGTTTCAGAAATCAAAAAACAGACTTCACTTCCTATTGTTTTGTTTCCAGGAGGCATCACCCAAATTACAAATAAAGCCGATGCTTTATTGTTTTTATCCTTGCTTTCAGGGAGAAATCCAGAGTATTTAATAGGAAAGCATATTGAAGCCGTTTCAAAATTAAATAAAACGAATCTTGAAGTCATTCCAACAGGTTATATTTTAATTGAAAGCGGGAAAGTAACCGCGGTAGAAAAGGTGACGGAGACAAAACCAATGCCAAGAAATAACATTCAAAACATTGTAGATACTGCAAAGGCAGGACAGTTGTTAGGAATGGAACTTATATATTTGGAAGCTGGAAGTGGCGCGAAAGAACCATTAACAGAAGCTATTATTAGTCAAGTTAAAAAAGAATTGAATATTCCTTTGGTAGTTGGAGGCGGTATTAAAACCAAGAAACAATTAGAAAATGCCTATAATTCTGGCGCAGATGTAGTTGTTATTGGAACTGCTTTTGAAAATGATGAGTCGTTTTTTAATGAGTTAAAAAAATAAAATGAATGTTTATTCTATTTTGACGTCATTCCGAACTTGTTTCGGAATCTCATCATATATTATAGAGACATGTTTGTTGTGTGAATCTGAAACAAGTTCAGATTGATATTACCTATTATTAGACGTATAAAAATTAAACCTAGTATAAAATAATGAGTCCCATTTTTGAATTTTTATTCGGACAATATGCAGCTTACGAAACAGTTGACATCGTTCTTGAAGCCATAGCCATTATTTTTGGTCTCCTTTCTGTTTTATTCTCTAAACAAAATAACATATTGGTTTTCCCTACAGGAATAATTAGTACCGTGATTTTTGTGTACTTATTGTTAAAATGGGAACTCTTAGGAGATATGATGATAAACGCTTACTATTTTATAATGAGTATTTACGGTTGGTATGTCTGGACACGAAAGGTTGATGAGTCTCATGTGACTCCAATAACAAAAACAACGTTCAACGAAAAAAAGATAAGTACGGCTATATTTTTAGCAACCCTGTTATTTGTTTATTTAGTTTACCAAACATTTGATAAATGGACGAGTTGGGTAGCTTATGTTGATACGTTGACTACTGCCATCTTTTTTGTTGGGATGTGGCTTATGGCAAGACGAAAATTAGAAAATTGGATTTTTTGGATTGTTGGCAATATCATATCTGTTCCGTTATATTTTTATAAAGGATTTACATTAACAAGTTTTCAATATTTAGTGTTCACATTTATAGCTGTTTTTGGTTATTTAGCATGGAAGAAAAATATAAGCAAGAACCTTCAAACTGCATAAAAGTAGTTTTATTTGGTCCCGAATCTACAGGGAAAACAACCTTGTCGAGACAATTGGCTAGACATTATAATTCTGTTTGGGTTCCTGAATATGCTCGCACTTACCTCCAAAATAAATGGAATAATGAACGAAAAACTTGCGATTCGGATGATTTATTACCGATAGCAGAAGGGCAAATGCGTTTAGAAAATGACTTAGCAAAAAAGACAGATACCATTTTAATTTGCGATACCGATTTGCTCGAAACCAAAGTGTATTCAGAAGCGTATTACTTAAGGAGTTGCGATCCTGTACTAAATAAATATGCTATAGAAAACACATACGATTTGTATTTTTTAACTTATATTGACACGCCTTGGGAAGCAGATGATTTACGTGATAAACCAAGCGAAAGGCGAAAAATGTTTAACGCTTTTCAAAATGCATTAATAGCAAATAATAGATCTTATGTTTTACTTAAAGGTGGTAAAACGGAACGATTAGAAAAAGCTATTAATCATATTGATGAATTAATACAACTAAAAAAGTGAAATTTTCAGAGAAAGATATTGTACAAATAGAAAATAAAGGTATTACAATAGAACAAGTCAATGCCCAGATAGCGCGTATAAAAAACGGTATGTCGTATTCAAATTTAGTGTCTACTGCAACTATAGGAGACGGTATTGAAAGCTATAATGAGCGTGAAATTCAAAATTTCATTAAATTTTATCATGCAAAGCAAGAACGCTTAAACATTATAAAATTTGTTCCAGCTTCTGGTGCTGCATCAAGAATGTTCAAATTCTTATTTCAATTTTTAAAGAATTTTGATGCTTCAAAAGAAGGGATACATGATTATATAGAAAGAACAAATGATGTTTTAACTAAAACATTTATTTCCAATTTAGAAAGGTTTCCGTTTTATGAACAGGTTTTATCTAAATTAAAAGAAACGCATCCAAATTTTGATAGCTTATCCGAAAGTGACAAGTATGTTCAATTTGTGAAAACGATGTTAGATGAAAAATCTTTAAATTATAGTTTTTTTCCAAAAGGGTTATTGCCATTTCATAAGTATGAAGAAGGCGCGTTAACCGCTTTTCAAGAACATTTATTCGAATCAACATGGTACGCGTCATCAAATAATAAAGCAAATCTTCATTTTACAGTTTCAGAAAATCATCATGACTATTTTAATTCAGAATTAGCAAAATTTAAAAAAGCTTTAGAAGAAAAGACAAATACAACATTTAATATAGCGTTTTCATATCAAAAAGAAGCTACTGAAGTTTTAGCTTTAACAACAGAAAATACGATATATAGAAATGAAGATGATTCTATTTTGTTCAGACCTGCTGGTCATGGCGCATTATTAGAAAATCTAAACGACTTGAATAACGATATTATTTTTATAAAAAATATTGATAATATTATAGTTGCTGAAAAAAATAGAGAAGTTTCAGGCTATAAAAAGTTGCTTGCAGGTGTGCTTTTAGAAGCTCAAGAACAAGCCTTTGAATTTTTAAAACAACTTGGAACTAATTCTGTTTCAGATGACAGCATAAAAACCATAACAGATTTTGCATCAAATAAAATGAATTTGGTTTTAGACAATGCGTTTACAGCATATAGTTTAGAGGAAAAAAGAGTTTATTTACACGATAAATTAAACCGACCAATACGTGTTTGTGGTATGGTTAAAAACGAAGGCGAACCAGGGGGAGGTCCTTTTTGGGTAAAAGACGAAAACGGAAACATATCATTACAAATTGTTGAGTCTGCTCAAATAGATTTACAAAATGAAAGTCAGTTAGACATATTAAAAAATGCAACGCATTTTAATCCTGTAGATTTAGTTTGTGGAGTTAAAAATTATAAAGACGAAAAATTTAATCTTTTAGATTTTGTAGATCCCGAAGCGGCGTTTATAACCATGAAAACACAAAGTGGAACAGATATCAAGGCTTTAGAGCTTCCAGGTCTTTGGAATGGAAGTATGGCGTATTGGAATTCTATTTTTGTTGAAGTTCCGTTAGAAACATTTAATCCGGTAAAAACGGTAAACGATTTATTAAAACCAGCACACCAAATTTTATAATGTTTGATGTACATGCTATACTGCAAGAGTTAACTTTTAAAGCTGTTCGAAGTTCGGGTAGTGGCGGACAACATGTAAATAAAGTATCTTCAAAAATTGAGTTGTATTTCAATTTAAACGAATCATTGGTGCTTAATGATACTCAAAAACAACGCATACATTATAAACTGCAACATAGATTAACAAAAGATTCTGTTTTGGCTTTGCAATGTGACGAAAGTAGGAGTCAGCATAGAAATAAAGAACTTGTTATAAAACGATTTTTAGACTTAATAAAATTTGGGTTACTTATCCCGAAAAGGCGCGTAGCAACAAAAACACCTCGATCAGTTATCAGAAAGCGATTAAACAATAAGCGCAAACGTTCCGAAAAAAAGGTAAATAGAAGAAAACCAGATTTAGATTAGAAAAAAAACGCTAATTATTAATTGTAAATAGATAATTCGTTATTACATTTGCGCCGTTCTCAAAAAAGGGGTGCCCTTTCAGTTAACAGTCATTAGTTTTCAATTATAAAGTCTCATTAAAGATTTTTTAATTTTTAACTTTTAATTTTTAACTATTAAAAGGCTGAGATCATACCCATTGAACCTAGAACAGGTAATGCTGTTTAGGAAACGAGCGTCAAGAAAATGTTCAGTGAACGTTTTTAGCGAGTGCGATTAGTTCATCATGACATGATGCTAATAATAAAGCTAAATTTTAACTGAAAATTTCTAACGTTCAAAATTTAATTATTAACAATAAAGAATAATGACCTCTTTTTATTCGATTATAAACATAATCGACATGAAAAACAATTTTCTTTTTTTAGCACTTTTGGTGCTATCAGTCTGTGCAAACGCACAACAAAATCAAGTAAAACAAGATTCTACTAAAACAGAAAAACTAGAAGAAGTTTTAGTCAAAGCAGTACGTGTAAGTGCAGATGCCCCAATTACACATTCCAACGTTTCCAAAGAACAATTAGAGAAACGTAATTTAGGGCAGGACATTCCAACGCTTTTAAACTATTTACCATCAGTAGTAACAACTAGTGATGCCGGTGCTGGTATTGGTTACTCTGGTATTCGTGTACGTGGTACCGATGCGACGCGTGTCAATGTTACCATCAACGGAATTCCGTATAACGATCCAGAAAGTCAAGGGACATTCTGGGTGAATTTAGGGGATTTTGCATCATCAACAGAAAGCTTACAATTACAACGAGGTGTTGGTACATCGACTAATGGGTCTTCCGCATTTGGCGCCAGTTTAAATCTATTAACCGATGCTTCTTCGGAGGTATCATCTGGCGAAATTTCGAATAGTTTTGGAAGTTTTGGTACTAGAAAACATACTGTAAAGCTGAGTACAGGGCAATTATATGCTGATGCTGAGCGTAGTCGAAGTATTGAGATTTCAGGACGTTTTTCTAAAATAGATTCTGACGGTTATGTCGATCGTGCGTTTACAGATTTAAAATCGTACTTCTTACAAGCTGTTTATAAAGATGATAACACATTAATAAAAGCATTGACTTTTGGTAATGTAGAGCAAACGTATCAGTCTTGGTTTGGTTTAACGTCTGATGAATTAAAAGCAGATAGACGTCAAAACCCATATACTTACGATAACGAAACCGATAACTATTGGCAAGACCATTACCAGTTACATTGGAATGAGCGTTTTGATAATAATTGGTCTACTAACATAGGTTTAAATTATACAAAAGGAAAAGGGTATTTTGAGCAATACAAGCCAGAAGAGTCAGCAGCAGATTTCAATAATTTAATTGAAGAAGATTCAGATGTCATTGTACGTCGATGGTTGGATAATAATTTTTATGTGGCTAATGCGAATGTGACATACAAGAATAATGGTTTTGAACTTATAACTGGATTGTCTTATAGTACCTATGACGGTGATCACTTTGGAGAAGTGATTTGGGGAAATGATTTAGTAGCTAATACTAATATTAGAGATCATTATTATGATGGTGACGCCACTAAGAATGATTTTAGTGTGTTCTCTAAAGCAACCTTTAAATTAACTGAAAAACTTACAGGGTTTATAGATTTACAAGGGCGTTTTGTGAGTTATAAAACAAACGGATTAAATTCTGATAGAGCTGCATTTATTACAGATGCAAATTTCGATTTCTTCAATCCTAAATTTGGATTAACTTATAAAAGATCTGATTTAAGTAGCTTTTATGCATCATATGGAAGAACAAACAGAGAACCAAATCGTGATGATTTTGAAGGCGGTGTTACAGAGCATGAAACCTTAAACGATATAGAATTAGGATGGCGTTATAATACGAATAAGGTAAGTTTAAATACTAATATCTATTACATGTATTATAAGAACCAATTAGTGCTAACAGGAGAGTTAGATGATGTTGGTAGTCCAATTAGGGCAACAAGCGGAAAAAGTTATAGATTAGGTTTAGAAATAGATGCAAATATTCAATATTGCAAATCGTTTAGTACTTCAACAAATATGACGTTGAGTAGTAATAAAAATAGAGATTTCACATCATCTATAAATGGTAGTTTGGTAGATTTAGGAGATACGAATATTTCATTCTCTCCAGATTTAGTGATTGGAAATGCATTTAATTTCTTTCCGATAGAAAATCTTCAATTGTCTTTTTTAAGTAAATTTGTTGGTGAACAATATATGGGGAATATTGATAATAAGTCCTCCAAGTTAGCTGATTATTTTGTCAGCGATTTTAATATTTCTTATGAAATAAAACCTAAATCAATGTTTAAATCTATTTTGTTATCAGGTTTGGCTAATAATGTTTTTAATAGAAAATATGCCTCTAACGGTTATTTTGGCTCGTATGATTATGATGATTCATCAAGTTCAACAGGAACAACTACTGGTTATTATACTGGATACTACCCACAAGCAACATCAAACTTTTTAGTAGGCGTTACTTTGAAGTTTTAACAAATAAATTTAAACCATTCGAATAAAGAGGCTGTCTAATACCAATTCTGTATTGAAATGACCGCAATAAAACGTCCTTTTTTCCTTTCTACATTAATATAAAAAGAAACCGTAACGAAGGCTATGCTTTATTTTTCTATTTCCTATAAAGAAAAAAATCATCATTTTCTTTTACAGTAATTTCAAAACAGAATTGGTATAAAAAATGAATAGTTATATTGAGTTTGTCGAAATATATCAACTTACTGATCATCAATAATAAATTTCGACAAGTTCAACCTGACAAACATAACAATTTAGACTTTTCAGACAGCCATCTTGGATGGGGTTAATAAGATATTCTTAAAGAGCTTCCGCTTATATCTACTTGATAAAATCTTAAGGCGCATTGTAGAGTCCCGTCATTTAAAGCTTGCCCTGTTGCTAAACTGTATTCATTTCCGTCATCGCAACCACAAGTGGCGGTTAGTCCAGAGTTAACTAATGTTGAGCATGAACTTTGAGCATGATTTGGATCGGCAGCATCCCAAGCTAAATAATTGCCACCTATATTAGTCACTATAACACCTTTATTGCCTAGGTTTGGAATATATATCGAATTGGCAGAGAATTTTAACTGGCTATATTCTGGTAAATTTAAATTAATACTTATGTTAACGGGAATATCGAGTAAAAATTTACAGTTTTCATTTTCTAAATTATTCTTACCACAAGTCGTAAGAAGGACAAAAGAAAATAAGAGAATAATGTGTTTCATAATTTATTCAAAAATTGAATCGCAATTTACAACAAAAAGCAAAGTGAGTTAATAATTTCGTATATTTGTTATGTAATCTCGTGTAAACGGGATTTTTTAATTCCGAAAGCTTCATCATTAATTGAAGTTTATTTCGGAATCTTTTTATTAAGTAAACGATGAAGTTATGAGTAAAGTATCATACTATACCCCAGAAGGACTAAAAAGATTAAGAGCTGAGCTAAAGCAATTGAAAGATGTAGAGCGTGTAAAGGCGTCTAGAGCGATTGCTGAAGCGAGAGATAAAGGAGATTTAAGTGAAAATGCCGAGTACGACGCAGCGAAAGAAGCACAAGGCATGTTAGAGATGCGAATTGCTAAATTAGAAGATGCTTTGGCAGGTGCTCGTGTTATTGACGAATCTCAATTAGATACTTCTAAAGTATTAGTGTTATCTAAAGTAAAAATAAAGAATCAAACCAATGGTATGGAAATGGATTATACCTTGGTCGCAGATGGCGAAGCAGATTTAGCTACAGGAAAAATTTCTGTTAATTCTCCTATTGGAAAAGGGTTATTAGGAAAGGCTGTTGGTGATGTTGCAGAAATTCAAGTGCCTAATGGCGTTATGAAGTTTGATATTATTGAAATTTCAAGATCATAAATTTTAAATTAATCAAATATTCTTAATTAGATTCCTGTATATATTATTCAGGAATCTTTTATATTTACAGGGAAGTGGTTTAAACTTTTTTGATTGAAGTGAGAAATAGTTATTTTATGATCAATTGAAAAAAGTTTAAACTACTTCAGGAACTCTCAACTAATTCCTTTAATACATATGGCATCCATTTTCACCAAAATAGTAAACGGAGAAATTCCTTGTTATAAAATTGCAGAAACCGATGCGTTTTTGGCCTTTTTAGATGTTAATCCAAACACTAAAGGGCATACACTTTGTATTCCAAAACAGGAAGTCGATAAAATTTTCGATTTAGATGAAGGGACATACATGGAACTAATGGCGTTTTCTAGAAAAGTAGCACTGGCTATAGACAAAGCGATTCCATGCAACCGCGTTGGGGTAACCGTTATTGGGTTGGAAGTACCACATGCGCATGTACATTTAATTCCGTTGCATACTATGGAAGATGCACGCTTTATTCAAAAAACTAAAATGACTCCTGAAACATTTATAGAAACAGCTGAAGCTATAAAAGCCCATCTATAAATTAGGCAATACAAGCGTTAAAAGACCTGCAAAAAGTAAAATGATTGCAGCAATTATAATAATCCAAGCTATTTTTTTTAAAACGGTAGATGTCGGCTTTGGTACAAATGCTTTTTTCTGATATTCAAAAACACGATCAATATCATCCGTCCATTGTACAGGATAAATACTGTTTTCACACGTTTTACATGCTATTTCATATTTAATTTCAGAAGAAATAGATTTATAAAATGTCGTTTCAATAAACTTTTGCTTGAATGTTAAAATAAGTCCGCCAATACTATAACATTCGGGACAATTATTATTTAAGGGCACTTTTTTAATGGTTAAAAATTTTTCTTCCATAATTAATGAGCTCTTTTTAAGGCAATTTGTATCGTGGTACCTTTATCAATTTCAGATTGAGACACCTTTATTTTGCCGTTATGAAAATCTTCAATAATTCGTTTTGTAAGCGATAAACCAAGTCCCCATCCGCGCTTTTTCGTGGTATAACCAGGGTCGAATATTCTATTGAAATTCTTTTTAGTAATGCCTTTCCCTGTGTCGGTGACACTTACTTTAACATCGTTTTCTAGTTGCGATATTTCAAGGGTTAATTTACCGCGGCCTTTCATAGCATCAACAGCATTTTTAACTAAATTTTCAATAGTCCAGCTATATAATTGTTTATTCAAATTAACAGGAATATCGCCTTCGGGCGTTATAATTTCAAACTCTACAAGTTTAGATAATCGTGCTTTTAAATAATCGAAAGATTCTATCGTTTCAGAAATAATATCTAAGGGTTCTAGAGGTGTTATCGATCCTATTTTACTAAAACGCTCAGTAATTGTTTTTAGCCTGTCTATATCTTTTTCAATTTCAACAATGTAATCGGGATTTACGTTTTCAGTTTTTAATATTTCTGTCCAACCAATTAAAGAAGATAACGGTGTGCCAATTTGATGGGCTGTCTCTTTTGCCATTCCAGACCATAATTTGTTTTGAGTGGCATTTTTAGTACTGCTATAAAAGAAAAAAATAACGGCAACAAATAAAACAATGATTAAAATTAAAGCCAGTGGGTAATATTTTAATTTGTTTAATAGAGGAGAATTTCCGTAATATAAAGTTTGTAAAATCTCATCTTTAAATATAATTTCATGAGGTTTATTTTCGCTTTGAAATTTTAAAATAAGCTTTTGTATATATGCAGAATCTTTAGCTTTCTCATCATCAATGTTATTGTAGCTGTAACTACCATCTTTATTGAGAAGAATCATAGGTGTCGTGTTGTTGCTCTGTATAATCTGCATAGGGAGCTCTCCTATATTGACGTTTAAATCACTACTTTGACTTAGTTCTTGTTGGGCACCAGACCAGATTTTCATTTTGCTACGTTCTTCATCTTTAAAATTTTGAAAAAAGATATAGGTATTCCATAATATAAGAGATACAATTACAAAAGATATTGCAATCATTGTCCAACGGAAGGTGTTACTGTATTTTGTAAAAACCACTTTAAAACTATTTAATTTCTAATATAATGTAATTCTGTTAATATTATTGTCCAAGTTGTTAGTAAATCGATTTTTAGTTGAATAACAGATTAGTTACATTTGTTAAAATAAAAAAGAGGAATGGCTTCGTTTGATCCAAAAAGCGTAACAACCAGTAAACTACATAGTTATTTGTTAAGTGCCGTTGCGCCAAGGCCAATAGCTTTTGCTAGTACGGTAGACGAAAAAGGAAATCCGAATTTATCGCCATTTAGCTTTTTTAATGTATTTAGTGCAAATCCGCCTATTTTAATTTTTTCGCCAGCAAGACGTGTTCGAGATAATACAACGAAACATACATTGCAAAATGTTGAGGCCACAAAGGAGGTTGTAATAAATGTGGTGAATTATGATTTGGTACATCAAATGTCATTGTCTAGTACAGAATATGCTGATGGGGTGAATGAGTTTGATAAAGCAGGATTAACGATGTTAAAGTCAGATCTTGTTAAGCCGTTTCGTGTTGCCGAATCACCAGTGCAAATGGAATGTAAGGTGAATGATATTATTAAATTAGGAACCGAAGGTGGTGCTGGTAATTTAGTAATTTGCGAAGTTGTAAAATTGCATATAGATGATGCTATTTTAAATGAAGATGACACTATAAATCAAAAGAAATTAGATTTAGTCGCCAGAGCAGGAGGAAGTTATTATAGCAGAGCGAATAAAGGTTTTTTTGAAATACCTAAGCCTATTAGTACACATGGTGTAGGTGTAGATCGTTTTCCTGATTTTGTTAAAAACAGTATGATTTTAACAGGTAATAATTTAGGAATGTTGGGTAATGTAGAAGTTTTACCAACTCAAAGTGATGTTGATGTTTTTATAAACGATTTGGGTGAACGCTATCCCAATATTAAAACCGCAACACATAGAGAAAAACACAAATTGGCACAAAAGTATTTAAGTTTTGGAGATATAGATAGTGCATGGAAAATATTGTTGTCTTAAATAAGGCACTGGCAGATATAATAAACGAATAAATCACAATTAATAAAATAAATATTTATAATAAATGGAAGTTCAAGGAAGTATTAAAATGGTAGGAGAAACTCAAACTTTTGGAAGTAATGGGTTTAGAAAAAGAGAAGTTGTTGTCACTACAGAAGAACAATATCCACAACATATTATGGTGGAATTTGTTCAAGATAAATGTGATTTATTAAACAGTTATGCAGCTGGGCAACAAGTAAAAATAAGCATTAATTTACGTGGTAGAGAGTGGGTTAATCCACAAGGAGAAACGAAATATTTTAACTCTATCCAAGGATGGAGAATAGAAGCATTACAAGCAGATGCTCCAGCAGCGGGAATGCCTCCAGTACCACCAGCAGATGCTTTTGAACCAGCTGGCGATTTAAAAGAAGAAGATCACGACGATTTACCTTTCTAATTGATTTTGTTATTTCTGCGAAGGCAGGAATCTTATAAAAACCGACCTCAATATTTTTATAATGTTGAGGTTTTTTGTTTTTTAGCAGTCGTCTTTGATAAAGCGTAACGACTGCGGCAATCTATATATTTTTTAATGAGACTGCCACATTTTATAAAAAAGTAAAATTAGAGCGACGCATAAATCGAAGATGTAGCTTATATATGCAATACCTAACCCAAGACATATGGTTTCCTGATGTTACCGAAGCTTCACCAGAAGGTGTTTTGGCTATTGGTGGCGATTTGTCTGTAGAGCGTTTGTTATTAGCATATAAGTCGGGTATATTTCCTTGGTTCGATTCAGGTGAACCTATCGTGTGGTGGTCTCCAGATCCACGGTTTGTATTGTTTCCCGAAAAGTTGAAAGTCTCGAAAAGTATGAAGCAAATACTGCGTAATTGCGATTACACAGTAACTGTCAATAAAGCTTTTAAAGCCGTGATTACGTCGTGTTCTAAAATAAAACGTAGCGGACAAAGTGATACTTGGATAACCAATACGATGATTGAAGCTTATGTTAAGCTTCATGAATTGGGCTATGCAAAATCCATTGAAGTTTGGAGAGACAATAAACTTGTCGCTGGTCTTTACGGTATCGATTTAGGTAACGACGTGTTTTGTGGCGAAAGCATGTTTACTACTGAAAGTAATGCTAGTAAAGTAGGGTTTATCACGTTTATTCAAAAGACAAATTACAAACTTATAGATTGCCAAGTGTATACCAATCATTTAGAAAGTTTAGGGGCAGAAGATGTTTCTAGAGATTTGTTTTTGGGGTATTTGTAAGCTTTAATAAAATTTGACTTTGTAGAAAAAAATCAACTAATTTCGTTTAAGTTCAGATATGAAATTATCTCAATGTTTTATATCCGTTATGAGTTGGCAACAAATAACAAATAAGATGAAATTTGTACAGAAAGATTATTTTTTAGAAAAGGCAAAAGATTACGATAAACAGAAATCTAGAACACAAAATGTTGAAAATATAGCTCAAGCAATTTTGAAAGAATCGTTATTTTCAAAAGAAATGAGTGTTATGGATTTTGGTTCGGGTACAGGCTTATTGTTGTCTAAAATTGCTCCACACGTAGGAGAAATTACCGCAATTGATATTTCTGCATCAATGAATGAAGTTCTAAGATCAAAAATAGGTGCAATCGACTGTAGACTTCAAATAAAAGAAATTGATTTAACAAAAGAAACACTTAACGAGACTTTTGATGTTATTATTTCATCTATGACAATTCATCATACAAAGAATGTTCTGGAGTTGTTTAAGAGATTTCACTCATTACTTAATAATAATGGTTCAATAGCTATTGCTGATCTAGATAAAGAAGATGGTTCATTTCACACAACTGATACAGGGGTGTTTCACTTTGGATTTGATAGAGAAGAATTTCTTAATATTGCTAAAGAGGCAGGGTTTAGAGACTTGAAAATTCAAAATGCGAGTGTAGTAGAAAAGCCTACAGGCAATTATCCTGTATTCTTATTGACAGGGGAAAAATAATAAACGGCTCCTAGTTTGTTCAATATAATAATGAAGTATCAAATAAAAATAAGTGAATATCCTTATACAAACCAGTTTCAATTAAACCCTAAAAAAAAAATCAAACCTCACTATACCTAAAACAGCTCGTTTCATGATCATTTACCATACCAGTAGCTTGCATGTGTGAGTAAACCACCGTGGAGCCAACAAATTTAAAACCTCGTTTTTTTAAGTCTTTACTAAGGGTATCACTTAAAGGAGTATTTGCAGGAACTTCGCTTAAACTTTTAAAGACATTATTAATGGGTTTTCCGTCAACAAAACCCCAAATGTATTTACTAAAACTGCCAAATTCGTCTTGTATTTTCATAAAAGCTTGCGCATTTGTAATGGTAGCATTTACTTTTAATTTATTCCGAATAATGCCAGCGTCTAAAAGCAAAGCATCAATTTTATCTTGTTTATAATTGGCTATTTTTTTATAATCGAAATTATCAAAAGCTTTTTTGAAATTTTCACGTTTTCGTAAAATAGTGATCCAACTTAAACCTGCTTGGAAGGTTTCCAAAATCAGAAATTCAAATAAGGTGTCATCATCATAAACGGGAACGCCCCATTCTTCATCATGATAAGCTTCGTATAAATCATCACCAATGCACCAATGACATCTGTGTTTTTTCATGTGTTATGTATTAAATTTAGTATCAGTACCGTAAGGTTTATGATAAAAGTATGACAAATATCATCTTAAAAGCAAGTACAAGATATTAATTTTGTTTTATTAAAAATAAATTATGGACACAATCATAGCTGAAAGTATAAAGCATAGCACATCTTATCAAGATTATAGAGTATTGGTAAAACAATTAGCCGAAGAAAACTCTACCACTGGAAGCGAAAAAACAGAAGCTTTAGTGAATTACACTAAGCTAAACGACAAGCGTATGAAACGCTGGGACAAAACAGTGAAGATCTCTGAAGACGCTCAAGAAAAAATTCAAGGATTTAGCGAGTCGGTTACATGGTTGGTTATCACCGAAAGTTGGTGTGGTGATGCGGCACATATAATGCCTGTTTTAAATAAAGTGGCTAATTTAAATGATAATATAGATTTTAAAGTGGTACTTCGTGATGATAATCCTGAGTTAATCGATGCTTTTTTAACGAATGGCGGACGGGCAATCCCTAAGGTCATTATGTTAGATAATGCTTCTGGAGAAGTTATAGATACTTTTGGTCCAAGACCTAGTGAAGCGACAGGTTATGTTAACCGATTTAAAGCTGAAAATGGTGCGTTAACTTCAGAATTTAAAGAAGATTTACAACATTGGTATAACAAAAATAAAGGTCAAAATATTATAGAAGATCTAACAGAAATGCTTTGTAAATTGGAGCCTAGCGTTTGCCAATAAAGTAAAAGGTTATAGATCCAATTTGTGAAGGTTTTGATGGTGCTTCATTAAATTGAGAGTCCTTAGCATATTCTAAAGCATGCTCGATTAGACAAGCGTTTGATGAGGTTGATGACGAATTCACATAAGCATCGGTAACAGTTCCTTTAGTATTTACGGTAATGTTTATTACAATTTTACCTCCTTCTTCACATAAGTAAACAGGCGTTGGTAAATGGTGATGTGTTCTATCCACTAAAGAATAGTGAATGGTACTTTTTGTGTTAGCGCCTTCCGATTTCTGTTTCTTTAATAAATCGTTTACTTTATCAAAAGACGATAATTCTTTTTTATCAATTTTAGATGCGCTGGGTTTGGCAGCATGTGTATTATAAGAATTTGTAGAATTCGATGTTGTTTTTACATTAGGTACATAATCTTCTGGAGGAGCAATAGGTTTGTAAGCTTGTGCAAAATGTTTATTGTTTTTGGTTTCGTTAAACGCTTTGTTTGTTTCCGCTTTAGAGTTATTTAGTTTTTCTAACGCTTCTAAAACCTTGATTTCTTCTAGGGTAAGCTCCTTCTCCGGTTCCATTTCATAGTAACTTTCCGAAGCTAACGTTTTTTGTTTATTAAGTCCTAAATTGAAAACAGAAAGTACCACAGTCCCAGAAATTAGGAGTGTAAGAAGTAGGGCTTTATGTTGATTTGTTAGGTTCAAATCGATTTAGTTTATAGCAATTGTTCAATAAATATACGTAAAATTAAACAATTTAGTCTTTTAGCGATGCAATAAAGCTTTCAATAGAAAGGCCTTCATTCACATGAAAATCTCCAATTCTTGTGCGTCGCAAAGCGGATAAATGTGCGCCAGAGTTTAATGTTTTTCCAAAATCGTTAGCTAACGATCGAATATAAGTGCCTTTACTGCAAACGACTCTGAAATCAATATGTAAATTATTAATTTTAGTAATTTCAAATTCTGAAATCTGTACTTGTCTTGATTTAATTTCTACAGCTTCCCCAGCGCGAGCATATTCATATAAACGTTTTCCGTCTTTTTTTAATGCTGAAAAAACAGGTGGAAATTGTTGAATGTCTCCAGTAAACTGTTTGGTGGTTTCGTGTATTAAATCGTCTGTTATATGATCCGTCTTAAAAGTTTCATTGACTTCGGTTTCTAAATCAAAAGAAGGCGTTGTACTTCCTAAAGAAATCGTACCCGTATATTCTTTTATTTGCCCTTGAAACGTATCAATTTGTTTGGTCATTTTTCCAGTACAAATAACGAGTAACCCCGTAGCTAAAGGGTCTAAAGTGCCAGCGTGACCTACTTTTATTTTTTTTATATCAAAGGCTTGGCGAATCTCCCAACGGAGCTTATTTACGACTTGAAATGACGTCCAATTTAAAGGTTTATCTATTAATAACACATGTCCGGATAAGTAATCTTCTGCTGTCATCATTTTAATTCATTAATGAAAAGATGATAGCTATGACACCTACGATACCACAATAGATAGCAAAATAGGACAGTTTGCTTTTTTTAACTAAAGAAATCATCCAAGTACAAGCAAATAGACCTGCAACAAAAGCAGCAACAAAGCCAATAGAAAGTGAGGTGAAGTTATTACTGTCATAAGTTAAATCACCACTTAAAATATCTTTAGCAATTTTACCAAAAATTAAAGGCACGACCATTAAAAATGAAAATCGAGCGGCTTTGGTTTTATCGTTTCCTAAAAGAACAGAAGTAGATATCGTTGCTCCAGATCTAGAAATACCTGGTAGCATGGCTATGGCTTGAGATATACCTATGATAAAAGCGTTTTTAAAAGAAATTTTCTTGTCAGTATCTTTAGCTTTATCTGCCAAATAGAGTAAAAGCGCAGTAATAATAAGCATAAAACCAACAAGCTTAATATTTCCTCCAAATAATTCCGCAAATTGAGATTCATAGGAGAACCCAATAATAGCTGCAGGAATCATAGACACCGCAATTTTAGAAATAAACTGTAAATCGTCATTCCATTTAAATTTTAAAGCACCAGTTATAAGTTCTAAAATGTCTTTTCTAAAAACAACAATAGTACTTAAAGCGGTTGCAAAATGTAAAACGACTGTAAAAAGTAAACTTTCTTCAGGTACCGAGTTATCACCCAGAATAGCTTTACCTAACTCTAAATGTCCACTTGATGAGACTGGTAAAAACTCTGTTAATCCTTGAATAATACCAAGAATAATTGCATCTATTATTTCCATGGCGCAAAAATATTAAAATTCAGATAGTAATAACGACTTCATTCAAATATTTTAAATGTTAGCAGAGTCTTATTTCAATTTCAATTTAAGGATGTTGTCTTAATTTCATATTTAAGATAAAATGAGTATTAAAAAAGGGAGTAGATTACTTTTTATCAGGATTTAAAAGAATCGCATAAATCTGAATTCCAAATCCAATCAGCACTAAAGTTGGCGCTAAACGAATACGTCTCCAGCTAAAAATTTCAGGATTAAAAACGTTCGGATCGTCACTACCACCGCCAGACATCAAAATAAAACCGAGTGCTATAATAGCTAAACCAATAAACATGAATTTATAGTTTTTCTTTCCAAATACAAAAGTAGATTTTGCAGTTTCTTTACGTTTTTGTTCTCCCATAACTATATATAAACTAATAATGCAAATTAACGGATTTATTTAAAATGATACTGTTAATAGAATTCTAATTTATTGCTTCTATTAATATAAATCATCTGTTTTCAAATTCAGAAAACGTTGTGTCGCAAAATGTGTGCTTATCCATGTAATTATAATGCCTAAAGCAAATACAAATACAAATAAAATAATAACTAAAATTGGATTACTTAGTAATTCTAACTCAACAAAAGTTTTGTTTAAATAATACAGAACAATGGTCATCCCAACTAGCGCAATTGTAGCTCCTATAATACCTAAACGTACACTTTTCCAAACAAACGGACGTCTAATAAAACGTTTTGTTGCTCCAACCATTTGCATGGTTTTTATGGTAAATCGTTTGGAATATACTGCCAAGCGTATGGAACTGTTTATTAATAAAACAGCTATTAAAGTGAAAATAGAACTAATTACCAAGACCCAAAAACTAATGCGTTTTACATTGTCGTTCATTAAGTTAACCAGGTCGTTATCGTAGTTTACTTCTTCAACAAAGTTTTTATTTAGCGCTTCCGCGGATATTTTTTCAAGATGTTCAGAAGTTACGAAATCGGCTTTTAAATGGACGTCTATCGAGTTTTGTAACGGATTATAACCCACAAAATCCATGAAATCTTCTCCGTTTTCAGCTTTCATAAATTCAGCAGCCTGTTCTTTCGATACGTATTCGGTAGATTTCACATAATCGGCCATAGCTAAACTTTTTTCAAGTTGCTTGCTTTCAATTTTTTTAGCCGAATCTTTTAAATAGATGGTAACAACAACTTGTTCTTTAAAATGATCGGATACTTTTTTTGCATTAAGTACCAGCATGCCTAATAAACCCAATAAAAACAGAACCAAAGCAATACTTAAAACTACCGAAAAATACGATGAGATAAGACGACGTTTTTGGTGTTTTTCAAAAGAAGAGCTCATAAATTAATTGGATTAATACTGTAAAAATAATAAAGAATACTAAAAGAAGCTTTAAAATATAAGCTAATAACAAAAACATATCAATTTTGTTGTGTTTTTACGATCTGCTTCGAGGGTTTGCTTATAATGTAAACACCAATAACTACGGTTAAGCAACTTAATATTTTAACAGCATTTATATCTTGAGCATACTCGTCTTTCATTAAAACGTAAGCATAAATACTTACCATAAGAAAGCTGATTACAGGCTGTAAATAAATATAACTGCTTGTAACCGATGGAGACACGTAGTTAAGTGCATAAATATTAAAAACATAAGTTAAAAAAGTAGTAAATAAGATCACGTAACCAATAACAAGGTAGGTGTTCGTTGTAAAAGCTTCAAAATTTGTAGACATAAAATCGTTTATAGAAAACGGAATTGCAAAAATAAGTCCAAACAAAAACATCCAACTCACTACAGTAATCGCTTTGTATTTTTTCATTAAAGGTTTAACAATAACAAGGTAAAGTCCGTAAAAAGACGCATTCAAAAACACAAATAGATTCCCTAAAAAAGAACTAGTTCCTGCGCTAGAATTACCATATAAAATTAAAAATATAGCACCAATACCACCAATAGTAATACCTAATGCTTTGTTTTTTGTAATACGTTCTTTGAGTAAGATAAAGCTAAAAATAAGCACAATAACTGGAGTGGCAGTCATAATTATTGAAGCATCAATGGGCGATGTTAAATTAATGCCGTAAAAGAAAAACAACATATTAGCGGCTGCGCCAAAAAAACCGCAGAGTATTAATCTAGGAAAATCTTTTTTATCGACGCGCTCTTTTGTCAATACAGATTTAACAATCCAAAATAAAGCGGTACAGCAAACTAAACGAATAAAAACAAAGGCTGCAGGGCTTATTTTATGAGGCATAATGCCTTTTGCAATAATGTAGTTAGCACCGTAAATTAGGTTAGCCCCTAAAAGTGCAAAATGGGCTTTATAAATAGTCTTATTCAATACAAAAAAATTAAGAGTGCAAAAGTAAATTTATATTATTTAAGGAACGATATGTTAGTTCGATTATGAAGAATTATATCGAGAAGTTGGGCAATTTTATTTTAGCAAAAAAAAAGCTAAAACAAACCGCGCTTTCCGCTATATCTTTTTAAACGTCATTGAGGTGGTACGACGTGGCAATCTGCCAATTTTCAGTTCTAAACACAATTTATTGCTCTTTTATTTTAAAAAAGGATGCCGCTACAATCGCTAATGCGAAAACATCAATTAGCAGGAACAACTAATAAATCATTAAAAATCCAATGCTTTACTAAATCTTTGTTCGTGGTGATTTCGGCAAAAACGTAAATATTTGAATCAAAACAAGGAGACTCCTTTGCTAATTCAATCATCACCTTATCATCATAATAACTAGAATGCAAAAAGTAAAACTCTTTGTCTATAATTAGAACATAACCAACATGATTATCTAGTCCTACAAAGTAAACACCATCATCGTAAACCTGATTCAATTTCGTCTTTAGAGCACCATAAGAGTGATTCTTATATATTTTAAGGTTCAATTTTTCTTGCAAAACTTGAGCTTCAATTAATCCAGCTTGTTGGGCCATTTTATACCTATTTAAATTAAACCCTAAATGCTTCAGAGTTGTTGACACGAAATATCCACAAGCAATCTCTCCTTTATTAGGAATATTTGTGTGCCCATTGAAATCCCATGGTGTACCATACCAGTGTGGCACTATCTCATTAATCAATTTAGAATATAAATAAGAAGAAGCACTATCAATTGCTTTTTCAGGATTAGTCTTAAATAACGTCTTAAAAAAAGCTCTGTCAATTATGATTCCGCTTTTAATTAAAGTATAATCCCCTTTTGGCTTAAAATTAATATGAACCTTTAAGCTGTCAATAATTTTAACGTCATTACTAATGACATTAACAGGTGCTTCCTCTAAATGAAGGTCAGCAATTATGGTTTTCTTCTCAGGAGGTTTACAAGAAAATAGTTGAATCCAAAAAAGAGCGATTATAATTTTATACATTTTAATATCCCGTTACCAATAAATTCCTAGCACCACGAATCCCACATTTTTGATAATGATGATACCCTTGCGCTGCACGCTCTCTAATTTGCGCATCCGTTTCATTTAAAACCCATCCATCAATAGCCCATTTTAAAGTATAAGCCTCTGGAGCCATCAATCCCGTAGTCCAAACCAAAGGGTTTACTTTTGTTTCTTCTAAATACGGTTTAAAATAATCTTTACTTACACACGCCAAAATAATAACGTCTCGTTTATTCTTATTTATGGGACTAAATTTTCCTTTTACATTAAACTCCATAAGTCCATCATGACCCGTATAAGCTAGTAAATTAGAAGCACCACCAAAGTTTAAAACCATTCCGTTATGTTTAATAGTTTTAGTATTTCTACCTGCCGTAGCTTCTAAAAAATCTACGGTAGTTTGTTTAATGTATTTACCATCGTAAGCATCAGCAAGTAAATACGTGTTGGATGTATTATGCTTAAAAAGTAATTGCTCTAAAACAAAAGAACTCACATTTGTTTTTGCAGAAACTAAAGTCCAGTCTTTACTTCTTTTAAAATAACTTTTTACACCATACATAGCGCCCCAATACAAGTTACTTCTGGGATCTTGTCCATTTCCTAATTTTGAAGGCACGGGCACAATACCTTGATTTACATTATCGCATAAAGCAACAAATACATGTACCGTTTTTAATTCTGAATTATTCTGACCAAAACTTATGTTGAGAGCAATAAAAAATAATATAACAGCTAATCTATACATAATGATAAAACGACAATACTAAAGAAATAGTGCTTAATTTTTTAATAAAAACAGCAGTTCTCTATACAATTTCGGCGAAAAGTCGAAATCACTCGAACCGATACCCAATCTCAATATCACTTAAAATAAGACAACAAATCAGCCTTTTTAGATGCCGAAACCATAACCTGCTGTCCATTACTTAAAACCACACTTCCGCCCTTCCCTTTAACGTACTTTACAACTTCATTAACATTAACTAAATACGATTTATGAACACGAGCAAAACCACTTCCCGTTAAAGCTTCCTCAAAATATTTAAGTGTTTTACTTACCAATTTCTTTTTACTATTATTTAAATAGATTTGGGTATAATTATCATCTGCCTTGCAATACAAAATATCAGCAGTGTTTAAAATTTCGAAACCATCTTGCTGCGGAATTGTTATTTTACCATTTACCATGTTGGTCTTTGGCACTAAGACCTCATCTTGTAAGGCGTCTTCTTTAGTTCTAATTTCGGTAACATAATCTACCGCTTTAATCAGTTCGTCTATAGAAATGGGTTTCATTAAATAATACGAAGCATGGGCATTAAGCGCATCTATAGCATAATGATTATAAGCCGTAACAAATACCGTTTCGAAATTAATATCGCCTACTTTTTCAAGTAAATCGAAAGCGTTACCATAAGGCATTTCTACATCTAGAAATACTAAATCTAAATCGTTATTTCGTATTAAAACTAGGCCTTCTTCTATATTTTCGGCTTCTCCAAGAACGACAACATTTGGGCAATACTTTTTTAAGTAGTTTTTTAAAATTTCTCTGCTTGTTTCTTCGTCTTCGACGATTATGGCGTTTAATTTCATAGTACTTCTTCCTAAAAACGGGAATGTTTAGTTAATATTTGGTGCTTCGACAAGCTCAACAGGACATTTGGGCACTTAATTGTGTTTGTTCGTTCAATTCAAAAATCAGCAATCGTTAATCTATATTCTGCAATCATCAATCCTTTTTAAGCGTTACAACCACTTGTGTTCCTGCATCTTCTTCATCTTGAAAATCGTCTATTAATACATCTACTTTATCTTTATACATGGCATTTAAAATAGAAACCCGCTTTTTAATATTCCCCATGCCTTTGGAGTTCTGCTTTTGTTGATTTTCTGTTTTTAACGCTTTCGATTTTTTGCGCCCAATACCATCATCTGTAATAATAATGGATATTTCATCGGGTTTAGTTTGCTGAATATTAACATCTAAGCGTCCTTTGGTTTTCTTATATCTCAATCCGTGCCATACTGCATTTTCTATATAAGGTTGTAATAGCATAGGCGGAATTTGAAATTCTTTCACATTAATATGCTCATCAAGATGTATTCCGTAATCAAACTTATCTTGAAACCTAAAATGCTCTAATTTGGTGTATAATTCTAAAAGTTCAATCTCCTTTTCTAACGGAATAAAATCTTCTTCACTATTTTCTAAAACGGCACGCATTAATAACGAAAAATCGGTAAGATATCGGTTTGCAGTCCGTTCGTCATTCGATGCTATAAAACTATTTATCGAGTTTAATGCATTAAATATAAAATGCGGATTCATTTGGCTTCGCAAACTCTTTAACGCCAACAAATTATTAGCTAAACGCTGCTGTTTAATATATTTAAACATTAAAAAAGCAGTTAGTAATAACAACAAAACACCTCCAATAAGTGAATAGATAATAAGCTTTTGAAGTTTCGCCTGTTCTGTTGTTAGTTGGTATTTACTTTCAGATAATGCTCTATCGCTTTCTAAACTTACAATACGATTTTGTTTATTCGTTATATCTTTACTAAATCGTGCTGACTGCGAAATTTCTTGTTCTTTTATGGCGTATAACTTATCTACTAAATCAACATAATTTTGATAAATAGTCAATGCTTTATTATAATCTCCAGCATCTCTATAAACTTCCGAGAGTCTTCTGGTGGCATCTTTCTGTACAATTAAATCGGCTTTATCATCAGCATCTTCAATACTTTCTTCAAGAAAAGAAATCGCATTTACAACATCATTTTGTTGCGCATAAGCATTACCAATTTTATACTTTTGTCTTTGTGGTGTTAAAGCGCTTTCGTTATCTAACTCGTCCTCAATTTCAGTAATATCTTCAAGTGCTTCTTTTCTTAATTGAATTTCTTCACTATACGAACTGCTTTTATTCTCGAAATCGGCTACCTTAATCTTTTCTTCAGCAGATCGTTTTTTGTTTTCTTTCTTCGCTAATTTTAAAGAATTACTAAAAAGACTTCGCGCTTGTTGTTCGTTTCCACTAGAATTATAAACCTCAGCGAGTTTAGAATTTAAATCGGTTATTTTTGGTGTTATTAAGTGTTTATTCGCCAATTCTAAACCTTTATTATAAGTGGCAATCGATAGAATAAATTGATTTGTTTTGACATACACATCACCCAAACTTTCATACAGAGAGACCAACTGATAGTTTGATAATTTCCTTTTATTTACTTGATTATAAATCGAAATACTTTCTTGATAATTCTTATTGAAATAGTAAGCCTTTGCTAGCTTTAATTTCAAATTATCGGATGTTTCATTTTGAAGACTAATATTAAAATTGGAAACTGCCAAGTCGTACTGTTCCCAAAACATATAAATATCTCCTAAAAGTTCGTAAGCATTTCTGTTCTGGTCTTTAGAATTACTTTCAGATAAAGCCTCTGTTATAAATTCTAAGCTTTTTTTATAATCTAATTTTAAATACGCTTCCGCGGAATCGATATACGTTTCGAATAAAGGAAGCCTAGACTTAAAACTTTTGAGCTTAAGGCCACTAGATAACTTATCATCTGAGGGTTCTACCTCAACAATTATTTTATCATCATTTAAAATAATATGATATACCGTTTCAAAATCTTTATGTCTTATAATAAGTTCGTCACCTATTCGAGCTTGCACATTAAAATACCCGAAATGATCTGTTGTTGTATAGCCGCCACCATTTACTTCAATATTTACATTAGGTATAGCATCCTTAGTATCGCTCTCTCGAACTTCTCCTTTTACTGTAATTTTTTTAGATTCATACAAACCGCTTTCTTGTCCAAACGACAGGTTTAAACATAAAACCGTTATAAGAAGACCTATATATTTAAAAACTAATTTCATTTATCAATTTAAAGTAGATAAACTTACGCACTTTCATTGGTATATGAAAATGAAGATTTTAGAATGTTCTCCCTTTTCGCGAACATAATGATGGCTTCGCTCATTTAACAGTTTCTTTCACGCATTAAAACATCCATTTCACTCATTCCTCTTTTTTTAATAAAAAGGTTGCACATAGATTTACTGTATTAATCGAAAAACATAAAAATCATGTCATTACCTAAAACCTTATTAATTGCTATTTACTTGAGTACAACAATTTCTTTCGCTCAAAATGGAACAAAAAACTTTATTGATCAGCCTTTTATTGAAGTTACAGGAACCATAGAAACAGAAATTGTGCCCAATGAAATCTACTTGAACATTATTTTAAATGAAGCTGATAAAAAAGGTAAAATAAGCATTGAGTCTCAAGAAAATCAAATGATATCCATTTTAAGAACTCTTGGAATCGATATTGATAAACAATTTTCGATACTTGATTTCAATGGGTATTATAAAAGAAAATTCTTTTCGGACGGAGAAGTCGCAAAGACAAAGCATTATCAACTTATTGTTGATAGTGGGGCGTGCCTTGGAAAGGTTTATGAAGCTTTAGATAAAATTGATATTTCTAACATTTCAATTATAAAAACGAGTCATACAGATATTGAAAAAATAAGAAGAGAAACAAAACTTAAAGCTTTAAAAGTAGCAAAAGAAAAAGCCAATGAGTACGCCCATGTTATAGACCAAACCATAGGTAAGGCTTTATTTATTCAAGAACAAAACCACAACATAAGCAACTTAAACGGTTTTGCTAATAATATAAATGAAATAAACTATAGCTCCATTTACAAATCAGAATCACGAGATAAAATACAAAACTTAAACATTAAATCTATTGTTGTTTCTGCAACAGTATTTGCAAAATTCGCATTAATCTAAAAAACATAAAATCATGAAAACACATTTTAAAACAATCATTTTAAGTTTAGCTATTATATGTTTTACAGCTTGTAATGCTAAAACAAAAAAACAAGATTTAGTAGCTAACACGACAACTCAAGTTAATCCAAAACCCGCCAAGCAATTTATAAAAGTGGCTTTATTACTAGATACAAGTAATAGTATGGACGGTTTAATAGACCAAGCGAAAGCACAACTTTGGGAAATTGTAAACGAACTCTCTTATGCAAAATGCAATAATAACAAACCCAATTTACAAATTGCTTTATACGAATATGGTAATGATAATTTAAGCGGAGCTGAAGGCCATATAAGACAGGTTTTAGCCTTTAGTGATGATTTAGATGACATCTCTAAAGAATTATTTTCACTAACCACAAATGGCGGGAATGAATACTGCGGACAAGTTATTCAAACCTCATTAAACCAATTAACTTGGGGAAATAACCCTGATGACTTAAAGCTTATTTTTATTGCAGGCAACGAACCTTTTACTCAAGGTAAAGTGAACTACAAAGACGCCTCGGTAAACGCAAAAGAAAAAGATGTTACTATAAATACTATTTTTTGTGGCGATTACAATCAAGGTGTTCATACCAACTGGAAAGATGGTGCGCACTTAACTAATGGTGATTATCTAGCCATAAACCATAATAGAGCAACAGTACATATTGCATCGCCATACGATGATGCCATTTTAATTTTAAATCAGAAATTAAATAAAACGTATGTAGCCTATGGACAAAAAGGCATGCGAAAAATGGAAATGCAAGCCGAACAAGATGAAAACGCAAACTCATACAGTAAAGCGAATGCTGTTGGCAGAACGATAAGTAAAAGTTCACATTTATATAAAAACAAATCTTGGGATTTGGTTGATGCCGAAGCACAAAAAGAGGTTAACATTGAAGAATTGAGTGATGACGCTTTACCCGAAGCATTAAAAGGAAAATCGACCAAAGACATTAAAACCTACGTTGATAAAAAACGTAATGAACGTGCAGTTATTCAAAAAGAAATCCAAGATTTAAACCTAAAACGAAAAGATTTTATTTCTAAACAAAAAACAGAAAATGCTAACGGATTAGAAAATGCGATGACAAAGGCTATAAAAACACAAGCAAAAAAGAAACAATATACTTGGGAATAAGAATTAGCTTGAGCATTTTAGAAAAGATTTAAACAAAAAAAATCCCGCCAAAAGCGGGATTTCATTTTTGATAAGTCTAAAGTTTAATTTACAGCAGGACAGTTACATTCGTACTTCTCTCTTCTACATTTAAAATTGTATCCAAGTGTAAATTGATGAAATCCACCATTTGTAAATACAACTTCATTAGTTTGTTGCGTATAATTGTAAGCAAACATAAACTCGTTATAATTTACACCAATTATAGGGGTTATACTTTGCAACTTTTGACTACTTACACCTCCAGAAGTAGTGGTGTGTTCAGCTCCATCAAAACTTTGTCTATATGACAATCCTCCCCATATTTTACCAAAATCCATTTTCTTATAAACTTTTGCATTAAAATCAAGAGTTGCTTCTTTAGTAAGATCTTTATACATAAACATAAGTGAAGGTTCGTAAGACCAATCGCTTCCATATTTGCTAAATACACCACCTGCTGAAAGCAAATAACGCCTTAAGTTACTAGTAATGTTTACATCTCTATTGATACCCGCATTTTCTAATACATTTTTAATAGTAGCATGTGCATAATAATCTAAATAATGATAAGAAAACCCTAAATCAATATTCAAATTTGTTGCACTTTCTACAGTACCAGATATAATAGCATCTGGACCATCAAAAAGAAAATCGGTTTCATCCAACTTATATTGAATAAATCCGACGCTTAAACCAAAAGATAACATATTTAAATCTACAGGGTTTCTAGAAAACATTAAATGATGAGCATACGTTGCATAAGCACCAGTTTGAGAATGGTAACCATTTTTATCAGTGTATAAAATCCCGCCAATAGCCGATTGCGATTCTCCAATTCTTCCATTAATACTTAATGTTAAAAGTTTAGGAGCATCTTCATGACCAAACCACTGTTGGCGTGCCGTCATTCTAACTTTAGAACAGTTAGCAACTCCAGCCATAGAAGGATGTATTAAATAATAATTATCTGTTAAATAATCAGCATATACAGGTAGACCTTCTTGGGAGATAGCTATGTGGCTAAATAACCCCATAATTGCTACCATTAATATATTTTTCAACTTCATAAGTTTAGTTATATTGGGCATGTCAATCATTAAAGCTCCTAATTTCATAATAAATTACAGACAAAAAGATAAAGTTTCACCCTTACCTTTTCAATTTTCATCTAATCAACAATACTCAAATATATGGATATCTGTAGTTTTCTTTTAGTATTTTTGTAAAAAAATAGCTAAAATGGATACTTTCACCGTTTCAATACAAGAAACATCAAATAAAGCGATAGTTAAGTTCGAATTAAATCAATTTATTACAAAACATCAGAGTTTTGAGTTTAATAATATAGACGAAGCCAAAACATCGCCTTTAGCACAACAATTATTCTATTTGCCTTTTGTAAAAAAAGTATATATCTCTGGAAACTTTATTGCCGTAGAACGTTATGATATTGTTGAATGGACAGACGTGCAAAGCGAAGTAGCCGAACAAATTGAAGCTTATTTAAATGATGGCGGTCTTGTTATAGAAGAAACTGCAATTTCTAAAAAAGTAGCTGTAACCGTTTATGCAGAAAGCACACCAAACCCAGCAGTAATAAAATTTGTAGCTAATAAAAAAATTGTAACATCGTTATTCGAATTTACATCCATAGATGAAGCTAAATTGTCGCCAATGGCAACAGAATTATTCCATTTTCCTTTTGTGAAGAGTGTCTTTTTTGACGAAAACTACGTGTCTATTACAAAATATGACATTGCAGAATGGGAAGATATTACTATAGAGCTTCGTGAATTTATAAGAAGTTATATTGAAAACGGAAAAGAAATTGTTTCGCCAGAAGCGACTACAACACAGCAAACATCAACGAAACAATTAGATAATCGTTATGAATCACTTGACGACACATCAAAAGAAATAGTAAATATTCTTGAAGAATACGTAAAACCTGCAGTTGCTAGTGATGGTGGAAACATTCAATTTATATCTTATGATGCCGATACTAAAAA
The DNA here is from genome assembly GCA_039985655.1 of Algibacter sp. GTDB lineage: Bacteria > Bacteroidota > Bacteroidia > Flavobacteriales > Flavobacteriaceae > Postechiella. The sequence continues at coordinate 44,977 of JBDWSF010000008.1, read as the reverse complement.
CGTAAGCGTACTGCTTCAAGGTGCATGTAGCGGTTGCCCTTCTTCAACATACACTTTAAAAAGCGGCATAGAAAATATGCTTAAAGAAATGATGAAAGGTCGAGTAGAAACAGTTGAAGCTATTAACGGGTAACACTTAAACTTAAACATCTTCACGCATGTTTTTTTTAAAATTAACATCTAAATAAATGTATTAAAACATTTATTTAGATGTTAATTTTTCAAAACCCATATATGCGTGTATTTTTTCTTATCTCATTATTAACCTTCACCATGCAAATTCATGGACAATTGTGCGAAGGTAGCTTAGGAGATCCTGTTGTTGAAATTGATTTTGGTTCGGGAACAGGTCGTGGTGCAGCGCTTGGCTCGTCCATTACAGCTTTCACAAATAGCAACTCTGGTGAATTAGACGAAGGCGAATACACCATTGCAACCACAACAAGTGGCTTAAAAAGAAATGCATGGCACGTTACTGCAGATCATACTGGTAATAGTAATGGTTATATGATGGTTATAAATAGTGCCGTACTAGCAAACGAAGGTGTATTCTATACAAAAACAGTAACTGAGCTTTGCGCAAATACGACTTATGAATTCTCTGCATGGTTAATAAACGTTATGAATCCTTCTGCTGGTACAGACCAATACCACCCCGATGTAACCTTTCGTATAAGCGATACTTCAGGTAACCTTTTAGGGGATTATAACACAGGCGATATTCCACAAACCAGTTCGGGTACTTGGTTACAATACGGCTTCTTTTTTACTTTAGATAATGATACCGAAGTGGTCATAACCATATTAAATTCTGCACCAAGTGCGCATCCTGGAAATGACATTGCTTTAGATGATATTGCTTTTAGACCTTGCGGACCAACAGTTACGATATCCGTAGAAAATGAAACAAGTACAAGTTTAACAGCTTGCGAAAACGAAACGATAAATTATACCCTTAATGGCGGTGTTTCATCTGGGTATTCTGCCCCAGCTTATCAATGGCAAGTGAGCTCAGACCATGGAACAACTTGGACAGATATTCTAGGAGCGACCTCAGTCACATACACTTTTATGACTAGCGCTGCTAATGGAACATATCTATATAGAATGGCTGTTGCACAAACCTCCGATATAGATTCCATAAACTGTAGAATTGTTTCTGAGGCAGTTACCATAGACGTATTAGCAACACCAGCTGCTTTAACAGGACTTGCAAACCAAAATTTTTGTACCACTCAAGCCTCTACTATTGCTCATTTAGTTGTAGAACCTAATAGTGCTGTTTGGTATGATAGTCCTGCAAATGGAAATGTGTTACCAAACACGACACCTTTAGTTGACGGAACGACTTATTATGCCGCACAGGAAACTGTAAATGGTTGTGAAAGTGATGACAGGTATGCCGTTACTATTTCTATAGTGTCACCAACACTTTTAGTTTATAATGCTTCTGATATTATTTGTGATAGCTTAAACGATGGTTTTGAAATGGTTAACCTAACAGATTACGAGCCTCAGTTTACGACATGTACAGACTGTCTTTTTTCGTATTATACAAACTTAACTGATGCACAAAATGAATTAGGTATTAATCCAATTGATATACCAAGCGCTTATGATTGGGTTTCTGACACTGATATTGTTTATGTACGAATTGATTCTTCAGATAATTGTTCTCAATTTTCAGAATTAAGCATCACATTACAAAGTTCGCCTGTAATTTCAATTCCCGATAGTATTGGACTTTGCGAAAACACTTCTACCACAATTAGTGCAGGATCGGGTTTTAATAGTTATTTATGGTCAACATCCGAAGAAACCGAAGCGATAACCGCTTCAGAAGAAGGGGCATATTGGGTAACCGTCACTAAATATGAGGGCGGCTTAATTTGCTCGTCTACAAAAAACTTTTCGGTAGTCTTATCTAATGCCGCCACCATTTCAAATATTGAAATTACAGATTGGACAAATTCTGACAATATAATTGCTGTTTATGTTTCCGATACAAGTATTGGGGATTATGAATATTCCTTGGACGGTATTAATTATCAAGATAGCAACACTTTTTCGGAACTAACAAGTGGTAATTATACAACATATGTTAGAGATAAAAATGGATGTGGCATTGAAAACCAAGAGGTTTTTCTTTTAAATTACCCAAAATACTTTACTCCAAATGGAGATGGAACTCATGATACTTGGTCTATAACATATTCTGAAACAGAGCCTGCATTAACGACTAAAATATATGACCGTTACGGAAAACTTATTAAACAATTAAGTGCAACGTCTACTTGGGATGGCACCTATACTGGAAACTATTTACCTTCTTCTGATTATTGGTTTGTTGTGATTCGTGATAATGGAAAAATTCACAAAGGGCATTTTACTTTGAAAAGGTAAACCCTTTATAAATAACATTCACAAAGTGACTTTTTTGATTTATTGGTGTCGAAGATAAGAGGTATCTTTATAAAGAGGCATTTCAATCATTAACCTTAAAAAAACAAAATCATGGCAGTATTAAAAGTTATCGAAGTTTTAGCAAACTCAGAAAAAAGTTGGGAAGATGCAACTAAAAAAGCAGTAAAACATGCATCAAAAAGTGTAAAAAATATACGTTCGGTTTATGTACAAGATCAAAGTGCAAGTGTAACTGACGGAGAAGTAACAGATTTTAGAGTGAACTTAAAAATCACTTTCGAAGTAAACTAAGACTCCAATTTATAATAAAGACCAAGCGTTCTATTAAATGAACGCTTTTTTTATGCCCAATTTTCGCTAACTTTGACTTATGAAGCATATCACATTACTATTATCTATCATTATAATAAGTTGTAAAGGACAAAATACAGATGCTGTGAAACATCAATACACAAACAATCTTATAAACGAAACGAGTCCGTATTTACTACAACATGCACATAACCCCGTAAATTGGCATGCTTGGAATAAAGAAACATTAGAAAAAGCCAAATCTGAAAATAAATTATTACTTATTAGTGTTGGCTATTCTGCTTGCCATTGGTGCCATGTAATGGAGCACGAAAGTTTTGAGGACAGTTTGGTGGCTCAAGTCATGAATAAAAATTTTATAAATATAAAAGTTGATAGAGAAGAACGCCCAGATGTAGATCAAGTTTATATGAATGCAGTACAACTCATGACAGGAAGCGGTGGTTGGCCATTAAATGCCATTGCTCTACCTGACGGCAGACCATTTTGGGGCGCTACTTACTTGCCAAAAGATCAATGGACAAGTGTACTAAACCAAATTTCAAATATTTATAAGGAAAGCCCCGATAAGTTATACAAACAGGCAGATAATGTTGAGCAAGGCATCAAATCTATGGATTTGGTTTCTTTAAACACGGATGAACCTGTTTTTGAAACTAGTTATATAGCATCAGCTGTAAAAAACTGGTCGACGCAATTTGACAATAACCAGGGAGGCATGAATAGAGCTCCCAAGTTTATGATGCCTAATAACTATCATTTTTTATTACGATATGCGTATCAAAATAACGATAAAAAGTTACAAGACTATGTGAATTTAACACTTACACAAATGGCTTATGGTGGCGTGTTCGATCATGTTGGTGGTGGTTTCTCTAGATATTCTACCGATGCAAAATGGCATGTTCCACATTTCGAAAAAATGCTTTACGACAATGGGCAATTGGTGAGTTTATATGCCGATGCTTACCTCATCACCAAAAACGAATTGTATAAAAATGTTATTATTGAGACATTAAAATATGTTGAAAATGAAATGACCACTAAAAACGGTGCATTCTTTTCTTCGCTTGACGCGGATAGCAATACGCCTGAAGGTGAGTTAGAGGAAGGTGCTTTTTACGTTTGGCAAAAAGAGTCTTTAAAAGACATTTTAAAAGATGATTTTGATTTATTTTCAGACTATTACAACGTAAATAGTTATGGGCTTTGGGAACACAACAACTATGTTCTAATTAGAAAAGACGATGACGCAACTATTATTAAAAAGCATGATTTAACCCAAGACGTTTTAAACGAAAAGAAAAACGTTTGGAAAGAAACACTTTTAAATATTAGAAACAAACGTTCTAAACCAAGGCTAGACGACAAGACCTTAACATCATGGAACGCTTTAATGCTAAAAGGATATATTGATGCTTATCGTGTTTTAGGTGACACCAATTATCTCGCTTCCGCAGAAAAAAATGCAAATTTCATTATAAACACACAACTTCGTAAAGATGGCGGATTGAATCATAATTTTAAAAACGACACCAGTAATATTAATGGTTATCTAGAAGATTATGCGGCAACCATTGATGCTTTCATTACACTTTATGAAAACACTTTGGATGAAAAATGGTTAAATACTGCTAACGATTTGTCAAACTATACATTCGATCACTTTTTTGACGAAACTAGTAGTATGTTTTATTTCACATCTAACGAAGATCAATCTTTAGTATCTAGAAGCATAGAATATCGAGATAATGTTATTCCTGCCAGCAACTCAATCATGGCAAAAAACTTATTTAAACTATCACACTATTTTGATGATACACGTTTTTCAAAGACAGCAATTACGATGTTAAATAACGTAAAACCCGAAATGCAAGACTACCCTTCTGGCTATTCTAATTGGTTAGATTTAATGTTAAATTATGCGAGTCCGTTTTACGAAGTCGCCATCGTTGGTAAAGATGTTAAACAAAAAATTACAGATTTAAATAAAACATATATCCCTAATAAATTAATAGCTGGAAGTACTTCTGAAAATAATATGCCTTTATTAGAAGGCAGATACAATCCAAACAAAACATTAATTTATGTTTGTGTTAACAAAGCTTGCAAACTCCCTGTGTCTGAAGTAACAGATGCTCTTAAATTTATAGAAAAATGATACTAATCACTAAAATTTTAATTGCTTTTGTAGCACTCCTGCATCTTTATTTTTTAATTCTAGAGATGTTTAAATGGACAGAGCCAAAAACCATGCGTGCTTTTGGAATAAAAACTAAAGAGTTTGCAGAAGAAACAAAGGTTCTAGCTGCAAATCAAGGCTTATACAATGGTTTTCTTGCCGCGGGTTTACTATTTACTAGTATTCAAAACAATATGACATTTGCTGTTTTCTTTTTAATTTGTGTGACTATAGCAGGTATTTATGGGTCTTATTCTACAAAGAAAATAAAGCTCTTTTATATCCAATCTGGACCTGCAATTTTAGCTTTAATCTCTTGTTTTTTTTAACAAAACAACAACATAATAAACATTAAAATCGCGGAATTATTTATAATTTCGCATCAAAAATTAAGGACTATGGATTTAGAAAAATGGATTGACAAAGGTTACGAATTACTATTAGATTTCGGACCAAAAATTTTAGCAGCAATTGCGATATGGATTATTGGATCTTGGACTATTAAGGTCATTCGTAAAGTAGCCAACAAAGCTATGGATAAACAAGATTTTGACATCAGTCTTAAAAAGTTCTTACTAAATCTTTTAAACTGGACATTAAAAATTGTTTTAATTATAATTATTCTAGGTACAGTTGGTATTGAAACTACATCATTCGCTGCCTTATTAGCTGCTGCAGGTTTAGCTATTGGTATGGCTTTACAAGGTTCTTTAGGTAATTTTGCTGGAGGTGTTTTAATAATGATTTTTAAACCTTTTAAAATTGGCGATTTAATTGAAGCACAAGGTGAACTTGGTGTGGTTAAAGAAATCGAAATCTTTACAACTAAATTAACAGGATTATCTAATAGAGAAATTATTATTCCTAATGGATCTTTATCTAATGGAAACATTATTAATTACTCTACTGAAGGAACACGACGTGTAGACTTAACTATTGGAGTTGGTTACGATTCTGACATTAAAAAAACTAAAGAAGTTTTAATGAACGTATTAACATCACATCCAAAAGTTCTACAAGATCCAGCACCGACAGTGAATGTCTCTGAGTTGGCTGATAGCTCTATCAATTTTGCTGTAAGACCTTGGAGTACTTCTGACGATTATTGGGATGTATACTTTGGTATTACAGAAAATGTAAAAGAGGCTCTTGACGCAGCTGGTATTGAAATTCCTTTCCCTCATCAAGTTGAGATTCAAAAGAAAGGTTAAAAAGCCTTAGAATATTCAAACAAAATGTATTTTGTTTTGAAGGTAGCGCGCGAAGCTTGTCGAAACGGTCTTCAAAATTGAGAAAGCACGTCATTCTGAACTTGTTTCAGAATCGCATAGCATCATATTCAATGCAATATAAGACCCTGAAATAAATTCAGGGTGACGAATAATTAATAAAATTCAGATTACAAACAGAAGGCTTATTTCTTTTTAGGCTTTAAAGCCACAAAGTCCTTTAGATAATAAGGTTCAAAATAAGCAACATCTTCTGTATCATTATTTTTATACTTATTATATGCCAACATACTCATGTCGTTAGCTGATGGTAATTTATCTTCTACAAAAATAGCGTTAGGGTGATTTAATAAAGTTTTTGTTTTTTCGACACCATTACCTATAAAGTATACTTTACCTTTTTCTAAATAGTCTGCAAAAGACGTTTCGTCTAAAATCTGAGCTTCCGTTTCTCGTATTTGATTATAATCGGCATCGAAAATAGCCGAATACACCTCCATACGGCGGGCATCAATCATAGAAACTATAACCCCATTTTCAGCTTCAACTTGATGCGCTAAAGCTTCAAGAGTTGAGATAGACATTAATGGCTTATCTAAAGCAAAACAAAGCCCTTTTACAGCAGAAACACCAATACGTAAACCCGTATAAGAACCAGGCCCTTTACTAACGGCTATAGCACTTAATTCTTCTGACTTTACATCAGCTTCTTTTAAAACAGCATCAATATAAACGTGTAAACGTTCGGCATGCGAATAGTTATCGTTATAATCTTCTTTTAAAACAATTGTTTTTCCATCCCGCGAAAGCGATACAGAACAATTTGTTGTGGCTGTTTCTATATTAAGTATTAATACGCTCATTCTAGCTTTAAATTAGTCTATGCAAAACTATCACTTTGTTCTGATATTTCTGCAACGAAACAACGCGAACTCTATAATTCTGATTTCAATAAAATAATAAGCCTAATTGGTTAACGATTTCCCCATATAAAAATCTAATACTTTCGTTTTAAAAACGAAATCGTATTTGGCATTAATAAGAGACGACTCTGCATTGATAAGTCTAACTCTAGCCTGATCTAAATCGGATGCATTCATAGCTCCTATATTATACCGTTCTTGCGAATTAGCAAATGCTAATTTTTGTGAGGCCATAGATTTCTTAGCTGCTTCAAACGCTTTAAAGGCTGCTTGTGCATCTGTAAAAGCACGTTGAATATTAGACTCTACATTTAATTTTGCTTGCTCTAAATTAAGTCTACTATTGGTTTCTCCAATTTTAGACTTTGCTACAGCTGTTTTATTTTGAAATCTAGAAAAAATAGGAATATTAACACTTAGATTAAAATTATGACCTTTATTTAAATCTAATTCTCTAAAATAGGCTTGTTTTGTAAAATCATTTTTAGATTCACTCCAAACTGAACCAAACCCATAACTAGCAGAAACCGATGGATAATAACCCGATTTAGATATCTCTGTACTTAATTCTGCATTTTCAATACCTTTTTGAGCCACTTTTATTTCATTTCGATTATCTAACGCATAATCTAAGATTGGATCTATATTCTTATAAAGTAAAGCTTCCGATGGGTTATCGATTTCAATAAAATCAATTTCAAATCCTTTAAAAGATATTTGTAACAATTGTGATAGTGTTAATAATGATAAATTAAAATTATTATCTGCTATTGTTACATTCTGCGCATCGCTACTTAAAGTCGCTTCCGCATCGTAAATATTAACTTTAGGCTGCACTCCAGCATCAACTAAATCCTTTATTTGTTGTAATTGTTTACTAGAAAAGTCAAACTGAGCTTTAGCCGTTTCTAAACGTTCTTTATTAAAAAGAATATTTAAATACGAATTCACCACATTTAAAGAAATATCGTCTTTAATCCTATCTAACTCTAATTTATTAGACTCTAAATTTAGAAGCGATTGCTTATACAAGTTTAAAGTTCTAAACCCATTAAAAACAGTTTGGTTTACCCCCAAATTATAGCTAAAAGAATGTGTTGTTTGGTTATTTATTCTTTGGTTAGTTGACTGGTCAAAACCTGAACCAATGTTCAAACGTTGGCCGAAGCTACCACTTACCGATGGTAAAAATTGTCCTTTGGACGCAATAATATCTTGTTCGTTTATTAACAACGTATTCTTCCCTTGTTGTACAGTAATATTATTTTCAAGCGCATGATTAACACATTCTTGAAGTGTCCATTTTTTTTGTTGAGAAAATGCTGTTGCAAAGACAAAACATAAACACACCAATAGACTTTTTTTTATTTGTTTCATCATAATATTATTTTTCATCTTCTTTTTCGTCTTTTTCAGAAACCTTATTCCATACTTTAATTTTATCTCCCATCTTTACGCCATCAATAATCTCCACATTGATTCCGTCAGACAAACCTAATTTTACATTCTTCTTTTTGAATTTGCTATCTTCTTTCTGTATTTCTACAAACGGTTTTTCTGTTATTCTATTAAATTGAAGTAATGCTTCTTTAATACTAAGCACACTATCTTTATTTTCTATATCGATTTCAGCATTAGCACTATAACCTGCTCTAATATTAACAGTAGAATCAATCACCACATTAGCTTTAATGGTGAATTGAACAGCTCCATTTTCTTCTTGACCCTTTGGGGCAACAAACGTTAATACTGCAGGAAACTCTTTATCATTTATGGCTCCAAGAATGACTTTAATATCTTTTCCTTCCTCTAATTTACCAACCTCGGCCTCATCAACTTTACCTTCAAAAATCATAAGACTCATATCTGCAATTGTAGCAATGGTTGTTCCCGCATTAAAGTTATTACTTTCAATAACTTGATCACCCTCCCTTACTGGTATTTCTAAAATAGTTCCAGAAATTTGAGCTACAATATTAGTATTAGCAGAACTTCCTCCAGAAATAGAACCTCGTTTGATAATTTGATAATCGTTTTGTGACTGAGTATAAGACTCCTTCGATTGATTAAATACGAGTTCGCTACTCTCAAAGGTTTGAATGGATATAACACCTTTATCAAAAAGCTTTTTATCTCTATTATACTTTACCTTGTTATTATCATAAGATAATTTTGAAGACGCAATTCTACTCTTTGCACTAACCAGACTTTGCTCGTTAGGAACAACTCTAATTTTTGCAATTAAATCGCCTTTTGTAACTACATCGCCTTCTTCAACCAAAATTTGATCAACTATACCTGATATTTGAGGTTTAAGTTCGATTTCTTCTTCGGGATTTAACTTCCCTGTGGCTACTGCTTTTGTATTTATTGAAGTATAAAATGGTTCTTCAACCTTAAACTCTTCAATATCTTTAGAATTAGAATCCTTAAAATATTTCAATACAAAGATTAATGCGATAACTACAATGAGTCCTAAAATAATTTTTACTGCTTTGTTCATTTTTTTGATTGTTTATTCTTCTCTTAATGCTTCTATTGGCTTTATACTTGTGGCTTTAAACGCAGGAATTAACCCAATTAAAGTCCCCAGAACTACTAATATTATTAATGCTATAAATACAACTGCTATAGATACAGAGGCATTTACAATGGCTGCGTCTTCTCCTTGTCCAAAAGCTGTATCTAAACCTATTAAAATCCAACCTCCTGTAATAATTCCGAATAGACCTGCCACTAATGTTAAAAACACAGCTTCCACAACTATTTGTCTTTTTATTTCGAAAGGTGTTGCTCCTAAAGCTCGACGCACTCCTATTTCTTTAGTCCGCTCTTTAACCGTTATTAATAAAATGTTACCAATTGCAAAGACACCTGCAAATAAAGTTGCAATACCTACAAACCATGTCAAGAATTGCATACCTGTTAAAAAACCTGTTACTTTCCCTATCTCTTTCCCTGCATTAGCACTACCAAACGCACGGTTATCTTTTGGATGAATATCATTTAGGTTTTTGAATAGCAACTTAGCATCTCTTTCAATCTGAACAATATCATACTCAGGCTTGCCTGTAATCATCACCCAACCTATTCTATCTCCTTGATTGTATATCTGTTGATATGTTGTAAATGGAATATGAATATCTGTTTGAGGTCCCATAGGAACTTTAGGCAACTTAAAAACACCAGCAACAACAAAGTTTATATCATTGATTTGAATCAATTTGCCTATTGCTTCTACATTCTTTTCAAATAATTGTTTATAAATATCTTCTGATATTATAGCAATCTTTCTTTTATTATCAATATCATTTTGATTAATAAAACGTCCTTTTTTAAGTCTGCGTTTTTCTACCACATCTAATAATGGGTAATCACCTGCCACCTGAAAATCACCAGAAAGAAAATTTCTAACCACATTCGCGTTTCTTTGATTTCTCGGAACTACAAACTCTATGCCTTCAATATTTTCTTCAACTTTTTTCGCATCTGTTAAAGACAACCTCACACGTCTACCCTCTTGAAACCCTTTAAAAGGTATACTTGTGCTTTTTCCCCAAATAAACACACTATTAGTTGCAAAGTCTCCAAATAAACGGTTAAAGGAATTCTCTAAACCTTTTGCAGAACCTAAAAGTACAATTAGCAACAATATACCCCACCAAACACCAACCATTGTTAATATTGATCTCAGTTTGTTTTTACTAAAGCTATCGTAGACTTCTTGCCAAGTGTCTCTTTCGAATAAAAATTTAAACATAATTAATCGTTTCTTAGAGCTATTATTGGTTTAATTCTTGATGCTTTCTTTGCTGGTAAGTAACCCGCAATAGCTCCAGCAATAATTAAAGTTGCTGTAGCCCCTATAACTAAACTATTACTCACTCCTGGGTCTTTAATAAAATACTCTTCTAAACTAGGGCCAACCATTTCTAACACACCTACTCCAATTAACAACCCGACATAACCTGCTATAGCTGTAATAAGTATAGATTCTATTAAAATTATTGATACAATTGATCTAGGTGAAGCTCCTAATGCTTTACGTATTCCTATTTCTTTAGTACGTTCCTTTACAATAAAAATCATAATATTACTAATACCTACAACTCCAGCAACTAATGTTCCTATACCTATTACTAAAATAAAAATGGTAATACCAAAACTCATATAGCTAATAAACTTTGTTCCTTCTGCCATATTACGGACTCTAACAGCTCTTTGATCATTTTTAGCAACCGAAAACCTGTCTTTTAACTTTTTAGTTAGCAACGTACTAAATGATAAAGCTTGATCATAATCCATCTCTGGGTTATATGTCAAGTTTATTTGATTTATATAATCGTTATTTCCGTAAATCCGTTGAGCCGTAGTTACTGGCATATAAATTATACGTTCCTCGTTATCCCCTCCATCATCATTAAAAACACCAACTACTTTATAGGGTATCCCACTTAAATTAATATATTTCCCAAGAGCATCCTCTTTAATAAACAAATCTTCCTCAACTAACCGACCAATAACAACAACTTTAGTCTTATTTTTTAAATCGTTATTATTTATATAGCGTCCATCTTCAATAATTGTTTTCTCTAAAAATTGATGGTCTGGATGAACTGCTCTAAGCGGATAATTGTTTTGTTCATTTTTATAAGTAGCAATTACATCTTTATATATTCTAGCGGTAATAAATTCGACTTTATCTCCAAATTCATCTTTTACATAATCGTAGTCTTCATTTTTAAATTGAATACGCCGTCCTGCCTGAAGCCCTTTATGTGCCTTTGTAGTTCTTCCTGGCCAGATAAAAATGGAATTCGTTGCTTCGTCTACAAAAGCCTCAGCAAACGTGTTTTGTAATCCATTTGCTATTCCAAAAAGAATAGTAAATAACAAAATAGCAAATGCCACTGTAAAACCAGATAGTAAACTCCGAGTTCTATTTTTATTAATACTCTGAAAAATTTCTCGCCAAAGATCTAAATCAAACATACTGTTCTGCGCGTACTTGTTCTATTTTTTTATCCTCCATAATAACACCATCTCTTAAGCGCACAATACGTTTGCACATATTAGCAATATCTTCTTCGTGTGTGACCATCAAAATGGTTTTTCCTTCATCATTTAAATGCTGAATGAATTCCATAATCTCATAGGATGTTTTAGTATCTAAAGCTCCTGTAGGCTCATCTGCCAATAATAACTTGGGATTTGCAGCTAATGCTCTGGCAATGGCGACACGTTGTTTTTGACCACCCGAAAGTTCTTTTGGTAAGTGCTTAGCCCAATCTGCTAAACCCACTTTTTCTAAATGAAACATGGCTAATTCCAAACGCTCTTTACGTTTCATCCCTTGATAATATAAAGGAAGTGCTACGTTTTCGATGGCACTCTTATAATTAATAAGATTGAAGGATTGAAAAATAAATCCTAAAAATTTATTTCGATATATCGCTGCCTTTTTTTCGGTAAGATCTTTAATAGGTACATGATCTAAAATATACTCCCCTCCATCTATGTCGGGTACATCCAGCATACCTATAATATTAAGTAGTGTAGATTTTCCAGAACCAGAAGACCCCATAATAGCGACCATTTCGCCTTCTTCTACAGAAAGATCGATACCCTTTAAAACATGCAAACTAGAATCTCCTATAGCATAAGATTTGTGAAGTTGATTGATTTTTAACATCTTTTTGATTGATTAGTTAATCTTACTAAATTGAGATAAATCTCAACAATAATAATCATAAGCTTAATGCACTTTAACATTAGACTTACTTAACAAAGAAATGTTACAAAAATGAAGCCAAAAAATTTTTATTACTTTTTTAACTTATAAAATTTTCTATAAATAAAATAACCTAAGCCTGCTACAAGCATATATGGAATCGCCATAAGGTAAACAATACCGTTATTAATACCCTCGGCCGTAGTTTGTCCTTCCTCACTTTCTAATACTGCACGACACATGGCACATTGCGCATTGGTCTCTAAAAAAAAGAGAAGAAAAATCAGAAAAAAGATTATTTTATTTTTCATAATACATATTCTGTAGCTATGCTCAGAATGTTATTTAAACGTAATATGGTGAAATCATGACATAAACAATAACACCAGTTACTGCAACATACAACCATAAAGGAAAGGTTATTTTTGCGATTTTTTTATGTTTTTCAATACTATTCGTTATGCCTCTTACAAACGTAATTAACACAAATGGAATAACAACAATAGATAATAAAATATGCGTAAGCAATATAAAATAATAAACATACTTAATAACACCTTCACCACCAAATGGTGTTGAATTGCTCGTCATATGATACAGAATATACAACACTAAAAACACAAGAGATAGTCCAATAGCAAACTTCATAAGTTTTTCATGCCCTTGTCTATTTCCTTTTTTAATTTGAACGACAGCTAAAATTAAAACTAATCCCGTAATCGCATTTATAGTGGCATAAATTGGTGGTAAAAACACAGGTAATTCCAAATCTATTTTCACACCAAAAAGTATAGCAACTGCAACAGGAATCACTATTGATAAAACGATAATGAGTTTGTTATATTTTTTATCGTCTAAAACTTCTTCTGACTTATTCATTTTTAACACCTATTAAATATTCTTTATTCGTTTAGTAACTTTCTAATATCTACTTTTAAGTCACTAATTTCTTCTTTTACGCCGTCATCATCAACCTTTTCACTTTCCGAAGCAATCCCTCTGTAATATATAATTGGATTTCCGTAATCGTCTTTTCGAGAACGTATAAAACCATTTTTATCTATTAAAGCAAAATTCCCAGAATGCTCGAAACCACCAGCAACATTTTCTTCTTCGGCTGTATATAAATTAAACCCTTCGTTCGATAATTTATATATAGCATCTTTATCACCCGTTAAAAAATGCCAATTAGGATTTGTAACGCCATGCTTTTCAGCATAAGCTTTTAAAACTTCTGATGTATCATGAGCAGGGTTAATGGTAAATGAAGCCACTCCAAAATTTTCAAAATCTTTAAATGTATTTTGAACTTGCACTAAGTTAGTAGTCATTCTAGGACAAATGGTTGGACAGGTTGTAAAGAAAAACTCTAGAACATAAACCTTGCCTATATAATCTTTATTGGTAATGAGTTTGCCCTCTTGATTTGTAAATGAAAAAGCAGGCACTTTTTTAGGCTCTCCATTAATTTCGATAAAAGCTAGATCTGACGGTTTCGGTTTTTTATCACCTTTAAGATCAGATCTACTTTCGTTTCGTGTTACATCTTCATTAGTAATTCTATCAATAATTCTTGGTATAAAATAAATCCCAAATACCAGAATAATAAAAGCGATACCTATATATGAATAATTATTTTTCTTCATCTTAATTTCTTTAAAAGTGGATTCCTGCCTTTGCAGGAATAACAATCTCGTTTAAATTTATTCAGATTTTAAATCACTAGCTCGACGAGTATCCGAATTAAATTCACCTTTACGTTTTTGTCTGTATTCTGTAAATAAAATACGCATGTCTTCGCTCATTTTATTTTTAATTTCAGCAACTTCTATACAATCAAAAGAAGACAAACCATAAATAGGTTTATTCTTTTCCAATTCATTATCTGTTCTATCGTCTAAACGCCCTCTTTGATTTAAATCTTTATCGATAATATAAACATGATCTGTTGAATAATCATGTCGTAAGGAGACTTTACTTTTTAAACTATTAAACACATTTTGAATAGATGTTGGCTCACCAAAAACAAAATGCCAAAAACGAAGATCTTGATATGAACTAATTTCTTGTTTAAGTTGTTTTACTGCTTCCTCTGTGCCAGTTGGCATTACAATGACAACTTGAAATTTTTTAAACCCTTTAAATGTATCGTAAACGAGTTCTTTTAAATTCAATGCTGTTGTCGCTTTATCCATAGGATATTTACCAAAAAAACCAAGCACAGTAATATATTCTTTAAGTAGAACAGGGCTTTCGGCTTCGGATGTAAACCTACCTATATCTCTAACAGACTCATTTACAATATCGAGTGGTGTATAATTATGTGTTGCAGGATATAGAAACAATAAAAAAGTAACAGGAAGAAAGAATAAAATTCCTAAAACAACATACCGACTCACTTTCTTATAATCCATTAAACATCTACTTTTTTAATACCGTGCAAAAATAAAAAAAGACGGTTTAAAAACCGTCTTTATATACTTATTTAACTAAAATTATCTAGTTAATTAAAAATCTTTTTTAATATATCCGTTATCATAAACTTCAAAGACATAACCCCCTTCTTGTAATAAGATAAAGATTAGGTATAAAATTAAGAAAATCGCTGTCCAAACAACCATACGTCTTAACCCTTTAGTTTCATCACGCATATGCATAAAATCCCAAGTAATGTAATAGGCTTTTACAATAGTTAATATGATGAAAATCCAGTTTAGTGCTTTCATACTTAAAACAACCGTATTTCCCCATTCTGGTTTTACAATACCTAAACCAACCTCTACAGCTGTAATTATAGTAAGAAAAATTAAAACACCCCAAATTTTTTGGGTATTAGATTTAAACTTAACTAAGCCTTTAAATATTTCTAATTTATGTTCGTGTGCCATTTTAAATGCTTTTTAGATTTCCTTTTTCAAGGAAATGAAAATTATTTTTTAAAAAAAATTAAACGAGGTAGAAGAATGTAAATACGAATACCCAAACCAAATCTACAAAGTGCCAATATAACCCCACTTTCTCAACCATTTCGTAACTTTTACGTTTTTCGTAAGTTCCTAAAATCACATTAAAGAAAATAATGATATTAATCACTATACCCGAGAATACGTGGAAACCGTGAAAACCTGTAATAAAGAAAAAGAAATCTCCAAACAATGGTGAACCATATTCGTTTACATGAAGATTAGCACCTTCTACTACTAATTTACCGTTGTCTTTTATTTGTTTTAAAGATTCGGCTCTAGAAAGTACTGTTTTCTCGCCTGCTTCATTTATAATTTGAGTTCTAACTAATACATTTTCATGCGACTCTAATCCGTGTAAAACTTCATCTACTGTATAGCTAGGTAATGTACCTTCACCTATAAACCATAAACCGTTTTTACTCTCGTGTTGTGTTCTTTCTGCATGTGCATCAACAACAACAAAATCTCTAAGTGCTACACGACTACCGTCTGTATCAACAAATTGAAGAATATTTCCTCCTTTAGTTTGTACAGCTCCGAAATCACCTTTTATGAATGTTCCCCATTCCCAAGCTTGAGATCCAACAAATATGATCCCACCAATAATGGTTAAAAACATATAAATGGTTACTTTAGACTTGTTTAAATGGTGTCCTGCATCTACAGCTAATACCATAGTTACAGACGACATGATAAGTACAAACGTCATAAACGCGACATATATCATTGGATAGTTACCATGGAAAAATGGTACGTGAGTAAACACCTCATCTGCTATTGGCCACGCGTCAATAAACTTAAATCTTGAAAATCCGTAAGCTGCTAAAAAGCCTGAGAATGTTAAGGCATCTGATACGATAAAAAACCACATCATCATTTTACCATAACTTGCTTTTAATGGCTCATTTCCGCCACCCCAAGCTTTTCCTTCTGTTCCAGTATTTGCTACTGCTGTACTCATATATAATGGTTATTTTTTTAAAGTTGGACAAAAATAATCAATTTATTCATCTAATAAAATATACCGCTTTAAAAATTAAAAACTATTCACAGTTAAAAATTATTTGGGCGTTTCCTTCGCTTAATTCCCACAAGGTAAAAACCTTGTAAGAAGCGCTTCGGTCGGGCTTTCGGCAGTCGCTTCCTCCTACGTCGGCGAGCTTCAACAATGCCTCAATCCCTAACGCACATATCCGCCAAACCCCTAATAAAACAGTCAATTAAAAGCCTATTTGCTAATAAACTACTTCACAAAATATAAGAATAAAAACAGATAAACCCACAGTATATCTATAAAATGCCAAAATGTAGCAGCCAATTCTAAGCCTAACATTTTAGAGGACGAATACTTTTGTTTAAAATGATTATAAATTACAACCAACAAACAAATTAAGCCTACAATGACATGTAATATATGTACCAATGCGATTAAATAAATGTAAGACATCGTTACATTACTCGTTGGCCCCGTAAAATTATACCCCGCATCTATGATTTGCTGAAAACCCGAAAACTGACCAATCACAAACACAACACCTAAAACAAGTGTAGTAAGCAACCAAATAGTTGTTAATTGTCTGTTCTCCTTTTTTAAAGCTTGTTTTGCTAATAAAAATGTAACACTACTCAATATTATAACGATAGTACTTATTATAAAAGCATTTGGCAATTGAAAATCTTTTAACCAGTCTGGTCTTGAACTACTGACTACAAAAGCACTCGTCCAACCTGCAAACGACATTATTAAAGAAGCGATACCAAACCATAGCATCATTTTTTTTGCTCTACTATTTTTTTCTTCTAAAGTACCTTGAGTTAAATCCATGGTTATCTTATAATTTTATCAATTACATAAACAATTTGCACCAATGTAATATATAATACGCTTGCTAACATTAATGTTTTAGCAGCTTTCTCTGTCATTTTTTTAAATAATTGAATGGCATAATACAACATCCCCAACCCTAAAATAAAAACAACAATTGCTGCTATTACAGAAAGTTGAAGTCTACCCGTAAATCCAAAAACTGGGATTATGGATACTAACAACGTCCAAACTGTATACATTATAGTTTGCACTGCAGTGCCTTTATCTTGTTTTCCTGTTGGCAGCATAAAGAATCCACCACGCTTATAATCTTCAAATAAAAACCAACCAATGGCCCAAAAATGTGGAAATTGCCAAAAGAATTGAAGCGCAAATAAAGTTCCTGGTTCAATACCAAAATCATCGGTCGCAGCAACCCAACCTAACATAAATGGAATGGCTCCCGGAATGGCTCCAACAAATACCGCAATTGGTGTTTTAGTTTTTAAAGGCGTGTAAACACAGGTATATAAAAATATAGAAATCGCGCCAAACATGGCTGTTTGTTTGTTAATGGTATACAAAATAACAATGCCAAAAACAGTAAAAACAGATGCAATAATAAAAGCTGTAGTCACCGACATACGTCCTGCTGGAATCGGTCTATTTTTAGTTCGGTTCATTAAAGCATCCAAATCTTTTTCAATAATTTGATTGAAAGCGTTTGATGCACCCACCATAAAATACCCGCCAAAAGCCAATAAGATTAAGGTTTTAAAATTTACCGTTTCAACACCCAATAAATAACCTGCAAGTGAGGAAAACACAACACTTAATGCTAAACGCATTTTTGTGATTTCTTTAAAATCAGAAATCATAGAAGGTGCTGTTAATGAAGAATTTGACTCGCTCAAAATTTTATTTTATTGATCGCTTTTAAATGCGAGTGCAAAGATACTCTATTATAGCATTTTGAGCAATGCTTTTATTAGAGAAATTGAAAGGGTTGGTTTTGTTTTAAAAGATATCGTATTTTTATAACAGAATTAGCAATACGCTAAAACAAACTAAACATGAAAACACACAAAATAATTAATACCATTTGCGCCCTTTCATTAACATTTATAAGCTGTGCTCAAAAAAAAGAGGTGGTTATAAAAACACATCAAATTACCGAAAACATTTATATGTTAGAAGGTCAAGGTGGTAATATTGGTATTTCTTTATCTAACGACGGTGTTTTTATGATAGATAGTCAGTTTGCACGATCTACACCCAAAATTTTGGATGCTATAATAAGGCTAAGCGACAAACCCATAACTTATTTAGTAAACACGCATCACCATGGCGACCATACAGGAGGTAACGAAAACATAGGTCAATTGGGAGCAACCATTATTGCACATAATAATGTTAAAAAAAAGATAGCAGGCAAAACGGATCAAAAGGGATTGCCAACCATAACTTTTAACGACAAGCTAAACATTCAAATAAACAACGAAACTGTGCTTATTTTCTATGTCGAAAACGCCCACACCAATAGCGATGCCATGTTATACTTTACAGAAAGTAATGTGCTACACACCGGCGACACCTATTTTAATGGCCGCTATCCGTACATCGATTTAAAATCTGAAGGAAGTGTTAACGGTTACATTAATGCTGTAAAATCTGCCATGATGCTTATCGACGAAAATACTAAAATTATTCCTGGACACGGAAACCATTCAAATTTTAACGAATACAAATCGTTTTTATCTATGCTAGAAACTATAAAATCTAAAGTTTTAAAAGAAATAGCAGACGGTAAAACTGAAACCGAAGTGGTTTCAAACAAATCGTTAACCAAAACATACGACGATTTGGGTTACGGCGATCATTTTATAAATAGCGAAAAAATGAGACGTACTTTTTATAAGAGTTTAAAAACGAATCATTAATATTTGGGCGTTACCCATGGGTCGGGTTATTCGTTACAAGTCCTCGCTCGCACCTCTCTGTGGGCTTTCCTCTGCTATCCCTAACGCGGTCAGATAGCAGTAATCAGTCAATAATCCTATAAAAAATAAGGCTCTCGCTAATTATCAAAATACCAATTAAACAAATCGGTTCTCAGTCCAAAATTAAACCAAACCGTATTACTTTTAAACGTAGAAACTGTAGTAGCATCGGGATTAAAATTTCTAATGGTAATATCTGTAAACACTTTTAAATTCGATGCTGGATTAATAACATACCCCGCCTGTAAATTGGCATTAAAAATTTTGGTTTTTAAACCTTGTCCAACTTCTACACCAGTATCAAACGGGCGATCGTTATAATCTCTATAAATATCACCTCCATAACTAAAATTATCTGTGCCGTCGTTAAAATCAAGTCCGCGATTACCAATAATAAATTTCGCATTACCAAACCAGCGTTTGTAATGGTAACGTCCAATTAAAATAGCTTCGCTAAAATTAGCGCCCCATAAATGCGCCATAGATTGGTTGTTGTGTCCGTAGTTTAAAACTATAGTATTATGCGAATATGTATAAGGTCGTACACGGTTATATTCAAACTGTAATAATAAATTATCTACCTTAAAAGCGTTGTAATATTTAACACCTAATTGATAACCAAACTTGTTTTTCCAACTCTTTTCGCCTCCTTTTACATCACTCAACGAGAATTCGTCTAAAATAAACTGACTATAAATATTCACATTATCGTTCCATTTATATTTTGCCGACGCTCCCAAAAGTGCGTTTCCTGCACCTTGGCCTGTTTCAAACTCAATAGCTCTATAAAATATAATGGGGTTTAGGTAATTTACATCAAAACCACGATCGTTACTATTCGTCCACAATACCGATTCGAACAAACCTATATTTAATTTCTTCGATGCATTCCAACTCAAATAATGGTTGGCTATATATTTAGTTAAAAAAGCTTTATCATCTATAACAGCATCTCTAACATCTTTTAACCACATCCAGGTATTGGTATACTTAATTTTCCAAAACTTGGTATTCAATTTTAAAAAGGGATGCGGACTAGCAACATCACTTAACAATAACGATCTATACCCATCTCCAATAAAGTTTTTACCATGCCCAAACTGAATATTAATAAACTTAGCTGGGGCATACGACATGTATGCTTCTGCTACTGGGTAATCGTAAGAATCGGTCTTAAATCGCTTAGCAATACCACGACCTGGTATAATAGCGGGATCTGGACCAAAAGCTTTTAAAGTTTCTGCATATTCATTTACATAGCGCGCAAAACGTCCTTGACTTTCATAAACAGAGCTAAAGAAATTAAACTTTTTACCCAACCCTCCTTGTATTACAAAACCTCTCGTGTTATTGTAAGTCGAATTAAATTCGGCATCAGTATCTTTCCCAACTTGCAAGTCCAAAATAGGGTCTACAGTAAACCAATAATCTTCGGCTTGCAACTGCACTAAATGCTCATTCCAAAGTTTGCGTTCTCCCCAAGAATTCGCTTCTTTTTTTAATTTTTCTTTTTCTGCTTTAAAATCGTAATACTTAGAAACCTCATCGTATACAAACGGTTTAGATGCTGTATGGCTATTTGTGCCAATAACATTCATACTTCTATCAAACTTAGCATATTCGCTATGTATAAACGGAATATTTAACTGACTTGAATACGCTTTATTAGAATAAGGAACAAGCGCGTTTATTACACTATCAAATTCTGTTTTTGCTTGTTGTTCTATTTTAGATATTTCTTTTACTTTTTCTAATTGATCTGCTTCCACCGTTAGATTTACTAATGGTATTTGTATCGCTAAAGAGTATTGTTTATAAGTTGGTTTACCGTTATAAGTGCCGGGTGTAATCTTCGGCAATTCAGAAAAAACGCGATTCGCTTCTTCTTTTAATTCGCTATACATACCATCTACATAAATGGTTTTAAAACGACCTTCTTTATCGACTTCAAAAAGCACGACTACTTCACCTTTATAGGCTTCATCAATTACATTTTGTGGTACTTTGAAAGTATTGAAAATAAATTCGTTTACATTTTTATCAAAACATATTCTTAAAGAATCGATAGCAACTGCATTACAATTCGGAAAAACAGGCGATTTTTCAATAAATGAATTATTTTGAGAGTATATATTAAATTGAACTAAAAGTAAAAGTAGAACTATGAATCTCTTCATAATGATGGCGTGAGAATTTAATTAAAGCTGAAAGATACTATATTTTTAACAATAGAAATATCAAAAAGCCGCTATCTATAAAAGATAACGGCTTTCGTTATATTAAATGATATAGCTATTAATTCTCTACCTGAAATTTAATGGGTAAAGTATATCGAACTCCAACAGGCTTATCGCGTTGTTTACCTGGTTCCATTTCTGGAATACTATTAATAACACGCTTTGCTTCACTTTCTAATTTAGGATGTGGTGCACGTGTTTTAATATCAATAATGTTTCCCGTTTTATCAATAGTAAATTGTGTTTGTATGTTTTGAATACCCGACAATCCTAAATCGTCAGCCAACCCTGTTTTAAACCTACGTTGAATAAGTTTCGTAAGTTTCTCTGTCATACATTTTCGTCTTGCCGGATTCGTTTTTTTGTTTTCACAACCTGGGTAAATAGGAACTTGTTCGATGGTGACAAAATCAACAACAGACTCTTCTATGGGCTCTACAATATCATCCATATCTCCAGGGTTTATTTGTTTTTCAGAAGTCGTATCATCTTCCTCAGTTAGAATATCAAGATCTACTAAAATCTTAGTATCATCATCCACAATAATTGGATCTTTAGTTAACACCACTTTTTTAACTACTTCAGGCTTAACTTCTGCTGCAGGCTCTACATAGATTTTAAACTTCTCTACAGGGGCTTCTACGTTGTCTATTAAATCTGCTACGAAGTCATTATCGGTTGAAATTGCCGTTTCAAACCTCATTTCAAGCAAGCCATAGGCTGCCAGTAAACACACAATTAACCCTATTTGAAAGTAAAGGGTTGAGTTTTTTTGTAAATTTGCATCATGCTTTTGTGATTTTTTCACGATTTGCTCATTTTGCCGAATGAGTTCGTGAGACTTCTTTGGAATTCTCATAATTATTATTATTTAAAATGTTAATATTATGATAAAATAACAATAAGCATACCAAAAAAGAAAACCCGTTACAGAAATGTAACGGGTTTTTAAATTTTATAGATTTTCGATGTATTTACTTCGATTACACTTGGTAAATAACTCGTATTTAATCTTGTACTTGGAAAATAATTGGTAACGAGTATGGAACTGTTACTGCTTTACCACGTTGCTTTCCTGGTTTCATTTTAGGCAACAAATTAATAACTCTTGCCGCTTCTTTTTCTAAACCTGGATGCGGAGCTCTTGCTCGTACACCTGTAATAGCACCTGTTTTACTTATTTTAAATATTACATTAATACGTTGTCTTCCAGATAATCCTAAATCACTAGCGAGCTCTGTATTAAATTTTCTATTTACAAATTTTGAAATCTTATCAGACATACATTTTTTCTTGGCTGCATTGTTTCCTTTTTCACAACCTGGAAATACGGGTACATTTTCAATTACAGAGAATGGTACTTCTATATCTTCATCAACTTCAGCAACTTCAATTTCTTCAACCTCAACAATTTCTTCTTCTTGATCTGTTTCAGTAGATTCAATTACTGTTTCCTCAACCTCTTCCTCATCTTCAACAATCTCAATAACTTCTGGTGCTGCTGGTGGTGGTGGTGGTGGTGGTGGTGTTTGTAATTGCTCTGTTAATGGAATTTCTTCATCTAATTCTTCTTCCATATTTAACATACCTATATCGATATCAGACTTGTCGTATGTTTTATAATTAATCGCGTAATTTGTTATGAATAACATTAAAGCTAAACCTATTGCAAAGTATAGCGAGCTATTTCTTCCAACATTAGCTTTAGGATTTTTTTTAAGTTCCATTTTTTATCTGTTTTAGAGGATTGCTAAAATAACTATTTATTTGTCAAAAAAGCAAGCGATTGTCTGTTTTTAACGTGTAATTCTATTTTTAACCATCAATATTAATGAAGTTATTATAGCGCCCAAACTATTTGCTAAAGCATCATAATAATCAAAAGATCTTGATGTTGTTACACTTCCCTGTAATACTTCAATAAGTATGCCGTATAACATAGCCCCAAATGCAGCAACTAATATTGCTTTTTTTTGCGGCCATTTAAATTTTAAAATAAATGTATATGTCCATAAAAAAGTTAATACACAATATGCTAAAAAATGGAATATTTTATCACCATGGGACACGCCTATATCTGGCAAGTTCCTTAACGTTATTAAGCAAACTGTTAATAAGGCAAGTGTATATATGATACTTGCAAAAAACATACTGTTTTTAAGCACCGATTAGCACTTTATAATCATCTGCAGACATTAAGCCATCTACTTGAGATGCATCAGACATTTCTATCTTAATCATCCATCCAGCACCGTACGCATCTGTATTTACGCTTTCTGGTTCGTCTTCTAAAGCTTCGTTAAACGCGATAATTTCACCAGAAAGTGGTAAAAACAAATCAGAAACTGTTTTTACAGCTTCAACCGATCCAAAAATTTCATCAGCGTCTAAAGTTTCGTCTAAAGTTTCAACTTCAACATAAACAATATCACCTAATTCACTTTGTGCAAAATCTGTAATGCCAACGGTTGCAACATTTCCATCAATTTTAACCCATTCGTGATCTTTTGTATATTTTAATTCTGAAGGTATGTTCATTATTTTTTATTTAAATTATTTTGACAAATGTATTTATTCAAAATATATAATCAAATTAATATATGCTAATTTCCAAAATTGTATCGAATTGTAAATCCTGATCGTATTGTTGTTTGTGGGAATGCTGTTGAAATAGCATATTCTGAGAACGAATAATCGAAATAAAATATGCCTGTTAAGTTTTTACTAAACGCATAATCGGCAGAATATTTTAAACCCCATATCGTTTGTCCAGATGTTACTTGATTATTCTCTAGGTCTAAATATCTAATTATAGTTTTGTTATCCCGCACAGAAACATCTGCTTTCATATTTAAATCGCTAACAATTCGTTTTTTAGGCCCCGCTAACTGCGATTTAATACGCACATCTTTAATTCTGTAACCTAATCCAAAAATGTACTCGTTACCTTGAATTTCGGTTAGTAAATTATTATCGAAGCTTAGAGATAATGTTCTGTCTTTTTGAATTTCGGCAAGAACTTTAATTGAGTTTTTCATCTCAAAATCAATTCTTATTAACGGACTAAACATTTCTGATAAGTTAATATTACTAAACAGGTCTTCGTTTTTGTAATTACCTGATTGGTCTTTAGCATCAGCTACTTGATTAACATCATCATATGCTAAAGTATAGTTTGGAGATGTATAGTCTAAATTTGTTTGAAATTGATTAATAGTATATACCGAACGATACCCATGTGTTAAAGAAAAACGTTTAAAGCGCTCTTTAAACCATTTCATCTTCATAAAACCAGTATATTTTAAATCCCAGTTTGGAATCGGCACATCCCTGAACGCGCCTAGTTTTGCACTACTTGCGTCTTTACCTGTGTATGCTGCCAAAAATGATGGTAATAATACCGTTTGACTATTTTTACCAAATCCTTTTGGAAAACCTTCATCATCAACATCATTTAAATCTGCTCCTTTTTGAGCCGCTAATCTTCTTGCTATAATTAATCTATTATCTCTAAAATCATTAAATGCATCCGAAGCTAGCTCATCACTTTTACTAAATGCGGTTTTAATTAATAAGGTAGAAATACTAAAATTACCAAAATTATTAGTTATTAAATCATTATAACGATCACTCAAACCATCACCATCATCATCTATAGCTTGATAATTCTCTGTAGAATTCTCGTAATACGCTCTATTAGCAACTAAATCGATTTTTAAATTCCTAACAGGCTCTAAGTTTGCAGAAATATCCAACTGCTTGGTATGTGTTTCTGTATACTGCTGATTAAATTCTGGAAAAACTGTTAACCAACCACGCTCTGCCGCCATATATCTAATATCGCTTTGGCTACCAAATGTATAGCCAAATGATGGTTTTAAAGTCCCTATAAAGCCAGGTGTTTGTAAATATCCTGGTAAAAATGTTCCGTTATTTTCAGAATAATTTAACGTCACTCTTTTAATACTTGTTAATATATCTATACCGGCATTTAAAAATTTGGTTCCTGCATTATTCTTGCTTTTAGGCTTTGATTTTTTTTTCTGAGTTCCATCTGGTGGACTTCCAGGACCTGTTCTTGTACGAACTCTTCTTATTGGTTTTTTAACTAACCCAACATATTTATAGAACTTTTTCATATCTAAAGTTGCATTAATATTGTGGGTATTGGCATTTTGAATGGTGTTTCCTAAGTCATATGTATTCCCATCTAGCTCTATTTCCCCATATAAATCAGATCCTTTTTGCCATTGGAAATTTCCGCTATACTGATAGGTTGCATCAATAAAACTAAAGGTTGGGATTTTATTTAAAGGCAATGTATAAGTCACACCTAAATCTTGATTTTGCCTATTTGGATCGCCAAAATCTAGAAATCCATCCCAAACATCTAAACTGGGGTCTTGTTCACCATTTATAATATTATCTTTAAAATAGTTACGGACAATATTATTATTAGCTGCTGTAAAATTAAATTGTAACGATTTTGTTAAATTGTAATTGATAGTATACTGAAAATCGAACGTATAGTTTCTTTTAAATAATTCTTCTATTGCTATATTATCTCCACCCAAATCGATATCTCTAAACTTTTGCTTATTGAATTGACGATTCATCTCTGTGTTAACAGTAAAACTTGTTGGCAATAAATTAAAATTGAACTCTTTTAAGAATTTCCAATACTTACCTTTAAAAATAGAATCGTTCTTTTTAAAAGGCTCTATAGCAATTGGATTAAAGTTAAACGCATAATTTACGCCTACTCTTAACGTTTTGTCTGTAGAGTTTTCAATCTCGAAATCTCTGTGTTCTATTTTGTTATACGAATAATTGAATGTCAAATTCTCTACATCGTAAAAACGTGGCGTCTTTTCTGTTGTTCTGGTTTTTCTAACTCCAATAAAGTTAATACTCTGGCGTTTTGTATAATCTTCAGAATTTTGTTTTATTTCTTCTCGCTCTTCAGCAGTATTGGCCGTTTGTAATCGAGATTCTAAGGTTAAATCTTTATAAAATTGGTCGTATTTAGGCGTAATCATTTCTTCACTTTGCGCATAATTAAATGGCACTTGAACACCCCATTTTTTAGGTAATAATTGCCCAACGTTAATGTTTGTTACCACATCGTATTGTTTAACATCTTCTAAACTACGTTCGGTTGGCCCTTGTTCTATAGTTCCAAAACCAGAAGTGCTACGTCGTCCTGATGCGCTAATATTTGCAAAATCTGCAAAGTTAGTATCTACGCTTAAAACGGCAGCCCAGCCCCCTTCGTTATCCATATCAGATAATCGGAGTTCGTTAAACCAAACTTGGGCGCATACTGGTGATGGTACAGGAGTGTCTCCAGCGACAGCATTTTTAACACCAACCATAAGTGTTCTAATATCTCCAAAATTTGGATTCCCTATAATGGCTACACGATGTTGTCCAACGGTATAACCTGCAAACTGATCGGTAACCGCAACAATATCATCATCAATCACATCATAAAAACGTGGCTCTCCATCTGCCGAAGATCCATCTGCAATAAGCTGTGCTTTAATTTTACCTAATATATCTATTGGTATGTTTATTTGATTTTCCTCTGGCCACGCTTCATCTTCATTCGTTGAGCCTTTATTAGATTTTTGTAATGGCAATTCTATTTGGTAATAATTCTCGGTTAAATCGTTACCCATTCTAATAAAACCAACTAATGCTTTATTTGTAGATGGATCACTAAGGTTATTATCATCTCCATCATTAAATCCGCCTTCTTCTTCTTCGGCATGTATAAACATTCTTAAACGTTTATATTGACGCATATCTATACTTATATTTTTATAAACCCCTCTTGAATCTTGTGATTCTAAATCGCAAACATTGACAACTAAAGATTGTTCGTTTTGACGCACCACCGTGTTGCTATTAAACAATTCTTCTTGTTCTATCCCTGGCGGTGTAACATAACTCCCTTCGTTTTCAATCGTACCAATAATACCTACAGAAAAATCAGTAAGATCATCATCCGGATCATCATTGTTTACTTGTAAGGTTTGTTTATAACGTCTCCAATCACTTCTTACTAAATCGAGTGTTCCAAAACGAAATACTGTTTTTTCAGTAAATCCTTTTAAATACATTCTAACAAATCGAATGGATCTAAAGTCTGTAATACCACCAATAGATTTAGTGTGCCTATCTACTGGAATTCTAACTTGATACCATCTCACATTAACTATTTCGTCATTCTCAGCCAACCTACGAGGTTGTACCTTAATATCTGTTAAAAACTCTTTAAGGGGGTTACTATCTAGTACCTCATCTATATTATCTACTTCTGGAAGTGATGCTCTATTAATTTCTATTTCGTATTCATAATAACTATCAATCGTGTTCATGGTATTATCACGATTAATATCTTCGACATCTGGTTGTGTGTTTCCTGCTCTGTCTGTGTCTGTAAACGTATCTGGTGTATTTCCTTCTACACCATTATATTTTTTATATCTCTCAAAAACATCACCTTCAGTATTTAAGAAATAAGAATAATTATCGTTTGAAGGATCGTCTCCAAATGCAGTTCCGAATTCTGATAATTCTTCACTATCATCATACCCATCATAACCCACATCTTGGTTTACTCTTTCGTCTCCAGTAGAATCGAATGCATATATTAAAGATTGATTTTGTGGTACTACAGAACCAAAATCAGTTGGTATAAAAGCACTAATATCTCCATCAGTTGGCAAACCGTTTTCATATAACTTTCGTCCATCTTTAATAACATCTTCAGAAATATTTCCTAAATTAAAAACCAATTTACCATTTGCATTTGGACTAGGGTTATCTTGAAATGGATCTTGCAACCAAAACTCTATATACTCTACATTAGCTTGTTCTAAATCTGACGATGTTAATTGACGCGTAATACCTGCCCAAGAATCATTTGGATCAATAATGGTATTGCCATTAGTATTCCCAGCGTTAAAATTATATGGTCCTCTTTCCTCAGGATAGTATGCCAAATCTAAAGTGTTTAGTACAGAAACTTGACCTTGAACTAAATCTCTATCTGGGAAAAGTTCGTCTATAAAAACACGACTGGTAAATAAACTAGACACATCCTCATCTGTGATTTCGTCTGGACGCTGGCTACTATAAAAAATAGGATCGATATTATACCAGTTTAGTAATGCTCTGTCAAAACCGTTCTGAATACCGTTCTCATCCTCTAGACCTTCTGTATAAACAAGACCAAGTTCTTCTGGTCTACTCGATAAAAACCAAGAGGATTGTGACTTTAAATCGATGGAGTTTTGCGAGCCTTCAAAATCATCAACATACGATGTGGCTTCGCCGTCTAAATCCGTTCCTTTTGGTGCGCCTGGAGCTAAATAAGCGAACTCACCTCTAACTGATAAATTTGATGGCGCATCGGTATCTATATTTGGTAACTTATTGATTAAACGCGTGAAAAAAGGCACTTCGGTTGCATAATTACCATTAAAACCAAAAATCGTATTGTTTATAGGCTCTGTTCCGTAGTTTGCTTTTTGTGTAAGCGGGCGTTCGTTAAGGTTTAAAAGTGTTGCGCCTAAAACAAAATTCTCGTTAAACTTGTGTTCTACATTAATTCCTGTAAAACGTTTGGTTTGTTGACCGAAGACCGCATTGTTTTCTGTTGATACTTGTATTGGTGTGTTTGATGCTTTTAAAGCTTCATCTAAAATTTGAACACGACCTAATTGATAATTCACCGTATAATCTATCCCTTCTACTAAAACACGACCACCAGCAGTTACTTTTACAGAACCACGAGGCACATTAAAAGCGCCTAACGGAATTCCATCGCCACCAGACGATTTATAGCGTCCAGTTAATTGGAATTTATTCTTTTCTATTTCTTCTAAAGCCGCTGTTTTTGTTTCCTTATAAAGAATATCGTAAACATACTTTTCTTGATTTGGATTGGTATAGTCATCAGCTTCGTAATCTGTATCATTGTTATTCGCATTTCCATCATCATCTAAGAGATCAAATAAATAACGCCCAAAAGGTTCTACTTTCGTGAAAATGATTTTTCCATTTTGTGGCAAAACAGTTAAACCTGATACAAAATCGAAAAAACCATCACCGTTAGTTTGCGGATCGTTATTATAATTCAATTTATCTAAATTGAATAATCTTAATAAAGGGGTTTCTGTTATTTCTCGATCGTCACTTGTGTTTGTAGCTGTTAAATTATCAAAAAGAGGAAACGTAGTCCCTTCAACTGGTGTAATAAAGTTAAGTGGCGACGCTTCGTTATAAAAAATATTGAATTTAAAATCTTCTAGGCTTAAATTATAAGCACCAGTATCGTAGATGTTTTTCATCATTAAATCCCAAATAGGTTGGGTAACGTTGGTAATACTACTTTTTAATAGTTTTAAAACTAGATTGGTATTTATAACTTGGGTAACATCTCCTGTGGTATCGTCTGTTGTAACATCGGTAGCATTAACACCATCGTTAGCAAACTCACCTACTTGATATACTTTGCCTAGTAAGGTATATTGGAAAGCTACAGCTAAGACCTCATCACTATTTAATCGCTGGTTTAACGAAAGATATCCTAATTCGGAATTAAAAACATACTCTTGGTTGCTTACTAATTTTCTTGCGTTTTCGAGTTTTGCATAATCAAACCCTTCTTTTACTTCTGTAGATAGCGTTCCAAAACCTTGTTGCACAGTCGCAACATCTCTAATAGCATTGGTTAAAGTCGAACCCGTTCCTATTGTTGTAGGGTCAAAACCATTGTTACTATTGTCTGGTACAGCACCAAATGCAGCGTTTACTGAAACAGAAGACGCTACTTTATCGCTTTCACCCAAATCTTGAAGTGCCACAATATTTCTAACATTATCGGTACTATTACTTCTATTAGTAATCCAAACTTCTAATCTTGTAATTTGCAATCCGCTATTGTTTATAAACGGATAGTTTTCTAAAGATTTATTGTAAGTATCTCTAAAGTATTGCGCTAAAAAGAAGTGACGATTTTCATCATAATCTCTTGCAAATAAATCAAATTCTGCTAAAGTTCCACCACCTTCAGACACAACGGTTGTTGCTTCCGATTTTTGTTCAGAAAACACCCCTGTAACTGTGGTTTTCCCAAATTGTAATTGTGCTTTTACACCAAATAAACTTTGTGCTCCTGTAATTAATGAGCTATTTAAAGGCATACTTACGTTACCTATTTCTATTTTTTGAATGATAGAATCTTCGCCTCCTCCTGCTGTAGGATCGAATTCTAATTTTATTAATTGTTGAAAATCGAATGTTGACTGGGTATCGTAATTCGCATTAACTTGAACACGTGTCCCCACTTTACCTTGTAAACTTAGGCTGATTCTTTGGTCGAAATCGAATGTGAAATTACTTCTATTTCTTGGTGAAAATGACGGATTATCTTGTTTTGAAAACAGAACTCCTAAATCCATTTCTACAGATCCTTGTGGAACAACTTCAATAACATTACTCCCAAAAATAGTGGCAAACAAATCTGAATTGACATAAAACTCTGGTAATAAATTTTTCTGGCTGTCTTCTGATCCATTCTTTTTTCCATCAAAAGCATCAATTTTTTCTTTGTAATAAGACTTTAAATTCTCTTTAGCTACAAAATCCTGATACTCTTTTGGTGTTAAAATTATAGGATAATTAATATTAAAATCGCCTACTTTTTCGGTAAAAATATAGCGGTCTGTAATGGCATCGTACGTGTATTTCGATTCGATACTACTTGATTTAGGTATTTTTATACTTCCTAAATTAAATCCTGTTTTTACTGAATCTTCTACGGGTTGCTGAGACCAAACCGAGAGAGAACATAAGAAAGTTAAAAGTAAAAAAGCACTTTTTGTGTGCTTAATACGACTTCTTATAATTGATTCATTTAAATTATAATTACCTGTATTCAAATCTATTATAAATTTTTTAAAGCCTGTTTAATAATATCTTCAACGCTTGCTTCGGGTTGAGTCATAACAATTTTATCTACGACGCGTTCTGCCTGTTTTTTAACAAAACCAAGTACTTCTAAAGCAGATAACGCTTCATCTTTATTCGTATTGCCTTTGTTAACAGAAACCTCATCTATATCATAAATTTTCAAGACTTTATCTTTCAAATCTAAAATAACGCGTTGTGCCGTTTTAGCACCAATTCCTTTTATAGATTGAATTAAAGCCACATCGGCCGTAGCAATACCTTCTCTAACTTGCTTTGGAGTTAAAGATGATAACATTGTACGTGCAATACTCGCCCCAATACCACTAACAGATATTAATAGTCTGAACATTTCGCGCTCTGCAATTGAAGAAAACCCATAGAGTGTATGCGAATCTTCTTTAACTTGCAGATGGGTATATAATTTTAACTGTTCGTTATCAGGAATTTGAGAATAGGTATGCATTGAAATATTTAGCATATAGCCAACACCATTGCAATCTATAACAACATGTGTTGGGTTTTTCTCTGTAAGTTTTCCTTGTATATGTGTTATCATTTATATTGATTCTTGGCTTTCCAAATGTAAGGAAATTATTTACTAATTGCCTAATTAGATGTTGGATGCTCTAATTCCCATTTTTCTTTGTTCTGTGCATCAATAACTGCAATAGCCGTCATGTTAACAATTTCGTCTACACTGGCATGTAATTGAAGAATATGAACTGGTTTACGCATCCCCATCATAATAGGTCCAATGGATTCCGCCTCGTTCAATTCTTTTAACATTTTATAAGTGATATTCGCAGAATCTAAATTTGGAAAAATTAGTGTATTTACTTTTTTCCCTACGAGTTTAGAAAACGGAAATTGATCTTGTAACATCTCATTGTTTAAAGCGAAATCGGTTTGCAATTCTCCATCAACAATTAAATCGGGATGATTACGATGTAATAAAGACACAGCGTCTCTTACTTTAGTAGATTGCTGGTCTGAAGACGAACCAAAATTCGAAAAAGACGTCATGGCCATTACAGGGTCTAAACCAAACATTTTCACAACTTTAGATGTCATTTGTGCAATCTTGTACAAATCTTTTGATGTTGGATCTATATTAATTGAGGTGTCACTTAAAAATAAAGGTCCTCGTTTTGTCATCATCACATTGGTTGTTGCAATACGAGACGCTCCTTTTGCCATACCAATAAGTTCTAACATAGGTTTTACAACCGTTGGATAACTACGTGAGTAACCCGATATTAAAGCATCGGCATCACCTTCATTGACCATCATCGCAGCAAAGTAATTACGTTCACGCATTAATCTTTGCGCTGAATAAAAAGTTACGCCTTTTCGTTTACGTTGTTCCCAATATACTTTAGCGTATTTGTTTTTACGCAGATTTTCTTCTTCTGTTTTAGGGTCTACAATTAGCACATCTGCATCAAAACCCACCTCTGTCATTAATTCTTGAATGGTTTCTTTTCTTCCTAAAAGAATTGGGACAGCGATTCCTTCTTCATGAACAATTTGAGCTGCTTTTACTACTGCTAGTTGGTCTGCTTCGGCAAAAACAACACGTTTTGGGTCGAGTCTCGCCCTGTTAAGTAATAACCGAACCAGCTTATTGTCTGAGCCTAAACGCTCTCTTAAAGTCTCTTTATATTTTTCCCAATCTAAAATTGGTTTTTTAGCTACACCACTTTCCATAGCTGCTTTTGCAACTGCTGGAGGCACTTCAGCTATTAAACGCGGATCAAAAGGTTTTGGAATAATATAATCTTTACCAAACGTCAGCCTTGTTTTTCCGTATGCGACATTTACCTGTTCTGGCACAGGTTCTTTAGCTAATTTAGCCAAAGCATTAACTGCTGCCATTTTCATTTCTTCATTAATACAACTAGCACGCACATCTAAAGCGCCTCTAAAAATAAAAGGAAACCCTAAAACATTATTTACTTGATTAGGATGATCGCTACGCCCTGTAGCCATAATAATATCATCTCGTGTATCAACTGCTAATTGGTATTTTATTTCTGGATTTGGATTGGCCATTGCAAAAACAATAGGCTCGTCTGCCATCACTAACAACATTTCTGGTGTTACAATATCGGCCATAGATAAACCAATAAAAACATCGGCATCTACCATAGCTTCATCAAGCGTATCTATTTTTCTGTGCGTAGCAAACTCCGCTTTTTGAGATGTTAAATTACCTCTATCATCTCTAATAACGCCTTTACTATCTAGCATAACCATGTTTTCGCGTTTTGCGCCACAAGCTTGATACAAACGTGAACACGAAATGGCTGCTGCTCCAGCACCACTGATAACAATATTTACTTTATCGATATCTTTTTTTGTAATTTCTAATGCATTAATTAAAGCTGCTGCCGAAATTATTGCTGTACCATGCTGATCGTCATGCATTACCGGAATATCCAACTCTTCTTTTAAGCGTCTTTCTATTTCGAATGCTTCGGGTGCTTTTATATCTTCAAGATTAATACCTCCAAATGTTGGAGCTATCATCTTTACGGTTTGAATAAATTCTTCTACATTTTCTGTATCCACTTCAATATCAAAAACATCAATATCAGCAAAGATTTTAAAAAGCAAACCTTTCCCTTCCATTACTGGTTTTGAGGCTTCAGGACCAATATTCCCTAGACCTAAAACGGCTGTACCATTAGATATTACAGCAACAAGGTTTCCCTTAGCTGTATATTTATACGCATTGTCTTTGTCTTTTTCAATCTCTAAACAAGGTTCTGCAACGCCAGGAGAATAGGCTAATGATAAATCTCTTTGAGTAGCATATTTTTTGGTAGGTACAACTTGTATTTTCCCTGGAGTTGGCTTCTCATGATATATTAAAGCTTCGCTGCGTTTGTTTTGTTTACTCATAATGGATTATTAGTTAACTAAGCGTACAAAGATAACATTCCTAATAATGAATTAACTAATCTTTTAAAAAATTGATATTTCTTTTTAAACCAGAATACTTAGTACGTTTTACTGCGGATTTTTGAAATACTTTTTTAAAGGTATCTTCAGTAATTTCTTCCCAATCCTTTTTAGTTAATGATAATAATTCTGGATGTGGATTAAATAGTGGCTCGTTATGTGATTTCGAAAACCGATTCCACGGACATACATCTTGACACACATCGCAACCAAACATCCAATCGTCCATTTTACCTTTAAACTCGGTTGGAAGATTTTCTTTTAATTCTATGGTGAGATACGAAATACATTTACTACCATCTACAACATAAGGTTCTGTGATGGCTTCGGTAGGGCAGGCATCTATACATGCTGTACATGTACCGCAATGATCGGTAGTTGCCATATCGTATTCTAAATCTAAATCGATAATTAGTTCGGCAATAAAATAAAATGAACCTATTTGTTGGGTTAACAAGTTACTGTGTTTCCCAATCCAACCTAAACCCGACTTTGCAGCCCAAGCTTTATCTAAAACAGGTGCAGAATCTACAAAAGCACGTCCGCTGACTTCTCCTATTTCATCTTGAATAAAATACAAAAGTGATTTTAATTTATGTTTTATAACATGATGGTAATCGTTACCGTAAGCATACTTTGATAGCTTATATCTATCTGCTGTTTGCTCTTCGTTAGGATAATAATTTAATAACAGAGAAATGACACTTTTAGAATCATCAACCAATTTTGTAGGATCTAAACGCTTATCAAAATGGTTTTCCATGTATTGCATTTGCCCATTCATGTTTTTGTTAAGCCATTTTTCTAATCGTGGTGCTTCTTCTTCTAAAAACCCCGCTTTACTTATTCCACAGGACAAAAATCCGAGGCGTTTGGCTTCGGATTTAATTTGTTCTGTGTATTTTGCTTTGTTATTTATCATTTATAACATCTAAACATTACTATCGTTTCTCAAATTTAATGAAAGCGTTTTTAGGTTTTAATGTAATTAATGGTGTAATCTCAATAGCTTCAAATTCTGGATATAATTTATAGTTTTTTATTAATTCGGTAACTGCAATTATCATTTCGAACATCGCAAAATTATTACCAATACATTTTCTTGGTCCAGCTCCAAATGGAAAATATTGCGACGAAAATGGTCTAGCACTATCGTTAAAGCGTTCTGGTTTAAAAACCTCTGGTTGTTCCCATAATTCTGGATGCCTATGGATTTCGTAAATCGAAAACAAAAGATTACATCCTGGTTCAAATTCCATATCATTAAATCTATCTTTTTCAACATTTACACGGTCTATAAAATAAGCCGGCGGATACAATCGCATAGATTCTTCAAGTACTTGCTGACAAACTACAGAGCTTGAAACTCGAGTCATTAAATCAGTATCATTACCTCCCAAACTCATCCATTCTTCGTGAATTTTATCTTGCCATTCTGGATGCTTTGCTAATAATTGAAATGTAAACGTTAATGCATTCGCTGTTGTCTCATGTCCTGCTGTAAAGATGATTAATATTTCATCTATAAGCTGCTCCTCATCCATGCCTTTACCATCATCATATCGAGTTTCTAAAAGCATATCCAACAAATCATCGTAACCTTTTCCTGATGATTTTCTATCGTTTACAATTTGTTTTAAAATCCCTCTTGCTTCTTCTTTTAACTTTAAATGTTTGTTTAATATACCACTAGATTTAAACCACCAACCTAAATAAGGCTGTCTTAATTCCCTAACTAACATACGTTGATTTGCTTCGGTTATAAACTGAAGCCGTTCCATATCTTTACCTTTAGCTGCTTTGGTAAATAATGATTTAACGACTGTTTGAAAAGCTAAATCATTAAGTAACGGAAAAACATCTATGCTTTGCTCTGGAGTTATTTTTTTAAATTCTGCAGTAATCGTTCCCTGCATATTACCAAGTAAATTTTGAAGCTTCTTTTTATGAAAAGCAGGTTGTAGCATTCTACGCTGTTTTTTCCATTTTTCACCTTCGGAAGTTAACAAACCTTCGCCTACATACTTAACCAAATCTTCTGTTTGAATTTTTGATTTTACGTAGTTCTTTTGATTTTTTTGAAGTACGTATTGCGTTAATTTAGCATCACGGCAAAAAAATATTTTGGTTTTAAATCCAACATTGAGTTTGAAAATATCCCCTTTTTGAGTGAAATTTCTATTATGAAATGGTAACGGATTTTTAAGAATCTCTAGCGAGTGTCTTATAAACTTAATTAAAGAAACTTCTGGTATTTTTTTCTTCATTTATAGATATAAAAGAGATCCTTCGCTGTAATTTCAACAACCAAAAGATTAAAATAAACCGCCTTGTGTTGGGCCTTTAACTTTCCCTAAATGTTTATAAGCCTGTTCTGTTACTTCTCGTCCACGGGGTGTACGCATAATGAATCCTTGTTGTATTAAAAAGGGCTCGTAAACTTCCTCGATAGTTTCAGAGCTTTCACTCACTGCTGTTGCAATAGTAGAAACACCTACTGGTCCTCCTTTAAATTTATCAATGATAGTTGAAAGGATTTTATTATCCATTTCATCCAAACCATATGCGTCTACATGTAATGCTTCTAAAGCATATTTTGCTATTTTAATATCGATACTACCATTCCCTTTTATTTGCGCAAAATCTCGAACACGACGTAACAATGCATTTGCGATTCTTGGTGTACCACGACTTCGTCCTGCAATTTCTATAGCTGCTTCCATTGAAATGGGAACATCCAAAATTTCGGCACTTCGTTGTACAATGGTCGTTAATAAATCTGTTTTATAATACTGTAATCTACTTTGAATACCAAAACGTGCACGCATTGGCGCCGTTAATAATCCTGAACGTGTTGTTGCTCCAACTAAGGTAAACGGATTCAGATTGATTTGAACTGAACGTGCATTGGGTCCCGATTCAATCATAATATCAATCTTATAATCTTCCATAGCGGAATATAAATACTCTTCAACTATAGGGCTTAAACGATGTATTTCATCTATAAACAAAACATCTCGCTCATCTAAATTGGTCAGTAATCCTGCTAAATCTCCAGGTTTATCTAAAACAGGTCCTGAAGTGATTTTTATACCAACACTCAGCTCATTCGCTAAAATATTTGCTAAGGTGGTTTTTCCTAAACCCGGAGGTCCATGAAATAACGTGTGATCTAAAGCTTCTCCACGTTGATTTGCTGCTTGTACAAAAATCTGTAGATTTTCTAATACTTGATCCTGCCCTGTAAAATCATCAAATGATAAGGGTCTTAATTGTTTTTCGACATCTAATTCTTCGGGTGAAAAATTATCGTCTGTTGGATCTAGGTTTTCGTTCATAGCATTTCCCATGAAAACGGGAATCTTTTTAATTAATTCTTACATGGATTCCGGCCTTTACTTCGACTGCGCTCAGCATAAACTTTGGAATGACAAATCAATGTTAAAACAAATATAAACAAAAAGCCTTTCTGAACTTAGAAAGGCTTTATAGATTTTATAATATTAAAATTGTTATTTCTTAACTATAAGTTTTGTTAAAGGACCTTCGTTTGTAATTATTTTGACAATGTATAAACCACTTTTCACATTTGAAATATCATTATGATTGTTTACAGCATTAAAAGTCTTTAATAATTTTCCAGAAATATCGTATAATTCTAAACTCTCAATTTGAAAACTATTTTCCACCTCTACATGCAATTCATCTAAAACTGGGTTTGGATAAATACTAATTGAATCTTCTAACAATTTGTTTTCAAGGCTCAAACTACTAGCTTCAATTACGACATCAAAAATTAAATCAAAATTACCTCCATTTGCAGAACCGTTAAAATATAAATCGCCATTAGTATACCCATTATCATTTGTGTAAACTAAGTTCACCGTAGTCGGTATATCAAAAGTATATACTTGACCCGCTACGAGATTAATTCCTTCACTTGAAAAATCAGTTACATCTACATTAGAAGCAACACCTCCATTTTCTGTAAATGTTTGCCCAGTAACACTACCAAGTAAATTACCGGAATCTACAATAGCTCCGGAATAAACATTAATTGTTTCTCCTGTGCTACCGCTATTAAAAGTTACAAGCAAAGCAATAGATTGAAGAACACCTGTTTCGCATGCAATAAAAGACTGTCCTAAATGAGCATCTGCAACATCGGTATTTGTTATATCATACGGATTTGTAACCATACAATTTGTAGCACTTGATACATCAAGTGTTGTAAATGTTTCTACACTACTTTCTGAAGTCCCTATACTATTAATAGCATAAGCGGCAAAACTA
This sequence comes from Algibacter sp., assembly GCA_039985655.1. Classification (GTDB taxonomy): domain Bacteria; phylum Bacteroidota; class Bacteroidia; order Flavobacteriales; family Flavobacteriaceae; genus Postechiella. The sequence goes on along the minus strand of JBDWSF010000008.1, from coordinate 5,925 downwards.
TATTCTGAAGAACCAATTAAACTTGATATAACTTGGTTAAATGCACCTGTAGTTCCTGAGACTACCACCTTTGTTACATTTGCCCCACTAGATTCTCCTACTGTAGGCGTTGCATCTACAGAAGTTAGCGAATACACGAAACCTCTTTCTGTTATTACAGTTCCCCCATTAGACGTTACATTACCAAATAATGTTGCTGATGTTGTTGCTATGGGTGTTGCGGGAGAATTAACGACGTTAGGAGCAATAGTAGCCGAACCTAATACGATATCATCAAAACCAAAAGTATCTAATCCTCCTGGAGCAGCTGAGGTAACTGTTATTGAAGTAACTCCAGTCCAATTTAAACTTACGGTAGTCACCGTCCCAGTTATTGCCGCAAGTAATGCTGAATGACCACTACTAACATCTGGGGTAAATGTCCAAGTGTCCCCTCCTGATAAGGCCGCATCAAAAGCTTCAATTGTTGCAACATCTACTGCAACGTCAAACATTATTATAGCAAACGTGCTTGCATTTGTAGATTCACCAAAAACAACATTTCCAGTAGTACCACCAAGACCACCTGCATCAACAAATTTAACATCATTGTTTGATGTAGATACAGTTGCTTTAATAGAACTCACCGTTTGAGATACTGTAGCACCATTATCGACTGCAGTTTCCCAATCGAATGTTTGGGCAAAAAATAAGTTGCAAAAAAGAATAGAAAATAAAAAAGTAATTTTGTTCATGTTTGGTTAAGGTTAAATTAAAAATATTTTTTAAGGAACTAGACAGATTTTATATCTGGTATTTAAAAGATTTGACTTTTTATTGATGTACGAAATGATAAAACAGAAAAACCTTTCTAATTCGAAAAGGCTTTTCAAATATTTGGTTGGTTATTTCAAGATTGTAAACTCACAACGTCTATTAACGTCATATGCTCTATCATCACAAATACCTTCTTTAATACATGCGTTAAGAGGTTGCATTTCGCCATAACCAATACTTTTTAATCGGTTTCTCTCAATACCTTGACTTACTAAATACTCAAGTGTTGAAGCGGCACGTTTTTTTGATAAGTTTAAATTGTACTCATCTGGACCTCGAGCATCTGTATGTGCAGAGACTTCAACTTCCATAGATGGATATTTTTTCATTAAATCGACTAATACGTTTAAAGTCGTTGCGGCATCTTCACGAATAATAGCTTCGTCAAAATCAAAATAAATCTTATCTAATTGCACTTGTACATCGCCTTTTTCATTTTCTTTCACACGTTCTTCTGCATCAGCAAACGATTCTAAAGACAAGTAAATATCATGTTGCACTTTCCCTTTACTATCGGTTGAAAACTCAACATCTTGTGGAATATATGCTTTTCTAGTTCCTCTTACTTTATACTTTTTATTTGGTTCTATTTTGAAAATATAATAGGCATCATCGCCAACAATAGTATCTTGTATTACGGTATCAGATTCATCAAATAACGTCACTAACGATCCTGCTAATATTTCTTTACTGTTTAAATCTTGCACTATACCTTCTACTTGATATTTTGTTAAAGGGTTTTCTTCTCTTCCAAAACCAAATAATCTATCGTAGCCTGTTCTGTTTGAAGACACATAGCCTTTATTATTCTTTTCTCTCACCACATAAGCGAAATCATCTAGATTACTATTTATAGAGCCTCCTAAATTTACGGGTTTATCAAATGTATCATTCACCATATTTGTTCTAAACACATCTAATCCGCCATAACCAAGATGCCCAATTGAAGAGAAGTATAAGACGTTAAATTCACTAATAAATGGGAATTGTTCTCTGTGCTTGGTGTTAATTGTTTCGCCTAAGTTTTCTGGTTCGCTATATGTGCCATCATCATTAATTGAAACTCTATAAATATCAAAACTTCCAAGAGTTCCTGGCATATCACTAGCAAAGTAAAGTGTTTTTCCGTCTTTACTTAAAGCTGGGTGTTCTGTACTATATCCGTTTGAAGTAAATGGCAAAGCTATTACATTAGTCCATGCGCCATCTATTAATTCCGCTTTATAAATTTTGACATGGGCTATACGTTCTTCGTCTGTTTTTTTACGTGTTGGATTTGTTCTATTAAAATACATGGTTTTGCCATCTTTGGTAAACACCGCGTTGCTTTCGTGAGAACTGGTATTAATCGTTTCTGAAAAAGGCTGAATATCTTCTAAAACATTTTGACTTGTTAACGTCGCGCTATACAAATCTAAATACGGAAGATTATTCCATGCATAAGCTGGATTTTCAGAATTTCTTGCTGAGGCAAACGCCACTTTATCTTCTCCATAAAAAGATAAACCAAAATCGCTACTAGAATTTTTATTTTCTATTTGTTTTAATTTAAATGTATGCGGTGTGGTTTTTTCGTTCTGCTCTATAAAATCTGGTGTATTAACAGGTTTATTATAATACCTTTTTAAATGTTTATCGGCTTCTTTGTATTCTTTCACGCCTTTTAAAGCTTGTGCAAATCTAAAATGATATGAAATATCAATAGAATCGCCATACTCAACAAATAATTCTCTATAGGTTTTAATGGCCTTTTGTAGACTGGTATTGTAATAATAACTATCTGCTAAATTTTGAAGCACTTCTTGATTGCGTTCTTTAGTTTCATAAATTTCAGCGGCATCTTTATAGGCTCGCATTTCAAAAAGCTTATTAACGCGTTTTAAATTTTTATTTTGTGCAAATGCCGTTCCACTAACTAATAAAAGGCCTGCAAGTATGTATGTGTATTTTTTCATGTTTTCCAATTATTAATAGGGTTAAAAGAATCTTGGTGAACGGTCGTATCCGCTTTTAAATCCAAATAAATCGACATCAAACAAAATGAATATTTCGTGCGACCCTGAATTAAAATCGCCTAGGTTAGTTGTTGTATAATCATAGGCATAACCGACTCTTAGCTCTGGTGTAATTCTAAAATTTACTAAAGCAGTCATAGCATCACCTAAACGATACCCTAAACCTGCTTCTAATTTTTCATTTATCAACACATTTGCTGTAATATCTAATGCCAACGGTGCACCTTTTACACCTCTAGCCATAAAAGCTGGTTTTAACTTTAAATCTTTATTGAGATCAAAGACATAACCCCCTGTAAGGAAATAATGCACATTTTGAACACCTGTAATATTGATGCCATTTTCATTTTCAAGATGTTTTGTTGATAGCATGTTTGGTGCCGATAATCCTAAATAATACGTATTGGTAAAAAAGAAAGCACCAATACCTAAATTAGGAAACGCTCTACTAATGTTTTCATCAAAAGCAGCATCTGTGCCTGCGCCTCCTGATTGTAATTGAAATCCATCAAAGTTCGTGTCAAAAAGCGTTACGCCTGCTTTTACACCAAAAGATATTTTACTTTCTATACCTACGGGTAATACATAAGCGAAATCTGCAAATATGTTATTTTCGTTTACGACATCTCCAATATTGTCATTGACAAATGAGATGCCCATCTCAATTTTATCGTTAATTGGTGTGTGCGCAAAAAAGGTTCCTGTTTTTGGCGCGCCTTCTATGCCTACCCATTGTGTTCTGTATAATCCTCCTAAGTTTAATATCCCTTGTTCAGCAGTAGCGTAAGCGGGGTTTATAACACTCATATTATACATATATTGAGTGAATTGGGAGTCTTGTTGAGCAAAACTCTGTAATGACAGGAACGTCAAACTTAACAAAGCAGCTATTTTATGATATCTATTTAAATGTTTCATTTTCTTAAATTTTGCTTTATCTATAAATTATCTGCTTAAGTATAAGCGTCCTTGTTCTGGTTTGTTTTCGCCATCATTAAAGATGAAAATATAGAAATATACTCCAACGGGTAAGTCTCCTTTTGATACAACCCTTGATTGATTTGAGATTCCATCAAATCTTGGTGAATTTGCGTTTCCTTTATAAACAACATTTCCATTTCTATTATAAATCTCCATTTCAAAATTTGGATATAAGAAGGCTAGATTATCAACATCGAATGTATCGTTTGTTCCATCTCCGTTGGGGGAAAACCCATCGGGGATATTTAATTTGCCACAGGCTGTTAAGTCTGGTATAACTTCTAAACGCAAACTACTTTCACACCCTGTTACTTGATCTACCAATGCGACATAATAAGTCGTATCGGTTAATAGTGAACTCTCTGAAATAGCCGAACCTCCTGTAACTGTATCATACCATCTTAAATTATCTAAATCACTATCGTATTCAATAATATTTGATGACAACGTACTAATTGTTGGGTTATCGTTAATACAATATTCTAAAGTTGGATCGTCAAATGTTGGTGTTATCACATCATTAATGGTGACATTAATTTGAACTGGTATTGATGATTCACAACCTGTATTGTTCGTTTGGGTGGCGTAATAATCTTCGCCATCCACTAGACTATCTGTAGATAATAATGGGGTTGTTAGTGCTATATCTTCGTACCAATTAACAGTTCCTATTAGACTTACACTAGATCCTAAATCTGCAAGTGTTGGATTGTTTACTAAACAAAATTCGGGATCTGAATCTAAAACAATTACTGTAGGGCTATCATTTATAGTTACTGAGATTTCAGCAGTTGAATCTGATGTGCATGGTGCAACTGTACTTACGGTATATGTATAAGTTCCTGATACATCAATCGAAGGATCAAAAACACCTGTTGTACTTATTAATGCTGGAGACCAAACGCCTCCGCTCTGCGCTTCTGTTCCTAATAGCGTAAATAAATCTGTTGCGCTATCTCCTGCACAAATAATCAGCGTATTATCAACTCCAGCATTTGGCGCTAATGTTACTGTTACTTCTACTTGATTTGTGAATGTTCCGCAACTATTATTCAGTGTGTAAATGTATGTTCCGTCTGCATCAACCAACGGATCAAAAAGTCCTGTTGTACTTGTTAATGCTGGAGACCAAACACCTCCTGAATCTGCTGTTCCTAATAAAGTAAACAAATCTGTTGTGCCTTCATTACTACACATATCTAAAGTCGGGTTAATAGTTGACCCCGCGCTTAATGGTGCTTCAATCGTAACTGATATGGTTTCGTTATCGTCAACACAAGGTGCTGAGGCAGTAACTTGATATGTGAAATTATATGTACCTGCTGAAACACCTGTAGCATTAAAAACAGCTCCTGTTAAGCTGCCTACACCATCATCATTTGTCCATAATCCGCTAGAATCTTGTGTTCCGTCTAGTCCTGTAAACAAATCAATGTTATTATTGTCATTACAGGATACAATTGCAGTTGTATTTGCTACTCCTGCATTTGGTGATAGGTAAATTATTGCTGTTACTGCTGTTCTTACTGAAGATTCACAACTTGTTGTTGCATCTGTTTGAGTCGCATAATAGATTTGACCATCCACTAAAGCTGTTATATCTGTTAAAAGATTACCTCCATTTACTGCGTCATACCATTGAATGGTTGTTCCTGTAGCAACTAAATCGGAAACAGTTGGTATATCACAAAATTCTTGAGGTGATGAAGCTGTTGGTGCTGACGTATCATTAATAATTATACTTACTGTTATATTTACATCATCACATGTTCCAATGGCATCCACATCATATGTGAAATTATAGGTATTAGCTGCAAGGCCATCAAGTGTAACGACGGCTCCAGATAATGCTAGCGAGCTATCGTCATCAAACCATGTGCCTGTTTGATCTTCATCTGTTAATAAATCAAATAAATTATAGGTTTGTGCTGCTGTTATATCTGCTAAACAAAATTCAATTGGCGTGTTTGCCGTTCCTGATTCTGGAGCTTCATCAATCGTTATTGTGACTGTTGTGCTATTTGTACATGTATTAGCATCTGTTATGCTATACGTGAAATTGTATGTTCCAACTATTAATTGACTTAAGTCTAACGCATTGACACTTAAAACA
>JBDWSF010000007.1:0-90904 GCA_039985655.1 Algibacter sp. | reverse complement strand
TATACCTAGATTAATTAATTTTGATTCGAACTCGGCATCTGGAATTTCTAAATACAAATCGTCTGAAGGATTCGAATTATTATCGTCGCTAGAACATGATACACATAATAGAATTAGTGCAAAAATTTGAAATGGTTTTTTCATTTATTTTTTTGAGTTTTTGTTTTTTAGATAGACGATTAATATTTAGAAATGTTACATGAAATTAATAAATATTAAAATTTTCGTCATTGAGGCACGAAGCAATCTGTCAATGACCAACGAAAACCATAAACCAACCTCCAATTAAACAGTAAAAATTCAATTTAAGAGATTGCCGCAGTCGTTCCGCCTTCCAATGACGTTTAGCTTTGCATTAGAGATAGAAACGGCATCCTTTTTGTGCCAAACTATAAAGTTAGATTTATGACTTATACCAATTAAATTTCAAAACATTGATTAAAAGTGTTATTAAAGAAATAGTTATGAGTAATCCTCTTAATTATTGATCGATTTAATTGATTTTTAATAAATTGATGCAACCATAGCTTGAGATTATCTAGGTTTTCAAAAGACTTTATTTTTATAAAATTGCTTTATATAAGCCCATATTTTTTCAGAAGCATTTAATTCAGGCGAATATGGAGGTATTCTAATGAGCTTTATATTATCTGGTTTTTTTGTGGTTTTTCATAGAATGAAACCCTGCGTTGTCAATAATTATTATTTTAAATTCTTCGAGTTTGTATTTCGAAAATTCACAGAGATATTGATAGAAAATTTCACTAGTTGTTACTTCTATTTCATAGACAAATGAATCTCCATTTATAGGAGGAAAACTGCCTCAAGGTTCATTAAAGTTTTATGAAAAAGAATTGAATTTGTATTGGAAAGTATTACAACAAAAACGAACGGATAAAGATAAAATCTATAGTCTTCATAAACCCTTTACCTCTTGTATAGCTAAAGGAAAAGCACATAAAAATATGAATTTGGCACAAAAATAGGGTTGACAACCACTTTTAATTCTTTAATAATTACTGCTATAAAAAGTTTTGATGGCAATCACACACGACAGTAAAACTATCGAAGCCTTGTTAAATCAAATGGTATCAACCATAGACTATACTCCAGAAGAAGTTGTCTATGACCGAGGAGGAAAGGGCAAAAACTGATAAAAAACACAAAAATAAGCACTCCTGACTATAGACCGTTAAAACGAGATACAGAATACCAAAAAAAAATTAAACGCAACAAATTTTATACGAAGAGCTGCTATTGAACCCGTTATTGGCTATTTGAAAACAGATTTTAGACTGAACCAAAATTATCTTTGGGGAGAAGAATCATCACAAATAAATGCCTTTTTAGCGGCAACTGGTTGGAATTTAAAAAAGATGATGAAACAGTTGAAAGAAAACTATGGAAATTTATTATCCCTAATTTTTAATGTTATTTTTAAACCAAATTATATGTCTAAAAAATTGTGTGTGTGTGTGTGTGTGTAAGGTTCGACTAATTAAACAAAATAGACTTACAAGATTAAAAAACTTCTTGCAGGATATAAAAACAATTCTTTATTTCTAAAATTCAACATTTTACATTTTGAATATTAATTGAACTCAAGTTAAGACGTATTAGAAAAAGAGGCTGTCTAAAAAGTTTAAATTGTTGAGTTTGTCAGGTTGAGACCTGAGACTAAAAAAAATCTCAAGCGGATGAAATAACGTAATTGAATATGGTCAGGTTAGTCGTTTTTTTTATCATTCCTGCCTAGACAGGAATCCACTTGATCGAATATTTTAATGTTCTAAAAAACAACATCAATGGTCACTTGTCAAAACCTATTATAGATTATCAATAAGTTGATATATTTCGACAGGCTCAACATGACATGACAACTCATTTTACTTTTTAGACCGCCTCATTCTTATAAAAGTATTAGATCACAATGCATATTAAAACCTATACCTTGAAAAATTCAACATTTGTCCAACCTTAGCATATATTTCAGGAAAAGAAGCTCTGAAATCATCTGGTGTTTCTATAAAATTTTCAATTAAAACAGCTAAAAACTCAAACTGATTGGTGTAAGCATAACCCCTAAAATATTCAGACGAAATCAACTTATCTCTTAACTCTTTATTATTAGATAATAAACCTGTAAGTCCCTTAAAAGTATCATTAAAAATGGTAGAACTCACGTCGCGTTCTTTCATACTATTTAAATGAATAGCATGCGTAAACTCATGAATACCAAGATTCAAATTATCATTATCTACTCTATAACCTTCTTGAAAATCTTTCCATGATAACACGAGTGCTTTTAGTTTGGGGTTAAACTCGCCTTTATGATAAGTCTTATTAATATTAGAATAAAAAGCTTCAGGGTAAATTACAATTTTCGAAATAAGAGGAATATAAAAATCCCTAAACCCAAAAGTTAACATAACTGCAGTTGCTGATATTAACACAATCATCTCATCTGTTATCTTGAATTGAGATTGACTCACAAAATCTTTATCAAGTATAAAACACTCCAAACGGTGTTCAAAATATAACTTATGTTTATCTGATAATTTATTGTAAAAAGGAAAGTTCGTTCTTAAAATAGCTTTCTTGCGCTTTGATAACTTTCTTAAACGCGGATAAAAATGAACATAAATTGGCTTTTTCTTTCTATAAACGTAAGCAGTTTCATATATTTTAACTAGAAAATAAATTACCAAAAATCCTAATAATGAAAAACAGATGCTGTAAATGATTTCACTACTTAAGGTATCTTCTTCGATTAATAAACTATATATCATCAATTATAAACGTTATTTATTTTTCATAATTACACGGTTAATCGAATTTTAATTAATAAATTTTAAAATCTTATCTAAAACAGGATTACGATTGCCTTTACTCCAAACGACCGATAATGTAGTACGCTGTGAAATATTATTTAATTCAATAAACTTAACCTTCTTATTTTCTGATGTTAATGATTTTGGCACAATAGAAACACCAAATCCATTCTCTACTAACTTATAAATTGAATCTGCATGAATTGTTTTATGCGATACATTAGGAAGAAAACCACTATCATCAAAAATTTGCATCACCTTCTCGTAATAAGTGGCGCTATATTCTGGATCGAATAAAATAAAAGATTCCGCTTTTAATTGAGACATATTCTTAAAATCTGAAACATTTAATTTGTGGTTAACAGGTAAAACCAAACAAAACGATTCCTTTAAAACGGGCTTAATTTCAATACCTCTTGGCGCTCTTTCTAAGCGTACAAAACCCAAATCTATATCTTGTAAAAACAAACTTTCTATTTGTTTTTGATTATCCATTTCAGTCAACGAAAATAAAATATCACCATGAGTATTTTTAAATTTCAATAACAAATCGGGGATAATCTGTTGCATAGCAGAACCAACATATCCCAGTTTTAAATCACCACCAAAACCATCGTTAAGCAATTTAGCATGCTCAATGATATGATCTAAATGCTTTAAATTCGTTGTTAATTCATTTTGAAGATACACACCAGCCTTGGTCAACTCGACCTTCCTATTATGACGTTCAAAAAGCACCATACCCAAATCATCTTCCATTTGCTTAATTTGTCTACTTAATCCAGGTTGTGATATAAAAAGACGTTCTGCCGCTTTTCTAAAATGCAAATCTTCGGCTACAGCCAAAAAATATTTGATATGTCTAAGCTCTATTTGATAACTCATAGTTATCAATATTACAAAATATTAGTCTTATTGAGCATCAAAAAATAAAATAACTTTGTAAAACTCACCAATTTCATAATACATACAACAATGTTTAAATACGGCATAGATAAACTTACAGTTAATAAAGCGCTCCAAATTTCAAAAGGTCTTTTAAAGGCTGAATTGACAGAAGAAGCAAAAAAAGGAATAATTACATCTAGAAACAATATTGAAACCATTGTCAAATCCAACAAAGCCGTATATGGCGTTAATACCGGATTTGGTCCATTATGCGATGTACAAATCACCCAAGAAGAAACAAATAAATTACAAGAAAATTTATTAATAACCCATGCCGTAGGTGTGGGAAACCCTATAGGTAAGGAATTTTCTAAACTGATGATGATATGTAAGGTTCATGCCTTATCTCAAGGATTTTCGGGCGTTCGATTAGAACTCATAGAACGTATTATTTATTTTATTGAAAACGATCTAATTCCTGTGGTTCCAGAACAAGGATCCGTAGGCGCTTCGGGAGATTTAGCGCCATTATCTCATTTATTCTTACCTATAATAGGTGAAGGCGAATTTTGGATTAATGATGAAATACAACCCACAAAACCTATATTAAAACAACATAATTTAAAGGCTTTAATCTTACAAGCAAAAGAAGGTTTAGGATTAATAAATGGCACCCAATTCATTCTAGCGCATACCATTATTGGTTTACAAAAAATGGAATATTTGTTAGACTTAGCAGATGTTTGCGGCGCCATGAGCATTGAAGGTTACCAAGGAAGTTTTTCTCCGTTTAGAGAAGAATTACACAAAATTCGTCCATTTAAAGGCACTATTGAAGTTGCCGAACGCATGTTTATGCTTCTTTATAAATCACAGAATGTAGATTCTCACGAAAATTGTGGTCGTGTTCAAGACCCCTACTCTATGCGTTGTATTCCACAAGTACATGGCGCATCAAGAAATGCCTATTATCACTTAAAGGAACTCGCTGAAATAGAAATGAATTCTGTTACGGATAATCCTATTGTTTTAAGTGAAACTGAAGCTATTTCTGGAGGGAATTTCCATGGACAACCACTAGCTATGGCACTCGATTATAATTCGATTGCGGCATCAGAATTAGGAAACATATCCGACAGACGTTGTTATTTATTATTAGAAGGCAAATTTGGTTTACCCCGATTATTAACAACAGGCGGCGGATTAAACTCAGGATTTATGATTCCGCAATACACAACAGCAGCTTTGGTTACCGAAAACAAGTCCTTGTGTTTTCCGCCCTCTGCAGACAGCATTCCAACATCCTTAGGACAAGAAGACCATGTGTCGATGGGTAGTATTTCGGGGCGTAAATTCAATCAAATCTTAGGTAACCTAGAAAAAATATTAGCTATAGAACTCATGTACGCTGCACAGGCTTTAGAGTTTAGAAGACCAAATACGTTTTCGGATATTATCGAAGATAACTTCAGAATTATCAGAGAGAAAGTTCCAAAACTTGAAGAAGATAGACTTTTAAAAGAGGACATCAATAGCATGATTGCTCTAGTAAAAAATCAAGCTTTTAATTTAAGATAGCATTGCACATGACATTTCAAGATAATATATTACAAGGTATACCAAATGAGCTTCCACAATCTAGAATGTACCCAAAGGAGGCAAACAGAGCACCAAAAAGAAAAGATATTTTATCTATTGAAGAAAAGCGCTTGGCTATTCGAAATGCCTTAAGATATTTCCCTAAAACATGGCATCAAGAATTAGCAGTTGAGTTTGCAAATGAATTGAAGGAAACAGGTCGGATTTACATGCATCGATTCAAACCAGATTATAAGATGCATGCGCGACCTATTCAAGACTACCCAGCAGAATCTTTACAAGCGGCTGGTATCATGTTAATGATTCAAAATAATTTAGATCCAGCAGTGGCACAACACCCCGAAGAACTAATTACTTATGGAGGAAACGGATCTGTATTTCAAAATTGGGCGCAATATCTTCTAACCATGAAATATCTTGCACAAATGACCAACGAACAAACGTTACACATGTATTCTGGTCATCCTATGGGCTTGTTCCCTTCAACAAAAGAAGCGCCAAGAGTTGTGATTAGCAATGGTATGATGATTCCTAATTACTCTAAACCTGACGACTGGGAGAAATTTAATGCCTTAGGTGTTACTCAATATGGACAAATGACCGCTGGTTCCTTTATGTATATTGGTCCACAAGGTATAGTTCATGGTACAACAATTACCGTAATAAATGCATTTCGAAAAATACTTTCTAAAATCGAATCTTCAAAAGGAAAAATATTTTTAACGGCTGGATTGGGAGGTATGAGTGGAGCTCAACCCAAAGCTGGAAACATTTCAGAATGCATAACTGTTTGCGCTGAAGTAAATCCTAAAGCTGCAAAAAAACGCTATGAACAAGGCTGGGTTGACGTTTTAATTGAACATATAAATGACTTAATTATACGAGTAAAATTAGCGCAAAAAACCAATGAAGTTGTATCTATCGCTTACATAGGAAATGTTGTTGAAGTTTGGGAACGTTTTTATGAAGAAAACATTTTTATACATGTGGGGTCAGATCAAACATCTTTACATATCCCTTGGACGGGAGGTTACTACCCCGTAGATATATCTTATGATGAATCTAACAAACTTATAAGTGAAGCACCAGAGCTTTTTAAAGAAAAGGTTCAAGCATCGTTAAGACGTCATGTTGAAGCCATCAATAAACATACTCAAAAAGGCACCTATTTTTTCGATTATGGTAATGCTTTTTTATTAGAAGCTTCACGAGCAGGTGCCCATGTTATGGCACCTAATAATATCGATTTTAAATACCCATCTTACGTTCAAGATATTTTAGGACCTATGTGTTTCGATTACGGTTTCGGACCTTTTAGATGGGTTTGTGCATCTGGTAAATCTGAAGATTTAGATAGAACAGATCAAATTGCTTTGGACGTTTTAGAAGACATTAGTAAACAGGTTCCTGATGATATTCAACTGCAACTTCAAGATAATATAACATGGATAAAAGCTGCTAAAAAAAACAATATGGTTGTGGGGTCTCAAGCCCGCATACTCTATGCAGATGCAGAAGGAAGAAGCAAAATAGCTTTAGCTTTTAATAACGCCATCGCAGAAGGCAAAATTGGACCTATTGTTTTAGGACGAGATCACCATGATGTGAGCGGAACGGATTCTCCATATAGAGAAACTTCAAATATATATGATGGCAGCAAATTCACAGCAGATATGGCGATTCAAAATGTTATAGGCGATAGTTTTAGAGGTGCCACTTGGGTTTCTATACATAATGGTGGCGGCGTTGGCTGGGGAGAAGTCATTAATGGTGGATTTGGAATGCTCTTAGACGGCACAAAAGAAGCTGAACAAAAACTTAAAAACATGTTATTTTATGATGTTAATAACGGTATAGCAAGACGAAGTTGGGCGAGAAACAAAGAAGCCCTATTTGCTATTAAGCGAGAAATGGAACGCACGCCAACGCTTAAAGTAACATTAGCTAACTTAGTAGATGATGAATTATTAAATACTCTTTTTTAATGCGGACACTTTTTATAAACATAAAAGAATTATTACAAGTAAGACATGAGCCTATTGCCTTTGTTTCTGGAAAGGCCATGAAAGAGCTTCCGTCTATTAAAAACGCTTATTTATTAGTTGAAAACAGTAAAATTTCAAGTTTTGGACACATGGATAATTGTCCTTCTGAAAAAGTAGATAACACTATCGATGTTACAAACAAAATGATTTTGCCTTCATGGTGTGATTCGCATACACATCTTGTTTTTGCTGGTAATCGTGAAGCTGAATTTGTTGATCGTATAAATGGATTAACTTATGAAGAGATAGCCAATAAAGGCGGTGGTATTTTGAATTCGGCTAAAACATTACAAAACACTTCGGAAGATGATCTATACAACCAAAGCAAAACCAGATTAGAAGCCGTTATTAAATTAGGAACTGGAGCTATTGAAATAAAATCTGGTTATGGATTAACACTTGAAGCGGAATTAAAAATGCTTCGGGTTATAAAGCGATTAAAAGACAACTATCCCATCAAAATTAAAGCTACTTTCCTGGGTGCGCATGCCATCCCTAAAGCATATAAAAACAGAAAGGACGATTACCTTAAGCTAATTATCCATGACATATTACCAGAAATTTCTAAGGAGAAATTGGCCGACTATATAGACGTGTTTTGCGAAACGGGTTATTTTTCTGTTAAAGACACCAACTTACTTTTAGAAGCTGGAAAAAAACACAACTTAACGCCTAAAATTCATGTTAATCAATTTACAGCCATTGGAGGTGTACAAGTAGGTATTAAACATAACGCCCGTTCTGTAGATCACTTAGAAATTATGCGAAAAGAAGATATTGAAGCCTTAAAAAACACTCAAACAATGCCTGTAGCATTACCTGGATGCTCTTTCTTTTTAGGGATCCCGTACACACCAGCGCGTAAAATAATAGATACTGGATTACCTCTAGCATTGGCAACCGATTACAATCCGGGATCTTCGCCAAGTGGAAACATGAATTTTGTAGTTTCTACCGCATGTATTAAAATGAATATGACTCCAGAAGAAGCCATTAATGCAGCCACTATTAACGGTGCATATGCCATGGGACTAGAAAACGAAGTTGGTTCTATCTCCATAGGAAAATCGGCAAATTTTATGATCACCAAACCCATTAATTCTTACGGTGTTATCCCCTATTCGTTTGGAACAAACCACATAGACGCCATCTACATTAAAGGAGAAGACATTAAATAAAAGTATGCTATGAAGAATTTCTTTGAAGACATAAATGTTCATTATAAACCAGCTGAAAAAAATTATTGGACAGGTAGACAATCCAACTCAGAATTAAAACCCCAATATTGGCATGAATTAATCGAATTAGTTAATCTAAACGAAAAAGAAACGAATACTAACATTGGAATAATTGGTTATTCCTGTGATGAGGGCGTAAAACGAAATCAAGGACGAATTGGAGCAAAAGAAGCCCCAAATTTCATAAGACAACATTTAGCTAAATTACCGATTCATTTTGATTCTAATCATATAACAGATTTTGGAAATCTCATTTGTATTAACAACGATATGGAAGCCTGTCAAAAGGCCTTATCAAAAACAGTTAGTCATTTAATTTCAAATAACACCTTAACAATGGTTTTGGGTGGTGGGCATGATATTGCCTACGGACATTTTATGGGTATAAAAGAAGCCTTAAAGAACAAACAAAAAAACAAAATTGGTATTATAAATTTTGATGCTCATTTTGATCTTCGACCTATCGATGAAAGTCCAAATTCAGGAACACCTTTCAATCAAATTATTTCGGAATCAAAAACAACAAATCAACCCGTAGGTTATTTTGTTATTGGAATTCAGCAACAATCAAATACCAAGGAACTATTCAGTATCGCTAAAGAAAATGATGTTGATTACGTTTCTAATTTTAAGTGTACCATTTCAAAAAAGCACATCAAAATTTTAAAAAAACAGCTACAATCTTTTATTGAACAAAATGATTATTTATACATTTCGATTGATATGGATGGATTTTCTTCCGCTTATGCTCCTGGAGTGAGCGCTCCTTCTACCTTAGGATTTTCACCTCACTTTTTCTTTTTAATCTTAGAGTTTATTTTAAAAAGCAATAAAGTAATTTCATGTGATATTGCAGAAATTAACCCAACTTTAGATATCGATAATCAAACATCAAAATTAGCTTCGAAAATTGTAGATTTTATAGTCTGCCGAATATGAAAAATGCTTCCAAAATAAAAATTTAGAGCGATTAATACTATGTGCGATTATTGTTTTTTTAACTTAAAACCAACTCATTAATCGACATTTAAAAACGTTTCTTGACTAAATGTAAAAACATCTGAAGGTGTTCTTGCTTCAAGGAAAAAAGCCTCCATTTGTTTCACAATTTCAGGAAACTGCATAGCAACATTGTTTTCTTCGCCTATATCATTAGCAAGATTATAAAGTTCCATGGGTTTATTTGGTGTTTTTAGCACATTGTATTTTACTGCTTTCCAATCTTCCATTCTAATAGCCTGTCTCCCACCCTTTTCGTGAAACTCCCAATATAAATAATCATGTTTTTTTTGATCACTTTTGTTATCTAAAAGTTCTGGTAAAAATGAAATTCCATCTATGTTTTGTGGAATATTAACTCCAGCAACATCTGAAAATGTTGGAAAAACATCCCAAAATGCAGAAATATGATCTGTTTTACTACCTGCCTTTATTTTCCCTGTCCATTTTGCAATCATAGGTACTCGAATACCTCCTTCATACAAATCTCTTTTGGTTCCTTTTAAATCACCATTGCTATTAAAATAACTAGGATCTGCTCCGCCTTCTTTATGAGGTCCATTGTCTGAAGTGAAAATAATAATAGTGTTATCTTCAATTCCAAGCGCTTTGACTTTATCCATAATTTCTCCTACTTGCACATCCAATAAGTCGACCATAGCTACAAAAGCCGCATGAGACTCATTTTGAGATGCATAAGCCCCTTTTCTATAGTTTGGACCATCATCAACACCATTAAAAACTTTTTCTGGAAGAAACTTATTTCTATATTTTTCTATAAATTCTTCTGGAGCTGCGAGTTCTGCATGTGGAATAATTGAAGCGACATATAAGAAAAATGGATTAGATTTATTTTTTTCAATAAACTGTAATGTTTTTTCTTGAATTAAAATAGGCGCATATGCTCCTTTTAATAATCCTAAATTTTCTGTTAAAACAATAGAATCCTTATTAGACCATAAATGATCTGGGAAGTAATGATGCCCTAAACGTTGACAATTATAACCATAGAACGTATCAAACCCTTGACTTATAGGATCGCCTTCAGAACCAGGAAAACCAAGCCCCCATTTTCCAAAAGCTCCAGTTTTATAACCTGCGCTTTTCATAGCTTCAGCTAGTGTATAAGTGTCATCTGGTATAGGATATTGACCTTCTGGCTGAATTTCTTTGTTTCCTCTAACTACAGTATGCCCTGTATGCATTCCAGTAAGTAAAGCAGACCTTGAAGGCGCACAAACTGTACTACCAGAATAATGTTGAGTAAACAACATTCCTTGAGAAGCCAATCTATCTATATTAGGTGTTTTAAACATTTCTTGACCATAGCAGCTTAAATCTCCATACCCTAAATCATCTGCTAGAATATATATAATATTGGGCTGTTTTTGATTAATAACATCTTGATTTTGCGCGATAGAATTATTTTTTTGATCTTTATTCGAGAAATCACACGACATAAAAAGTAAAGCTATACTTAAGATTAATATGTGCAAAGAAAACTTAATCATTTATTTATTTTTATAAGCGCAGTAAACCATTTTACAACAAAATCAAAACTACAAACATTAACAAGTCTATAATTCTCATTTAGCACCTATATATGTTGCAACAGGGTAAAAATAGTAAAATTCTCTCACCACGCAACATTACTACCCCCAACAAACAACATGTTTATTCTTGATAAATTATGATCCCCCTTTAAAATATTGGATATTGTAGAACAGTCTCTGTGACATTATTTTTATAATAATGTTTTTCAGATATTTACCAAGAAGATATTGTACCAACATAACTAAATAACAATACGCGTGTACTTTCTAAAAAAAACTAATAGATCAAAATACATTTGGGTTTTTCTTTTTATTTTTAGTTTTGCAATAAGTTTTTCACAATCCTCAAAAACTTATTTTCATGACTTAGAAATACAAGGTATCCCTTTTAACAAAAACGTTAACACATTATTTGTAGATAGTTTTGGGTATCTATGGATAGGTAGCAATAATGGATTATACAGTTACGATGGAAATAATTTAACATCGTATCAACTAGACGTTTTTAATCCACACTCAATTCCTAATAATGGTATTAACTCCATTATCGAAGATGACAATAAAAATTTATGGATTGGAAGTGAAAGTTACTTAATTCATTTTAATAGAAAAGAAAAGAAGTTCAAAGGTTTTTACAAAAACATCACATCAACTGTACTCCATAAATCTTCTAATGGAAATATTTGGGCCAACTTAAGATATACGGGATTAGTTAAAATTGAACCAAATATAGAATTTGATGAAATTAATTTTGATACCAAATTCAATTATGAAAACGACTCTAATTTAATCAGGATTGAAAGACAAATTAATTCTTTTGTTGAAGATAATTTTAGAAGACATTGGTTAGGTACACCAAAAGGAATTTTTATCTTAAATGACAAAAAAGAATATATTCAAAGCAACTTTAAAGAAAACATTAAATCTATAAAGCTATATGAAAATAATAAAATAATAACCCTTACAACTAAAGGTCTTTTTATTCTAGGTTATAATAAAATGGACTTTAAAGTTGAAATTTTAGAGAGCTACCCAAATTTCATGAATTCTTATTCTTCTAATTCATCTGCAACTTCATTAACACTTGACCCTATAAACGATGATATATGGATAGGAACAACTGATGGTTTATTTAAAGCTACAAGAAAAGACAATAATTATAGTTTCGCTTATTTTTCACAAGAATCGTCAACAGGTAATTTAAAAAGCAATCATATCACTAACACAATATTTGACTCTTTTGGAAACTTATGGATAAGTTCTTTAAAAGGAATCAACAAATACTTAAACAAAACATCAATTTTTGATTTTAATAAGATAGAAACAAGTAGTTATAATGATAATTCTAAAGCTAGAAGTGTTTTATCTTATTCATCAAATACAATTCTTGTTGGGATGAATGATGGTTTATATAACTATAACCCAGAATTAAATAAATATTACAAAATTAAAACTGGTATTAATGATGTTAGTCTTGTTTCTCAAAACTTCGAAAAAGATAAGCTGATATTAGTGAGTGGGAATATTCTATATGGTACAGAAAAATACACGCCTAACAAAAAAGATTTAGAATTAATAGAAATTAAAAAGTTTAAAAACTTAATAACCGATATTGTTGTTATTAATAAAAACGAGACATGGGTTGGTCTATGGAATGGTGGTGTAGATATAGTTAATTCAGAAAATGAAATATCAAAATTTAAGAAAGAAGTTAAAGCTATGTTAGCCAATAATCACACATCAGCTTTACTATTTACAAAAAACAATGAATTATGGGTTGGCACGAGAGGCGAAGGACTCTTTAAAATTGACTTTAATAATGAATCTATAAAAAAATATTCCCCATCTATAGAAAAAGGCTTAACATCTAACGCTATTTTAAGTTTACATGAAGATCATCAACAAAACATTTGGATAGGAACTAGAGGTGGCGGATTAAATTTATATCTTAAAAAATCGGATAAATTTAAACATTTTAGTAAGTCAAACGGATTAATGTCAAATATCATTTCATCGATTGAGGAAGACAAAAAAGGTAACTTATGGTTAAGTACACAAGATGGCTTGATTCGTTTTGATTTAAAAAATGAAAAATTTAGAAATTTTGGTTTTGAGGATGGTATTGAAGAAAATGAGTTTGTATATAATTCAAGCTCATCTGATACAGAAAAGAATAATATCTACTTTGGATGCCCCGAAGGTTTTTATACTGTTTTAACAGATAAGTTTTCTCAAAACACAAAAATTCCTGAAACAGTAATTACTAGTTTCATTACACTCGGAGCAACAAAAGCTGACCAAACAAATTCAGAATTAAGCGCGTCAAGCAGTATCAATATTAATACTGAAAACGCTATAGTTTTACCTTATAATCAAAACAATATTGTTGTTAACTTCTCTTCATTAGACCTTACAGCACCAATTAAAAATGAATATGCATATAAATTAGAAGGTTTAAATAATTATTGGATTTATACTAATGCATCAAATAGAAATGCAAATTACAACGACCTATCTCCTGGCAACTATATATTTAAAGTAAAAAGTTCTAGTAGTGATGGAGTTTGGAATGAGACGTCAACAGAACTAAAATTCACAATAAAACCACCTTTTTGGAAAAGTTACGGAGCTATTTTTACTTATTGCATATTAATAGCCATTCTATTTTTTATAAGTATTGCACTAATTAGAAGATGGTATGGTCTAAAAAAGAATTTAGTAAAAGAAACTATAAGTAGAGAAAAAGACAACGAACATAACAGAATGAAAATGGTGTTCTTCACCGATATTTCGCATGAACTAAGAACACCACTTTCATTAATTTTCGGAACGATTGAAAAAGTAATAAAAGAAAAGAATTTCACATTAAGTCCATTAACCTCACAACGTATTTACAACAATACCCTTAGGATGCGTAGGTTAATAAATCAGATAATGGACATCCGTAAATTTGAAGAAGGCAAGCTCAAATTAAGGATATCTAAAAATAATATTGTAAAAGATCTTGAGATTATTAAAAATGCATTTAATGATTTCGCAAAAATTTATAATATTAAATATGAATTCATTTCAGTAGAAAAAGAAATTAGAGGCTGGTATGATGTAGATATCTTAGAAAAGATACTTTTTAACCTTCTCTCTAATGCATTTAAGTACACATCAGAACATGGAGAAATAAGCCTTTATTTAACATCAATAACAATTAGTGAAAAAGACTCAAAAGCTTCAAGATTTGAAAAAGGAACCTATATAAAATGCTGTATTAAAGATAATGGTATTGGCATACCTGAGAAAGATTTACCATTTGTTTTTGATAGATATTACCAAGCAACACAAACACATCGCAATACTATTCCTGGAACTGGAATTGGAATGGAATTAGTACACAAATTAATTGAGAGACATCATGGTACTATTAAAGTAGAAAGTAAAGAAAATGTATTTACTAAATTCACTTTTCATCTTCCTATTAACAAAAAAAGGTATAGCAAAGAAGAACGTATAGAAGTAGCTGAACCTTTAAAAAAGAACTTTATTAAAAATTCTGAATTTCAGATTATAGAAGAAGTAGTTGAAGCTCATAAAGCAAAATCTAAACCAAAATCCAATAAACCAAAAATCTTAATTGTAGAAGACAATAAAGATTTAAGGGATATGGTTAAAGAAGAATTGAAAAACGATTTTCATGTTAAAGAAGCTTCAAATGGTAAAGAAGGATATCAAGCAGTTTTAAAAGAGAAACCACAACTTATTATTAGCGATATATTAATGCCAATAGAAGATGGCATATCGATGCTTAAAAATATTAAAAACACTCCTGAAATAAGCAATACCCCCATATTTATGCTTACTGCCAAAAACTCTGAAGAAACTAAAATTGAATGCTTAAGTCTCGGCGCAAGTGATTATATTGAAAAACCATTTAGTTTAGAATTTGTAAAATGGAAGGTTAAAAATTTATTAATAAGTAGAAAACAACTTAAGGAACAATATAGTAAAGTAATAACTGCTGAACCCTCAGAAATTGTAATTGATTCAAACGACGATAAATTTATTCGAAAATTGGTAACTATTATTGAAAACTCTATGAATGATAACTTGTTAAGTGTAGAATATCTTGCTTCTGAAGTAGGAATGAGTAGAGCTAATTTATATAGAAAAGTTCACGCTATTTTAAATGATACACCTGTAAACTTTATTAAAAAAATTAGATTAAAACGAGCAGAACAACTACTAAAAAAGAATGAATTGTACCTTTCTGAAATAGCATATATGACTGGTTTTAATAATCAAAAATATTTTGGTAAATGTTTTCAAAAAGAATACGGAATGAGTCCTACTGAGTATATAAAAAAACATAAAAATTTGAACTAAATAATTACACTTTATAAAGACCAGGAGGCTTGGTTGTTTTTTCTGGTCACTGGAAACTACAACACTATTTTGAAGATGATGACGTATTAGAGCTTTATAATTTATATAATGATATAGGTAAAAAAATAACCTAACAAATTCACATCCTGAAAAAGCAAAAGAACTATACAAAAAATTAGAGAATTGGAGGTTAAAAACAAAAGTTCATATCCCTACTGAAAAAAATCCTAATTACTCGCTTGAATTTGATGAAAAATCAAATAATATCATTTATTAGTAAGATATAATACTCTAAAAGCATGTTAGCAACATTTTTACCCCAAACATGAAACCGTTGTATACTAAAAATTCATTCTTATAAAGTAATTTTAATACCATATAATTAATCATATTTAAATTTTATTAAAATGAAAAAAAATTACTCAACATTTGTATTTTTATGTTTTAGCTTTTTAGCTTTCTCTCAAACACCATCAGCTAGTGTAAATTTTGAAGCAGCAGATCCACTTAACAATTTACCCGCAGGAATTACAAGTATTAACCCTCAAGATTTTTATGAAACTCCAGAAACACCTGGTGTTTTTAGTGATTCAATTGTTGCCTTCATAGGTAATAATTCACATTATTTTATTGAAGAAGGAGGAGATCTTGTAAATGCTGAATTATTTACACAACGAAATCAATTTGATAATGTAGTTAAAGATGTAGATGGTAATAAATTACTACAAACAGATTATACAGGACATGTTATTATTGATGAAACAGCTTTAGGAACTAGCAGTTATAGTGTAAGATTAAATCTTTCTGTTTTTGGACATCGTATGACAAGTACAGATTGTGGAATATTTACCATTACAGGAAACGATGGTGGTACTTATAAAGACGATAGAGTAACAGCAAGAAACGGTGGATTTACTACTGGTTTTGGAGATAATTCTGGAATAGGATCGACAACTGGTGGTTTTGTTTATGGAACTGCAACTCCAGCATATAGAGAAATAGTTGTAACTTATAATGATACTGATAAACTATACAGAATGTACGTAGAGGGGGTTGAGAGACTTCTTTCAGAGTCAGCGCAAACAAGTGGAGATTGGACTGATAGAAAGTTTTATATAGGTTTTAATGGTCAAAATTCTGTTAAATCCACAGGAACAAGACATATAAATCCAACAACAGGTGCGTTTACGAGCAATGGTGTAAGAGGTGATGGAAGAACTGCAGATTTACAAATGAGAATGGATAATATTGAAGTTTACCAAACAGCTTTATCACAAGCTAATATTACGACTCTTTTTGGGGGAGGTACGCTTTCTACCAATAGCCAAACCAAAGAAATTTTTAACACTTACCCTAACCCTGTTAAAGATCGTTTATATTTTTCTTCAAGAAATGTTCACAGTGTAGAAATTTATAACATTTTAGGTGCTAAAGTATCTTCTCAAACTATAACAGATGGTGCAGATATGAATAATCTTAAAAGTGGCATTTATTTAGTAAAATCTATAGATGAAAATGGGTTAGTATTAGATACTTCTAAAGTCATAAAAAATTAAAACAATAATAATTATTTAAAAATTTTAAATAATTTGATAATAGAAAGTCCGGTTCGAAAGAATCGGACTTTTATTTTGAATCAATTTTAAAATCTGAAAAGCCTGCAATACGTTATTGGAGCACTATAGCATTAACACCTTACAATTAAGCCTTTTATATACATTTTCACTCTAGTTTTGAGACAAAATTACTACAAAAAAGGTTTTCATTTATTTACCTTAGTTCGACTAATTTAATGTAAAACTAAAAAAAAATGAAAAAAAATTCACACAAATTAAACTATGCTTTTTTATTATTTGTTTTTATTATTACGTCTAATCATGCACAAGATCTTTCTACTTTTATTGCAGGTGGCGAATATTATATAGATAATGTTGGAGATAATAAACGTTTAAAGAGTAATAACGCAGATAATGATGCAATAACGGCGAATACAACCGATACAGGTTGGAGAGGCTATTGGGAATTTAAAGATGCAGGAAATGGTTATGTATATATAGACTGCTTTGCTAACGGTAAAAGGTTACAAGGTTTATCTAATGCTTTTAACGAAACCTCAATAGTTTTAGCTGATGCAACTTTTACGGGTGATTGGGTTAAATGGATATTAACAAAAACAGGAGATAATTGGTTTATAGACAATAAAGGACATAATACTAGATTAAATGTAAATAGTAATTCTGAAATTTCTTTTGGAAATATAGCTTGGGGTGCAGCCTTTTCTCAATGGAAAATTACCGATAGAAATATTGTTACTAATTTTAAAGTAGACAGTCATAGTCCTAATGCAAATAATGCAACGCAATTAGGCATTAATGAAAGTATAACATTAACATTTAACGATGATGTTAATTTACAGGAAACAAGCAATATTGATGTATATATAAATAAAATACTTGCTAATAATACTATTTCTTGGAGTTCATCATCCTCAACTGCTCTTTCAGTAAATCATAACTCCAGTTGGACAGCAGGTGATTTAATTACAATACGTATAGATCCATCAATAGAATCTGAAGCTGGAATTACATATAATTCTGATACTGTTGAATATGAATTTATTGTTGATACTCCAGAAGATTTTGGACTAGAAAGAATTAGAATAGAACCTCTAGTAACTAGAAATAATGGCGCACATAGTATACCGCTTCAAGTAGCTTTACCAACAGATAGATCTAATAAAGTACCTGTTCACATATGGGTCCATGGTGGTGGATGGTCTGGTGGAACAGCTGCCGAATCAAGCACGTCTGTAAGTCCGCATAGTGATTATTTAGCAGAAGAATTAGGGATTGCTACCTTAGAAATTGCTTATCGAACTATTGGCTCTAATGGAACGTTTGCACTAGCCTTAGAGGATATTGAATCTGCTTATCAATGGGCTATTAGTAATGCAAGTACATATAATTTTGATTTAGATAAAATATTTTTAAGTGGGGGGTCTGCTGGTACACCATTAGCGTCTCTTTTTTCTCAAGAACATGATGACATCAAAGCTTTTGTAGGTTTTAATGGGATTTATAACTTTTCTCAAAACCCAGGAAGCTCATTTCCTTTTGGAGGGTCTTCTGTTTATGAATTTTGTGTACCTTCTTGTGCTGCTAATTCTTCAATTTTTAATTTAAGAAACAACCCACCGGCTACATTACTTTTACATGGTGATAATGATACTACCATTAATCATACACAAAGTACGCTATTTGAAGCAGCTATAAATAATGCTGGAGGAAATGCAAGAACAGTAATATATCCGGGAGAACCACATGCTTTCTTTAATACAGGACGTGTACAGTTTGAAGATTGTTTATGGGAAATGGCTAATTTTCTAAAAAATAATAATCTTTTCCAAACAGATACTAATACAACTCAAACATATTATATAGATAATGTTGGTGCCAATCAACGTTTAAAAAGTAATAATGCAGATACAGATGTAATAAGTACTAGTGTAACAGATAATAATTCTAGAACATATTGGGAGTTTATTGATGCTGGTTCTGGTTATGTTTATATACAATGCTTAGCAAATGGAATGCGGTTGCAAGGAATGTCAAGTGCAGTATCTAATGAAAGCTCGGTAAGACTAGGTGATGGTTCTTTTTCAGGAGATTGGGTAAAATGGAAATTAATCCCTACCGGAAACAATAAATTTTTTATACAAAATAAAGGACATAACACAAGGTTAAATGTTTTATCAAATGATGCTGTTGCAGTTGGAGCTAGTTCATGGGGAGGAACTTTTGTTCAGTGGACTATTACCAATAGAGATACCAATACAGCATCTAAAACATCTTCAAAAAACAAAACAACTGTTTTAGACGAATCGGTTAATGCAGAAAAAGATTTAAATATATACCCTAACCCTGTAAAATCGGGAAACAATTTCTATTTAAACTACAATTCTACTTTAGAAGGAAAGCATCTTGAAATACGCATTTCAAATATTTCAGGTTCAACAGTAATTTCTCAAAAAACAATTACAAGCAAAGATTTTAAATCATACGAAGTAAGTACTGATAACCTTTTAACGGGTCTCTATTTTATTGAGTTAATTAGTAATGGAGAAACAATTGTTATAAAAAAACTAATGATTGATTAACATTATAAATTACAACTTAATAATGCTGATTTATTAATGAATAAAACTACTTGGAAATTACTTTTCAAGTAGTTTTTAGAATATTAATTTTAGAGTTTTTACAAGAAATAAAAAATATTGAAAAACAGAAATAGTTAAAAGTGGTAATCGAATGAATTTCATCAATATAAAGTTTAATTATAATAAGAATTATTCTGTCATTTTGAATCTTAATTAGATAAATTGCACTGTAGTTATATTTAAAATGAGCCAGTTTTATTCAAAAGAGTTAATAATTAGGATATAGTAATAAATGATTAGCTCTATTAATTAATATTCTAATTCCAAAACCTCTCCTTTCGTAGTCGATCTTTCCTTTACTTCATCTTGATAACGAAGTCTTAAATTATTACCTAATTTAGACTTTATTACGAGTTTTTTTAGTTTCCCCAATTCCCATGTGATATCAACTTCAAACCCTTTTTTAGCAACAATTCCTTTGATACTTCCTGATCCCCATGCAGCTGGCAATGCAGGTAATACATGAACCTCATCATTATGACTTTGTAATAACATTTCTGTAATTCCTGAAACGACACCAAAGTTACCATCAATTTGAAATGGCGGATGCACATCTAAAAGGTTTGGTAATGTTGATTTTCTCTGTAATGCAACAATGTTATTGTATGCTTTTTCTCCTTCTAACAAACGTGCATAAAAATTAATAATCCAAGCGCGACTCCAACCCGTATGACCACCTCCTCTAGACAAGCGCCCCTCTATGGTTTTTTTTGCAGCTTCAAAAAGCTCTGGTGTTTTTGTTTTTGATATTTGATTAGATGGATGCAGGGCATATAAATGAGAAATATGTCTATGCCCAGGCATTGCCTCTTCCAATTCTTCTGCCCACTCTAACAATCTGCCATCTTTACCAATTTTAAGTGGTGGCATTTGTTTTATTTTATTTTTTAGAATAGCTCTAAAATCTTTATCAATATTTAAAATTTCTGCTGCTTTAATACAGTTGTTAAACAATTCAAAAACAATAGCACGATCCATTGTAGGAGCCATATTTAAAGTCGCTTTCTCTCCCGATGCTGTTAAGAAATTATTCTCTGGAGAAATAGACGGCCCACTCACTAAAACACCTGTATTAGGATCTGTAACCATAAAATCAACAAAAAACAATGCAGCTTCTTTCATGATAGGATACGCCTTGTTTTTCAGGTACTCTTTATTTTCTGTATATTCATAATGGGTAAATAAATGTTCACAACACCAAGCTGCTCCCATAGGCCACATAGCGTGCCTCGCTTTTCCAAAAGCCGCAGTAGAATGCCATGCATCACTAGTATGATGTGCAACAAAACCACGAGAATTATAAGTTCTTTTCGCAGTAAGTCTTCCCATTTCACGTAAACCATCTATATACTCTAAGAAAGGTTCATGGCATTCTGCAAGGTTTGTCATTTCTGCCATCCAATAATTCATTTGAATATTGATGTTGATATGATAATCTGAATTCCAAGGCGGAGTAAATCCATCTGCCCAAATACCTTGTAAATTAGCTGGTAAATTCCCAGGTCTAGAACTACTGATTAATAAGTATCTTCCAAATTGATATTGTAATTGTGTTAGATAATTATCAGTCTCGCCATTTTTCACTTTCTTTAAACGAACGTCTGTTGGTAATTCATCTCCTGTTTTGTCTGATATCTTAAAATCAACTCTATTGAATAATGCCTGATAATCTGAAACATGTTTATCTAAAAGTTCACTGTAAGAACTGTTTTTTATTTTATTTAATGCAACATTACATTCCTTTTCAGGGTTTAAACCTCTGTAGTTACTAGAAGCAACTACTTTAATGATTACCTCGTCTGCATTAGTGATTATTAATTTTCCATTTTCAATTTTAGATGTACCTCCTTTGGTTTCAAAATCAACAATAGCATGATATTTAACACCATGTCCGTTACCTACATGTTCTGAAAACTCGATACGATTTTCAGATGTTATAATTTTAGTTTGTTCGCTACGTTTTATCCAAGCAGAAATATTTATTTTTCCTTTAGCATCGGTAGTATATTTATAAACCATTGCTTTGTCTGGAAAACTAGAAAAATACGTTCTTTTAAAACTAACACCATTATTTTTAAATGTAGTCGTAGCGATAGAATTTCTAATATCTAATTCTCTTTTGTAATTTATGATAGAATCTAAATTTGAGGTTTCTATAAACAAATTCCCTAACATTTGATAGGTGTTTTTACCCCATGGCAATCTTTTATTTAAAATTTTATCTTGAACAACCTCTTCTGCTTGCATATATTCTTTAGCGAATAACAATTTTTGAATGGTATCAATATATTTTCCCGCATCTTTTTTATCTCTATTATAGTCTTTCCCTCCAGTCCAAATAGTTTCTTCGTTTAAACAAATGATTTCTTTTTCAGGTGTACCATAAATCATAGCACCCAAATTTCCATTTCCTATAGGAAGTCCTCGATTCCATTTAGTTGTAGGGTGTTCAAACCATATTTTTAAAGGTGATTTTAATACTTCTTCGTTAGTTTGTTTACAACTGACAAAAGACATCAGTAAAAAAAGTGAGCATAGATATTTCATTATTACTTTGGTATTTAAACAGTTATCTATATTGAACATTGTTTTATTCGTTTCTAAGATTGTATTTTAATTTTTTGATATGTAGTTTGTCTAAAACTCATTGCTAGTCATTTTTTAATGGTAAAAAGACAGTATAGGAATCATTCCCTTTTTTTATAGCAAAACACAATACCGTCGGTTCATTATTTTCAATATAAACAAAAGGACGTTCCATGCGACCGGGTTTAAAAATAGTAGCATCATCAAGGGTTATTTTTTTATCAGTTACCTTATAATGTTCTGCTTTTTTCCAGTTCAAACCACCTGAAGATGTCATTAATCCAATGTAAGAATGCGCATGAAAAATGGCATAAAATGCGTTCATTTTTTCATCATACCACATAGAAACATCTTCTGTGTCTAAGTTTCCAATAACAGGTTTTGGTTGTATGGTAAAAGGCCCCGTAGGACTATCAGAAACAGCAATAGCTTGGTTTCTTATGAATTTTTTCTCGTTGGGTTTGTCTCCTTTAATAATCAAGTAGTATTTACCATCTTTTCCTTTACTAATTGCAGGGTTTACAGTTATTGTTGCAATTGGACCAGAAGGTTCTAATAATGCTTTGTTCATCCTTTTCCATGGACCGTTTAATGATTTTGAAACAGCAACACCTGTCCTTTGATTTTCACGAAGCATCATCCTCTTTTTATCTTTTAAAGGTACCGTACTTAAGTCTATTAAATCTTGATTCGTGAATTCTGTATCATCTAAATTTGTAGAAATATAGTATAAGTAGTATTTGTTGTTGAAATATTTTATTTTAGGATTGTGAGCTGTAATACCATCCCAGTGTCCATTTCCTCTCCCTTTTAAAACCGTTTCTTTATATTCCCAAGGCCCTGTTGGATTTTTAGATTCAGCATGCGCTATTTCTGAAAAAGTTAACCAACCAGAAAAAGTATATTCTCTTTTCCATCTAGAATAAAACAAATGATATTTTCCTTTTTCATCTTTTATTATAGAACTTCCCCAATTGTAATAAAGTGAATCTCTAAAAATTCCATCGTTACTAAGAGGCTTTATCATCTCCCCAATATTTAAACCATCTTTCACTTCTTGTGATTGCGCTTGTAAAGAACTACAAACTAGAGTAACACACATGAAGGTTATAAAAATTAACTGAATCTTTCTTTCCATATTACTAATTCTTAGTACGTTTTTTTTGATTGAACAACCAATTGATCAGTTCTGGATTTTTCCATGCATATTCATATGAATTATGACCGACGTTTTTATAAATAGTTAAACGTGCTTTGTTCTTTTTCTGAGCGTATAATGATTCAACCATATCTGTTGAACCAGAAAGAGGAACGGTAGAATCTACATCCCCATGAAACGCCCAAATTGGAACTTTTCTAATTGTTCTTGCCATAGATGGATCTCCAGCTCCACAAATTGGAATTGCAGCTGCTACAATTTTATGGTAACGCATTACAAAATTCCAAGTACCGTAGCCCCCCATAGAACACCCCATTACATAAATACGTTTTTTATCTACAGCATTTTTCGAAATTACTTTGTCTAAAACATTTTTAGCTAATTTCATAGGAGAGCTCAAAGGAATATCTTTCACCTTATAGGAGCCTTTTTTCCAAGGTACATTTACCCATTTTTGTTTTTTAGGACATTGCGGCATTAAAATGATACAAGGATTTTTTTGTTGCACTTGGTTATCCATCCACCCAGCAACCCACGATCGTAATTGTTTTACATTGTCCTCCCCTCTAGATCCTGCTCCATGTAAATAAAGCACCAAAGGATATTTCTTTTTAGGGCTGTAATTTGGAGGTAGAAATAACCTATAAGGCATTTTTAATTCATTTTGACCTGTATAAACATATGGTATACTATTATCCACATAAAAAGATATGTCATTCTCTTTGACAGCATTTTCATATGTATATTCGTTTGAATATATTGTTTGAGAAAAAATGAATTGTGACAATAAACACAGAAACAAAATAATATTTTTTTTCATATTTATTTCATTTCAAATCGGACTAAATATGTCAAACCTTTCTTTTGAATCATTGAAATCCCCCAACCTGAAGTTTCAACATCAGGGTTTCCGTTTTCTAAATGCGGTCGATACAAACCTGGTGCTTTTGGTATTTTTTTAAGACTATCTTGTAGGACTATATAATGCTTGCCATCTTTTGCATAATTTATTGTTGCGTTAATCGATGCTAAAGAAGCTACTCCTCTATCCTTTTTCCAAATTAATACCTCATGGCTTTTATCCAACAAAGCACCTTTGTGTTTTACAAAAGGCCCTTCTCCTTTATCAGCATAAGCAACACTCATTTTCGTTTTTTTAGGACCTCCTTTACCATCAATAAATGATCTTCCTTTATAAAACAACCATATTTTTTCGTCTCTTACCAATAAGCTAGCATCGTCAACTCTAAAGCTATCAAAATCTGAAGGGACACTACTAATTTCTAGAATAGGATTGTTTTCTACTCTAACAAATGGACCATTAGGGTTATCTGCCACTGCAAGTCCTATTGCTGTTATATCGGTTGTAGAATTTCCTTCAAATTCTTTATTTTTATTACCTGGTGTTGGCTTTACTCCAGTGTAATACAAATAATATTTTCCATTATGTGTCAAAATATTTGGTGTAAAAACAGAATGACTATCAAACTTACCTTCTTCTCCTAAATCAAGAGCTAATCCTTGTTCTTCCCAAGTATAACCTTCATCCTTTGATATTGCATACCATATAGTTCCCCAATACCCAGATGTTACGGGACTATTCATACGTGTATACCATATATAATACGTGTCATTTACCTTAATAATATCACTATTATCTCTCCGGTTATATACTGAGTCTTTTCCAATTCCTGTGATTTTTTGATAGGTAAACTCACTTTTCAAGTCCTTCGAATCTGATATTGCATTTTTTTGTTTACAGGATATCGTAATAAATACAGATAAAATTATTGCTAGAAAGTATTTTATTGGTTTATTCATCTTAATATAAAAAATTATAATTCTTCGTTCATTATCGATTCATTTTTTTCATTGCTCTCGGATTGTCATACAATACTTCTTCATTTTTCATCAATCTCTGGTGTATATGATAAGTAACATCCATCCATTCTCTTTCCTCACCCCAAAGTGGATTCATTAATTGTGTTTCCCATAATTTGAATTCGTTGACTGCATTAGTAAACTTTGATTTTTCTTGCCTAGACAAATCTGTAGTTTCTCCTAAATCATTCTCTAAATTGTAAAATGTATAGCCAAAATTTTCAAGGCCTATTAATTTATGTTGTCCTATTCTTGCTGCTGACTCTTCTAACTTTCTCCAAAATAATTTATCATGCGGATTTCCTTTTCGTTCTCCTGTTAAGTAGGGTAACAAGTTAGTACCATCTAAAACTAAACTCTCATCTTTTTTAATATTGGCTGCTGACATTGATGTTGTAAATATATCTAGCGACGAACTTAATCCAGGAAATCTTTGGTTTGATTCAATTACAGAAGGCCAACTAACAACAAACGGTACACGATGCCCTCCTTCAAACTCATTTCCTTTCCACCCTTTTAAAGGGCCTCCGCTAGAACTATTATTAGCTGCACCACCATTATCACTTAAAAAATATATCAATGTGTTTTTTTCGAGGTTTAACTCTTTTAATTTTTCTTGAAGTTTACCTATATTCTCATCCAAAGACCAGGTCATAGCAGCTAATTTTTGTCTCGGATGATTTTTATATTTTTCCAGGTGTTCCTCTTTAGCCTCCATAGGCGTATGTACGGCATTATAAGCTAAGTACATAAAAAAGGGAGTATCCTTGTTTTCTTGGATATATTTTACTGATTGGTCTCCCAATACGTCTGTCATGTATCCATCAAAAAAAACGCGTTTTCCATTATGCTGTAACATTTGTTTTTTCTTGGGGTTTTTCATAGGAAAATAAGACCTACTTCCAACTTCAAAACCATAAAACTCATCGAATCCTCTTTGATTTGGGTGATCAGATTCATCATAACCTAAATGCCATTTCCCTAAAGCTATTGTTTTATAGCTATGTTTTTTTAAAACATCTGCCATAGTTATTACATCATCAGAAAGACCAATATCTCCCACATCTGGATCACCTGTATTATTTGCTTCAAAACCAAAACGCTGTTGGTATTTTCCTGTCATTAAACCTGCTCTAGATGGAGCACATACGGTGGAACTTACATGAGCATCTGTAAGCACAACACCGCTTTTAGCTAAACGATCTATATTCGGTGTTTCAAGATCTTTGCATCCCATAAAACCAAAATCGGCATAACCCGCATCATCTATTAAAATTACTATTATATTGGGCTTTGTTATCTTTTCTTTTTTACTAACAACTGTGGAATCTTTCTTTTTTGTTGTGCAACTTATAATAAATCCTATAGTAATAACACTCGTCAGTAGTAGAAAACGTAGGGTTAATTTTTTAATAATTGTCTTCATCTTTTCTCTAAATTTATTTGATCTTTTTTGAAATTTTATTTGCTAGAATTTTATATCCTTTTTCGGTAAGGTGCACATCATCTTTGGTGTATTTAAAAGCTATCTCTTTTCTGTATTCCAATACCATCATCTATATTCTGTAATTATATTTAAAATGTTTTTTTTATATAACTTTACTTAACAAAGCTAATTAATCTAATCTCATATAATAGGGGTGTTTTGTTTAAATATATGGGGGTTTATGTTTCCCATTTCTGAAATAAACATGATATTCAAAGAGATTCTGATTATAATATTTAAAATAGCATATTTTGTTTATGTAGCTGTTATAATTCTTGTTTGAGGTAAAAAGAATGAAAACACCCCTTGTTTTGAATCAAAATAGACCTATCAAATGTTTTAAGTTTAGTTATCTTTCAAAAACATAATCTTCAGGTAAATTATACTTTATAATAACAGAATAATAATTAATTATTCCAAATTGACATGAGCTATGAAAAATATTACTTCGCAAAAATTTCTTATAGCTCTTTTTTTTCTGATTTCAGAAGCTATTATAGCACAACAAACGGTTGTTTTTAACCCATATAATTTAAAAAAAGGGGTTATAGAAAACGGGGCCGCTGGGTTTAATGCTTGTTGGTTGATGGATTCTGATTTAGAAAGACCTAAAAATACTTTAAATGAAGAACGGTTTAATGAAATGGAAATTGGTTCTTTAAGATTTCCGTACGGCCACTTGGCAGATAATTATTTATGGGATATTCCTCCTTATGGAAGCTCTCCATTGGTTCCTAAAGTAGCTAGTAACACTACCATTCCTGGTTATTTTTCAAATACAGATGTGACCAAATGGAGTTGGGCAACAAACGAAGATGGTACATTTCGTAAAGATTTAGATTTTGATGAATACATGGCTATTTGCCAAAGACAAAATATCAAACCTTTGGTTGTTGTAAATGCGCAAAGTCATAAATATAAAAATGGCGTTTCATATGAAACACTTAAAACCTCAGCTGTAGAATGGGTTAAATATGCAAAATTGAAAGGATACGAGGTTGCCTATTGGCAAATAGGGAACGAAATTGATCATCATCCTGATGTTATATCAAAAAATGAATATTATACACTTTATGCAGATTTTGTAACCGCAATGAAACAAGCTGATCCTAGTATAGCTTGTGGACCTGGAATATTAAGCAGTACTGCTATGTTGAAAGACCTTTTAGACTCAAATAGCGACTTAGTTGACTTTACATCTTGTCATCAATATTTATTTGCTGATCCTTATAAAAGTTATGATGAATTTGTTAATTATAACGGAGCTGATGTAAATAAAAATGTAAGAAATACTCAAAATACCATAAACAACTCAAATAAACCTGACTTACCTATTTTAATTACAGAATCCAACGCAAATGGTAATTGGAATAGTGATGTGTCAAATATAAACGATCTATACAAAGGTTTGGCTTGGTTTGATATGCTATTTACTCAACAAGAAAACGAAAACGTTGTTTATCAATACATGTGGAATACACATTCTCCATGGCAAGGTGAATTTGGATTAGGAGGTCCGCCAAATGGGTTAACAAATGATATGTCTAACAACATAACGGCTACAGGTTGGCCTATTAAAATTCTTAACACTACATCAGAAGAACGAATTATGATTCCTGATAGTAAGGTACATGGAAATACTTATAGTTATGGTAGTTATTCTCCCAATACTGGTAATATGACTTTATATTTAATGAATAAATCTCTTGAATCTGAAGACATGACGGTTAATATAGGAGCTTTTGATTTAAATTCTAATTACAAACGCTATGTTTTTTCAGGAGATAGTCCTTACGATACCAATCCTACATTTTCTGAATCTGGAACTATTACAATTACAGAAAATGGTTTTACCACCAATTTACCTGCGCATTCCCTTGTTGTTGTAAAATTGTCGGGGACAGTTTCTCATGCTGTGTATAATATAGAACATGTTGGAAACAATTTACACTTAAAAAGTAATGACTTAGAAACAGATGTTATTGCTGTTAATAATTCAGATTCTGAGTTGAATACAAAATGGGAGCTTGTAGATGCTATTGATGGTTATGTTTATATTCAAAATGTAGCTAATGGTATGAGATTACAAGGAGTCTCTGAGGTTACTGGTGATGGAGATTCTGTTCAAATAGTAGGCGAACCCTCTTCTGATGATTCGGTGCAATGGAAATTTACTGAAACAGGTAACAATTGGTTTATTGATAATAAAGCTCATAATAGAAGGTTAAATATTAATGGGGAGAATAAAGTTTCTTTTGGACAAACTAGTTGGATAGGTGAATGGGTCCAATGGAAATTGATAGCAGTAGAGAATACTTTAAGCTTAAAAACTTTAAAAGAATTCAACGTACATATTTATCCAAATCCAGTAAAAAAAGGGAGTCTGATAAATTTAGATTATGTTTCAACTAATAACGAAAGTAATTTAAGAATTGATATCACAAGTTTATCAGGGGCTTTAGCCATTTCTGAAAAAATAATACTTTTGGATGGAGTGAGCAATTATAAAATTAATATTAGAGCTCTTTCTTCTGGCATTTACATCTTGAAATTAACGAATGACAAGGGACTTAAAACAACAAAAAAAATCCTAATTAATTAACACCAAACATTAACATGCATCTTGTAGTTTTATGCTATTTAAATATGATGAATAATTATATTTTATTGATTTTTATTTTCTAATTTGTTTAGTAATTAGCTTAGCTATTAATGCAGCTCCTTCTTCCTCAGGGTGCACACCATCTGGTAAAAGTTCGTCTTTACCTAAAAAAGGTTCATAGAGATCTATTAAAGATAAATTGTTTTCTTGAGCCAATTCTTTCACAATAGGGACAACCTCATTATTTACAATTTCTCCTCTAATTTTAAACTTATTATGAGAAAAAACAGGAACTGGCAAACACACGTATATTTTAGGTTGTGGCTGTATAGTTAACAAAGTATCTATCAAAGACTGGTAACTCTCTTTATATGCCTTAGCATTCCAGTTATTTGGTTTGGTATCGTTTGTACCCAATTTAATAGTAACAATATCTGGATGAAGCGCAAAAACGTTAGAAAATTCATTACAATTCCAATAAGGCAGGTTACCATTTATTAAAGCTGTTGCTCCACTTCTTCCACAATTAACAACGTTATAGCCATTTCCTAATAAATCGCCCAATACTTTAGGATATGCTGTTTCGCTTTGTTTTTTGTGTTTTGCCCCTGATGTAATACTATCTCCTATAGCTGCAATTACAATAGGTTTTGATTTACAGGAAGTAAGAAATATTAAACATAAAACAACAGGTATATAGGTATATTTAAGTGATTTCATTTGTAATAATTTAAAAATGGTTTTTGATAATATAACAATAAGTAATTCTGTGTTCTTTACTTCATTCAAACTTAATTTTAAACACGTGAGAGCTACTACCATAACCTGGTTTGGTTTGAACGCCTGTAGCTAAATACAAATACGCAGGTATTCCTTTTTCAAAAAGAATTTGAGCACGCTCCAAATGTCCATCTTTTTTTCCTCTATATGAAACTGCTTCCTTTAAGTGATCCTCTCCAACATAGTGAAGCAAATCTTCATAAGCACGTTCTGTTTTTTCAGCTGGAAAAGAAAAACTATCTCCAGATTTCCATAACAAACCTCCTCCTCTATTTCCTAAAGAACCTCTAAAATCTCGACTCATTAAATATACTGAATCATTCATTGTAAATGCGTAAGCATCTTCAAGTGGCATTTTCTCTTCGGTTACTCTTGTAGGTTGGTGCTCATAAGGCCCTTCAACAGCATCGGCAACTACAACACCATAGGAATAAACATATCCTTTAGGTTCTTTTCTTACCACAGATTTATGATATAAAAGGTATTTACCTTTGTACTTTATTAATGAAGGGTTTGAAACCCCCAATCTTGCTGTATAATTCCAAACTGTTGAATCTTTTGTCTGACGTAAGATTGTACCATCGGCTTCACCTCCTTTAGCAGGTTTCCAAGTATCATTTAAATCATCTGCCACATACATAACAATGCGTTGTGTTTTTAAATCGCTATTTTCATTAACAATAAAACAAAGTTGATATTGACCGTCTATATTACTAATAGTTGGATTGTGAGGCGAATTGAACACACCATCTTTATCTTCAACTGCTACACCTACATATTTAAAAGGGCCTTCTGGGCTATCACCAACATAGTGACCAATTTCACAATCTTTAAACCAACCACTAAAGTTTTTAGGTTGCGTTTTTGTAGACCATTGTGCGGCGTATAAATGAATTTTTCCGTCTTTTCCTTTTATAGGAGATGATCCCCAAACATGCATACCTTCATTTTCGGCTGCTCGACCAATATATTCAAAGGTCATTTTATCAGAAGTAATTTTAACCTCGTCCTTACAAGCTAAACAAACTACTACTAGTGCTAATAATATGATTTTTTGTAATCTCATCTTAATTATTATAATTATAAATCCAATAATATATTCTTCCCATTATTTAATTGTAAACTATTAAAAAAACCACATATGTTTAAACAAACTCATATACATAATAATAAATCTATTTTCAGAATTAATAATATACGGTCATGATCTTAATCATTTAAACGACATTAGGTTATTACTCATTTAAGTTACTTTATTCATGTATATTTTAAATAAAATAAAAATAACAAGCGTTATTAATGCCCCTCCTCCATAAGCTAAATTATGGCTTAGTTGAAAACCTTCTGGAGCTATTAAAATATATGTAGAGCAAACCATACTCATAAAAAGAGCTGGTATTAAAGTAATCCAATAGTTTTTATTTTCTTTTATTAAATACGCTGTTATAGTCCACAAAACAACCATTGCTAAGGTTTGATTACTCCAAGCAAAATAACGCCAAATTATAGCGAAATCTACTTGTGTTAGCACAAATGCAATGATAAATAACGGCACACTTAATAAAAGTCTATTTTTAAGCGCCTTTTGACTTATCTTAAATATATCTGACAAAATTAATCTTGCAGAACGAAAAGCTGTGTCTCCTGAAGTAATAGGAGCGGCAACAATACCTAACAAAGCGAGTACGCCTCCAATTTTACCAAGCATATTTACCGAAATTTCATTGGCTGCCCATGCAGCATTATTACCATTGGCTGCCATAGCTTCATTCAAGCCTTCTACATTTCCAAAAAACACCATGGCTGCAGCTGCCCAAATTAATGCAACAATACCTTCTGTAATCATGGCTCCGTAAAATACTTTTCGACCTAAGGTTTCATTTTTAATACAACGTGCCATTAAAGGAGATTGTGTTGCATGAAACCCAGAAATAGCACCACAAGCTATGGTTATAAATAATATAGGGAATAAAGGGTTTTCTTCTGGATTGGTTTTCATGTTTACCAAATTGGATGGCACCAACTCTGGTATATGATAATCACCTACAAACAATGCTAAACCTAATCCAACTGCCATAAATAACATCGCAAAACCAAATAGAGGATAGAGTTTACTTATTAATTTATCAATAGGTAATAAAGTTGATAGTACATAATACACTAAAATAATAGATACCCAAATCCAAACACCTAAAGCATTATCTGTCATTCCATCAATAATTTTTGCTGGTCCTACTAAAAAAACGGTCCCTACAAAAATTAACAAGACCACAGTAAATAATCTCATGAAGTGTTTTAATTTTGGTCCTAAATAAATACCAACTACCTCACTAATGCTTAAGCCATCATGGCGAACAGATAGCATCCCCGAAAAATAATCATGAACGGCACCTGCAAAAATAGTTCCTAAAACAATCCATAAAAAAGCTGAAGGGCCAAACATTGCCCCTGCTATAGCTCCAAATATTGGACCTAAACCCGCTATATTTAAAAACTGAATTAAAAAAATTTTCCAAGTAGGCAATGGCATAAAATCTATATCATCTTGCAATCTTGTAGCCGGTGTTTCGCGTTCTTTTTCTACTCCAAATATTTTTTCTACAAACTTTCCATAAATAAAATAGCCTGCAATTAATACGATAATGGATGTTATAAATGAAATCATTTTCTGTTGTTTAGGTATTCTTTAACCAT
Source organism: Algibacter sp. (assembly GCA_039985655.1). GTDB lineage: Bacteria > Bacteroidota > Bacteroidia > Flavobacteriales > Flavobacteriaceae > Postechiella. The sequence continues at coordinate 57,973 of JBDWSF010000007.1, read as the reverse complement.
ATAATTATAAGGGTAATTTTTATCCTTACTTGTTCTTTTTAAATTAGAAATCGTCTTTTTATTTATATTTTCAGAAGTGTTTTTTAAATATTCTAAATATAATTTAAGTTGATTCTTTGTCATATACCTCAAGTATTTTGATAATATCTCGACGGCTGCAAAATCTGTGTTTTCTATTTTTTTAATCAGCAATGTTCTAGTGTTAATATCTACTTCTGGAAAAGTATTATATATTTCAGTAGTCACTTTTTGTTTAGAAAAAATAGTATCAGGTATTTTTTTTAAAACATATGCTCTGGTCAATCCATCATTCGTTTTAAAAATTTGCAATATTTGCTTTATGTGATCTCCATACTTTTCTTTTGGAATATGTTTTAAAGCATAATTCTGATAATCTTTGTAATCAGTATTTAAACAATACTGGTTAAGTTTATCTGTATGAATTGAATCTGTATATAACTTAATTTTTTTGTTTACATCACCATGAACAATATGCCATAATGTATAACATGAATAAAGCCCTCCTTTTACTACAGATTCTTTTATTTCTGTTTTTGTAGCTCCTGATATCGCATCTACTTGATTTGAAAACATATCTGATTTTGACACATACACTGTATCTATCAAATCAGACATTTTTCTTCTTTTTAAAATAGAATTATTATCTAAAAGTAATTGATGAAGCTTAGCATAATCTTTCTCTTCAAACGCATCATGTTCATACTTTGTTAGTGGCAATTTGGGGTCAACTCCATATCCAACATAATTCCCTAATAAATTCCAAAACACTTTTAAATTGGCCAGTTTACATTCACCATCTGCACAAACAGTGGTTTCTATATCTGCAAAAAACAACAAAGGTTCACGCTTCTTGTTTGATAATAATCTTACCTGATAACTTACAGGAGAATCATAACTAGAATTTAATGATGCTGTTTTAAATTTAAAAACAGGTATATCTGCCACGACATCTTGCCACTCATTTTCCATGTTAAAAAACATAGGTTTATAATCCATCTTTTTTTGATGGTAAAAACCTGTAATTACAAGTGAAACAATTATGAGAGCAAATGATTTAAACACTATTGTTGATTTTCTATTAAATCTAGGTATTCTTGTAAATGATCTGTATATACGTCTCTTGGACTTATATTATACTTTTCACAGATTACAGCTGCAAGTCCAACTGCTGCTCCCATTTGACCTGTTGTAAGCATTACTCTTGGCCCTCCTAAACCGATATGAGAACAACTAAAATTACGACCTGCCATAAATAAATTATCTATGTTTTTAGAATATAAACTCCTATAAGGAACATAATATTTTTTTGTCTTATAAAAGGCTGCTTCCGAAAGAAAGTCGGGTTCTTCATGATCTTTCAAATTTCTTTGATAATGAACATCAACTTCTCTAATTTCTTCAACTACAGCATCTTCAAACTTGGTATTGTTTCTTACATCATTAAAGGTATAAATATAATCTCCAATTAATCTTCTAGATTCTCTTTTTCCTACCAAATAGGAAACCCATTGCAATTTATAGTTTTTATTTTTTTCTAGCTTTTTGGCATTTGCAAAAGAACCATAAATAGCTCTTAACATGTGATCTCTAATTTCTTCAGCATCGTGAATTTGATGTAAATCGTTTCTTGAAAACTCCCAATACCACTCCCCTTTAATTGCTTTATGATCTTTAGCTACGTCTTTAGCCCAAGGCAATTCAGGAAATTCATGAATTTCATTTGTTTTTTCGTTTTGCCAAAGTACTGAAGATCCCATTACAAAATCATCTGCCTCTTCTGGACTCCACATTTCACCCCATTTGTCCCAATTTTCTCCATAGGTTTTATAGCTTTCTCTACCATAAGAAAATTTAGCACCTGCCCAATAACCAATCCATCCATCTCCTGTAGCATCTACAAACCGAGGAGCACTAAAACGGATTCTTTCACCTGTTGAAGTATTTCTAGCATCAACAAACTGGATAGTATTGTTTGTTGCAACTGCATCATAAGCTCTCCAATTTAAGAACAAGTCAATATTTTCTATACTTTTTACATTTTTATCTCTTCTTATTTGATCGTATTTTGCTTTATATGATCCATTAGGATAGTGCTTTGTATCTATCATTTTTAAGATACGCTCGTACTTACCATAAATCCCTAACGTATGAACACGAACTTCATCACTAGCATTCCCTCCTAAAACGGGCCTGTCATGAATCAAAGCGACATGTAATCCTTGTTCTGCAGCAGAAATTGCAGCAGCACAACCCGCTAAACCACCACCTGTAATGACTAAATCATAATTTTGTTGTTTCTCAGGAACTTGTGTTTCCCCTAATTTAGTTTTTCTCCATTCAGCTTGATTTGCTTCTGAAGGAAGTGTTTTTGATTTACTAAAATAAACAGCATCACATCTACCGTTAAAACCTGTTAAATCTGATAATTCTATAGATACAGCACCTGCTTTTAATTTCACCTTACCTGCATACTCCCAATTCCAATCTGGTTGAGTTCCTAAGTTTTTCTTTAAAGTTTTACCATTAACAATAATATTAAATTGTCCAGGTGCTTCCCAATTTCCAGGAACCCAATTTTTGGTTCTAACCCAAACATGATATTTCCCTTTTTTATTGAAATTAATTTTAGTTTTGGCATTATCAACAGGTATTCCCATGCCATGCGCCATTAAATATGGAGATCCCATTTGTTCAACAAATTGTTGATCTAACACCCAACCTCCTTTATCAATAAAACTTTCTGTTTCTATTAAAACGTCTTGTGCTATCGCTTTTGTAAACAAAAACTGTATAACACAAAACAACGCTATTTTAAATATCTTCATAATTGTTAATTATTTATAAACAAACCAAGCAGTAGCTTTACAATTGTTTGTTGTTTTTAACTGTGCCCAATGTGCACTAAATCCTTTAGGGAATTTATATGTTAGTTTTTCTCCTGCTTTTACTTTAAATGTTTTGAATAAAACAGGGATATCTAAATAATGATTGACATGAATATATAATTCAAACTCAGTATCCACATCAGATTCTAGTTCTAATGTTTTATCATCATAACCTGTCATTAAATACATGTCTGATAGCTGGTTTGCTTTTACTTGGCTGTTTTTCCATGGCCCTCCTTGTCCTACTGGTTTTCCAAAACTCCATAAATCATCAATTCCACCAAACCAAAGTGCCACATTACCATCTTCAGATTTATATACGTGTTCTGATGCTTCAGCCTCTAATTTAACTCCACTTAAAACTAATAAACCATTCCAAGTATTAAATTCTGTAATTTGCTTATTGTGTGTTGCAACAGGACGCATCATTTTATATAAAGGTTCTTTTCCTACTTTATAAAGTGGTAATTCATAAAATGTTCCCGAAATATTAGCTAACTCTCTTTCAGATTCTAATTCTCTAGTTACTCGAGTTGTTTTTGCTGAAAATTGATTTGAGTACTTGGCATTACCTTTTGGTAGCCTTAATTGATACTTTTTAGCATGTAAAATAACCGATGCATCATCCTCAGACCATATCTCTTTCTCTTTTGCATTAGAAATATCTGTAGATTTTTTATTGAAGAAATCAACTTCTTCACCAACCTTTTTATTCTTTAATGTATTTATTGAAATTGAATCTTTAATCCCTTTTTCATATCTGAAATCATATTTTAAAAACTCATATGATTCTGTGTTTTTAAATTCATTGTTTTCTATAACTCCTGAATAAACACTTAAATTATAATTTGTTTTATTGCTGAAAAGTTTTGCAAATGATACATTGTCTGTAGACTCATCTATATTGGCAAGTGATTTAAATAATTCTTTACCAGATTCCTTGTTTTTAAGATTGCTATCTGTAAAATGAAAAGTAGCTGTCAACGTACTCGTTCCATCGGAAATTAATCTAACCCATTCCGCTTTTAAATCATCATTAAAAGTAAAATAATTGTATTCCTCTTTTTCTAAAACCAATTGTTTTAAAGCTTTCCAGTCACCAGTTCCTTTTTCATCTATTTGAATTGTTATGTTTACAGATTTGTCACCTGTATTGTTTAAGTGTAAAATTCTATGATCAAAACCAGAAATTAAAAAAGGTAGCGAAGGTTTTTCTGCATTAACTTCATCATTTAACCAAATGGCTCCATAAGCAGATTTTGGTCCCCAATTCATTATTTCATCACGACTACCAAACCAAAGATTGGATTGTGGTTGACCAGCAAGCGGATTACCTTGTATACTTGTTTCGTCTGTTGCTAGTACAATTTGATTGTTCCAACTCAAAAAGTCTGGAATATAGCGTAAATGAGATCCCATTGGTTGAATCCCTGCTGTATTGTTATGAGAAAAAGTAGCGGGGAAATCGTAAAACATACCATGCATGTCCATCATCATTTTTCCGTTTCCAATTTCTCTAATTCTTGGCCATTCTGTAAACCATCCATGTGAAGGATCGTTATTATAGGTTGCTTTTGGTAATAAAAACGTTTGCCATTCATTATTCTCTAAAACTTTTAATCGAACGGATCTTTTATCCCATCCCATTGCCCATAATGGAGATTGGTCATTTGAGACAGCGTTAATTCCGTTTTTTGTTGTAACATCTGTAAACTGTCTTCTTTCTATAACTTTAAAATTCTCACCATCAAACTCAGCCAAAATTCCATTATCTTCTTCCGAATGCTTATTTTCTAGAACAACTTTCCAAGCTTTACTACCTTCATGATGGTGTTCTCCATTGTTGGCTAGTATTAATTTATTTTGACTTGTGTAAGCTCCTTTACCATGCCAACCTGGCAATGGATTATGATATAACTTTTTAACTTTTAAAGTATGTACATTAACTTCATATAACATCCCTTCCATGTCATAATAATACACCTTGTTTTCAGGATCCTTTAGATGTCTAGCAATTGCTGTTAAACGCCCTTTCATATCTTTAATAGGAATTACCCTTACCGCTCCAGATTTATCGATTACATAGGGACCAATAAATAATTGATTAGACTCTTTATGTATCATTCTTGCCGCTGGAGTACCTCCTATACTCCCCTGAAAGACTTCCATATTTTTATCTTTATCAATAACATACAGTTTATGTTCACTTCCTTTTGGTTCGTGTGCAGCATAATTAATCATGTACAGTTTCTCATTCCAAACTGCTAAACCTCCAATACCACATTCATTTCCAAAATTGTATGTTCCGTTTTTTCTTGCGTGAGCATAACTTGTTAAATGCGGATAAATACCACTTATTTTTCTTGTACCAGAAACTGAAGTTATTTCTCCTTTATCACTTTTGACACTTGTTTTTTGTTCATTTTTTTTCTCTTGAGTTGTTTCACAACTCAAACAGATAATCAATAATGATAATAAGTTAATTTTCAAAAATCTGTTACTCATTTTATTCATGTTATTCATGTTAATTATACTTTTTGATTTACGCCTGTTTCTTTACTTTGAATTTTCAGAAACTTCCTTTAAATCAAATCTTTCTAGAAATTGTCCATTTTTATTAATCATTCTGTGTACGCCCCATTTTATAATCTTACCATTATCAGTATCAGTAAATGCTTCAGGGCGATAAGCACCCGGAGCTAAGGGGACATTTTTATTTATGAAACTATGTGTCTTTATAAAATTTAAACCATCTTCGGCATACATAATAGATTTTCGAACATTCTCAGGCCCTTCTTTTCCAATCATTGTTGCAACTCCATTTCCTTGAGGCCAAACTAATACTTCATGTCCTCCTCTAACAACAGGATTGTTTTCATATTTTATATATGGGCCTTCTGGTTTATTAGCAATGGCAACACCCATTTTAGTTTCTCTTGGTGATTTTCCCCATTGACGCCCTTTATAATATAACCAATATTTACCATCACGGACAATAATACTGGCATCATCAATTCTGTGACTATCAAACTCAGTAGTATCGGTACTAGGAACCATTATTGGATTGCCTGAAAACTTTGTCCAAGGACCATCAGGTGAATCTGAAACAGCTATTCCTATTCTAGTTTTTGATTTTTCAAGATCCTTTGTTCGATATGGATTGTTTACCCCAGAATAAAAAAGATAATATTTATTGTTAGTTACTAAAATCCCCGGTGTAAAACAACCTTCATCATCCCAACTACCTTCTTTTCCTGGAGGTAGTACTTCTCCTTTTTCTGTCCAAGTAAATCCATCTGGCGATGTAGCATACCAAGTTGCCCATCTAATATTGTCTCCTACTTTCCAATACCAAACATAATACAACGATCCTACTTTTATAATATCGCTAGGATCTCCCCGTTTAATACCTTCTTCGGAACCTAATGCTATAATAGGCGAATATAATGCTGTTACCGATTTTATGCTTGATTGAGAAAAGGAACTATTTATTCCTAAAAAAATCAAGGTTATCATTATAAAAAAAATGTTCATTTAGTACTATTTTAAGTTTTATTTTTCAACCTCACTTCCCCACCAGTCTTCATTAGGTTTCCAGTTTGGAGACAGCATTTTTTTACGTTGTTTTTCGCGACCTGGTAAATTCTTTGTTTTCTGATTTTTCAACCATTCTTTACGAGCAACCTCATCCCATTCTGGGTCTACTTGTGCATAATGTGTATTCATAGATTTTAACCAAACTAACAACTGATTTTTCATTTTTTTTGCTATTTCAGGATTTGTTTTAGCTACATCATTACGTTCACCCAAATCAGTTTTTAAATTGTATAATTCTGCATGTAAGTCTTCCCAATAATAAATTAATTTCCAATCTCCTTTTCTGATGATAGAACTCGGTTCTCCTCCTTGATTTCCATAATGCGGATAATGCCAATATAAAGGTCTCTCTTTAATCGTTTCACCAATTAACAAAGGTTTTAAACTTTCACCATCATTATGAGCTTCTGGTTTAAGAGGTAAACCTGCTAAATCTAATAATGTAGGGTATAAATCTGTACCAGAAACAGGAACATCAATTTTAGATCCATTTTGTTCCAACCATGGTACATGAATAAAATATGGGATTCTTGTTCCTCCTTCCCATTGATACCCTTTCCCGCCTCTTAAACTCAATTGATTGGTAGAATAACTATCGCCAGAAGTAACACCTCCGTTATCGGATGTAAAAACAACAATGGTATTTTTATCTAAATTCAAGTCTTTTAAAGTTTTCATTACAGTACCTATAGCATCATCTACATGTTCAATCAATCCTGCATAAACAGGGTTATCTTGATATTTTCTTACTGGTAAAACACGCTCCATTTCAAACCCTTCTTCATAAATTCCCATTTTTTCTGCCTTATTACGATATTTCGTCCATTTTTCCTTCGTGGTTTGAATACCACCATGAACGGCGTAAAAAGATAAATAAGCAAAAAACTGATTGTCTTTGTTTTTTTCAATAAACTCACTTGTCTCTTTTGCAAGTTTCATAGATAAGTTTAAACCTTTTTCTTCTGGTAAATTTGGTAAATTATCGTTTTTATATGGAGAAAAGTAACCTCCTCTTGGGCCTCCAGAATCATTTCCTCCAACATTTACATCAAAACCATGATCGGTAGGCAACGACTTTTGTTCTTTACCACCTAAATGCCATTTCCCTGCAAAAAAAGTAGTATACCCCTGTTCTTTAAAAGCTTCTGGCATTGTCACAGACATAGTATCTAAATGATGTCTATACTCTGGTGGTAACAATTTAGTAAAACGTTTACGTTCCTTCCATGATTGCCCACTATTTCTAGGCCCTTCAAATTGGGTGATTCCATGTCTCGCAGGGTTTTGTCCTGTCATTAAACTTGCTCTAGAAGGACTACATACCGTACAGGCTGCATATCCATTTGTAAAAACAGTTCCAGATGTCGCGATTTTATCAATATTTGGAGTTTCGTAATATTTACTCCCCATAATTCCCAAATCAGCATATCCTAAATCATCTACCAATATGAAAAGCACATTTGGTTTTGTTGAAACTGATTCTTTTTTTTCTAATTTATTACATGATGATATTAGTAATAATAGAACAATTGTTGAAATAATATTTCTCATAATTTAATTTTATTCTGGTCTAATCCACATACAATGTCCACCACCAGCAGCCATTTTAATTTTTATAACATCTCCTTTTTTTAATGACCCTGTTTTAATTTGATATGCTTCAGGGTTTTCTATCCCATGGGTTTCCTCAGTGTCTTCATAATAAGTTACAGCGTATGATTTTTTATCTTGTAGAAAATCTAGTGTAATATCTAATGTCCTTTTTTCTTTATTGGTAACTGAAGCAATAAACCAATCTTTATTATGTCTTCTTGCAGTAGTAATATATTTTCCCATTTTACTAGTTAACACTTTACTTTCATCCCATTTCCCAACAGGCATTTTTTCAATAAACTCAAATAAATCTGCCTTTTTATTGTACGCTTCTGGGGCATCTGGTAAACAAACCAAACCACTATGAATAATCAATGTTCTTGCTACTTCAGATGTTACTGTTGAAAAATAGGTATTCTTCTTTTTGGGACCTTTTTTTCTATCGCCTCTGTTGATACCAATCAAATCAAAATTACCATTATTCATGTCTAATGGTCCATGAATAGCGTTAATTAATGCCATTTTAATAAAAGTTTCTGGAGTAAAAACTTTTCTAGCATCTTGTTGTGCATGACAATATTCTCGGGTTATAGCATTAGGAAATGTTCTATCAATTCCTGTAAAAGGTACTGGGGAATCATGAAAATCTACTAATAAATGGTTTTTTGCACTTTGCTGAATAGCATCACTTGTAAAGGAAACATTATTACCCATAAATCCATATTTTATACCACTCATCCCTAAAGATTCAAAATAAGAAAACAAACCTTCATCCCCATAATCTCCTTTTTTTCTATCATAGTATAAAATCAATTTCACATCCTTTCCTTTTGCATACTTAGATACTTTTTTTAAATCTAATTCATCAACTATCTCAAAATGATTATTTGCAACTTTTGTGTACCAACTGGCATCAATTAAAAAGTATTCGATATTTTTTTCTGCCGCAAAATCAATAAACCTTAAATAGCTTTCTGTATTTATACCGTAAACAAAACCGTCTTCTGTTTTATAACCGTGTACTCTCCAATCCCAAAGTGATTTGCCTGGTTGAATCCATGATGTGTCTTCTATTTTATTAGGAGTTGCTAGATTAAGCGGAACAGTGTTTGTTACTAAACCTCCTATTTTCTCTTCTACTAATATAACTCGCCAAGGCGTAGTAACTTTTGTTCCTTCCAGTTTTACCTTATTTGAAGAAACTAAAATATTTTTATCCTTAAGAAACTTAAATTTTATGGTTCCAAATTGAGGAGCAACATATAAATCTGATTCTAATAGAGACAAGTGTTTATTTTCAAAATTCTCTACAACCAAAGGTGTTTTCAATTTTGGCTGTTTTTTTATTGTCTCTAGGTCTTCTATTTTAAGAGGTCCTAATGGAGGTTTTTCACCATTTGGAGAGTAAATTTGATCTGTTTTATTTAAAAAGTACTCACAATAAAAATTTGCTTCTACGCCCTTTTTAAACTCTTCTAATTGGTATCTAAAACCAACACCATTATTATAAACACGAACATATAATTTGGCTTTTGTAGCATCAATTAAAAGATCTAAAACAAGCTCAGAATATTCATCCTTTATTTCACTAAACTGACCCCAAACCGGTTTCCATATCTTATTCTCGGAATTTACTATTGAACCTTTTATTTCAGTAAGGGCATTTGGAACTATTGATATTTCTGAAGGTTTTATTAATTCTTTCCCATCACTAAAAAGAGTATATTTTAAATTTCCTTCTACATTAATAATTTTAACCTCTAAGGTTTCACTAACAGATTTTATTGAAAACTCATTTTGTTTTTTATCACATGCCATTATTGCGATACTACAAAACAATAAAAGAATCCTAAGTTTAATCTTTCGAATCATAAATAAAGATGTATTGAAATTATTAAATTTAATTTATAATTTATTACTATATCCTTGAGTTTTATACTTTTCTAAAAGTGTATCTAATTCTTTTACTACTAAAGGAAACTTTTTGTAAAGATTATTTTTTTCTTCGGGATCTTGAAACATATCATATAAAGTCCCGGGTGCTTGATTTTCTTTAGCCTCAACCGATTTAGGTTTTGAAAAACCTCCAGATCCTAAATTAGGAGTGTACTTCCATTTGTTTTTTCTTATTGAAAACATACCACTGTAAGAATGATGCACAATAGCTTCTCTAATAGGTTCCACTTTTTTAGAAATATACGCAGACCAAAGATTATAACTATCTTCTGCTCCATTTTCAATTGCTGGATTATTTAATATCCCTGATAACGTAGAAAATAAATCTGTTGTACATAGTATTTGGTTAGATTTATGACCCGCAGGAATAACCCCTGGCCATTGAGCAATATAAGGTACTCTATGACCTCCTTCATAAATATCTGCTTTCTGACCTTTATAAATGAAATTTGCACGATGCGCATATTCTTTCTTATCTTCTGGCTTCCAATGTGAGCCATTGTCTGAAGTAACTATAATTAAAGTATTGTTCAACTTTCCAGTTTTTTTCAACGTATTTACAACAGCTCCTACAGCATCATCAACCATCGTTACAAAATCACCATAACGTCCTGCTTTCGATTTTCCCACAGCATCACCAGTAGGTAACCATGGGGTGTGCGGCGCTGTTAATGCAAAATAAAGAAAGAAAGGATTATTAGCATCTTTTTGTTTCTCAATATAATTTTCTGTTTTTTTTGTAAAATTATCTAAAGTATTTTCAATAACAAAACTAGGTGCTTTTTCTCCGGCTCTCCATGTAACTCCGCGTCCTGACTTATTTTGATGCTTTCCATTCGTGTAACCAGTTGGTAGTTCTAATACTTTTCCATTTTCTATATACACATATGGCGGCATATCTAAAGAGGCTGGAATTATATATGAATAATCAAACCCTAAACTAGTAGGATCTTTTATTTTTTTTGAAAAATCCACATTACTTTTTCCTTTGTTCTCTATAATTGACACTTCACCATCTTTAGGCTGCAGTCCAGTACCAATATGCCATTTTCCTATACAAGCTGTATGGTATCCATTTTCTTTTAAATAAGTAGCAATAGTTGGCCTATCATCTTCAATCAATGGTTTACCATAACCATTTAAGACTCCTTTTTTTAATGAGCTCCTCCATGCATAACGCCCTGTCATAATACCATATCTAGTTGGTGTACATACAGATGAGTTTGTATGTGCATCTGTAAAATAAACTCCTTGTTTAATAATTTTATCCATATTAGGTGTTTGAATACCAGAATTTGGATTTAAGCCAGAAAGATCTCCGTATCCCATATCGTCTGCTAAGATATAAACGATGTTAGGTGGATTTTTTTTAGAGGAAGTACTTTGTCTGCTTAATTCCTTATTATTTTTACAAGAACTTATTAAAATTAGTAATAGAAAAAATTTTACAGTATTCATAAATGATATAATTTCTATTTATTATTATTACAAACTAACATATTAATTTGTTTTAATAGTTTTATTTGGCAACTTACTAAAAAGACTTTTGCCATTTGTATTAATAAATGCTTTAATGCTATACTTAGAATGTTTTGCTAACTTTTCAATAGGAATAAAAACTTCAAAATTACTTGCATTTATTTTCATGTTTTCTTTTTCTCCTTGAATTGTAGTCTCCTCAACAGTTAAATATGATATATTTTCAAGTTTAACACCATAAGTATATTGGTTTTTATTCAATAATAAATTACTGAATTCAACTTTAAGTAAATATCCATCATTTTGTTTTTTAATAGAGGTAATTTCAATTAAATGTTTTTCATGTGTAGTATAAAGCGTTGCCGTATTTGGATAAAAGTTACTTTCTCCAGCTTCAGTTTCTGCTTTTACAGTATAATAACACATCGTTCCATTATCAGCTGTAATATCTTTAAAATAAGATTCTTTTATGCCTTCTGCTATTTTTTTATACTTATGCAGTTCTTCCCCTCTATACACATTATAAGTAGTCTTAGGTAAGACAGAATCTTGTTCAATCCATTTTACCAATACATTACCTGTATTTTCTCTTATAGCCGAAACGTTTCTTGGACTTAGCGGTACTCTCTCTGATAAAATTAAGGTTTCTGATTTTGAAAATTCACCAATGCCCATGCCATTATAAGCTGCTATAGAAAATTGATAAGGTTCATTATATTTTAAATCTTTTACTCTAAAACCAAAAACATTATTGGCATCTAACTCAACTTCCTTACCCGTATTTTGGTTTATATATTTTAATTTATAACCTTTTGCATTCGTTACACTTTTCCAAAAAATTGTAGCGGTATTATTTCTTCTAGATGTTTTAAATATTTCAGGTTTTTCAGGGATATTATTTTTTATCTTAATTTGATTAGAAAATTCGCTTATACCTTGTTTATTTTCTGCAACCATTTTAAAGTAATATGTTGCATTCGTTTTTAATTCTTTAACTTCAAATTCATTAACAGACTCATCATTTACAATAATTTCTTTCTTTAAATCATTTGAATTTTCACCATAATAAATTTTATAGTTCTCTACACTTTCAATTTTACCCCAAGTTAACTTTATACTGTTAGATAATATTTCGCTTTTATAAATTGTTGGTTTACTAGGTTTGGTCATTAATTTTGACTTCCATTTTGCTACAGATAAGCTAAAAGAAGGTATATTAATTTTTCCATTTTTATAAACCGTAGATTTTATGTTTGTATTTTGAACTTGTATTGAATCTGCGGTTATATAATTTACTTCTATGTCTTTATTTAAAGGTATACCATCAGTGGTTATATGAAAACTTTTAGCTTCAGAAGTTCTATTTGTAAAAACCAAATAATTATACCCATCAACACCTCTATAGGCTTGTGAGTAATATCCTTCTTCAGTCGTATTCTCTAGTCCGGGAGCCGTAAAACCATTGTCTACATCAGATTCATAAATAAAATCTGAATGATTGGTTACATCATGATAGATCTCGTAAGCCTTACCTTCTAGCATTCTATTTATTCCCGTTAAAATAGAATCTGTTTTAAGTTCTACATCTTTTTTAAAGGCTTCTTCTATTTGTTCATTAATATTTATTTCAGGAACATGTTTACTACTCACTTCATGAGCTCCTACATACCAAGTGTTTGTATGCTGTAATTGACGCATTACATATTCAATGTTATAAATACTAGAATAAATACCGTTTAAGGGCTTATTCCACACACCAAACTCGGTGATTACCATAGGTACATCTTCCCAATTATAAGCTTCAATTTCCTGCATTGCAAGAGGAGAAGTAGCTTCAATTAATTTTGTATTTCCCCTTTTATATGCATTCTGCACAGACTCTCTTCTACCTATATGAGGTGCGTAAGAATGTTTAGAAAACACATTCCAATAAGCCCCATGCTCTTTTTGATACGTATTAATTTCTTTCATGAAACCCCAAATACCATCCCAAGTACTGTTTAAAGCAAGAAATGCATCTGGAAAAACAGATTTTATAGCGTCTGCATGTGGTTTCATTTTTGCTGCATAATCATATCCGTTATTCCACCAATTACGTTCTCTATGAGGCACATAAAAATAAGGCTCGTTACAAAATTGCCATGTTGCGACTTCAATATTATTATTTTTGCAGAATCTGGCAAGTTCAAGAGTCATTTCTGGTGTTTCAGAAAATCCATTTACGGTAACTATTAATTTTCCATTTATTTCACTTAATAAATCATACAAATCTATAATACGATGTGGCCCTTTAACATCCGTAAACCGGTACCCTTTAAGGTATTGTTTAGAGTGATCGAACATCATAGCATAATCAATATCATATTGTCCGGTAGCACTACTAAATGCATCGCCCATAGTACCTGAAAAATAGCGAAGCCAACCTGGTTTTAATTGATGAACAGATTTTCTGAAATCTGGATGCAAATAACTCCAACTTTTATCGGCTATTCTAACATTAAACCCACTAGAGCCTATTTTAATAGCGTGCCCATTTTTGGTATCTATGTTTATTAAACCTGTAGTTTCTTGTGAATTTGATAACTGAAAAATTATAGTTATAGACAGTAATAAAATCCGTTTTTTTATATTCATATATTTAGGCTAATCATTTTTTGACTAAGAGCAAACACATCTAATTTGTATTTAATCCTCTTTAAAACACTTTTCTTTTTTAACATAACAATAGACGTAACATCTACCATTTACATCTAATTCAAAAGTATCAACTTCGGCGAGAGTATAATTCTCATTTGAGGACTCTAAATGTTGCACAATGCCTAAATAAAAAGCACCTAATACGTTGTTATTTTAGGATTAAACTTTATTTATTATTTTATTCTAAGCAAAAAAAAACAGCATCTATAAAAACAAGATGCTGTCCACCAACTATGGCTACTTATATATATTTAAATTTAGTCCTTAACTATCTTATACGTTCTCGAATGTTCAACGCCTTTTAGTTTTAATAAATAAATACCTTTTGAAAATTCACTTACGTTAATCTCAATCTCACGTGCATTATTTATTTTATCACTTAATAGTTCCTGTCCATTAATAGAGTATACAGTATAGCTATTAAAATCTCCATTTGGTGAAATTATATTTAACTTATCAACAACTGGATTAGGATATATTGAAACTTGTAAATCTTCGTTTTCCTTTATTGACAGTTCTTCTTCTGGTGCAAAAACTTGTACCTCGGCTAGGTTTAATGCAACACCTGTTGTATTCGCCTGAATTTTAACAATCTGACCTGTTACCCCACCTGTTTCTGCTATAACTGAAGGTAGAGGAGCTGTTGTATACGTTTTAGAATATACCGTTGCACCACTATTATCTATAACTAATACAGTGAAATTAGCTAATCTATCTGTGCAACAACTATTAGTTCTATTAAACACTTTAATATCTCCTATTTCTTGATTTGAACCAAGGTCAACCTGCCACCAAGGGTTGTCTTCGGCATTTGTAATTGATAAAGAATTATTTGTTAAAAGACCATTTGTATTACCATCAATAGATTTATCTGGAGTTGCTCCTGTAAATCCAACTGATGATTGCGAAGCTACTCCATTTAGAGCTAGGTTAACTTTAGGGATTAAATATAAAGCCATCATTGCTTCTCCTCCACTATTTACAGAACCAGTAGTTAAACTTATTGTATTCCATGAATTATATAAAACTAACCCATCTACGTTATTCTCTATTGCTTTTTCTAAACGTGTTCCATTACCTTTTGCATCATTATGATTCACTTCAGAATCCCAAACGGGTAATCCTTCAGCATCAGCTAAAGAGATAAATGTAGACCACTGGTTATGATTAAAACCTAAATTATGCGATGTTGCAACAGTTATATAATCTGCTATATTCGTGTTTTGTAGCATATCAATACCTGCAGGAAGCCCCCAAGTACATGGTCCTATCAACTCTGCTCCGTTTACCCCATGATTATATAGTCTTTGATATATTTCATTGATTTGACTTATACTCCATGTACTACTAGTTGCCCTTCCATCTTCATTGAAAGGGTTTAACCATTTACAATCTGGGTATTGATCTGAAAACTCAATTACTCGAGCTATTAATTCCTCAGTTGCTGCTTGAACACCATTTACAGAAGACTCAGCTCCTTCATTAGAACCATTACCATTAAGCCTATTATTAGCCACTCTATGTCCTCCACCTCCTTGTGCTGGATTAGCAAAAATATCGAAACCTTGAGCTAATGCTTGAACATAAAAATAATCAAACATTGGCTTATTAGGATTAAGATCCACCCCATCAACACCTCTTCCAAAAAGAGGGATACGAATACCATTTACTCCCATATTATGAAACCCTAATAGAAGGTTATCAGCTTGGTCAATTGTCGTAATTGCATTAGTTATAAAAGCTTGTTTAGTATCACCAAGAACATAATCCATATCATTAGTATATATGGTCTGACTATAGCCTCTAAAACATAAACAATACATAACCACTGTAAAACTTAGCACTATTTTATACTTAATCATTCTGTAATTTTTAATTTTTTATTATTTTTTGAGTATTTAAAAACTGATTACCTTCTAATTTAAGCATGTAAATTCCTTTTGAAAACGTACTTAAATCTAATTTCAATTCTTTCGAATTAACTTTTTCTGTAGCTATAATTTGTCCATTGATATTATAAATAGTATAATTTTTAAAAACATCAGTAGGAGAGCTTATATTTAATATATCTACAATAGGATTTGGGTATATATTTAAGTTGGTTTGATCTACTATTCTAGTAGACAAAGATACATCTATACCAAACACTTGTATCTCTGCCATACTCAGTGTGCCTTCTCCATTCAATTGAATTTTAACAATTTGACCTGTTATATTTCCTGTTTCAATTGCTAGAAGAGGATCTGGATATTCTGTATACGTTTTAGCAAAAACTTCTAGACCACTCGTGTTTGTAACCGTAACTGTGAAATTATAAAGTGTTTCTCTATTCTCAGCTCTATTATATATACGAATCTCACCTATCTCTTTATTAGCCCCAAGATCAACTTGCCACCATGGATTTGTTCCAACAGTATGAGAAATTGACGGATTACCTTGATTCCAAACGCCAGATGTATTGTCATCAATTGCTCGTGCAGCTTCTAAGTTTGTAACGGTTGTAGAAGTCGTTACTGATTGCGTTGCAATACCATCTAAAGCTAGATTAGGTTTTTGTTTTAAATATCTAGACATGTAAAAAAGATTAGTGTCATTTATTCCACCTGTATCTAAATTCACATTATTTCCTACATTATATACCACTAAACCATCCACTTTATTTGCTATTGCAGCCTCAAATTTATTTACAGAAGTATTACCAGGATCATTATTTGCTTCAGAATCCCATACAGGTAAATCTCTAGCTTTTGCCAAAGCTATAAAATCGTCCCATTGATTATCATGATGCCCTAAGTTATGAGACGTTGCAACAGTAATATAATCTTCTATATTAGTATTTTGTAACATATCAATACCCGCTGGTAACCCCCATGTACAAGGCCCTATTAATTCTGCTCCATTAACGCCATGGTTATATAATCTTTCATAAACTTCATGAATTTGACTAACAGACCATGTACTGTTTGTAGCCCTCCCATCTTCATTGAAAGGATTTAACCATTTACAATCTGGGTATCCATTAGAAAATTCAATTACTCTCTCAACCAATTCGTCTGTTGCAGCTTGTACACCATTTACCCCTCCTCCATTATTAAGTGAGTTATTTGCAATTCGAGCACCACCACCACCTTGCGCTGGATTTGCAAAAATAAGAAATCCTTGCGATAGAGCTTGTTGATAAAAATAATCCATTACTGCTTTATCTGGATTAACATCAACTCCAGTTGTTGCATCTCTTGGAAAAATAGGTATACGTATACCATTAAACTTCATTGTCTTAAGAGCTTTTAAAAGATTATCTGCCTGACTATTAGTCTTTACCCTGTTTTGAATAAAAGCCTGCTTAGTATCTCCTATGACATAATTCATATCATTAGTATAAATAGTTTGACCTTGCATTTCTGTTAAGAAACAAGATAAAACTATTAAAAAACTTGATATTATTTTATTCTTAACCATCTTTTAATTTTTAATGACCTTATGAGTATTTAAAAACAGATCACCTTCTAGCTTAAGTATGTAAATTCCTTTTGAAAACGCACTTAAATCCAATTTCAATTCTTTTGAATTAACTTCTTCTGTAGCTATAATTTGTCCATTGATATTATAAATAGTATAATTTTTAAAAACATCAATAGGAGAGCTTATATTTAATATATCTACAATAGGATTTGGATATATATTTAAATTAATTTGACCTTCAGTTTTAGTAGATAACAAGTCATTTGCCCCATAAATCTCTACCTCTGCCATGCTCAATGTGCCTTCTCCATTTAATTGAATTTTAACAATCTGCCCTGTTATACTTCCTGTTTCAATTACTAGAAGAGGATTTGGATACTCTATATACGTTTTAGTAAAAACTTCTATACCACTCGTGTTAGTAACCGTTACTGTAAAATTAGAAAGTGTTTCTCTATTTTCTGCTCTATTATATATACGAATTTCACCTATCTCTTTATCTGACTGAAGATCAAGTTGCCACCATGGGTTTGTTCCTACAGTATGAGAAATTGATGGGTTACCTTGATTCCAAACACCAGATGTATTACCATCTATTGCTCGTGCAGCTTCTAAATTTGTAACTGTTGTAGAAGTAGTGACTGATTGTGTTGCAACACCATTAATGGCTATATTTACAGGCAATTCATAATCTTTTAAATATAAAAGCATTTGATTTTGTGCGCCAGAGCTTATTGAACCATCGGTTAAGCTAATGGTATTCCATATATTATATAAAACCAACCCATCTACTTCATTTTCTATCGCTTTTTCTAAACGTGTTCCTGTTCCAAACTTATCAGTATGGGTTACTTCAGAATCCCATACAGGTAAATTCTCTGCATTTGCTAAATTAATAAAGGAGGACCATTGATTGTGATTAAACCCTAAATTATGAGAAGTAGCAACAGTTATATAATCTGCAATATTTGTGTTTTGAAACATATCAATAGCTGCAGGCAATCCCCATGTGCAAGGCCCAACTAATTCTGCACCGTTTACATTATTGTATAATGCTCCATATATTGTATGATATTGGGCAACACTCCAAGTACTATTAGTGGCTCTTCCGTCTTCATTAAATGGATTTAACCATTTGCAATCTGGATATTCATCAGAAAACTCTAATACTCGTGCAATTAACTCATCGGTTGCTGCTTGAACACCATTTACACCACCTGCTATTGAAAGTGAATTATTTGCTATTCTTGCACCACCTCCTCCTTGTGCTGGATTTGCAAAAATAAGGACCCCTTGTTCTACAGCTTTCGTGTAAAAATAATCCATTATGGGTTTATTAGGGTTAACATCAACCCCAGTTACAGCATCTCTGGGGAAAATTGGTATGCGTATACCATTTACACCTAATTTTCTCATTCCCTTTAAAAGATTGTCTGCTTGAGTTTCAGTTGAAATTCTATTTTGAATAAAAGCCTGCTTAGCATCTCCTATGACATAATCCATGTCGTTAGTATAAATGGTTTGGCCATATGTGTTAAAACTACAACAACATATTAGCGTAATTATAAACATTATTTTAATTGTACTGTTATGTAGTTTTTTTATCATATATTATTTTAAATTATAGCTTCTAAGTATTTTATATAAACTAATGTTTGAAAAACAAAATAAACATTTTTAATTATTTTAAAATTCTCTATAAAGGGTTCAATTTGTTGCGTAAGCTCCACAGTATTTGAGTCTGAAAATATATTTTCTATTATAAAAAACGAATGCCTTTACAAAGTAAAACTCATAAAGGCATTGATTAAATATTATAAAAGGTATTTTTATTTAAATCACTTTTAAACAATAAATCTATTATTTTTATTTACAAAAGAGTTCTTTATAACAAGTTTATTGGACAACTACCTTTCCTCTTTCCATAGACTTTACATTTTGGTCATCCATATAAGTAGCATGAAAAACAAAAACACCTTTTTGCCTTCCAGATGGAACCCATGCTTCTTCCATATTAGATGTTGAGAATACTCGTTTTCCATCTAAACTATAAACATTCAAAGTATAATCAGACCTGTTTTCTAATAACATCAATGGTTTAAAATTAGGGTTTAATGAATTAATCATACTTGGAAACTTCAACTTTGATGTTGTTTCTGATTCTATTTCAATTTCTTTTGATTTAGAACTTTTTGATTGTGTACTACCTACTTCCTTAAAAGTAAAAGACACCCAACTACCCGAACTAGAACTAGTTACCATTTTCACAAAACCGCCACTAGTAACCTGCAACCTTCTTCTATTTAAAACAGAAATATCAGGAAGTGTTAAATGGTAAGTACCATTTGAATAACCTGCAGTAAAATCAAAATAGGTTTGAATACCATTTGATCCTATAGATTGCATATCTGCATTTTCTGTATAGTCCGTCCTTATTCTTGGTTTAGAACCTCCTGCTGCACGTTGTATATGGAAATAACCATTTCCTTTTTCAACAAATTCCCATTCTACATCATCTCCAGTAGTACTAGTAGACGTTGTATAAGCATCTTCACTTCCTCCTGTAGATGCTAGTCTTTTATTAAGAGCAGGACAATCTATATAGTATGTTTTATCTGTACGGAATTTCAAATACAAATCCATCATTGTTTCAGCTGCACTACTTATTGATCCGTTAGTAAGACTAATTGTATTCCACGAATTATACAAAACCAACCCATCTACTTCATTTTCTATCGCTTTTTCTAAGCGTGTTCCAGTTCCAAACTTATCACTATGATTTACTTCAGAATCCCATAC
Organism: Algibacter sp.; assembly: GCA_039985655.1. GTDB lineage: Bacteria > Bacteroidota > Bacteroidia > Flavobacteriales > Flavobacteriaceae > Postechiella. The sequence continues at coordinate 37,484 of JBDWSF010000007.1, read as the reverse complement.
AGGTAAATTCTCTGCATTTGCTAAGTTAATAAAAGTTGACCATGAGCTATGATTAAATCCTAAATTGTGTGATGTAGCTACTGTAATATAATCGGCTATATTTGTGTTTTGTAACATATCAATAGCTGCTGGTAACCCCCATGTACACGGCCCTACTAATTCTGCACCATTAACATTATTGTATAATGCAGCGTATATAGTGTGGTATTGAGCTACACTCCATGTGCTATTAGTAGCTCTTCCGTCTTCATTAAATGGATTAATCCATTTACAATCTGGATATTCATTAGAAAACTCTAAAACTCTGGCGATTAACTCATCGGTTGCAGCTTGGATGCCATTTACACCTCCTTCATGCGAAAGCGAATTATTTGCTATTCTTGCACCACCACCTCCTTGGGCTGGGTTAGCAAAAATCAGAAATCCTTGAGCTACAGCTTGCGTATAAAAGTAATCCATCATAGGTTTATTAGGATTAACATCTACACCATTAGAATCTCTTGGAAAAATTGGGATACGAATACCATTTACTCCCATTTTTTTAAAACCTATTAAAAGGTTGTCTGCTTGAGCAGTAGTAGTGATTCCCCCAGTAATAAATGCTTGTTTAGTATCTCCCAATACGTAATCCATGTCATTCACATATCTTGCACTTTGCGCATTTGAAACAAATATAACACCAAGTATTAATAATGCTAAAAAATTTAATTTAGATTTTTTCATTTCGATTAGTTATTTAAAATTATTGGTTAAAATTTCGTTTATTATCTTATTAATTATGCTTCTAAATCATCCACTAAACTTAAGTTATTATAAGTAAAGTTTAAAAACCCCATAGTCAAAGAAAGTATTTTCTTTCTATATAAAATTCTCAATTATGGGGTAAATTTGTTACTAAATAATCAATATTCCACCTATTAATTATCAAATTAGACTTAAACTGCCCCTACTTCATTTTAACTAATAACACCAATTCTGTATTGAAATTACTGTAAAATAAAATGATGATTTTTTTCTTTATACGAAATAGAAAAATAAAGCATAACCTTCGTTACGGTTTCTTTTTATATTAATGAAGAAAGGGAAAAAGGACGTTTTATTGCGGTCATTTCAATACAGAATTGATATAACCCAATCTGGCATAAAAAAAGCAGTATCTTATAGAGGGATACTGCTTTACTAATTATAAATTAATTGAACTATATTAAATATCGTTTCTAAAACTTTTATTGAATAATAATTTTTTTAGTAAAAACACCCAATTCAGATTTTATTTTAACAAGATAAAAACCACTAGCAACCAAACCAACGTCAATCTTTGAAGTTGCATTTGAAACTTTTTTCACCAATTGTCCAGAAATATTGTAAATATTTATTTCTAGATCGTTCTTTCTAATTTTATCTGAAAATACCATATTAAAAAAGCCATCTCTTATTAAAGTAGGGTAAATTGAAACTTGCGTTGATATTGAGTTTTCATTTACAGATAGTTGCTCACCTTGTTCGTATATTTCTTGCGTATATGCTATAGGTGACACATGGTCTTTGTACATGACTCCAGAACTGCTTAAAGTAACAGGATTACGAACAGACATTAATGAGTAAATTGGTTTATCTGGTTGCCATGTAAATACAGAATAACGCTCTACAAAAGGTGCATCGTCTAGCATATTCATATAAGAAATTAATCCATTACCGGCATCTATATTCGAAGCAGGTTGAGCTGTCCAAGTTGCTCCATAATTAAACTCTTTAATCCAAATAGGGCGTTTCCATTTATCATAAATAGCCTTTAGCCAATTATAAAAATTTTGTGGTGTGGTTTTCTTATAATAATGCACTACCATATAATCTACACGTAAACCGTTGGCTTCAGCTTTTGTCATGAATTCATCACGCCAAACACCTCCTTTAGCGTTATCTTTATTTGCTGGAGAGCCAAGTCGTAAACCTGAAGCTAACATTGCTTCATATTTTTCAATGGCTGTATCTACAGTCATATTTGCTTGTTCTGATCCGTCCGGTTCATTAAAAGCCATATAATGTGCTATATCCATTCTATTACCTAATTCTATAGCTTTTGTAATAGTACCACCTGCCCATTGATTTGGAACAAATTTAGCATCGCCTACATCTGAACCATTTGTACTCCAGTTATAATGCCAAGAGTTTTTAAACTCTGTGATAACATCTGTACCTTTACCTGCCATTCCTTTCTTATGAACATCAAACCAAGGTCCAAGTCGAATAAATGATATCTTTTTTTGTAAATCTACAGGCAAGTTAATTTGCAAATCATTACCCACAGCTATATACACTTTACTTGCCCCTAAACCGTTAACATCTTCTGCAAAAGTTACCATATAACCTTGCTCTAATGTAAATGAAACAATCCAATCATCAGATTCTCCTAAAGAGCCATTATAATAACCTGCAAAAATCTCACGTTCTTCACCAGAAAAGTTATATTCTGGATATATTTTCAGAACTGGATCGTTAACCCTAGAATTATTAAAAATATCTTGAGCTATTTCCAGCTCTATAATAGAGGTATCTATAACACTAGATTGCGAATCACAATTAATAAGAACTCCATTTGCATTATCTATTGCCAACTGAAAAGCATCTACAGCAGATTGTGGGTATTGATTATAATTAGTACCAACAACAGCAGCATTGAGTAAATTTTCTGCAGAAACTACGTTACTTGTTAGCTGTAAACGATTTTCTGAACCTGTTAATAATGATACATTATCATAATAGAATTGACCTGTATTACTCCACATATAAATCAATTGAATATCAATTTTAGCAATATCTTCTGCTGCTTCTAAAAAAGGAATATCAGCGGCCATTAATTCTCCATCAGCATAAAAGTCAACTTTTTTTGAATCAAAATTAACTTTTGAAGATATAGAGTAAACCGTATTTGTATTTAAGCTTACTAATGGTGTTGCATCTGTAAAACCTGCAGGAACTGCATTATTAATTGAAGTTGCATATTTTATAGAAGCCGTTTGCACACCTACAGCAATACTAGATAAATATTTACCCGAAGATGAAACTAAATGTATCTGACAATTTACAGAATTACGCGAAGTAGAAACATCAAAAGAAAATGTTGCATTATTTGATACTGGACTAAAAGTATGATATACTGAAGGTTTTGACGTGTTGTGATTAAATTTTAATTTCCCATCTTCAACAGTAACTCTTCCTGAAGTATTATATTCTGTCCAATTTTCTGGTAAAGCACCATCCACATCAAATTTTTCATCTACAACTGTACCGCATTGGGTTTGTGAAAAACTATAAAATGTAAATAAAAAAACGAGCAATACTGCATGTGTTTTTTTCATTTTTTAGGTTATTGGGCAATTATAATTTTTTTTATGATATTTATTTCTGAAGAAAATATTTGAACAAAATAAATGCCCTGGCTTAAATTTGAAACATCTATTTGCTTAGGAGCACCAGTCTCAATTATAATTTCTTGCCCATATGTATTAAATATCTTAATAACAGCATTATTTGATATGGATGATTCTAAGTAATTAATATTAAGAATTGGAGTTGTTACTGGGTTAGGATAAAGATTTATCTTGTTCTGCTTTTCATCAAAATCATTTATACTTAATGCTCCTTGCTCATATACCTCTTGAATATATGATGGATTCTGTGACTCTAAATCTCGATAGAATTGTCCAGTGATATTAAGTTCGCCATCAGTAATACCACCTATACCAGTAGATGGTCCAAAGAAATAATACCAATTGTAACGCTCTATAAAATCAGCAGCTTCAAGAGTTTCTGTTAAGCCTTTAATATTATCATAACCTTGTTCTACTGTTAGCGGAGATGATCCGAAATTTGGATTTCCATAATTGTATTCTGTTACCCATACCGGAAGGTTATATCGATCATGAAGGCCTTTGAAACGCTCTAAAAAAGCTGATTTTGAACGACGTACATAATCGTGTGCTGGAATAAAGTCTACCCGGTAACCGCGTTCTATACATCCGTCCATAAATTCTTGAATCCAAGCACCATCATTAAATGAATCATTTGAAGTACTATATTGTACATTTTCAACACCAGGAGCTCCCAATCTTAAACCAGAAGCTAATAGTTTAGGATAAGCATCTAAAGCTTCTTCTACTGTCATATTAGATTGGTCTCCATTATCTGGTTCGTTAAAAGCCAGAAGGTGATTGAATGACATATTTTGTCCAGCTTCTTCCATTTTTTCAAGTGATGTTCTTGCCTCACCTCCACTCCAAGACATTGGAACAAATTGTACCCCTTCTGATTTCTGATCATCTAAACCCCAACTATAATGCCACGTCGTATTATAATTATCTGCACTACTCCATTTTATATCTCCTCCTAAGCTTCCTTTTTTACCTACTGGATACCAAGGGCTCACACGTATAAATGAAATAGAATGTTGTAAATCATTAGGCAAGTTAATTTCTAGAGCATCATCTTGAGCAATGTATATCTTGCTAACTCCTAAGCCATTGACATCTTGCGCAAAAGTTGCCATATACCCTTTTTCTAAAGTAAATGAAACAGCCCAATCTTCATAATCCCCAAGACCACCATTATAATAACCAGGAAACACTTCATACTCTTCTCCTGTAAAATCATACCCACTATACATTTTAAGAACAGGATTATTAACACTAGAAGCTTCAAACACAGCCTGAGCTACTTCAAGATCTGAAATGGAAGTATCAATTACATTTGTTGATGATTCACAATCTGAAATTATTGTATTTGCATTATCAATTGCTAATTGAAAAGCATCTACAGCAGATTGTGGATATTGATTATAGATTGTGCCTACAGATGCAGAAGCTAATATTTTTTCTGCGTCAATTATATCATTTGTTAATTGCAACCTATTTTCATCTCCGCTTAACAAAGAAATATTATCAAAATAAAATTGACCTGTATTACTCCACATATAAATCAATTGAATATCAATTTTAGCAATATCTTCGGCATCCTCTAAAAAAGGAATATTCTCTGCCATTAATGCGTCATTGGCATAAAAATTAACTGTTTTTGAGGCAAAATCAACTTGTGCAGATACCGCATAAACTGTATTTGTATTAAAAGTTACTGATGGTACTCCATTTGTAAAACCACTAGGAACTCCTCCTGACGAAATTGAAGTTGCATACTTTATAGAAGCTGTTTGAACACCTACTGCTGTACTAGATAAATATTTTCCTGTAGAAGAAACTAAATTAATTTGACAATTTACAGAACTACGAGTGGCAGAAACATCAAAAGAAAACGTAGCATTATTAGTAACAGCATTAAACGTAGTAAAAGCACTAGGTCTTGTTGCATTATGATTAAACTTTAACCTACCTTCATCAACAGTAATCCTCCCAGAAGTATTGTATTCTGTCCAATTATTTGGTAAAGCGCCATTTACATCAAATTTTTCATCTACTATTGCTGCACAATTAGTTGTTTGCGCCATATTTTTAATAGCGAAAAAAAATACAAACACATATATTAATTTTATTTTCATTTTATTTTATTTTTAGAAACCAATTATTTAATCACAAATTTTAAAATTTTAGACTTATTATTTTCTTCTGTTTTTAATAAATAAACCCCATTATTTAGATTTTGAGTGTTTATTTTAATCTCATTTGAACCTTGATTTATGAATGCTCCCTCCTCTAATATTACTTGCCCTAAGTAATTAATAATACGAACCTTAATTTTATGAGGATTATAATTCGACTCAAGTTGTAAAGTAAGCGTGTCTCCTTTTTTTACAGGGTTTGGATATATTATATTACCTACTCTATTCACATCTTTTAAACTTAAACTTTGTTGTTTATTAAGTTGTCTATTTATAAAGCCAACCATTTCTATTAAAACATCTTCATAAGCTGGTCTCCCTAAATTAAAAAAGGCATGAACCTCTCCTGGATAAATAACTGCTTCTGCATCACCTTCATTTTCATTAATTTTATCTGCAAATAATGTACTTTGTGTATGTGAAATTGTTGTATCTGCATCTCCATGCATCATAATTGTAGCTGGATGATTTTCATTTACTTGAAAGAATGGAGAATTAAATGTTTCATTAGGCACATTTTGTTTGTACCAATTCCCTTGACCAAAATCTCCAGCGTCGTTTACAAAATCATAAATTCCATTAAACCCAATTAAACCAAGAGCATTATTTTCTTGAGCGCCAATTGCAGCTAAAGGAGACCCTGCAGATCCTCCACTAAAAAACACTTTTGTCATGTCTAAATTATATTCCTCAGCATGCTCAACAGCCCAATCATAGGCTATTTGAACATCTTCTCTTGCTAGAGAAAAGGTTCCGCTAGAACCAGAACACCTATATGCTATACCTAAGGTAACAATACCAAGGTTTTCTGCTAGATAATCTCCATGTGGTGAATATGAAGCATTTGATGTTTCTTGTGAGCCACCAGACCAACCTCCACCGTGCACCCATATATGAACGGGAAACTTTCCAGTTGTATTTGCATTAATAACAGGAGTTGTAATTTTTAATGGTAATTTATGCCCAACGATAGGAAAATCTACAGTAGCAATTGGTTCATCTAATTCATAATTTATATATTCAAATACTTTTTCTGACTCTACAATAAAGTTGTAGCTATTTCTTGCCGATAAACCAATAAAAATGCCTTCTGTAGATTTTAAACCTTCCTGCATTTCAAACGTAACCAATGCATTGTATGGCCAATTTTCAGTTGGTGTAAAGGTAAGTGCATTAGGGGACGAAAGACTCCATTCTCCAGCTGCTTCGATATCACTTTTATTAACAAATATTTTTGGATACTCTGAATTATTATCTACATTTTGGGTAAAGTTTATGGTTATGTTAGAGTCTATAGGCAAACCTGTACGATCTTCTGGTAAAACTTCAACTATAGAAAAATCTGACTTAACAAGTTCTGCGTATTCTGTTGATAATCGATCATATTCATCTTGAAATTTTGAAGAATCTAGCGATAAATTATACATTTCCAATTCTACCACCTCTGTATGATTGTATGTATTTGCTCCAGCAACTTCTTCAAAAAGATTAAACTTAAGATCTTCATTTTCATTAGCAACCATTGTATTTGTTATGGTTCCTGTATTAATTGTAGGAGATGTACTGTCAAAATATTTATAATTACCAGATGCGTCTATAGAAAATCCAAAAAAGAAATAGTTTTCTTCTGGTATTTCATTAGTTCCTAAAACAATACGTGTATAATTGGGTATTGCATAATCAAAGCCTATTTTACCATCTTGCAATCTTACAAACCTTATTCCTTTAACATTAGAAAACCCAGCACTCATATCATAATTACCCAATAAACCTGCTGGTTTATCTATTACGATATTTTCTGCCTTCCCCACATAAAAAACGGTATAATTATTATCTGAAACGTGTGAACTACTACCTTCCATTTCAAGAAAAGATCCATCTCTATTAAAAAGTACTGTTGTTTTACCTGGATACGTTTCTTGTGATTCTTCCGCTCCTAAATTTGTGTCGTTTTGTACCGCATCACCATAGCCATCAACTTGATTTTCCCATCGTACTACAGAACCTAAATTATCAGCAATAATACCTTTTGCATTTTCAAAAGAATAAACAATACCACTGTTCCTTGCATTTAGAAAAACCTCTTGTGCTATTTTAAGATCAGCTAAAGTAGTATCTATTTCTATTGTATCAGCATCACAATTATCTACAACCAAATTTGCTTTATCAATTTCAACTTGAAAAGCATCAATGCTAGATTGTGGATACTGATCATACTCAAGCCCTATAGATACCGAGTTGATCAATGCTTGTGCAGCTACTGCATTACTAATTAATTCAAATCGATTTGCATCACCACTAGACACTGAAACATTATCAAAATAAAATTGACCGCTATTACTCCACATATAAATTAGCTGAATATCTATTTTAGCAATATCCTCAGCATCTTCCAAAAATGGAATATCAGCAGCCATCAGCACATCATTAACATAAAAAGTAACTGTTTTTGAATCAAGATTAACTTGAGAAGACACAGAATATGTTGTATTAGTTTTTAATCCTGTGGTTGGTACTGCATCCGTAAAACCACCAGGAACACCATTTGAAATAGAGGTTGCATATTTTATAGAAGCTGTTTGCACACCTACAGCTATACTGGATAAATGTTTACCTGTAGAAGATAATAAGTGTATTTGACAATTTACCGAATTACGCGAAGCAGACACATCAAAAGAAAATAATGAATTTTGAGTAATAGGTGTAAAAGTTCTAAACGCAGATGGTTTTGTTGTATTATGATCAAACTTTAGTCGCCCAGAACTTACGGTAACTCTACCTGAAGTATTATATTCTGTCCATTCTGTTGGTAAAGCTCCAGAACCATCAAATGTATCATTTATTAGCTCTCCACAATTGCTTTGCGCAAAGTTATTAATAGTAAAAAGCAAAGCTATTAGATATGTAAATTTAGTTTTCATTAGTATATAATTTAATTATTTTGGTTCAGTATTTAGTTTTTATTTCTTCTTTTTAAAGTACATTTTCTAGTTTATAAAGAAAACTCAGGGTGCTCTGTTCTCGTTGTTTTGAGTAACGTTTGCATCGCTTTTAGGTTTAGTTTTTTATAAACCTCAATTAACTCTTTTAATTTCGTTGGATCCTCTTTAGCCAAATTATTTTTTTGACCAACATCATCTTTAAGGTTAAACAATTTATATTCCATTGAAACCCCTGTTTCAATCTCTACTTTTTTATTAATAGCACTTCCTTTATACGGGGGTACCATAATCCAATCTCCACTTCGTAAAGCTGTTTTAGAGTTTGCTTCAATAATTAAATGGTCACGCCCTTTTTTATCTTCACCTAGCAAAGAGGCTAATATATTTTTACTATCTGTAGTTTGTTTTTCAGCTCCAACAAGACTACCTAAAGAAGCTAATAAATCCATTTGACAAACCATAGCATTAGAAACTCCTGGTTTAATTTGCCCTTTCCAATAGGTTATAAATGGCACCCTAGTTCCTGCTTCAAATAAACTATATTTCCCACCGCGTAAACCGCCTTTTGGATCATGATTTCCTAATTTCTCTACTGCATCATCATAATACCCATCATTTAAAACAGGACCATTATCGCTAGAAAACACAATTAATGTATTCTCTAAAACACCTTCTCCTTCTAATGTTTTCATAAACTCACCTATACACCAATCGGCTTCTAAAATAACATCTCCCCTTGGTCCCATACCGGATTTGCCAACAAATCTAGGATGTGGGGTTCTTGGAACATGTGGTTGCTGCATAGCATAATAAAGGAAAAATGTTTTTTTCTTATGAGAAGTAACATATGCCTTAGCTTTTTCTAAAAAATGATCTGCCATATCTATATCGCTCCATTTAGCAGACGCCCCTCCTTTCATATAACCAATTCTCGGTATTCCATTTACAATACTATTATTGTGGCCATGGTGCCATTTCATAGTTACCATTTCTGGATTTGTTTTTGCTGTTGGCTCCCCATCAAAATTCTTTTTGTAATTAACTTCAATAGGGTCATTCTTATCCAGATTAACAACATTTCCATTTTCTATATATACTGTTGGTACACGATCTTGAGTAGCTGCCAAAATATACGATTCATCAAACCCTACTTCGTTAGGGCTTGGTTTAATTGTTTCATTCCAGTTTACAAAACCATGACCCAAACCAAGATGCCATTTACCAATAATTGCAGTTTGATACCCTGCTTTAGAAAGGGTTTTAGGTAAGGTATGTTGTTTTGTATCAATCAACAAAGGAGCATCACCTGCTAATATTCGTGCGTTTTTATTTTTCCAAGGGTACATTCCTGTTAACAAAGCATACCTACTAGGTGTGCAAGTAGCAGAAGACGCATAACCATTGGTAAACCTAATACCTCCATTTGCTAATGCATCTATATTTGGCGTATTAAGCTCTGTAGCACCGTAGCAACTTAAATCTCCATACCCTAAATCATCTAGGTATATTACTACAATATTAGGGTTCTGCTTTTTGTTATCGTTAAACTTTGTTTCATCAGTACTTTTACAACTAAAACTTAATAAAACTATTGATGTTATAATAAATACAAAGCATTTTATTTTTTTCATTTTTATTTAGTTAGAATAGCTTAAGCACTTGTATGTTTATTTTTAATAAACCGTTAAAAATCAAAACGGGCAAAATGCCTAATACAAACTTAAGTTGCGCGAACTATTTAAACTTCTCAATTAAAGGGGGTAAATGTTGCTTTATTGCATTTAATCTAAAAAAAACGCCTTTTACAGCAAGAAATATTTTAAAACAATTATTAAAGACGTGTTAAAAAGAAATATTTCGTTTTACACTTTTAGACAAAAACTCTAATTTAACTTTTATCTCAAAACCAATTATTAAGACCCTTAACCACACTAACTCTCCGAGCAAGACTATCTAAAAAAACTTTTCAATTAAACATTATTTTTTTGCTCACTAACAATATTGATTATATATATAACCATTAATACCTCTACTATTAAAGATTCTAGTTATTTTCAGTCTTTTTTTGCAACATTTTTAGGTCGTTTTTGATAAGTAAAAAATAAAGCAACTTAATATATTTGAAAATCATATAAATTTCACGACAACCAAAGATAACCAAATATTTTATAGTTTTTTTTACTTTGAAATAATTATCTATCGGAATAAACAATTGATTAAACTAAATATAAATTCAGCATGCCAAACTATTCAAGCAGACACAAAACAATTAGAACCACAAGTATTTTTTATTTATTCATACTTGGCTTTATATATTCTTCGTTTGCAAGTACCATTTCACCACCTAAGAGAATTAATTTTGATGCAAACTGGAAATTCATTCAGGAAGATGTTTCTGGTGCCGAACAAATTAATTTTGACGATGCTTCATGGAGAACATTAAATTTACCTCACGATTGGAGCATAGAGGGAGAATATGATGAATCTAACCCAATGGCAGGACAATGCGGGTATTTACCAGCAGGTTTTGGATGGTACCGAAAAACAATAAAAGTACCAAAAAACTGGAAAGGGAGACATATAGAAATTGCTTTTGATGGTGTTTTTATGAATAGTACCGTTTGGGCAAATGGAAAAGAACTTGGAACTAGGCCTTACGGATGGGTGTCTTTTGCCTATGATGTGAGTGATATCGCTGTCAATTCAGAAACAATAACTTTTGCAGTTAGAGTAGATAATGATAAACAACCATCTGCACGTTGGTATACTGGTAGTGGTATTTATGCACATACCTGGATAGATATTAAAAACAATACACAAATAAAAAGAGATGGAATTTTTATTAAAACCGAAGGTGATCAGATTTTTATTGAAACAGAACTACTAACTAAGAATAAAAACTGTGAAAAAGTAAAAATAATCAATTCTATTTTTGATGAAAATGGTAATAAAATAACTTTTGAAAAAAACAAGATAAAACTAGAAAAAGAAGTTCTTGTTAAAACAGAATTACAAATAAATAATCCCAACAGATGGTCTATTCATTCCCCATATTTATATACTTTAAAAACAGAATTATTACTAAACAATAATGTAATAGATGTGCAAGAAACCAAGTTTGGTGTTCGTGATATAGAATGGAAGGCAGAAACAGGAATGTGGTTAAATGGAGAAAACGTAAAGTTACAAGGCGTTTGTAATCACCAAGACGCTGGAGCTTTAGGAGCTGCAGTACCCTATAAAATTTTAAAATTTAGAGTTAAGCAATTAAAAAGCATGGGGGTAAATGCAATTAGAACAGCACACAACCCACAAACACCCGAATTCTATGACATTTGTGATGAATTAGGAATGTTGGTAATGGATGAGATTTTTGATGGCTGGCATAAAAAAGCTAAAAACGATTATGGAGCGCATCATTTTGATAAATGGTGGAAACAAGATTTAACAGATTGGATAAAAAGAGATAGAAACCACCCATCTATCGTTATTTATAGTGTAGGTAATGAAACTCGTGGAGCTATTGCTAAAGATTTGGTAACAGAATGTAACCTTTTAGACCCTACTCGACCAGTAACTTCTGGTCATTCAGGTTCAGAAGAAATGAATGTTTTAGGTGTAAACGGAGGTAGTGAAAAGAAAGGTTTTTTAGATAATTTAGAAAAACATCAAAAAGGAAAAGTCTTTATTGGCACAGAAAACACACATACTTGGCAAGTAAGAGGGTACTACAGGACCAAAACTTGGTTTAGAGATGGTTTCCCTAATAAAAACCAACGGCCTTATTTTATAGCCGATTTAACAGAACAAGAAGTTTTTACTCATGATTGGATTGACCAGAACGAAAAAAAGAACAGAAAACAAATTTTTAATTCAAGCTATGATAATGCTACTGTGCGTGTATCTTCCCGCTTAAACATAGCGCAACTTCGAGATATTCCCGCTTATGCTGGTTCTTTTCGTTGGACAGGTTATGATTACATTGGGGAAGCAGGTTATGTACACGGCGGATGGCCATTTAGAGCTTTTATGGGAGGCGCTATTGATTTGGCAAATTTTGAAAAAGATTTATTTTATTTATACCAGAGTCAGTGGACTACCAAGCCAATGGTGCACATATTACCCCACTGGACACATCCAAAAGTTCCTTTAAAAACAGAAATCCCTGTATGGGTGTATTCTAATTGTGATGAAGTGGAATTGTTCTTTAATAATACATCATTAGGAAAACAAAAACCAGGAAAAAACTGGGAAAACATGCAATGCCAATGGATGGTAAAATGGGAACCAGGGAGCTTAAAAGCTATAGGATATAAAAAAGGTAAAATAGTTTCAGAGGAAATTATAAAAACAGCAAATCAACCTTCTAAAATACAACTTTCTGTTGACGGAGAATCTTTAAAAAATAAAGAAGGTGATATAGTTCAAGTTCGCGTAACAACTACAGATTACAATGGCATTTTTTATCCTTACGGAGAAAACAGAACATACTTTAATGTCTTGGGAGCAGGAAAAATAAAAGCTTTAGACAATGGTAGTCCTATAGATACAGAACAACACGTAGGCCCAAATCATAGAAAAGCATTTTATGGATTGACACGAGCTTATATTACAAGTAATAATCAATCTGAAAGTATAAACCTTCTAGCAAGTTCTATTTTAGGTGAAAAGAAATTAATTACATCCAACAAAATTAGCATAGATACAAAAATCATCAATTTAAGAGGAAATGAAATTAACCCTAAAATAGAAATATTCTATACCATTAACGGAGAAGAACCTACCCAACAATCAAAGATTTATACCAAAAGTTTTGAAATTGAATTAGAAACCACAGTAAAAGCATTAGTTTTAATTAACGGAAAACCTACACAGATGTTGAAAGAAACTTTTGGAAAAAACGAAGGTTTTACTTGGAATAAATCATTAACTAACAATATTCTAATTGGAGAACAAGCTGAAGAAGCTACCTTAAATAACGCAACAATATCATCAAAAGGAGATAATTTTAATGGCAAAGGGTTTGTTATAATGAATAAAAAAGGAGCTTCAATTTTGTGGTATCAGGAAAATGATGGAGGAGCTAGTAACGCTAATTTATCTATACGTTATAGTTCAAAAACAAAAGACGTTTCTGGTAACTCCCTTAAAATTATAGTAAATGAAAAAGTTGTAAAAAATAAACTTAAGTTACTAAACACAGAAAACTCATGGAATACAATAAGCATTCCTATTCAAATAGATCGAGGAGCAAATACCATAACATTAGAATTATTAAACAATAAAGAACTTTTAATTGATGAGATTACAATCAATTAAGTTAAGTTAATCAATCGAAGAACTTCTTCTAATAAAAATCACTATTTATTAAATAAAATACTGATATTTAAACAGTTAAATAAGAGTCTTAACATTTTGGTAACATTTTCACCCCTTAATTGAGAAAATAAGAACCTATAAAGCTGCTAAATTTGTACATTAATATTCTAAAGTCAATATCTTTTTTAGGATTGAATAAAACTAAACTATAAACTAATTTAAATTATGAAGTTAAAGATAATTACGCTCTTTCTATGCTGTTTTAGTCTTGTTTCAACTTGGTCACAAACTATTTCTGGAACTATAACAGACGAATCAACAATACCTCTACCCGGTGTTAATATAATAGTAAAAGGTTCTTCTACTGGTGCTGTATCCGATTTTGATGGTGGCTTTTCTATTAAAGCAAAAAAAGGAGATATTTTAGAGTTCTCCTATATTGGTTACAAAAGTCAGGAGATTACAATAAATTCTCAAACAAGTTTAAATATCGTGTTGAAGGAAGATACAGCCGAACTTGACGAAATTGTAGTTATAGGTTATGGTACTCAAAAGAAAGAAAGTGTTTTAGGTTCTATTGGTCAAGTAAAAGGGGCTGAATTATTAGAAACCGGGACTCCAAATGTTACAAACGCTTTAAGTGGTCTTTCACCAGGTCTTCTTATTGTTCAAGAGTCAGGAGAGCCAGGAAATGATGATGGTGATATTTTTATTCGTGGAGTTGCAAATCCTTTAATATTAGTTGATGGTGTTGAAATTGTTGGTGGATTTGCTAATATTGACCCAAGAGACGTAGAAAGTATCAGTATTCTAAAAGATGGTTCTGCAACGGCTGTTTACGGTATTAGAGGTGCTAATGGAGTTATTATTATAACAACTAAACGTGGAAAAACAGGAAAACCTAAAGTAAGTTTTTCTAGTCAATATTCTGTAAAAACATATCCAGATACATATGATTCTTTAAATGCTTTTGATGCTGAAAGTCTTCGTAATGTTGCTCTGTATAACGACGCAGATTTCTCTAATGCATTTAATTCTCAAGAAGATTTAAATCACTTCAGAGATGGAGATTTACCATTTAGATATCCAGATACAAACTGGATAGATTTTGCAACTGAAGATTATGCTACTAGTTTTAATCAAACGGTTTCTGTAAGAGGTGGGTCTGATTTTGTAAAATATTATGCTTCTGCTGGTTATTTGCAAGAAGGTGATATTACGGCTTCAAGACAATATTTTAATTACGATCCTGAGTTTAAATTTAAGAGATACTCTTTCAGAGGGAATTTAGATTTCAAACTATCCAAAACAACACGATTAAGAACAAGTATTAGTAGTCGTATAGAAGATAGAAATAAATCTGGAACTGGAGAGGACAATGATAGAAATGACTTTTTAGGATATTTCACAACTGCTCCTGGAACAATTCCTTTCTATCCAGCTGAAGCTTTAGTGCAATACCCAGACCCTTTTTATCCTGGATTGGAAGAAGTTAGATTTCCTATATCAACACAAATAGGTAACGATCTTGGTGGATCATCTAGACGTACTAACACTGTTTTTAATGTAGATTTAGAATTACAACAAGATTTAGATTTTATTACAGAAGGCTTAACTGCTAGTGTTAAATATAACTATGTAAGTAACTATACAACAACGCAAACAATTTCTTATGATAGCTCTTTAGAAACCAGATTAGATAGATATGATTTAAAACGTGACGGTACATGGGATTCTGAGGAAGGTCCTGATTATGAACGTCCTTTCGATTTTAATTTAAATAATGAAGGAACAAGCGGTACAAATGAAATATCGTATTTCAAAACACAATTAAACTATGGCCGCTCTTTTGGGAAACATAATGTATCAGGAACGGTGCTTTTTAGTCGTAATAAAAGAATTAATGGTACTCAATTTCCCTTTTTTAATGAAGATTATGTAAGTCGTCTTACTTATGATTTTGATTCTAAATATTTTTTAGAAGTTGCAGGAGCATATAATGGAGATGAAACTTTTGCAAGAGGACAACGCTTTAAGTTTTTCCCATCTATTGCTGGAGGTATTAATCTAGCAAAACTAAAATTTGTTAACGATGTTATACCTGCACTTAACAACTTTAAGGTTAGAGGTTCTTATGGTGAAACTGGAAATAAATCTGGTTTAAATGGGGCACGTTGGCAATATTTAAGTTTCTTAGATTATACAAGTGGAAATACTGATACACGAGCAAATCAAAGATTCCTTTTTGGTGAAGGTGAAACTTCAGAAATTGATGTTATTGAAATAGACCAATTAGGTAACCTAGATTTAACATGGTCTACAGTTATTAAAAAGAATATTGGAGTTGATTTTGGTTTTTTAAATAATAAAATTTCTGGTAGTGTTGACTTTTTTAGAGAACAGCGAGAAGACTTAATTTCTAGACCTACAAGTGCCACAATACCAATTTACTTTGGTTCTGTTGCTGCATTACCGTTTGCCAATTTAGAAGCCTCAGACAGAAAAGGTTATGAACTATCCCTTACTTACAAAAACAAAACAGCAGGTGGCTTTGCCTATTCTATAAATGGATTTTATGGGTTTTATGAAAACCGCGTTACTAGAAGTACTGCTGATGGCCCTGGAACACCTGAATATACAACAGTTGCGGGTAAACCTAGTGGAACTACAGCATTATTGCAAACAGATGGTTATTTTCAAAATATAGATGAATTATTAAATTATCCTACCTACGTAGGCGATCCTGGATTAGGAGATTTAAGATATATAGATTACAATGCTAACGGTACTGTGATAGGCACTAGTGATGAAGATATGTTAAGGTTTGATTTACCAAAAGCGCCTAAATACAGTTATAGTTTAAGGCTAAATGGATCTTATAAAGCATGGTCTTTTAGCGCCTTAATTAATGGTATAGAAGGGCATAAAGGTCTTGCTAATGCTAATTTGTATTATTCATTACCAGGGACAGCAGCAGCTGGACGTATTGATCACTTAGATTACTGGACACCAAATAATCCTAATGCAGAATTCCCTGCTGTACATTTGGGTAATGGTAATCCTAATACCTTAGTTGCTACAACAGATAGGGTTGTTGATTTAGATTATATTAAATTAAGGAACGTGAATATAGGTTATACTTTTGATATGAGTGACAATAAAAGTGGGATTAGCGCTTTAAAAGTTTATGTTAGTGGTAGTAACCTTATTACTATTTCTGACTTAGGTTATGCAGATCCAGAGGGAAACAGACCAGGAGCTTACCCTATATTAAGAAGGTTTAATTTAGGTTTAGATATTACTTTTTAAAAAATTAAAAACGAAGAATTATGAAAAATAAAAAATATTTATATGTTTTAACCATAGCTATTTTGTTTTTTAGCTGTGAAGAATATTTAGACGAGCAACAACAGTTTGAAGCTCTAGACCAGAACGATGTTTTTTCTGATATTCGATTGGCTAGTGATTTCTTAGATGGTATTTATACAAGAATGGTCACTGAGGTTTCGGCAATTGGTGCTAATCCTGATATATTACCTGCAATGGTCATGTCTGATGAAGGTTACCCAGGAAGGATGGACAATAGTGTGCCGCAAATATATAATTCGTATAAAAACTCAGATTATTTAGGTTTAATGAATCGTGGTGCTGGAATTAATACATTTACAACACCTCAATTTGTTTCTAGATATACAGAATCATGGAAAGGTATCAATACAGTAAACACTTTTCTTGCTAATGTTAGTAAAATTAATAACGGTACAGAAGAGCAAATTGATCGTTTAAAAGGGCAAGCTTATTTACTAAGAGCATACTATTATCATTTAATGACTAAACGTCATGGCGGCCTTATCTATCTAAAAGAAAATTTAAATATAAATGAATCTTTAGATAGAGAAAGAGAAAGTTATGCTAGTAATTTAGCAGATATGATAGAAGATCTTGATCTTGCTTTTGATTTATTACCTTTAAAATGGGAGTCTGAAAACACAGGGAGACCTACTAAAGGGTTTGCTTTAGCATTAAAGTCTAGAGTTACATTATTTGCAGCTAGCCCTCTAGTAAACACTAATAACGATCAACAAGCATGGGTCGATGCCGCTACTGCAGCTTCAGATTTAATTAATTATGCAAACACAAATGGATTATATGCCTTAGCAGATGCCTCCAATGCTATTAATATGGACGTGGATCATAATGGAGCTGATCTTTTCGTATCAGAATCAGAAGCTTTATTACCTTATAGAAGTATTTTTAATGGTCCTGGCTTATCAAAAGTAATTCCTAACGAGGTTATTTTTATGGAAAGTATTGAACGTACTTTTGGATTTGGTGGTACAACAAATCCTTTGCCTAGAATGTATTTAACCGTTGGTTTTGATATAGCAAAAGGGAACAATAGACCGATGAATATTGGAGCAACAGCTAATATAGTTGCTAAATATGAAACTAAAAACGGTTTAGCTATTGAAGATGACGCTTCTTATAACCCACAAGAACCTTTTATAAATAGAGATCCTAGATTTTATAATAATATATTATTTGATGGAGTTCCTTGGACACACACAACATCTGGAGCTAAAAACCCTACAAATATTGCTGATTTAGCACGAATAAATGAAAATGGTGTTATAGGATTAGATATACATGACCCTGCCACACCTTCTAATAGATTATGGCAAGTTAAAAATCACACGGGCTATCGTGTACGAAAATGGCTGCCAAATGGGTATTATTTAACACAAGGTGGTAGAGGGCAAACAGATTTCTATGTAAATACTATTGTATTTAGAATGGCAGAAGTATATTTAAATTATGCTGAAGCTGTAAATGAAGCATATGGTCCAAACGGAACAGCTCCAGGAGGTACACTAACAGCTCTTGATGCGGTTAACAAAATTCGAAATAGAGTGGGAATGCCAAACGTTAATGCCATGTACACAGGGTCTACTGATCTTTTAAGAGAACGTATTAGAAATGAACGCGCTGTAGAATTATGTTTTGAAGGCTTTAGATATGATGATATGAGACGATGGAAAATTGCACATTTAGATGAAAATAGAAAAGTGAAATATTTGTTTATGCGCTGGGAAGGTGGTGAATCTGCAATTTATCCAACAGGATTTAGTTATGAAGATGTTGAACAAATTGATCTTGAAAAAACGTTCACTGATAAAAATTATTGGTGGCCAATCCCAACTTCGGAAACTATAGCAGCTCCATCTTTTAAACAAACCCAAGGGTGGTAAAATGTAATTATATTTTCATAAATATATTCTACACTAAATAAACTAAAAATTATAAAAACAAACAAATGAAACTAACCATAACAGAAATCAAAGTTTTTATTTTCTGCTTACTTAATATGCTAGTCATTAATATTAGTATTGCTCAAAACAATACGTTATTAAATGCATTAATCGTTCAGGATTCATTACAAAAAGGCAATGACGATATTCTGACTACACCATTTGGAATTTTCAATTTAAGCAAAACCACAGGGTCTGTATTCAGAATTTCTGGAGATGTGCTAAGACAAACATCTGGAGATCACGTTTACGAAGCCCTAAGAGGACGAGTACCAGGCTTAAGAATAACTAGAACAAGCAACACTCCTGGTGCTAATGGATATTCAATTAGTCTTAATGGAGGATCACCAACAATTTTAGTTGATGGGTATCCAGTAGGTTTGCAAGTAGATTTAAGGGAAGTTAAAGAAGTAATTGTATTTACTGATGCTACTTTTAATTCTATACTAGGAAATTTAGGAGATAATGGACTTATTTATATTGTTACTAAAGGTGGTAAACTAGGAAAACCAACGGTTGAGGTTAATTACCATAGTACCTTAAATTCTGCTACACGCTTACCTAGATTATTATCTGCATCAGAATATGCAACGGTAATAAACCGAGCTTCCAACAATGATGGATTTGGAAATGTATATAGTGCTGAAGCTATAGCTGCATACAATAATGGATCTGATCCTATAAGATTTCCTAATGTAGATCGCCAAGAAACATATTTAGATAAGACATCACAATCTAATTATGCTTCTCTTAATGTATATGGCGGACAAGATAATGTATCTTATAGTGCTTTTGTTGCTTATTCAGACTGGGAAGGTCTTGAAAATGTTGATGAAGGAGATATAGATGGAAGGAATATTACTTTTAGAACAAAAATAAATACTAAAGTTAGTGATATGATAGAAGCTCGAGCTAGTATTTATGGCAAATTTAGAGAAAACAAAAGACCTGTAATTGGCCCTGGCACTACTTTTAGCTTGATTAGTAATACGCCTGCAAATGCATTTCCTTTAAAAGTTGGAGATACCGCATATGTAGTAAGTAATCAATTTAGATCAAACTTATTATCTGAATTAGAAGGTGGAGGTATTTATACAGAGTATGATGCTGCTTTAGTTTTTAATGTAGCTATTGATGTTAATTTAAATAAATATGTCCCAGGTCTTAAATACAGCACTCATGGAATGATAAGAACTTCTAATGGAAAAGTGTTATTAACTAATAATAGACCTGGCTTATACACTATAGAAAATTTACAAGATAGTAATAATCAAGATTCTTTAGCATTGAAAGTTCAAGCTTTTGATGCTTTAGATCTTACTGTAGGTAGAACAGGCGCAGATGCAGATATACGAAAAACATTTACTTATGGAGGGTACTTAAATTACTCAAAAAAAATGGATCAATCTACATTAGACATAAATTTAAATCATTTTTTATTTTATGAGCCTAATATAAACGCTTCACAGCCAGATAATCGTAACTTAACTTTTAATTTAAATGCATCTTACGCATTACAAGATAAGTATATGCTTTATGCTAACTTAAATACAAGTACCAGTAGTAAATTTATAGGAAATAATAGAACGAATTTTTTCCCTACAGCTGGCATAGCTTGGGTAGCTTCAAACGAAGATTTTCTAAAAGACAGTAAAACTATTGACTTTCTTAAATTTAGAGCTTCTTATGGAGAAATAGGAACAGAGTACACCGCTGAAACGTTTTATTATTTAAATACATGGGGAGGTGGTATAAATAGTAATACTATTTATCTTGGTGATGCAAACACAACACAATCAGAAGATTTTGGTTATAGAGTAGGAAATATAGCAAACGAAGCTATAGACTGGATTGTGTACGATCAATTTTTTGCTGGTGTGCAATTAAGTATGTTTAAAAAATTGAGTTTAGATATTAACTATTTTAATATTGATATTAATAATCAAGTAACAAGAGCTAGTGCTCTATTTGCAGACGCATTAGGTGGAGATACTTTTTTACCACAAATAAACTTTACAGATAGAAATAATCAAGGTTTTAATGCAAACATTATGTTTAATGATAATATTGGAGATTTTAAATATTATTTAAATGTAAATGCAGGATATAACAAAATTACAGGAGAAACAATAGCAGAAATACCATATCCAGATGAATATAGACTACAACAAGGTGACCCTGAAGACAACTTCATAGGTTATGTTAGTGATGGTTTGTTTACAGCAGAAAATATAGGTAGCGCTTTACCTCAATTTGGAGATGTACAAATTGGAGATATTAAATACGTAGATCAAAATGGAGATAATGTTATTGATTCTAGAGATAGAAGAGCAGTTGGAAATACAACTCCAAGATTTAACTATGGTATAAATTTAGGCTTTGAATACAAAAACTTTAATTTAGATGTTGTAGGTATGGGTGTTGGTGGATACGATGTTAATTTATCTGGAAGATCTTACTATACACATTATGGTTTAGGAACCTATTTTGCAAGTGTTAATAGTAATCTACCTAACGGTAATGCAAACCCAAGGCTTAGTACTACGCAAAGTATTAATAATTATGTAAACTCTGACTATTGGTTAGTAGATGGAAGTCATTTTAGAATTTCTAACTTAGAATTAGGATATACCTTACCAAAAAACTTGATGGACAAAAGTATCTTTTCTAATGTAAAACTATTTTTAAGAGGTAGTAATTTAGCATTATTTAGTAAGTTCGATGATTTAGATGTAGAAGACCTATCGGCTGGAGCTTTTGAATATCCTATGATGAAAAGTTTCGTCTTAGGTTTTTCTATGGATTTTTAATAAATAAATGGCAAAAAAATATAAAAAGATGATGAAATTAACTAATAAAGTATTAACAACTATTATCTTAGTATTATGTCTTTCTGGATGTAGTAGCTTCCTTGATGAGGACATACAATATACACATGAAGAAGAAGTGTTAGAATCCGGAAGACGATCTAGAGGACTTTTAGATGATATATATAGAGACTATTCATTTCGGTATTTTACGGATTTCGGAATAGAATACTTAACAGACAATGGCGTAATAAACTCATCAGAAACAAATTTAGCAACTGGCTATTGGGGACCTACTAGCAATCCTTTAAATTATGTTTGGCAACAATCATATAACAACATTAGAGTCGTTTATCAATACATAGATTTGGTACATAATACAGGTTTACCCTACTTGCCTTCTGAGGCAAGTGCAGGCATAAGTGATGCAGTAATACAAAGGTATTATGGTGAAGCGCACTTTTTAAAAGCTTGGGCAGAATGGGAATTACTTAAAGTATTTGGAGGTCCAAATGAAAGCGGAACCATGCTTGGGTTTCCTATAGTTGATGGCATTTTAGAAAATGATGCTTATGCTACCTTAAGTAGAAATACTTTTGATGAATGTGTTGATCAAATTATGGCAGATTTAGATGTTGCAATAGACAATTTACCGATTGATTATAATATTAATGTAATAAATGATAATCCTTTAACTGAAGAAATAAACGAATCAAATGATGGTCTTAATCGTTCAGAAACTGGTAGAGCAAGTGGTTTAGCTGCATATGCATTAAAAGCAAAAGTAGCGTTATTTGCTGCAAGTCCAGCTTTTAACATTACAAATGATATAACTAAATGGGAATTAGCAGCAAGTTTGGCTAATGATGTTATTGAGCAAAACGGTGGTTTAAAATCATTACAAACTTATGATTTTGATAGAGAAAACAATCCTGACCATATATGGAGAATGCGTAATTCTAGAAGTAACAATAGTTTAGAAAGTCGTTTATATCCACCAACTTTATATGGACAAGGTGAAGTAAACCCATCTCAAAATTTAGTAGATGCATTTCCTGATTCTAGAGGATATCCAATAAATAATACATCTAGTAATTATGATGCGACAGTTCCATATACATCAAGAGATTCTAGATTTTATAAATTTATATTTTACAATGGAGATGAATGTTTTGGATCTGCAAACTGTACAGATTACACCTCAATAGAAACTTTTGAAGGTGGTGCAGATAATTTTGGTGGTTTTATTCCTAATGAAGGAACTAGAACTGGTTATTATTTAAAAAAATATTTAAATAATTTAAATTTTGACCCTTCAGAAGAAGATAGAGTAACGACACTGCCTAAGGTATATGTGCAATTAGGACTTACAGATATATATTTAAGTTATGCAGAAGCTTTAAACGAAATTTCTGGACCAAATACAGCACCTGCAGGCTTTAATTTTTCTGCTAAAGATGCATTAGAGAGAGTTAGACAAAGAGCTGGTTTGTTTTTAGATCCTTATTTAGATGAAGCTGCTACAAATTCTGATGATTTTAGAGATTTAATCAAAAATGAAAGACGTATAGAGTTATGTTTTACTGGGGAAAGATTTCATGATTTAAGACGATGGAAAAGTATAACTAGTATCGAAGATCTTGAAGGTGTTGAAATAACTAAAAATTCTGATGATACTTTTTCATACAATACTATAGAGGTTGAAAGAAGAATTTTTGAGCCGAAAAATTACTATTTACCATTACCGTATGATGAGTTACAATTAAACAAGAATTTAGAACAAAACCAAGGTTGGTAAACAAAAACAAATATTAAAGATTATGAAAAAAAATAAATTAAAATCTATTGTACAATCATTAGTTCTTCTACTAGTGATCATATTAAGCGTTGCTTCATGCTCTTTTGACGATTTTGTTGAAAACGAATTTGACTTTACGTCTGTATATTTACCTCATCCTCAAATTGATCGTTCTTTTATAATGGGAGAAGGCATGCAAATAGGTGTTGGTGTTGTATTGGGAGGAAGACTTTCTAATACAGAAGACGTAGAAGTAACATTTTCTTTAAACGATGCTATTGTAACAGATGCAGGACAAGACGTATTGCCTTCAAATTATTACGAATTAGTAGATGTTGAAGGAAATCCAACCGATAACAAAATAGTCATTAAAGCCGGAAAAACACAAGGTTTCGTTTATGTAAAGGCAGATTCTATAAACTTTCTTACAGATCCAGTATCATTAGGGAATAACTATGCTTTAGGTTTTCAATTAGATAATGTTGTTAAAGCAGATTCTATTTTATCAGAACGAAGTTCGACAATGATAACATTTACATATATCAATCAATTATATGGTGATTATGTTCAAACAGGTGAAGCTATAAGAACAGGGACACTAAATGATACTTTTGTTTATCCAGCTGGCATTACAGATGTCTTAGAATTAAGAATGTTAGGTCCTGATTCATTATCATGTAATGGATTAGCTAATTTAAGAGGCGCAGATAAAACAATGGACATTATAGTGGCTTCTGACAATACAATAACTATAAAAACGGCTACAGATAGAGGTGGTATAGATGTAAATGATGATGGCGGTTCTTTCTATAATCCCGAAACAAGAGAAATAACCCTTAATTATTCTTTTGATTTTAATGGAACAAGTTATGTTGCAAAAGATATTTTAGAGTTTAGAAATAGAGTTGTTGATGGTGTAAATCAATTTGATTTGTAGATAAGATTAAGTTACATATAAAAGCCTTACTAAGAGTTTAAAAACTATTAGTAAGGCTTTTATTTTTATGAAGAATTATTAAGGGTTGATTATATTGTTGTTTAATACAAGGTATAATCGACTAGCATGCGAGGCGAAGTGGGGTTAGGTAAGTATTAACTACTATATCGTAAAAAAGGACTAGTCCGTATGCATTTATTCTTTGGAGTTTGAACAGTACTTAAGGCGGTTTTATACCAGCTTGAATAAGAGAAAAGGAAAAACGAGGAAGAATTAGTCGATAACCAAATTAATTCAAGAATTGTTATAAGAATACAGAAACAAAGCATTGGAATAGACATTTCTAAAGATACTTATACAGCCTGTTTGTGCTCAAAGTATCAAGATGGTAGCCTGATTTTTAGTGAAGTTAAAAACTTCAAAAATGAGAAAACAGGATTCAATCAACTTCTTAGATGGGTAAGAAAAGTTAAATCTAATACTGTTTCCATTAACTTTCTAATGGAAGCTACAGGAGTCTATTATGAAAAGCTAGCTCATCATTTATACGACATTAAGCAAGAAGCTACAGTTGTTCTACCCAACACTTCTAAACATTATTTTTTAAGCTTAAATGTAAAAATTAAGACAGATGAAATCGATGCCAAAAGACTAAGTCAATTTGCATTAGAAAGAGTACATAAAAAATGGATCAAGCCATGTGCAACCTATTTGAAGAAATCTGACTAGATATTATGTCCAACTACAAGAGCAGAAAACGGCATTAGGGAACATCAAACATAGTAAAGAAAGCTCATATGAAGTTCAAAGTATAATCTTAAAAAGTAATACCAAGTTAATAAAAGAAATAGAGAAACAAATTTCGTTGGTGAAAATAGAAATTGAAAAACTAATTAAATCAGACCAAGAACTTAACAAGAAGGTAGAAAAACTACTGACCATTAAAGGAGTTGGAATTCTGACTATCGCCACGATATTAGCAGAAACACTAGGTTTTCAACACGTAAAAAACATCAAACAACTTGTAAGCTACGCAGGTTACGATGTGGTTCAGAGGGAATCTGGCACATCTGTAAAAGGTAAAACTAGAATTTCCAAGAAAGGTAATCGATATATTAGAAATGCATTATATTTTCCCGCAATGGTAGCATGTAGATATAACGAAAACCTAAAGTAGAATTACCTGAGAATCATCCAAAAAAACCATCAAAAATGATAGGGCAAGTAGCAATACAAAGAAAACTACTCGCTCTAATATATACCTTATGGAAGAAAGATGAAATATATAATAAAGATTACGCTAAAATAAAAATAGCTCCACCAACAAGTAGTGAAGCTATACAGGATAGAGAACCAAAGGTTGCTCTTCCTTAGTTTATCAAAAATAAATATTTTTTTTGTTTTTACTTGGATTTTAAAACAGTACCTTTTATTTTTATGAAGTGGTTTAAAACCAAATAGTATCCTACCTTCTACTCCTTTTCCCTATATAATTACGTTATATTTTTTACTGATAAAAAAGGGACACTTTGTAATAAAAAATGAACATGATTTAAATCTGAACCGATCTCTAAAAACTTTATTTCAAATCACTTTTCAATATTTATGCAAACCTCTACCAAAATCTCCTCAACTATCTCTTAAAGCATACTTCCTAGACAGATTAAAACTCATTAAAAATCAATGATTTAACGTATTAAATATTTTGATTTTTATATGTTAAAAAAGCAATTCTCTTACGTCGAACTCAGGTTACTAGCTATTTTGAATATACCTTACAAGACCTCTCAAAATGGAGTTTCACTAATTAATTCCTTTATTATTTTAAAGGAATTATTCGATATGAATATTCTAAATCATCAGCTTTTACTCTAAACTCTTTATGTGCTAACGCTCTCGGACTCCAACTATTATCACCTCCAATTCCTGTTTGTTTATAATCAATATTAATGTTCACAAAATCTCTTTTTATAATATCGATTGTATGGCGTTGTTGTTTTTCTTCTCCAGCATCAAAATCATCATTGTATTGATGATGCGCACTAAAACTTAATAATTGAGGTCCCTCAATTCTAATTCCGTTACCTTCTTTATTTGCAAAAGTTAACCAACGCACATCTGTTCTGTATCCATTTTCTTGAGGACGAATGTAAGGGAAATACAAATCTGCTACAGGCAACTTATACACTCCAACTAATGCTGCCGTGTTTCTATCGTTATAATTTTCATGAGGACCTCTACCAAACCATTCTACATTTTGATATTCATTTTTAATGATGAAATTATTTCCAAACCTTGGTAAATGCGGTAACGTTTTATCTATATTTCTTAGCTTATTTGTTACTGTAATTTCGCCAGAAGGTTGAATACTATATTCAACAATAATTTGACCTTTTACAGAAGCTAAATCAAAAATAGTTTGAATACGAACTTCCCCAGTTACTTTAGAAATATCTGAAGGTGCTATTTCTTTTGAATTATTAAAAACCTTAATCCCTTTTAAATTTTGATTTTCAGTTGCTTCTTTCCAAACTCCTAATTTTTTTGGTGATTTGGCACCGAAATCATTATCAGTAATTGCACGCCAAAAATTAGGCGTAATAGATTCAACTAAAATAGAGCCATTTCCATAATCTAAACTTGCAAGTTTTCCCGTTTTTTTATCTAATTTTAAATCAAAATTTTCATTTGAAATTGAAGTAATGTTATTTTCTGATTTCAATAAAATAACATCATTAGATATAATTGATTCTTTAACTAAATCTAAACTTGTTAATTGAAATTGTTCAAAAGCTACGACATGATTTAATGGTAATAAATCACTTATATTCTTATTTAAAGCATAGATATTCAAGTGATATTCTGCGTTTGGATTATCTAGCTTTGGTAAATCTATTTTTATTTTTTTGGTTTCATATGATGCAATATCGAGTTGATCTAATGCTCCTTTTGTTTTTTCTATCCCATCTTCTAACAACGTCCATGTAAAATCATATTCGCTTAAATTGGTGAAATCGTATATGTTCTTTATTTCAATTTCTCCTTTCTTTAAGTTTGAAGCTTTAAATTTTATATATTGATATACTTTTTTAACTTCAAACAATGCAGGATGTGCTGTTCTATCAGGATTTACAATTCCATTTAAACAAAAATTAACATCACTTCTATAAGCATCTGCACCTAAATCCCCTCCATAAGCCCAATAAGGCACTCCTTCTTTATTCTTTGTTAATATACCTTGATCTACCCAATCCCAGATAAATCCACCTTGCATAACATCATATTTCTCAATAACATCCCAATATTTCTGCAAGTTTCCAACACTATTACCCATAGCATGAGCATATTCACATTGAATTAATGGACGGTTAGGTTCATTTTCAGCATATTTAATCATTTTCTCAATCGCCCAATACATAGGCGCTTGAATATCTGTATTTGCATAATTTGTAGCACCTTCATATTGTGTAGGTCTAGTAGCGTCATTCTCTTTTAACCATTTATAGGTTGCAAAAAAGTTTTCTCCATTACCAGCTTCATTTCCAAGAGACCATGTTACAATACTTGGAAAGTTTTTATCGCGTTCAAACATTCTAATAGTTCTATCCATATGCGCTTCTTTCCATTTTGGTGAATATGCAGGATGTATAGCTTGTGCTTTTTTATTCTTGTCTAAGCCTTGATTTGTAGCTCCTAAACCATGTGATTCTATATTAGCTTCATCTACCACATAAAAACCGTATTTATCGCACATTCTATAAAAATGTGGGTCTTTTGGATAGTGACTACAACGAATAGCGTTTAAGTTATTTTGTTTCATAACTTCTAAATCTTTTAAAGTAAGTGCTTCAGATATGGTATGCCCTTCTGTATCGCTATGGTCGTGAAGATTTGCCCCTTTTAAAAGCACAGGTTTGCCATTTACTAAGAATTGATTATTTTCAATTTTAATATTTCTAAAACCTACTTTAATTGCAGTTGCTTCAATTGTATTTCCTTTTTCATCCTTTAAATGAATAAGCAACTTGTACAGGTTTGGTTTTTCTGCATTCCAAGTATTTATATCTGTTAATACTTTATTAAAATTAACCTTGTTCCTTCCTGCTTTTAACTTAACGGTTTTCGACTCCGAATAAACTTCATTTGCACCATCTAACAATTTAATTTCAATAGCATTTTCAATTTCCCTATTGGTATTATTATCTACTTTTAAACTGGCGTCAAATATACCATCGGTATAATTATTTTCTAGATCTGAAGTAACTCTAAAATCTCTAACAGTAACTTTATTTGAGGCATACACATATACATCACGTTCAATACCACTTAATCTCCAAAAATCTTGATCTTCCATATAACTAGCATCAGACCAACGAAGTACTTGTACAGAAATGTTGTTTTTACCAGTTTTAACAAAATCTGTAATTTTAAACTCTGCAGCTGTTTTACTTCCTTCATTATATCCAACCTTTTCTCCATTTACCCATACATACATAGCACCACTAACACCTGCAAAATGAAGATAAATATCTTTACCATCCCAATCTTCCGAAACTTCAAAGTCTCTTTTATAACTCCCCACATTATTTATGTTATGAGGTATAAAAGGTGGATTAGTTGGAAAAGCATAAATTCTATTCACATAAATAGGGACTCCATAACCTTTCATTTCCCAATTAGATGGGACATTAATAGTATCCCAACCTTTTAAACTAAAATCATTTTTATAAAAATCTGTTGGGCGAGCAGATACACTATCTGCAAAATAAAAATTCCATTTACCATTTAAAGACGTATACATGTCTGAATTTTTCCAGCTTTCATTTTCTAAAGCTTCATCTGCATTCGTGTATCTGTAAAATGAGGCTGTTGGAGCTTCTCTATTAATTTGAAAAATCTCTGGGTTTTCCCATTCTGGATTTTCCCATTTTCCGGCATGATATATAGGTGTTTCGTTTGAGGTATTACATGATAAAATTAAAAGACAAACGACTAGAAGATAAAAATACTTATTCATTTATATGCTATTTTTTTAAAAAATATGGAATCTATTGTAATTGAAAAATGGAATTTTCAATCTTCATCAAATCTATAAGAAACAAAAGAAACTATTTCATCATAAATGGGGCAAAAATGTTGCATCTAAATAAGAATAGACGTTACAGACATTTATTAAAAGTAATAAAACGTATTCTTTTTACTTGTTTTTGATTTATTGATTTAAAAGTTTGATGATTTTTCTACTCCTAATATAAGAAATAATAGAACAAAAGAAGTGGCACCAAACAAACGCAGCTAAAAACCCACAGCGGTTAGAAACTGTGGGGTGTAAATAAAATATATTCTAGTGAATCAGATAAATCGAATTTCAAACCCTATATTTTAAACCTTTTCAAAAGTTTAAACGAACAATTATAAAGTGTATAATTAGCTATCAAAAACATTCTTTACCATTTATAGATCACTTTTAATAAATCAAGAGCTATTTAAAAACCAAACTATGGACTGAAAGTCCATAGTTTGGTTCGTAGACTGAAAGTCTGCCTCATGAAATTCGAAAAACAAAATTAATGAGTGAATTAGTGGCTAAAAATTTTTAGAAGCTAAAGTGAGATGCACTAAAGTACATCGTTTTAAATACATTTGAAACCAATAAAAAGGGTTACTTCTCTTTTTTAAACAGCTTCTTAAAGAAATTTTCATGTATCCCTTTAGATTTATTAATAGAATCTAATTTCTTTTGAGTTACCTTTTCTAATTTGTTATGCACCTTGTTTATAGAATCATTTCGCTTTTTTATTAATCTATCAGATTTTACTTTTATGCGTTTTATTGAATCGGTTTTTCTTTTTGTAATTCTATCAAACTTAATCTTTATTTTTTCAAGAGAATCCCTTTTTCTAAGGAGGCGTTCAACAGCATTTTTTGGCCGCTCTTTAAAAATCTCTTTACTTTTATGATAAACCGTATCCTTCATAACATAATTTTGGACTTACTATATCTTGATGAGTTTAAGGATTTGAAGGATGCCCAGAACAAACAAAAAGAGATTTATGAAACTTATAAAAAAGGGCTATTGAACTTGCGGGATTTTGACAGATGTAAGCTTCCCTAAAAACCGTACTGTTTAAAAGAAGAATAAAAAGTATTAATTTTAGACAGTAATTATGAGAAAAAGTAAATTTAGTCCAACACAGATTGCGAAGATTTTAAAAGAATTTGATAACGGAAAGACAGTTCCAGAGATCACTCGGGAACATGGCGTTAGTTCAGCAGCATTTTATAAATGGCGAGAACGTTTTGCTGGTATGAATTCAAAAGAACTTAAACGGTTAAAAGAATTAGAGGATGAAAATCGAAAACTTAAACAAATGTACGCCACCTTAGCCTTAGATCATCAAATGGCAAAAGAGATTATCGAAAAAAAGCTATAAAGCCTTGCCAAAAAAGAATCATTAGTAAAAGCCTTTCTCATTACGGTATAACCAGGACTTGCCGTGTTTTAAAGATGAGTAAAAGTGTGTATTACTATAAACCTTTGAAAAAAGATGATACAGAGATTGAGTTGGCTTTAAAAGAAAAAGCAGAACAACATTCAGAGGAAGGTTTTTGGAAGGCTTATGATCGATTACGCGACGAAGAAAAAACATGGAATCATAAACGTGTGCACAGAGTATACGTGGGCTTAGGTCTTCCTTTACGACGAAAAGTAAAGAAACGATTACCAGCAAGAGTAAAAGAGTCTTTAGAAATACCTAGTGCGCTTAATCATACTTAGAGTATGGATTTTGTAACTGATGTCTTAGAAAATAAAAGACGTTTTAGAGCATTTAATATCATTGATGATTATAACAGAGAAGCATTACATATTGAGATTGATTTTTCTTTAACCAGTAATCGTATTGTCTGGGTACTTAACCATTTAATAAACAAAAAAGGAAAACCAAGCAAAATAAGAATGGATAATGGTCCTGAGTTCATCGCTAATATTAGTAAGAACTGGAGTGAGATGCATAATATTGAATTCAAATATATACAACCAGGAAAACCAACCCAAAATGCATTTATTGAACGCTTCAATGGTAGCTATAGAAGAGGTGTACTAAATAAATATATCTTTGAGAATATAGATCAGGTTAGAGAGATAACACAACAGTGGATGGAAGATTATAATCTCTATAGACCACATAAAGCTCTAGGGAAATTAGCTCCTGTTAAGTATGCAGAAATTAATTGTAAATTTGATAATAATTAGAAAAACTAACAGTACTAATTAAGGGAAGCTTACATTCTTATACACGACCGTTGTAAGCAATTTAAACAGAACTATGAGAAATGATTAAAATCCCGTTTCTAAATAAAATTATAATGAAGATCGCTTCAGAAGTTCACAAATCTCGAATTGAGACACTGGAGAACCGAATTTTGGAAATGGAAAAGGACAAAAAAGTAACTGAAAGTAAATTGAGCGATTGCCTTGATGCAGTATCGAAATTAGATGACCGACTTTATGCTGCAAATTTAGATTCTTCAAAAGCAGTTGGTGCTATAAATGCACTTTTACAAAGCGGAAAGTTACATTCATTAACCGAAAATAAAGACGAAAATGTTAGTTAATAACACATATAACGAACTTGAGTTATTAACTCAAAAGATTGAATCTAATACCGCGGATTTCAATGACTATCAGCGATATGAAATTCTTTTACAAAATGGAGGGTTATCGAAAGAATATATTTATAGTTATCTGAATCGTGCAGGATTTAATAACTGGAATGATTTAATAAACGCACGAAAAGAAAAGGAAAAAGCAAAAGATAATAATGCTAAACTGATTGGTGGAATTGTTGGACTCGGACTTGGAATATTGATTGCGAAATTATTTAGTGATGAATAAAAAACTGCTTACAACAACGTATAAAATTAATTGCTTATTTTAGACTTAAACGAAGGTAGTTGTACTTTTGTTACGTCTGATTTTCCTGCGGAAAATCCTCGCACACAAAACCACAACTAATCTTATACAAAGCCGTTGGCAGCAACTTAAAGAACCTAGAAACAATATAGGAATCTTATAAAATTTTCGAATTTCTGTAACATTTAGAATAATCAAAACTCTTTATTACAAATAAACATTAGATGAACTATAAAAAATTAATATTATTTGCATTTACACTTTTACTTACTTTATCGTTCTTCTCTTGCGAAAAAGAGGTTAATAAGATAGATGAGGAGTTTTACATACCAGTAAAGGAGTCAAACCTATATGTACGACTGGTAGGTAATCCAGATAAACCAATTATTATTGATTTACACGGTGGCCCAGGTGCATTTTCTGGTTTCAATCACGAGTTTTATAGACATTATTTAGAAGATGATTATTTAGTTGCATATTTAGACCAAAGAGGTAGTGGGAAATCTGATGTTTATGAAAATGTAAATTTACTTACAATGGACCAATTTGTAAAAGATTTGGATGTTGTTGTAGATACACTACAAAATCGATATAAAAATCAAAATATAAACCTTTTAGGAAGTTCTTGGGGTGGTACTTACGGGCTACTTTATCTAATATCGCATCAAGAAAAAATAAATTCTTATGCTTGTACTAGCGGTAAAGCAAATTCTGTATATCAGAATAACTCTCTGATAGAATATGAAGAAAAACTCTCTAAAGAACTCTTGGCTAAATCAGACGATGAATTGGAAATAAAACGATATGAAGAAATTCTAAAAAAACTTTCAGAAATTAAAAAAAGCGATTTTGATGATTTTTTCGAGAATATGAATTTAATAAAACATAAATTCCCTAAAGAACTTGGTTTTAGTGCATATTGGGCAAATCCTGAAGACGAAAAAAAAGTTGGAGAAATATTAAAAGATGCTGCTGTATTTAAAAGAGCAAAGTATACCGAGGAACTACTTGAAAAGTCACTAAAAAAAATGGAAACTGTTAATCAAGCTTTTCGAAATACAAAGGAATATAACGTTCTTGATATAACGGACAAGATTGGTAAAATCAAAACACCTATACTTGTACTACAGGGAGAACTTGATTATGTTGTAGGATTGAAACAGGCTGACATTATTTATAAGTCTTTAATATCTGTAGCGGACGAAAATAAGGAATTAGTTATCATTCCAAATGCAGCACATAACTTGACAATTGAAGCACCTGAAGAATTTTTTGGAGCATTGAAGTCATTCTTCAATAAAAACAACAATTAAGTATAAAAGCAGCTGCCAACACCGTGTATAATTCATTGCTAGTACTCGCCTACTTACGAAAATCCTCGCGGATTTTCTATTCGGTTTGTATTTGCTAATTTAGTTGCTAGAAACACGCAACGAAATCATACACAAACACGTTAGCTGTAATTATAGCGAAATCCTAATATGAAAGAAGAAATATCAGTAAGTAAAGCTATAAGTAGAGGACATTTAATTGTGAATATTCCAGTTTTCATATCAATGTTCGGAATTCCTTCTTTAGCGTTTTATTTATCTCATAAAAATTTAATACCAAATTGGGGAATTGGAATTAGTTTTATAATTGGATTCATTGCTGCTTGGTTAGTTTGGAGTTTAATGATTACAAAGTGGAAAATTTGGGCTTTTGAGAATGTTAGAAATGTTCACGAATTAAAAAAAAGAGCAATTGCTGAAAAACTCATCTGGAATGATGGAAAAATTTTTGAAAAAACAGAAATAAGAAGTTCAGAGCAAAAGAAAAAATTGAAACTACTCGAAAAGAAATTTGAGAAAAAAGATGTTTTTAAAGAAGATTATTCAGTTCCAAAATCAAAAAAAATATATTACTCTAAAACAACGAACCTTATTCAGATGTTCATAATGTTAGCTTGTTCAGTTCTTGGAATATATTTAATATTAGATTCGGAAAGCTATATAATTGGTTCTTTATTTATAATCGGCGGAATTTATTACGCTTATAAACATTTTAAAAAATCTACTATTACAGAGCCACAAATAAAAATTAATGACAAAGGAATTGAAACAATAAACGTGAATTTCAAAAATTGGAACGAAATTAAAAATGAAGAAGTAATATTTATAAATAACGGAAAGAACTCAAATGCTTATTTGAA
Organism: Algibacter sp.; assembly: GCA_039985655.1. Taxonomy (GTDB): domain Bacteria; phylum Bacteroidota; class Bacteroidia; order Flavobacteriales; family Flavobacteriaceae; genus Postechiella. The sequence continues at coordinate 2,658 of JBDWSF010000007.1, read as the reverse complement.
TTTTGATTTTAAAGGAGGTTATGAAAGTTTGGAAATTGACGATTTTGATATTACCCCCAAAGAAATGGAAAATTTATTGAGAACATATAGAATTAGAAACGAAAAAAACTACAGCTAACAAAGATAAAAAACATAGGGCATTTGTGTTTAACCGAAAGGTCTGTGAGTATTAACAAAGTCCGCTAAATATAAAATATGGCGTTTATAGTAAAAAAGATAAAAGCAAAATATCTATATTTAGCTAAGTAATAAACAGAAACGATAGTGCTTATCAACTGCCCTACGTTTCTTATACTAGCCGTTGTGTGTCATTACCAAAAAAAGTTAGGTTGGTAAGCTAAAATAAATGGAGCAAGATGAAAATAACTTGAAAGATTCTTTTGAGAAAGAAATTGAAAAAATAAAAGTAGAAACAATATTATCACCTGAATATAGACGAAAAAAAACTATTATATGGGGAATAAGAACAGTTATTTCAATAATTCTATTCATGTTTTTTTGGAAACACAATTGGGTACGATGGTTATTAATAGCCTATATTCCATTGAACTTTTTTAACTTGATATCGATTTATAAAGGAAATGCAATTTTGAACAAAAAAATAGCAAAAACTCAAAGTAAAATTGACGAAATGGAGGAAATTATTGACGGAAATCAAAATGACTAAATTTATTGCATTAATATTAGTTTTAATAATTGCTCCAATTTTAGGTGGAATTTATGGAATTGTACACGACCAAATTACATACACTATTTCGAATGAGTATTACTCAAAATTTAAGTTCATTCAATTTGGACTTGAAAATTGGGGGTTAGGAGAAAATATTGGATCAGAAATAAATCCTGAAATCCTACTAGAAAACCCAAGATTTGGAGCAAGTATTATTGGAATTTTGGCGACTTGGTGGGTTGGAATGATTATCGGAGTAATTCTAGGCTTGGTTGGACTAACTCATAAAAACGGAAAGAAAATGTTTATAACAACAATGAAAGCGTTTCTTCTGACAACTGGAATTACATTATTAACTGGAATAATTGGACTTGGATACGGAAAACTATTTTTAACTGAAAATCGACCTAATTGGAATTTACCCGAAAATTTAATTGATTATGATAGTTTTATTATGGTAGGTTCTATGCATAATTTTAGTTATTTGGGCGGGTTAATTGGTTTGATAATTGGAATAATCTATAGCGTGAAACAAAGAAAAAATAACGCCACACAATAACGTGTATAAAACATAGCTAATAAATTCTAAACCGAAAGGTTTGTGTTTATTTGCAAAGACCGCCAAATTTTTAATTTGGCTTTAAAACTAAAAAGTTAAAACAAAATATAAAAAATTGGCTCAGTACTAAACCGAAATATAGTGTGTTTTTACACGCTACGTTTCATACACTGGGCGTTAGGTGCAATTCGCTAAAAACAAAAATGAGCAAAAAATTAGAAACCTTTAGAGAACATTTCTTGAATGCTAAATCTTGGGGTCAGCGAAAAGATGGAGTTCCACTCGAATTATTAGAAAACTTAAACGAAAAAGAACTTGAAATCGCTGAAAAAGAATTAATTGAAAAATTGAGTTTAAAGGATGACTGGCCAATTGACGGACTTGGACACATAAAGTCCCAAAAGGCTCTTCCAAAACTCTACGATTTACTTCAAAAAAGTAAGAAAGGAATTAAAGTTTCTATTGCTCATTCAATTTTTCAAATATCAGAAGACAAAGAAATGATTGACATTGTATTGACTGAAATGCCTAAACTCAAACATTGGACTGAAATTATACATATGCTTTATCTTTTACCGATATTTAAAGATGATAAAATTAACAAAATGCTTAATGATTATCGAGAACATAAAGAATATTTAGTCGCTTATAATGCAACACAAGCTATGGGGGTTTCAACAAAGGAGGTTGTGGAAAAATTTAGGAATAAAGAAACTGAACTGAACAATCATCATAATTCATTTTGGCAGAAAGTTAAAACAATGTTTAATTTATAAAAAAAATGAATCAGAACTTTGATTTTCATAAAACAACAATGCCTGAAAGCCGAAAAGCTGACTATTATTTATGTTGTTTTAATAGCTCTGTTTTTATTGACTTCAATTCTTCTGCTGAAAATGAAATATCATTAGTAAGAATATCTTTTGTTCTTTCTGATTTATATCTAATTTAATAGAAATCAAACTTAAGCGGTATATAAAAAATAGTGGTTTAAGTGCTTAAACGAAAAGGAATTTTATAAATTTATGGTCAATGTAAAACTGAAAAGTTAGTGTTTAAAAATCCACTACTTTTCATATACACAAACGTTAGCCACAAGCTCACTCAACTCTAAAAAAAATAATTAAATCTCTCTAATGTGGTTTAAAAGAAAAATATAAAACGTAAAATCACTCGGTTTTTGTGGTTAAAAAGATTAAAGAAAACAAATATCGGATTCAAGCATTTCTCAACTGTTGATTACGAATGACCTCACTCTTATTTAATATTTTACGACGGACTACCAAATATTTCGAAACTGTTGCGGCGGATTGACTTTTTTTACGGATAATTATTTGTGTAATAAAAATCATAAAAAAATAATAACGGCCGCTAACAATATGTATAAAAAATGCTTATTTTAGTCATTAATCAAATGGTACGTCTCTGT
>JBDWSF010000006.1:0-28279 GCA_039985655.1 Algibacter sp. | reverse complement strand
CTTTTTACGTTTATTCATATTGTACTCCATCTCTTTAGAAAACTTAAAGACCCATCTTTGAATGGTAGAATGATCCACTTTAACACCTCTGATAGCTAAAAGCTCTTCAACATCACGATAACTTAGAGTGAATCTTAGTTTATAGTAGACAGCTTGTTTTATTATAATAGGAGGGTAGCGGTGGTGTTTGTACATTGAGTAGATTTTTTTTTCAAATGTAAGTATACTTCAAAAAGAAGGAATTAATGCGACAGAACCAAAGATAGATACTATAACTACTATCAAGGTAAAATAAGCCCAATTAAGGATGGTATATCCTCATTAGAAGATATAATTTCAACTATCAATAATATTATTTTTAATAACTCAGATTTTGATATTGAACTTGTAAAAGGTTATCAAGGTAAGTTATTAATTATAATTGATGATTTTGAGACATTCACAAAAAATGAAAAAGAAAGAATTGTTTCATTTATTAAACAACTAGATATTAATCACCATAAAGTTGTATTGACAACACGTGCAGCAACGTTAATAACTGGAGAAGAAATACAAACTAAAGAACTTAATGAAAGTGAGACAATTGTTTTTCTAAGAGAAGCAATTAAAAATGAAATACCGAGTTACAATACTAAAGTTTTAGAAAAAGAAGTAAAGAAATCTGAAATAAAAAAGAAAATATTTCAAATAACTTCTGGTCGTCCTTTGTTCATATTACAACTTGCAATTTTTGCTGCTCAAAAAGGTTCAATTTCTGATGCACTAAACACAGAAATAAAATCAACTAAAGAAGCTCTTAACTTTCTATATGATAGAATTTATGATTATTTATCGCCAGATGCTAAAAATATGTTTTTATCTATCAGCTTATTAGTTGATGAGAATGATTTATCTGGATTGATTAATAATTTAAAATTTATCCTTAGTATGGAGGATAAAGAAGATGAGTTTCAAAATTCATTAAATGAACTTATTAAACTCAAAATTTTAATCGTTGAGGACAAAGATTTCTTTAAAGTATACTCGCCAGAGATTTATAAGCTAATGAAGCTATACTACTTAAATAAAGGTTCTGAATTCGACGGAAACATCACTAACAGATTTAATCTCATTAGTACAGATAAAGGTTCTTCAACAGAAACAGCTTTATTAGAAAATGCAGATGCTAGTAGATTAATAGAAACAGAAGCTGAAATTGAAAATAAATATAGATATATTTTAAATAGAGAAAAAGCACCTTTAAATATTAAAAAATTAGCCTTACTTAATTTCTCATCTTATTTAATAACACATAAAAACAAATTTGAAAAAGCATTAAAATTATATCAAGATTATTTTCAAATTTTTAAAAGAGATTCTGATTATATAAGAAGTTATGCTACTTGTGCTTGGTCTGAAGGCTCTAGTGATTCTAGATATCGTGCAATACAAATTATTCAAGACTATTTCACAACTAAACCGAAAATCAGTAAAGAAACCTATTTAGAATTACTAGGAATTTTAATGACTTATAAAGGTATACTTGTAGTTTTTGAAAGAGACGAATTAAAAAGTAAATTGAGATTTAAAGAAATTAATAAAAGTCAATATGACATACTTTATAAAGTGCAAAGAGAACGTTTTAAAGACATTTTTAAATACCCTGGAGGACATCTTTATAAAGTTATAAAAGATATTGACTTAATGACTCTTTCCGCAAATTGCAGAAATTATGTTTTAGATGGTTTAACTCATTTTATAGAAATCTGTATTAGGACTAATAGAAGAGAAATTGGAAAAGAAGTTTGCCACAAAATAATTTCGGAAATGCCACAAAATTATCAGAACCCATTTATCTATAAGCTCAATAAGATTGAATTTATAGAAAATCCAGATAAATATGATAATGATGTTCAAAAAGTTATGGAATCACAAACAGTAGGTGTTTTAGGCGAGAAGCTGAAAGAAGCACTTAGTAAAAAATAACGCCACACAACAAAGAACTGAGGTAACAACAAATGAAATTTATTTGCCAAAGCATTTAAAAACTCTGTCTTATTCGAAAGCATAAAAAGACTTTTAATAATTCTAAATATGTTGAGGAATATTTTTTAATATAATTTGTACCTTTATGATATCAAAGAAGAGCAAATTATATTTTCAAAGTTCTTTTTATGGTTTTAGTGTACAATTAGGTGTGCATATTAAAAAATATTGAAATAAAATACTGTATAACAGTGCGTTACAAAAAGGTGGTTGAGCCTGCCACCCCGACTAAAATTAATACCAAAGAAAACTAAAACCTTGTAAATCATATGATTTACAAGGTTTTATGGTTTTTAGACTATCATAAGAATTGAATTAATATCGTTTAATTTGGTTCACAATTCGGTTCACAATTTTAAAACGAAAAAAGTGTGAACCGAATAGATACTTAAAATACTGTAATTGAAATAGTTGATTTGACTTTCGTCTAGGTAAATGTTTAACTAAAAGACGACAACTATGCAATCACAAATCACCTTTACCCTATCATTTTGGGTTAATGCTACACGTGTAAAAAACAATCAAGTTTCAGTTTTTGCTAGAGTAACTGTAAACGGTAAGCGATCAAATATCAGCTTACAACGAAAAGTAGTTCTATCAGAATGGGATTCTAACAAAGGAAGAGCGCGAGGAAACAAACAAGAATCCCGATTACTTAACCGGTATTTAGACCTTGTTAAAAATAGAATCTACGAAGCACACGACCAACTTGTAAAAGAAAAAACATTCATTTGTTCCCAAAGTATTAAAGCTCGGTTTTTAGGAGAAGACAACGAAGAATATTCTTTATTGACATTGGTTGATTATCATAATACGCAGATGAGCGAGTCATTAACTTATGGTACTTTAAAAAATTATTTCACGACTCAAAAATATATCAAGTTATTCTTAACCAAAAAAAGAAAAACTCAAGATGTGTATTTATCCCAATTAACTTTTCGTTTTTTAGTTGACTTTGAAAAGTTTCTACGGTTATATGTTCCAGAAGACCATCAAAAGAAGATGGAAAACAATACAGTCATGAAACATATCCAAAGGCTTCGTAAAATGGTAACATTAGCTTATAAAATGGAGTGGATAGATAAAGATCCTTTTATAAAATTCAAACCAACTTATATTAAAAATGAACGCGAGTTTTTAAGAGTAGATGAATTACAAACTATTATTGAAAAAGAATTTGAAATAGAAAGACTAACTCTGGTTAAGGATTTATTCATTTTTAGCTGTTATACAGGGTTGTCATATATAGATGTGATGAACCTCAACGAAGATAATATTGCTATTGGAATTGATGGAGGGCGTTGGATAATCACTAATAGACAAAAAACACATAGCAAAGTAAAAATCCCAATACTTCCAATAGCTGAAGAGTTAATAAAAAAATATAAAGACCATATTAAAACCAAGAAAACGAAAACGCTATTTCCCAATATTTCTAATCAAAAATTAAATAGCTACTTAAAAGAAATAGCTGATTTATGTAGCATTAAAAAGAATTTAACTTTCCATATTGCTCGTCATACTTTCGCAACAACGATTACTTTAAGCAATGGAGTGCCAATAGAAACGGTCTCTAAATTACTTGGGCATTCAAAAATTGCAACAACGCAAATTTATGCTAGAGTAATTGAAAGAAAAGTAAGTGATGATATGAATAGTTTGAAATTAAAGTTAGATAAAAAGATCCCTAACCTAAAATCAGCAAATTAGTACTTATCTTTTTTAATTAAATTTGTAATGTCTTAAATTATTTTAATTTAACCTACATGGAAACTATCTTAGTAAGACATAATAAATGCCTCCCAAAAGAACTAAATTAAATGAGCTTACATCCATTAAGAAAACAAATAGAAGAAATAGTTAAATTGACAGATGATGAATTTACTTTTGTCTTGGAACATTTTCACAAAAAAGTGTATAAAAAACATCAAATTGTCCTTCATGAAGGCGATTATGCTCAATTTGATTTCTTTGTTATTAAGGGCTTAATGCGAGTTACAAGATTGGATTCAGAAGGCAAAGAACATATATTGCAATTTGGAATGGAAAATTCTTGGGTTACAGATGGTGAATCCTATCATCATAAAACAGCATCACTATTAACAATAGATTGTTTAGAGGAAACAGAAGTACTTTCTCTCACATTAGAAAACAAAGAAAAGCTAATCAAAGAGCTACAAAAAATGCAAATCTTTCTTCTGAAAAAAACTATAAATGAACATATAGTATTACAAAAACGGATTTTATGTTTTTTAAGTAATAATGCAAATGACCGATACCATAACATACTTTCCCTAAGTCCAAGTTTAATACAGAGAGTTCCAAAATCTATGATAGCATCTTATCTTGGTGTTACTCGAGAAACTCTGAGTAGACTATCAAAATCAAAACTTAAAATGTGACAAACCTCACATCAAATTTTTGACATATGTCCTCTTAATTGAAGTGTTTCTTTAAGAATTTTGTTATGTAAACAAAAGATAATTAAAATGGAATACAGAAATTTAGGGAATTCAGGCTTAAAAGTGCCTGTATTAAGTCTTGGAACAGGCACTTTTGGAGGTACTAACGAGTTTTTTAAACGTTGGGGACAAACCGATGTAAAAGAAGCTACCAGACTAATTGATATTTGTATTGAAAGAGGAATCAACTTTTTTGACACAGCAAATGTTTATTCTATTGGCGATTCAGAAATTGTTTTAGGTAAAGCAATTGAAGGCAAAAGAGATAAAACAATCATTTCTACCAAAGCTACTTTTCAAATGGGCGAACATCCTAACGAAAAAGGCGCATCTCGATATCATTTAATGAATGCACTTGAAGACAGTTTGAAAAGACTGAATACAGATTATATCGATTTATATTTAATGCATGGATTTGACCAGAACACACCCATTGAGGAAACATTGAGAACCTTAGATAATATGGTGAAAAGCGGAAAAATAAGATACATAGGTTGCTCAAATTTTGCTGCTTGGCAATTAATGAAATCGCTTTCGATTTCTGAAAAGCTAAATTTAGAAAAGTATGTAATTTATCAAGGCTATTATTCGTTGATAGGAAGAGATTACGAACAAGAATTAATGCCTTTGTTGGAAGACCAGGATATGGGGTTGATGGTTTGGAGTCCATTAGGTTGGGGACGGTTGACAGGAAAAATAAAAAAGGGAATGGAAATGAAAGAAGGAAGAATAAAATCGGGAGGAGATTTGGGGTCACCACCAGTTGAGGATGAATTTCTTTTTAATGTTGTGGACGTTCTAGAAAAAATCAGTAACGAAATCGGAAAATCAATACCACAGATTGCAATAAATTGGATACTTCAAAACAAAAGTGTTTCAAATGTGGTTATCGGAGCAAGAAATGAAAAACAATTACTCTCAAATATTGATTCTGTCGGTTGGAGTTTGTCCGAAGAACACTTAAACCAACTCAATAAAGTTTCAAAGCAAACACCAATTTACCCCCATTGGATCGGAGATAGGTAAAAAAAAATAGACATAAAATGAAGTAAAACGACACCAAAATATATGGTAGATGTACTTTCAAAAGAAATCGGTTATAAAGGCGTTACCGTAAATTCAACTATTCCTTTTGCAGAAGAAGACAGTTATCCGGAATTAAGAAAATCACTGATAGATAGTTGCCCAATGAAAAGATTGGCAGAAGTTGAAGATGTAGCCAATGTAGCAGAGTTTTTTGCAAGTGATATGGCTTCTTTCGTAAATGGCCAGCATTTGTTACTAAACGGAGGAGCAACACAGTAAATATGATACCAATTTAACAACAACATTTACCAATTCGACTAACTTTAAAGAAGCAACAATTCTGAACTTTGCATATAAATTAAAATATAAAAAGTATGCAAAATCAAATAAAAGGGAAAGTCGTTGTTATTACAGGAGCAAGCAGTGGTATTGGTAAAACGATTGCAATGGCATTAGCTAATAATGGCGCAAAAGTTGTTTTAGGTGCTCGTAGAATAGAAAAATTAGTAAAGGTTGTTGAAGAAATTAAAAATAATGGTGGTGAAGCTATCTTTTTAAAAGCAGATGTCAAGAACAAAACCGACTTGTCTCAATTAGTTAATGCAGCTGTGGAGGTATATGGAAAATTAGACGTTATTATAAACAATGCTGGTGTTAGCCAACTTAGCCGAATTGACGATTTGGATATTGCAGGTTGGGAGGAAATGATTGATATTAACCTGAAAGGTGTTTTATATGGAATAGCTGCGGCAGTTCCTATTTTTAAAAAACAAGAATCTGGACATATTATTAATATTATTTCCACATCAGGAATAAAAATTGTCCCAATGCAAGGAGTATATGCAGGTACAAAAAATGCAATTCGCACCATAACAGAAGCATTTCGACAAGAATCGGACGGAAAAATACGAATTACAGGAATTTCACCAGGTTTTGTAAAAACCGATTTTGCCGAAAATTTAAAACACAAACAAATTAAAACTACTATTTTAAAGAATATGGCACAATTTGCTATCAGTCCCGAAGCTATTGCAGATGCAGTAGTTTATGTTATTGAACAATCCAAAGATGTAGAAGTTGGAGATATTGTAATTCGTCCATCTGCACAAAATTAATTATATTCATAGTATTAAAAAATGAAAGATAAACTTGATGCATATAATTTTAGTAGCATTTCTCAATTAATGCGTTATTTGGGGCAACCACCACCGCTACATCCGTTGATTACATTGATTGATTATAGAAATGTTTCAATGAACACATTTGAAAAAACATCAAAAATCAGTCTTAATTTCTATAAAATTTCATTCAAAAATAAATTTAATGGGCAGGTAAAATACGGCCAAGGGTATTACGATTTTGAAGAAGGAGGATTAGCATTCTTAAAACCCAAACAAATAGTTATTTCTTCTAATAACTTAGACAGTTATGAAGGTTACGCATTGTATCTTCATCCTGATTTCATTAGAAATTATCCGCTAGGTAATTCTATTAATCAGTATGGTTTTTTTTCGTATGCAGTTTCCGAAGCATTGTTTTTATCTGGAAAAGAAAAGAACATTATAGAAAATTTATTCAGTACAATAACTAAAGAGTTAGAGAATAACATTGACCAATTTAGTCAGAATGTTTTGGTTTCTCAAATTGAATTGTTGTTGAATTATAGCAATCGTTTTTATAATCGTCAATTCATTACTAGAAAAACAATAAATCACGAAATTATCACTTTGTTGGATAGCTTATTAAATAAATACTTTAGTAATGACTACGGATTAAAAAACGGTTTGCCATCGGTACAATACGTAAGCACTCAATTAAACTTATCGCCACGTTATTTAAGCGATATGCTACGTTCACTCACAGGGCAAAACACACAACAGTATATCCAAAACAAAATAATTGAGCAATCTAAAGATTTACTTAGTTCAACTTCTTTTTCCGTAGCAGAGATTGCCTATAAATTAGGTTTTGAACATCCACAATCGTTCAGCAAACTATTTAAGATAAAAACAAATCTATCACCTTTAAAATTCAGAAAATCATTTAATTAAAAACTAGTTCGTAAAATGTGAACCATAAAATAGCCAGATTATTCAGTAACCTCAACGACCAATTAAGTTTTATAGATTTAGAAATAGACAACCAATCTGTTCGATGTGAAAATGCGATTGAAGTAATTTTGAAAACAATAAAGTCATTAAAAATAATTTTATCAAAGACAAAATTTAAAATAGATACAGAAGAAATTAAATTCTTCAAAGAAATAAAGCCTCAGTTTACCTCAAAATTAATCTATTACAACACACTTTTCAAAATTGAAATGAAAAGACCAAATGGAGGTAATAGAATTGTAAAGAAATACTACAACAACGAATTAGTAAAGCTAAAAGCCTTTTTCGATAATGAACTAGAGTTTTATAAATACTATCGTTCAGGAAGCTCTTACCTAGACCATAAATACTTTTTACGTAGTAAATTTGATATAAAAATGTCTCTAGATAATTCTTATTTTGAGGCAGATACAAACTTCTCCACCTCTCATGATTTTAAAGTAGCTAAAATATTGGCTAACGATTTAATTCAACTGTATTTAGAAAATCAATTAGTATTAATTGAACATAAAGACAATGGAGAAAAATCACAACGCAAACCCAACTTGAAAATGATTTGGACGAGCCCAAAAGTAGCCTTAATCGAACTTTTATATGCATTGCATACCGAAGGAGCTTTTAATAATGGTGCTGCAGACTTAAAAGACATTGCGGAATATTTTGAATATATTTTTGAAATAGACTTAGGACAATATCGCCGTACTTTCTTAGAGATAAGAACAAGAAAGAATATAAGAGCTAAATTTATTACATCATTAAAAAAAGGGCTTTTAAAACGGATGGAAGACACTGATGAAGGTGTTTAAATAAATCGTACACAACCTAACCCCTGTTGTGAACAAGCCTCATTAATTCATAACATATTTGCCAAACGAAAGTCAAATCGAAAATTCACGAACACCTATTTAATAAAATAGCAAAGTTTGTGAGCTAAATCAATTAATAGCTGCCATTGAGAACGAAAGTTCGATGTGGTAGCTTTTATAACCAAAATCGTTTACTATGGCAGCAACAATTATTACTACCGAAGATTTACAAGAATTCAAACACGAATTATTAGATCAAATCAAAGAATTATTTAATTCTCAATCGAGTTTCAAACAAAAGAAATGGCTCAAATCTCCAGAAGTTAGAGAGCTCTTAAGTATCTCACCAGGAACATTACAAAATCTTCGTATTAACGGAACACTACCCTACACTAAAGTTGGAGGGGTTATCTATTACGACTATGAAGAAATTCAACAAGTAATGGAAGACAATAGAATTCATAATAAGTACTAATGTCACTTCGAGTGATTTTGCTTTGCAAAATTGTATCGAGAAGCTCTCCTTATGCAAAAAGTAAACTACATATTACACCTAAAAGGTGTATTCATTCAATTCTCAAAAGATAACCGATTAAATCCAACACATATTAGTCTGTATGTAGCACTATTTCAAATTTGGAATAGTAATCGATTTATGGAAGAATTTTATATCAATCGAGAAGAAATCATGGGCTTTTCAAAGATAGGTTCAAAGTCTACGTATCATAAGTGTATTAAAGAGCTAAATCATTGGAAATATATTATTTATTATCCATCTCATAATCCATTTAAAGGCAGTAAAATTAAGATGTTCAATTTCGAGACAAGCTCTAAACAAGTAGTGGACACATACAGTCCTATAAATGGACAAGCACTGGTATCTATTAATAAACATATACAAACTAATAAAAATAGTAATAAACTAGACCAGCCTAAAAATGAAAAAGAAGTTATTGCTTTTTTTAAAAAAGAAAACTGGCCAATAATTGAAGCTCAAAAATTCTTCAATCATTATGAAGGCATCGGTTGGAAAGTAGGTGGTAAAACAAAAATTGTTAACTGGAAAGCAACAGCTAAAAATTGGATATTAAAAGCTGAAGAAATAAAAAGTAAAAAAACACAAAGTACAGTTAGCCAGAATCAAGACAACCTTAAGACGAGTAAAAATAAAAACTACAATGAGCCTTTATGAATAACAGACAACCAAATATCATAAAAGAAGGAAGTGTCCAATATCGATTAGGAGAATTAAAAGACAATAATATTTCATACGATTTCAATAAAATATTAATATACCTAAATGCTAAAGGAAAACTATTATTCGGTAAAAAATTTAAGATTTACGAGGAAGATGAGGTAATTCTTTATAAGCTTTGTATTTATTTTATTCGTGATTTTGAAGCTTGTAAAAAATTAGAAATAGATCCTAACAAAGGAATTTTATTATCTGGTCCTGTAGGCTGTGGTAAAACAAGTTTAATGAAATTATTAAGGCATATAGTGCCTCATATAAAACCGTATGAAGTTATTCCTGCAAGAAACATAACATTTACGTTTAATAATATTGGTTATAAAACCATTGAAGAATATGGTAATAGTAGCTTTTATTGCTTTGATGATTTAGGAGTAGAAACAACTGGTCGTCATTTTGGAAAAGACTGTAATGTTATGGGAGAAATTCTCTTATCTCGTTACGATTTATTTCTAAAACGTAATATCAAAACTCATGCTACAACCAATTTAAATGCTCAAGAATTAGAAGATAGATATGGTAATCGGGTTCGTTCTCGAATGCGACAATTATTCAATTTGATTGGTTTTGAAAAGACCTCTTTAGATAAACGAAAATAATTTATAAAAATATAATGTAAAACTGTGTGTTTTTATAAAGTATATGTTAAATTTAGGGCTTTAATTACTCTCCCTTATGAATAGAATTAAAGATGTCTTAGAAGCTAAAGGTATCAAACAAATATGGTTAGCTAATAGACTAGGTAAAAGTTTTAATACTGTTAATAGTTATGTTCAAAATAGAACCCAACCAAGTTTGAAGGTTTTAAATGATATCGCTAAAATACTAGAAGTAAATATTAAAGATTTAATTGTGTAACGTTAGAAAATGATTGACTTTATTTTAAAAAATGGTGTTTCAAATAAAGAAGCAAAAGTAGCTGAGTTGTTTTCAGATTTGATCAAGTTGTCTAAAATTGAAAATATTAATATTCAAGATTTTAATGGACAGAATTTGATTGCTAAAAAACTACTTAGTCAATTAAAAGAAGGTGAAAGAGAAAAAATAAATAATATTTATGGAACAATTTACTCTAATGATATTCTAAATAAAAATCAGATTATCAAGAAGTTTTTACCCAATAAAACTGGTGGCAAGGGTAATAAACCAAAATTCGCAGATTTCTTTTCAGGAGCTGGAGGCTTAGGATTGGGGCTAGAAAACTCTGGTTTTCAGCCATCATTTATTACCGATTATAATTACAGTGCTTTACAGTCTTACTATTTGAATAGAAAACTACCTTTGAGTAAGTATTTTTTGGGTGATATGAAGAATATCATTGAAAATATGGAGAAATTCAAGAAAAACCTTTTAGATGTGTTTTTGATTTCAGGAGGGCCTCCATGCCAAGGGTTTTCAATGGCTAATCGTCAACCATTACTTAATGACCCCAGAAATGAGCTTTATAAAGATTTTTTATTAATTCTTGAGGAAATCAGACCTCCATTTTTCCTTTTGGAAAATGTTAGAGGCATGTCAAAAAAGAGAGAGGAAATAGAGCAGGATATGAAAAATATCCTTGGAAAAGACTATGAATATTGTTTTCTTATTCTAAATGCAAAGGATTATAATATTCCACAAAACCGAGAACGGTTTTTTATTATTGGAAATAGAATAAATGTGAACCCTAATGATATAGCTTATGCTATTAAGTCAAAAGGAAATGGTACAAAATATTTTCTTAAACATGCATTAGAAGGGTTGCCTTCAATTAAGGCGGGAACAGAATTTAATCAACCTCTTTTAGAAAATGAAAATGTAGGTTTTAAAATCAAAAAAATTGATTCAGATCAAACCTCTTATTCAAATTATATCAACCGCGGAAGAAAGCAGAATTACATATTTAATCATAAATCTAGGTATAATAATGAAAATGATAGGGAAATTTTTTCTCGTTTACCTATTGGAGCTAATTCCTTACATGAAAGTATTCAAGATATAATGAAATACAAAAATCGAAATGAAATTTTTAAAGATAAGTATTACCGTTTAGTTCCTAATAAGATTTCTAAAGCTATAACCTCTCATATGAAGTTTGATTGTCATATGTATATACACCCATATCAAGCAAGGGGGTTAAGCCCGAGAGAAGCTGCAAGGATCCAGACTTTTCCAGATGATTATATTTTTATGGGTAGGCCAAACGAATGGTATCAACAAATAGGAAATGCCGTACCAGTAAAATTAGCAGAAGTAATAGGAAAAGAAATTATAAAATATTGTCGATGAATTATATTGAAATTTTTTCAGGAATTGGAGGATTTAGGAGAGCTCTAGATCACTTAAATAAAGATTATTCTACATCGTTTCATTGTAAAGCATTTTCGGAAATAGACCCTTATGCGATTAAGAATTATGAAGCTAATTATAATTTGAATGGAGAAATCCGTATGGGTGATATTAATGCATTTGCTTCAAGTTTAAGTAATGTAAAAAAGATTCCGAATTTTAAACTTTTAGTTGGTGGTTTCCCTTGTCAAACTTTTAGTTTAATGGGAAAGCGTAAGGGCTTGGAAGACGAGAGAGGGAAAGTACTATTTAGTATTGATAAAATACTTACAACAAAAAAACCTGAGTACATTATTCTTGAAAACGTACGTAACCTAGCAGTTGTTAATAAAGGAAAGACACTTGATTATATAAAAGACTTTTTTAAGGAGCATGGTTATAAACATGTTGTTCATGTTTTGCTTGACACTCAAAAATTTGGATTACCACAAAAAAGATCTAGAATATTTATAGTTTGTAGTAGAAATAGTCCATTACCAGAAATTTCAGAAGAACTTGTAGTTAATAATTTTAAAGAGATTAAGAACCATAGCCTTTGCATTTATGAGAATGTATTAGATATTCTAGAAAAGAATGTTAACGAAAAATATACAATCAAGCCTAAAACAAAGAAAATAATATTAGCTAACGGGTCGAAAAATTTCTGGTCGAAATCAGAAATTGATTTACCAATAGCTAGGACATTAACAGCTACAATGGCAAAAATGCACAGAGCTAGTCAAGATAATTACTATTCTGAAGAATTCATTAAAGAAAATAAATCTAATAGAACTACCTCTAAAGAAGAAATATTAATGAATAAACCTATTAGAAGGTTAACTCCACTAGAAGCAATAAAGTTACAAGGATTTACTGATGAATTTGGTGCAAATGCTGTTAAAGCAGGCATTAGTGATACTCAACTTTATAAACAAGCAGGTAATGCTTTAAGTGTTAATACTGCTTATGCTTTACTACACTATCTTTTTGTGAAATCAGAAATTCAAAGTATTAAAAGATGAGAAATCCACCGTGGAATAGAAATGAATTAATCTTGGCTTTAGACTTATATTTTAGAATAGAATATGGGCAAATGCATGGAAGAAATATTGATATCTTTGAGCTTAATAATTTACTAGCACTAATGAATAATGAAAATGGTTATGAAAGAAGTGTTAATAGTATTCCACTGAAGCTTGCAAATTTTAAACGTCTTGATCATAATTATAGTGGTAAAGGTATGAAGTCTGGAGGAAAACTAGAGCAAGAAATATGGGATGAATTTGTAAATAACAAAAATAAGTTAACTCAAGTTGCTAATGGTTTAAGAAATCGAATTATTGAATCATCTATTTCTAATAATAAAAATCAATTTATTAAATGGCTTTCTAAAGTAGGTAAATCAGATGGCACTGACTATCAAGAGAGAACAATTTTGACATATGCTAATCAAATTGAGAAAACTATTTTGAATGAATTTCAACTTGAAGTCCTAGAAATAGGAGGTTTATATAGTATAACAAAGGTTGAAAGATTGCTTGAAATAGAAAAAAAACTAAAAACTTCAATTGATAGTAAAAAAAGGCGTGATTTAAGAAGTGCATTTCAAAACTATATTAGATATATAAAAGACCAATTTGAATTCAATGATTCAGTAGAAATAGATGAAGAAATTGAGACTTCTACAGAGGGAGGTAAAAAAGTATATATATCCCAAAAGGCAGAAAGAGATGTTGGTCTCAGAAATAAAGCCATTGCTATACACGGAACAACTTGTAAAGCTTGTGGTTTCAACTATGAATCATTCTATGGAGAATGGGGTAAAGACTATATTGAAGTTCATCATTTAATTCCTCTAGGAGGTAAAGAAAGTAGGGAAAGAGATACAAATCCAAAAACTGATTTAACAGTTCTATGTGCAAATTGCCATCGAATGGTTCATCGAAAAAGAAAAAGTGTGCTCAGTCTGGAAGAATTAAAAAATAAAATTTTAATACCGATAAATGAGCTATAATGATAAATATTTAGGTGTAAGAACAAGGGAAGCTTCTCCTCTAGCCTCTTCTTTGGTTGAAAGTTTACGAGATCTTGGATATACACCAGAGACTGCAATATGTGATATTGTGGACAATGCAATATTCGCTGGAGCAAAACATGTCTGGATTGATTTTGAATGGAGTAACCTTCAATCGAGAATAATAGTGAGGGATAATGGAAAGGGAATGAATGAAGATGAACTTGCTCAGGCAATGAGACCAGGTAGCCAGAATCCAAATGAAGAAAGAGCTCCAAATGATTTGGGTCGTTTTGGTCTAGGCCTAAAAACAGCTTCTTTTTCTCAATGTCGAGTATTTACAGTTATATCAAAAAAAGAAAACACACCAATAACAACCTGGAGATGGGATCTTGACTATGTAGTAAATGGCAATGGAGGTTGGAATATTTTGGAATTTGCTGAAGAAAGAGATATTGATATCGTGAATCAGATGGAAGCAGGTACGATGATAATTTGGGAAAACCTTGATAGAATAGTAGGAACACCAAAGTTATTAAATTCTGAAGATGATTTTTTCTCAGTAGCTGAAAAAATTAAGCGACATCTAGAAATGGTATTTCATAGATATTTAGAAAATGGGAAACTGAATATTATATTTAACGGACATAAAGTTGAACCTTGGGACCCTTTTTTAAGAGGAGAAACTGCCACACAGCCATTTCCAGAAGAAGCTCTTTCAGAAGATCAAGTAATGGTAAAAGCATATATTCTTCCGCATAGATCAAAAATCGATCCTGAAGTTTGGGTGGATGGAGAAAATAGAGGGGGCTGGGATGCTTTGCAAGGATTTTATATTTACAGAAATGAAAGGCTTTTATTAGCAGCAGATTGGTTAGGATTTACTCGGAAAAAATCTCATTATAAATTGGCAAGAATCATGATCAATCTTCCCAATCATTTAGATAATGAATGGCAAATAGATATAAAAAAATCTAGAGCAAGACCTCCTGCATATCTAAGACAAGATTTAAAAGCAATTTCTTTAGCAGCAATGTCTCATGCTGAACAAATATTCAGACATAGAGGTAAAGAAATTCAACGATCTCTTCCTGGAGAGTTTTCTTTTGTTTGGTCAGAAGTAGTAAAAAACGAGCGTTATTATTTTCGGATTAACAGAGATCACCCAATTATTGCTCAACAAATTGCAAAACTACCAAGTAAGAAAAGAGAATTAGAACGATTATTTCGTGTAATTGAAGAAACTGTTCCTGGCCCAGCTATTATTGCTAAAGAAAATGAATATCCAGATAGTATGGTACGTCCTTATGAAAAAACACCTTCTGAAGAACTCACAGCTGTAATGAAAGAATTGTTTGAAGGTTGGATTAAGAATGGGATTTCTAAAGAAGAAGCATGCAAAAAATTATTAATCATTGAACCCTTCAGTGATTATCCACAATATATTGAAACGTTGAAAGATGAGTAAAAACAATACACTTGATCAGGCTCAAAAAATATGCAGAAACCTTTTGGATATAGATCCTCCAGTAACTTCAGAAAAAATCAGTGAAGCTATAAAAAAGGTTAGACAGATTTTACCTACAATTGATACTGCTGATGAAATAACACTTCACGAGAGATTAATAAGAGTAACAGGTATAACCCAAGAGGCTGCTAAAATTCTTGATGACAACAAAGTAGAGCCTTGGGTTCTTGATAAGTGGGCTGAAAATCCAAATCAAAGAAATTTTTGGAGACGGTATAGAGATTATTTAACAGATGAAAAGAAATTTCCCAACAAAGTTGTTTCACGTCTTGACGAGCTCACTGACAATATATTAGATAGATTAGCAGACCCTAATATTTATGATCAATTTGATAAAAGAGGGCTCATTGTAGGTCATGTACAATCTGGAAAAACTTCAAATTATATAGGCTTAATTAATAAAGCAGCAGATGCTGGATATAAATTAATAATTGTACTTGCTGGTATTCATAACAGTCTACGTAGCCAAACACAGTTACGTATAGATGAAGGTTTCTTGGGTTATGATACAGAAACAAGCAGAAGTTTTACTCAAAGTAGTAATAGAATTGGCGTTGGACGAATAGATAGATATGTTGCTGCACATTCACTGACAAGTAACGCTTCAAATGGAGATTTTAGAAAAAATATTGCAGAAACTGTCAATATAAATTTAAAAGGTAGTGACCCCGTTGTCTTAGTTATTAAGAAAAACAATTCAGTACTTAAAAATTTAATCGAATGGCTATCGGGAAAAGAAGGTGAAGATTATGGGAATGGAGAGCGCATCATTAAAAATATTCCTTTGTTGCTTATTGATGACGAGGCTGATAATGCTTCCATCAATATTAGTAAGAGTAGTGTTTCTTCTATTAATGGGGCCATTAGAGCAATACTCAATTTATTTGAAAAGAGTGCTTATGTAGGTTATACAGCAACACCATATGCAAATGTATTTATGCCTACCCCAGATAATGAAGAAGGGCTGCGTAAAGGAGTTCGAATTATTGCTGGAAATCAGAACTACTCCATTGGTGATGATCTTTTCCCTCGAAATTTTATCGTAAATATTCCACCTCCAACAAATTATATAGGCCCTAAACGAATTTTTGGTATTGTTAGAGAAGATATACTTTATGACAAGGATGAACAGAATAATGGTTCAAGTTCTCCTTTGAACCTTTATGAACAGATTGATGATTATCAACCTAAAGAATACTTAGATAGTAGACATTTGGTAAATGAATTGAGAAAAGATAACTACAATTATATCCCTGATAAACATAAAAAAGATGATGATAAACCAATTGAGTTACCTCAAAGTTTAAAAAAAGCAATCAAATACTTCATTCTATCATGTGCAGCAAGAAGAGCTAGAGGTCAAATAAATGTTGATAATTCTATGTTAATTCATGTTACACGTTTTGTCGATTGGCAAAACCATATTGCTCTTAAAGTTGAAGAGGAATTATCAAAATATAAAAGACGAATTGAATTTAATCAAATTGACTTTATTGAACGCTTAAAAGAAATATGGGAAGAAAAATTTTTGCCAAAAACAAATGAAGTAATAGAATATCTTGAAAATGAAGGAAATGCTGACCCCGATATCAAGCCTATTAATTGGAATGAAATTAAGAATCAATTACTTCCTGCTGTAATAAAAATTCAATTAAGAGCAGTTCATGGCTCAAAACTTTTGGGGGGGCTTGAGGTTAAAAATATTGAGCCATTAGACTATTATGATCATAAAAAAGGACTTTCTGTAATTGCTGTTGGGGGCAACAAACTATCTCGTGGACTAACGTTGGAAGGATTAACGGTAAGCTATTATTTACGATCGTCAAAGATGTATGATACATTAATGCAAATGGGACGTTGGTTTGGCTATAGACCTGGTTATCTTGACCTATGCAGACTTTTTACGAGTAACGAGTTGATATCTAACTATAAACATATTTCTATTGCTACAGAGGAAATGCGTGCTGAGTTTGATAGGATGGTGTTTCTAAATAAACAACCTATAGATTATGGCCTCAAAGTGAGATCACATACTGGTTTACTTTCTATTACTGCAGCTAATAAATTTAGATACAGAAAAATGATGTCTTTCAGTTTCTCAGGAGGTTTAGAAGAAACCTGGGAATTTGATATATCTAAAAAGAGGAAACATATGTTTAAAGACAATCATTTGTTAACTCAAAGTTTAATTGAAAATTTAGGAGAGCCTATAGGGGCTAAAAATAATAGTCCTCATTTAAGAACACAAAGATTCGTTTGGCAAAGAGATAATAACTTTCAAACGGTAATTAATTATTTAGACAAATACCAAACAACGCAGCAATCTTTTCATACAGGATTGTTAATTGAGTACATCAAAAACCAAGTTAAGAAGAAAAAACTTAAAAATTGGACCATCGCTCTAATCAACAATTCAAGAACTGATAAAATAGTTAAAGATTATAATAATCTAGAAGTTGGTTTATCATTTAGGAAAAACGATACAGAAAATATCTCTGAAAATTATACATTGGTAAAATCTCATATTATCGGAAATTTTCATGAGTATATTGATCTAACAGACGATCAACTGAATACTGCATTTGAACAAACTAAGATTGATAAAGAGTCCGAGGGTAAAAATCCAGACAAAGTGATTCATCCAAGTCCTTTAAGAATAAGAATGAATAGACAAGAGACTAATGGACTTCTTCTAATATACCCTCTAGATCCTAACCCAGAAAAAAGTGAATTACCGTTTAGTGATGTACCAATTATTGGTTTAGCAATTAGTTTTCCTTATATCAAGAAAGACGAAAAAGTTCTATATGCAATTAATGAGGTATTTCAAAAAGAATTATACGATTACCCTGATGAATATGATACTGAGGACTTTATGGATGATGAAGCTGATGATTCTAAGAACACCGGTACTGTCTTTAGGAATATGAGCAATGATACATTTTTAGATTTATTAGAAGTAAATAATAATTTAGCCTCTTACATAGATGATACCGAATTTCATTCTGGAATAGTGCCAAATTATTATAAATTAACTCCTAGTATAAGAGGACTGGAAATTGAATCTAATGCTATAGTGCCAAAAACTACAAAAATTAACCGTGGCTCTAGGTTTCTACCTTACTTTTCAGAGAATGAGATACAACGTTATTTTTTGAAAGAAGAATCAGAAAATATTGTACTGAATCCTTCTGATAATGATATTGTTAGTGGCGAATACATTATTGGGATGAAGAGATCTAGATATGTAGTTTTTAGCTATAATAATAGTAAAGCTTTGTTTTCCGACGCGTTGTGGATTATAAACTCCAAAAGATATAATACCAAGTATATGGTTTCTTTATTTAATTCTACTTTATTTGGAGCTTGGGTGCGTGTTAATGGTCAACAGAAAAAAGATTCTTATTTTATTACGGATAAAGTTATTAAAAGCTTTCCTATTCAAGTGCCACTTGAAGAGGATATATGGTTATTTGAAAATCTACATGATTTGTTAGTTAATGCTGGATCAATGGATAATAATGAAGGAAGTGGTACTATGCAATCTTATTTTTCAAACATTTTAGATACCCTTATTTTTTCTATTTATTTTAATGAATCATTGAAAGATAATTATGAAAAACTTCGCTTTGAACTTTATGAAAGTATACCAAGAGAATTGCCTAATCAAATTGAAAGAGAGCAACTAACAAAGGCTATTTTTAATAAGTTGTACGATAAATCAAATGTTGTTCGAAAAGTTCTTTTCTATTTAGACGATCATACTTTGGTAAGTAAAATAAAATCGGTATTCACACAAAACATTTAAGAATGAAGATTTCAAAAATTTTGCTAAATAATTACCGTGCGTTTTATAATGAGAAAGGGGAGGAATTGAGTAAATATCATATTGATTTTTCTAACAAAAAAAACTTATTGATTTATGGCGAAAATGGGAGCGGTAAAAGTTCTTTGTTTAAGGGGGTTAAAGATGTTTTCACCTCTTCAATAAAACCAGATACTAGTTTTATAGAAAACGTTTTCTCTAAACAAGAAGAATTAGATGATCAGCCATTTGTAGAATTATTATTTAAGGTGGATGATGAAACAAAATCTTATCGATTTTCTTCCGACCCAGCTAAAACAAATACAAATGAGACTTTTTTAAAGGCAATAGCTCGAACACGTAATTTTATGACGTATAGGGATTTACTTCGAATTCATTTTGTGGAAGACCCTGAGGTAAATTTATTTGATTTCTTGTTCGCTGGAGAAGATCCTCTATTAGGAGAAATTCCGAATCCATCACCTTCTCAAACTGAGACAAATCTTAAAATGAAGGACTTATGGAATAATGTCAGTTCCAAACCAGACGAAACAAATGTGGGTGATTTTTGTAGTGGTGTGAATCAGATATTGATAGATATTAGACAATCATTAAACGCTCTCTTGAAATATTTTGATGATTCGTTAGAAATAAAGTTTGATACGCTAACAAAAGAAATGATTGAAGGTGGAAAACCAAAACTAAAAATGGTAGTTAGTTATTATGGTATAGAATTGAATAACGATACAGAACAATATCATCATTTTTTAAATGAAGCTAGATTAAGCGCACTAGCAATATGTATTTTTCTAGCTGCACATCTTTCTGTTCCTCAACAAGATTATAGTATACTATTTTTAGATGATATTTTTACAGGTTTGGATACATCGAATCGTATGCCTCTCCTTGATATTTTAACTGCGGATGAAATTGTTGGCACTACAGATACATTTAGTAATCATCAAATAATTTTAACAACTTATGATCGGCAATGGTATGAGCTTGCTAGAAATTATTTAGGGCAAAGTATTTGGGCATATGAAGAAATATTTATTGATAGGCACTCTAAAGGCTTTGATCAACCAGCAATATTGCCTGGGGAAGATAATTATGAGAGAGCTTTACATTATTTTAAAACGAAACAATACCCAGCATGTGCTAACCATCAGCGAAAAGTTTGTGAAGCATTAATCAAACAGTTTTTACCTAGTTATAAGAAATATGATGCACTTCCCAATGGGGATATAAAACCTACGGACAAATTAGCTACTTTGATTGAGCGTCTCGAATCATATATGAAGGAAAATTCAATGGATTTCACAACCTTTAAAAAACTTAAAGAATGTTTGAAAGTTGTAATGAACCCTCTTTCTCATGACGACCTAAATAGTCCTACTTATCGCAGAGAGCTAGAGTTAGTTTTTGTTATTATTAAAAGTTTAAAACAACTAGAAAACTCTGTGGTTTTAAACGCTGGTCAAAAAATAATAATGAAAAAAACTCATGGAAAAACTGGTGTAGAAAGAGAATATGTTTGTTTATTAAAATCAGATATTAGAATACTTCGCAGTGATAAAGAAATGAAGTATTCTGAAGTTGTAATATTACCGTTAACTCAAAAAGACACTAATGATGTTCGAAAAAAAATAAGCTATGAAGGATCAATTAAAGAAGTGTATAATAAGTTATGTCATTCATTAAAAGTTCCGGAAGAAGATAACCTTCTGGTAGATTTTGAGCTAATAGATGGTACAAATTTGAATACACTAATTAACGGATAAAAATCCCCGAATGAATAACCTAGAATTAGTACGTTTCCGTGCAGAGTTACTTCAAGACATTGTTGATGATATTCGAGCTGACGAAAGTGGTGGTATCAAAGAAGAAAAATTCACAGAGATTGCGTTGGAATTTCTTGAAGAATCTGGTGAAACTGAAGGAGCAAGATCATGCAGAGAAATTCGTGAAAACAGCATAGGTAATAGAATCCATAAAATTAATGGCTATGCATTAAGTGAGGGCTTTGAGACAATAGATTTGTTTATAACTAATTTCAAGGGCAGTGCAGAACTCAAACGTATATATGCAGATGAACTTAAAAGCAGTGTAAGTCTTTCAACTCGTTTTATACAAAATTTATTAAATGAAAAAATGGGTGCTATTGAAGAGACAGCTCCTGTATTTGATTTTGTACATACGATTGGTAAATTAAAAAAAGATATTGTTAGGATTAATGTATATATCCTTTCGGACTTCATAGTACCTATCGAACCGCCAATTAGAACAGATATACAGGATATTCCTGTTTTTTATCATATTCGAGATATAGAATACTTATACAGAATTTATGCTTCTGGTTCTGGAAAAGAACCTATCACAATCGATTTTGAAAACTCTTTTGAGCAAAAATTACCATGTATCACAACTCCAATTAAAAATATAGACTATGATTCCTATCTAGCAGTTATACCAGCACATATTTTAGCAGATATATATAAAGATTATGGTTCAAGATTACTAGAGCAAAATGTTAGAACTTTTTTACAGTTTAGGGGTAAAATTAATAAAGGGATTAGAGATACCATTCTAAAAGAACCACATATGTTCATGGCATATAATAATGGTATAGCGGCAACAGCCGAATCTATTATTATGAACAAAGATGGTAATAAAATTCATGCTATAAAAGATTTTCAGATAGTCAATGGAGGTCAAACTACGGCTTCTATCTTTCAAACACGAAAGAAGTACAAGGAAACAGATCTTGATAAAGTATCTGTTCAACTAAAACTCACTGTAATTCATGATCAATTAAAAAAAGCAGAGATTGTTTCTAGAATTTCGCAATATGCTAATACTCAAAATAAGGTTTCGGATGCAGATCTTACTTCCAACCATCCATTTCATATTGATGTTGAAACATTGTCTAGAAAGATATGGGCAGCTTCTCTTCCTGGAAAAACACAGACGAGATGGTTTTACGAAAGAGCTAGAGGTCAATACAATGATGAATTATATAAGATTGATGCTAGAGGTCAAAGAAAAAAATGGACTGATAGAAATCCTAAAAATCAGAAGTTTGCTAAAGAAGACCTAGCAAGATTTTACAATTCCTGGGAGCTAATGCCATGGTGGGTTGTGAAGGGGCGACAAAGAAATTTTGTAGAGTTCATGAAGCTTGTAGATAATTTAGATACAGATTCTATATTTTATGAAGATTTGATAGCGAAAGCAATAGTCTTTAGAACAGCTGAAAGGTTATATGGTAGAGGAGTAAAAGCAATAGGAGATTTGAGGTATATGGTAGTTCCCTATACTGTTGCATGGTTAAACCTTTCAACTAATAGCCATATTAATTTAGCTGAAATATGGAAAAGTCAAGTAATCTCTGATGATTTAGAAACTGTTATATATTCTGCATTAAGAAAGATAGATGTTTATATGAGAGAAACTGCTCCAGGTGGATTAATTGGAGAATGGGCCAAGAAAGAAGAATGCTGGGAAAAACTAAAAACCAAAACTATAGATATTGACTTATCTGTTATCGATTCTGAACTATATAGTGCTTCAGACTTGTCAGATAGATATTCACAGAATACAGAAATGAATGAAGATCAAAGATCAAAATTTATTAAACAAATCACTGAATTAAAAGAAGATGGATGGTTTAAGATTGATCAATGGGGAAAAACTACTGGTAAGTTAGATGTTTTACAGTCCAACTTTGTTTGGAAGGTTGCTCGAAAAATAGAAAGACAATCTGATTTCTCTAATAAGGAAATAAGAAGAGCAATAGATTTAATAGAATTTTTGAAAACTGAAACTCATGAATTGACTTCGGTACTAATCGATTCAGGTAACGCTTGATTTTATATTCCAAACAAGATTTTATATGTTCGATCTCTTTATTAATTTTTCTTTATGAAAAGAAGACTGCATCCACTCGTTCAAAAAACTAAAATTGAATTACAAAGACTAGATAAAATAAAAGGGCGAAGGAGTTGGGAAGAACAGAAGGCGTATAACAGTGAGTTTTTATCAATTTCAGCAGAACCCAAATTAAGACCAAGAGCTTTAAGGTTTATGAATGATTTAATCTATTTACTTGAAGCTAATGGTCATAGCATAAAATTTTGTTTAAACCGTTGTCATATAGAAATGTATGGTCAGTTAACAGAAATACACTTACGACAAAAATATTTCAGAAAACGTATTAAAGATGCTTCAGGGTATGGTACTGATACCTATGAAAAAAGCAATAAACTCGAATTTCAAATTGGTTATCATGCTCGTAAAGGTTGGATAGATAAAAAGACAAAAAACTTAGAAGATTATCTACAGGTAATATATGATTATGTTGAGAAGGATAGTAAAGAATGGGTCGAATTACGAGAGCGTCAACGTATTCAAGAAGAAAAAGATAAAATTCAAAAAGAATTAGAAGCCGAAAAAGCAAGTTTGATTGCAATAGAAAATGAAAAGCTAGAAAAGTTAATAACTGATGCTGGTAATTATCGAAAAGCTTCAGAAATTCGCTCTTATTTAAAAGCTTTAAAAGAAACAACTGATCAGAATGCTAATTCTAGAGGTCCTGAAATACAAGGTTACTTGAAATGGGCTTACCAAAAAGCAGATGAGATTGATCCTTTAAATAATGCATAACTTAATAACTCCCCACAAACCAAAACCCAGTTTTTTCGTTCCTCAAAACCCTCTGTCTTTTGGTTTGTTCCGCGCGCTACACTTCTATAGCGTTTAAATTCCCATACTACTGCAGCACATTACAGCTTGCTTCATTCGTACCTAATTTCACAACTATAAAGAGCTGCACTTTGCAAAAAGCTAATAATTTAAACGTTATCCCAAGCTAAGTTACATAACGAGCAGTTATAATACATTCATTCACTTTCTGTACTATAACGCCATTATGTAAAATAGCCGCTTTTCCAACGCTTACATCCGAACTTCAAAGGAATAATTGCTTATCTCATTCAAGCTTCGCAAAACCATCATTAAGTCCAAGTATTCCTTACCTCAAGTCTTTGCTTGTTTCATTTCGTTAACCAATAAAAAAGTCCACTTTCCCCACCACCCTTTTCAGCGGTGTAGGTTACAGCAATTATTAATATTGTCCAATGTGTCTGCGGTAAGTAAATTACATTCATTTAATCCCTTATCAGGGAATCATTCATTTCATTTACCCACCTCAACACCGCGCATAAAAAAAGTACCTTATTATCATAATGCACTTTATTTATTTTTTCCTGGCGCAACATTAATAATTACTTCCACCTACGTCATTTTGCCCCGTGAAATAGATGCATTAATCTTTTTCCAAAACGGCCATTAAACGATGGTTTAAGTATAATTTTTCTTTACCCACTTTTTCAGAAATTAAAAAACCAGCATGCTCTAATTCCATGAGATAATTACCAACAGTTTTCGGAGTACCTAATTCGGCATCAATTAAAAATTGACGTTTTGTATAAGGCAATCTAAATAAGATTTCTATAAGTTCTTTAGAGTATACCTTGGGTATTGTAGCTTTTACCTCTTCAGCCATAATTTTCATAAGCGCTGTTACATCCTTTAGACGCTTTAATCCTTTATTTGCAGTAAACTCTATCATCTCTAGCATATAAAGTACCCATGCTTCCCAGTCTTCATTTTCTGTAACATTCCGTAATTTCACATAGTAATCTGCCTTGTTTTTAATGATGTATTCACTCAAATAAATAGCAGGTGTATCTAATAGGTTTTCTATCTTTAAATAAAGTAATAATAAAATACGACCTGTTCTGCCATTACCGTCACTAAAGGGGTGTATCGCTTCAAATTGATAATGCATTAATGCCATTTTAATAAGTGGATCAATAGTGTCTTCTCCATTAATGAAATTTTCAAGATTGGCTAGTTTTTCTCGTATAGCATCTTCTCCAGTTGGTGGTGTATAAATAGTTTCGCCTTTTGCATTTTTAAGAGCAGTTCCTGGAGTTGTTCTTATCCCCGCAGTATTTTTTTTTATACTTTGTACAATGTCTACACATAAATTAGTAGTTATAAAAGGGCGTTTCTCAATGTCTCGTAAACCATCCCAAAGTGCTTCTTTATAACTTATGACTTCTTTCGTTGCAGGATTATCAAACTTTTTATCAGCGACTATAGCTTTATACAAATCATCATTAGTAGTAATAATATTTTCTATTTCAGAACTAGCCTTAGCCTCTTGTAAGTGTATGGTATCTAAAAACAACGTAGGATTTGGTAAATTGGTAAGCATCCCATTAAGTTGAGCCAAAGCTCTACTCGCATCAATAGTTTTGCGTAAAACTTTTGTAGTTTCTAAATCCTTCTTTGGTGGTAAAATAGGTAAGTCGTTATAAGGTATTGTTCTGTTAAATTTGGTCATTTTTCAAGAGTAATAATTACATCCGTAAGTTAAACGAGAGTAAATATAGTAAAATATTACTCTCGTTCAGATTATAAGGGTAAATATTACCTTCGTTTCAACAGTATCTGAATTATAATGTTAAAAAGAAAAGAGAAAACAAAGATAAGCACTAGCGTGCTTGGTGTTTTCTGCTTTCTCTTTCCTTTTTTTTAGTTTTTAATTTGCTTTTTCGATTTGGTTTTAAATTTTTGAAACAAATGTTTTAAAATAACTGAAACCACAAAACTCACAACAGCACCAATAATAGCCAAAACAATTGTTGTAATGAGGTCTTCAACACCGATATTAGCTACTGATGAAAAGAAAGTACCACCAATGATGGCAGATTTGGTATTATGGTCTATCGTCAGTTGCATTGGCTTTAGTTTCTAATGTATCTTCACTTTTTACAACTGCTTGACTAACTACAGTGGCAACCGTACCAGCAACAGTCATATAAGTTGCAATAGTAACGACTAGAGCGGGCATTGCAATAGGAGCTGCAATTATAGCACCACCAGCTGTAGCTAAGGCAATACCAATGTTTCGTAAAGTTTTGAAAAACTTTGGAGTTGGTTTTTTATAACGTTCTAC
Organism: Algibacter sp.; assembly: GCA_039985655.1. Taxonomy (GTDB): domain Bacteria; phylum Bacteroidota; class Bacteroidia; order Flavobacteriales; family Flavobacteriaceae; genus Postechiella. The sequence continues at coordinate 1,919 of JBDWSF010000006.1, read as the reverse complement.
AATGTTCATGATTTTGTGATTTAATAGTTAATAAAACGGTTTCTTTTCGGTCTTTAGCTTGATATACCAAAGACAATAATTTTTGCATCGCATTTTTTGAATAAATGCCTTTGCCAATACCGCTTAAATAAGTTACCGGTGCAATACAGCCTTCTAAATCTTTTAAGGCATTGTTTGCAGGATGAAATAAAATATAGCTTCTACCTTTTACAGTTTTTAAAATCAAATGATGTTGAAATCGTTTTGAAAAACGAGGCTCAATTTGATATTGCCCTTCAGGAATACAAGAAGTATTTCTCTTGTTGTTTCTCCAGGGCAACTCTATGGTATGACAAAGAAATGTGTCAGAGCAAAAGAGAGTACCATTGGTACCCTCTTTGAAATACGCTCTATAAAGTGTCAAATCCATAATTATGGAGTATCAATTGTAACCGCAGCCAAGGCATTGTATGAACCATTTTTAAGCTCATACATTTGGCCATTTACTTCTTGGTAGAACTCAATACCTAAAACCTGTACAACTGGTAATGTTGAATTAGCAGTTAATGTAGCTGACAAACCTATTGGAGCAGTATTAGCAACTGTATAAGGTAAAATGGCAGTTTCATCATTTTCAAATGTTGAGGTTTCATTTGCGAAATCTAATTCTGCACCACCCATAACCACTTTAAAATGTGTTGTTCCACTTGGAGCAGCAATCCTAACAGTTGGAGAAAAGGCAACAATATTTAAAGTTGCATCACCAGAAGCACGGTCAAAACCTTTTGTAAATGCAGCAAATAAAGTTGCACCTAACTTACCATTCAAATTGAATTCAAACCCTTCTAATAAGTTTAAATTTCCATCTTGTACAGTTCTCAATCCTCTTTCATTAGTAGAGTCTGTCTTAACAATAGCTAAAAGGTCTTTTGTTAATCTGCTTACGACACGTTTATCTTTTGCATTCTGCAAAAGCACACGAATAGCATTTCGTAATACCTTACCGCCTTTACCTGCTCTTCCAAATTCAGACCCATTTTCACGCGTTCTTTGAAACGCAGGATCATTTGCAATACGACTTGCATCCACACCGCCTTTTTCACGTGCTAGATGTCCATCTGTCGTTTTATAAAAGGAAATACCTCCGATAGTTCCTTTTAGTTTAATAATTCCAGTTTGTTTTGCCATAATAATTCGTTTTTTGATTAATATTTCAAATCACGTAACTTTATGGCTCGCAATAAAAAAGCGTGTTCCGTTTTTGGTCATTCATTCCGATACAACCAAAAACGTCATTAAAATATTGATAACACTATCGTGTTGTCAACATTTTAACAACGCATAATCATCACCATCATTAAATAATAAAGTATGTTTAATGTATAGATAAAGCATACATAGAGTATCATGAATCAAAAGAGAGCTTGTATATATCCAAAAGACATTCAACGTATCACAGGACGTAGTGAACGGTATGGTCGTAAACTTTTACAAGACATTAAAAACTTCTTTGGGAAAGAATCTTACCAATTTATTACGACCAAAGAATTTGCTGAATATAGTGGTATAGAAGAGGAAATAGTCAATAAATATTTGATATGAATTAACTGGTTTTAATGGAGTTAAAATCGTAAATTTGTATAGAGACGTTCAGATAAAAAATACTATTTCAATCTAACTAATAGGTTCACAATTCGGTTCACACTGTTTTAGTCTATTTCGCAAAGTATTGATTTTACTACATAGTGGCGGTTTAGTTATCATCCTGCCACCCCGACAAAAAAGGTATCAAATGATATCAAAAAATAGCTAATCTTATGATAATCAATGATTTTAATTTTTATTGAAATCATAAGATTAGTTTTAATATCAAATGAAAGGTGACCTATTCGGTTACCTGTATAGTTACCAAATTTTTTACTACATTGGTAAACCATTAA
>JBDWSF010000005.1:0-339103 GCA_039985655.1 Algibacter sp. | reverse complement strand
CTTTTTACGTTTATTCATATTGTACTCCATCTCTTTAGAAAACTTAAAGACCCATCTTTGAATGGTAGAATGATCCACTTTAACACCTCTGATAGCTAAAAGCTCTTCAACATCACGATAACTTAGAGTGAATCTTAGTTTGTAGTAGACAGCTTGTTTTATTATAATAGGAGGGTAGCGGTGGTGTTTGTACATTGAGTAGATTTTTTTTTCAAATGTAAGTATACTTCAAAAAGAAGGAATTAATGCGACAGAACCCTAGTGGTAGCCTATGCCTAAACTAGAAGATAGTGCCAAGGGTGAAAAGAGCTTTGGTGTGATGATTTACGAACCGCCGTATACGAGACCCGTACGTACGGTGGTGTGAGAGTCGCAGTGGCAACTGTTAAGTCGTCACCCGTCTACACGATTGTGCTTAGTGCTTTCTATGTTGTAATTCTGTCCAGTTCTAAATCCACAGGATGAGAGTAAAACAATTAATTGTTGTTATCTATGCCTTTTCTCTAATAAAGATTTTATTCCATTTTTAAGCTCATAAACAAATTTCACTTCATTAGGACTTAGAGTTTTATCAAAAGCAGTGAGTTCATCCATTAATCCAACATAACTAAGACCTAGCATGATTTTTGCGTTTTCCTCTTTCCATGTAAATGGGTCGTTAACATCTTTTACATCACCTTTGAGTTGCCCATCTACATATAATTTACATATAGATTTATTTGTGTTTATCTCGGAATAAGTAATGACAACATGTGTCCACTTTAAGCTTTTAAAAGGAGGTTTTATAACTCTTACAATGCGTTTTTTTGACTCAGCATCATTTATTTTATTTTCCCGCTTCCTTACATCTAAATCTCCCATAACACCTAATCTAAATTCTCTTGGCTTATCATCTTTGGTGAAATCTACCCATAAAGCAGCGTCGTCGTACCTAATATCTGTAAGGTTTATTGGGTCGCAATAGCCTGGTTCTAAGTCTTTTTCAGGATCTAATTGTAGCCAAAACGAAAAGGAACCACTCCATGATTCAGAACTGTAACCCAAATTTTTATAACCGCTAAAATAAATAGCAGTTGTGTTTTTCTTTTTAAAATGAAGTGCATCTCCTGTAAGACCTTTATTTTTAGCTAAAACAACATCAGGATTATGTAAACCTGGTTTGGCATCATCTGTTTTTTTATAGTTTTCAGCTGTATAAATTAGTGAATCTCCGACAGATATATCTGCTGTTATTTTTCCATTAAAAGAACTGTAAAAAAGGATGTGGTCTTTTAATTTCTCGTTTTGTGAAAAAACGATATTTGAAATTAAAAAAAAGAATAATACAAATTTAGAGAAAAACATATTCATAATTTTTTTAAGTCTGTAATTAAAAATAAACCTACAATTCATTATAATAATAAATTCTATTGATTGATAATTGTTTTTTTTGATATAAACTATTTATTTTATTAGTTGCGATTGATTTGCAAATATCGTTTTACTTTGTGATAAATCTATTTCAAGACTATGCATTTTTTGTATTAAGCACAACGGTATCGACTAAGCGTAGTGTAGGAGCGGGAAAACAATTCCCGATGCGCCACAATGCGCAGTCAAATCTTTTGGTTTTGTTTTATTTTTTTTTGTCCAAAGCAAAATCTCAAAGATTTTGAGACCTCATAAATATACACAGACCTTGGCTTAATAACTTAAACCTCACATTAATTATAGTCATTGTGCCTGTTGCACAAAGACTAGTTAAAGATACAAAAAAATCGTATTTTGTTATATGCAAGGCAAGAAAAATTACCAAGATAAGTTATTTGCTCAATTTCAACTGAGTGATCGTGTTCTGAAGCACAATTTTTATAGGCGGTTAAAAGAAATTCTAGATTTAGATTATTTGTATAGATTAACCAAGTCCTATTATGGAGCAAGCGGACACTAAATTATGTATTCTGCTAAAAGGACTATTTAATCAGGTCAATAAAAAGCCAAATTCTACAGAAACGCTTTTCGAGAGTTTATTTAAAGCTGGGGTTAAATACACCAATTATTTTTAGGTAGCGTTCCAAAAAAAACGGATCAAAAAACTTTCGTTTAACAGGACTAAGGGGACTGTCTCATTAAATATAAAGGACTGTATTTTTAATATTTCTTCTATCTCATTCAAATTTTTTTAAACATTTTTATAATAAATTCATTAACCATAGATAAGTACATATGGTTTAAGCTTCAAAAAATCATAATCGCTTTTGTTCATCTGTTTTACCACTTTTTTCTTTTACAAGATTCCCTCCTAAATGATAAAGTAAACTGAATCCAATTCTTCTCGAATCAGGTTTGTCGTCGTAGCTATAATCGATAATCTCACTTAGCGAATGCGCCTTATAACGATTGGTATTGAAAATGTCGCTTATGGTTAGCTGAGTGACTAGTTTCTTTTTGAAGAATGATTTTTTAATTCCGAAATCAACATAACCTGTAGGTTGCGAACTATAGATGCCAAGTAGCTCAGAGGAAAACCAATGGGCGGAAAAATTGATTTTATATTCTTTTGGCAAAGAAATATCCTGTTGTAGCATGAGTGTTGTTGCCCATTTTGATAGCTGTTTTTCACCTGAAAACTCTGATATGGGGTACGTGGTGTAACTAATGTCCGAAAAGAAAAGTATATCCCAAAAAGAGAATACCTTAAACGGTGTTGATACTGTAAAATCAAAACGATGGCGATTGCCAAAATTATCGCTTTGACTTTTAATGGTTATCCCATTATCATCTATTGACAGCTTTCGGTTTATGAAATTGAGGCTTCGGTTATAAATAGCAGAAAAAATATATTTGTTTTTTAGACTATAGTTAAGAGAGTAAATCCAAGCCAATTCAGGAATTAAATCAGGATTTCCAGAATAATAGAAATATTGGTCACTATACCACCGTACCGGATTTAGATCAGTATAGGACGGACGGTTGATACGCCTGCTGAGCGAAAAATCCATTCTGTTGTCTTCATTAATGATTTGCCCTATAGAGAGAGAGGGGAACAGCTTAGTATATTGCCATTCGTTGACAATGTCCTGTTTTACGGTGTAACCTTCAGCACGGGTATATTCCAAACGTAAGCCAGCATCAATTGTAGTTTTGTGGATTTTTTTTGAACCCGATAAATAAGCTGCAGCAATACGTTCTTTATATTTAAAATGATTACTTAAATCTTCTATTTCGACAAAATTTCCCGCCTGCAACGAATCAAAACGGTATTGATTATCATTTTGTACTTCGGCATATTTAATACCTGTTTTAATGGAATACTTTTTAAAGGGTAAATGTGCATCAGCTTGAGCAGAAATGATTTCGACGGATCCAGGTTGGTGCGACTTAAGAACCTCTATGTTTTGTTTGTTTTGGTTTGCATCAAAATTATCGGTTTTCAGTAACCCATCCGAATAATTACGATAAGATGTATAATTGGCATCGGCAGTTATTTTTTTACCCAGAGAATCTATATCAAATGTATAACGCATGCTTATCGCATTGTAGTGATAAGGCTCGATAATATTGTTATCTGAAAGGATAAAAGATTGTAACTCCCCCGAATTATCAACCTTGTTTACTGTAGAATTATTGAAACCTTTAAAATCGTCAATATAACCGTGATAGCTTATTCCTATATTGTGTTTTGGTGAAAATTGCCACTCGGTTCCAAGCCGCCAAGTATAGTATTTAATTTTAAAAGTTTTTTCATTTTTACGGTTGAGTTGAAAAGTGTTTTCTTCTTCATTAATAGTATTTCCACTATTATTTTGAGTAAACCTGTGTGGTGTATTGTAGTTAAAGGAACCGTACAGATTTATTTTTTTGGTACGAAGGCTTGCCGATATATTTTCGTTGGTCATCCAATATTTTCCTTTTGAAACAGCGGTACGTAAATCTACGGCATAACCTTTTTTTAGGTTTTTTATAGGTATAATATTGATAATCCCTGTATTACCAGCTGCATCAAATTCAGCTGTAGGTGATGTGATTAGCTCTATCTTATTAATATCTTCTGCACTCATTCCTTTCAACAAGTTGGCTAACTGGCTTCCAGATAAATAAGTCATTTTTCCGTCAATCATTACATTGATACCGGATGCTCCCCTAAATAAGATATTATCGTTTTGTCCCACGCTTATACCTGGTAATTTTTTAAGTATATCAAGAGCTGTTTGTCCAGTTGTTAGTGCCGAATTTTTAAGGTTGAAAGTTAGTTTTCCTTTGTCGGCTTCAACAAGTGGTTCTTTAAAAGTAAGAACCATTTCGTCCAATGATTGGAGGTCTTCCTTTAGTGTTATATTTAATTTTGTTTGACCTTTTACCTCTTTCTCTTCAGTTGTCATTCCCATGTAAGAAAACACCAATACACTCCCTGTAAAGGTTTTTATAGCATATCTACCGTCTACATCGGTAAGCGTTCCTTGATTGGTTCCTTTTATTAAAATAGTTACACCAGGCAAAGTTTGGTTTTCGATATCGGTAACTACTCCTTGGATTTCTAATTCCTGTGAAAAAATAAAACAAGGAAGAAATCCTAAAAAGTACAATAGGGATATATTGATATGAGATGTCATAATTATAGTTGAATGTTTTTAAAATTTATTTTCGACCTCAGCTGCTTCTAGCATGAGGTAATGTAAATCGGTATTTTTAATGAAGGGTTTTAAGAGATGACTTCCAGGGCCGTATAGAGCCAATTCCACATAATCGGCAGAATGTTGCATACTTATCCAACCCACTGAATTATATTGTTGCTGGATTTTAGCCAAAATATTAAATGGAAGGTGCTTCGGGTTATAAAGGCCCTTTTCTGTTTGTAAATCGGTATAATAGCTTGATAACTGTTTGCATTCTTCGTCGGTAAGTGAAAAATTATTGGCAAAGTGTACCCTTTCTTTTATTTGGGATAAGGACGATTCTTTCCCAATTCCATTTAAAATCCATTCATTAGTATGTCTATACCTCTGAATGGAATCAAAATTATCATTTGCCTTTTTTCCATAAATAAGACCTGGGTTCGCATTGCCATGATCCGTGGTAATTATGACTAGTGTTTGCCCATCTTGATCTGCAAAATCCATGGCTACTTGTATAGCTTCGTCATGAGCTACTTGATCATAAATAAGACCAGTTATATCGTTACCATGTGCAGCCCAGTCTACTTTTCCTGCTTCTACTTGTAACACAAAACCCATAGGGTGGTCTTTCATAGCTTCTATTGCTTTTTGGGTCATTTCTGCAAGTGAGGGAACTTTTTGAAGTAATTCTTTATTATTTTCTCTATCCATCGAATAAGGAAGCCCATTATCTTCAAATACACCTAAAATGGGTTTGTCAATTGAAGCGGAAAACATGTCGTTTCTTGTCTTGACGACTTCATATCCGCTTGATGTAAACGCCTTGTACATATCCTTTTTATCTTTTCTCTTTTCCGGAGAAAAGTAATTATTCCCACCACCCATCATGACATCAAATTTTTGCACTAAATACTTTTCAGCTATTTCTTCTTGAGTATTTCTGGATTTGGAGTTTATACAAAAACCAGCTGGAGTGGCATGTGTGATGGGAACGGTAGTAACGCAACCCGCCTTTTTGCCTGCTTGTTTGAATTTTTGCCAAATAGGAAGGTGTTCTTTTCCATTTTCACTTACATTCAATGAGCCATTATTAATACGCACTCCTCCTCCCCAGGAGGAGCTTGCTGCTGCCGAGTCTGTGACGATAGAACTTGCGGAAGCCATATCCATTAAAGCTCTGTTTACTCTATTGTCTTTGTACAGTTGTAACCAGTTAGAGTATTTGCCTGTCTTTCGTGAAAGGTAAAGATCGGTCATGTTCAAGGTACCAGTACTCATTCCGTCACTGACAATAATGATAATGTTCTTTGCCTTTTTGTTCTTATCTTCAATATCATATTGAATAGTATTGGCAATACTACTGAAAGGATGCAATAGAGTTGTTCCTAGGGTGATCAACGATCCGTTTTTAAAAAATTTTCTTCTGTTCATTTTAATCTTGTGTTATAAGTTTTTTAATTAATAAGTTGTCCTTTTTTGTTGTGCAGTATATGGTTTAATAAGGTAGTTTTTCCAGCACCTAAGAAGCCGCTTAAAGCGGTTACGAGCAGTTTTTTTATTTATTCTGTTTATATATTTATACCGTAAACATTATGTTTACGACTTTGTATTGACAATATGTATTTTAAATCAAAAGCAAAAAAAAATAAAGAGATGTAAGACTTTTTGAAGTACAAAAGTCCATGCGGGATTATTTCTATAATAAGCCATGAAAGAGGCTTTGTTTTTAGAAAATTTAAAATGTTAATTGAATCCCGTGTCCATGATATGTAGAAGTACAATTATGAACATATAAGTTATTAAAATCCGATATTATTATAAATCGCAAATTTCATCCTTAATGAGGTAGATTACCCTCTTAAAGACTTATACAAAGTAAAAAAATATGGAGTGTAACTTTTTCTTTACCTATTAAAATTGAAAAGGAAACTTATAGTAATGAAGGAGGGGGACGAGAAAAAAGTTGGCTAGAAGCAAGGTTGTTTAAGGCAATAAAGTCGTAGGTTTTAATACTTTCTCTTAGAGTAGTAAATTCAAGAATTTCAATTGTGAAATCTTGTAGATTAGAAGTAATTGCTGGAGTTAAGTTATTCGCGGTGGTATGGTCGCAAATGACACAATGCGGAGCATGATCTTTATCATCTATATGTAACAGGGCATGAAGCCCTGCCATTTTCATTATAAGAAAAAAGACAAGGAGCGAATAAGTAATACTATTCTTAATGCGACTTGATTTCATTAAGGCAAATTTACTAAAATAAACTGAAAAATTATGTTAATATAATTTGAATAAAAGCTATTAATACTTGCTTTAATGTAATTGGAGGTTTTGTTGAGTTTAATACCAAAGCAATAGAAGTAAATGAGTCGAACGATAGATGATAAAGCAATTGGGAACACCTAAAGAAAACTACTATTAATTTGGTTTACATAGCGTTATATGAGGAGTTTCTTCGGAAATCAACTATAGATAATTTTAGGGTTATAAATAAGGGTGAATATTTTAGAGCATCTAAAAATTAAAATTTAAAATGCAATGTTATAGAACAGTTCATTTATTACCTTGAAAAGGATTAGTTCGTTACCTTTGTTTCTTATTCAAAGAGTTGTAAGATGTGGAAAGCGCATTATGATAAAATAAAGAAAGAAAAACACCCTCCTGCTTATACATTGAGCCAAACTTTAAACCTGACATCTAGTAAAGATAAGTTTAAGGCCATTGATTTAGGGTGTGGTAATGGTATAGATACTTTTGCAATGTTAGAGAAAGGCTTTGACGTATTGGCAATAGACAAAGATTCAAACGCTCAACTGCTTCTACAAAAACAGATAAGCCCTAAAGATATGGTACGTCTAAATTTTCAAAATTCTTCTTTTGAAAATTTAGACGAACTTCCTTCTGCTGATTTGGTCAACGCTTCTTTTTCCTTGCCTTTTTGTCATCCGCATCAATTTGAAAAACTTTGGCTTAATATCATCAATTGCATCAGTCCCGAAGGTTTTTTTTGTGGGCACTTTTTTGGACCAAAAGATTCATGGAGTTCTAATAGCGATATGACCTTCCACAATCTGCAAGCCGTAAAAAAGCTATTTGAAGGTTTTGAATTATTATATTTCGAGGAAACTGCAAAAAATGGCAAGACCTTATCAGGTAAAGAAAAGTTTTGGCATGTTTTTCATGTTGTTGCGAAAAAACACCATTCTACAAAATAACAAGAATAAATAACTGTATTTAAAGGCTTGCTTTTAATGCTATCCGTTGAAGTATTTTTCTGGATATAATCCATAGAACGAATGCATAAAGCACATTTTCTAGAACAAGACTATAGTATATACCTTCAATGCCAAAATATTTGGTAAGAACCAATACAATAGGCACAAATAGGACTAGTTGACGCCCAATGGGTAACAAAGTAGCCAATTTTGCTTCCCCAATTGATTGGAATAGAATTATACTACTAGAAGATATTGGAATAACCAGTAAAACTCCCATTATCATTCTTATATTAAAAATTTCAGTTTCATCAAGCACTTTATTTGGCAACATAATATTGATAATAGCCTCTGGGAAAACCAGTATGGGAATCATCATTGCTATACCAAGCACAATTCCCGCTAATCTATAGATAGATACTCCTTTTAGGCACCGATATGGTTTATTAGCACCATAATTGATTCCAATAATCGGTTGCATGGATTGGTAAAGCCCTAAAAGAGGAATTGCTAAAAAGGTGAACAATCTAAAAGCAGCGTTGAAAAAAGCTATTGACTCAAGAGTTCCGTATAGTACTACTAATCTGAATAGTAGAAATTGCCTGAATAAATTGGACAATTGCATTGAAAATGCTGAAAAACCAATGCTCAACACATTTTTGAGGATTTTGTATTCCAACCTTACTCGGAAACGACCCGTATTAAATGTTGCTTTCCCTAATATAAAATATAAGGATGTTAATAGGCTGTATAGAAACATTGTCGCAATACTGCTCCATGCAGCACCAGCGACACCCATATGAAAAACACCAATGAATAAAGGTGTTAGTAAAATATTCAGAATTACGGAAACCAAAGTAAAACACATAGCTTGTTTTATTTTACCCTCTGCCCGTATCAAACCGTTGGCCGATAATCCATAAATGCTGAATAGTGCTCCCAAAATGTATACCTTATAATACTCCAAAGCGTAGGTGAATAATTCTCCTGAAATTCCCAAAACAGAAACTATTTCTTTGGAAAAAATGATTCCTGGGACGCTAACAACAGCTGCTCCGATAAGGGATAGGGCCATCATATTTGGGATGATTTTTTTCTGAACTTCAACCTGATTTGAACCTATAGCTCTACTCAGGACAGATGCAGAACCTGCTGCTACAAAAACGGTGACACTGGTGACAACTAATAGTAAAGGGAACAACATTGATATCCCCGTAAAGGCTTCCGTTCCTATAAAATAACTAGTGTAAAATATATCAACAAGTCCATTGATGGATATCACCATCATTCCCAAAATGCTGGGCACAGAAAGCTTCAATAGAAGTTCCCAAAGGTTGTCATTGATGAAGTCTGGTTTTTTTTTCAAGTTTTTGTGTTATAAATTTTATAGGAATGCATTTATGTATGGAATTTTTAATACCCTTTCAGAAAGTAGTTTTGTTGAAAAGAAGCCATGATAAAGCAAAAATCAAAAGAGAGGTGACCATAATTTCTAGTAAACCATTCTTGATTTTTTGGTTTCTATTTTCGCTATCGATTTTTAAATTGAATTTAGGAAGTGCTTCATAGTTCTTACTTGTTATTTCTTTGTTCAAAAACAGTTTATCAACATAAAAACGGGTAATATCTTTGTGAAAGCTCTCAATTGATTGGTAAAAGGATTGAAAAATTTCAGAATCTGATTCAACAATTTCATTAAGAACTCCTTGTGTATTTACCGCTGGGTTTGCCCAACGAAATAAGGAAATCTTCTTTTGCCTTAGTCTAATTTGGGTAAAGTAGTCCGACACTTCTTTTCTATGGTGGTTATCATTAAGTGCCGTAAAAGCAGCATAGGCTTTGGCCATAGTATTTATGTGAAGAAGTGAATCTGCTCCCTTTAAGTCATTACGACTCTGCAAGTATTCAAGAACTACTGCCTTGGCCTCGTCCAAGTCCTCTTCGTTTTCAAGACTTCTTCTTCGGGTAACATCGGCTAGTGATGTATTGTCTATAGGATACACAATATTTGCATATACATTCAACACGGCTGGTAGAACAATTAGAAAAAGAAGCCATAGGCTAGCAGCGCTAATTGCGGTTAAAGAAGAATTTTTTTTAAGACTGATTAACAAAAACATCAAAGCAAACCAAAAACTGAGATAACATAAAACGGCTGATATCCATAAGGAGACGGTCAAAATATCCACTTCTGAAGAAACAAAAAAACCAATTGAAGACAAAAGAATTCCCAATCCGACAATCAAGGCATAATAAAAAGCAATTCTAATCAAGAGTATTTTTCTTAGCCCTATGGTTTGCAACCTAAGTAGGGGCAGCATGCCATTTTCTTTTTCTTCTGCATATAATCCATAAGTAAAGGCTATAATAAGCAAGGGAAACAAGTAAATAAGTACAAAGGAAATATCAAAATTTCCAACATAGAGTTTTAGGGGATTGGCCAACTCACTTTGAAATAATTGATAGTATAGACTCGTTCCAGTCAATTTGTAATAATAAGGTTCTATATCTCTTTGTCCTAAAGACATGTGAGACAGACCATTAGGGGGTAAGATGGCATGATACTCATGTCGATACCATGCATAAGCGGGATTTGAAGCGATATCGAATAGTTGTTTCTCCTCGACCGCCGTATGGTCGCTATAAAAACTATTTTTATAGTGTTCAAATTTATTTTTCTCAATATGTTCGACATTCTTGATGGTCTTATGTTGTTCCATTATTTTGGAATTTCCATAATAGATGGCGTACGTACCCAATAAAAAAATAGTGGACAACATGACCATTTGAAAAGTATTTCTAATAATGGAAATACCTTCTCGTTGCCATAATAATAAAATCAATTTCATATTAATTTATTTTTGGATGAAGAAGGAATTAGAATGAACATTATCAAAACCCAAAGGGACAATGAGGCAAGTTCCATCCAATAGTATTTGAAGACCATGGTCACTTTAGGTGTTAGATACTTGAAATCCGATATGGTTTCCCATAAATTCCTTCCTGCTTTATATTCATAAAATTCCCCATATCGTGAGTTTTTCGCCATATCATTGTTCATGGTACGTATGAGATGACGGCGATAGGTGTTGGTCTTTTCTTGAAAATTATTGAAACTATACCAATCAGTTGCTGCAAATGCCATGGAAAGATTCCTTACGGCTATATAAGGCGCAACAAAACCCATTAAGCTTCCAGGTTTGTTTTGACGTTCGAATTTTTTGTAAAGGGTTGCATCATGAAAATCATGCACTTTATTGGCATATTCTTCTCCTTCCTGCATCTGTATTCCTCCAAAATTCAAAGGCAGTTGATTAAGAGAATCGACCCCATACTGTTGTAAATAATCTTCTTTTAGCCTTGCCATTCTTTTTTCCTTGGTATCATTGGGGTTCATGCCATTTTCAATATCATGTTGTATACCTTCCTTGTATGTTTTCATGGATGGCAAAGGGTGTAAGGTTTCGCCAAGATTGGCAGAAGTCTTTGGTATAATGATTCCAGTTGCAATCCAGAATATCAATAAGGTCAAAAGCGCGTTTCTTGCACTCGAAGACTTAAGGGATATCCAAACTGAAAAATTTGTAAAAGCCCACAAATACCCAACGTAAACACAAAAGAGAAGTAAGATGCGTAACCCCACATCATTTATCACAGCGCTAGTTTTTTCAATGACTCCTACTATATATAAACCCGTAAAGAACGGAACCATTATGGAAAATACAATTAAGGAATAAGCCAAGACCTTACCCAAATAAATAGACCGTATAGAAACTCCTTGACTGACCAATAATTTCAAGGTTCCTGTTTCCTTTTCCTTAGTAAAAGTTTGAAAAGTGATGAATATGATGAGTAGGGGTAATAACAATTGAAGTACTAAGGCAGCACTTAATTCTCCGAAACGAATCATATTGCCGTAACCTTGTACTGGCCTGAACATAAATTCATGTGGATAGTGTGCTTCTAAATAAACAGATGTTCCAGTATAGGTATCCAACCCAAAATCAAAAAGACTAAGAAGTGTCTTCGGTTTAAAAACATAAGTTCCATAGTGTGCGGCAATATGAGGATGTTTATTTCCTTGATCTAACCATTCGGCTCTTCTTTCTTTCTGAGCTGTTTCTACCATGACCTTTTGCTGTTTGTAAGCAATATGCCCAGCATAGAGTGCAAACCCTAGGAGAATTATAATTATGGCAAATAAAATTTTTAAGGCGTTTTGTCTTGCCATACCTTTAAGTTCCTTTCCTGCAATTAAAAAGACTTGACGTTTCATCTGTTTAAATTTATTGTTTTAAGCGGTCAGATGTAATTCGCCATTAAACATCTCGATGGGTATCAAGAATCGTTATGGCTTATTTCATACTATGTGTGCATATGTCTTAAATATTTTTGTTCTAAATCGTGAAAAGAAACTTGATCAGATTCCATTTTATCCACTAAGACACCTTCTTTCATGATTCCTATATGTGTTCCTGTATCCTTAGCTCGGAAAAGGTCATGGGTAGCCATTAAAGTGGCTACTTTTTGTTCTTTCATTTCGAGTAAAAGTTCGGAGAATTCATTACTCGCTTTGGGATCTAATCCGGATGTAGGTTCATCTAAAAGCAATATTTTAGCCCCTTTTGCCCTTGCCAAAGCAATACCCACTTTTTGCCGCATTCCTTTAGAGTAACTACTCACCCTTTTTAGGACAAAATCCTTTTGCAAGCCCGATTGTATTAATAAGGTTTCCAGTTCTTCCTTATCTTGATTACCTCCTTGAAGGCCACAAAAAAATCGAAGATTTTCAAGACCGGTCATATTTTGGTACAATTGTAGATTTTCAGGAATATAAGATAGCCACTGTTTTGTTTTCTGAGGATTCTTTTCCACATCCAAACCATTGACGAAAGCTTTTCCCGAAGTGGGTTCTATAAAGTTCAAAAACAAGTTGATAGTCGTTGATTTTCCAGCCCCGTTTGCTCCGAGCAGGCAAAAAATATCGCCAGCTCGGATGCTTAGGTTAAGGGAGTCTAGTGCGGTAAAATCACCATACTTTTTTGTAAGGTCTTTAGCTTCTAGCATAGTGTTAAGGATTATGGATTCAAATCTTCCAAACCAGTTATATAACCTCCCGACGAAATAAACAATTGACTTGATGTGTTTGAGGTGGTATCAAAGCTGAACACAGCATTTTCATCATTGGTAGCGGTTGTAAACAGTAGTTTTTGATCTGTATAAGGAAGAATTATCATTCTACGGGATCCATAGGTTGTGGGAAGGCCAGGAACCGCTCCTAAACTCGTCTGATTCTCTATGTCAACCTCAAAATATGTAAACTGAGGTTCTCCAGTTTGGAACTCAAAAAAATCGCTCTCATCTTCTACTTTCGCAGTAAAAGATCTACCGTTTGGCATTTGATAGATTCCATAGCACACATTGCCTGTAGCATTTTCCATATTCATAAAATAATCCGGATCAAAAGAAGTCTGCCCATTTGGTATTTTCAGTAGTCCGCTAGGACTGTTACCGCCATTCAAGGTAGTCCCCAAACCTTGAACATAAATATCACCATTAGATGTTTTAATCATTCCCGCATTTGCAGCCTGACCACCGAATACCATTCCAGTTCTATGGTCAGCGATTACTTTGTCTACTGTTTTATTATTTAAATCGATTACTGCAACATAGGCCGAGTCGTTTACGGGAACAAAGTTATTTTCGTAGTGTACGCCCATGAATAGTTTATCATCACGCTCCATCATATCTAAATAATAGGTTCGGGTAGCTTCAGAAAATCGGCTAGTTACAGTCGTTAATGAGATTTCATCAGTTATGCGCATTGTAGTTGGATTAAAAATGATGAGTTTAGAAATACCACCTGCAACAGAACCATAGGCTACGGTTTCACTTTCAAAATAAATGGTAGAAAAGGTATTTGCTCCAGGGACTACAATTCGCTCTTCTTCAACAGTATCTCCATCATCGTTGAATGAATATTTTACAAGGGTGGCTGGTGCACCAAAAGGTGATGTATACAATGCGCCATTATAGGAGACCGTACCTGCGCTTCCTGTCAATTCTGCCGCATTTTCATTTCCTATAGTCGAAAAACCCAAATCCGTTACACCTTGAATGTATGAAGTTTGGTTGGGCCATGCTCCACTTACCATTGTAATACCAAAATTTATTACAATTGGATCGCTTTCGTTTTCTGGAGTAGGACTATCATCATCGCTGCACCCAGTTGTAGCAAAGATTAAAAAGGTATAAAAAAATAGAGTTGTGATTTTTTTAAAAAATTGTTTTTTCATTTTTTTTTAGTGTATTTGATGTTAATATTTAATTAATAAAAGTTCTAATGGTTATGTAAAAAGCTCGTCCAGGGCGTTGAACGCTAAAGTTGTCAAATACTTTTTCGTTAAGCATATTTGTAACCTCTGCGGTAATAGCCCATCGGTTTTTGGGATGAGAAAAAGTAGCCCCCACATTTTGGATAAATTGAGATGGAACTATATTCTTGAAATCCTTGTTTCCGTCCACGGCCCAAAAGAGATAAAATTCATTGACGTAATTTGCCGACCACCAAGCCGAAATACTGTTTTTCGTGTTTAGGAATTTACCTTTGTGATAACGTATTTCCCCGTTCCCAAAAAAATAAGGGATATTGGGAAGTCTTGCATTGAAATAGCGATCATCTACAGCTCCCGTAATGTTTTTGGGTGAACGGTTTCTCAAATCTTGATAGGTAGCATTTGCCTTTATATCTAGAAAATTGAATGGGCGATAGCGTATTTCTGTATCCACGCCAAGCGTACGTGATTTTAAAAGATTTTGGTATTGGGCATAAAACTGGGAGGTTCGTAACCAGATAACATTATCCGTATCACGGTAAAAAAGATTGGTGTCCCAATTGAATTTTTGTGTATTCAGTTGAAAACCCAAATTGAGATTGTGACTTTGTTCCGGTTCCAAGAATGGGTTAGGTCTTACCAATGTAAAATCTCCAAAGAGTTCAATTTCATCAGGAAGTCTAGTCGCATATTCATAGGAAGATTTTAATAAAAAAGAGTTTGTAACACGATAGCGAAGCGACTGGAGAAAACCAAAATTGGAAGCTTCTTGTTGGTTGGGAACAAATTCAAGATTTTGTATAGCGTATCCATCGGCATTCAGCCAAAAATGTTTGACGGCCGTATAGCTTGTTAAATCTTGTGAAAAACTATGCTCATAGGAAAATCCCGTAGCATTCTTAAAAAGTCGGGTCGGATTAGCGAAAAAGTCTTCTCCGTAAAATTCGGCAGCAATGGGATCTTCACCTATCCTTCTGAACCAAGCGGTAAAAAGGTTCAAAGTAAATTTTCCTTTCTCCCAGGGATGGTAGTTTATGTTAATCCGATTCAAGACATTTTGAGAGGTAAGCTCTAAAAGATTACGAGAGGTGGAAATTTCTCCACCATCCGTACGCCTATCAAAGATCTTACCATCCCAAGTGTATGCATTTAGTGTGGTATCTATAAAATGACCTCGAGTACGATTGTAGGCACTGTACCATTTTATATCCGTTTTCTTTAGAATCTTCTTTTTTTCATATTCTAAAGAAGCGCCTAGAGTTGATTCATCGTAGGTTACCTCTCCATAGGGTTGGGCCATTATAGCATTGTGCTGAACATCATCTTTAAGACCAGAATAACGTGCACTAAAAACTAAACGATCGGCATAATCTTTGTCATAAACTCCTGTGTAAAGATTAACGAGATAGTTAGAAAATTTATCATGAAAACGCTTTACAGTGGCTGGAATCGGGTTTCCGAATTCATCAGGAATTTCAACATCTACTTTATAATTATTATCGGAATGGTTGTAAAATGAGTGTACTCCGAACATCCAATGGTTATCAGGGTTTACCAATTGTGTATTTAGGTTCATCTTATGGCTATTGAATGATCCACCAGAATAGGAAATGTCTAAGTAGTCTGAATAGGATTTTCTAGTAATGACATTTATACCTCCTCCGAGAGCATCAGCACCTAGATCTACAGGTACAACTCCTTTGTAAACCTCAATCTGTTCTATTAGGCTAGCTGGTAATACGTTCAATCCTAGTCCTGAACCAAAATAGGATAGCGGAATCCCATCTAAAAAAAAAGGGATAGACTTTCCAGTCATTCCGTTCAAATAAATTTCGGCATTACTACCAAAACCACCTGTTTGGCGAATATTTACACCAGAAATTTGTTTCACGATGTCACTAGTATTTGTATTTCTATCACGGAACTTTTCCATTTGCAATACAGATACATTGGCAGTACTTTCCCGTAGTCGTTGCGCTTTTGATTTTCCCACTAGCGTTACTTCATTAAGCTGGCTTTGTTGAGGTTTTAAGCTAATATTGATTTGAATTTTAGGTTTTTTTATTGAAATATCAATAGTGCGATAATTCGTTTCGAAGCCTATATAAGAAATCTTCAAATTATATTTCCCATCGGAAAGTTTATCGAAACTGAAAAAACCCTCTTCATCTGTAATAGTTCTTTTATTTAGTTCAATTATTTGAATATGGGCTCCAAGTAAAGGTGCTTCTTGATCGTCAGTTACTATTCCTAAGACTTTTGTATTTTGGGAATAAACCAAGCTACTTGCAAATAAGCTTAAAAACAACGGACATACGATTTTCATAGCGCATCTGATACTTAGCTTCTTTATGACGTATGGATACTTTACTTTATATTGATTTTTAGCCATTATAATCTAGTTTGTTTTATAAGCCCCTGTTCCTCCATTTCCTTTAACACCCCTTTTTCTTTTTCGGATAGGTTATTTTTATTGAGTAATCCGTCTGATTTATCCCATAAATATTTGGCTTCAGAGGAAAGCCAATAGGCTTCATCACTATCCTTTTCCATAAGGCAGTCTAATCCCTTATCTTTACTGATGGATAGTATTTCGTGATTTTTTACTAGATAAATGGGGTCTTCTTCTGTTAGGGCTACTGTTTCCCGTTCCTCGTTGTAGAGTAAAAAGACCTTCTCTTGAGGAATTGAAATAAGCTTGGTATCTTTTGGGTTCACTTCAAAAGCTTCTACTTCCGTTTCCATACGCCCATTAAAATCAATAGAACATCTCACTATTTTTATCGGAGTCCGTTCTTCTGAGTGGTTACGGATTACAGCCGTTCTGTCTTTTCCTTTTCCCGTTACAGTGACAAGCGAAATCTTTTCTACCCAAAAGTGATCGTCAAGACGAGTCTTGGAATATTTTACATTTCCGTTATTATGAACTTCTGAAATTAGAGAGTATTTGCCTAATGGTGCATCATGAGGAATGGTATAAGTGAAATAATAATGGCGACCAGCCTGAATATTGGTTAAAATCTCAACTAACTTTTCCCGTTTACAAGGTCCTTCAAGATAATCTGCTAAGACCAAGAGCGGAATATTTTTGTTCAAATATTTTAACTTTTGAAGCGGCTCCTTCTTACTTTCCTTTTGGTCAGGAAAAGCGATAACGTGGTCTTCAAAGAGCATAGTAATATTGCCTTTAGGGTCTTTTATTCCTATTTTTACCAATGGATATAAGTGAGCACCATCTAAATGTGCTGTGTTGAAATTCCAATGTATTGTAACTGTTTTGCCAGGAATGGTTCTTTTTGGGAAAATGCTCATTCTTATTTTCTCAATTTTTTAATATTTTCCTTACTGTATTTTTCTGGATACACTTTGAACCATTTCTCAACCGTTTCCGCTCCAAAATAATCGTAAGTAGTAGACAAGAGAAATTCCAGTTTTTTGAGATACTTTTTTTTGGCCTTATCGGGATTGATTCTGATATCTTCTTTCCTTTGGTTTTTTTCCGCTTTTGTAGCGGGAAGGTGGTGGAAGTAGGGAGTGTTAAAATATTTCACACTGAATTTATGGTAGAGAGGAGTAAATAAAATTAGGTTGTGCCACATTTCGTCTACTATTAATAAATCATCAGGAATGAAAATCCCTGGGATTTGACTTATGTGCAAAAACTTCAGGGTCTCCAAAAGGATATCTTGGGCTTCGGTTTCTGGTACATCGTACATATCCATAAACCTTGTTATAACATTCTCATCTGTAAAGGATAAGAGTTTTTCCAATTGATTTTCAATAATTTGGTTCATATTCTGGGCAGTTTTTACTGTTTTGTATTATGTTTTAAATAGCGGTAGGATTTAATCCTACCGCTATTATTCTGAAACTATAAGGTGCTAGAGCAGTGCCCGCAATTGCTGCAATGCGTGCTTCCGCTAGGTTGCTTTGCCTTATTAGCCAGAATTTCTGAAATCATAGATTCCTTAGTTTTCATAACTATTGTGTTTAAAAGTTATACCTACTCTATCTACAAGGTTTTCGGTTTCCCCTTTCGTTGCAACATTTTAAGTATGTAAAAACATTTGTTTATAGGACATGCATGCCTATTATATATAGGCATCTGAAATCTTCAAAAAAACGTTTAGTTCATTGAGAAAATTTAAAAGAGATCCATAGGAATTCCTTGAATGTCCATATTTGACTACTATCTTATTTTGAGTTTATCGTCGTAAAAGCAAATTAGATTGTCCAAATAAAAATTGAAATATGGGAAGAGTTTTGAAATTCACACCCTCTTTCTCTTATTTATAGAGTAAAGACAAGTTGTTGATCTCTCATTTACATTATGCGTGCTCATTTAGAGTCAAAATTCTAAATGCGACTTTGTTGAGTTTGAAAACTCTTTAATGGACTAAAATGTAATTGGAACTCTTATAATAAAAAAGGAGGAGGACGGGAAAAGAGTTGATTTGTATCAATAGTGCTCGAGATAATAAAATTGTAGTTCTTAATTATCTCTTTTTGAACAATTGGTTCAGTGTTTTCAATTTTAAAATCTTGTAAATTAGGAGTAATTGCTGGAGTTAAGTTATTCGCAGTGGTATGGTCACAAATAACACAATGTGGAGCATGATCTTTATCGTCTATATGTAACAAGGCATGAATCCCTGCCATTTTCATTGTAAGAAAAAGGATGAGGAGTGAATAAGTAATACTATTCTTAATGCGACTTGTTTTCATTAATGGTTAAAATTATTAAATAAAATTAATAATGGATTTAATTCATGTGTTAAAGAAATCCTAAAAAAAGAACTAATGCCTGTAATTGATTTTAGCCCGCATTAATGTCCAATTTAAATAATGCGCTAGAGCCACTATAAAGGCACCTAATTACTGTATTGACAATTTTCCATAATTCCAAGTTAAGTCTGCCCAGTGCAATAAATGCAAATCCCCATGCAGAATATAGTAAATGTTTTGCTTGATGATAGACTTTTTTATAACTCGGCCAAAGAGATGTGAGAACAAAGACAAGACCAAAACTTATAAATGTCAATTCGATATACGGGTTCTTCAAAAAATGTAAACTGTGCAAGGAGAAAAGTGAAAATACTATGGATACAACCGCACAATGTAAAGCGCAAATTATTGCACTAGAAAGGGCAACGAGGTCAATGGTATTGTTTTTAATTTTATTGTTTCCCATAAGGTTATTTTTTGTAAAACTGATTAAAGGTGTAGGTAAAGTAATGGATAGAGTGACTATATTTTTTTTACTTAATTATTTTTTCTAGTCATTAAAATCATTTTAAATGCGAATATATCGCATTAGTATATTTCGCAAATATATTATTTTTTTATATTATTGCAAATAAATCGCAACAATTTATTGCGAACAAATCGCATTAGAAAATGAAAAGGAGAAATACACCTACAAAGGAAGCTGTTTTAGCTGTTTTTGCAAGTACTGATAAAGCAATGAGCCAAGATGTGGTTGAGCAGAAAATAAACATTGATATAAATAGAGCTACTATCTACCGTGTTTTAAATCGCTTTTGTGATGATGGAATTTTACATAAGGTTGTTGCTGAAGATGGGAAACAATATTTTGCCTTATGTAAAAAATGCAATGAAAATGAAAAGCCATTACACCATTTTCACTTTAGGTGTATAAAATGTGAAACTATAGAATGTCTTCCTTCTGAAGTTAGTTTTTCAATTCCAGATGCATATTTGATTGAAAATGTAAATTGTGTTTTAACGGGGAGGTGCCAAGAATGTTCTTGATATTGGGATTCGTGAGATATTAAAAAGGTTTTATTCTTCCTGATAGTTTTCTGGAGTCATGTTAATTTGTTGGTATATTTCTTGTAATACAACTAAAAGACAAAGAGTAAAAAGAATAAAAAAGCAGAAAGTGAATTAACTCTACAACTGAAAAGATTAAATATTTAGTTACAAACACTACAATTGGGTTCCCCAATAAGCTTACCATTTTTATCAAAATAGAATTTACAGCATGTTGTTAATTTTAGCTTTAGAATATTTTTTGCACGCCTGACTCTCGCTTTAACATTAGCAAGACTAATATCTAACTCTTGGGCTACATCAAGTGATTTTTTACTTTCAAAATATATCTTCTCAATAACTACTTTGTATTTTTCTGGAAGTTCATTTATAAATCTATCAAAACAACATAAGTTATCATTTTTTACTTGTGGAAGTATTGGGTTATTTTTTAAAGAATAATTTTTAGAAATAGTTTCATTTTGATTATAAAAATTTACAATTTCATTTCTTACTATCTGAAAAACCCAAGATTTTACTTTGGATACTTGTTTTAAGCTTTTGAGGTTGATATGTATCTTTATGAAGGAATTTTGAACTATTTCATTTGCAGAATCTTTGTTTTTTACTCTTTTTAAGATAAAAAAGAATATTTCAGTATTGTATTCATTCCAGATAGTGTGTGTGTGTAATTCCATTCTAACTTATAATCTATAACATATTAACCTTTTTAGCTTTAACAGCAAGTACATTTTGTACAATTACATTTCTCACAAGGGCAATTATTTTGTGAGCAATTTATACAATTGCATGCTATACATTCGCAATTTGTGCAAGTACATTTTTTTGTTTTATCCATCTTGATATTTTTAGAGTTGTTAAGTAGACTGATACTGTGTGAAAAGGATACATTTTTTATCACTTTTTTTGATATTGTTGATTTTTTATATAGAAGACTTACAACAAAAAAGTGGACATTTAAATAAGAGTCATGCCGCTACGTTTTGATTAAACATTCCTATTTCAAATTCTTCTATAGTTTTATACTTCAAAGTGGAGTGTGCTCTTTTTCTGTTACACCAAGTTTCTGTCCATTGAAAGATGGATAACTCGACTTCTGATTTAAGCTTCTTAATATTGCTACAATTTGTTTCAAATTATTGTCTTTTGGGCTAATAAATCTTATTTTGTTATTCAGAAAGCTTAAAACGCTCTCGTTAGTGTCTTAATTGATGTCCTATTTGGAAAATTGAAATATAAAATACTGGAATAGAGATGGATATGGATAGGGTTTTAGCTCTGTCACCTCGACGTATTTAGAAGTAGGTCACAACAAAACACTGTTAATCGTATGATTATCAGTGTTTTTTGTTTTTGAACATTTTTTTGATGCCAAATGAAACCATTTAAAACTATATAAAAGGTGTGCAATTAGGTGTGCAATGTTTCACTGAAATTGTACTAACTTTATGGAATTTTGTGGGACCACGACTAATTGTTTAGTTTTGTTTAGTAAAAAAAACTTACCGTCATTGATATCAATGGAAATACGCAGGACGTAAAAATTGCCACAAATCCAGTACTAAGACCTAGCATAAAAATTAACCAAAGCCCTTTTTGGGTTCTTTTGGTGCAGATGTATTAGATTCTAAATCATCAGTTACTGCTTTAGATTTTTTTGGGAGATTGAATACTAAATCAACCTCTGTTGGTGGCAAACATCTCATGTCATCACATACCATAAATTCAACAGTACCATGAATTTTATTTATATCTCCTGTAAGCTCTATGATTTGCTAAAAAATAGCACTTTTCTCAAAAAACTTAATCTTCATTCCGAAAACAGGATCATGAACAATATGACCTGATTCTTCGAATGTCTTCCCTTTTATTTTAAATGCCCTTGTTTCATCATCATATGTGAAGGTTGTAGATATAGGTCCATTTTCTGGTACGTTTTGTGATTATAAATGCCACCCTGCTTCAATCGAAACTTTTGAAATAAGCTTATACTTTATATCTGAAACTTTTTCAACGGATGTCTCCCATTTTACGGGGTCTAAAATTTGAGAATTTCCCATTGTAAAGAATAACAACGTAACTAAAAGAATTAGTTTTTTCATTTATCATGCTTTATTGTTTCGGTTTAAATACTAATTCATATGATTTACCCTCACTTATCACTTCTTTTGCTATAGATTGAAGTTCTTTACTTGTCATACTATTCACGATATCCTCAAAGTTCTTAGAATCATTCATATTATAACCATACTTAAAAAAAGTCTTGAGCAATTGCATATCATATAAGTTTTTATTTTTTGATTGTTGACGTTCTTTAATAAAGTTAGTTTTAGTTTTATTTAAATCGTCATCATTTATATCACCATTAGCCATTTTTTGAAGTTCTTTTTGAACTATGCCTACTAATTTTTCGGCTAAATCTGGGTTACAATCAAAATTGACATTAATAATTGCTTGAGATTTTGGTTCTCTAGAAAATGAAGCACCAGCTCTAGGACTATATGCACCACCTTCAGATTCCCTAACAGTTTCATTAATACGTAATTGCAAAACAGTTCCTAACGCATCTGTATAAATCTCTTTTTTTATTGAATATGGCATTTCCTTTTTGTACGAAATATTTACCCTAGCTTTAGGTTCTTCCATATCTATATAAACATCTTCATCAATTTTATCTGATATCCATTTTGCCCCATTGTCTTTAAAGGTTTCCTTAGTCATTGTAGTGGGTATACTTGCTACATACTTTTCTAATAGCGGTTTTAATTGGTTTTCACTAACGTCTCCAATAATAAAAAAATCAAAGTCTGAGGCATCTCCAAAACGCTCATTATAAATAGTTTTAATCTTATCAAAGGAAATTTTAGAAACATACTCCTTATTAAAGATTGCTTCTTTAGGGTTATTTTCTCCGTATAAAGCAACGGTAAGACTATCTCTCATCTTTGCACCAATATCTTTACTTTTTCTTGCAATGAAATTGTCTATGTTACTTCCTAAAACTTTGAATGCTTCCTCATCAAAACGTGGCTTTACAAAATATACATGTAGCATTTGTAACATCGTTTCTACATCCTTTGTATTTGACGATCCAAATAAACTCTCGTTAATTTCATCTAAGCTAACGCTAACATTAGCAGTTTTTCCAGCTAAAATCTTTTCTAAATCAGTTGATGAAAAATCACCTAATCCAGACATCTGTATTAAATTGCCCAATAGTGCAGCAGACGGTAAATAATCATCACTTAAAAGAGATGTTCCTCCGTAACTAACTCCATTTATAAATACTCTATCCTTCTCTTTATCAACAAATTTATAATGAACTTTTATATCATTGCTTAAAACAAATGTAGTAGCACCTATATCTGAATTTGTTTCAATTTTCGAAATAGTGCCATCTTTAATAATTATATCTGAAACTAATGTTTTACCATTTAAGTTTTCTGAATATGGTTCAATAGATGAGTTGTTTTCAACAGTATTTATAATTTTTATAGCTTCATCTTCTGTTAAATTATCTTGTCCTTCTACACCGGTAACATTTAAAAATCTGTTCTCTTGAGTGTATAATCGTTTTATGGTTTCATTTAGCTCTTCTTTTGTAATCCCATCAAAAAGAAGTTGTGCTATTTCATATTCTTTTTCTATGTCTGAGATAGTTGTGTTTTCTAAATAATTATCTTGAATAGATTGCACAATTCTTTCATGGCTGAAATCATTCTTTTTAGCTATTTCGTTTTCATAAGAACTTTTTAATTCGGCAATCATTCTATCAATTTCAGATTGAATATATCCAAATTTCACGGCTCTTATAACTTCGGTTAACACTTGAGAAAATGCTTCTTTTTGTTGATTTGGTTTAGGAGCAATTCTCATGCTTAATGAATTTGATGTTCTAGACATGCCTCTGTAACCAACATAACCTCCTAAAAAAGTAGCATCTGATTTTTGGGCTTGTTCTGAAATTCTAGCAGACAACATTGAAGTAGCCATAGATTCTAATAACGACCGTTTTAAATCTGCAACCGTTTCTGTTTCTAAAGACTCTTTATGACGAATACCAAAACTAATAAATGCTGTAGAAACTTCAGGGTCCATACCTAAACTATACTGCATTTCTTTGCTATCTGGAATAGCTACAATAAAACGTTTTCTTGGGTTTTCAACTGCCGGAATTTTTGAGAACTTTTTTATGATTTTTTGCTCAATGTCATCAACGTTAATATCACCTATAATGGCAATTGCTTGTAAATCTGTTCTATACCAATCATGATAAAAATCTCTTAACGCTTTATATTCAGAATTCTCAACCACAGACATCAACCCAATAGGTAATCTATAGGCATATTTTGAATAATTAAATGTTATTGGTAATGAGGTTTCATATAATCGCGTTTCACCGTTTTGACGTGTACGCCATTCTTCTTTAATTACACCACGCTCTGCATCAATTTCTTCATCTGTTAATAATAAATAATTAGACCAGTCGTGCAATACAGTTAAACAAGTATCTACTAAACCATCTTTTATTGGAATATTATTTAAGTTATATACTGTTTCATCAAATGAGGTATAAGCGTTTATATCTTTTCCAAAAACAGCGCCATGTTTTTGAAGGGTATTTAAAATGCCTTTTCCAGGAAAACTTTGTGTGCCATTAAATGCCATGTGTTCTAAAAAATGTGCTAAACCCTGTTGGTTGTCATCCTCTAGAATCGACCCTACATTTTGTATAATGTAATAACTTGCCGCATCCTTTACAACATCTGTACTTTTTATATAATAGGTTAGCCCATTAGGTAAGACCCCTTTTTTTATACTTGAATCTTCTGCTAAAGGTTCGTTTAAATCTAGTGTTTGACCAGTTGCTAAAGGACTAAAGGCTAATGTTAAAAATAATATTAGAAAATGTTTCATCTGTTTTATTTATACTTTTTGTATTAAAATTTAATTGTAGTGATTATGTATTCGCTAGTAATCTAGGGTGAATTATTCATTTAATTTTTTAAGAGATAATTCTTTTTTATATGTGATACGTCTTCAATTTTTTTCCATTCTGTTGGCCTTTTAAAATTTTGTCCAGATTTTAAAACCAAGGTATTGGGGTAGTTATCCTTTATGTATTTCCAATTCACATCTTTCCACTTGCTTTTATCCATTTCTAAAAGTTTAACATCTTTAAGTGATCCAGAAACTGCTTTACCTATTAAGGGCCACCATAAGCTTTCAGTTTCTCTATCCCATAATATAAAACCATCAAGACCATTCCAAACGTCTTTATCAAAATAGGTGTATCCGCTTACAGCAAACGTTAGTTCTTCATTTCCATAATTTCGTTCATAAATAGCACCCAAATCTGCCAAAATACAATAGGCTGCCATAATTGGTTGACCATCTAATACATCGTTTACAACCTCATGACGCGTAAGGTCTTTAATAGCGTATGCTTTGGCTTCTTTTCCTGAGTATACAAGTAAAAACCTAGTACTATCTGACCAGATCTGGTTGGCTTCTTTAACAGATATGAATTCTGGTTTTAACAATGCTGGAAAAACTTCTCTACCAAGGCCATAGTGAAATTGTTCGTCTTTTAGTGAACATCCAGTAATATCAAAATGTTCATTTTCCTTTTTCCCACCGTATAGCATTTTCCTGCCGTCAATTTCAAAGAATTTGCCTCTTTCTATGGCAAGTTGTCGATCTTTTTTTACAGTTTCCTTCTTTTCATCCGTTTTTCCAAGATTATCATGTTTTACAGATTTGCATGTCAAAAACAATGTCATTGAAATCAATAGAAGATATGTTTTCATGTTTTTTAAGTTTTTAATATATAGCCAATTATACAACCAAAAATGGAATTAAAAGGGCTATTTTTAATAGCCCTTCCTCTGACTAACTCAAATAATCTATCTAAAACAAAATTTTAAGAAAGACATAAGTTTATCTATATTTTTATTTTGTATTTGTGTTCCTCTTTAAGGCTTAAAAAAGATAATTAACCCTTATTAAAGAAATGTTAAATATTAAGCTCATTAAATAAAGCAACTAAATCAGGGTTTGATGGTCTGGGTGCATAGGCCGTTACAATTTTTCCTTCTGGGTCAAGTAGAATAAAGCGTGGTACGCCACTTAATTGATAACCATCTATAAAACTACTGCTCCATGAATTATCTGCAATCAATTGAATACCAGTCATATTCTTATCTGTTACCATTTTCTTCCATTTATCAAAAGCCTTATCGTTGTCAATAGAAATACTTACAAAATGAATATTTTTGCCATGAAATTCTTTTTCGACTTTCTCTAGAAATGGTACTTCTTTTAAACAGGGAACGCACCAGGTTGCCCAAATGTCTATATAAACATATTTACCTTTTAAGTCCTCTAAGGAGGTTTTTCCGCCAGCATGATTTATATAATCTGTAAATATTGGCGAAGGAGTTCCTTTAGATAGCTTTTTTAGTTTATTATATTTTTCTTTTATTATATCGCTGAATCTAGTTTGTAGCGCGTATGATTGAAATATTTGGTAAAACTCATCCAATTTTTTTGTATCACCCATAAAGGACATTGACGTACCTACAAGCAAGTTATTTCTAATAAGATCGTTTGGAATAGTTGCATAAACTTTCATTTTAGCCAAACTAACGTCATTATCTTCTTTTTTAGCCAATTCATTTATCTCATCTTCATAATGCCAAGAAACCAATTCTCTATAATAATATGAAGAGCTAAAGTCTTCTTCATTTTCAAAATCTATATCCTTAAGTTCGGTTAGAAAATCATCTGACACTTTGAAATCTAAGACCTTGTCATTTATACCATTATATTCTCCGTATTTTTCTTCATAGCTTGCCAATCCATGTCTTTTTTCATAGTTTGTCAAGTCTACCAAATACCTGTATTTTAATTCTTTTCGTTCTTCTTCTAAAAATGCTTCAGGAATATCATTAAAGCTATCTAAAAAAGTATTCAAACTATCTTTAATGAATTTTGAATGTTTAAGGAATTCAGACTCGGTTTTTGCATAATATTCAGTCGGATCTCCTGTTAATTTTTTTCCTAGTTCTTTTTTTAAAAAAAAATATTTATTTGATTCAGAGTATTTTCCAGAAAACTTTGCTGAAGAACGAAAGTTATTACCATCATATGTTAAGTGAATTTTACCCCCATTAACCAAGTAGAGGCTCATTCTATTTTTTGAGTCATCAAAACTGTAGTGACCTGGACCTAATCTTATAGTATCCTTAAAAAAACCATCTGCATCCAAAGTAATCTTTTTCTCAATTCCTCTTTCCCCAAATTTATTTTTCCTAAGACTTATTTCTTTTGAAATAGGGTTTGATATTTTTCCTGAGAATAAAATATAATTTTCTTCAGGTTTTTCGCTACACGCCAATATATAAAGGGATAAAACGGATATTAAAATTATTTTTTTCATTTGCTTTTTTACTATAAGTTCTTGAATGTATGTTCAATAAATTGTAAGAAGTACCATTTCTAAAAAAAGGAGGTCTTTGATTATTTAAAAACCAACTTCATAAAATTTATAGGTATTTTAGTTTTTGTTTACAGGGCGAATAATTAACCCACCCTGTAAACAATATGTTATGTGTCTTTCTACTTATTAAGTTATTGTTGAATACGGATACCGTCTAAGCAAAATGTTGGAGAATAAATCATAGCTCCTGTTCCATCTACATAGGATGATGATATTCTAAATAATACCTGATCCACTTCTCCTAAAGAAGTTAAATCTATAGGAACCCAATCATTTAAAATAAAATCATGATCAGGGTTTGCTGTATCTGCGCCTGGTGTTGCCGCTAAAAAAGCTTCTACAGTTCCAGTAACACTTCCGTTTAAAGAGCCTTCTATGTCCAATTTAATAAAAGCACTATCTAAACCATCCAGTATATGATGTGAATATAAACTTACTGCTTCAACTCCACTGGGAGCTGGTAGCCAATATGTTCCTTCCACATCTTCGTTCTGTATTTTTACATTATATGTTGGATATCCATCAATAAGATATGCAAGGGTGGTATCATCGAAATCATCAGAATATACCGACCCATGTGATGCCATTAAATAATTATAGGTTGTATTTGCGATTAAAACATGCTCAACCACCGCAGGTTCACTAAGCGTAAAAAAAGCATCATCTGCAGCTGCATGCCCAACCAAATAATTTTGAGTTTGATTAGGCGCATCTGTAAATACACTAAATGCTGTTGAGTCAATAGCTTGCTGTTGTTCTGCTGGTGACACCGAAGACAATCCACCTGAAGGTCCCAATTCTGTTGTACTTAAGCCCCAAGGATATGACCTCCAATTTCTATTTGATAAGGCAAAGCCACTATAAGATGAACCGCCTAAAGCATTTACATTAACCGTTACGGTAACAGATGTATTCTCCCCTGCCGTAAACGGAGCACTCGGAATTTCGTGAGTAAACCTTGCTAATTCCAATTCATTAAAATTGATATCATTGGGTAAAGGGATTCTAATGTCATTGTCGTCTTCACAAGAAACTATTCCGACGAATGCCATCAATGCGATAAAAATTACTTTTATATATTTCATGTTTTTATATGTTTATTATTCTAAATCTACGTTCTGTATCATTAATTGATTTGTTACCATTTCTGATGGAGGGATGGGGTAGCATATGCTATTAATTTTCAAAGACTTACCATTTTTTGTAGTTTCAATCCATGGGTTACCATTGGCTGTATCAAATCGTAACGAGGCGTAAAACTCATTACCATTTTCAAGAAATGTCTCAAAGAAATACTCTAAAAATATAGCATCCATTAATTCTTGCTGATCGACTGGGTTTAGACTTGGTATTACCGGATTCGTTCTAATGGATCTCATGGTATTAATCGGTGCTATTGCATCTGCAATGGAGGATCCAGTTCTAGCTAATAATTCAGCCTTCATGATATACAATTCTGGAAATCTAAAAAAGTAGGTATTGTATTTAAAATCACCTGCTTCTTCTCCATCAGATCGAGATAATCGGGTAAGCTTGGTCCAAGTGTAAACACGTCCGTCACTTTCTCTTCCTGCACCAGACTCACCAGTAACAATAGGCCATCTTGCATCTTCTCTAAATAAATTAGCTCCATAATTCAAACCTGCTGTTAATTCGTCTGCAGGAGTTGGATTATCAGGATCTAACTCATCAGAAAAATTCGTAGAAATATTAACTTCGTACTGAAAAGGTAACTCACTTGTAGCCCCATCATTTTCTAAATAACCTACAAATAAATTCTCTTGAGAATCCCAAGAATCTTGATACACTTGAGCAAGGTCTGCTTGCATAGCAAAACCTGCCGGAGGTGAATTAAGTACATCATTTACCAAAGTAAGTGATTCATTTAATTGATCTATATCATCATTCATACCACCACGTCTAAGCAACACCTTTGCCTTAATGATTTTAGCAAATTCTTTAGAAAGAAACCTGTTACCCTTGTCCTCAAGACTATTCATATGGGTTATCGAAAAATCTAAATCTTCAAAAATTTTCTGATAACTTTCACCAACATTAAGTCTCTCCTGTTGCAGGTTCGAAATATCAGCCAATTGTTCACGGTACAAAACACCATAGGGGTTTGTGTCATCATCAGTCCACCAATGCCCATAGTTCCAAAAAATATTCATGTGAGCCCAAGCGCGCCAGCATCTTGCCTCTGCCAATAGTGAATTGTATACCTCTTCACTTTCAAATTCGTCAACTCCTAAATCAATAATACCATTGATAGCGAAATTTGATGCATTTATAGTTGCATAAATTGTACTCCAACGCGCTTCTATAGAGTATGTGGTTGTGTTGGTTTGTGTATATTCCATGTTAAAATCTCCCTGATCCCAGTTAACGAAACCAGACTGTGACGCTTTACCTACATAATGATCTGCGTTGGATTCAACACCTATTCTAAAGATGTCATAAATTCCATTCACGGCTCCCACTGCGCCTTCAGTGTCACTAATTGTATTGCCTTCAAGGAGAAGAAAATTTGGATCTCTTTCTAAAAAGCTATCAGAACAAGAACTCGTTCCTAGAACTAAAGCTATAAACGTTATATATATAAATTTTTTCATATTCTTCATTATTTTTTTATTGTAGACTAATTCTAACACCAAGACTATAGCTTTGTGATTGCGGAAAAGTGCTGTTATCAACACCTATTCCGTCTCCAACCCTAGTAAGACCAAAGTTTCCTTGCGGATCTATCCCTGGATACTTAGTAATTGTAAATAGGTTTGTCCCTTGAAGTGTTAAATCAATACCTTCAATTGCACTGTTTTTAAAGATCTTTTTTGGTATTGAATACCCAACGGACAATTGATTTAAACGCAGATAAGAAGCATCGAACAAATAAGCATCAGAAAATAAGGCATTGTTATATACGGGAAATAAACTTGCTCTTGGAAAAGTAGCATTTCCTGTGCCTACTTCTGTAACACTCTGCCCAGTAATACTATTAGAAGGATTAAGACCAAGAATGGCGGCAGAATCGGTCAAAGCTTGTTCCCACAACCTTTTATTCCCATAGGCATAAACAAAAGTGGCATCGATACTAAAATTTTTATGACTATACTTCAATCCAAATCCTCCAAATCCGTCAGGTGCTGCTGACCCTAAATTAACTCGATCATCATCTGTAATCATACCATCTCCATTTTGATCCACATAGATGACATCACCTATACCTTCTATTGAGCTAGTGAAATACCCTGGTTCGCCATATTCATCCCTAGTTTGATAAGAATATACATCTTCAGCTGTTTCAAAAAATCTTCCAGCTGTTTGAAACCCCCACCATTCATCCGTTGCACCGCCTTCAACCAATCTCTGATAAGCATCATCGGGATCTGGAAATATAATTTCGTCAACAGTTCCATTAATTTTTTGCACAGTGGTTTGATTGGTAGCCCAATTAACATTTAAGGTTAAACGGTGATCTTTTGAACGAATAAGATCATAATTTAAATTAATTTCATAACCATCATTATCTAATGTAGCTACGTTGGTAACTACAGTCTCAAAGGAAGAACTTGTAGGTATATCTGTATCAAAAAGTATATCCCTACTTCGCTTTCTGTATTTTCCAAGGGTTCCAGATAAACGGCTATCAAATAATGAAAAGTCAATACCTAAATCCAAAAGCTCTGTTTCCTCCCACTGTAAATTTCTATTTCCTAGGCCATCTGGCGCTATAGCAGGGATTCCGTTATATGAAGTGCCTCTAAATGTAGAAAGGTGATCAAAATCCCCTATACCTTGTCCACCGGTCAAACCAAAAGAAGCTCTTAACTTTAAAAAGGGGATAGACTTTTTTGTTTTTTCCGATTGCATAAATTTTTCACCTGTAACTACCCAAGCTATTGCTCCAGAAGGAAAAGTACCCCAACGTTTGTTAGATCCAAAACGAGAAGATCCATCACGACGAATTGTACCAGACACTATATAACGATTATCAAATTGGTATTGCCCTCTTCCAAAATAAGAAATTAAGGCGTTTTCTGATTCGGCTTCTGTTGCGGTATTGAGTGTAGTAGCAGCTCCAAAGCCATTGAGAATGTTATCAGGAAAATCAGATGCCTCTAAACCTAGTCTATATCTATTACTCTGCTCCTTAGAAAAACCTAATAAACCTGTTACATCATGTTTATCATTAAATACTTTTTTATAGCTTAATGTGTTTTCCCATACATTAACAGATAATTTACTTATGCTTAAAGTCCTTTCTCCGAGCCCATCAAGTTGTGAGCTTCCTATGCCTCGATAAGACAATGTTTCATTATTGGCGTAATTGTTGGAAAAGGCCGTTCTAAATGAGAAGTTATTTAAAAACTTAGCTTCTAAATAGGCTGTCCCTTGAAAAACCACATTTTCACCTAAAGTTGAATTCTCCAATTCCAATAAAGGGTTTTGAGTAAAATTATTACCTTCATATAAAGAACCATCTTCATTAAATGCTGGAAAATCTGGTTGAATTTGTTTTATAATTTGTATTATTTGATCCTTGGTGTCTGCTTCTCTTGTGGAGCCATATAAGTTAAGTCCGAATTTGAAGTTATCACTAAATTTAGTATCAAAATTAAGTCGACCGCCAAATGTTTCACTAAATCCACCTTTAATAACACCTTCAGTTTTGCTATAGCTAAATGATGTAAAATAAGATGAATTCTTTGAACCTCCTCTTGCAGAGAAAGAATGATTTGTTACAATGGGGCTTTGGGTTAGTAAATCTAACCAATCAGTAACCGGACTTTCCGTATTAAATGCATCTGGCCTTAAGACAAAGCTATTGGCATCATACTCGCTTGTATTTAAATCTAAAAAGGCAGGTCGATCAAGGAAAATACGAGAGACAAGAAAGCTATCAAATGACAAAACTTCATTAGCGGCAACTCTTGGTATAAAATCGATGAATTCATCTCTATTAAAATAATTAAAATCATTCCAGTCTGCAATTGTTATACCAGTACGGGTTAATACCTCAAAAGTAGGCTTGGTTTCATACGAGCCTTTTTTGGTTGTTACAATAATCACTCCGTTGGTAGCTCTAGACCCATATATTGCAGTAGCTGATGCGTCTTTTAAAATATCAATGCTCTGTATATCATCTATATTTAAATTATAGAAGACGTTATTGGTATCTCCTGCAAGGAAGCCGGCATCATTGCCATCATCAGCTTGGGAATATTGGGGCACTCCATCTATAACCCATAATGGCTGGTTAGTACCACCAAGTGAAGATGCACCACGTATGATAACGCTTATAGGTGACGTGGGTGATGCGGATTGAATCTGGACATTAACTCCAGCTGCTTTACCTTGTATTAAGCTTTCTGCCGAAGCTCCCATTGGTGCAGTCCTTATTGATTCAGCACTTATATTAGAAATTGAACCTGTAACATCTCTTACCTTAGAAGTTCCATATCCTATGACTACAACTTCATCAAGTCCAGATAAATCTGGAACCATATTCACATCTATATTGGTTCTAGAGCCAATAACAATTTCTTGGGTTTTAAATCCTAAATAACTAAAGACCAAAACAGTGCTTTCATCAATATTTCTGAGATTAAGTGTGTATTTACCATCAAAGTCTGATGAGGTTCCCGTTATGGTGTTCTTTACAAGTATTGTTACACCAGGTAGCGGAAGCCCTTCTGTGTCAACCACAGTACCACTAATGCTCTGCTGCAAAATTTTAACTATCTTGGAAGAAACAGGTGTTTTTAGGACTTTTTCCTTGATTACGATGATACTATCGGCTGATAAGACTATATTAAACTTCGCTATTTCAATACTTTTGTTTAATAATTTATCCACCCTAATAGTCCCTTTTTTTAGTTGCACTTTGGGTGCATCCTTAAACATTTTTTTAGGGTACATAAATTTATAATCCGTTTGCTCTTTGATAATTTCAAAGACTCGGTCAATTGTTACTAATTGGTCTTGGTTTATGACCACTTTCTCTTGAGAAAAAGTATTCTCTGGAGCGAAACTAAAAACAGTAGTACATAATAAAAAGATGAATGTTCTCATAATCATCATTAGTATCCGTTTTCTAAAGAAAGAACGGACATGAATTAATTTAATTTCCATAAATTTGCTTTGTATTAGTTAGACATTAGTTTAATTATTGCACTATTGAGGGGCGAAGTTAGATACACGTCGAAATGTTTATGCTTCGTTCCCTTTTTCTTAATATGTTTAATTTTTTTATTTACTCATTGTTTCTTTAAAAAACACCTACTTGTAGGCTTGTTAACCTTTGGACATTTCTCATAACATCTTTAGCTCTATCTAAGAGTCACTTTTCTGTTATTAATTTCGTAATTTTCTATGATTCCAAAATTTTTAATAATTGATAAGACCCCTTCAATCTCTTGAGTTCTACCTAGCACACCAATAAACTCTTCATTCTCTATATCATTATTTGTAAATTCAACCTCCATATCATACCATCGTGACAAAACCTTCATGATCTCTTCCAACGATTTGCCATTAAAACTAAATACGCCTTTTTTCCATGAAATTTCATCATAGACATTTGCCATTGAAACAGTAATATTTTGGTTTGAAAGATTCACGTTTGATTGTTGATTCGGTTCTAGAATTTTTTTCCCATTTTGGGTTGTTACTTCTACTTTGCCCTCAACAAGTGTGGTATATATATTAACTTCATCCTTATAGGCTTTAATATTGAATTCTGTACCCAACACCTCAACTTCTTGAGCATTATTAAGCACTTTAAATTTGGCATCTTGATGCTCTGTACTAGGTGAGACATCAAAATAAGCTTCTCCATAAACCAATTCTACTACTCTTGTCTCTCCTTTAATAAAACTGACAGGGTATTTTAGTTGACTTTCTGAATTTAACCATACCTGCGTGCTATCCGATAGTATGATTTTGTGTTGACCACCTCTTGGTATCGTTAATGTATTATATGCGATCTCGTTACTGGTTACCTTATCATAAATAATCTCTTCACCATTACTTGTTATATTTTCAGTTTCGTAGTTTTCACCTTTTTCTATAACAACTTCAGAACCATTGGCTAGTGTTAAGATTGCTTTGTCTGTACCAGGTTGAATAGAATAATCATTTACTACTGTATTCTTTGTATTACCTTCCGTATTCTTTGTTAAAAAGAAGTAACTAGAAGCCACTAAAATTATAATAGCAGCGGCATATTTAACAAATGTTTTATATAATGGGATTACTTTTTTTCTTTTATTTTCACCATCAATAGCTTGCTTAACGTTAGAGTATGCTTCTTCTACATCATTTTTTAATGTAGCCAAGTTTAAGTCGTGATAGTCTAAAATGTAGTTTTCAAATTTAGATTGATTCTCAGGGCTAGACAACCATTTATAAAGTGATTCGAGCTCTTCCTCAGTAATTCTATTTGTTATAAATTTTATTATAGTCTTTTTCAAAATATTTAGATTATTTAACCTTTATTTTATACTATTGCTTGTAAATTAAATAAAACCCCTAATAATATTTAATCTTTTTTTTATATTTATGAGATTTCCTTATGAATGAGTTAGAGGCTGTTAAAAAATTTAGAGCAGGAGAAGAAAGTGCGTTTAAATATCTATTTAATTTATATTATGATAGATTAGTGACTTATATAGTTACGTATACTCATGACAAAATGAGTTCGGAAGATATTGTACAACAAGCTTTTATTGATTTATGGAATGATAGAGATAAATTAAACGAACTGAGGTCTCCAAAAAACTATTTATACGCTATTGCTTATAATAGGTTTATTGATAGTGTTAATAAAAATAAACGGCAGAATAGATTATTAGATCTAGTTTACGAAAATGCTTTACGCAATAGGATAAATGAGGATACTGAACAATTAGAGAAGCGCGTAGAAAAAATGAATCGAATTATAGAATCTTTACCTCCTAAGTGTAAAGAGATTATATTAATGAATAAAATTCAGGGTATTAAGTATAAAGAAATTGCAGGAATTATGAATATTTCTATAAAAACGGTTGAAGCACAAATGAGTATTGCATTTAAAAAAATACGCAAAGGTTTTGAAAAAGATAAGCTTACACTGTTTTTTTTAAGGTTAACTAAATCGGTTAACAGTAGTATCGATGAGTCTCAATAAGGTGATATAATATCTATTATAACTTGATATCTTTTTCGTTTTAGTACTAGGACTTTTGTCTATTCAAACTAATATAAAAATCATAGTATTTTGAAAACACAAATTAATACGATCGTTTTAGTAAAAAAGTTCTTCATTTTAAAAAGAGCTTTTTGTTGTATTTAGGTTCATCTAACCTCTAATAATGAGTTATTTGCTTTTTGCGTTTATTCATATTGTAATCAATCTTTTTAGAGAACTTAAAGCCCCATCTTTTCAGTAGTAGAATGATCCTCTTTAACACTTCTAATATGCTAAAAACTCTTCTAGATCACGATAACTTAGAGCGAATCTTAGTTTTAAGTAGAGAGTTTGTCTTAGATTATAATAGCAGGGTAGCGGCGGTGTTTGTAAATTGAACAGATTTTTTTATTTTAAATGTTAGTATCTTTGAAAAAGAAGGGATTAATGTGATAGAACCTTATTTAATGACCTTCTTAATAACCGTAGAATTATCACATTGTAATTTTAATAAATAAGTCCCTTTATTAAGCTTACTTAGGTTTATGTTATTGTTATAAACGATGCCTTGCATAAAATTTTGCCCCACTAAATTAGAAATACTATAGTTTAGTGTTTCTTCTGGATTTGTCGATTGAATGTATAGTATTTCTCCAGAAACAGGGTTAGGATAAACCTTTACGATTAATGCTTTTGAATAGTTAGGTTCAGTATCCGTTTGCCCTTTTATACTGATATCATCAATAGCAATATCAGAATCCCAACTGGCACCACGAATAGCTCTAAAACGTATTTTTATGGTTTGATCTTTATAGTTAGATAAATCGATTGTTTGAATTAGATAGTCATCATCTTGATAATTTTGAGCTTGACCAGTTAAAGGTTGGATAATATCATTTTTAAAACCAGAATCGGTTTGTATATCTACATGTAATTCACCCATATTTTCTCCAAACATATGATAAGCAAATTCTAAAAGGGTATTAGATTGATTTATTTCTATACAAGGTGAAATAAATTCAGCAATGTCACCAATTTGGGCTCCTGAGGCTTCAGCATAAATATATGTTCCAGAAGTTGTTTCTATTGAGTTGTCAAAAGTTGGTCCAGTGCCTTCTGTTGAAGTATCTCCTGAATTAATTAACCAATTGTATCCATTTTCAGAAACATCATTAGCAGTCCAGCCCTTATCGCTAGCAATGGTGAAGTCTTCAAAATTTTCAATAAAAGGAGTCGATTTTAAAACCCCTACTTTTATATAATTATAGTATGTTCTACTAATAGATTGTGTTTTGTTAGAAACCGTTAGGGATACGTTATAAATACCTGTATTAAATGTATGTGTTGGGGTTTTAGTTGTATAATCAATATTGCCATCACCGTCAACATCCCATTCCCATTTTGTTATGTTTTCACAGTTTCCGTTAAAATGAACTGTTAACGTGTTTTCGCAAGTTTGATTAACATCCACGTCAAAATCGGCATTAAAAGAAGGTGAACTGTAATAGTTTTTAGCGGATTTATAAAAGGCAAACATACGTGCCAATTGTTGTTGAGAGAAATGAGAACGACACGCTTTTTTGGAGTAGGACATTATATTTTGCGCATCGGGCTGAAATCGATCTCCGTTAGCGTCTAAAATAATTTCGGTAAAAGAACAGAAGTTATCTACACTATTAGAATTTATTTTTGGATCTGCAGGTGTATCGCAAATACCATCGCCATCAGTATCGCAATTACTGCCATCTACTAACTCTGTTGTTAATTCATCTCCATCAGCGCCATGCGTATGCATTAACGAAAATAAATGCCCAATTTCGTGTGCTAGTGACGATCCGTTTTTAGCACAGTCATTCTTCATCAATATAACATCAGATCGTCCAATGGTATTCGTGTATCCACAAATACTACTTTTTGATGCATTTTCAAGAAAATCTGTAAAGTAAATATTTATTAAACCAGATACATTATTGGTCTCAGTTAACGAGTCTTCATTTTTTCTATTAAAATGGCAAAACGCATCATTGTCAATGTAATTAATGCCATCACTTAAATAAAATTCAAAATAAGCATCTGAGAAAGTAGCATTAAGGTTATCTATTATAAGGTTTAAATCTGAAGTAGAAAGTCCGCCTTTACCATTAGAAGACCTAATAATATGAGCTTTAATCGGAATTGAATTTTTTAAAGTTTTATTTGAAGATTTGCTAAATGTAGATGATAAGCTTGAAAACTGTTTCTCAAACTTTTTAATTTGAGGTTTTAAGCTTTTTATATACACTTGATTTTCGGTGCTAAAACGTGTGTCGCAAGAAGATGTATCCTTATTTTGAGCAGAAGTATAGAATATTGTCGATATAAAAAATATCGAAAACAGTAATAGATTATTTAGGTTAAAAAGCTTCATTTGGGGTAAAACATTTTTTCAAATGTATACCTAAATGAAACCTAGAAAGAATAAAAACGTTGAATATGAGGTTATTATCGTTTAACCTACAAAAAGTGGAAATTATAGATTAACTACAATTTTTTTTGTTTTACTTAATCCACTTACTGTACTTAGTTTTAATAGATAGATCCCGTTATTAATATCTGAAATATTTAAATTAATATTAGCGCTGTTTTTAGATGTTGGAATTTCCTTTACTAATTCTCCTATGAGGTTATATATTTCTATAGTTTTTAAATCGATATTCTGAATATTTGAAATGGATAGATTTCCTTTTGAAGGATTAGGAAATATTTTTATGTCCTCAATAGTGTTGAAGTCATTAGTGTTTAATGTTGATCCATTATATGTAAATGTCATATATCCAATTCTTTTTGAGTTAAAAGGGACGATATTAGATTTGCTAGAAATAACACCAATTGGATTAGAATCTAGATTGTTGCCTTTGTATTCTTCACCATCTTCTGTTCCTGCGTCATAAGGGAATAAATCTACAGAAAAAGTAGATTTCCATCCATCATTAATGTTAGAGTCTCCAGATCTTAAATTCATACTATTTACTCCTATAAACCAGTCAGGACTGGGAGCAATCATAGAAACTAATGATATAAGAGGGTGGGTGTCATTCACTGTTATATTACTAATTACAATAGAACCTTTTGCAGTCCCTAGACCGGAACCAGAGATATATTGATCAGCATCTGAATTTGTTTCGACTTCATTTTTAAAAATACTTGTAGCACCAGTTTCAGCCATCGATTCTATACCTGGAGATGACGCTCCATTCATCATAAAAAAGGTGTTTATTGTTTGGTGTGTAGCTCCTATTAAAGGAGACCAATGTGCATTACTAGGAAGGTCTATAGTACTTATTCCATCAGTTGAGTTGTCAACAACAGATTCCCAAACACTTGTAAATGTAATAGTGTAATTCGCAGTGTTCTGTGCAGAGACGCTTAAAGAAAAAAGAATTGTTAAAAGTGAGATAATAAATGTAAAGTTTTTCATAAACCTTAATTGTAACTTTAGATTAATTAGTCGTAAAAAAAAATAAAACTTACACTAATTGTCCGCTTTAAAAAAGTGTCATTTACAATAGTTGTGAATTAAAAACAGATCCAATACTTATAAAGTTTACAATTAAGGAAATAATAGTACATTTATGCTTTATTATTCAAACCAATAATGTCTAGTAATATTAAAATTATTGAATGCCCACGCGATGCTATGCAAGGAATAAAGCAATTTATTCCAACAGAGCAGAAGGTACAATACATTCAATCGTTACTTCGTGTTGGTTTCGATACTATAGATGTTGGTAGTTTTGTGTCTCCAAAAGCCATTCCTCAAATGGTGGATACAATCGAAGTTTTATCAAAATTAGATTTATCGAAAACATCCAGTAAATTATTGACTATAGTTGCCAATTTACGTGGTGCAGAAGATGCATGTCAACATAAAGAAATTAATTATTTAGGGTATCCGTTTTCAATATCAGAGAATTTTCAAATGCGTAATACCCATAAAACTATTGCCCAATCGGTGGTCATTTTACAAGATATTTTAGAGTTAGCAAGTAAACATGATAAAGAACTTGTTGTTTATATATCAATGGGTTTTGGGAATCCGTATGGAGACCCATGGAATGTTGATGTAGTAGGCGAGTGGACCGAAAAACTGTCTAAAATGGGGGTAAATATATTGTCTTTAAGTGATACCATAGGAAGTTCAAATTCAGAAAATATCGACTACCTATTTTCAAATTTAATTCCGCTATATCCAAATATAGAATTTGGAGCACATTTACACACCACACCAATAAGTTGGTTTGAAAAAGTAGATGCCGCATATAATGCAGGTTGCTTACGTTTTGACGGCGCCATACAAGGTTTTGGCGGTTGTCCTATGGCAAAAGATGAGTTAACAGGTAATATGCCTACCGAAAAATTATTATCCTATTTCACTTCTAAAAAGAATAATCCTTTAAATGCTATCAGTTTTGAGAGTGCATACAATGAGACTTCAAAAATATTCAATTTCTACCATTAAAATCATAAAATCAACTTTTTTCGTTATAAATTATTGATTTACAGTGTGTAATATCTATATCTTAAAGTTTATTTAAAATTAATCTAAATAAACTTTGTAAAAGCCAATTTCATTTATATTTTTGCATGAAATTTAATTATCTATTTGTAATTAGTCTAAATAAAGACAATACTATTAATCAATGAAAAAAGTAACCGCAATTTTAGTGTTTTTTGCAACCGCTTTCGGTTTTGCACAAACAGTTCCAGATTCATTATCTACCAATCCTCAAACCCAACAAAATGCAGCACAGCGTATTTTATCGGGTAATATTAATACCGGAGTAACCGTTGGTGGA
The DNA here is from genome assembly GCA_039985655.1 of Algibacter sp. Taxonomy (GTDB): domain Bacteria; phylum Bacteroidota; class Bacteroidia; order Flavobacteriales; family Flavobacteriaceae; genus Postechiella. The sequence continues at coordinate 298,664 of JBDWSF010000005.1, read as the reverse complement.
TATGGAGAAATTATTTATAATCAAGAAGAAAGTAAAAATGGCGTGCTAGATGTACAACGTTTAGTTTTATTATTTGGTTATAAGTTTAACGATAAAGTACAATTTGTAACAGAAGTAGAATTCGAGCATGTAGAAGAAGTATTTGTAGAACAAGCTTTTATTCAATACAGTTTAAGCGATAATGTAAACCTTCGTGGAGGTTTAATGTTGGTGCCAATGGGGATAACCAACGAGTATCACGAACCAACAACATTTAATGGTGTAAATCGCCCAAGTATAGATCGTAGTATTGTACCAACAACATGGAGAGAAATTGGAGTCGGAGTTGCAGGTCGTTTTAACGATATATCTTTACGTTATCAGGCCTATGTTTTTAATGGCTTTCAATCTGTAAATGGAACTAAAGTTTTAGGTGGTTCAAACGGATTGCGTAATGGTCGTCAAAAAGGGATTCAATCTACAATTAATAAACCAAATCTTTCTACTAAGTTAGATTATTACGGGCTTCCAGGCTTGCGTTTAGGACTTTCAGGATATTTTGGAAGAACACAAGCAGAAGATGATGTCGATTTTATAGATGGTGCCGATGTTGGTATCTCAATGATAGGTTTCGATGCGCGTTATGCATACAAGCGTTTCACGGCTCGCGGTCAATTTATCAACGCAAGCATTAGCGATACAGAAGATTATAACACACTTAATTCTGCCGATTTAGGATCGGAATTACAAGGTTGGTACGTAGAAGGTGCATATAATTTATTACCACAAAATAAGCAACAGCAATTATTTGCTTTTGCACGTTATTCAGATTACGATACGCATGCATCAGTAGCAGGTGGTTTAACAAAAAATCTAGGTTACGACAGAGATGAGTGGACACTAGGTTTAAGTTATAAGTTAGCACCAGGCGCAGTTTTAAAAGCAGATTACCAAATAAATGGAGATGCTTCAAGTGCAGATGTTAACAATCAATTAAACTTCGGAATCGGAGTTTGGTTCTAATATTATTTGGGAGTTACTTTTTGGGCCGAGCTATCACTACGCGCTCACTGAGAGGAGCTCAAACAGTCAACATGTGTTGAGTATAGACGTAACATTCTATCCCTAACGCACCAGTACCAATGGCAGCTTATCAAAAAATAAATTTTGGTAAGCTGCCATTTGGCACTTTAGTTGTATAGAAGATAAAAAACAATACTTTTGCAGTATGAACATAAAACAAGTTTCAATATTATTTTTAGCTTTTATTACGATGTCTTTTACAATACATAAAGACTTTAGTAAAAAAATAGATAAAGAAATTAAAGAAGGCTTTAATGTAGAAACTTATGTTTACACTAAAATTCAGTTTACCGCAGAAGTAAATAAAACATTAGCTTCAGATTTCGAACACAGTACATTTGTAAGTTTAAAAACAGACGATATTTTAATAGGCTACGCCTACATAAGCAAAGCACCTAGTAAAACCGATAATTTCGATTATTTAGTTTTGCTAGATACAGATTTAATTGTTGTAAAAAGTAAAGTCCTTGTTTACCGAGAAGATTATGGTGCCGAAATAGGAAGTAAACGATGGTTAAAACAATTTATAGGTAAAACCCAAAACGATACCTTAAAATACGGCGATAATATAATGGCCATTTCAGGAGCAACCATATCAGTGCGTTCCATGACAAACGCCATGAATAATTTACTGAAGTCTTTAAAAATTATTCACTCAAAAAATATTTTATAAATGCAATTAAACGGATTAATACATACATTTCCTAAAGAGATTAAACTATTAATCGGCGTTTTTGTAATTGTTTTAAGTATTGGATTTTATACAGGTCTTTTATTTGTTGGCGAAACATCTACCGCAAATCCAAACGGCATAGAAGAACAATATTTAGGAAATGAAGATGACGAAGATGCTAAAGTCATGCGTTTTAAAAAGAGCGAAAAAGAAATGCTTACGTTGGTGCATAATCATATATTATCAATGTCTATTATTTTCTTTTTATTAGGTCTAATCGTTTCAACCACAAAACTTAATAATAAGTTTAAATTATTCTTAATAGCAGAACCATTTTTATCTGTTGTATTAACCTTTGGTGGTTTATACTTGCTCTGGTCTGGTATGTTTTGGACGAAATATATCGTAATGCTTTCTGGTATATTAATGACATTCACTTTCACTATTTCCGTATTTATTATCCTAAGACAATTACTTCAAAAAAAATAAATTCAAAATAAGTCTTTTCAAATTAAACCTTTGGTAGGAAAATGAGTCTAAAGATTTTAACCTAACATCTCCAAATTGAAAAGGATTCTATTATTAATATCGGTATGTGTTTCTACATCATTATTTGCTCAAAAATACACATTAGAAGGAGTCGTTAAAGATCAAGATACTATAGCGCTCGAGGGAGCAACGGTATATCTTCAAAGCATTACAGACAGTGTTCCTATAGCCTATAGTATTACTAATAAAAGTGGAGCGTTTTCTATGCATGTAAATTCAGAAAACGACCCAAAAGTAATTTTCAATATAGCATATTTGGGCTATAAACCATATACTAAAGATCTTGATGTGCCTTCTGGAGATCAATTAAACATGGGGGATGTTATTCTAAAAGATCAAATAGAGGAATTGGATGTTGTGTCAATTATCGCTAAAGCGCCACCTGTTTTAATAAAAAAAGACACTATTGAGTATAACGCCGATAGTTTTAAAACCTTACCAAACGACAAGGCCGAAGATTTATTAAAAAAACTTCCAGGTGTAGAAATTGATTTAGATGGGAACATTACTGTAAATGGAATAGAAGTAGAAGCTATTAATGTTGATGGGATGAGGTTTTTTGGAGAGAAGAATGGAGAGGTTGCTTTAAAAAATTTACCAAGTCATGTTATTAGTAAAGTACAGGTTACAGATTACAAAAGTAATATGCAAAAATTTACAGGAGAAGAGTCAGATTCAGGAACAAAAGAAATAAATTTAAAAATCAAAAAAGGTAAAAACCGAGCAACATTTGGAGATCTTAAAGGGGGATACGGCACAGATAAAAAGTATCAAGCCAATGCCAATATCTTTAAATTAATAGACGGTAAACAATTAGGGCTTATATCTGGTACAAATAATATTAATATGACCAGAGGCTTTAATGCACTGCCCGATACAGATACAAGTAATGGTCATATAGAGTCAGATTTTATTGGAACCAATTTCACCAAGGGTAAATGGAATGAGACGAGAATAAACGGAAATTATAGATACAGTTCGCAGAATAATGATTTCGAACAGATAAATCATAAAGAGAATTTTTTACCAAATTTAAACTATACTACAGATTCAGAAAGCAGTAGCTTTAGTGATTCAGATAGACATCAAGCAGGAGCAGATTTAAAGTTTATCTTTCTTCCTAAAAATAAGAAGTCAAATAAAAAAGTGCAATTATCCAATGAAATAGATTTTAATAGTTCTAACAGTGAAACAGGGTCAGTTGTTGAGAGAAGTTCAATAGATGATAATGGAGATTTAATAAGTGATTACAATTCAGAAAATCAATCATCATCTTCTAATTATGAAATAAAAAATGCTTTTAGTGTGACCCCCATTCTAAGTGGTAGAGATTACTTAAATATTATATTGAGAACAGATTTTAGTAATGGGAATTCAGAAGATAAAAAAAAATCTGAAAATGTATTATATAATAGTAATGAAACTATTTCTCAAGACCAAATAAGTAATACAGATAGTAATAGTAGCACTATTAATTTTACAGCAATGTGGAATAAAGAATTGTTTACTAATTTTAGAATGATTCCTAAATATAGTGCAACAGTAAATTCTCAAAAAAATCAAAAAAATATTTACGATTTTGATACCAGTACTAACGCATACGACGATTTTAATGATATTTTGAGTTCAGACAGTAAATATGTAGCTACAACAATAAAACCAGCATTAAGGTTGCGATACGAATATAAAGATATTCGTTTTGAAGTCGAAGGTGCCTTTACGAATACCTATAGAAATTATAAAGATGAGCTTGTAAATGCTCGTGATTTTAAAACGGATTTTGATTATGTTACGTATTCAGGTAGAATTCGTTATAGAGATGAAAAAGGATATAAAAACATTTCTTTAGACTATAATCAAAATGTAAACCTGCCATCTGTTAATCAACTACAACCTGTCGAGGATGTTAGTGATATTACTCATGTTTTAATTGGAAATCCATTATTAGAACCTCAAGTTAGTCATAATGTAAACTTTAGGTATCAAAATAACTTAGCCTATAATAATATAAATATTACAGGAAGAGCAAGTGCTCAATATGTTCAAGATAAAATCATTAACTCAACAATTACTGATACCGATTTAAATAAAAATACAACCTATACTAATATTAATGGAGATTATTCATACACAGGGAATACCGCTATTTCTAAGTCTTATTATAATAAAAAAACAAATATTAGTTTAAATGGACGATTTAATGCGAGTTATAAAAACAGTTTATCAATTCAAAATGATATAACGTTTACAGCAAAAACCACAGTTTTAAGACCTTCTTTTTCTTTTAAATATTCTTATGACAATAAAGTAGATATAAGCACCGCCTATAGTTATTCAACAACTAAAAGTATTTATGATACGGATGAGTTTAATGATAATAGTTATTTTGTCCAAAATTTAAATGTAGAGACCTCTTTGTTTTTTTTTAAGAATGCCTTCTTATCTAACAAGGTTTCTTATAGTTATAACAGTAGAGTGGGAGATGATTTTGATGGAGATGCTGTTTTTTGGAATGCAGGTTTAGGAGTCGAATTATGGGATAATAAAGCAACATTGTCTATCGTTGGCTATGATATGTTAGGAAAGAATAATGGCTACAGAAGGTCGGTAACAGAGACCTATATTCAAGATGTTGAAAATAAAATTCTAGAACAATATTTTATGTTAACCTTTGTGTACAAATTTGGAAACTTTGCAGGTCAAAAAATGAATGTGGGAGGTCAACGCGGACAAGGAGGCCGTTCTGGAGGTGGAGGAAGAAGAAGATAAATTGATGTTCTACAAATGAAAAACAGAAGATTTTAAATGGATATTAATAACATTCATTTTCACAGTTACAATAGTTGTCATCTTAAACCAGTTAATTCAAAAAAAGTAGACCTTATTATTTTTTCGTGTATTTTTATCTAATTAGTCGAGCTTTAACAACTATTTAGTTATCATTTAATTATATTTAAAACATCCTATAAATTGATGTCATGATTTGCAAGGAAAAGTGTATTTTACACTTAAAATCTTACAATATGAAAGCAAAAATGGCAAATCAAACACAACGTGATTTTTTTAAACCTTTGCTCACGGATTTTATTGATTTAACCCATGAACTTATTCTATTGTGCAAAATACAGGTTCACAATAATTTCAAAGAATTTTGTTTACTTTTTAGTGGACACTAGTGGAATATTATTTTTATTTAATGAATATATAGGCACGCTAATAGATGATAGATGAAGTTCCATTAAAATAATTAACAGGGATATCTCCATATTTTCCTAAACTAGAAGCTATCGGGATTTTTATATCTTGAGGCATTTTAATGCCCAGACCCCAATGTCATTAAGTTAAGCTTTGAGAGGAATTTCAAAAAATATAAAAAAAGAATAAAACCTAAAAGAACTAAAAATCAAAAAGATAACATTTGAAAAAACCTTAACTTAATGACATTGACCCTGACCCAGAAATGTGTTTATAAAAAACAGAGTAAGAAGAAACGAAAAATATTTAATCATATGTCATTAATTTATGGTGTGTAATGTGTTTGTAAAGTTATGTCGGATATTTGAATAAAGAATAAGGTTATTCCTTACTATTCGTAAGATTTAATATTTTTTTTATATAATACTTATTATGAGTGTTTTAAGCTGTTTTATGTTTAGGAGGTTCTGTTTAATTATTAATAACTTGAATATTATAAACCTTACTTTAACTAAGGTAAAATGCTTTTTTTTGTAAGATTTTTTATGTTTTGACTATTTTATTGAGGGGATTTAAAAACCTTTATTGTTGCTAAGTATTTCGATTCACTATTTTTTATATTATGATAGCGAGAAAAATACGTTACTTTTTAGAATATTAATAGGTTGTTTATTTGTCAAAATTAGAAAAAGCAACCGATTAAAATAAACAGTATATTTACGGTTGACTAGTTTAGCATAAAAAACATTTTTACTAATAGCATGAGTAAATCTCCAATAGAAAAGGCGAATACACCCGAAGTTTTCTCGAATTTAAAAACGAAAACACCACCAACAAATAGTGTGGGTTTTGGAGCTTTAAAGGCTGCGGTTAGTCATGCGAATACATATATGAAACCTGCTGATGCGCTTAAGGTTTCTCTTAAGATGAATCAAAAAGGAGGTTTTGATTGTCCAGGGTGTGCGTGGCCAGATCCAGATGATGAGCGTTCTGCTTTAGGCGAATATTGCGAAAATGGTTTGAAGGCTATGGCCGAAGAAGCGCAAAATAAAATTATTGGACGTGCATTTTTTGCAAATCATACCGTAGACGAATTATCAGATTTATCAGATTTTGAAATCGGAAAGTCTGGACGATTAGCAGAACCTATGTTTTTAGCTGAGGGTGCTTTACATTATCAGCCTATAACTTGGGGTAAAGCCTTTGAAAAAGTTGGACAGCATTTAAATACTTTAGATAGTCCAGATGAAGCGGCGTTTTATACATCAGGAAGAACCACAAACGAAGCGGCTTTTTTATATCAATTATTTGTTAGAGAATATGGTACAGCAAACTTACCGGATTGCTCTAATATGTGTCATGAAGCCAGCGGAAAAGCATTATCCGAAACTTTAGGAATAGGGAAAGGCTCTGTAACTTTAGACGATTTATATAAAGCCGAGTTGGTTATGGTTATTGGTCAAAATCCAGCAACTAATCATCCACGAATGCTTACGGCATTAGAGAAAACGAAAAAGAATGGCGGAAATATCATTGCTATTAATCCATTATCAGAAGCAGGCCTTATAAAATTTACCAATCCGCAAAGTCCAGCTAAATTATTAACTGGAGGAACAAAATTGGCCGATGTCTTTGTACCTATTTCAATTAATGGTGATGTGGCTTTTGTTAAAGCCATACTTTTAAAATTAGTAGAAAAAGAAGAATCCATTGGAAATGTGTTCGATAAAGGTTTTATAGAGGAATACACTCATGGATACGACACTTTTATATCAGATTTAAAACAATACGATTTTGATGATTGTTTAAAATTATCAGGAGTTTCAAAAGACATTTTCGATCAGGCTTTTGATCTGATTTTAAATAAAAAGAAGATTATCATCTGTTGGGCTATGGGCTTAACACAACATGAAAACGCTGTAGATAATATTCGTGAATTAGTAAATCTACTATTACTAAAAGGAAGTATTGGAAAAGAAGGTGCGGGAACATGTCCTGTGCGTGGGCATTCCAATGTACAAGGCGATCGAACAGTTGGAATTTGGGAAGCTGCACCTCAAGAATTTTTAGATAAAATTGAAGCTAAATATGGTTTTAAACCAACAACGAAACACGGTTATTCTGTTATCGATGCTATAAAAGCGATGAACGAAGATAAAGTAAAAGTGTTCTTTGGGTTGGGTGGAAATTTTATATCAGCAGTTCCAGATACCAATTATTCGGCGCAAGGATTGGCTAAGTGTAATTTAACGGTACATGTGAGTACAAAACTGAATCGTTCGCATTTAGTAACCGGAAAAGAAGCCTTGATTTTTCCGTGTTTAGGACGTTCGGAGAAAGATTATCAAAAAACAGGAGAACAAACCCAAAGTGTTGAAAATTCTATGGGTATTGTGTCATCCACAAAAGGCATTTTAGAACCTTGTTCTGATGCCTTATTAAGCGAAGTTGCTGTGGTTTGCGGAATTGCTTATGCAACACTTAAAAACCGAACTAAAATAGATTGGCTAGGCTATCAAGATGATTATAGTTTGGTACGTAACGATATTGCAGAGGTTGTTGAAGGCTTTCAAGATTATAACAAAAGATTAAAACAACCGTCTGGTTTTTATTTACCAAACGGTGCAAGAGAGCGCCAATTTAAAACAAAAACAGGAAAGGCTAATTTTTCTATAAATAAGCTACCGGAATGGAAATTAAAAAATGATGAATTGATTATGATGACCATACGTAGTCACGATCAATTTAATACTACGATTTACGGATTAAATGATAGATATCGCGGGGTTTTTAACGAGCGTCGTATCATTTTTATGAATCGAAACGATATGAAATCTAGAGGTTTATCTGAACATCAGGTTGTAAATCTAAAATCTGAATTTAAAGGCATTACCCGAAAAGCAAATACATTTAAAGTTGTTGGTTACGATATTCCTAAAAATTGCTGTGCGACATATTTTCCTGAGACCAATGTTTTGGTGCCTTTAGATAGTTTTGCGCACACCGCAAAAACACCTGCGTCTAAAAGTGTTATTATCACTGTTGAGGCCGTTTAAGATTTCGATAAAACAACTCCCTTAATTTTCCTATAAAAACAATTATTTACATTTCAATTTGAGAAATTGACAATAATTGCTATTCTACGTAAAAATCTTAATAAATCACATTATTAAATACGTATAAATACTTAGTTTTGTATTTAAATACGTAATTATGAAGAAGATTATAGTCGTTGGAAATGGAATGGTTGGTTATAAGTTTTGTGAAAAATTTGTGGCTAAAGCAGAAAGTAAGGGGTATGAAGTTATCGTTTTTGGTGAAGAGCCTAGACCAGCTTACGACCGTGTTCATTTAAGCGAATTTTTTGAAAACCAAGATGCTAAGGCTTTAGAAATGGCACCTGCGGAATGGTATACTGAAAATAATATAGACTTAGTTGTTGATGAGCGTGTTTCGGATATTGATAGAACGAATAAAACCATAACTACGGCAAAAGACCGTATTTTTTCTTATGATTATTTAGTATTAGCTACAGGATCAGCTCCTTTTGTACCACCAATTAAAGGAGTTGAGAAAGAAGGCGTTTTTGTATATAGAACCATTGAAGATTTAGAAGGTATGCTGGCTTATGCAGCGAAGCTTAAAGCAGAGAAACCAGGTGCAAGAGCAGCGGTTTTGGGTGGCGGACTTTTAGGTTTAGAGGCTGGTAAAGCGGTCATGGATATGGGGTTAGAACCTCATATTGTTGAGTTTGCTTCTAAATTAATGCCAAGACAATTAGATTCTAGAAGTAGCCAAGTCTTACAGTTAAAATTAGAATCTATAGGGTTAAATATTCATTTAAGTAAAGCAACAAATCAAATTTTAGGTGATAGCTGTATCACAGGTATGGAGTTTGGAGAAGATGATGTGTTAGATGTTGATATGTTAGTGGTCTCGGCAGGTATTCGTCCAAGAGATGAACTGGCTAAGAATTGCGGATTGGAAGTTGGTGTTCGTGGAGGTATTGTTGTCGATAATAAAATGCTAACATCAGACGAGAATATTTTTGCTATTGGAGAGATTGCTTTGTATAACCAAATGATTTATGGTTTGGTGGCTCCTGGTTACGATATGGCAGGTATTGCTGTAGACCAAATTATTGGTAATACAGAAGCGCTAATGCCAGCAGAAATTGATATGTCTACCAAATTAAAATTAATTGGTGTCGATGTAGCGAGTTTTGGAGAACCTTTTATGCCAGCGACAAAAGGGCATTCAATAATTTTTGAAAATAAAACACAACATTTATATAAAAGAATTAACGTCAGCTTAGATGGTAAATCTTTGCTTGGCGGTATTTTTGTTGGTGATGCATCAGATTATAGTATGCTACACCAAATATATTTAAACGGAATGCCTATTCCAGAAGATCCATCGCAGTTAATATTACCAGCTAGTGAAGGCGGATCATCTTTTGGGAGTGTTTTAGACTTACCAGACGAAGCTCAAGTTTGTTCTTGTGAAAGTGTTAGTAAAGGTGATGTTTGTTGTTCTATAACGGAAGGTGGTGCTAGCAATTTAGGTGATGTTATTGCAGCAACAAAAGCAACTACAGGTTGTGGTGGTTGTAAACCTATGGTTGTCGATTTAGTAAATGAGACCTTAAAATCTTTAGGTAAAGAAGTTAAGGAAACTATTTGCGAGCATTTCGATTTTAACAGACAAGAGTTATACGATCTTATAAAAATTAATAAAGTAGCAGATTATGAGGAAGCTCTAAATTTATTTGGAGAAGGTCATGGTTGCGAGGTTTGTAAACCATTAGTCGCATCCATTTTTGCGACCATTACTATGGAAACGGCAAACCGTCAACCCACTATTCAAGATACAAACGATAGATTTTTAGCAAATATTCAGCGTAATGGTACATATTCTGTAGTACCAAGAATTGCAGGTGGAGAGATTACACCAGACAAATTGATTGTTATTGGTCAGGTTGCTAAGAAGTATGATTTATATACTAAGGTTACTGGCGGACAGCGTATCGATTTATTTGGAGCACAGTTACACCAATTACCATTAATTTGGAAAGAATTAGTTGATGCTGGTTTTGAAAGTGGACATGCTTATGGTAAGTCGCTTAGAACAGTAAAAAGTTGCGTAGGTTCTACATGGTGTAGATACGGGATGCACGAAAGTGTCACGTTTGCAATAGAAATAGAAAATAGATATAAAGGATTACGTTCTCCTCATAAATTTAAAGGCGGTGTTTCTGGGTGTATTAGAGAATGCGCAGAAGCGAGAGGAAAAGATTTTGGATTAATAGCTGTTGATGGCGGATGGAATTTATACGTCTGCGGAAACGGTGGGGCAACGCCAAAGCATGCGGTATTACTTGCAGAACAACTGGATGACAAAACGGTTATTAAGTATTTAGACAGATTCTTGATGTACTACATTCGTACCGCAGGTCCTTTGGTAAGAACAGCGCCTTGGTTAGATAAGCTTGATGGTGGTATTGAGTATTTAAAGAAAGTCGTTATTGAAGATTCTTTAGGTATTGCTGAAGATTTAGATGCCGAAATGCAAGGTTTGGTTAATAAATACGAATGTGAGTGGAAACAGGCTATCGAGAGTCCAGAGATAACAAAACGTTTTAAGCATTTTGTGAATTCTGACGATACGGATGATAATTTAACTTTTGTTCCGATGAGAGATCAGAAGATGCCGAAGGCTTGGAGTTAAAGGATGTTGAAAATGAATAAGGGATAAGTTAGAAGGTTTAAGTAATTAGTTTTAAATGTGGTTGATTTGTTTAACTGTTTATTTATGTAAATGAAATTAATGTATAAACAATTACACGTATTCCCGCGTTAGGGATTGAAACGGCATCCTTTTTAAAACATAATAAATAGGTCATCATTACGAGGAGGTACGACGAAGTAATCTCTTCAAATTTGGGAGATTGCAACAGTAAATAAAAATTTACTTCGCAATGACGGTTTTAAAAAGATATAGTGGAAAGCCCGACCTTTTGCGATCCTGCAAGGTTTTTTTTAACCTTGTAGGTATGAGTAAAAGGTAACGCCCAAATAAAAATGATTAAAATAATACTTAATAATTATGGAAAATATATTAGAACAATACAAATCGGTTGCAGAAATTCATGTAAAAGAATGGTTTAATGTTGGAGTTGTTTCTGATTTTCCGGAAAATAGCGGTGCGTGTATAAAGCATAAAACGAAACAAATTGCGGTTTATAATTTTACAAGAACGGGGAAATGGTATGCGAGTCAAAATTTATGTCCGCATAAAATGGAAATGGTATTGTCTTTAGGGATGATTGGTGATAAAGATGGAATCCCGAAGGTGGCTTGTCCGTTGCATAAAAAGAATTTTTCGTTGGAAGATGGATCTAATCTTGCTGGCGACGATTTAAAAATTGCCACTTATCCTGTTAAAATTGAGGAAGGAAATGTGTATATTGGCTTTGTAGATTAGTGTCTTGTATAGTTGAAAGGTTCAATTTTATACTAGATATTTGTTAATCTGCGTGTTAAATGTATTACTAAACTATTTTTTTGGAGATGGAGCCTACGAGATTTGAAATTGCGATCGCATTAATAGATAAAAAAAATTCTGAAGACATAAATAAATATGAAGTTTCTGGGTTAGATTACCCTAAGGAATTATTGTATTCTTTACGAATGTCTAGAAAGTTGTTGCAGTTTAAGCCAGATGCCTCTAAAGCACTTCAAATAGCAGCAAGAGCACAGCATATTTGCCGTTGGAAAATTGCTAGAAATGAATACCCAATGGATCGCGTAGGGTATTTAAAATGGCGCGAAACCTTAAAAAAAATGCACGGTGATATGACTGCCGAAATTCTTAATCAAGTTGGATATGATAAAGAATTTATTGATAGAGTGTCTTTCTTAATTAATAAAAAATTAATTAAGAAAAATGAGGAAACTCAAATTCTGGAAGACACCATTTGTTTGGTTTTCTTAGATTATTACTTTGAGGAATTTGCAGCAAAACACACGGACGAAAAAATTATAGATATCCTTAAAAAAACGTGGGTTAAAATGTCTGATAACGGACATGCAGCGGCGTTAAAACTTCCTTTTTCTGATAAAAGTTTAGATTTAGTGAAGCAGGCCATTTCTTAAAAAGTAAACTTATGACAAAAAACGGCAGTGCATTAGATCAAAGGACTTTTGATAAATTACGCCGTTTATATATTATCGCATTAAGCACCATTGCTTTATCGGTCATTATTAGTCAGATTCTTATTCGTAAACATCTTAACGATCAAGAAAGTGATTCTTCGGTTATAAACGTAGCGGGAAGACAGCGTATGTTAAGTCAGAAACTGACTAAAGAGATCCTTCTTTTATCTACAGAAAAGGAACCTCAAAGTCGTATCATATTAAAAGATAAGATTAAAAAAACATTGTCGCTTTGGGAGTTGTCTCATGAAGCGTTGCAAGTTGGTAACGATAGTTTAGGCTTGCCTAAGGATAACAGTAAAGTTATTTCTGATATGTTTAAAGCTATTCATGGCACATTTAGCGCCATTAAGCAAGCGTCTCATTTAATTGTCGATAAGATTGAAAAAGGAGATGCTTTATCTGATATCAGTTTTACAGAAAATTTAAATAAAGTTAAAGAAAACGAAGGCGAGTTTTTATTAATGATGGATAACATTGTTAATCAATTTGATTTGGAAGCCGACGATAAAGTAAGCTGGTTGCGTAAGTTAGAATTCGTTTTAATGGCAATCACGTTATTACTTTTATTAGGCGAATTTCTTTTTGTTTTTTGGCCGACGGCGAAGACGGTAAAAAATAGTATTTCGAAATTATTAGAAGCAGAGAAGCGTGCTAAGAAAATGGCTTTTGATGCTGATAATTTAAGTGAAGCTAAAGAGAAATCAGTTAAAGAATTGCGTGCTTTAAGTCACGCTATGGATGACACTTTATTGTTTGCTCGTATTTCTCCAGACGGTGTTGTATTGCATATGGGTAACAAGTTTTCTCGTTTGTTTAGATTTAGCGGTTTTAATAGTAATGCCAATTTATCGGATGTATTATCGATACATGAAAATGAACGCGTTTTAATTGATGCGCTTATTTCGAAACATAAAAATACAGGTTGGCAAGGGGAGGTGAGAGCTACAACAAAAGATGCTGCTGCTATTTGGTTGGAGATGTCTATCATTCCATTTAATCCAACACGCGATAAATCGGAATTATTAATTATCGCTTCGGAGATTACAACACGAAAAGAAGGGCAAATAGAGATTGAACGGCTGACGGAAAAGAGCTTTGAAGAAAAGATGAGTCAGCAAAAAATAATTTCTAGTAAGATTATAGAGAATCAAGAAAAAGAACAAAACCGCATTGCTAAGGATGTTCATGATGGTATTGGGCAAATGCTAACCGGTTTAAAATATAATTTAGAGAGTATTGATATTACTGATGTCGAAAAGACAGCAAGTAAAATTGAGCATTTAAAACTATTAACTACAGATATTATTAAAGGGGTGCGTACCGCAACTTTTAATTTAACACCACCCGAGTTAACCGATTATGGTATTGTGCCAGCAATTACAAAACTGACCCAAGAGTTGTCTAAGCTTACAGATATAAATATTGTGTTTTTTAATAAAACCGATTTTAATAAACGCTTAGATTCGCTTGCCGAAATAAATATTTATAGAATTACCCAGGAAGCTGTAAATAATGCTATTAAATATGCTGAATCGACACATATATTGGTGTCGTTAACAAGTAGTAAAAATATACTTAGTATTGTTATAGACGATAATGGAAAAGGTTTTGACCCTTCTAAGGTGAAGCATATAAAGACTGGAGATGGTGGCATGGGATTAACCTTTATGCGCGAACGTATTAAGTATATAGATGGCAGATTGTTCTTAAATTCTGAAATAGGAATAGGTACTCGGGTGACGCTGAACATTCCGTTAGGAGAAGTACGTAGTGATACGTAAATTATTACTATTTTTGTTGATGAAATTCGTTGCGTATTTTGAATGAATTTGTCAATTCGACAAGCTCAGCTGAACTATCGAGAATATAATTTTTCTGTTTTCTGAACCTGTTCTCGATACAATTCCGACGAAAAAGTCGAAACCACTCGAACTGACAGTTGTTTTAGCCAAATAGATCAAAATGCACAACAGGTTTGATGAAGTCATCTTTTTAGGAAATAGAAAAAGTTAACAAGAGTTCATATTAAAATAATTATATGGGAGTTATTAAAGTAGTTTTAGCCGATGATCATGTGCTTGTTAGAGATGGTATTAAGGCGCTTTTAGAAGATCAAGCAGGTATTCAGGTTATTGATGAGGCTAGCGATGGTAAGGAAGCATTGGATGTTGTAGCACGCAGTAACCCCGATTTACTTATTGTAGATATCCGTATGCCAGAACTTACAGGTATAGAAGTGGTCGCCGAACTTAAAAAACGAGGCAACGCTGTTAAAACGATGGTATTGTCTATGCACGACTCCGAAGAATATGTGGTGAAAGCCATTCAAGCGGGAGCCGATGGTTATTTATTAAAAGGGGCGAGTAAGGAAGAGTTTTTAAAAGCTATAAATAAAATAGCATCAGGTGGTAAATATTTTACTGGTGATGTCTCTGCCATTATAATGAATAATTTTGTGAGTGGTAATACGGTAACTGAAACAAAGCCAGAACCCAAAGCATTACCTTTTAAATTGACAAAACGAGAAAAGCAAATTCTTAATTTAGTTTTACAACTGAAAAACAATAAAGATATCGCCGAAGAACTTGATATTAGTAAGCGTACAGCCGAAGTCCACCGTTTTAACTTGATGAAAAAACTAGAGGTTAAAAATTTGATGGAGCTTAGTAATAAAGCTAAGGAATATGGGTTGGTTTAGGAGTGAATTCAATTAGTTTTTTTATTTATTAATGAGTTTTATTATTTCACCTTGCGTTTTTAATTTTTCAATTAATTCTGAATTATCACCCATATTAATAATTTTAAAAATGGTATGTTTATAAAAATATTTATAGATTACATTTAGTAACTCTTCCTTTTTATTGTAATCTGTTTTGCTTAGACCAATCCAAATTTCAGCTTCAGTCTTATCAATATTTAAACCTATAATTGGAGAGACTTCAAATGAATAGAATTTCTTTTCATATCTACTAAATGCTTTAATTAGAACTTTTCGATCACTTTTATTTAATTTATCAAAAACGTTTACAATGTTTTTAATGATTAATTGATTTTTCTTAAAATCTAATTCTTCAATATTTGCTCTAAAGTCTTCGGTGAAATCTATTCCTTTTTTATTGCTCTTTATAGCGTTATAAGAAAATGAAGGGCCAAAAGGTAATCCTAACCATCCTAAAAAATAGTTTACAAAATTATACTTATATTTTTCTTTACCTATTTTCTCATTTGGTTTGTATAAATATAATCTAGAAACTCTTCTTACAGGTCTAAACCATGGCATTGGAATAATATAAATAAATGCTTTAGCTTTAATGTTCAGGTCTTCCGTTAGATCTTTATAACTGATTCCTCTAGAGTTAATTTTTACTTTAATTTCCTTCATTCGTTTTTTGATTTCACCACAAATTTAATTTTCCAATTCATTGTTTAATTGAGTTAGTTAATTTGATTCAATAATTTGCGAATTTATAATCAATTTCGTTTTATTGAGCTTTTAGATGTTAATGAATTCGTCTTTACGTATTATAATCTAAATGATACCCAGCCTAATTCCTGAAATATCCATGGTAGAATAATTGGAAAAAATGTCACAAGAAAACCAAAAAACCAATAGTTGATTTCAAAATTTTTCTGACATTTAGTTACATATCCATTTCTTCCATATTTAGACCAATAATTTACTATCCTTTTATCATCTTTAATTTTTTCTTTGGTCTTTTCTTTCCAAGGTTTAAAAACATAAAGAGCAACACCAACTAATACCACAATAAAATATATGCAGTCTAACCAATCATATCCAGTAGTGAAAATCATCACTTAAATTCATTTTTTCATTAAATCTTCGATAATTTATTGTGTTTTCTTTTATCAAATGCTGTACAACGTCTCGTTTAAGAAATGTAGGTTAGATGATAAGTGATGTGTTTCGGTTTATTACTTAGCTAAATATGAAAATTTTATCTCTTAAATACCAAATTTTATATTTTTCCAGTCAGTTTAAAATACATATTTCCGATTATGGATAAAAAAACAATTATTAACCACCACATTCCCTTTTTAGTTTTTTTATCAATGTTTTTATTTCTTTGGATTTCATAAAATGAATAACCTAAAAATAAAATCAAAATTGTTCCAGTTATTCCTACAATAAGTTTGTCTTTTGAAATATAAACTGTCGCCATTAAAGCAAGCATTAAAATCACAAACAAGCCTTTATACTTTTCAGTCAGAGGTTTTTTATCGGAATCGATAATAGGTTTAATTTGAGATAATATTTGATTAAGTTTCTCCGAATTATTTATTTGAGAAGGAACTCCAATAATATCAGTATTAGAATTTCCAATAATAGTCAATATTCCTTTGGGGTTTCTAATTATAGATTTTATTTCATTAAGAGGAATAGAGATTGTTTGAGTATTGTTTTGTTCTCTAATAATTTCATTTTCATTAATAATAAGCTTGTAACTTTCAAATAAGCCTTTTTGTCTATTAATTCCTTTAAATAATCCAAAGGCTAATGCTCCAATAATTATTGGAATTACAAGCGGAAAAACATTTATATCACTCGCTTGTCCATTTGTATTAAAATGACTAATTATTAAACCTGTTCCTGATGCTAAAATCGCAATTGGAATGGTTTTAATAATTATTGCTTTTTTTATTTCATTAAAGCCATTTTTTCCTATTTGAAATTCTTGGTTCATTTTTTTGTAATTGGTGTTTATATAATAGGGATAAAGACGCGACTACATTTATTGGTCTCAATTGTAGTTAAAACTATGTACTCAGTTATTAATTCCACATTTTGTCAAATAATACTGGACAAATCGCTTTCATTGTTTCAGGTTCTTCTTCTTTCCAAGTAAACTCGAAATTCGGATAATTCCCTTCGTTTGTTTTAAAATCGTCTGATATGTAATCATACAATTCTTTTCCAGTTTTATTTTCAAATGCTGTTAAAGCTACATACCAAAAACTTTCAAAATCATAATATTCGTCTCCTTCTATAAATTCAGTAATCAAACTATCAGGATTTTCTTTAGCTTTGTAATATGTTTTCTTTCCTCTCGATATTATCCAATTCCGAAAATATTCAAATCCATCATCCGAACATCCACCATTCATTATGTATCCAGCACACCACATTTTCGAATTATAAGTGTCGTAAAGAAGTTTATCCGTTCTTAATCTAAAACCAATCATTTGTTTTAGTGTCAGTTTTCCAATTTCTTTGACTAAATACCTTTCTTGGTCATCTTGATTTTTTGTGTTCTTAATAGATAAGTCTACAATGTTCCAAAATACTGTTTCGTCCAGCATTTCGCTAGTTTTTTCAATTTCTTGATTATAGGTTTTTGGCTTTTCTTTTTTGTTTGATTTATTCTTTCCAAAAAGCTTGTCAAATATTCCCATTTGGTTATTGTCTTTTATATTTTGATTGCAACTTAATATTAAAAATGATGTAAATAATATTGTCGTGAGTTTCATTTTTACTTTTGAATAATGTATAATACGTTTGTATTTGGTTTATTTTGTAGTTAAGCAATTAACTTAACAAATAAAGACGAATAGAATCTGTTAGGGGGGCGTAAGTAGTTTAGAGCTCGATAATAAATACGGCAAATCGTTTTTTTATTTTATTCAACTTTTATTTTCGGAAAAACTTGATTGTCTTTCCATTCCAAAATTCGTTTAGTTGATTTTGTTTCAATCCATTCTGTCTCATATTCTTTAGTTTCTCCAATCTCACTTTTGTACAAAATTTTTCCTTTTCTTCCACCTTTATCATTTGGGAAAATATATTCTTCAACAAACCAATAAGCATCTGCATCTGCTACTTGAGTGTAATCGATAGCTTTTATTAATTCATTTCCATCATAAAATAAATAAATTCCACCACCATTTACTCCACAAGATTCTGCTAAATAATTAATTTCAAATATGCTTTTAATGTTGTCAAGCCCTTTATTTCCATTCGACTTTATTGAAAATCTAGCAGTTAAAAGTTGTGAAATGTTTTCTATGTATTCCATATCGTTTTCTAAAACCCTTGTTTTAAGTAACAAATTCTTTTCGCTTTTTTTTAAGGAAATCAAATAGATTAAATTTCCGGATGTGGTTTTATCAAGTGAAATAAAGCTCCCAAGTACAAATCCCTCTTTATCTTGAATTTTTACTTTATACCAAGGTGATTCAATGCCGTCAAATTCCATTTTTGCATCTGATTTTTCTATTATTTCGACTTTGTCTCCAATTTTTAAAAGAGATAAAACGTTTGATTCAGTATTCGGTTTGTCGCGAAATTTGACATCATTACCAAACATATAAGCTATTTCTCCGTTTTTAAATTCATAGTTTTCAGATAAGTATTTGGTGTCCTGTCCAAATCCAATTTTAGAAATTAAAATGAATATTATTAATAGTTTTTTCATTTTTATAATGCTTGCTAATAATGGAATAAGCAATCGATCTGTTCATTCCTACTTTTGTTCACTTCAAATATAATTAAATACGTACAAATTTAATAGATTCTTCATATCAAAAACTACGAGACATATTTAGAGTTTATAATTTATTTCATCAATTCCAACAAATCCCATCCAATATTCCCTCAATTTTACCAAATCCTCAAAAATCCCTTTTTATAATTATCAATCTAATATTTATTAGTAGTTAAGTAGTTTTGTACGTATTAAATTAAGTATTTATACTTAATTTTGTATCATAAATATACTTAATTATGCAAACTCCAACAGGAACTAAAGCCACCAAATTAAACTTATTCAATCTTAAAAGCGTGCCAATACGTACATTCTGGATAACATCTATATCATTTTTTATGTGCTTTTTTGCATGGTTTGGTATTGTACCATTTATGCCAGATGTAGTTAGGGATTTAGGTTTAACACCCGATCAAAAATGGAACTCTATTATTTTGGCCGTTTCAGGAACCGTATTTGCACGATTACTAATAGGTAAACTATGCGATAAATATGGTCCAAGATTATGTTATACATGGTTATTAACTTTAGGCGCTATTCCCGTTATATTATGTGGTTTGGTACAAACACCAATGCAATTTTTAGTCTGTAGATTATTTATAGGTTTTATTGGTGCATCGTTTGTTATAACACAAGTGCATACGTCCTTAATGTTTGCGTCTAACATTGTGGGTACTGCCAATGCAACGTCTGCCGGATGGGGAAACCTTGGTGGTGGTGCTAACCGTTTAGGGATGCCAATTATAGCTGCTGCAGTTGTTGCTTTTGGTGTCGCAGATGCTGAGGCTTGGAGATATTCTATGATTGTGGCTGGTGTTATTTGTTTTTTAATGGGTATTGTGTATTACTATTTTACTCAAGATACACCACAAGGAAATTTAAAAGAATTACGTGCTTCTGGTGCGCTTGTTGAAACTAAAAAAGATCAAGTAGGATTTGTAGAAGTGCTTAAAGATTATAGAATTTGGATTCTGTTTTTAGTTTATGCCGTAAGTTTTGGTATCGAATTAACGGTTTACGGAACGATGGATGATTATCTTCAAAACACCTTCCAATTAGAACGCGTAACTGCAGGAAACATCGTGTTATCTTTTGCTTTAATGAATATTTTTGCGAGAACTTTAGGTGGTTTCTTTGGCGATAAATTTGGTAAACTAAAAGGATTACGTGGTCGCGTATTGTTCTTGTCATTCATATTAACCATACAAGGTATTATGTTAGTGACTTTCTCGTTAACAATAAGTATTCTAGTTGGTTTCATCTTTTTAATTCTATTTAGTTTATCAGTTCAAATGGCAGAAGGTGCCACGTTTTCGGTGGTTCCCTTTATAAATAAAAAGGCTATCGGTTCCGTGTCAGGTATTGTCGGTGCAGGTGGGAATGTGGGCGCTTTTTTAGCCGCTTTCTTGTTAAAGTCTAAATCGGCTATGGCCGAAAAAGCAGCTATTGCAGCCAATCAAGGTTTGGGAGAAGATGTTATACATAGTGCCCAAGCTGCAGCATCATCAGTTGCCGTTGCCGAAGGGTATTTAATAATTGGGTTTGTCGTTGTTCTTACTGGTTTTATAGCATTAACAATTAAATTTTCTACAGAAGATGAACATGTTGCTAATGCCGATTTAAATAAAACGGTTGATGACTTAATTCCGATACGTGTAAAAAGTTAAATTTTAGTGCCCAATTTTTATTGATTTAAAGATATCAAGTTTAATTTTTAGGGTATTCAGAATAATAAATATGCGATTTGCTTACTGATAAAATAATGTATTACTTAGTGTAAAATGCTGTCTAAATGATTAAAAACGAAGTAAAAACAACGTGCTCATATTGTGGTGTTGGTTGTGGAATCATAGTTAAGAAAGATACCAATAATAAGGTTCTAGTAGAAGGCGATAAAGATCATCCTGTTAATAAAGGGATGCTGTGTTCTAAAGGCATGAATTTGCATTACGTTGCTAATGATACTTCCGATAGAATTTTATATCCAGAAATGCGGTGGAGTAGATCGCATCCACGTGAACGTGTCAGTTGGGATGATGCTTTAGATAGAGCAGCAAGTGTTTTTAAATCGATTATAAAAAAATACGGACCAGATAGCGTTGGATTTTATGTGTCGGGTCAAAGTCTTACCGAAGAATATTACATTGCAAATAAACTAACTAAAGGGTTCTTAGGAACCAATAATATAGATACCAACTCACGTTTATGTATGAGTTCGGCTGTGGTTGGTTACAAGAAAACATTTGGAGAGGATAGTGTGCCAGTGTCTTATGAAGATATAGAATTGGCAGATACGTTTTTGATTACTGGAGCAAATCCAGCATGGTGTCATCCTATTTTGTTCAGACGTATTGAAAAGCGTAAAGAGGAAAATCCAGACGTACAAATTATTGTTATTGATCCTAGAAAAACAGATTCGGCTGCTTTTGCCGATTTGCATTTACAGTTAATTCCGGGAACCGATGTTATTTTATACAATGCTATTGGAAGACGTTTATTTGAGCGCGGACTTATTGATGAGGATTTTATAAATAATCACACCGAAGGGTTTTCAGATTATAAAGAATTAATATTTTCAACGTCAGTAAAAAAAGCATCAAAGCTATGTGGTGTTTCCGAAAAAGATATTAAAAAAGCAGCAGATATTATAGGGCTTTCAAAAGGTTTTATTACGATGTGGGCCATGGGACTTAATCAAAGTGTGGTGGGTACAGATAAGAATGTATCGCTACTAAATTTATCGCTAATCACCGGTCAGGTAGGGAAACCTGGCGCTGGGCCATTTTCACTAACAGGTCAGCCTAACGCTATGGGAGGTCGAGAAGTTGGAGGTATGGCCAATTTATTAGCGGTTCATAAAGATTTACAAAACGAAGAACACCGTCGGGAAGTTGCTCAGTTTTGGGGTGTCGATAAAATTAATCATAAACCAGGGTTAACGGCTACCGAAATGTTTGATGCTTTAGAAAGCGGAAAAATGAAAGCGGTTTGGATTGCTTGTACCAATCCTTTAGTGAGTATGCCAAATTCACATAGAATTGAGCAAGCCATGAAAAACTCAAAGTTTGTTGTGGTTCAAGAAATCTCACATAAATCAGATACGGTTGCCTATGCTGATTTAGTTTTGCCAGCCGCAGGTTGGTTAGAAAAGGAAGGAACCATGACAAATTCTGAACGTCGTATTTCGTACTTGCCAAAACAAATAGATGCGCCAGGCGAAGCGAAACCAGATGTTGAAATATTCTGTGAGTTTGCTAAGAAAATGGGATTCCGCGGATTTAATTATAACAGTGCCTCAGAGATTTACGATGAATATGCGTCTATGACAAAAGGGACAAACATTGATGTGTCTTTTTTAAATTATGATAGATTAAAAAACGAAGGTACTTTTCAATGGCCAGTGCCAGAACACAGGCATGAAGGTACACCAAGACTGTTTGAAGATAAACAGTTTTATACACCTTCAAAAAGAGCGATATTCAATTTACCGTCAACAATAGAAAATACATCAGCTAAACCTTCAGCAGAATTTTCTTTAATTTTAACTACAGGGCGCGTTAGAGATCAATGGCATACCATGACCAAAACAGGAAAAGTATCACGTTTAAAAACACATTATCCAACGCCTGTTTTAGAAATTAATCCTGTTGATGCGTATTTATGTAAGCTAAAAGAAGGGGATATTACAGAGATAAAAAGTGCTAATGGTACGGTTAGGGTTAGAGCTAATGTTACTGATGCTATTCAAAAAGGAGTAGTGTTTTTACCTATGCATTGGGGTAAAAAATTACAAAGCGATTTAAATAGAGCAAATAACTTAACGAATACACATGTAGATCCTATTTCGAAAGAACCAGATTTTAAATATACAGCCGTATCGGTATCAAAATATAAAAAACCCGTAGAGAAAATTATTATTGTTGGAGCTGGAGCGGCATCGTTTAGATTCATTCAGAACTATAGAGATAATAATGAGAAAGATGAAATCCATGTATTCTCTAAAGAACCAAATCTGTTTTATAACAGAGTATTGCTTCCAGAGTATGTTACAGAAGAACTGACTTGGGAACAGCTTTTAAAAATTAAGGACGTTGAGTTGAATAAACTTAATGTCACGTTGCATTCAGAAAATTCAATTTTTAAAATTGATAAATTAAATAAAATAGCGACTGACCATAATGGGGTAGAACATACGTTCGATAAACTTATTATGGCAACTGGTAGTCGTCCTTTTATTCCGCGAGATGTTCAGATAGACCTTCCGGGGCGTTTTACAATGCGAAATAAAGGAGATGCCGATAAATTTAAATCCTACTTAGATGCTACAGGATTGCCCCCAGAAGAGCAACATGTTGTTATTGTTGGTGGTGGTTTATTAGGTTTGGAGTTAGCGGCAGCAATGAAGCATAAAAACACTAAGATTACTATTGTACAACGGGCTTCTAGATTAATGGAGCGTCAATTAGATAAGGTCTCTAGTAAACTTTTGGCTTTAGATGTGCAAGAACGTGGTATACAAATTTACTTTGATAATGAAGTAAGTACGGTGTTTGATGATGAAGATACTAAGGAGTTGAATATAACCCTGAAGAGTGGTAAATTAATAACGGCGAACGCTATTGTTTATGCTATTGGTACTATCCCGAATATAGAAATTGCTAGAGAAAACGGCATAGCATGTGGACGCGGTGTGAGAGTCAATCAACATTTACAATCGTCCCATCCAGATATATTTGCCATAGGTGAAATTGCAGAATATAATAATCAATTGTTTGGAATTACGTCGGCTGCCGAAGAGCAAGCCAATATATTATCGAGCTTTATAGCTGGAGATATCAGTTGCGCATACAATGGTTCTGTATTAATGAATATTTTAAAATTCAACGATTTAAACCTGTGTAGTATCGGCGATATTATCGTTCCAGAAAATGATGATAGCTATGAAGAAATAATCTTCACAGATATTAAAAAACGTTATTATAAAAAATGTATTGTCAAAGATGATTTGCTTATCGGTGCCGTTTTAATGGGTGATAAAAATGAATTCGCCGAATTTAAAACGATGATTGAAAGTAAAATTGAAATGGCAGATAAGCGTGATACATTACTTAGAGGTTCGTCTAACGACACACCAATGTTAGGTAAGTTGGTGTGCTCATGCAGTCAAGTTGGTCAAGGCAATATAGAAGAAGCCATTGCAAAAGGATGTACAGATTTTACCGAATTGTGTAATAAGACAGGAGCAGGAATAGGATGTGGAAGTTGCAAAACTGAAGTAAGAGAGATACTTAATAATTCAAAAGTACTAGCATAATGATAGAGCCATACAGATTAAGAATTAACGGAGGCGTATTATCTCCAGGTGAGCTAAAATACATATGTGAATCTGCAGAAGCATTAGGGCTAGATGCTATATCTTTTGGTTCGCGTCAAGATATTATTTTTCCTGAGGAAATTGCCGAAGAGAAGTTCGATCAATTCGATAAAATTCAATTTGTTAAGCCTAAAAGAGATGGTGTAGAAAATATAGTTTCATCATATGTATCCTCAGATATTTTGTCTAATACATCATGGTTAACGAGTGATAAGTACTTATATGTTTTAGAACAATTTAAACGTAACATTAAGTTAAGAGTAAACATAACAGACCCGAAACAACGTTTAGTGCCTTTATTTACAGGGAATGTTAATTTTATAGCTTCAAAGCATGAAGATTACTGGTATTTGTATGTCCGATTACCAGGTTGGAAAAAAACGGAAATGTACCCTGCGCTTATTTTTAGTTGGGACATGGATAAGATTGAGTTGGCTATTGAAAATATTTTACAAGAAGAACCCGAAACGATAGAAACGGTTTTCGATTTAGTTAGTGATGCCGTAGATGCCAATAACCGAACTGTTGATAAACCTTTAGAAGTTCCCTTTTATCCTTTTCCATATTACGAAGGTATGAATCGTATTGGTACAGACCGATACTGGTTAGGTTTATATTGGAGAAATAATAGATATGATATTCCTTTTTTAAAGGCGATGTGCGAATTGTGTTCAGAAAATAAAATCGGAAAAATTTCAATAACACCGTGGAAATCTTTTATCGTTAAAGGAATTCCGCTAAGTTCTAAATTAAAATGGGAAAAGTTACTAGGTAAGTTTGGTATCAATGTACGCCACTCCATGTTAGAAATGAATTGGCATTTACCAGTGAATGACAAAGATGCTTTAAGCTTAAAAAAGTATTTGGTTACTAATTTTGATCAAAATGATATCAGTACATATGGATTAACTTTCGGAATTACAAGTTACGAGAGTGATACCTATAATTTCACATCAATAGTCGTGGAAAAGAATAAGCAACCAGAAGCTATTGGAGATTTTAAAATTAGAGATACTTATAACTTATTGTATGCTAAAAATTTCGACCCCAATACGCGTAAATACATTATGCATGTTCAAGATGTCGATAAGGTTGAATTACCAGGCTTATTAATGGAGTTGAGTCAGTTGTACTTCGAACAATTAGGAACAGAAAAAGATGAAGAGAATTTTACTGACGAAGCAAAAGAAACAGATACAGAAGAAGTGCATCAATGTGTCGATTGTTTAACGATCTACAACAAAACGTATGGCGATGTAACTCAAAATATAGATGCAGATACACCATTTGAAAGTCTTCCAGAAACTTACGAATGTTCACTTTGCGAAGCACCTAAAAGCCGTTTTGAGAAGAAGGTGTTAGTGAAAAAATAATATTAATTTTTTTGAAGCTGATACCTGCTATCCACTATATCTTTTCTTGTGTGTAATGTTTCTAGAATATCAATAAAATATTAGGAATATATGAGGGTTTCAGTATATAGTAAATTTCAGTTTACACAAAAAAGGATGCCGTTACTATCAGGGCTAAAACAAAATAGTTCGTTTAATGGTTAACTGTTTATTTACTTACTGAAAGGTTTTTAAAACCTGTTCTCGATACAATTTTCTATTGAAAATTACTCGAACAGATATCTAGTTTTTCAAAATAAATCAAAATGCAGAAGAGGTTAATTACAGAAAACAAAAACAACTTTAGCCGGTAATGGCTAAAGTTGAATACAATATAAGTCTGCTTTTGTCTTTTTTGTAAAGCTTTTAAGTTCTATTGATTACTTAATGCTTGTGGTCTTGCTTTACCAATAGCCATGTGTTGCCCTTTTGCCATTTTTACAGCAGCGTTTTTTGCTCTACTAGCTAAGGGACCAACATATAGACTATCTATTGTAGAAAACCATAATGTAAGCCATGTATCAAAATGCGTTTCATCAATAATATGGTTTAAGTTTTTATCAACGTTTCTATGTGCTTCAGTAGGATTACCTTTAAAACAAATCACTCCAAAGAGTCCTGTCATCCAAAAATCTGTAAGTTTATTTAAATGTTCTGGCCATTTATCATTTTCAATATGACTATTAAAAATAGGTGCTAAAATATCATCTTTTCTTATCTCACTATAAAAAGTAGATACTAGCAAGAAAAGATCATCTCTGTTTTCTATGTCTTTCATATGTTCCCTGTGTTAAACTCACCTTATTATTTTGGTTGGTTTGTTGCGCAATATAAATGATTGCTCTAAGTCCATATTCACAAGATTTTGAAAACATAATTTCTTATTTATGGTACAAATCTAAGATAATATTTCATAGCGGATAAATTTATCTGCTATAAAATAGTGCTTTTAAAATATTTATAACGAATAAACCACTCGTCGACACTTAATGGTTATTCGTCGACACTAAAATTCAAATTAACGAAGGCTTTCAGTACCTATCTGTTATTGTACTAATTTCACGTAATAAAAATGATACTCATGGAAAATAAGCTGAATATTCTTTTAATAGAAGATGATATGATTGAAATAATGAAATTTAATAGAACAGTTTCATCACTAAAACTCAATCATAAAACCGTTGAAGCGAATAACGGAGAAGAGGCTCTTGTCATTTTAGAGAAAAAAGATGAATTACCTGACATAATTTTACTAGATTTAAACATGCCTAAAATAAATGGTATAGAATTTTTAAGAATACTTAAAGGTGATGATGTTTTAAAACACATTCCTACCATTATTTTAACAACCTCTAGTAATCAGAAAGATTTATTAGAGTGTTATAAAATAGGAATAGCGGGTTATGTTTTAAAACCTTTAAAATATGAAGACTATGTTTTAAAAATCGAAAAGCTTTTAGCGTATTGGAGTATTAATGAATTAAAACAAATATAGATGAAAGGTATTGTGTTTACGGAGTTTTTGGATTTAGTTGAAGATAAATTTGGGCTAGAAATGGTCGATGATATAATTACCGCATCTACTTTAGAATCTGGAGGTGTTTATACATCTGTTGGAACGTATAATTTTTCTGAAATGCTACAATTACTTCAACACTTAAGTGCTAATACTGGTATCTCAATTGATGATTTATTATTGGTATATGCAGAACACTTTTTTAGTGTCATAGAAAAAAGTTATCCAGGCTTATTAGCAACCTATAAAGATCCTATTGAAATGATTTCTTCAATAGAAAACCATATTCATGTAGAAGTTAGAAAGATATACCCCGATGCAGAACTACCCACTTTTGAGGTTCTTGAAAAAACAGATAACTCACTTATAATGATATACAAATCAAGTCGTGCCATGCATCATTTTGGTTTGGGTTTAATGAATAAAACGTTTGCACATTTTAATTCTAAAGCAACTATAGTTTTAGAAAAATTGAAAGAAGACGGTACAGAGGTTAAGTTTTTAATTAATGAAAACTAATGAGTCAAAATCAAATAGATATTTTGCAACGTGCACTTGCACGCGAAAAAGCGGCTAGAAAACAAGCAGAAACAATTCTTGAAAGTAAATCTGCGGAGCTTTATGATGCCAAACAAAAACTAGAAAAATCATATTCAGAGTTAGAAGAGCTACTCAACAAAAAAGATTCTCAATTACAAGGTGTTTTCGAAAATATTGTGGATGCTTATGTTATTATGGATCTTCGGGGGCATATTCTAAAAATGAACGATGCCGCTGTAGACATGTTAGGGTTTAATAATGCAAAAGAAGACTTTAACCTTATAAAAATGGCTGCTCCTGGCGAGGCGAAACGTGTTCTAAAATCATTCGAATTACTACTTAAAGAAGGAGCAATTACAGATTTTTATCTAAATATTATTACTAGAAAAAAAGAAACTAAATTGGTCCATATTAATGCTAGTATTATTTATGATAAAGGAACTCCTGTAGCTGCTCAAGGTATTGTAAGAGATATAACGATAGCGAAACAAAATGAAGAACAATTAATTGAATCTGAAAAAAGATTATCAACGCTTATACTTAATTTAGATAGTGGTGTTTTACTGGAAGATGAAAACAGAAAAATTGCACTCACAAACAAAAAGTTTTGTGAATTATTTAATATTCCAATATCGCCAGAATTAATGATTGGACAAGATTGTTCGAATGCAGCAGAACAAAGCAAAGCTTTATTTATAGACCCTGAAAATTTTATATCAAAAATTAAAAGCATTTTAGACAATAGAGAAATTGTTTTGGGTGATGAACTTAAAATGCTTAATGGTAAAGTTTTAGAACGTGATTATGTGCCGATTTTTAAAAATAATGAATATAAAGGCCATTTATGGAGTTATAGAGACGTGACTTTAAAACGAAAATATAGAAAGAGTTTAGAAACTCAAAAACAAAAGTACAGCAGTATTATTGCTAATATGAATTTAGGCTGGGTTGAGGTTGGAGTTGATGATAAAATAGTAATGATTAATCAGAGCTTTTCTAGAATGTGCGGTTATTCAGAAGAAGACGTTTTAGGGAAAACCAGTAAAGAGTTATTTCTGAATGAAGACAATGAAGAAATTATAGAAACAAAAGATTTAAAACGGCATGATGGAGAATCGCATTCCTATGAAATAAAAGTTAAAAACAAACAAGGAGAAGATAGACACTGGCTTGTTAGTGGTGCGCCTAATTATAATTTAAATGGCGAGATTGTTGGTTCTATAGGAGTACATTTAGATATTACAGGTTTAAAAAGTTTAGAGCTTCAAAAGGAAAAGTTATTATCGAAGTTAGAAAAAAGTAATGACGAATTACAAGAGTATGCACATATTGTATCTCACGATTTAAAATCACCTTTAAGAAGTATTGATGCTTTAGTAACTTGGATTAAAGAAGATACTGCTGGTAAATTAGACGATGTAAGTTTACAAAATTTTGCGCTTATTGAAACCACTCTTGAAAAAATGGAACAGTTAATTTCTGATGTATTAAATTACTCAAGTGTTGGAACTAAAGATGGTGAAAAAGTAGATGTTAATTTGGATCATCTTATAAAAGATTTAGTGCAAATTATGTATCAACCTGAGCACATTAATATTGAGTTTTTAAATACATTGCCAATACTTAAAGGTGATAAAACAAAACTGCAGCAATTATTTCAAAACCTAATAGGAAATGCAATTAAATTTATAAATAAAGAAGAAGGTTTTATAAAAATAGATGTGGAAGAATTGAAGAGCCACTACCAATTTTCAATAGAAGATAACGGTATGGGAATTGATAAAAAGTTTCATGATAAAATATTTAAAATATTTCATGCTTTAAATAAAAGTAAAGACTCTACGGGCATAGGATTATCGATAGTTAAAAAAATTGTTGATTTACATGATGGAGATATTTGGTTAGAAAGTGA
Organism: Algibacter sp.; assembly: GCA_039985655.1. Taxonomy (GTDB): domain Bacteria; phylum Bacteroidota; class Bacteroidia; order Flavobacteriales; family Flavobacteriaceae; genus Postechiella. The sequence goes on along the minus strand of JBDWSF010000005.1, from coordinate 268,735 downwards.
ACCAGAAAAAGGAACAACATTCTTTTTTACACTAAAGAAATAATTTATGAAAACGGTACAATTAAAAAGAGATAAAACTGATGGATGGCAATATTTAACAGAGAATTTACCATTAATAAAACCCTTAGTTTTAGTTCTGGGAAATCGTTATATGTTAGAAAGTAAAACTGTTTATAGTGATGTCAAAGCGTTATACCCAGATGGTCATATTGTCTTTGGTTCTACAAGCGGCGATATTACCTCAAATAGGGTTGATGATGACGCTATAACCATAACAGCTACTGAATTTGAAAAGAGCCAGTTTTTAATAAAAACGAGCAATATTATAAATACAGATAGTTATAAAACGGGAGCGGATTTAGTTAATCAATTTCCCAAAGAAGGATTAAAATATGTTTTTGTTTTATCAGAAGGTAGTTTTGTAAATGGTAGTGAGTTAACTAAAGGCATGAATGCTTCATTTGAAAATAATATATTGATAACAGGAGGCTTATGTGGTGATGCTGCACGATTTGAAAAAACAGTAGCTTCTTATAATGAAAACCCAAAACCAGGAGAAATTATTGCTATAGGTTTTTATGGCGAAACATTGGAAGTCTCGTTTTCAATTCATGGTGGTTGGACACCTTTTGGACCAGAGCGTGTTGTTACCAAATCGAGCTCGAATGTGCTTTATGAATTAGATAATAAACCAGCTTTAGATTTATACAAAAAATATTTGGGAGATAAATCTATAGAATTACCTGCAGCAGCTTTATTATATCCCCTAAATGTAAAATCAATAGAGGAAAAACAATCATTTGTTAGAACTATTTTAAATATCAACGAAGATGAAAATACCATGATTCTTGCAGGAGATATTCCAGAAAATTCTAAAGTACAGCTTATGATGACCAATGTCGATAATATTGCAAATGCATCAGAACGTGCTGCAAGACAAGCCTTGGAATTAAGAACGAGTAAACCACAATTGGCTTTATTAGTAAGTTGTATTGGCAGAAAGTTAGTTTTAGATCAACGTGTAGAGGAGGAAATAGAAGAAGTTGTTGCCGTATTAGGGAACGAAACGACTATATGTGGTTTTTATTCCTACGGAGAAATAGCACCTTTTCATGGTGAAAATAACTGTCAGTTGCATAATCAAACTATGACCATAACGCTAATAAGCGAATAATGAACTCACTACTTAAACGTCAAATCAGAAAGTATGTATCAGAAGCGCTTAAGTCCTCAAAAGACTTAGATCAATTTTTGGATGCTATCGATCGATCTTATACTAATTTTGATGAACAATATGTGATGCAACAACGCGCTATGTCTATTAGTTCTGAAGAATTATTTGTAGCGAATGAGCAATTGAAACAAGAAGCTATTGCCCAAGAAGAAGTTATTGATAAGTTAAAACGTGTTATAGAAACGCTGAAATTTTATGAGCTTCCCGAAAAAGAAAAACCAGAAAATTTAGATTTAGATGGATTGAAGTTAGTTGAATTTATCGACAAGCAAACGACAGAAATTGTTGAGATAAACAAGCAGAGAGAGAAACTTTTAACCGAGTTAGCCCATCAAAATCAAGAATTAAGTGATTATGCGCATATGGTTTCTCATGATTTAAAATCCCCCTTAAGAAGTATAGATGCTTTAACAACATGGTTAAAAGAAGATTATCAAGATAAATTAGATGAAAGTGGAAATGATAGCATTAATCTAATTCGGAATAATGTTGAGAAAATGGATACCTTAATTAATGGCATTCTAGATTATTCAACCATTAGTAAAAATCAAACCGAGTTTTACGATGTAGATATTAATAAATTAGTTGAAGATATTATTGATATGCCGCTTTTGCAATCAAAAATTTCAATTGTAAAATTATCAAATTTACCTATAGTTAAAGGCGATAAATATAGACTAAAACAGTTGTTTCAAAATTTAATAGATAACGCTGTTAAATATAACGATAAAGTGGAAGGATATATTGAAATAGGTGTTGAAGACGATAGTGATTTTTGGAAGTTTCATGTAAAAGACAACGGTAAAGGCATTGAAGCCGTTTACTTTGACAAAATATTTAAAACCTTTCAGAAATTAGAAAATACCCCAGAATCTACAGGAATAGGATTATCGATTGTAAAAAAAATAGTAAACCTTTATGGAGGAGATATTTGGTTAGAGTCTGAGGTTAATAAAGGCACAACCTTTTATTTTACACTAAAAAAATGAATATGGAACAACCCAATTTGTCATATATAAATAACTTATCTGGAGGAGATAAAACTTTTGAAGCTAAGCTTATTACTATAATAAAATCAGAGTATCCGGAAGAGAAAGCCGTTTATATAAAAAATATTGAATCCAATAATTTTAAAGAAGCAGCAGAAAATGTGCACAAACTTAAACATAAAATTAGTATTTTAGGACTTGAGAAAAGTTATGAAGTCGCTAACGATTTTGAAGAGAATTTAAAAGAAGACCGTTTAGCTGGAAAAGAAGATTTTGAAATCATTCTTAATACCATAACTAATTTCTTAACAACCCTTTAATGTTATTTTATGAATTGTATTATTATAGATGATGAAGCAACGGCAAGAACCATAATAGAGCAACTTTGCACTAATGTTTCAAGTTTAAATGTTTTAGAATCATTTCCAAATGCGATGCAAGCTATAAAATATTTGAATCAGAATGAAGTTGATTTAATTTTTTTAGATATTCATATGCCTGATTTTACAGGTTTTGATTTCATTCAAGCATTAAAAAATCCACCCAAAATAATTCTAACAACTTCCGATGCTCAATTTGCTATAGAAGCCTTTGAGTACGATTGTATTGTCGATTATTTAGTAAAACCGATTACTTTACCTCGTTTTGAAAAATCGATTCTAAAAGCAGAATCTTTAGCATCAAAACCTATTGCAAATAATTCATCTTCAGAAAACGAGAAGACCTCTTCAATTAATGATTTATACATTAATATCGATCGCAGATTAATAAAAATAGATATTCCAAGTATTTATTTAATTGAAGCTAAAGGCGATTACATAAACGTTAAAACTGAAGATAAAAATTATACCGTGCATTCTACTTTAAAAAAGATAGAAGATAAGTTACCAAACGATTTGTTTTTAAAAGTACATCGCTCTTTCATTATCAATGTTCAAAAAATTATAGATATTGAAGATAATAGTGTGCTTATTAAAAAAGATGTTATTCCTGTAAGTCGTTCAAACAGACCAGAATTAATGAAACGTTTAAATTTACTTTAATTATCAGTATTATCATTACAATGGTAGTTTGATCGATTTAATCTTTTAAATCGAGTCTTTTCATTTGTTTTTTAATTTTTGTAGTAATTTGTAACATTTTTATTCGTATTTTGTAACGTATATGATAAATAAAATCTGATATTTATATTTTGAACTTTACTTTTTAACCATTCGTCTACACTTAATTTTCATCCAACGAAAATTAAATTTTAAGCTCCTTCCCTCCTTTATTTTTGTAGTATAAAATAATAATATCATGAAAAAATTAATACTATTACTATGCGTTTTTACTTTTAATGTTAACGCCCAAGACACGCCTTTTAATTGCGATTACAATGCATACTTATTTCAATATAATGATGTATATGCTATCGATTTAGCTTCAGGGAATTCGTATACAGTTGCAACAGATATTACAGAAGGCACTGTAAACGCTACAGCTTATAATCCTGTAGATGGATTTATTTGGGGATCTTTAAGTTTTCCTTCAAAATCGATTGTTCGTATAGGTAAAGACTTTACAACTTTAATTTTTTATGTTGATGAATTACCAACTAGCGGACGTTATGTTGGCGATATAAGTGCAGAAGGTGTTTATTATTTAAAGGGTGGCGGTACAACGTATTATGCGCTTGATGTAAATCCAGAATCAGATAATTATGGAGGGCACATCGCAACAAAAGAATTTTCAAAAAGTATAAGCATACACGATTGGGCATTCAATGCCGTTGATGGCCTATTATATACCGTAGAAAAAAAGACTAATATTTTATATCGAATTAACCCAGAAACAGGATCTATTGAAGGATTAGGAGAAGTACCTATTCTTTCAGGACTGAGTTATACTTATGGTGCGGTTTACTTTGATGCTTCGGGTCGTTTTTATGTATCGGCAAACCAAACAGGAACTATTTATGTGATTCAAAGTGTTCAAGACGTAGTGAATGGTGGTGCAATGGAATCCAACTTATTTGCTTTTGGACCATCAAGTTCTCAAAATGATGGAGCACGTTGTCCCACAGCGCCAGTACCACAAGAAATTTGTGATAACGGTATTGATGATGATGGAGACGGATTAATTGATTGTGAAGATCCTTCATGTTCAGGTTATGCGGGTTGTCCAGTAATTCAAGTGACATCAAGTGGTAATGAAGGCGGATTAGAAAGTAATAACAGATTGTCAGAACAAATTAGCAAACGTAATTTTAATCGTGCTAAGAGTAGTTATAAATTCGATAAAACAACAGCTAAGAAATTTAAAAAATCATCTAAATATGGTAAGTCAAATACAGGTAAAGGAGGTGTATCTCAATTATCAGATTTTATTCCATTAGAAGTTATAAATGAAGAAGATGTAATAGAGTCATCTCCAGAAGATTTGTTGACCATTACTAATGCAACCGAAGTCTATTCTGTAGATTATATGCGAAATAATGAAGCTGTAGCATCTATTTTATTACTTAAAACAGAAGACGGTGTTTACGAGCATACAAAGTACATCTGCGATAGATTGTTAGGCGCTCAATTAATTTCGGTTTCAACGATTGATATTAACGAAAAACAATTTATAAAATCATTAATCAGAAACATTGATGGTTCTTTAGAGTTTGTTTTAAGTCTTTCTGCAAAATCAATAAATAATGATTCAGAATTCGGAATTGAAAGTCATTGGAACTTGGATAAATACGAAAGTAATGTTGGATTTTATAATTTTCAAATCTGGTCTAGTTCTTTAGATGATTTATTAAGTCTTGGAGAAGAAGTTGTAAGACTATTGGATATTCAAAAACCAATAACAAATTATAACAACTCAACAGCACCAACAGTGTTTGTTAGAAAAGGAACGTACCGTAACGGCATGTTAGATTTACAAATTGTAAATACAAATAGGAGTGAAGGGGTTACTTTTGATGGTGGATTAAGAGGTACAGAAACGGATGATGTCGAATATGTATCATCTAATATAGATTTAAACGGTGATTATATCTCTAATGTTCAAGTCGATGCTGGAAACCTTTTTGATATTGGTTTTAGAATTGGAGATGGTGAGCAAACTCCAGACGATTTATTTATGTCTGATGGCCCTTGGGGATATGATGATGCTGCACCAACAACAAACGTTACAAACTATACTGTACAAACAAACGAAACACAATTTAATGATGATGAGTATCCTGTAGAACGTAACATCTCTTTAAAAGCTATAACTAGTGAATATATAGCTGCTTATAGAGCTTTAACTCCAAAGTTTAATCCTATAGATTTATCTGATTATAAGAGCTTTAAATTACAGGCAAAAGGTACTGGGACATTGATTGTAAGATTAGTAAAAGAAAGTATTACCAATTGGGAAACACAATACAAAACAAGTATTGAGTTGACAGATGATTTAATCGACTATAGCTTACTATTTTCAGAATTTGTATCAAGCAATGGGGAGCCATTAGAAGTAAACGATGTAACATCAATTGTGTTTACCATGTTAGCCGATAACGGAGAAGAAGTTACTAAAGAAATGACTTTAGAGCAGTTACGTTTTTCAACAAGTACCGCATTGTCTGTAGAAAGTATAGCAGTAGTTGACGAAATAGATGCTGTAGCGATACCAAACCCAATGACGTCTAGTACACGTATACAATTTACAACACAAAATGTAGAAACTGTTGAGTTAATGGTCTATAACCAAATTGGACGTTTAGTAAAACAGATTGAGTTTAGCGCTTTATACGGTAAAAATGAAATAAAGTTAGAACGTGGTAATTTGAGTTCTGGCATATATTTCTGTAAAATTAAAAGTAGCTATACGACTTATAAAACAACAAAACTACTTATGGAATAATTAATAGCAGATTACCTAATGTAGTAAGGCAAAAGACGTAAGTTTTTTGCCTTTTTTGTTTTAATTGTAGTATATTTCGTGTCACACACTCTTTTTTAATAGTTAAATAGCATTAATAAATGAACAGGTCTACAATCTATTTTCTTCTGATTTTAATATTTGTAAGTTGTAATCAAACTGACAAAAGAAATAATTCAGATTTCCTGTTAGCCGGAAAGACTTACTTTATTTATTCAGAAAAAGATCAAGAGACTAATATTATTGACTTCAAAGATTCTACGTTTTATATTCATGGTAAAAAACATACAAACAACTGGAAATTGTCATATTACGAAAGTATTCCGTTTTTAATTTTTGAAAGAAGTGTTTCAGGAATAAAGAAATTAAACAATGGTATAATAAGTCTTCACCGAATTGGTTATCCTAATGATTCAATATCCATGTCTTTACTTGATTTTAAATGGAAAAAAGAATTATTATATGGGACTTGGATTGAGGAAAAATATATTGGGACTGATTCTACTGATTTTCCACCTCCACCAATATTCAATAATGTAAAAGTGAATTGGCCTCCAACTTATAAATTAAGTGAAAATAAAATTGAATTTGATTTTTATCGAAAAACGGAATCTAAAATTAGAATAAGTAATAATGGTGAATTTATATCGATGAATTTAAATAACCCTGTATTCTATAACTATGAAGAAAAACAATGGCATGTGAAGTTCTTGTCAGATAGTGTTATGATAATTGATAAAGATTTAGTTATTCCAAATCATTCAAAAGTTACTTCTCAAAGGGGGTTTGAGTATAAAGAACTTAAATTGATAAAGAAACGTTAAACAAACCGTACAAAAAATGATATACAAATTTTTAAAAGCAAAGCATTGGCAATTATTTATTTTAATGATTGGAATACCAATTTTATTTCAAATAATAATGATGGGAACAATGTTTTTGAATTTTAATTCTGAAACAATTCCAGACCCAATGGTTATGTTTGATATTATGAAATTCTTTCCCATAATAATGATATTGTATATGGGGGTGTTCTTTGGTTGGTTTTGGTCAATAGCTATAGGTTTGCAAGGAAAGGTTCCTGAAAATGTAAAAATGAAAACAAAGAAATTTAAAATATTTTTCTTCATCCCTTTAGTTTATATATTGTTTATTTCGCTCTTTATTGGAGGTATCTTTAGTGGAGTTGTTCAAAATGGAACGGAGTCTGATTTTGGGTTTATAGGAGGAATGATGCTAATAATATTTCCACTTCACTTACTATCTATGTTTGGAATATTTTACACCATGTATTTTGTTGCTAAAACATTTAAGACAGTTGAATTACAAAAAGAAGTAAGTTTTGGAGATTTTGCAGGTGAATTTTTTATGTTATGGTTTTATTTTGTTGGAATATGGATTATACAGCCAAAAATTAATAAGATGGTTGAAGACAAAACACTATTACCAATCGATGATAATATTGAGTAAAGATTTTGGTGCTTAATTTTAAATAGATATAATATTGGTTATTACTATAACTATTTGTTTTCTGATAACTAATAATGCCACACCTACGGCGTTCAAAAAAATAACAACAATTATTATTCTATTGATATTTTGCTCCTTGGGAGCTAAATAGTTTAGAGTTGGTATTTATAATAAGAAAATAATGTTTACAATAGTAATACAACCGCAGCGCGGTAAAACATCAATAGAAAAAAAGATTAATTAAAATAAGCTCCATGGGAGCGACACAAAAAACAATAGAATGGCAAACACCTATTCACAAATTTATATCCACGTTGTATTTGCAGTAAAAAGAAGAAGAAATAGCATCTCTAAAAAATGGAAGGTCGAATTGTATAAGTATATTACTGGGATTGTTACCAATAAAGATCAAAAATTAATGGTTATAAATGGGATGCCAGACCACATTCATATTTTACTAGGCATTAAACCAAATTGTAATTTATCAGATTTAGTACGAGATATAAAGGCAAACTCATCAAAATGGATCAATGAAAAACAATTTGTGAATGGTAAATTTGAATGGCAAACTGGGTTTGGCGCTTTTTCAGTAAGTCAATCTCAAATAAAGACTGTTGCTACATATATTGAAAATCAAGAAATACATCATGCTAAAAAATCATTCAAAGACGAATATATCGATTTTTTAAAGGCGTATAGTATTAATTATAAAGATGATTATTTGTTTTCTGAAGACTAAATATATCACACCTACGGCGTTCTAAAAAACAATAACATTTTTTATTCTATTGTTATTTTGCTCCTCTGGAGCTAAATAGTTTGGGGTTAATATTTATAACGGTTATCTTGTGTAAAATGGATTATTATAAGTCATGTCTGGCATATCAAGCCTTAGTAAAACAGAATGTTTTTTGTGTTTTGATGAGTCTTAACAGTATATTATATTTACAATATTAATACAACCGCAGCGCGGTAAAACATCAATAGAAAACAATAGATTAATCAACATGAGCTCCATGGGAGCGACACAAAAAATAATATAATAGCAAACACCTATTCATAAGTTTATATCCACATTGTATTTGTTGTAAAAACATGAAGAAATAGTATGTCAAAAAAATGGAAGGTCGAATGATATAAATGTATTACAAAAATCATCAATAAAAATTAGTTCTTTATAGTCTATTAATATTTTGCACTAGCGAGCCAAAATAGAATCCAATATAGAAAAAGGCTAGTTTGAATTAATCATTATTCGAAGCATCAAACTTTACTACCTAAAAAAGGGTTTATCAAATAAATACCATTTAAAACGTAATCCAATTTCGCTAAACGTAAAGCCATTGGTTGCCGAGGCAATATTACTTTGTGTGCCGTAAAGGTTTAATAAAGCCCGTTCTGAGAATTTATACCCTAATTTCCCTTGTATACGATAGGTGCTTTGGCTGCTATCATCCTCAATATATTGTAAACCTGTGGCAGCAGTTAACTCGTAAAACCATTCTTTAGGTTTGGTAATTACTTCATCTTTTATGATGTTTACAAAAACTTCGGCTGCATTAAATTTTTCTGGACTAAAATAAATGGTTGGTACTTGGTTTTTAAATGCAATGTATTGATAGTTTAAACCGACTTTTAAAGCGGGTTTAGCAAGTATATTATAATATAAAGAAGTAAACAACAAGTTTCTAGTATTATCGTCGTTTTGCCAGGTGTAAAAATATTGTGTGAACCATCCTAAATTAAAGTTTGTGCTTAAGTTGTAATTGGCGTACAGGTTATTCATCACGATTTCCCGATCTAATAATTCGGCGTTAAAACTTTGTATTTCACTTTTATAACCAACATCTAAAACCTGTAGTTTAAACGGTTTTATGTTAAGTGCTAAATCGGTTACCAATTGTGTGTAATCACTCGTATTTGCTTTTGCTGATGTAACGCCCGCTGTTCCCTTAAAGGTTATATTTGGCAAAATCTGATAGGCTAAGCCTAAAGAAAAATCGTTAGATGTAGCATCGTTATCAGTTACTTTATTGCTCGTTGTTCTATAACCATAATTAGCCAACCATTTAAATTTGGTTGAGGTTGGGAATTCTATATGGGTTTGTACAGCAAAAGCTTTATTATCCCCATTATCAAAAGAATAAGAAGCTTTGGTTTCCCAAAACGGTGTAAAGCTTGTATTTAATGTTTTTATAAAATTGCTGGCATCTTTTTGCTTGTCGTAAAAGGTTAAGGTGTTTTCTGCCGATTGGTAGGCGTCATCATATTTACCAATAGCTTTTAAAGCATTTGCTTTTCCTAAGTTCCCATCAAAAGAACTGCTGTCGTTTTCTAAAATACGGTTGTAATCAGTAACACTCTTTTTAAAATCACTTTTATAAATATTTAAGGTAGCACGTAAGGCTAAGATCCAGTTTTCGGAAGGCTGTGCTTCAATAAATTTATCAATTGAAGCTTTGGCATCTTTATACTTTTTATTCCAAATAAGTGCTTGTATGTAACGTTCCTTGGTTTGTTGTATAAGTATAACGTCGTTTAATGTTGGAATGGTATGGTATGCTTGTTCGCTAATTTTTAAAGCGTCTTTTTCTTTGCCTTTTAGATGCTTTACTAAAGCAAGTCCGTTAAGTGCTACTGTTTTATTATCTGGATTATTTTTTATCGTAGTGTATGTGGCTTCGGCTTTATCAAATTCACCAGCAATTAAATACAGATTTGCTAGATTTAAAAGTGTGTCTTTATCATCTTTAAAAAGTGATAGATTTTCTTTTAAAAGGCGTTCTGCTTCTACGTAGTTTTGATCTTGTTGATTTTGATATGCATAACCTAAATACATATATTTTTTAGAAGTTAATGCGTTTGGGTTTCCTGGTAAAACAACTAAAGCTTTATTCACGTATATTAAAGCGCTGTCATATATTTTAAGATTAGATAACGTATTAGCATACCCTAAAAGCGCAGGGAAACTCTGGTCGTTTTCTTTGATGAGTCCCTCATAATATCCTTTAGCATCGTTATAATTTTTATTCCAAAGTAAAGCCTCGGCATAGTTTAATTTTATTTCAAAATCGTTTGGATAGGTTTCCAAAAGTTTTGTAAAAACAGAAACAGCTTTTCCAGATTCACCTTGCAAACCAACAGCACGCCCATAGCATAGTTTTGCTGTTTTATTATCTGGGTGATCTTTTAAAATAGTTTTAAAAAAAGACTCAGCTTTAACGTATTTACCAGTTTCTAAATAGGTGAATCCTTCTTGCATGTCTTGTGCATGTATGAGCGCGGGTACTAATAAGACAAGTAATGCTAGTAGTTTTTTTAAGGACATGGTTATTTCATTTATTACATATGCAAGTTAATCAATAGTATAGAATCATTCGTCAACAGCAACGTGTAACTGCACGATACAAAAAGCCCTTTCATGGTTATAAAGCCTTTTGTGTTCTATATCATTGAATATTTATCTGTAGTGTATTGCTATTTGTCCAAGTTGCCCAACAATTTTGATCGAGTCTTTCATGGATAGTTTAGAGCCATCGGCATGAATCCACCTTTTAAGAGGTTGTTCGCAGATGTATGAAATCGCTTTTTTCTTTCCGTAATGTTTTCTCATTCTTATAAAAATCTCAACATCAAAAATCCAACGCGTTATAAATTTATCTTTAAACATATGTTTTACAATATCTTTATCCATAATTTTTGCACCACATTGTGTATCATTAAATGACATACCTAAGATTGTTCTTATGATAAGGTTTATTGTTTTGCTAATTATTTTACGGGCAGATTCTTTAGTAATATCTGCCCCCATTCTACTCATTCTTGATCCACTTACAATTTTAAAATCTGAAGTTTCTATGGTTTTAACTAAATCATCAAAATCTCTAAAATCTGTAGATAAATCGGCATCCAAATAACCTATATAATCTAATTGCGGATCTTTAGCTAAATGTAAAACACCCTGCCTTACAGCTTCACCTTTTCCTCCATTTTTTTCACAGTTAAAAACACTTATATTGGTTTCTCGATCCTTTTGTAATATATTTAAAACCTCTAAAGTTTTATCTGTACTGCCATCGTTTACAAAGCATAAATGGTAGCCTAAATTACTGTCTACAAAATCAATAAACTCTTTACTTAGTAATCGGTCTTCTTCATTGTAACAGGGGATAACAACCCCTACGCAACGTTTTTGAAGCATCTGGTCTTTTGTGTTTTTGTTTTGTGATTTATTCGTTTTTATCCCAAATATTCTAGATATTCTTACAGTTACTTCGTTAAGGGATACTGGTTTTTTCATGTAATCATCAATACCTAAATCAAATCCATCAATAATAGTATCCTCATCAGTATTTCCCGAAAGGACTAAAATTTTGGTATCAGACTTTTTTTCATGCCTAATTTTTTTCACAACATCTAATCCAGACATGCCATCCATGTTTATATCTACAATAACGATATCTGGTTTAAACGTATCAAAAATGTCTAAACCTTTTTCTCCTGTGTCTGCACATTTGATATCAAAACCTAAATCGGTTAAATGTTTTTCTAATGATAATAGAATTAATTGCTGATCATCTATGGCTAGAATTTTTATCATGATATTAGATTTTTTGGTTTGTTTTTTTTTGCTTAAAAACGTTCTTTTAAGATTTTCTCTGTCGTAAATATAATACTTATTTGAAAGAAATATAATATAAATCCTATTTATTTATCGATAAAGTGTTATATTTGATCGATTATTGTAATTAATCACATAGTCTTATTTAATGAATTTGTCTTTTTAACAGGGGACATTCTGTTCTAGTAGTCCGTTTATTATTTATCACACTAAAACGAACAAATATTAAAAAACCAATCTAATATGAAACTAGCCATTGTAACAGCATATCCGCCAAGTAAAGTCACTTTAAACGAATATGGATATCATTTAGTAAAACACTTTAGGCAAAAACAAGAGGTCACAGAGTTAATACTACTCTGCGATTTTACGGATGAAGCAAAAAATATTGAATTTAAAGAATCAGGGTGTCAAATAACCATAAAGGAATGTTGGTCTTTTAACAATTATTCTAATATACTACGTGTTAGGGAAGCTATTAATGAAACAAAGCCAGATGCCGTTTTATTCAATTTACAATTCATGAAGTTTGGTGATAAAAAAATTGCAGCTGCTTTAGGTTTAATGTTACCCTTAGTGTGTAAGCGAAAAGGGATACCTAATATTGTTTTATTACATAATATACTTGAAGAAGTTGACTTGGGTAGCGCAGGGTTTACAACGAATATAGTCATGCAAAAACTATATGGATTTATAGGAACAACACTTACAAAATTAATTCTTAAAGCAGACACAGTTGCTGTTACCATGCAAAAATATGTGGACATTTTGGAGGCGAAATATTCTGTGAAAAATGTTAAGCTCATACCACATGGTACTTTTGAAATTCCAGAAGAGCCCGATTATAAAATACCTACAGCTCCCATGCAAGTCATGACATTTGGAAAGTTTGGAACGTATAAAAAAGTAGAGGGTATGATTGAGGCTGTTGAGAAAGTAAGACAATCTACAGGTTTAGATTTAGAGGTTGTTATTGCAGGAACAGATAACCCCAATGTGCCAGGTTATTTAGATAAAGTTCAAGAAGATTATAAACATGTATCACAAGTTCGTTTTACAGGTTATGTTGAAGAATATGAAGTGCCAACACTGTTTAACGAAAGTGCTGTCGTTGTATTTCCATATACGTCCACAACGGGAAGTTCGGGAGTATTGCACCAAGCAGGAAGTTATGGTAAAGCAGTCGTTATGCCAGATTTAGGAGATTTAGCTTTACTTGTGCAAGATGAGGGATATAGAGGTGAGTTTTTCGAACCCACTTCTGTTGAAAGTTTAGCTAAAGGGATAGAAAATATAGTAACTAATGATACACATCGAGTTGAGTTAGGGAAGAAAAATTATCAAGCGGCTACGGCACACCCCATGTCTGAAATAACACAAACATATTTAAATGTATTTCACGAAATTATTAAATCAAAATAAACATGTAGAATATAACAATGATAATTTCAAGTCAGTTGTTATAATTCGAGAATTATAAATAGTAAACGAGAGACCAACTAAAGACAAAGACTAATAAGGTAATCTTGTGTAATCTTTGTTTGATAAACCAAATCAACCTAAATTAAATATTTAAATTATGTCACTTACAATTAAAGAAAACAAGGGTATATTTTTAGTAGAAGGCGTTATTAATACTACGACAATTGAACAATTTAAAAATCATGTAGAATTTTTAATGGTCTACACCAAATCTATAACCTTAAATATAGATAAAGTAACGGCTATAGATAGAAAAGGCGTGAAGTTATTAGGAGAACTTTTTCAAGCAGCACAGTTTCATAAAAAAGAATTTTCTGTTGTAGGTTATGGATGTAAGGAGATATACGAAGCTCTTGAACAGCCTTTTCCAATTGAAGAAATTATTGAACCATTGAGAAAGTAAGCCAAGCTGTTATTTTGATTTATAGGTTGCAATTACAGGAGCCGATTGTCTAAATGTGCTAGGTTACTCAGTTAAACAATACAATTAATCCACTCATCTAAAGCAAAACGCCACTGAACGAAATTCAACGACATTACACACATTCTTAAAACATCTTTGTATCAAGAAACCCAAACAATATTAATTAAAACCTAAAAATTATGGCTCTTAAAATTACAGAACGAAAAGGAATTTTTATCGTAGAAGGAACATTAAATGGGACTACAGCACTAAGCTTTAAAAACCATATTGAAGCTGTTATGATGAATCTTGAAGATTTAGTTATTAATATTGAAGACGTAACAGAAATTGATATTAATGGTATGAAAGCGTTACGATCTATATATGCGGATACTATAACGCATGATATAAAGTTTTATGTTGTTGGAACTGGATGTAAAGAAGTTTATGACGATTTATATTTAAGTAATGTAGCCTAAATGATATAACCCCAAATTTATAAGACTATGAACTTCCAAATAATAAATAATAAAGGTGTTTTTGAAGTATGTGGAGATTTTACCAACACTAATACAGACGAAGTCGCAAATTATTTTGACAACTTGTTAGATACATACTATGAGATTGTAATATGTCTTAAAAAAGTAAAGCAAATTGATGAAAGTGCTTTAAGCGTTATGCAATGTATTGCTAACAAAGCTAAAAAGCGAAGTAAAATACTTTTTGTTCTTGGAAAAGAAAACAAAAGCATAAAGGGCATATTTAATAAAGCAAACTTAACTAGCATTTTTAGAAATGATTACAATCATTAAAAGTTTGCAAAATAAAATTACTCCAGAGCGATTATTTATGTTAAGCGTTCTTGGTGTAAACGGCGGGAATTATTTATATAATTTAATTCTTGGTCGCGTTTTAGGACCGGCTCAATTTGCAGATGCTGCAGTACTTATTACATTTTTATTAGTATTGAGTTTTGCCGCTATGACCTTTCAATTAGTAACCGCTAAATTCTCAGTACTTTTTGAAAATGAAATTTTTAAAAGCTTCATTTCTAAAATATATAAAAATGCACTTTTTGTTGGTGTTTTAATGGGATTATTAATTATACTATTTGCAAACCAATTACAAAGTCTATTTAATACATCGTCATCTACTATGTTTGTTATTTTTGGATGTGGTGTACCGCTTTATTTTTTAATGAGCGTAAATAGAGGTGTTTTTCAGGGTAAAAAAGCCTTCAAATTGTTATCTATAACTTACCAAGGCGAAATGTTGAGTCGTTTAATTATAACATTAGGACTTATTTTTCTTTTTGATATAAAATCTTCTGTTGTTATTGCAGTTGGTATAGTCGCTTCGTTTGTCTTTGGATTGTTTCCTTTTAAATTTCCAAGCATCATTCCAAAGAAAGCATTAGTATTAAGTCAAACGCACTCAAAAGAAATAAGAAGCTTCTTTGTTATCACTGCATTCTATGAGTTGACACAAATTATTATAAACAACAGCGATATCCTTTTGGTAAAACATTACTTTGAGTCTTACGAAGCCGGATTATATGCTTCTTTAGCCTTAATAGGTAGAATTGTTTACTTCATTGCTTGGATGTTCGTTATGTTGTTATTACCAACAGTGGTTCAACTTAAAAAAGAAGGTAAAGAAACGGCACCAACACTTTTTAAATATATAGGTTATATTGCGGCCATTTCAATTAGTATTATATTGGTTTGCTTAAGTTTTCCGGAAACTATTATTACACTACTTTTTGGAGATAGCTATACGGCTATGGCGCCCTTATTATGGAAATACGCTATTGCGACATCTATGTTTGCCATCTCTAACATTTTTGCCTATTACTACTTGTCTTTAGATAAATATATTCCAGTTGTTATTTCTGGGATATTTGGGATGCTGCAAATGGGATTGGTTGTTTTTTATCATGATAGTTTAGAGCAAGTGGTGCATATGCAAATAATAGCTATGATTTTACTCTTAGTCATACAGCTTACTTTCTTCTTTTTTGATTATAAATCAAAAGCAAAAAAATAGTCTATCTAAACGGATTCATAATACAGATGAGGCTGTCTAAAAAGTAAAACGAGCAGTCATATTGAGCTTGTTGAAATATATCAACTTCCTGATAATCAATAATATATTTCGATAATCTCAACTTGACAAACTCAACAATCTAGACTTTTTAGACAGCCTCTTTTCTATGTCATATAATTAAAAGAATCATAAGATTAACTCGTTGTGTATTTTGAAGATGTTTTTCGATTTTAACTACTTTTTGAGTAAAATTTATACTTCGATAAGTTCAGCAAAGCCATCAAGAATAAAATTCCCCATTTTAAAAATCTGTTCTCGATATAATTTCGACAAAAAAAGTCGAAATAGAGCTGACATTTAGTTTAGCTTAATAAATAAAAAGGCACAACTGGTTAGATTATGAAAGAATAAACACTAATTATAGTCTATAGTTCAGATGGACATATTGAGTTAATCTACAATGATATTCCATTCGTCGACACCAATTAGCAATCTATCTAAAGTCGCCTCTTTTACTCCTCATTATAATGCAAATTTGTAGTATAATTAAGAACTAACCTTTAAAATATATACATAATGAAACTAGCAATCGTAACAGCTTATCCGCCAAGCAAAGTCACTTTAAATGAATATGCTTATCATTTAGTAAAGCAATTTAGGCAAAAAGAAAATATTACAGAACTTGTATTATTAACAGATACTACTGAAGGGAAAAAGGATGTGAAGTTTACAGAAGCAGGTTGTAAAATAACGATAAAAGAATGTTGGACATTTAATAGCTACACTAATATTTTTAAAGTGACTAAAGCTATAAATCAAGAGCAACCAGATGCTGTATTATTCAATTTACAGTTTATGAAATTTGGTGATAAGAAAATAGCTGCTGCCTTAGGATTGATGCTGCCACTAATATGTAAGTTAAAAAAGATTCCAAATATTGTGTTGTTACATAATATTTTAGAGGAAGTCGATTTAGGAAACGCAGGGTTTACAAATAATAAAATCATGCAAAAAGTTTACGGGTTTATAGGATTTACATTAACGCGATTAATTCTTCAAGCCGATACCGTTGCTGTGACCATGCAAAAATATGTTGATATTTTAGAAGATAAATATAAAGTGAATAATGTAAAGTTAATTCCACACGGTACTTTTGAAGTTCTTGAAGAACCAAGTTATGAGATTCCTTTAGAACCTTTTAAAATTATGACTTTTGGAAAGTTTGGAACGTATAAAAAAGTAGAAGGCTTAATAGAAGCGGTAGAGCTTATAAAGAAAAACTCTAATTTAAATTTAGAAGTTGTAATAGCAGGAACTGATAACCCAAATACAAAAGGCTATTTAGAATCGGTTGAAAAACAATATAGTCATGTTGAAGGTTTAACATTTACAGGATATGTAGCCGAAGAAGATGTGCCAAAAATATTTAAAGAAAGTACAATCGTCGTATTTCCTTATACGTCTACAACAGGAAGTTCTGGAGTTTTACACCAAGCAGGAAGTTATGGTAAAGCAGTGGTTATGCCAGATTTAGGAGATTTAGCGCTTTTGGTTAAAGATGAAGGGTATAGAGGTGAGTTTTTCGAGCCAACAAGTATAAGCAGTTTAGCTTTAGCCATTCAAAAAATACTTGTAGATAATACTTATAGAATAGCGTTAGAAAAAGCAAACTATAAAGCGGCTACAGCGTATCCAATGTCTAGAATAGCAGATATGTACTTAAATACGTTTGAAACAATAATTTACAACAAGAAAGAAGCAAAATTAGAGGAACAAATTATTGCTTAAAATAATTACACATGATTTTTTGCCCCGTATATCTCGAAAAAAGATTATTTAAAAGTTAAGTGTTAATGAATCTATTTTTTAGAGATATAATTGAAGGCAGGCTTAGTCTCTCCATTTTGGTTAATAAAACCAAAATGTTCTTGAGCCCGTTTTCTCCAAGGAAGTCGTCCAACGACTTCCTTTGGTATTTCTATAAAGTCGTAAAGAGTCCAAGACATAAAGCTGATGGTATGATCCCTAAAAATAGTTTGAGCTTGTTTATGATAATCTGCTTGTTTTTGTTCTGAACTGCCAAATGGTTTCCAAAGCCCTTTATAAGAAGAGACTCCAAACTCAGTAATAGCAATGAGTTTATTTGGTATTCCTAATTTTAAATCTTGATACGTTTTTTCTAAATCATTTAAATCTTCATAATAATGAAACGTGATAAGATCTAATTTATCTTTTAAAATGTTAGCACTTTCCGAGTTAGACCACCCGATAGTTACAGGGTGTATTTCGTCAATAGATTTTACCAAATCGATCATATTATCTAACCAAGACAAAACATTAATTTTTTTGCGAGAATCAAAATCTAAATTAGGCTCGTTTTTAATATCCCATGCTAATAAAGCATCGTGGTTTTTTAATGCGGAAACGACTATTGCCGCATGATGTTGATTTAACGTCCAATTTAAAACAGAATAATCACCATAAAAATCGAAAAGAGTGACAACGACTTTTAAATTTTCAGCTTCAGCTAAATCTAACACTTGGGCGAGTTTGTTTAGTTTTTCTGGTTTTACGTTTGCTTTTCCAAAATCGTCATAAGGCACAAATATTCTAATACTATTTAAACCTGAATCTTTAATGATTTTGAAATCTTTAGAAATGGTAAGGGTGTCAAATTTGTCACCAAACATATCCCAAGGCGAGGCTTGTGGATAATAGTTAATGCCTTTAATCGTTGTGATTTTATTTGAAGCTGATAGAAACTCTTTTTTATAATCTTCAGATTGTTCTTTTGTTAGATGACGAATACGCCAAAAGCCATCTTCTAAAAGTAGTGTGATTTTATAAGTCGATTTCTCAGTCGTTTCTAAAATAACAGTATCATTTTGATAAATACGTTTGTATTCAATGACATCATTATCAGTTAAGACAATCAATTGTCCGTCTTCACTAAAAAATTCTAAAGTAATATGATGTTCTAGAGTTGTGCCTTCAATCGAAATATTTTCAGAAGTATTTTGTTCAATAGCATTAAAAATATTCTTCCGAGCATTTTCGGTGTAATAATCGTCAATACCAACTGTAGTGTTTGTTTTATAAGCAATATGTTTTACGTACCAAGCATCCAAATAATCGTTTTCAATACCATTTAAGGTTTGTAAATCCATAGGCCGCCCTTCATTTTGTAGAGGTGCCCATTCTAGTTTTGGTAGGTATTGATCTATCTTTTTAATCTCAGTATGCAGCATACTGCTTCGATCAGCGCCAGTATTTAGGTAACTGAATACGCTACTAACACCAAAAAGAATCAAGGCGATTATTGCGATGTAAGATATCATTAAAATACTACGTAATATGTTTTTATTAATACCGGTCATAGTTTTTTATTGATGTATATTTTTTCAATTCCAGCAGTTTTAACTTTAAATGAATAGGTGTTAGTCGGGACGTTGTTTGTATTTAATTTAAATGCTACAAAACCTTCAAAGGAATTTTTTGAAAGTGTTTCTATTTTTGTTTCATTTTGATAAATAAAAAGTGACACGTTTAAGCCATCAGGAATCATTTGATTCATAAAACTTTTTAAAGGACCAACAGTAATCGTTCTATTGTTTTCAGAAAAGGTAACCTCAAAATCTGAAATAACGGTTTTGTACGTTAACTCCATTTGTTTGCTTTCTGCCATGCCTTCAATAAAGGCTTTAACGATCCAGTTTTCTTCATGATCAGGGTGAATCATTTTGGCTGTCGCAATACCATTTATAGTCGTACCAGCAGTTTTCAAAATAGCGTTTGAAGTATTGGTAATAAAGAATTCTACGTAAGTACCATCGCTCACGATATTATCATATTTATCTTTTATAATTGAGGTTGAGAATGAGGTGATTTGATTGCCATCAGCATAATCATGATTGCGATGATATTCAATAGTGAAATCTGTTGGAATATCTGGTAATACGTTGATTGTGAATTCTTTTGAGTTTTTATTTAAATGTGATGAAGATACAAGGATGCGCCCTGTTTTAGTTTCGGAAAAAATGTTTTTGTAGCTGATGCCCTTTTTCATGTAAATAGAGGTCTCGCTTATATTTTCTAAAAATTGATGCTTTGTTCTAACTTCTGTGCCATCTTTTAAAGGGTTGTCATAACTGTCGGTAGGAATAACAACAAGCATGCTGTAATCTTCACCGCCAGCGGCTATACTTGGTGGCCCTAAATATGTTTCCATAGTGTTGGCTTCCTGTTTTGGGAGGATTTTAATTTGACCTTGTAATTGGTTATCCTTACCCAATAATTTCCAAAAAACAACACCTGTTTTAGAGCTTATATATTCAGGGATTTGATAATTTAAAGAACTAGAACCTGTACTAGGTTTTATAAGCGTAGATCCATAGCTATTACTAATATAAAGATGAGGTGATTTGCTGTCTGTTGACGAAAATTTCAATACAATAGAACGCCCAGCTTCAAACTCCGTTTCGGTAGTCAGTAATTTAAAATCATCAATACTGTCTATTGAAGTTGCTGATGATAATAAAATCATCAATCCTAAAAAGAGCAAGTATGTGAATTTTAATTTCATTAGTTCGGGTTTCCTATATAGGTGTTTATTTCAATTTTAATAAAGCTATAATGGGGATGGTTTATAGGTTGTAAAACGGAATGTGTTTGATTCTTGATTCTATTTGGAACTATTTTGTTTGAAATAGATGCATTTGGCAATCCATTCACAAAACAGTTTTCCATATTTTCGTTTATCAATTTTAGAGTGTCATTTTGTAAAATAGGGTATTCAAAAGCTTGTTGACGTTGCTGTCTAATACCTTCAGCAATAAATAAATGATCCACCCAAAGCATGGTTTTGTTTTTATCGTAATAAGTGATTAGTAATTGCGGAACGGTAACTTCTTCAATACCAGAATTGAATAGCTTTCCTGAGATGTAATCTTCAGAAATGGTTAAATCACTCAATGTGGTTCTTTTAAATAAATCGGAACCTGAAACATTTCCAGCAACTTGCAGATTGAATTTAGTGGGCTGTTCTTCAAATTCAACAGGCGTAAATTCATCTGGATTGAACGTTTTAGGAATAGAATCTTGTGTTTTAGACCATGCAATACCTTCAAAGTTAATTTTAAAAGCACTCACTTCTTTGGGCATCAGTTTATGTTTTACATGATATTTAGCATTATATGTCGCTAGCTCTTTATTGTTCTCATTATACAATGTGCCTTTTAAAACTACATCGGCAGGCACGTTATCTATGTTTTGTACTTCACCAATTAACGCATAGCTGTTATTATGTTTTACCAATTTAGCCGAAAGTATTTCTAGAACGGGTTGTTTTAAAACATCTTCGTGATGAGTTTGCTCTGTGGTTATACGTCGTCTACCTTGATTAAAATATGTTGTAGTATTATTTGAGAAGAGTTGGTCTGGTGGTAAATCTAAATCGATATCTTCCGGATTTATATACCATTTTCCATTTAATTTGGTTAACGATTTATAATCGGTTTTACTTATTTTTTCTAATGGCGTAATCCATTTGGTATTTATCTTTACAGCAGCTAAACTGTCAGTTTGAGAGGTTATTATTGTTTCAATAGCATCTAATTTTGCATAAGAACTCAATAAGCCATCAGTTACCGATATTTCTAGCATATACTGCGAAATAGGGAGATTACTTTTTGGGTTAATTAAACTGTATGCTTTTTCGAATTCTTTAAAGTCTAAAGCATCATAATAAGCTAATAATGCGTTCTCTGGCGAATGATGCGAATCATTTTTAATATAGAATTGATATAATCCAAAGCATACTAATATGGCTAAAAACAGAGACCAAATATGAGTGATTTTTAAAACCCCTTTTGAAAACTTGGTGTAATTATTTTTAACTATTAAATAATGTGGAATCGTTTTTAATTTCCTTTTTAAAACTCTAATCCATAACATTTGTATGTTTAATACAAAGGCTATAATTACAGTTAAAAAAGGCATAATGCCCCATAATATTTTTTGCCATTTGGCAACATCTTCTTTTGGTAAAATAGAAGAAATAGGAGGGACGTTTAGTTTTTCCCAAACTTGAATACCATTTTCTAATTGTCGTAAACGTTGCCATCCGCAGAAATATAAAATAGGATCGTAAAATTTATCATTAGAAAAAATATACTTAAAATTATATTTCTCAGGCGTTGTTAAAAACTGTTGTAGTGAACCAATCCCTTCAACACCTTTAAATTTTGAGTTTTCTAAACGTTCAATTGGGCGAGTAGTCAATTCGGGTAAACGTCTTGCCGAATGGTAATTTCCATCAACACTCATTCCGTTGGTTTGTGCCGAAAGCCATGCCATTTGGTCGCCAAAACCTAAAGTCATATATCGCCATTGGTCATGTTGATCTTGATTTAAGAAATTTACAATGGGCAACATTTTTATTTTCTGAGGTTGAGATGGTCTAAAATAGCCCAAGCTCATTGTAAATACTGTCATGAAAATGAATAACCCAGCAAGAATACCTCCAATTATACGGTGATAAATAGCTCCAAACTGTTCTTGAATAAGCGTCTTTAAATCGCCCTCAACAAAGCGATATACAAATTCTCCAAAAAGCGGTAGAGACATGATGGATGCCCAAAGTGTAAAACGGTCTAAGGTTAAAATATTAAAAGCGGTTTCGCCTAAAATTAGTCTTGGTATTTGTGTAGTTCCACCAGTTCCTAAAATAGTAAGTATGGTTATCGATAACCCAAAAAACAAATAGCGTTTACTGTAAAATCTATAAAATATATAAGGCAAAAGAATTAGTGAAATACCCCACGGAATTAAAAAGAAAACCAAACCAGACGAGGTTATTTCTAAAAAATTATCACGAGAACCATGTGGAATAGGTACTTGTGTAATCGGGTTGTTTTTTGAGTTTATCCAATACGGTAAAATACAACCTACAATAATTACAAGCGATAAAAGTCCGAAGCTTATAATCCGTTTAAAAAGTTTGAAAAAGCTATTCAAAAACACTTTGAATGTAACTGCTTTTATTGAGTCTACCTGTTCTCTAGACGCATCCATGATGACCATGCCAATTAGTGGAAAGATGAAAAATATCATTCCAAATATGGGGGTTACATGGTGAGACGTTACTGTAACAGCTATTAAAGATAACGCGGTAAATAGATAACGGTATTTACCTGTTTTTAACCATAAATAAATTTCTGGCAAAGCGTGCATTAAAACCGAAATACCAATAATACTTGGTAATTGTCCAAAAACATGTAAGGTTTCTACAAAAGACGATGATAACACAGCTAAAATGGAAGCGTAACCAGCAACTGTTTTATTACCCGTAATTAAAAGCGAAAACCGATACGTACCCGTAATAAATAATACAATACTAATTAAGGCGACGGTAAACATACCAAATTTTAATCCACCAATAAGTGAAAGTGCAGCAATAGTTTGATGCACTAATGGTGGGTAGCTCATAACTGTAAACCCCGTGTACCATTTGTAATTCCAAGGTTCAAACCAACTGCCTGCATAATGATCGGCAAAAAACAAATGAATTAAAGCATCATAGGTCGTTTCTAATGTAAAGAAAATGGAAGTGCCATGAAAAGCTAATCCTAAAATTAGAGCAACAATCAAGTATTTATTCGTGGTTTCTTTCATTTGGCTTGTAGTAGCAATCCTATAATGTAAATATAGATAATTAAATTGGCGGTTCCATCTTGAAGGTCAACAATATCTCGTTCATATTTAGAAATTATATAGGCAATATCTTCAAACATTGTTAGTTTTTTCTAAATCATATTAATACTATTTAAATATTCCTCTCACAAGTCAGAAAAGATATATTAGGATTAATTACTAATGTGACTATAAATCTCTATTGAAAATTATATCGTTATCTTTCTAGGAGTAGAATAAGCCAAAGGCTTCCATTTAAAACCATTATCAGTATTAATGATATGACCAATTCCTGGCCAAGGTAAATGTGTGGAAATTACAAGTTCATTATTCTTTGAAACTTTACCCAATATTTCTATTCTTGTTTGTATGCCTTTTTTAAAATCTACATCCCATTGTATACCCCATTCAGGCTTTTCAATAAGGAGTTGATTGTGTACAGTATCAACAATATGTGTTACTATTTTTTCTTTTGAAAAAACAGAAAAAATAGTATGCCCTGGCGTGTGTCCTTCTGCAAGTTCAGGTTTAAGACAATCAAATAATAACTCACCGTGTTCATAAAAATATAACTTGTCTTTTATTTTCTGTAAGATGTTTTTTGTGAATGAAACCCCTGTTTCTGGATAATTTGAAAGCTTCGATTTAGAAAAATCTGGTTTTTCAGCCGTCCAAAAATTAAATTCCTTTGGAGAGATATGATACTTGGCGTTTAGAAAAATAAGTTTACTTTCTTTATCCAGAATACCACCTATATGGTCTCGATGAGCGTGCGTAATGAATATGTCGGTAATTTCTGAGTTTGATATTCCAGCTTCATGTAAACTTTGTGGCAACCATCCTTCTGTCTCTCCAAAATGAGGGCCACTACCAACATCTATAAGAATCAATTGTTCTTGCTTCTTTATAAGCATAATATTGATACTGATTTCAACATTCTCTGTCTTTTCAAACATTTTTGACGTTTTAGTATTTACGTCTTCAGTTTTAACGTCTGGTGCAAAAACGGGTTGCAAGTTTTTCATTGGAACATACCCGTCCGTTAGAATAAGTAATTCTAAATCTCCCATTTGAAATTGAATAAATCCTGGAGGGATAGCTATAACTGATTTTTTATTCGTCTTTGTAAAACTCATTAAAGTTGGGGACAAAATTGCGGACATCGATGCAAAGCCTGTTATTTTAAGCAATTCTCTTCTATTCATATTTCTTGGTATTATTTCTTTGCTAAATTAATAAAATAGTATATTTTAGTCAAGTATATACAATTATGTATTATACTTTATAAAATGATAGTAATGCTGTTTATCAGTATTTTAAGATTTATATATTATGAAAATAAATTCAAAAAACTCCATTTGTGCTGTTGATTATGGATTTAAAAGAATTGGAGGTAAATATAAGGGCAGAATAATATGGCACTTGCACCATAATAGTTTATTGCGATATGGTGAACTTAAAAAATGTTTACCCGATATAACACCAAAGATGCTTACCCAAGTCTTACGAGAGCTAGAGGAAGATGATTTGGTTAATAGAAAAGTCTATGCCCAAGTTCCACCAAAAGTTGAATATTCTTTAACTGAAATTGGAAAGGAACTAATTCCTTTTATCGAACACCTCAGAAATTGGGGAGAAAAGCAATTAAAATTAGAGAATCAGAAGCCAAATGTCAATTTGACTATTCGTAAGCATATGGATACATAAATAGCCTTGTTTTTTTTAAGTGTCTATTATTTTTAATTATAGATTGATATAGTGCAATTTGAAATTCCTTACTCCTCGCCTATACTAAAGTGGGGAGAAAGGTATTCTTGGATAAAAAGCAGGAAATGATTTTTTCTTTAGGCTCTGCCCATCCATTTTTAATTATCGATACAAAATTACCATTCGTCTACACTTCGCTTTATGCTTATCTAAATATTCATTTTTACAAGCGTTAGCTGAGTATTTTTGACCTATAAATAGTTACAAAAACTTTAATTATGAAAGTATTAGCGATAGATGATCAGCAATTAGTGTTGTTACCATTACAAAAAAGATTAGAAGAATTAGGTTACGATGTGAAAATTGAAACTGACGCTAATAAGGGAATAACACTATATGATACTTTTAATCCAGATTTGGTCATCGTAGATATTAATATGCCCAATGTATCGGGGTTAGATATTGTAAAACATATTAGGGCTTCAAAACATCCTAAGACACCGATTATGGTTTTATCAGGAAACACAAACGATGCTATTATTACCAAAGGATTTGATTTAGGAATTGATGATTACATGAAAAAACCTTTAAGCTTAAACGAAATTTGCGCCAGAGTTAAAAGACTTATTGGTAGGCCAAAAACGGATGTGATAGTATTAAACACAAAAGATGTCATCATTGAAAAGCGATGTGTAGGCGTTGTTATTCCTTGTTATAATGAAGAAGAGCGCTTATTAAGTGATGCGTTCATTACTTTTATCGATAAACATTCGGGGTACCATTTATGTTTTGTAAACGATGGCAGTAGAGATAAAACGCTAGAGGTTTTAAATAGTTTGCGTAAAGGACGTGAAAACTTTATAACGGTTTACGATTGCGATAAAAATGGAGGTAAAGCCGAAGCGGTAAGATTAGGTATGTTACACATGGTTAAAAAAACAGATTTAGATTATATCGGTTTTTTAGATGCTGATTTATCTACAGATTTGGCCGATTTTGATGATTTAGTAAAGACGATTGAAAACTCAAATTTTAAAATAGTGAGTGGTTCTAGAATAAGTAGAATGGGAGCTAATATTACTAAAGAATCGGCAAGAAAAATTATTAGTATGACTATTAATTTTATTATCATAAAAATTTTAGGAATGAATTTTAAAGACACACAATGTGGTGCAAAGATTTTTCATAAAGATGTTATACAAGTAGCGTTCAGTAAAAAGTTTGTTACAAAATGGATTTTTGATGTTGAAATTTTTAAAAGAATGACTGTTCGTTTTGGAATAGAAAAAGCTAAAAGTTATATCTGTGAACAACCATTAAAGCGATGGATTCATGCCGATGGTTCTAAACTGTCTATGAAAGATTCTATAAAAATTGTTGGTCAATTAGCTCAAATAGCTTGGGTGTATAGAGGAAAAAAATCAAATACTAAACCTGCTACGTCTCAAAATTTGAAAGTAGTTTAATTATATTGAATATGAAAATAGGAGTCATTATAGTATTTTATAATAATGAGCTTGATATCTCTAGAAATTTATTTGATGGTTTGTCTAATGTTAAGAATCATTTGCATTTATGTCTTATAAATAACGGAAGTGAAGATGCTACTTTGGATAGATTGGAAGCATTAAAAGAAATATCTAAATTAAATACTGTTGTTGTCGATATTAAGCAAAACAGAGGTGTTAATAATGCTATTAAAGCTGGAGCGAGGTATCTTTTTAATCAAAATAAATTGAAGTATATTGGTTATGTTAGTGTCGATAAACTTAAAACCATTCAAGATTTAGATACATTATTAAATACTATTGAAATCCATAAGGAGTCAATTATTCAATTGAATTCCATTACAAACAAAAACACTCAGATAAAAAGAATGATTTTTAAAAATGTATTTTGTATTCTTGAATGTATAAATACATTAGATATTAAATTAAATACTACTGATTTCATTAAAGGAAATACATTAATCTAAACAGTTAATAAATATTTTTATGTTCAAGAAAATCATATAACTCAAGTTGAAACAAGGTGCCTTTTACTAAATCCTTTACATCATTTAGTTCTTTATAGGTCATAGAAAAACTTGTTTGCGGATTTGGTGCTTCTAATAGAAATAATCTTGAAGTATTATTTTTTTCGTTGTTCATATCCGAATTTGTTTTTTCTAAAGCATACTCAATATTTTTAGAGAACTGGATGAGTTCTTTTGGTTTTAAAAAGAGTCCAGTATTTTTAAACACCAATTGAATTTTATTAAAATCTTTGGCAACACTCCTTTTCCATTGAAAAGCAATTCCAAAATTATTGTAGCATATTGTATTAATATCATCCATGATTTTTAATTTAATATGAATTTATAGTCAATGTCATTCACTTCTAAATAGGTGTTAAAAGTATTCTCATTAATCTGAGTTAATAACTTTTGTAATTCTTTTATCTCTTGTCGTCTAAACATTAAAACAAGATTAGGTTGCATGCTAGGGATAGGGATTTTCCTTTTCATTTTTGCTCTAGCATATTTATGTTCCCAATAATCCATCTCAAGGTCTAGAATGTAGTCTTTAAATTGCTCAAATTCTCTTCGATTAAACTCAAGATATATATTATTGAATTCAAGATGATATATTTTACAAGCCTTACATACAGATAATTCGCCACTTTTTACTTTAGATAAGATTTTTATATTATTATCACACATAGATTATATCTTTTATGACTAGTAACAGTCTGTTTTTATTTGGTTCATATTTAATGGCGCATTCAATTTAGAAATAGAAATGCTCTTCAATGTTTTCATAACGCCGTTTTGCATAGCTATTGAACCGCAAATCATAATAAGACCATCATTTTTTAATACACGAGATATTAAATCGACTTTTTCTAAAATTGAGTTCTGAACATATTTTTTTTGACTCTCCTCATTCGAAAAACTAATAAAAAGCCCAGAAAGCGTTTTATTATAAAAGGCCTTATCTATTAATTTTGAATACATTTGGTACGAGTCTTTCGTGCGCCCACCCCAAAATAAATATGATTTTACAGGTTTCGCATTTTGATTATTAATCATTCCGAGGAATGGCGCAATGCCTGTACCATTAGATATCATAACCACTTCCTTAGTGTTTAAAGGGAAATGAAATGCTTTATTTTGTTTTATATCGGCTACTATCATATCGTTTTTTTTAAGTTGATTAAAATAGTTTGAGCATATCCCAAACTCATGTTTCTTGATACTAAGCATTATATTTTTATCTATTTTACCAATAGAATATAGACGCGCTATGGTGTCATTATTTGGATAAACACGAAGTAAATCTCCCGAAGTAAATTTGGCTTTTTTAACAGGTTTTAATTCTAGTGAAAAGGAATTGTCAGCATTAATTTTAGTCCGATTAACGACTTTAAATTCTTTAGTTTTTTTTAACTTATTTGTGCTTATTGGTTTTTCAATTTTCAGGTTTAAGTCTTTATAGTCACTCCACGAAGACACCCAATTATTAAAATTGTTAAAAGATTGATTATTAATTTTATGAAGCGCTACATTTGGAATGAATTTTTCATGTAATTGTAATATAGAATCCACCACAATGGCATATTTACAAAACCCTTTATAAGCTAAAGAACCAAAGCCAACAACAGAATAGTTCAATGTTTTTTGTTGAGGAATAGTATTCACTAATCTTTCAAAATGAGTTGCATTTGCTGGAGCTTCGCCATCGCCATAAGTAGAGGTGAAAATGATTAAATGTTCTGCTTTTTTATAATTGGAATAGTTATTTAATTCTGAAACAAAAACTGATTTACCTTGTGCAATTAAGGCGTTGTATAATGTTGTTGCAAAACCAAAAGTACTTCCTGTTTCCGATCCCACCAGAATAATATACTCGGCAGCATCTTTGCTAAATTTATTTTTAATTTTGATGTTATTGTTTCTACGGTTTAAAGTCATTGTAAATCCAGAATACATGAAAAACAAGATAGCCATGCAGGTTAATAGTAAAATAACAGACCATAATATAGACCCTTGCCCAGTATGCAACACCAAGTTCCAACTTGAAGCTAAGGAAATTAAATTATCTTTCTTTTCGCTGACTATTTTTCCATTATATTGATTTACAAGTAATTCTTTATCATTTAATTTTATGGTAAAGTAATCTTCATTGTCATCAGAAAAAGGAAATTCAATACGTCCAATATCTTCTAGTGTAAGTGTTTTAAAAAGACTGAAATCTGTAATGTTTAATATTGAAGTTTCAGCTAAAACCACTTCATTTAAAATATGGGTATTTTTATTTGAAGGTAATAACGAGAATTTTTCTAACGATAAATAAATCCCCGTAAGGGTAACAATAATTATTGGTATTAATGTGTGTCGACCTATAATTGTATGATAATATGGTGCAAAATCGTCTTTAACTATTTTTGAGAAAAAGTGTGTTACGCCACCTTGTTGTTTAATAATTAAAAGTACGCCTGTAATGGCTATTAAAAACAGTAAAAAAGAGATTACAGCAACTATAATACGTCCTGTAGATTTTAAAAATAATGAACGATGTAAATTGGTTGCAAACTTAAAAATATGAGCTTTTTCAATAATATCTCCTATTTTTTTAGCTGTAAACGGGTTGATATAAAACGTTTCACTATGTCCTTCTTTTGTAAAAACAGAAGCTGTTACAAAATCGTTTTTATCTTTTTCTATATGAATCACTTCATCATATTCTGCTTTTAGATTTTCTATCGTTTTAGAAAGAGAAAGCGTATTAGCATGTTTGACAGCATAAGGTTTTAGCTGATTTGAAATAGGTTCAAATGCTAAAATACTGCCAGTTAGGGCTGCTAGTAATATGAATAAAGAAGAAGATATAGCCAGTGTTAGGTGACTATATCTCCATATAGAAATGGTCATTTTGTTATGTTTATTGTGGCATCAAACGGACATGACGAATAAAACCATGGCCTTCTATTTTGCTTTTTACAGACGCTGATGTGAGTTCGAACTCAACATCATCTTTATAATAGGCTTGGTCTTCTACAGCCGATTCAAAACGGATTTTATAACCCGTATCAATCTTATTATCTTCAATTCGAATAACACTTATAGCGCGTTCGCCTCCACCAATAGTAGCACCAGTTACCGCATCTATATCAGTACGAACTTTTCCATGAAATTTCCACCATGCTGTAATGTCAGAATACCATTCATCATCATCACCTTGAACGTATAATGTTTTTTCATATTCGCCTTTTGGATTTAGCAACGAAATGGTTATGTATGCGCCTTCACCTGAATAATCAATCATTTGAATCATACATTTATAGGATGATATATTTATAGGTTTACTTTTAAAACCTAAGAAAATAAATAGTGCTACAGCGAGTGTGGGCAGTATTTTGGCTAATGTATTTGTCATTATATTATTTAATTATAAAAGATTCGATTACTGCATTAATGTCATCAGCTTTAGTATAATCATCAGAAAACAAGTATTTATAAAGCTGTTTGTTTTCAACTTTAGCTTCTAATTCTAAGTTTTGATTTCTGTTATAAACATCAGACCATTTAGTACGTACTAATGCCCATTTCTCTTGATTTTCTGCCCACCAAGTTGCAGCAGCTTTACATCTGTTGTCATCTACTTTTACGTAGGTGTTATATCCTTTTTCTTTAGCTAAAATCACATCTCGTTTTCCATTCTCACGAATCACTTTTGCATTATCTTGATCGTGTACCCAACCTGTTTTAGTGATTTCATGACGGTTTCCTCTAGAGGTTACATTGTAATCGCTTCGTTTGGTGTATTCACGTCTTGGTAACGGGGCATCAGTTGTGTTTTCCCAATAGCTTTTTCCATCAATATGTACCCAAGTTGAAGAACCTTCGTAACGAGGGCTATCATCTACTTGATATACTTTTTGCGTCCATTGGCCTTTAACTTCATGTTTTGATTTTGAAACAGAGTTCCATTTGTTATCGCCATTGAACATATAAAAACGAGTATTCTCATACAGCCAATCTTGACGCCAATGTTTTACTATATGTGGGCTTGATGGATTTCCTACCTGAAGAATATGCTGTATAGATACTTTGTTTTTATCGTCTTTAACGAGTTGTGCCCACTCTAAACCTTTATCTGTTTTAGTTTTTGATGGTTTGTAAAGGGAATCTTTACTGTAGTTAAAAGTTTCTGCAAAATTGAAGGTGACTTCATAGCATCCACACATTTTTTTAATGGCTTCGGCATCTTGTTTTTTCTTGCTTTGTGCATTTCCATGTAATGAAAATGTTAAAATTAATAGAGGTAAAATAGCTAATCGTTTCATTTTTAATGGTTTGTTTTTATTTGTGAAAAAAATATTAAAATTTACCTATTCTTATTTAGACTGAATTAAAATAAGACATATATTTGCTGCAAATCTAATTAAGAATGATTCTAAATAAAAATTATTTAAGCATTTATTTTTCACTTTTTTTTTCAAGCTTGATTTACTCTCAAGAAGTAAAGCAAGATTCTATAAAAATGAATGATTTAGAAACCGTTATTATAACAGGTCAGTACAATACGCAATCTGTTAAAAAATCTGTTTTTGAGGTAAAGGTTATTAACCAAAAAGAAATAGAACAACGGGCGGTTAATAATTTAGCTGATTTATTAAATCAAAGTTTAAATATTAATATTAGTCCAAATACATCAACAGGTAAGTCTGGGGTGAGTTTATTTGGTTTGAATGCTCAATATTTTAAAATACTTATAGATAATATACCTGTTATTAGCGAAGAAGGCTTAGGGAATAATGTCGATTTAACCTTAATAAGTCTTGATGATGTTGCACAAATAGAAATTGTAGAAGGTGCTATGGGTGTTCAATATGGCGCTAATGCTATATCTGGCGTTATAAATATTATCACTAAAAAATCATTAAAATATAAAACTCAAATAAAAGCTTTTGTACAAGAGGAAACTGTTGGTAAAGAGTATGAGTGGTTTAACAAAGGGAGGCATATACAATCCATAAAAATGGGACATAATTTCACAAAGAACATATTTGGAAATATTTCTTATCTAAGAAATGATTTCGGTGGTTTTTGGGATAATAGACAAGGCAAGGTTTACGATAAAAACGATTCATTAAGAGGCCATTTGTGGTTGCCAAAAGCACAACAAAATGTAAAATTATTATTAAACTATAAAGAAGATCGATTTAATGTGTTCTATAAGTTCGATTTTTTTAACGAGCATATTTATAAGTATAATAATGTTGTCGAATTAAACACAAAACCTGAGACAGATACTAGTGACCCTTCTGCTTTTGATGAAGGCTTTATAAATAATCGTTTTATACATCATTTAAATACAACAGGTCTTTTAGCAAAAAAGGTAAATTATAATGTTTCCATGTCATATCAAGAACAAAGAAAAGACTTAGAAACTTACAGGTATCGCATACGAGAAGACGAAAAGCTAAATGTATTAAAAAGAGAATATTTATCTAGAAAAGCATTTTTATCTCGAGGAACATTTAGTAATTTAATCTATACTGATAATTTTAATCTTCAAGCGGGCTACGAGCTTACCAACGAGAGTGGTTTTGGTTCGTCATTGGCAATTACTATTAATCCTGATGAAAATAGTGTAAAACAACGTTTAGATAGTTATGATGTGTTTGCATCGTCAGAAATTACCTTATCGGATAAATTTTCATTACGTCCTGGTGCACGTTTGTCTTTTACCAATCTTTTTGACAATCAATATGTACTTTCATTAAGTTCAAAATACATTTTAAAAAATGATTTCCAGTTAAGAGCCATTATTGGTTCTGCCAATAGAACTCCAAGTTATAACGAACTTTTTACATATTTAGTAGATGTAAATCATAACGTTCAAGGGAACACTAATTTAAATCCAGAGGGTGGTTTGTCTGCCTTTATATACTTAAAAAAACAATATGCTTTATCTAACGGTATCACTCGTATTCAAAACAGAATAAGTACGTCGTATATTAATGTTAAAGACCGGATAGAACTTATAATTGTAGAGCAAAGTCCGCGAGTAGATCAATATAGCAATATAGATACTTACAAATCTTTTGGCATTTCTTCAGAAAACTCACTTCAACATAATCGCTTTAAATTACAATTAGGAGCTTCTCTTTTAGGTATTTCGAAAACGTTAGACAGTAGTACAAATTCTAAAGACGATTTTCTTTTTAGTTTTCAATTAAACAGTAGTATTAATTACACCATTCCAGATTGGAACACATCGTTTTCCCTTTACTATAAATATGTAGGAGAAGAACAACAGTTTGTTGAAAAAACAAATGATGAAGGTAATCAAGAATACCAAGCAGGTGTAACGGATGCTTTTAATTGGTTAGATTTTACGGTACGAAAAACATTTTTAGATAAAAAAATAGAAACAAGCGTAGGGGTAAGAAACCTTTTTAATGTGTCTTCTGTAAATACAACCGCATTTTCTGGTGGCGCTCATGATGGCCCTCCAGACAATTTACTTTTGGGTTACGGAAGGTCTTATTTTTTTAAACTAGCTTATAATTTAAATCTATAAATCATGAAAATAAAATTTATAATACCAGTTTTTAGTGCATTCATGTTAATACTTAGTTCTTGTAGTGAAGATGCAACTTTAGATAGCGATCCTTTTGTTGTTGCTTTCGATAGTTTGTCTACAAACCTAACTTCTTTTGAAGGCGAAACAAATATTAATCTAGTCTATTCTGAAACGGCTTTAGATGAAGGCACGTTTACTATTCAAATAAATTCAAACAAGGCGGTTTACGGAGTAGATTTTATAACACAACCTGAAGCATCAAATAATACGATAATCATGCCTATTACAAGTGGTGATATTCAAGATGTCATAGTATTTAAAAAAATAAGTAATGCGCTAAATGAAACAACAGAAATAGAATTTATTATAAATACAATAGACTATAATAATGCTAATATTCAGGGTAATACAAGGTTTTTAGTTAATTCATCGGCAGCATTAGGAACTAGCCTTAATGTAGAAGTTGGAGGTCCAAATCAAGGCAATCAAGTCTTTATAGATTTAAGTGCAGAAAGTGCAACACTATCAAAACGTGACTCTTGGGATTTGGGTTTTTATAATGACGATTTATTTAGAGTGACCATAAATGGGGCGCTATATATGGCTACAAAAACTTTAAATGAAACTGATATCGATAATGTAACAGAATCGAGCGTATCAAGTTTAATAACCCAAGTAGCGGTGGGCACATTTAATCCAGACA
Organism: Algibacter sp.; assembly: GCA_039985655.1. Classification (GTDB taxonomy): domain Bacteria; phylum Bacteroidota; class Bacteroidia; order Flavobacteriales; family Flavobacteriaceae; genus Postechiella. Next base: position 233,918 of record JBDWSF010000005.1, on the reverse strand, counting down.
ATGTAGCTTATGTTGATGCGCCTAATGGAAACATTCTCGAAACAGCAATTGCCGAAATTTCAGAAAATAATAACGAAAACTCAGTGTATCTATTAAATCTAGGGTACGCGGTGGGTACAGATACGCCAACAGTTGGGAGTGTTGCTATTGCAGGTGACCATAGAGGATGGAAGAAAATAAGAATACTAAGAAACGAAGATAATTACATCTTACAATATGCCGATTTGAATGATACCTCTCATCAAGAAATAACCATTACTAAAAATAACGATTATAGTTTTAATCACTTTAGTTTTAATACCAATGTACTCGTAAATGTAGAACCTCAAAAAGAAAAATGGGACATAGGTTTTACTGTTTTTACTAATATTATTGAAGGAGCGGGGAGTTATGGGTTTTCCGATTTTGTAATACAAAATAGAAATGCAAACGTTCAAACCTATCAAGTAGATACAACAGGTTTTGAATATGATAACTTCTCGATAGAAAACGTTGATGAAGCTAGTTTTTCAATAGACCAAACTACCATAGGCAGTAATTGGCGAGATGTGTTTGAGAGAAGTGTCTATACCGATAGATTTTACATATTAAAAGATCCTCAGGGAAACATTTATAAAATAAATTTTCTGTCTATGATAAACAATAATAAAGAACGGGGTTATCCTGAATTTGAATACGAACTTTTACAATAAATATTAATAACTTTTTAATCACAAAACAATGAATACAAAATTACACACTTTAATCGCTTTGTTGCTAACAATATGCATGGCTTGGGGACAAGAAATAACTGTGAATGCTAGTATGGAAGCTAGTTATTCTAATCAATTATTTTATAAATTAAGTACAGAAACCGAAACATCGTATGTCGCAAATTCTTGGGATATTGCTATGCTAAGAACAAGTGCTTTTGATATTGCTTTACGTATTAATGATGGTATTGGTACCGAAGTTTTTGAAGCATCAAGTAGTTCTGGAGATTGGGCTGCTATAGATATTAGCAATGAAGCCAATTGGACACAATTATATAATAGTGATACGAATTGGACTAACGGTGCTTTCGATAATGGTTCTGCAACCTATGGTTGGGGCGAGTATAATATTTCAAATCATCATGTAGTAGGTACAGTAATTTATGTGCTTAAGTATACAGATGGTACGTATATAAAATTTATAAATGAAGATTTTTATGATGGTTATACATTTAAGTATAGCACATGGAATAACGATACATCAATTTGGGAAGCAGACCAGTCAGCAACGGTTTCTAATGCGAGTAATCCAAATAATCAATTTAATTATTATTCATTTGATAGTAATGTAGAAGTCGTTGCAGAACCAGCTACGACAGATTGGGATATCAAATTTACAAAGTATTATACCGAAGTATCAGATGGATCTGGAGGTACTACGCCTTATTTAGTAACAGGCGTATTGTTTAATGATGCGCTTGAGGTTGCTAAAAACGATGAGCCAACTGGTATGCCAGCAAACCCTACTTTAAGCTATTCTACAGATATTAATACTATTGGCTGGGATTGGAAAACCTTTAATTTCTCTAGCTTCACATATGATGTATCTTCAAATCAAGCATTTTATATAAAATATGCAGATGGTACGGTTTATAGATTATACTTTACCTCTTTTTCAGGAAGTAGTTCTGGAGATGTAACCTTTAAATTTGAAGATGTTACTGCTTCATTAGGGATCGATGACCTTTCTTCAAGTGATATTTCATTTGGCGTGTTCCCAAACCCATCAACAGATAAAAAAGTGAACTTGATGTACGATATAAGTAAATTAAATTCAAGTAAAAACGAAGTTTCAATTTACTCAACAACGGGTCAAAAAGTTTTTGAAACCAGTTTAAACAATACGTCAAGTTTCTCTAACAAAACACTCGATTTATCTTCTTTAAAAAGCGGAATATATGTTTTACAATTTAATTCTGGGAACTATTCAACAATAAAAAAAATAGTGTTGAATTAAAATACTTACTACATAGTTACTTGATTTATCATTAGTTTAGTTGAGAGCGCTCCAATTCGTTGGGGCGTTTTCTTTTTTGAAGCAGAAACCTGCTATCTACTATATCTTTTTCGTGTAGAATGTTTTAGAAAATCAATAAACATCAAGAAAAGATAAAGACCCATTTTTAACAAACATCGTTTTACACAAAAAAGGATGCCGCTTCTATCAGGGCTAAAACAAAAGAGTAATTTGGTTTTTTCATTGTTGTTTAACTGTTTCAACAAATAAACAATTTCACGATTCAACAAAAAACAATTCAACATCTTTTTCTAACCGCCAATAGCAGTCATACTTCTATTATTAGTATGTAAATCAGGTTCTTGAAGTTTCTTTAATGTATCCATACCACCTCGTACTTTTAGTTTAGCCTGTACTGCTTTTTGAATAACAGGTTCAATCGATTTTCCTGCACGAAGCGTCGTTAATAAATCAGATTCTTCAGAAGAAAATAAACAGTTCTTTAATTGTCCGTTAGCTGTTAGGCGTAGTCTGTTACAAGAATCGCAAAACGGATTAGTTACCGAACTAATAATAGCGAAAGAGCCTTGGTAGCCGTTTATTTTATAGTTTTTAGACGTGTCATTTGGAGCATCTTGTAAACGCTCAACTTTATCCGCAGGAAACGCCTCATTAACATAAGTCATTACTTCTGCATATGAAATCATTTTACTCATGTCCCATTTATTGCCATCAAAAGGCATAAATTCTATAAAACGGACAACAACTGGTAAATCTTTCGTGAAATTAATGAAATCGATAATTTCATTCTCATTAAAGCCTTTCATTAAAACGACATTTACTTTTACAGTAAAACCTTCTTTAACCAGTAATAAAATATTATTGTAAACCTTTTTAAACTCGTGTCTTCTCGTAATGTGTTTAAACTTGCCCGCGTCTAAAGAATCTAAACTTACGTTTATTTTATTGACATTATATGTCTTTAAAACATCAACAAATTTATCAATAATAACTGCGTTTGATGTTATGGATAATTCCACAGGAAGTGTTGCTAGTTTTTCTAAAATAACGGGAATGTCTTTTCTAATTAAGGGTTCACCACCAGTCAATCGAATTTTAGTCACCCCATGATCTACAAACGTTTTAGCAATTTCGTAAATTTCCTCATAAGTCATTAAATGACTCTTTGGAGATAATTTAACACCGTCTTCTGGCATACAATAAGTGCATCGTAAATTACAACGTTCAATTAATGAAATACGCAAATACGCATGATCTCTGCCATGTAAATCTTGTAATATGTTTTTAGTATTATTCATTAATTTGTCTTCGTTTTCAGACCTGTCAGGTTTTTAAAACCTGATAGGTCTAGATTAATCGTGTCTTGCGCCTTTTAATATTCTGAAAATATGAAGTACAGAAGGAAATATGGCATCCATAGATTCTTTTGCACCGTTTGTAGACCCTGGTAAAGCCAAGACCAAAGTATCTTGGATGGTTCCAGCAACACTTCTAGAAAGCATAGAAAAAGGCGTTCTGTCTTGACCATAGTTTCTAATAGCTTCTTCTATACCTGGAATGCGTCTATCTAAAAGAGGTAATAAGGCTTCTGGTGTAACATCACGTCCCGAAAGACCTGTGCCTCCAGTATAAATAATTAGATCTATACCTTGGTTTTGATAGTTTTTTGCCTTCTCTTGGATATCCTTGATTTCATCTGGAATAATAACGTAATCTTCAATTTTTACATCGCACGCTTCCAATTTTGAAATAATTGCTTTTCCTGCTTTATCTTCTTTATGTCCTGCCGAAATAGTATCAGAACAAACAATAACTGCTGCTTTTAAATCTTTTCTAAAGCGGTCTCTAAAATCAGACTTACCACCTTTTTTGTTTAATAATTTTATAGCATGTATTTCGATGCCTTTATCAATGGGTTTTAACATGTCGTACATGTTTAGAGCTACTACACTTGCGCCATGCATGGCTTCAACTTCAACACCCGTTTTATAAATGGTTTTTACGGTAAATAGAATCGTTATTTCTAATCCGTTAGTTACATATTCAATACTTGTAAATTCGATAGGTAAGGGGTGACAATCAGGAAGAATATCTGGTGTGCGTTTTACGCCTAATAACCCTGCAGCTTTACTCATTGCGAACACGTTTCCTTTAGGAACCGTATCGTTTTCTATAGCTTGTATCGTTTCTATTTTACTAACCTTCACAACGGCTTGTGCTACTGCGGTTCGTAATGTTGTACTTTTATGTGTGATATCTACCATTTGTTTATTTTTTGTTATTGGTTGTTAGTTTTTTGCGTGCTATTTTAACCATTAACTAATTATTCTTTTTCCACTGATGCGATTCGTCTTCAAAAATTTCTTTTCCAAAAACTGGTACATCGGCTTTTATCGCTTCAACTATAAATTCTAAAGCTTCAAAAACCACTTTACGTCTAGGTGATGATACAAATACGAATAAGCATATTTCACCTGCTTTTACGATTCCTAAACTGTGGTAAATGTGCATGCATGTCAGTTCGAATTTCTCAAATGCAGCTTCGCGAATGTCATGGAACTTTTGATTAGCCATATCTTCATAGGCAGTATATTCAATAGCTACGACTGTTTTATCATCAATAACATCGGCACGAACTTGACCTAAAAAAATGTTATGAGCTCCAATACTTGTTTTTGTTTGATGTTTATAAATAGAATTCCCTATAAAGTCTGATGTTATAGGGCCTTCTTTAAATACGCTTTTAAGTTTTTTATCTTTCATTTTTTTTGTTTTTCTATCAGACCTGACAGGTTTTTAAAACCTGTCAGGTCTTGAGTTTGTTAATTCTTATCCTGCGAGGTTTTAAAAACCTTGTAGGTCTCTATTATTTCAGCTGCGCCTTCAATAAGACTAAAACAGTTTTGTATTTCTAATTCTTGTAATAATTCTACAGCACGTTTACTTCGTATTCCCGATTGACAAAAAAGCGCTTTCTTTTTTGTTGTATCAATTTTATCTAAGCTATTTTCTAGTTGACTTAAAGGGATAGAAGTAACCATTAGATTCTCAATTTTTGGTTGTTCATGCGCTTCTCTAACATCAATAAATTGTATGTTTTCTTCGGACAAAATGGTTTCAATTGAAATAGGAATTATTTCAACTTCACAATTAAAATCGACTTCCTTTTTATGAAAATCTTCTTTATCTTTTAAAACAGATTGAATTGTTTCTTCTGATCTTTTAATCTTTAATGTTGAGTTCTGAAGCGTTAATGCATTATAACATAATAACTTTCCAGAAAGTGTAGTCCCAAGCTCTAATATTATTTTCAAAACCTCATTGGCTTGCATGGTTCCAATAATTCCAGGAAGCACCCCTAAAACTCCAATTTCTGAACAATTAGGAACACTGCCTTGTTCTGGCGGGTTTGGAAATAAACAGCGGTAACTGGGGCCGTTTTTATAATTGAAAACAGAAACCTGACCTTCAAATTTATAGATGGCTCCGAATACTAAAGGCTTATTTGTAATAATACATGCATCGTTGACTAAGTAGCGCGTTTCAAAATTATCGGTGCCATCAACAATAATATCATATTGATTAAATAAATCAATAGCATTTTTATGTGTTAATTTTTCAGCGTAAGCGATAATAGAAATGTCATTATTTAAATCTTCCAAACGTGCTTTGGCAGCTTCAGCTTTATTTTTACCTAGTGTTGACGTTCCAAATAAAATTTGACGCTGTAAGTTAGAAAGATCAACGACATCAAAATCTATAATACCAATAGAGCCAATACCTGCGGCTGTTAAATACTGTAATATAGGACAGCCTAAACCTCCAGCTCCAATAACTAAAACTTTGGCATTAGAAATTTTATCTTGACCATTTTGTCCAATTTCTGATAATATGATATGTCTGTTGTATCTCTCTGTCATTCCTGCGAAGGCAGGAATCTCATCCTACCATTTGTGTTCTTAATACTTTTAATTTTACTTTTTTTTGTCATGTTGAAAGTGTTCAACTTTAATGATTGTAGACCTGTCAGGTTTTTAAAACCTGACAGGTCTAAGTATTCATCCACCTGCAAAAGGCGGCAATAAAGCAATTTCCTGTCCTGTTAGCATAGTTTCTACCGAAACCAATTCTTGATTTTGTGCGACCTTAAAATCTTTTGTTTTTAAATTCTGATATTTTGAATGTAACGTTTCTAAAAGTTCAGAAATTAACAGACCAGAAAACTCTAAAGACTCTTCTTCTAACTGAGTGACTTCGGCTATCTGTCCCAAATATTTAATGGTTATGTACATCTTTCACAGTTTTAAATTCGGTTTGAGTATTCACATTCATTGTCGAAAACTCATGTTCTTTTTTTAATATTATATTTTTTGATACACAACCATTTATTGCAACACGTAAGCGTCTTTCATCGGCTTGTAAAAAAGTATTAAAAGTGTCTGTAACTTGCTTTTTATAAATAGCTATAAGCGGCATGCTTTTGCCATGACTTTCTACTTGAATAATTTCTGAAGCCTCATCAATACCATCAATTAATTGTTGAAGTATTTCAGAATTAATAAGAGGTATATCACAACTTAAAATTAAATTATAGTCGGTTGCAGAAGCTTTTAAACCCGAACAGATTCCAGCTACAGGCCCCGCATTTTTTGTGATATCATTAACGCGCTTTAATCCAAATGCATCATATTTAGAATCATCAGAAACAATCATGATTTCAGACACCAAAGGTTTTAATGCATCAATACTATATTGTATAAATGGTTTGTCGTTTAATAAAAGAAACCCTTTATCTGTTCCCATTCTAGAGCTTTTTCCTCCAGCTAAAATAATGCCTGTTATGTCTTTTTTTTCTATCATTTAAGTGAGGAATAATTTAACACAAGCTATGATTAATACAAAAGCTAAAATGTAACGAAGTTTCTGATTATTGATTTTTTTACTACCGTAATAACCACCAAAAATGCCGCCAACAATGGCTATGGTTACTAATAGAAAAGATTCCTTTTCTAAAACCACACCGCTACTTAATTGACCGATAAGTCCAGAAGCAGAATTTACCCAAATAAATAATGCCGAAACAGCTGCGGCTTCTTTCATTTTCCCCCAATGCAGCAACAGGATTACTGGACTTAAAATAATGCCTCCACCAATGCCGATAAGACCAGAGAAGAAACCTATTATTCCGCCGACTATAAGTCCTTGCCAAAGTTTTATAGGCTTAATAGTATCGCTCTCTTTTCCGAAAATATTCAGCATTTTAAGGATGGCGAAGATTAATAAGATTGCTAATATTTTTTTATAAAGTGACGCGTCAACTTCTAAAGTGCCTCCAAGAAACGCCAAAGGAATAGAAGCAATAGCAAACGAAAGAAATAGTTTTTTATTAAAGAATCCTTCTTTGTAATAATAGTAAAATGAAATACCAGCTACAAAAATATTGAGCAGTAGGGCAGTGGGTTTCATACTTTCTGGAGCAAACGAAAACAAGGCCATTAGCGCTAAATAACCACTAGCACCGCCATGTCCAACACTAGAATATAGAAACGAGACTATAGGTAGTATTAGTAGAAAGATGTATATGTGTTCGTTTTGTAACATGAATTGGTTTCTGGTTACTTGTTATTGGTTGTTAGTTATTGGTGCTTCTAACTTACTCTTTCTCATTTTTGCGTCCAGTTCTTTTTACTTTTGCCTAATGCCTTTTTACTTGTTTTTTTACTACAATTCCTTAATCTTCTCCAGTTGTTTATCTAAAAACGCCCAACAGTTTCTATTAATATCATCAAAAGCTACGATTAAAGATTTTCCATACTCCGTAAGTTCTGCGCCACCGCCACCTTTACCGCCAATACTGTTTATAGTCACAGGTTGTTTAGCCGATTTGTTTACCGAGTCTAATAATTGCCATGCTTTTTTGTATGAGATATTTAATGATTTTGCCGCTTTAGATAATGAGCCTGTTTCTTGTATGGCTTTTAGTAAATGCACACGACCTTCGCCTAATAACACGTTGTTGCCAGACTCAATCCATATTCTACTTTTGATTTTATATGCCATAGTTAAGAGTTTGAATTAGGATGGTAAAAGAATCACTTCTACCGTATCGTTAATAGTTATATTAGAAATAATATCTGGTATCAAAACCAATGCATTCGATAAGGCAAATGTTTGAAGCATTGATGAATTTTGTCCTTCTAATATTTCAACTTGACCATCTTTATATATGGCTTTTAAAAACTGAGGCCTGTCTCCTCTTTTTATGAAATTTGATGTTGATTTTGCCGAGATTCTTGGTAATTCAATATCTTCTCTATCCATCATTTTTTGCAATGCAATGTATACATACCCATAAAAACAAGATAAAGCAGCTGCTGGGTTTCCTGGTAATGCGAAAATGAGTGTGTCTTCTTTTTTACCAAAAAATAAAGGTTTACCAGGTTTCTGTTTCACTTTATAAAAGAGTTCTTCTACTTGTAATTCTTTAAGTGCTTTCCCAACAAAATCGTAATCGCCAACCGAAATCCCACCAGTAGCAATAACCAAATCGTTTTGATGTATTACAGATTCAAGTTTAGATTTTGTTTTCTCGTAATCGTCTTCAACTTTGTGTAATGTTATATCGTAGAATTTTAAATTATACAACGCGTTTTGAAGCATTGTAGAATTGCTCTCGTATATTTTTCCGTAAGTTAAAATTTTCCCTGCTTCAATAAGTTCATTGCCAGTGGTAATTAGTGCGATAGATGGCTTTTTAAAAACAGAGACTTCTGTAATCCCTAAAGAGGTTAAATAACCAATAGCGGCAGGCGTTAATTTAGTGCCTTTTTTTAAAGCTATTTCTCCTGTTTTTACCTGTTCACCTAAAGGACGAATATTTGTATTTTCTTTTAAGTGATGCTCAATACTAATTTTATCACCATCAGTTTTAACCTTTTCCTGCATCATTACAGCGTTTGCTGTATCTGGAACAGCAGCACCAGTAAATATTCTTATAGCATCTCCCTTTTTTAATAGAGGTTGATGACCATCGCCTGCTTTTACTTCATCAATTAAAGTATAGTCTAAACTATCGTGTAAATTTAAAGCATAACCATCCATTGCCGATTGTCTAAAAGGTGGCATGTTAATGGGCGATTTAACATTTTTAAATAAAAGATAACCACCAGCTTTTGCAACGGGTTTTACAGTTTCTTTTAATAGGGGCTTAGCAGTGTCTTTTACTAATTGAATAGCATCTTCAATGGAAATCATTAACTCTATCGTTATGTTTTTGCAAATATAACGATTCTTGTTTTTATTATAACATGATAATTGTCAGTTTATTTTAGGATACAAAGTGAGATTTTTGTCTTGTAATTGAATTTGTAGAAATTGATTTTTATAAACAAATGAGTAGAGCGCTTTTGAATAAGTGATACAGGCAATTTCTAGATCATTAAAAATTATTAAAGAATACCATTTAATCAATTTGATAAATTATACTTGTGAATCTTAAAAAAAATATTCTACCAGATAGAAAATCGAGATGGCGAACTACAGCAGTTTTTTTAATTGCCGTTATCACAGGCTTAGGTCTTTTTATGTCAAAAGAAGCTGAATTAGTGTCTTACATGTCTGATGACCCTTTGGCTTGTGTAAACTGCCACGTTATGACACCAGTGTATAACAGTTGGATGCATAGTTCACATAGAGAATGGGCGTCTTGTAATGATTGTCATGTACCGCATAACAACATATTTAATAAATATTATTTTAAAGCCAAGGACGGTTTATTTCATGCTTCGGTTTTTACACTAAGAGCAGAACCAGAAGTCATGTTTATGAGAGAGGAGTCTCAAGAGGTAGTTCAAAATAATTGTATTCGTTGTCATGTACAGCAGGTTACTCAAACCAAATATGATGGATATATAACAGATCACGTTGAAAATAGAACCGAAAGAAAATGTTGGACATGCCATCAAGAGGTACCGCATGGTACTGTTCATGGTATTTCAACTATAAAAAATAATATAGCACCAATTCCAACCGATACACAAGAAACAGTGATACCAGATTGGTTGGAAGAAGAAATGGAAACCAAATAGATTTAAAAATAATTATACTTAATACATGAAAAACAAGGTTTTATTTATTGTCACAGCAGTAGTTGTATTTCTACTGGGATTATTAGCATCAAGTATTGTTAATAGGAAAAACGAAGCTAAATATAAATATGTTCCACACGTTAATATTGGTGATAACGAACCAAGAAATGAAGAATGGGGAAAAAATTATCCAGTAGAATATCAATCATTTTTACAAACAGCCGATACTAGTTTTGCTTCTTCTCAAGGCGGTTCTGCAATGCGAGATGTATTGCATGAAGACACTCAATTAGTCGTCTTGTTTGCTGGTTATGGTTTTTCTAAAGATTATAATCAAGGAAGAGGACATCAATATGCTATTGAAGATTTGCAAAACAGTTTAAGAACAGGTGGGCCAAAAGGAAAAGGTGATGGACCAATGCCTGCTACATGTTGGACTTGTAAGAGTCCAGATGTACCGCGTTTAATGAATGAAAAGGGCATTGCAGAATTTTATTCAGGAAAATGGGCAGACAAAGGTGAAGAGATTGTAAACCCAATTGGTTGTGCCGATTGCCATGATTCTAAAACCATGAAATTGACTATTTCTCGTCCAGCGTTGGTTGAAGCGTTTGATGCCATGGGACAAGATATTAATAAGGCGACTCATCAAGAAATGCGTTCTTTAGTTTGTGCGCAATGTCATGTCGAATATTATTTTGATAAAAAACTTCCAGGGAAAGAAGGTGTTCCTTATTTGAAACTCCCATGGGAAAACGGTATGTCGGTAGAAGCTATGGAAGCATATTATGATGCTATAGAATTTACAGATTGGACACATAAATTAAGTCGTGCGCCAATGCTAAAAGCACAGCATCCTGGTTATGAAACTTATTTAACAGGAGTTCATGCAGATAGAGGCGTGTCTTGTGCAGATTGCCATATGCCATATAAAAGTGAAGGTGGACAAAAATTTACAGACCATCACATACAGTCACCTTTAAACAATGTGTCTAATGCCTGTCAAGTTTGTCATAGAGAAGATGCAGATAAGTTAAAGTTAAACGTTTACGAACGTCAACGTAAAGCGTCAGAGAATAGATTGAAATTAGAAAACTTCTTAGTTAAAGCACATGTAGAAGCTAAAAAAGCTTGGGATTTAGGAGCAACAGAGGAACAAATGAAAGACGTATTAATAGATATCCGTCATGCTCAATGGCGGTGGGATTATGCCGCGGCATCTCACGGTGCGTCATTCCATTCTCCAGTTGAAACGGCAAGAGTTTTAGGTAGTGGATTCACAATTATTCAAGAAGGGCGTGTTAAATTGGCACGTTTACTTGCAGATTTGGGACACAATAAACCTGTAGAAATGCCAGACATCTCTACTAAAGAAAAAGCTCAGAAATATATTGGTTTAGATATTGAAACTTTGAAAAAAGAAAAAGAAGCGTTTAAGAAAAACTTAGTGCCTCAATGGTTAGAAGCAGCAAAAGAAAGAGAATCTAAATATGATGCAAAAAAAGTATCGTTAAATAAATAATCAGGGTGTAGTCTCAGTTTTTAGTATCCAAGAAAGGTAGTTTTTGAAGACTAGTAAAGTCAGCAAAACTATCTTTCTTATTTTAATATAGCTTTATGCAGAAATTATATAAACTTTTTTCATCGTCCCGTTTGGCATTAATGTTATTATTGATTTTTGCTGTATCCATGGCTATTGCCACATTTGTAGAGAATGATTATGGTATAAAAACAGCTTGGGTAATTATTTATGACTCTTGGTGGTTCGAGGTGGTTATACTTGGATTAGTTATTTCATTTATAGCAAATATTTTTAAGTATAATTTACTGCGAAAAGAAAAGTGGGCCATACTTTTATTTCACTTAGCCTTTATTGTTATTATTTTAGGGGCAGCTATAACTCGATATACATCTTATGGAGGGATTATGAGAATTAGAGAAGGCGAATCATCTAATATTGTCATTTCAGATACTAATTTTTTATCAGCTACAATTACAGACGGAACGACTACAAAAACTATAAAAGAAAAATTATCATTTTCCTCCATAAAAAATAACAGTTTTACCTTGAAAACTGATTTTGAAGGCGCTTTAATTGCGATTTCTTATGAAGATTATATCGCTGATGCTATAGCAAAAGTTGTTGAAGATGAAAAAAATGGAGAACCTCTTTTAGAAATGGTGGTTACTGAAGGAAAAGGGAGACATACTATATATCTTAAAGAAGGTGAAATTGAAAAAATTGGAAAACATCAACACGAAATTGGTTTCAATTCTAAAAAAGAAGGCATCATTAATATTCTAGAAGAAAATGGAGCGTTTCGTATTACGGCACCGCATGATTTAGATTTCTTTATAATGTCTTCGCAACAAGCAGGGAAAATTGCAAAAGATAGCTTACATCCTATTACTTTAAGAACGCTATATCGATCTGGAGATATTTCATTTGTGCCTTTAACATACTATAAAAACGGCGTTTTTCAATTAAAAAGTGAATCTGATGACCTAAAAGAAAATGATAAATCTAAAGATGATGCCTTAATGGTAAACGTATCTGTAAACGAAGCTGTAAAACCATTAAACGTATTATACAGAGAAGGTTTTTTGCCTACACATCATGAAGTCGAAATTAACAATTTAAGAATTATTCTATCCTATGGTTCGGGCGCAATAAAGACGCCATTTGCACTTCAATTGGACGATTTTCAATTGGAGCGTTATCCAGGGTCTTCGAGTCCATCTGCTTATGCAAGTGAGGTAACGATTTTAGATGCAGAAGAAAAAACACCGTTCCGAATTTTCATGAACAATGTATTAGATTATAGAGGCTATCGATTTTTTCAAGCAAGTTATGATACTGACGAAATGGGTACGGTGCTTTCTGTTAACCATGATTGGTTAGGGACTTGGGTTACATATTTAGGTTATTTTCTAATGACTTTGGGGATGTTTTTTGCGCTTTTTGGAAAAACATCTCGTTTTCATTTGATTAATAAAAAATTGAAAGGTTTAAAGAAGAAATATGTGGCAGTTTTAATATTGCTTTTAGGTTTTCAAGTAGGGTTTACGCAGCAATTAAATGATTCTACAGCAATAGCAATTGAAAAGCTAATAGTATCTCAAGAAGTAGATAAAGACCATGCCGATTATTTTGGTAGAATTTTAGTGCAAGATCTTGATGGTAGAATAAAGCCTATAAACACATTGGCTTCAGAATTTTTACGAAAAATTTCTAGAAAATCAAATTTTTCATATCAAATAAATAATGAAAACATAAAATTTGATGCAAATCAAACGTTTTTGGCTATGCATATGGCGCCTCATATATGGCAGCAAATTCCTCTTGTAAAAGTAGATTTTGAAAAGACGGGGGATTTACTTAAAAATGTAATCGTAGGAACTAATTCGCTCTTACCTTATAAGAGTTTGATGGATGATAAAGGCGACTACCTTTTAACAAATCAAGTAGAAGAAGCTAATAAGAAAAAACCTGCAGAACGAAACGAGTTCGATAAAGAGGTTTTAAAGGTTGATGAGCGTTTTAATATTTTATATAATTTGTTCGCAGGGAACTATTTGAAAATTTTTCCGAATAAAAACGATGCGAATAATACATGGTTTAGTTTTAGACATCATTTTAGAGATTTTCCAGAAGAAGATGCACAATTTGCAAAACGTATTGTGTCCTCTTATTTTAATGATATTGCTAGCAATAATTATAATGTTGCTCATGAGAAATTAATGTACATTAAAAAGTATCAGGAAGTTTTAGCCGAAAAAGTAATACCGACACCAAAGCGTATTGAAGCAGAACTTTGGTATAATAAAGCGAATATCAATTTTTGGTTATTTCAGGTGTTTTTTACAGTAGGTTTTGTGCTATTAGTCTTGGCAATAGTTAAGATGTTTGCTAAAAATAAGGTCGTAGAATTTTTCAATAATACTTTAATACTAGTAACGTTAGTTTCATTTTTGTGTTTCACGGCAAACATTATTTTACGATGGTATGTGGCGCAACATGCACCTTGGAGTAATGGTTATGAAATGTTAGTTTTTGTAGCTTGGGTTTTATTATTATCAGGACTCATTACATTTAGAAAATCAGATTTTTCGTTACCACTTTCAATATTGTTTTCTGGCGCATTATTGTTTGTGAGTTACCTAGACTGGTTAAACCCAGAGATCACTAATTTAATGCCTGTTTTAAAATCGTATTGGTTAAAAATACATGTGGCTACTATTGTTAGTAGTTATGCACCCTTGGCTTTATCAGCAATTTTAGGTTTGATGGCTTTAGTGTTGCTTATTTTTAAAACTCCAAAAACAAAAGATATTATTGAAATTAAGATTAAAGAACTTAGTTATATCAATGAAATAGCAATGACAATTGGTTTGTTTGTTTTAGCGGTAGGTACTTTTTTAGGAGGTGTTTGGGCAAATGAATCCTGGGGGCGTTATTGGGCTTGGGATCCTAAAGAGACTTGGGCTTTAATAAGTATCATTGTTTACGCTATCGTTTTACACTTAAGGTTTATTCCTAAATTAAATAACAACTATGTTCTAAATGTGGCTAGTATGTTTGCGTTTTGGTCTATTATAATGACTTCTTTTGGTGTTAATTACTATTTATCTGGCTTACATAGTTATGCCGCTGGAGACCCTTTACCTATTCCTAGTTTTGTATATGTGTTGGCCGTTTTTATGATTGTAATTACAATTTTGGCTTATTTTAGAAATAAACGTGCTATCTGAAAACATAACATTTCTTCATAAAGTTTTAATAAAATGATTAAGATGATATATATCATTTTTTTTAAATATGATAAAGGATATTTTTATCCCAAATAAAAATAAACAAAGTGATATGCCAATAAAAAGTTATTTAGCACATCCGCATGACGGAAAAAAGGAAAACTTAGCAGAAGCTTTAAATGCTTTAGAATCTTGCGAAGTGATACCTGCAGAGAATAAGAACCTACTCATAATTGTTACCGATACAGATAATTTAACAGAAGACGAACAATTAAAAGAGACTATAGAAGCCATAGATAGTTTAAAATTACTGGCGTTGGTTTCTGGATTTGACACACCTAAAACTAATTAATATGCAAAACACTCTATCTAACAGTGTGCTTTCAAGTAGACGAAATTTTATAAAAAAAATGGCAGCTGCAGCAGCAATGACTGCTGCTGCGACCATGTTTCCAGGAATTATGTTTGCTGAAGAACAAGAACGAAAATTACCAAAAGGAGGTAATTTAGATTGGAAAAAAGGACCTTGTCGTTTTTGTGGTGTAGGTTGTGGCATTTTAGTAGGCGTTGATAATGGTAAAGCTGTTGCTGTAAAAGGAGATCCAAATTCTTCAGTGAACAAAGGGTTGCTTTGTGTAAAAGGATATCACCAAACCATGTGCATTCAATCGAAAGATAGATTAACGCATGCTTTGGTTAAGAAAAATGGGAAATATGTTAAAACACCTATTAGTGAAGCCTTAGACCTTGTTGCTAGTAAAATGAAGGAAACCATTGAAAAACATGGCAAAGATTCAGTTGCTATGTATACATCGGGTCAGTCAACAATTCCTGAAGGTTATGTAGCATCCAAATTTATGAAGGGTGCTATAGGTACTAATAACTTAGATTGTAATGCACGTTTATGTATGGCAAGCGCAGTAGCAGGGTTTTTAACAACTTTTGGAGCTGATGAGCCTATGGGCTGTTATGAAGATATTAACCATGCAGATTACTTTATAACTTGGGGAAATAATATGGCAGAAATGCATCCCGTATTATTCTCTAGAATGTTAGAACAAAAAAATAACAGAGGCGCTAAAATAATTGATTTTGCAACAAGAACAACACGTTCTAGTACAGCTTCAGATAAATCCATTTTATTTGAACCTCAAACAGATTTGGCTGTTGGAAATGCCATCTGTTATGAAATAATAAATAATGGTTGGGTAAATAACTCATTTGTTGAAAAGCATTGTAATTTTAGTAAAGGTTTAACCAATATAGGTTATGGTACAGAAGATAAATTTAAGTTTACTGATAAGCCAGAGAAAATAAATTTTGAAGCATATAAAGAATTTTTAAAAGATTATACGCCTGAGAAAATTGCTAAATATTCAAAAGTATCTGTAAAGGATATCAAGTATTTGGCAAGTATCTATGGAGATCCAAATAAAAAAGTAGTGTCTTATTGGTGTATGGGAATGAACCAACACACAAGAGGCACGTGGATGAATAATTTAGTTTATAATATTCATTTATTAACAGGTAAAATTTCTCAACCAGGTAATGGGCCATTTTCATTAACAGGTCAACCTTCAGCTTGCGGAACGGCTCGTGAAGTAGGTACATTTACACACAAGTTGCCAAAAGGTGTTGTGATGAATCCAAAGCACAGAGCATTGGCTGCAAAAATTTGGAAAGTTCCTGTAGAAAGAATTCCATCGAAGCCAACGTATCACGCTACAGAAATGTTTAGAGCTGTAGATCGAGGAGATATTAAATTTATTTGGACACAAGCTGTAAATCCATTAGTCTCATTGCCTAGAACAAGTAGATTCCGTCCAGGAATGGAAAAAGAATCTTGTTTTGTGGTTGTTTCTGATGTTTTTCCAACACCAACTTCAGATGTTGCAGATATCATTTTACCAGCAGCATGGCATATTGAAAAATCTGGATTGTATGGGAATTCAGAAAGAAGAACCCAACACTGGGATAAAATGGTTGAAGGACCAGGAGATACAACACCAGATGCGTGGATGTTTATTGAAGTTGCAAAGCGTATGGGGTATGGCGATTTATTTCCTTATTCTGAAGAAAATCACGTAGAAGAAATATTTAATGAGTACCGTCAGTTTCATGAAGGTAAAAAACATGGAATGGCACCTTTAGAAGTCTTAAAAAAAGAATCTGGAGCCATATGGCCTTATGTTGATGGGAAATCTACACAATGGCGATTTAATGCAAAATATGATCCAGCTTGTAAAGAAGGTTCAGAATTTGATTTTTACGGAAAACCTGATGGAAAAGCAGTTATTTGGCAACGTCCTTATGAGCCAGCAGCAGAATCTCCAGATAATGAATATCCATTCTGGCTAAACACAGGACGTGTTATTGAACATTGGCATACAGGTTCTATGACGCGTAGAATTCCTGTGTTGCATAAAGCCATGCCACATGCTTATGTCGAGTTTCATCCAGACGATGCACAAGCATTAGGAATAAGAAATGGAGAGAAAATAAAAGTAACCTCACGAAGAGGTTCCTGTATACTCCCTGCTTCTATAAACGAAAGAGGTTTGCCCACAAAAGGACAGGTCTTTGTGCCTTTTTTTGATGAAGACATGCTAATTAATGATGTCACGTTAGATGCGTTTTGTCCTATTTCTAAGGAACCAGACTATAAAAAATGTGCTGTTAAAGTTGAAAAAGCATAACAATGAAAAAAAGACTAGGTATCATATCGTTATTTGTAATTCTTTTTATAGCATTTATTACTGTTTGGAATTATAGTTATCAAGTAGGACTTGAAGAAGCCTATATTCCAATTGAAAATAATACTGCTATTTATGCAATTCCTTCAGAGTCTGGTGTCTTTAAACGTTCTAAATATGCTTTAGATTATAAGAATATGCCAGTAGATGAAAATCATCAAAGGTCATTAAAAACATACTACAATAATAGAGCATACCATGGGGCACCTCCTAGTATTCCACATCCGGTAGATGAACATCAAAATATGGGAGGGGAAAGTTGCCTAAAATGCCATCAAAATGGAGGGTTTACTGAAAAATTAAATGCCTACGCACCAGTAACGCCACATCCAGAATTAGTAAACTGTAAGCAATGTCATGTAGAACAAAATACGAGTACATTCTTTAAAGCGGGGAGTTATGCAAATGTAATAGCGCCTAAGGTTGGCGTTAATAATGCTCTGCTTGGAAGTCCGCCAGTTATCCCACATCAAATTCAAATGCATGAAAATTGTTTAGCATGTCATGCAGGACCTAGCGCTGCTATCGAAATAAGAGTGTCGCATCCAGAACGTATTAATTGTAGACAGTGCCATGCATCGAACAATAAGGAAACAACAGATATTGGGATATTTAAAAGAACTAAGAATTATGATGAGCAATAAACCAGCAATAAACCGACTGTTTTTTCTCTTTGTTATGGGATTAGTTATTTTTTCTTGTAAACATGAAGAAGGAAATTACCATGGTGTTACAGATAGAATAGAGGCTGAGAGTAAAAATTATCATGGGACATCCATTTCTTCCGAGAAATATTTAGAAGGTATTGAGACTATCGAGATTTCTGAAGATGGACACACCTTCTTAATTCCAGAACGTAAAGGACAAATTAAATCGTACGCCTGTACAGAATGTCATTCAAAACCACTTAAAGACATGCAAAGTCTAGATTTGAAAAAGGCGCATTGGGATGTGAAATTAAATCATGCCAAGACCAATATTATGAATTGTGTGACCTGTCATAATCCAGATAATATGGATCATTTAAAAAGTTTAACAGGAGCAGAGATCGATTTTAATAACAGTTATAATTTATGTAATCAATGTCATACCAAACAATTCGAAGATTGGAAAGGTGGCGCTCACGGTAAACGTGTTGCAGGATGGGCACCTCCAAGAGTATCATTAACATGTGTTAATTGTCATAATCCGCATAAACCACATTTCGAATCGCGTTGGCCAGCACGTTTTAATACGCAAAAAGAAAAAGAAAGAGAATAAACGCCATTAATGGTATCAATAATATAGGTATGAGTGATAATAAAAAATGGTTTTCATTAAATCTGGGAAAGAAAGAAGATAAGTCTTCAGGTTCTTGCGGATGTGGAAAAACTTCAGATGGTTGTGGTTCTTCTTCGAATACAACCCCTCCAAATACACATCAAATTAGTGATCAAGAGTTTGATGCTAGAGTAGATGCTGCCATTGGAGAAGAAAGAAAAAAGGATGGTTTCGATCAGGTTTTTGAAGTTAAAATGGATCGAAGAACGGCGTTTAAAAAATTAACAGCCAGTTTAGCGATTGGAGCAGGTGCAGTTAGTACATCTTGTAATGTGATTGCTGGTGACGAAAGTAAAGAGAAATCACAAATAGATTGGGAAGAGCAATTTAAAGGAAACTATAAATTGATGACCGATGAAGAAAAAAATGGCACTGTAAATCGCTTGGTGCGTTCGTACCAATTAAGAACGGGTAAAACCATTAACATGTCTTCTAAGAATGCCGAAGATGATGTGTTATTCGGATATGCGTTTAATATATCGAAATGTCAAGGGTATATGGATTGTGTGAGTGCCTGTGTTGAAGAGAATAATCAAGATAGAAATTCGCAAATGGAGTATATCCGTATTCATGAAATGAAAGACGGAAAAGGTTTTAATTTTAATGAAGCCGATGATAATTATTACCATGAAGTACCTGCTGAAGGCCATTTTTATATGGGAACCCAATGTTTTCATTGTGATAATCCGCCATGTGTTGAGGTATGTCCTGTAGCAGCAACTTGGAGAGAAGATGATGGTTTAGTAGTGATAGATTACGATTGGTGTGTGGGCTGTAGATATTGTATGGCGGCTTGTCCTTACGATGGAAGACGATTTAATTGGAGTAAACCCGAAGTACCCGAAGTTGAGGTTAATAAAAATCAACATTATTTAGGAAACCGTATGCGTAAAAAAGGGGTTATGGAAAAATGTACCTTTTGTGTACAACGTTCCAGAGCAGGTCAAAATCCAGCATGTGTTGATGCTTGTCCTACTGGCGCTCGGATTTTCGGAAATTTATTAGATCCAGAGAGTACCATTAGATGGGTTTTAGAAAATAAAAAAGTGTTTAGATTAAAAGAAGATTTGGGTACGGAACCTAAGTTCTGGTATTTTATGGATTAGCGAGGGGTGTTGAATTGTTTAATCGTTTATGTGTTAAACTGCGTAAACGGAGGAACGATTAAACAATTCAACACATCAACAATTACACGTATGCGCGTTAGGGATTGATGCCGTTCGAATAACTGTTGATATTCTTAACCTTTTTAAAAAGATTACCACGTCGTTTCTCTCCTCGTAATGACGAGTACAGAATTTTAAAAAAAATATAGTGGAAAGCCCAAATAGAGAAGAAAAAGTTTTATAACATAAGTTTATATGCAACGATTTAAAGTTTTTAGAAGTTTAGTTAAAGATAGTTTTGATACCATTACAAGCGGTTCTAAAAAGTACCATATTTGGATGGGCGTTTTAACGTTTATAATGCTTGTGGGCATGTATTGTTATTCCATTCAATTAGATCAAGGATTGAGTGCAACGGGCATGACAGATCGTGTAAGTTGGGGATTGTATATTTCTAATTTTACGTTTTTGGTTGGTGTTGCGGCTGCGGCGGTCATGTTGGTTATGCCAACCTATGTTTTAAAAGATATTGATTTTAAACAAGCGGTTTTAATAGGCGAAGGGCTTGCTGTTTCTGCTTTAATTATGTGTTTAGCTTTTGTTATTGCCGATATGGGCGGGCCATCGGTTTTATGGCATATGATACCTGGAATAGGTGTCTTTAATTTTCCTAATTCGATGTTAACTTGGGATGTTTTGGTACTTAATGGTTACTTGTTTTTAAACATTACGATTCCGTTTTATATTTTATTCAGACATTATCAAGGTAAAGAAGCGAGGTCTAGTGTTTATGTTCCTGGAGCTATTTTATCTGTGTTTTGGGCGGTTGGAATTCACTTAGTAACTGCATTTCTATATCAAGGATTACAAGCAAGACCATTTTGGAATAATGCGCTTTTAGGACCTCGATTTTTGGCTTCGGCATTTGCTGCAGGGCCAGCATTAATCATTTTAGTTTTAGCTATTATTAGAAGCTTTACAGAATTTAAAGTTCCTGATAAGACCATTAAAAAAATAGCCTTGGTTATTACTGTGGCAGCTCAGATAAATTTAATTATGTTGGTTTCAGAATTGTTTAAAGAATTTTATGCACCTACACATCATAGTGAAAGTGCATACTATTTATTCTTCGGACTTGATGGTAAAGAAGCCTTGTTACCATGGATTTGGACAGCTATTCCATTAAATATATTGGCGACGGTTCTATTAACATTTCATAAACTTCGAAACAATTTTAAAGTCTTATTCTTCTGTTGTTTTATCTTATTTGTCGCTATTTGGATTGAAAAAGGTTTTGGTCTAATTGTACCAGGCTTTATTCCTGGACCTTATGGCAAAATTGTTGAATATTTACCTACTAAAGTCGAAGTAGGGGTGACTATTGGTATTTGGGCAATGGGCGCTTTTATATTTACTATTCTAGCAAAAACAGCTATTGGTATTGAATTAGGAAAGCTTCGATATAAAAAATAATAGAGTTGCGGTTTTGATAAAAAACGTTTACTAATATCCGATATCTATAAAATATCACGGGTAGATTTATAGACCTCCTAAAAATGATTCAGTAAATTTTTTTATAAGTATTAATACTTACATTTGTCTTGCGTTGTTGACCTAATTATGGTTTTAAATGCAGTACATGATGCAAAAAACGGTTTTAAATACATATAAAGCAGAATCAAACGGAAGACCCCTTTCTGGAATTTCATGTGGGGTATGTATTAATATCAAATGTTTGATAAAAAAGGCATTACCTACCTTATCTACTTTAGATTTGGTTAAAGAAAAGAACGACATCCGTTGCAAAAAAGGACAGCAATTTATTATTGAAGGCGCTCCAGTTAATGGGTTGTTTTTTATATTGAAAGGTACAGTAAAGGTTTTTAGAACAGGAATTAACGGACGAGAACAAATTGTTCGTTTTGCAAAAGATGGCGAGATAATTGGTCATCGGGGATTCGGTACAGAAGAGTATTATTCTATAGGAGCTATTGCTTTAGAAGATACTGTGCTATGTTATTTTCCAAAGCATGTATTACAAGAAACTTTGCGTAAATCTCCAGAGTTTACTTATAATATGATGCTTTTTTATGCAAACGAGTTGAATAAAAGTGAATCTAAAGTGAAGTCATTATCTCAAATGACAGTTAGAGAACGCATTGTTGATACCTTATTATATATAAATAGAAAATTTGGAGATATCAATGGGTTTTTAAATTTGCCGCTTAGTAGAAAGGAATATGCCGATTATGCAGGTACTACAGAAGAGCAAGTTATTAGAGTCTTTTCTTTATTAAAAAAAGAAAATTTAATTACTGCCAAAGGAAAAAAAATTGGTATTGTTGATATCAATCTTCTAAAAAGAGAAATTAACGAACATAACTATTTCTTAGATAGTTAGTTAATTTAATCTAATCTATTGTTTCATTTATAGTTTTATAAAACATGTGGTAAACACAGGTTTTTATAACGCATTTTATAGTTTGCTTACTGTAGTAAAAACTGTTTTTATGCTGCAAATCTACATATTAAAGTATTCGTAGTACTATTATTTTTGCGATGTAAATAAGTATTAATACTTATTTATTTCAAGCAAATATAAAACGACAATTAATATGGAAGAAAAAACAATCACTCTGGTACAAGAATCATTTGAAAAAGTAAAACCAATTGCTGCGACAGCAGCGGATATATTTTACGCTAAATTATTTGAATTAGATCCAGCATTAAAGCCATTGTTTCCAACAGATAAAGAAGGAGCTATGATTGAGCAAGGTAATAAATTAATGACGATGCTTGGTGCTGCGGTTGCAGGCTTAAGTAATTTGGAAGCATTAATGCCAGTATTAAAGAATCTAGGAAAAAGACATGTAGAGTATAGGGTCGAACCATCTCATTACGATACGGTTGGTGCTGCTTTGCTAGGAACTTTAGAAGCAGGATTAGGTGACGATTTTACTTCTGATGTTAAAGATGCTTGGACATCGGTTTATGGAACCATGTCTAGTGTTATGATAGAAGCCGCTTCTTAAAAAAAAACTAACTCCTTAAAAAAAAGTAACTATGAAAACTCTAAAAACTATAAAAAAAATATCGATTATAACCAATGCTATTTTAATGGTAAATATTTTTTTAGCCACATCATGTAAAGGTGTCCCAGAAGAAGAAACGAAAAATGCAGTAGTAGAAAATGTATTTTCTGTAGAAGAGGTTTTAGAAATGGTATCTGCAGAAAATGATATTACCAGAACATTATATACCAAAGCTATTGTTGGTAAAGGCAAGAAGCAAGGTATGAAGTTTGATGAAGACTGGAGAAAAGATGATGTTGAAGCAGGCCCATTACCTGCTTTATTTTTAAGAGGGGTTGCAACAAGTATTAAGAAAAGTCCTGTACCATTAGGTTTGTATTTAGGATCTGATTTCCCTATTAACGCAGCTAATAAATTTGTTGGTAAACAGGCCGATTTGTTTGAAACTATTAAAGAAGATCAAAAACCACAATTTTTTTATGATGAAGACCAAAAGTTACATACCGCCATGTTTGCCGATTTGGCTGGAGCAGCAGCATGTGTAACCTGTCATAACGATCACAAACAATCTCCAAAGACAGATTGGAAATTAGGTGATGTTATGGGAGCAACCACTTGGCAATATCCTAAAGATTCTTTAACCTATAAAGAAACGGTAGACGTTTTAAACGCTTATGCGAAAGGGACTGTAGATATTTATGTTCAGTATTTAGACGAGATTGATGCTTTTGTAAATAGTGAAAAACCTAAAATTGGTGATAAATGGCCTGCGGAAGGACAGTATTTACCATCAGCCGAAGTGTTTCTTGATAGCGTAAAAAAATTAACGTCTTACGAAACAATGAAGAAGCTTGTTGCTTCAAATTAATATTTAATTGAATAATATAATGTGTTAAGTACTTGTAGTTTGTTTTCACAACTAATTATTATTTGGTTGTGAACAAATTACAGGGAAAAACGATAATATATTTAGAAATCGATATATGACAATTAATAACAAATCTACCATTGTCGGTTTAGTTTTACTATGCCTTTATGTTGTTCAGTTTGTATTTAAACTAGAATGGCATTGGTTATTTAATCTTCAGCAAGAAGAAATGTATAAGCGTTGGTCTGGTTTAGCGCTGGCGTTGTTAATTGCATTTCAATGGATTTTAACGCTAACACGAGTTGTTAAAAAACTAAGAAAGCATAGTCTAAAAATGACAGCGATTCATAAGTGGTTAGGTGCTTTAAGCCCGCTGTTTTTTTATGTGCATAGTATAAATATGGGGTATGGCTATTTGTTACTCCTGTCTTATCTGTTTTTATCGAATGCACTTATAGGCTATATTAATTTAGATGTCATTAAAAATAAAAGCGATTGGATTTTTAAAAGTTGGATGATTATACATGTGGCGTTTTCAATACTAATTACAACACTCATGTTTTTACATATTGGTGTGGTATTTTATTATAAATAAAACCATGATTCATTATGATTTATTTTGATAAACGAAATGTCAGTTCGAGTAGTTTTCAATAGAAAATGGTATCGAGAACAGGTTTTGAAATAACAGATTTTATTCTCGATAATGACACTGAGCTTATCGAGGGATTAATTTCACTTATAATGGAAAAGGGGGGTGAATAAGAAAAATTGAAGAATGAAATTACTGATAAAAGATATAATTAAAGAAACGGATGATGCTTTAACGCTGTGTTTTAAAAACGGAAACCTATTTAATAAACTTTCATATAAACCAGGACAGTTTTTAACCATTCATGCTTCAATAGATGATAAGATTCACAAAAGAGCCTATTCATTTAGTAGTAACCCCGTAACCGATAAAGATTTAAAAATCACAATAAAGCGTGTCGAAAAGGGATTGGTTTCAAATTATGTACACGATCATCTTAAAATAGGCGATAAATTAGAAATTGATAAGCCAGCGGGATCTTTTTTTGTAGATCCCAAAGCATCAGCAGAAAAACAATATGTATTATTTGCTGGTGGAAGTGGCATAACGCCTATGTTTTCTATAGTCAAATCGATTTTAATAAAAGAAAAGCATTCAAAAATATTATTAGTGTATGCCAATCAAAGTGAAGCATCCATTATTTTTCA
Organism: Algibacter sp.; assembly: GCA_039985655.1. Classification (GTDB taxonomy): domain Bacteria; phylum Bacteroidota; class Bacteroidia; order Flavobacteriales; family Flavobacteriaceae; genus Postechiella. The sequence continues at coordinate 208,751 of JBDWSF010000005.1, read as the reverse complement.
TGAGGCTATAAAATCTCTCGAACTTGAATATCCTAATCATTTTAAAGTTGAGCATATTTTATCAAAAAACACGATAAAGGACGAAAATTATCATTCTGGATTGATGACAAAAGAATTGCTTGATGCGTTTTTTATAAAACACAATCTTCTATTCGATAATCATGAATATATGATATGCGGACCTTTTGGCTATATGGAAAAAGTTAAAGAACTTTTAAAGTTTAGTGGTGTATCTCGTGAGCAAATAAAAATTGAAGTTTTTAAAGCACCCGAAGTTAAATTAACGGGTAAAAAACTGATAAGCCATGTAACTATAAAACTTAATAACGAAACACATGAAATACAGGTAAGAGGCGATCAATCGATTCTTCAAAAAGCGATGTCCGAAAATATTCCGCTGCCATATTCATGTCGATCAGGTATGTGTTCTTCGTGCAAAGGAATTTGTGTTTCAGGCGATATTAAAATGATAGATGGTCATCTTTTAACAGAAGAAGCCGTTGCAAAAGGAGAAATATTAACCTGTGTTAGTTATCCAGAAAGCGAAGAAGTTGTTATAGAATTATAGAGAAAAACGGAATAGATGTTTAAAGTGAATCCATTAAGAAAAAGACAATTTATAGGAGGTATTATTGGGGTGGTCATTGGTGTTTCTGCTTTTTTTATACTCACCTTAGAAGCTAATGAAGCCTATATATCTATTGGTCCGATGAACCTTGGACATCAAGAAGTGTCCTGTATAGCTTGCCATGCCGATGCCAAAGGGAATTTGTTAGAACAAGTACAATCTAATATTGCTCATGCCGCAGGAATGAGAAAAAAAGGTGTAGATTTCGGATCTCAAGATGTTACTTTAAATAATTGTTTAGAATGCCACGACAGACCTAACGACAGACATCCAAATCATCGATTTTCTGAACCTAGATTTAAAGAAGCCGTTAAAAAAAATGATGCAACAACTTGTATAACCTGTCATTCCGAACACCACGGAGAACGTGTTACTGTTGTTTCTATTGATTATTGTATGAATTGCCACCAAGATTTGAAAGTAGAACATGATCCTTTAGATATAGATCATAAAACATTGATAGCGCGTAAAGCATGGTCTACCTGTATACAATGCCACGATTTTCATGGTAATCACAGATACAAAGTACCAAGCCAGTTAAAAGATACCATTCCTTTAAAAACTATAGATCGTTATTTTAAAGGCGGCGAAGATCCCTTTGGTACAAATAAAAAGTACATTGGCTTATCTCAAGCCGAATGGATGGAACAATTGGATAAGTAATAGTTGCTATATCATCTTATTTTGAGTTAGGTTAATAAACAGCTCAACTAAAATAGGTGTTGCTCTAACATGACACAGCAAAGTTTAAATCTTGCAGTTTTTTTATGTTTTAAATAGATGTAAAATAATAGATTATTTGGGCGTTACCCCGAAAAGGGGTCGGGCTTTCCTTTACAATCTTTTTAAAACGTCATAGCGACGAAGGGCGTGGCTATCTGCTAAAACCTAGCACTAAATTAAAAATTAAGTTTTATCAATTTTAAAAAAGATTTTCACTACAATCCCTAACGCGATAACTTGATGGTTTTTAGTTTTATGCAGAAATAATTTTACTTTTAAAAAGGTTGGTTCAACGTATAGCTAATACTCCTTTATAATCAAATTTATAAATGTTACTTTTGAAGCTTCAAAAAAACATTATTTATCACTAGTTTATGCCGTACCAAGATGATTTTGTTCTTTTCTGGGAACAAGTAAAAGAAAGTTTTGAAGAACGCCGTTTTGCAAAATTAACCATGGCGAAGACCATTGGTAAGCCCAACTTGAAAAATATATTTGTCAGACCCATTTCTTTTGAAGATAATTTTAAGGTTCTAGTGAAATTGCGCTACCAGTCAAAAGAAACCGAGGACGAGGAAAACGAGCTGACATTAGAAGAGGCTTTTGTATTTTTAAAACCATATCTTAAAACGTCTTTTTCTTCTGTGCTTTTGTTTACCACAACAAAAGATGTTACTTTTAAAATTAATAAAAAAGGTGCAGGAAGAATTACCGAGAATGCACCGACATTTCAGAATGTTATACCAGCTAAGAGTGATTTAGAATAGTTGGAGCGAACATATCTTTTAAAATTTGATAGATGGTTAGATGTTAGTTTTTGGCAATTAAAACTGCGTTAATTAATCCATTTAATATTACAACCAATACTTGGTTTTTGGGTTGTGTTATCTACTTTGCCTTCAATTAAGCAATCTAAAGCATGTGTTAAATCTTTTCCTGTAACAGGAATTCCATTCCCTGGTCTAGAGTCGTCAAGTTGGCCTCTGTAAGCCAGTTTTAAATTAACATCAAAAATGTAAAAATCAGGAGTGCAAGCTGCATCATAAGCTTTTGCAACATCTTGGGCTTCATCATATAAATAGGGAAAAGGATAACCTTCATGTTTTGCATGAATGGCCATTTTTTCAGGGCTGTCTTGTGGATAATTTATAGCATCATTACTAGAAATAGCAATAAAACCAATCCCTTTTTCCGCGTAAGCATTAGCTATTGAAACCATAATAGGATTCACATGAATTACAAAAGGACAGTGATTACAAATAAACATAATAACTGTAGCCTTATCGCCTTTAAGGTTTTTTAATGAAAGTGTATTTCCAGAAATGGTGTCAAATAAATTAAAATCAGGAGCTTCTGTTTCTAAAGGAATCATGTTTGAAGGTGTTCTTGCCATTTGAAATGATTTTGTACAAAGTTCGTGAAATATCAAAGAAACATCTAAATAAATAATCAAATTCGTTTCATTTAATTTTTGTTTAAAGAAATAATTCAAGTATTATGAACAACCATTTTAAAATTCATTAAGGAAATTGTACTTTTAAGAAATGAGAGATACCATAACGTTTGATGACTTTTCGAAAGCCGATTTAAGAATAGGGACTATAATTGAAGTTAATGATTTCCCTGAAGCACGAAACCCAGCATACCAATTAACTATTGATTTTGGCGATTTAGGAATTAAAAAAACTTCGGCGCAAATAACAACCTTATATTCTAAAGCTGATTTATTAAACAAACAAATTGTTGCGGTGGTTAACTTTCCTAAAAAACAAATAGCCAAGTTTATGAGCGAATGCTTAGTATTGGGCGCTGTAAATGGTAAGGACGTTATTTTGCTCAACCCAGAAAACCCTGTTAAAAATGGTACACCCGTAAACTAGTCAATGCAAGAGCTAGATAACGTACATATTAATTTTGATAGTAACGGACTTTGGATACTAAATATAGCACTTGCCATTGTTATGTTTGGTGTGGCACTTGGTATTTCTATTGAAGATTTTAAGCTGCTATTTAAGCAACCAAAACTGTTTTTAGTTGGTGTTTTGTCACAATTTATAGTATTACCACTAGTAACGTTTCTTTTAATACTTTTAATAAAACCACAAGCTAGTATAGCTTTAGGAATGACGATGGTGGCGGCTTGCCCTGGTGGAAACATTTCTAATTTTATGACACATCTGGCAAAAGGAAATACGGCTTTATCAGTTAGTTTAACCGCATTTGCTACTTTTTTCGCCGTGTTTATGACGCCTTTTAATTTTCAATTTTATGGAAGTTTATATGAACCAACTGCCGAAATTTTAAAAGACGTAGCGTTAAATCCATTCGAGTTAATAAAACTTGTTATTTTAATTTTAGGTATTCCATTGCTAATAGGGATGTCTATACGACGCATAAATATGAGTTTAGCGCATAGGTTGTCTAAAATTTTAAGACCACTATCCATTTTCATTTTTGGAGCTATTGTCGTTATTGCTTTTTCTAAAAATGTGGAGGTATTTAATGTGTATATAGATCGTGTTTTATTATTAGGTATTGCTCATAATGTGATCGCTATTTCTCTTGGTTTTGTGGTGGCTAAATTATTTAGGTTGTCTTTTAAAAACCAGAAAACATTGGCGATTGAAACGGGAATACAAAATTCTGGACTTGGTTTATTATTGATTTTTACATTTTTTGAAGGCTTAGGAGGTATGGCTATTTTGGCTGCCTTTTGGGGGATTTGGCATATTATTTCAGGCTTATCGCTGGCGTTTTATTGGTCTAGTAAATCGGTTAAAAATAAAAGTATTTGAAAACAATAGGGTTACATAGCGTACGCGCATATATAAAATTAGGACTCTTTTTTTATTATAAAAAGATAACTGTCGTTAATATAGGTGCTATTCCTAAAGATAAACCTGTTTTGTTTTTATCGAATCATCAAAACGCGTTGTTGGATGCGTTACTAATAGCGACAACCTGTAATCGAACCCCATATTTTTTAACGAGAGCTGGTGTTTTTAAAATGACTTTTATTGGTAAACTTTTGAATGGTTTAAGAATGCTCCCTGTGTATCGTAAGCGTGACGGTTGGGGCACTATAAAAAACAATAATGCTATTTTCGAAACTTGTGCTGCTTTATTAAATACTGGTAAATCTGTTGGGGTTTTTCCAGAAGGCAATCATAATTTAAAAAGAACAGTGCGCCCTTTAAGTCGAGGTTTTACCAGAATAGTTTTCGAAACTTTAGATCATTTTCCTAATACCGATTTACAAATAATTCCTGTTGGGATGAATTATAGAAACCCCAAGTTCTTTGGTGATAGTACTACGGTTGTTTACGGAGATCCTATTCGTGTAAAACAATTTGATATAGGAAATAGGAGCGAAGGTGTTTTACAGCTTAAAGAAAGTGTTTTTGAAGCAATAAAAAGGCTTACAACTCATATTTCAACAAAAGATTATGATGATACATTATTGACTTTAAAATCTAAAAAAGTTAATTTTTTAAAACCCGAAGCTGTAAATGATTTTATTTTAAAAGGTATAGAAAGGAATGATTTAAAATCTAAAAATAAGCCATTCATTCTAAAACGAATACTTAAAGTATTGCTTATTTTGAATCTTATTTTACCATATTGTATTTGGAAACTTGTTGCAGAACCTAAAATTAAGGAGGCTGAATTTGTAGATACATTTCGCTTTGCTATAGCTATTACGCTTGTGCCGTTTTGGTTGGTTTTATTAACTATAACTTTTGGACTGACACTAGGTTGGAGCTTTGGGTTTGCTTATATGATATCCGTTTTAAGTCTTGCTATGCTTGCCATAAAGGCTTGAGAAAACGATCTGGTGTTGTCTGATTAAAAATGGGTTAAAGTAACTTTCTTTAGATTTAATATTTTTTAACAAACATAAAAATAAGCATCAAAAAACCTTTACTCTTAACTTCTTTTCTAATAATGCTAAAAGCTTTTCCCATTTGAGCTTCTACTGTTTTAATAGAAATATCTAACCGTTCAGCAATTTCAACATATTTCAATTGTTCAAATTTACTCATCATAAATATCTCTTTACATTTTGTAGGGAGCTTTTCAATCGCTTTTTGAACAAGGCATATTTTTTCTTTTTTATTATCATTATCATCCTTTTTTAATAGCATAAGCCTTTTATATAGCCAGCCATCAAGCATGGATTGTTCACGTTTCTTTTTTCTATATGTGTCAACAAATTTATTATAGGCAGTCTTGTGTAAGAAACTGACCACAGATTTGTCTTCGATTAAACTTGCTCTAATATTCCATAATTTAATAAAAGTATCTTGAACAATATCATCAGTTTGAGTCTGATTTTTTGTGTAAGTATTTATAAAAGAGCTTAATGCCTTTTTGTTGTTCTCATATATTGTTTTAAAAGCACGTTCATCTCCTTTTTTTAAGGAAGCAATCACAAGGGAGATATTCTGCTTATTATGTTTCATAATCGGTACAATAAACGTAAAATAAAATTAAAACAAAAAACTTAAAAATATAATAGGGGTTTTTTTTAACTCTAGCGTATAACTAAAAAAGAAACAGTATAATGACTGAGAGAATTGAAATATTAATTGCTAAATATTGTTCAGATGAGCTTTCACATGGCGAGATGGAGATATTTATCGAATGGATTGAGTCTGGAAAGAATAAAAAAGCATTACATGATTATATAGCAATAAACTATACTATTGAAGAGCTTAAAAGTAGAAGTGAAGACGATTCAATACTTTGGAATCATATTGAATCTAGTTTTAAAACTCCAACTAGAAAATTAAACTATTGGAAATATGTAGCTGCAGCTGTAATCGTTTTAGGGTTTGGTTATTACTTTCAACAGGGAGCTTTTAAACCTCCAATAGATGAGGTGCCTGTAATAGTGAATACTTCAATTGTTCCTGGTACAGACAAAGCAACATTAACCTTAGGAGATGGGTCAACGGTTGTATTAGAAGAAGGTAACACATTTTCTAGAAAAAATGTAAGAAGTAGTGGAGATAAAATAGTTTATGAAGCAAGTAAAAATAAAACAAAACAAGTAATTTATAATTATTTAACGATTCCTAGAGGAGGTCAATACCATGTGAAATTATCTGACGGTACAGAAGTTTGGCTTAATTCAGAAACGCAATTAAAATATCCAGCATCATTTATTGATGGAGAAACGCGTCAAGTAGAACTCGTTTATGGCGAAGTGTATTTTGATGTATCTCCTAGTTCAGAAAATAATGGAACTAAATTTAAAGTACTTAATCAATCTCAAGAAATTGAGGTATTAGGTACCGAATTTAATATCAAAGCTTACAAAGATGAAACTAATATCTATACGACTTTAGTGGAAGGTAAAGTAACAGTGGATAATGGCGTGTTAAAACAAAGTTTAATGCCAAATCAACAGTCTAATTTAGACACTAAGACTAATGATGTTAAGGTTGTAAAAGTTGATGCTGGAAGGGAGGTTTCCTGGAAACATGGTATTTTTAATTTTAAAGGAAAACCTTTAAAAGATGTTATGAAAATAATCTCTAGATGGTATGATGTTGATGTAGTTTTTGAAAATAAAGAGTTAGAAGCTATTAAAATTAAAGGTGGACTTGGTAAGCATCAAGATATAGAAGAAATTTTATCGACAATTAAAACTTTAAGTATAATCAAAAACTATAAAATAAATGGAAAGACAATTACGCTAAAATAAGACTCTTTTAGCATTATGGCTAGAAAAGTAAAAGGAACCGAGTTTAAACCGTGGAAAGTGCAAGACTCAGCTCCTTTTTATTGATTACCAACTAATTAATGTTTAACCAGTTAATAACTATCAAATTTATGAAAATTAATTTACAAAATGCTCTATTCGGTTTCCGAAGAAAGCTATTAATTAATGTTATGAGAACTTTTATTTTTTTGTGCTTTACAGTAACATTTGGATTTTCTCCAAATAATGCTATTTCTCAAAATTCAAAAATTAAAGTTGATCATGAAAAGATCTTAACAGTAGATCAAGTATTGGATCTAATTATGGATCAAACAGATTATAAATTTCTTTATCAAGAAGGGGTGTTTGATGATTTTCCAAAAGTAGAATTGAAAAAAGGTGTTATTTCTACAAATAAACTACTAAAGAAAAGTTTATCAAGAGGGAACTTTAATATTATTGTCAAAGAAGATAATACGGTATTAGTTGAGGAAAAAGAAGTAAAAAAAATAATAGATACTATTGATAAAGTACAAGGTCATCAAGTTACTGGAACGGTATTAGATGAAAATGGCGTCCCATTACCAGGTACAAATATTCTTGAAAAAGGAACTACTAATGGGACTCAAACAGATTTTGATGGTAATTATTCAATGACATTACAAAACAAAGATGCTACATTGGTAGTTTCTTATATTGGATATACAACAAGAGAAGTTAATGTAAACAATCAAAATACAGTAAATATAGTTTTACAAGAAAATGCAGAAGGCTTAAATGAAGTTGTAATTATTGGATATGGACAAATTAAGGCAGGTGACGCCACTGGAGCAGTCTCCACACTAAAGCCAGAAGACTTGAATGGTGGTTTAATATCATCTCCAGGTCAGCTTATCCAAGGAAGAACAGCAGGGGTTCAAGTAACGAGTAATAGTGGAGAACCTGGAGGAGGTATTAGTATAAGAATACGTGGTACAGGCTCTATAAGAAGTGGGAATTCACCCTTATTTGTAGTTGATGGTGTGCCTCTTTCGGGTGATGATGTCAATATTTCAGGTTCAACGCCTGGGTCTGGAAGTAGTTCTGCCAGAAATCCACTAAACTTTATTAACCCTAAAGATATTGCCAGTATAGATATCTTAAAAGATGCATCTGCAACAGCGATATATGGATCAAGGGGTGCTAATGGTGTAGTAATTATTACTACAAAAAAAGGTTCCGGAAATGGAAGTCTTGAATACTCATATTCATTCAGTGTAGGTGAAATAACTGAAAAATATGATGTAGGTAATGCTGAAGAATTTTTAGCAGGATACGCACGAGTAGGAGGTTCAGACCCAGATATTAATCAAGGAGCAAATACAGATTGGCAAGACGAAATATTTAGGACTGCTATATCTCAAACACACGAATTATCTTATGGAGGCGGAAATGAATCGGGAAATTATAGATTTTCCTTTAGTTATGCAGATCAAGAAGGTATTGTAAATCAGAGTGGTATGGAAAGAATTACCGGTAGATTTAATGGTTCTAAAAAACTTTTAAAAGACCGTATCAAGATTTCAACACAACTTACGGTATCAGATATTGAGGATAACCATTCACCTATTACCGATAATTCAAATCATCAAGGGGATTTATTAGCAGGTGCTTTAAAAACTAATCCTACATGGCCAGTACGAAATTCAGATGGTAGCTTTTATCAACCGGATCGTGATAATCCTAACCCATTGGCATTTTTAGAATTAAGTAAAGATTTTTCTAATACTATAAAGGTTCTTGGGAGTTTCAGTGCAGATATTAAAATTGCTGACTGGGTTTCATTTAAAACTGTTTATGGCATGGATAGATCGTCATCAACCAGAAGTTCTGCTTATTCCAATGAATTAGTAGCGCCTGGTATTGATGCTAATGATGGTAATGGTAGGGCTTATATTAGAACCCAACAAACTAACAATCTTATATGGGAGAACTATTTTACATTTAATAATAATTTTGAAAAAATAGGTCTTGATTTTAATGCACTGTTGGGTTATTCTTATCAAAGGTTTGATTCTTGGGGAAGTGGTTTACAAGCTGCTGATTTTAGAGTATCAGATTTAGATGTAATGCTAAATAATATGACGTCGGCAAATTTGTCTACACTTGATTATTCATTCAGGACTGTAGATGAATTACAATCTTATTTTACAAGACTAAATTTTGTATATAAGGACAAGTACCTATTAACATCTACTGTAAGAATAGATGGTTCTACAAAATTTGGAAGTGACAATACAACTGGTGTATTTCCATCACTGGCTTTTAAATGGAAAATTTCTAAAGAATCTTTTGCACCATCAGTTTTTTCTCATTTGAATTTAAGACTTGGATGGGGAATTACAGGAAATCAAAACATCCCGCATAATCTATATACAAGAAGACAAAGATACGATAGCCCATCCCTAAACGCTATAACTGGAGAAATAACCCCAGGAGGAATTTCTAATGTAACATTTGAAAATCAAGGACTTAAATGGGAAGAAACCGAACAATTAGGTTTTGGTTTAGAATTTGGATTTATGCAAAACAGGCTAAGAGGTTCTGTAGATTATTATAATAAGACGACTACTGATTTATTGGTACAATTGAATGCTGCAGAACCTGCTCCACAAGAATTTGTATGGCAAAATCTTGATGCCGATGTTATAAACAAAGGAATTGAATTCGAATTAGAATACGATGTAATTAATAAAGACGATTTTGGATGGACTATATCAACCAATGCGTCTTTTAATGATAATGTAGTGGAGAATTTTGATTTCGGGTTTTTAGAAACAGGAGCAATTCAAGGGCAGGGACTTTCAGGAACAACAGTTCAGAGAGTTCAAAATGGACAATCACTTTACGCGTTTTATTTGCCTGAGTTTACTGGATTTAATACAGCAGGTGAAGCCACTTTTGGAGAAACAAAATTTACAGGAGATACACCATTGCCTACAGCAACAGTGGCATTAACCAATACATTTCATTATAAGGATTTTGATTTGAGTATATTTTTTAATGGTCAATTTGGTCATTCTATTTATAGTAATACTGCAAATGCATTCTTTAATGCACCATCGGTTTCAAGTGGGAGAAATGCAACAAACGAAGTGTTATCTGGAGTTGAAACTAGTACAAGTCCACTTAACGTATCCACTTTGTATTTAGAAAAAGCTGATTTTGTAAGGCTTCAAGACCTTACACTTGGTTATAATTTAGAATTGGGTGAAAATTCATCGTTAAGGTCGTTAAGATTTTCTCTAACTGGTCAAAACTTGTTTACCATTACAAATTATAGTGGTCAAGACCCTGAGGTAAATACTTCAAAGCCTATTAATGGCGTGCCATCATTTGGGATTGATTATACGCCTTATCCAAGGGTAAGAACTATTTCTTTTGGACTGAATGCAAGCTTTTAAACCAAAAAAACAAAAATCATGAAAATTTTAAATATATCAAGAAAATTATCTTTAGGAATATTAATAAGTACCTTTTTGGTTGGTTGCACTGATCTTGAAATTGATAATATAGATTCAATCATACCTGAAGAAGAAGGAGGTAACCCAACAGAAATACTGAGTGCTTTATATATAAATATTTCTGGAACTTATGGTGCATATGGTAATGCTCATGCATTGGAGAATGTAACATCAGATTTACATATTCCTCCTACTAGAACAACTGGTGATTGGGCTGATGGCGGAAATTGGAGAAGTCTTCATTCACATGATTGGACAGCTACTCATCCAGAAATAAATAATGCTTGGACTAGCCTGAACCGCAATGTTTTTACAGCTTCTGAAGTGCTATTTTGGGGAGGAAGTGATCAGGAAATGGCTGAAGCTAAGTTTTTAAGAGCATATGCTATGTGGCAATTAACGGATCTGTTTGGAGTCGTACCAACAAGAGAAGTTGATGAACCCGTAGAAATTAATCCAATAATCCTTTCAAGACAGGAAGCATTGGATAGAGTGATTCAAGATTTGAATGACGTTATTATAGCCTTACCTTCCTCAGCACCTGCAAATCATAATGTTGCTACAAAAGAAGCAGCTTATGCTTTAAACGCAAGAGTTTATCTTAACAAAGCGGTTTATGAAGCCGATGCTCCAAGTAGTTTTAGTTTTTCTACGACAGATATGGATGAAGTCATTGCATCTGCTGATAAAGTTATGGATGCTGGCTATACATTGACCGACGATTACTATCTGAATTGGAGAGCGTCAGGTACTGAAAATATATTAATTTCAGGTAACGATATGTTTTCTTATTGGCTTCCTTATTTATCTAGCGGTCAAGGGGGATGGAATGGCTTTTCTATTACACCTGAGATGTATGATCTTTATGATACAGGGGATGATAGGCTTGGAAAAGGCCCAGGAACTACTGGATATGTATTTGATTCCAATGATTTTGATCCTAGTGATGATGCCCTGAATATTCCTCAAGGAATCCTTGTAGGGCAACAGTACAGGAAAAATGGAGAACTGCTCGATGGTGTAAATTATGTCAAAGAAACACAACTTCTAGGTGCGGATCCTAATGCAGGTTATAAGCTTATGAAAAATATCCCTGATTTCCCTACTAAAATAGTACATTTAAGATATGCTGATGTATTATTGATGAAAGCTGAAGCGATTTTACGTGGAGGAACTAGCAGCGATACAGCTTTGGACATAATAAATGAAATAAGAGCAAGTAGAAATACAGCGCTACTAACTTCAGTAACATTAGATGATATTTTGGAAGAAAGAGGTCGTGAGATGCAATGGGAGAGTATTAGAAGAACCGACCAAATACGATTTGGAACATTTTTAAGCGGTACATGGACAGAAAAAGGAGGCGCGACAGATGATCATAAATGGATATTCCCAATCCCAGAAGTTCAAGTTTCACTTAATCCAAATTTAGAACAAAATCCAGGGTACGACCAGTAGTGTATCCTTTATACTTATAAGTTTAATTTGAGTTTGTTTAGTATTTAATAGAGGTACCTTTAGAATATTAAAGTTGCCTCTATTATTAAAATAACATATTTATTTTTAGATTGTTAATCTAAAAAACTAATTACAAACTAAACACAATAGAATGATTTTATTCATATGATAAGTTTAAAGTCATTTATAAAACACATCTTTTATGTTATATTGTTTTGACATTAAAAAAAAGAATGATGAAATATAAAATTCTATTTTTTTATACTCTTTTACTAGTCGTAGTTGCCTGTGATAAAAAAAAGGAAGATAATAATCTTTCTTTACTGGAATTTTTACAAGTAGAAGAAACAGGTATAAATTTTTCCAACGATATTAAAGAAGGACTGGGTCAAAACGACAATATTCTAACATATACCAATTTTTATAACGGAGGAGGAGTTGCGGTAGGAGATATAAATAATGACGGTTTAGTCGATTTATACTTAAGTGCCAATCAAAAAACTGGAAAGTTGTTTTTGAACAAAGGAAGGTTCAAATTTAAAGACATCACTCCAAAATCTGGATTAGATACTATTTCTGGTTGGAAAACAGGTGTCACTATGGTTGATATTAACCAAGACAATCTTTTAGATATATATGTTTGTAGATCTGGGAGAGTACATCCACAAAATAAAACCAACCTGTTATTTATTAATAATGGTGATTTAACATTTACTGAAAGCGCTAAAGAATATGGACTTGATGATAGCAGTAATTCTATACAAGCAACCTTTTTTGATTATGATATTGATGGTGATTTAGATATGTTCTTACTTAATCACTCCATAGACCCAATAAAAAAACTAACAAGACATTTAGATGATTATGAGGATGATACCAACATTGGTGATAAATTATATAAAAATACAGATGGTCATTTTACAGAAGTTGGAAAATCAACAGGAATTCAACAATCGCCACTTGGAGATGGTCTTGGTGTAGCCGTAGGAGATCTTTATAATGACGGACAGCCAAGTATATATGTCTGTAATGATTTCTTAGGGAGAGACTATTTATACAGCTATACAGGAAAAGAGACCTTTAAAGAGAATGCATTACAAGCAATGAATCACATATCCTATTCTTCAATGGGAGTAGATATGGCAGATATTAATAATGATGGTTGGCAAGATATATTTGTTGTAGATATGAAATCTTCAACAAATTATGGGAGGAAGACTAATATGGCGTCCATGGACCCTAAAGCATTTGATATTTTGGTAAAAGTTGGCGGGCATTATCAATATATGCGGAATACTTTGCAAATGAATAATGGGAATCATACTTTTTCAGATATTGCTCCCATGGCAGGTTTAGCTAGCTCAGACTGGAGTTGGGCGCCTCTATTTGTAGATTTAGATAATGATGGTTTCAAAGATTTATTCATAACCAATGGAATACGAAAAAACACCAATAATAAAGATTACGATACCTATAGAAAAGAAAGATTTGAGATTGAAAGGAAAAAAGTAAGACCAGATGTAAAATCTTTAGTAAAAGAAATATTGAATAAGGTTCCAACAGAAGAAGCAGTAAATCTTGTTTATAAAAATATTGATGGATTAAGCTTTGAAAAAAAGAATAAAAATTGGGGTGTCAATATACCTTCATTTTCTAACGGAGCTGCATATGCCGATTTTGATAATGATGGGGATATGGATTTAGTAATAAACAATGTGGATCAACCAGCCCATGTTTATAGAAATAATAGTACCGAAATATCAAATAACCATTATATAAAAGTAAAACTTAATGGCAATCCACTAAATGTAAATGGAATTGGGGCAAAGGTTATGGTGCAAACAAATGGCGGAAAACAATTTATTGAGCAACATGTTAGCCGCGGTTATCAATCTAGCGTAGATTTTAAATTACATTTTGGACTTGGGAATAATGAAATAATTGACACGTTAAGAGTAACTTGGCCAGACGGTAAAGTGAACGAAATGACAAAGGTTGTAGCAAATCAATTAGTATCCATAAACTATAACAAAGCTACCGAACCATCACAAGTTAAAGAAAAAGAAGATACGCTTCTTTTCTCAGATATTACTAAAGCGTATGGTTTATCCCATGAACACATGGAAAACGGATACAACGATTTTAAACGCGAAGTGCTTCTGCCACATAAGATGTCTACATTTGGACCAGCACTTGCAGTTGGAGACATTAACCAAGACGGTTTAGATGATTTTTTTATAGGAGGAAGCAAGAATTATGAAGGCGCTATATATCTACAGAATGCCAATAAGACGTTTACAAAAACAAATCAAAAACAAATTATTACTGATGGTATACATGAAGATTTAGATGCCTTATTTTTTGATGCCGATAATGACGGCGATTTAGATTTATATGTAGTAAGTGGTGGTAATGAAATGCCTATCAATCATCCTTATTATCAAGATAGATTATATATTAATAATGGTCAAGGTCTCTTTACCAAATCAACAGCATCTATACCTAAAATGCATGCAAGTGGTGGTGTCGTTAAAGCTAATGATTTTGATGCAGATGGCGATTTAGATTTGTTTATAGGCGGTAGGTTGTTACCAGGTAAATACCCGAAAACAAGTCGTAGTTATTTACTTGAGAACATAAATGGGCAATTTACAGATGTGACATCCAAACATACTTCAGACCTAGAATTCCCTGGGATGGTAACAGATGCCATTTGGTCAGATTATAATAGTGATGGTATAAAAGATTTAATATTAGTTGGAGAATGGATGCCTATCACAATTTTCGAAAACAATAGCGGAAGACTAAGTAAATTGAAACAAAATTCTGGACTCGATAAGAGTCATGGTTGGTGGTTTAGTATAACAGAAGCAGATGTAAATAACGATGGTTCCATGGATTATTTACTGGGTAATTTAGGTGAGAATTATAAATACACAACTACATCAGAAGCGCCGTTCAATTTATATTCTAATGATTTTGATAATAATGGTTCTTTAGATATCGTATTGAGTTTTTATGAAAATGACACATTATATCCCTTAAGAGGAAAAGAATGTTCAGCACAGCAAATACCTGCACTCAAAAATAAATTTAAAAACTACAATGCTTTTGGTTTAGCCACATTGGAAGATGTTTATGATACAAAATCTTTAGAAAATGCCACACATTTAAAAGCACATACATTTTCTAATAGTATACTAATTAATAACAAAGAGCGCTTTAATTTGGTGAAACTTCCAAAAGAAGCACAAGCTTCATCTGTGTTTGGGATACTTTATAATGATTTTGATAACGACGGATTAAATGACTTAGTTATTGCAGGAAACCTATTTAATTCAGAAACGGAAACTCCTAGAAATGATGCTGGTCAAGGATTATTTTTGAAAGGAAACGGAACTGAAAACTTTACACCAGTAAGCAATTATATTTCAGGATTAAATATTCCTGGAGATGTAAAGAAAGTAAAACCGATTAGGCTAGGGAAAGCTGATGATGCGAAAAATGGATTTATAGTCGCTGTGAATAATGATTTTTTAAAATTGATAGAGATAAATTAAATTCACATTCCAGTGTCTATAATAAAGACAAATAAAAATATTGAACCTTGTAAAATAAGTTATAAATTATAGGTGATGAGTCATGATTTATATTTAATTCAATTCAAATAAATAATTTTACCCATAAAATTAATAGAAGAGGTAAGAACATCAAAAGAAAGATAAAGACACCTGTTTTAAAGCTAGTAACATTGATTTCAGATGAAACTATTAAATATTATTGAATTAAGCGAATCTGAAGTAGTATTAAATAATTAAGTATGAAAAAAAAATTAAAAGTAACATCATTTATTTTAATTTTTGTGTTGATAGGTTGTAAACCTAATTTTTTACATAAAACTGAAAAATCCAATAACTCTGTAACGCTTCATTTAGATAGCTCAATTGTCCAAATCGAAATCATTGATAAATCAATTATTCATGTTAAAAAATCATTGCATTTAGATTCTATATCAACAATACCAGATTATGTAACTATTCTGGAACCACAGGATGTTTCATGGGAATTAACTGAGGAAAAAGAACAAGTAACTATCAGTACAGAAGCACTTAAAGTAATTGTTAATAGTGATGGTGTTATTGGATACAAAACAATAGATGGTCAGGAATTATTAGCCGAAACTAATAATCAAACTTACATAAAACCAAAAAATGAGGAGCATACCGTTTCTCAAGCGTTCCATGCTGGAGATGAAGGTTTGTATGGATTAGGACAGTTTCAAAGTGGTATTATGGACTGGAAAAATGTACCAATACGTCTTCAACAGTACAATCAAGAAATAGCTGTTCCTTTTTTAGTTTCAACCAAAGGATATGGCATCTATTGGAATAACTACAGTATAACAGATTTTAATAATGCCGAAAATGAAATTGAATTTATTTCATCTAATAAAAACCTTGATTCTAACAATAAAAATTTAGAGCCTGTTACAGAGAAAGAAAATGTTGTTGAATATGCTACAGCTTTAAAAGGCGATAAAAATATTAGAGAAACAATTTTCACACCAACTCAAACAGGAGAATATTCTTTTATGGCACTAAGTGATCATGAAGGTAGAATGCGAGGACAAATTACGGTAACTATTGATGATGATGAGGTTATAAATTATTCAACTATTTGGATGCCTACACGTTATTCAGGAAAGAAATATTTAGAAGCAGGGAAAGCATACAAGGTTGTCTTTCAGAATACAGGAGCAAAAATTCCAGGAAAATTATTCTATAATACACCAGATTATAACAAAACGGTATTTAGTAGTTTAGCAGGTAATACAATCGATTATTATTTTGTAAATGGAGAGAAACCCGCAGCAGTTATTTCAGAATACCAACGACTTACAGGACGTGCACCTATGTTTACTAAGAAATCTTATGGTTTTTGGCAATGTAGAGAACGGTACCATAATCAAGCCGAACTATTGGAAAATGCCAGAGCATATAGAGAAAAGGAAATACCCGTAGATAATATTGTACAAGATTGGTTTTACTGGCCAAAAAATACAAAAGGCCCAGAATGGGATAGAAAAAAATACCCAAACCCAAAAGCTATGGCAGACGAGTTAACAGACTTGAATTACAATTTAATGGTGTCTGTATGGCCAGAAGTTAAGAACAGTCGTTTGGAGGAAAAATATAGCTTAATAAAATTAAAAGGGAGCAATTATGTTGATATTTATGATGTGAAAAATAGCGAACGATATTACCAGATGTTAAGCGATTCTATGTTTCATTTAGGGGTGAAATCTATATGGTTAGATGGAACAGAACCAGAAGGAAAACCTGATGAAGGTTCTACAACAGCGGTTGGACCCTATGCAGAAGTGAATAATGTATACTCGTTAGTGGTTACAAAAACAATGTATGAAGGAAGAAGAAAAGAGTACCCTAACGAGCGTGTTTTTAATTTAACACGATCGGCTTATGCAGGGCAACAACGTTACGGAGCAACCTCATGGTCTGGCGATGTTGCAGGAACTTGGGAGCAATTTGCAGAACAAATCCCCGCTGGACTTAATTTTACCATGGCAGGTGTACCGTATTGGACACATGATATTGGTGGCTTTTTTAGAGATTCTAAATCCCTTAATAACGTTTACGATAGTCAATATACGAATCAAGAATATATAGAATTACTAACGCGCTGGTTTCAGTTTGGAACATTTAGCCCGATTTTTAGGATTCATGGTTATGTATCAGAAACCGAAATCTGGAGATACGGACAAGAATTTGAAAATACTGCACGTAAATTTATCGATTTGAGGTATCAATTAATGCCTCATATTTATTCAGAAGCTAGAAAAGTAACGAATGAAGGTAGATTAATGATGTCGCCTTTAGTGTATCAATATCCAAATGATAAAAACACATGGCATATTAAAGACCAGCTCTTTTTTGGAGAGTCTCTAATGGTAGGTTTTGTAATAGCATACCAACAGCGAGAAAAAGAAATATATTTACCCAAAGGAGCGTGGTATAACTTTTGGACAAATGAAAAAATAGAAGGAAGTAGAAAAATTGTAGTTGCTGCGCCTTTAAATGAAACACCCGTATTTGTAAAAGCAGGAAGTATTATACCAATGGGCCCTAAGCTTCAATATGCTACACAAAAATCAGATGAACCATTAAGAATAAAAGTATATCCAGGAAAAGATGCTGAATATACACTGTATCTAGATGATAACGAGTCTTACGATTATGAAAAAGGCGCATACTCCGAATTGCTTTTTAGTTACTCTGAATCCAATAAAGAATTAAAGATTAAGCATGATGCTGATGCATTTGTAAACTTTAAAGAAAATCCAATGGACTTTATTATCGAAATAGTTGGTGGAGAGAAAGAAGAAGTAACATATAGTGGAACGGAGTTACAAATAAAACTTTAAAAATAGACATTTATTAGAATTGATAATAAGTAGGGTATTATGAAAAAACAAATAGTTTTCCTCCAATGTATTATAGCAATGTGTTGTGTAAATCAGGTTTTTGGACAAATTAAATTAAAAGAGTTGAACGATTTTAAAGAACCTAGAGGCGATTGGCTTCAAGCTAGTGCCGTTAGCCTAGATTCTTTAAATACTAATCAATTTATCTATACAGCTGGAAAAGAAATTTTTGTGAATGGCGATACCGGAAAAACGAATCATCTAACATCCAAAGAAGCATTTGGAGATATAGAACTTCATCTCGAATTTATGGTGCCAAAAGGATCTAATTCAGGTATTTATTTTCAAAGTCGATATGAAATCCAAATACTGGATAGTTGGGGAAAAGAAACTCCCGAACATTCAGATTGTGGAGGGATTTACCAACGTTGGGATGAAAGTAAACCAGAGAATAGTAAAGGATATGAAGGTATTCCACCAAGGGTAAATGCATGTAAAGCTCCAGGTGAGTGGCAGAGTTATGATGTTATTTTTAGAGCACCAAGATTTGATGCAGAAGGTAATAAAATAAAAAACGCCTTATTTGAAAAAGTAGTTCTTAATGGTGTGGTAATACATGAAAATAAAGAAGTTACGGGTGCTACTCGAGAAGGAAGTGATGGGCCAGAGCAAGCATTGGGACCTCTTAGAATTCAAGGAGATCATGGGCGCGTTGCGCTAAAGAATATTCGAATTAGAAAATTGGATAATATTAGAGCTTCAAAGCTAAACGAATGGGTAGACCTATTTGAAGAAACAAAATCGGGTCCAAATTATGATTTCGTTGTAAACGGAGATGCGACTCAAGAAGAAGCTAATACTATGTTTGATTATTCTGATGGGACGTTAAAAGTCATGTATAAATGGAAAGAAACTGCAGCACCCTATGCTATTGCGGTAACTAAAAAAATATATAGTTCTTACGATCTTAAGTTAGAATTTAAATGGGGAGAGCGTCGTTTTGTTCCTCGTTTAGAAAAGATTCGAGATGCAGGATTACTTTATCATAGTCAAGTAGGTACTTATGCATGGCCACCAAGTTTAGAATACCAAATACAAGAAGGGGACTGTGGGGACCTGTGGAGTATTTTAGGCTGTAGATGTGATGTGGTTAAGGATGGCAATATTTCAAAAATTAAAGTTGCAGATTATAGTAGCTCGGTAAAGTGGACTGATGAAGAAAAAGAAGGGTGGAATGAAGTGCATATAGAGGTTAGAAAGGATAAAGCTAAATACTATTTAAATGGCGTTTTAATTAATGAAATTACGAATGCAAATTATGGAGGCTTTACATGTACCTCCGGTTTTATAGCCTTACAAGCAGAATATGCAGAGTTAATTTATCGCAATATTAAGATAAAGGAACTATAATGTCAAATTAAACATATTGAATATCTAAAACTAAAAGTATAACAAAATGAAGAAGCAGTATATAACATTTTTATTTCTAATGTTACTTATGATTCCAGGATATACGCAGGAAAAAATTAATTATTTAGAAGAATCTGAAGCCGATTTTAGCCAAAGAATACAATGGTTTAACGATGCTCAATATGGTATGTTTATACATTTTGGTTTATACAGCCAATTAGGAGGTATATACAAAGGAAATGATAAGGGGAGATATGCTGAGTGGATTCAAGCAAATCAAGATATTCCGACAGAAGAGTATGCTAAATTATTAGATACCTGGAACCCGAAAAATTTTGATGCAAATAAGATTGTGAAATTAGCAAAAAAAGCTGGTATGAAGTATTTGGTAGTAACCACAAAGCACCATGAAGGTTTTTGTTTATGGAATTCTGAATATACCAATTTTGATATTGCTAATACACCTATGAAAGGGCGTGATTTTATAAAAGAATTAGCAGATGCTTGCAAAAAAGAAGATATACATTTTGGCACTTACTATAGTATTATCGATTGGCATCATCCAAGTCAGTATGTAACTGCTAATGAAAAAGAGTCTCGAAAAAAATGGTTTGCAATTTCTATAAAAGAAGATAGAAAACAAGAGTATGTTAACTACATGAAAAATCAAATAAAAGAGCTAATACAAAATTATGATAGCGAAATTATTTGGTTTGATGGAGATTGGGCAGAATGGTGGACTCTAGAAGATGGAGACGACCTATATCAGTTTATTAGAGAATTAAAACCAGGAATTATCATTAATAATAGAGTGTCCAAACGTGATAAATTCAAAAAAGATTTTGGTACTCCAGAACAGTTTCATCCAGATTCTACATTAAAACACTATTGGGAAGCATGCTATACTATGAATGATTCTTGGGGGTTTAAAATAAAAGACACAGATTGGAAAAATGCCGATGAAGTTTATGAAAAATTAAAAGATATTAATGGTAAAGGTGGTAATTTTTTATTAAATATTGGACCAGATGGTAATGGTGATATACCAAAAGAATCTGCTAAAATTTTAAAAGAAGTAGGAGAAATGTTAGTTGAAGAATAAGAAAAAAAATAATGAAATACGTAGGGTGTATATAGCAATGTAGCGTGTTTCGCTTGAAGTATTTCTTAAAAATAGGAAGAGTTAATTGGGTTAAGTGACGCTTGATTATATTTATAATACTGCAACATGTAACTGAGGACAGTAATAGATATAACAAATCTGATTATTGAGGAATAGTTATTTTATCGGAAATTTTTTAATGATTAACTTAACCTATTGACTTTATTAAATCCATAGGTTTAAGTTTATATTTCGATTACTCTGTCTGTCTTTGTGTCGTTTTTCTAAAGATTATATATCGTCGAAACTTATATCTGTAAAGTTTTCTGTAGAAGGCGTTTCTTCTTCAGTCGTTACTTCTGCATTAGGTGTAACGTCGTCGTTGTTATATTCCTTTTTAAAATCTTTTTGGTGGCGCTCACTAATAACTTCATCACCTTTTTCGCGAATAATATAATCTGTCATTTCAGAAAGGATATCTCTGAATTCAGAAAAATCTTCTTTATAAATATAAATTTTATGTTTTTTATAATGAAAAGACCCATCATCATTTGTAAACTTTTTACTTTCTGTAATAGTTAAGTAATAGTCTTCAGCTTTAGTTGCTCTTACATCAAAAAAGTAAGTACGTCTTCCTGCTCTTAATACTTTAGAAAATATTTCCTCTTTCTCCATCATATCATTATTATACATAGTTGTATTGAATTTAAAATATTATCATTATCTGTACCAAAAATCTAAAAAAAAAATATAGAAAGCAACAAAATACTAAGATTCTTTTGACACTTTTTAATATTAGTCAACGAAAATAAGTATGAAAAATCGTAAAATAAAGTTTTTTAGAGGCTTATATTTTTTTCTGACTTGCTTCGCTAAGTTGCTTTAAATATAAGTGTTTGTAGTATCCATCTATATTAATAAGGCTTTCGTGTGTACCTTCTTGAACAATTTCTCCGTTATCTAAAACTATAATTTTATTGGCATTTTTTGCCGAAGATACTCTGTGGCTAACAATAATGGTTGTTTTGTTAGCAGACACTTTAGCTAAATTTTTAAGAATTTTTTCTTCGGTTTCAGTATCAACGGCGGATAAACAATCGTCGAATAATAAAATTTCAGGAGACTTTATTATGGCTCTTGCAATAGATACGCGTTGTTTTTGCCCTCCCGAAAGGGTAATACCACGTTCGCCTAAAACCGTATCGTAACCTTTGTTAAATTTTTTAATGTTTTTGTGAACTTGCGCATTTTTAGCAGCATTAATAACATCGTCGTCTGTGGCATTATCTTTTCCAAATTTGATGTTATTTTTTATAGTGTCAGAAAAGAGAAAAGCATCTTGTGGTACATAACCTATACGATTTCGTAAATCTGAAAGATTGTGTTTTGCTATATTAATACCATTTATAATAATCGACCCTTTGTCAACATCATAAAGTCTTCCAATTAAATCTAAAATGGTGGATTTTCCAGATCCTGTTTTACCAAGAATGACTAAAGTATCACCGTGATTTATATTGAAGCTAACATTTTTTATAGCTTGAATATTAGTGTCATCATAAGTAAATGAAACGTTTTTAAAGGCTATATCACCAGTTATTTCGGTGTTTTCAATAGTTGTATTTCTAATTTCTGGTTCGATCTTTAAAAACTCATTAATCCGTTTTTGCGATGCTTCTGCTTGTTGTACAATAGAGGTTACCCAACCCACTGTAGCTACTGGCCATGTTAGCATATTTACATAAATAATAAACTCGGCAATGGTTCCTAAGCTTTTAATTTCGCCATTTATATACTGCATCCCACCAATGTAAATAACTAAAAGGTTACTGGCACCGATAAGTAATATCATCATCGGAAAAAATAGAGCTTGTACTTTAACTAAGCTTAATTGCTTTTGTTTGCTCGTTTCAGATAGTTCCGTAAAATTGGTTGATGTTTGCGATTCAATTCCATAGGCTTTAATAACCGAAATACCACTAAAAGATTCTTGTGTAAACGTCGATAGTTTTGAAAGATACTCTTGCACGATAGTACTTCTTCTATGGATTTCTTTACTTAATTTATAAATAGCTAGAGATAAAATGGGTAATGGTACAATGGTGTAAAAGGCTAGTTTTGGAGCTTCGCTAAACATATAAATAAAAGCAATGATAAAAAGTGTAATCGTGTTTATGCTATACATAATTGCTGGGCCTGCATACATACGTACACGTCCTACATCTTCGCTAATACGATTCATTAGATCGCCGGTTCTGTTCTTTTTATAAAAGTTTAAAGACAACTTTTGGTACTGGTCGTATATTTCGTTTTTTAAATCGAATTCAATATAACGCGACACATTTATAATGGCCTGTCTCATAAAAAAAGTAAGA
The DNA here is from genome assembly GCA_039985655.1 of Algibacter sp. GTDB lineage: Bacteria > Bacteroidota > Bacteroidia > Flavobacteriales > Flavobacteriaceae > Postechiella. The sequence goes on along the minus strand of JBDWSF010000005.1, from coordinate 185,403 downwards.
AATGCGCCAATTATAGAAGCTCCAATAATATAGAGGATAGCTTCGGTTAAATCGGCTTTAAAAATAGCGTCATTAATAGTTCCTGCGGTATGTTTTTCAATAACTACAAAAATTTCTTTTACATATCGAGGCGTAAAAAGAATAAAAATTCTTGCAATGATGGTGATAACAATACCTGCTAAAAGGTTTGTTTTATATTTTAAAAAGTATTTATTGAGGTGCTTTAATTCTTTCATTTATAGATTGAATGATAGGATGACAAATATAATGGATTAAAACTATAAATGGATTGGCTATACTTAGTCTAATTGTTAAATATACCCTAAAGTTAACATGTATTTTAATGACGTATTATTCAAACTAATTGAATAATAAAATGAAGAATATGGAGTAGTTTTTTAAAATAGTATTATTTTTGGCATCGAAAGTAAAATACACTTTCGTTTATTTTATAAAGTTCTTTGTAATTATGCTAAATAGAAGACATATTCGTGTAAAAGTAATGCAAACCATTTATGCCTTTAAAGGAGGTGAAAGTGACGATTTTAGTGCCAATCAAAAATTCTTATTGTTTAGTATAGATAACATGTATAACCTATACTTGTTAATCGTATCGATTCTTATAGAAGTTCAAAAAAGAGCTGAAAGTGATATAGGAAAAAAGCAAAAAAAGCATTTAGCTACAGATGAAGATAAAAATCCGAACAGAAAGTTTGTTAATAATGAGTTATTAAAAAAACTTAAGGAAAACTTTAATTTGCAAGACGATCTTGAAAGGCATCAAGTTACCAATTGGGATTTAGACCAAGAATATATTGATGTTCTTTTTAAAGCGATTGTTGCTAGCGATTTGTATAAAGATTATATGCAAACACGTGTTTCTGATTTTAAAGAAGACAAAAATTTTATAATTGATATTTTTAAAGACGTTATAGCTCCAAATGAAAAACTTTACGATTATATTGAAGATAAAAATTTAACATGGTTAGACGATTTACCAACAGTAAATACAACCATTTTAAAATTGCTTCGTAAAGTTAAAGCAACATCTATAGATAGTCATTTTACACCTAAATTGTATAAGGATATAGAGGATAAACAATTTGCTATAAACTTATTTAAAAAGACTTTATTAAATAAAACAGCACTTAATGATGAGATTGCATTGAAAACCAAAAATTGGGATTCAGATCGTATTGCAAATGTTGATTACGTATTATTGCAAATGGCTATTTGTGAATTAAAAAACTTTTCGTCAATACCTGTAAAAGTGACTATTAATGAGTATTTAGAAATAGCTAAAGAATATTCTACACCAAAGAGTAGCATCTTTATAAATGGTATTTTAGACAAGTTGGTAAAAGAATACGAAAGTAGCGATACACTAAATAAAATAGGTAGAGGTTTAATGTAATTCTGTTAAGGGAATTATAAAAATTTTAAAACGATCAAATTATTGTTATTTTTACGAACAAATTGAAAAATAGATTATCATGAAAAAATTAGTATTAGGATTAAGTGCGCTATGTTTAATTGCATTTACGTCTTGTAAGGAAGATGCAACAAAAAAAATAAATGAAAGTAATGTCGCTGAAGCTGCTGCTAGAGATGCTGTATCTTCTAAATTTCCAGTGCTTCAATTTGAAGCGTCTGAGCACGATTTTGGAGAAATAGAAAAAGGAACATCAGTAGAAACCGTTTTTAATTATAAAAATACAGGTGTAGCACCATTAGTAATTACTAATATAGGAACATCTTGTGGATGTACAGTGCCTAAAGATTGGTCTAGAGAACCATTATTACCAGGAGATTCTGGAAAGTTTACTGTAAAGTATAACGGTAGTGGTAACGGAGGTATTTCAAAATCTATTACAGTTACAGCAAATACAGAAAAAGGTTCAGAAATTGTAAAGATTAAAGCTTTCGTAAAACCTGATCCTAATGCTCCAAAACCAACAACATCACCAGTTGCAGCAAAAAAATAATAACCAACAACAATAAATAAAAAATGGGAGAAGGTATTGGGCAATTTTTGCCGTTCATTTTAATGTTTGTAGTCGTGTATTTCTTTATGATTGCACCGCAAATGAAACGAGCTAAAAAGGAAAAGAAATTTGCAGCAGAATTAAAACGTGGCGATAAAATAATTACTAAAAGTGGTTTACACGGTAAAGTTTTAGAACTTAATGATAAAGACGGGAGTTGTGTTATAGAAACATTATCTGGAAAATTAAAGTTTGATAAATCTGCTATTTCTATGGAAATGAGTGCAAAATTAAACGCTCCAGTAAAATAAAACACACATTAATTTGTTTTCAAAAAAAGCTTCCAATTTGGAAGCTTTTTTTATGGAATCTATTTTCAAGCTAAAGGTTAAAAATCATGAAACTTTATAGTTTTTATAATCTGAAACTTCAACTTTGTCATTTCTGTGAATGTAGGAATCCCATTCATCCTTTCTTATAAATCCCTGTCTTCAAAACTAACTATGAGTTTTAAACTATAGTGATTTAATTTATGGATTAAGATAATAACCCTTCTATAGAAAGGTAACGTTCGCCCGTATCATAATTCATTGTTAATACAGTTGCATTTTTATCAATATTAACCAGTTGTTTTCTAACAGCGGCTAACGATGCTCCTGTAGAAATACCAACTAAAATACCTTCTGTTTTTGCAATATTTTTTACTTCGGCAAAGGCTTCTTCTTTAGTTATTCTAACAGCGCCATCTATTATTTCAGTATTAAAAACTTCAGGAATAAATCCTGGACCAATACCTTGTAACGGATGTGGACCTGGTTCGCCTCCAGATATTACAGGGGAATCATTTGGTTCTACTGCCAATACTTTTAAGGTTTTGAATTTATCTTTTAAAATTTCCGACATACCAGTAATATGACCACCTGTACCAACACCAGTAATTAAATAATCTAATCCTTCTGGAAAATCTTCAATAATCTCTAAGGAAGTTGTTTTACGGTGTATTTCTGGGTTCGCTGGGTTTGTAAATTGCGATGGCATCCATGCATTTTTATTGTTTTCAACCAATTCTTTAGCTTTAGCAATAGTACCACCTAAACCTAATTCTTTTGGAGTTAACACTAAATTTGCTCCATAGGCAGCCATTAGTGCACGTCTTTCTATAGACATAGATTCTGGCATTACCAAAGTCAATTTGTAGTTTTTAACAGCGGCTACCATAGCTAAACCAATTCCTGTGTTTCCAGAAGTGGGTTCAATAATTTCGGTGTCCTTTGTTAGTATATTTCTTTTTTCAGCATCTTCGATCATAGATAATGCTATTCTATCTTTAATGCTTCCTCCTGGATTTGATTTTTCAAGCTTCATCCAAATATTGGCTTCTGGAAATAGTTTGCTTAAACGTACCACAGGCGTGTTACCAATACCTTCTAAAATATTATTAAATTTCATTTTATATGTGTTTTAATTGTTGTTTTCATTTCTATTGATAAACTAAAATGTCAGTTCGAGTAATTCCGACTTTTAGAAGGAATTGCATTGAGAACAGGTTTTGAAATAGAAAATTTTATTTTCTATAGTTTTGTTGAACTTGTCGAAGTACTAATTTTACTAATCTTTATTCGTAAAATTCACTCGAACTAATAAATTTCCTTCAAAATGCAGAAGACGTTAATTATTTTTTAATGCTGTTAACTCAACAATTTTACAAATAACCTCGGTCGCTCTAATCATACTTTCAACAGGAACGTATTCGTAGCGTCCATGAAAATTGTGTCCGCCAGCAAAGATATTTGGGCATGGTAAACCCATATAGCTTAACTGAGAACCGTCTGTACCACCGCGAATGGCTTTTATTAGCGGCTTAATGTCTAGTTGTTTCATGGCTTCTTCAGCAATATCAACGATATGCATTACGGGTTCTACTTTTTCTTTCATATTAAAATATTGGTCTTTTATTTCAACAGAAATAACTTCACGTCCGTATTGCGAATTTAATTCGTCAGCTAGTTTTTTCATAACGGCTTTTCTAGCTTCAAAATGACCTTTGTCATGGTCTCGAATTATATATTCTAGCGTGGTTTCTTCAACTTCTCCTTTCATATTATGTAAATGGAAAAAACCTTCGTAACCAGATGTGTGTTCTGGTGTTTCAAATTTTGGAAGTGAATTCATAAATTCAGTAGCTATGTACATAGAATTTATCATTTTTCCTTTGGCATATCCAGGATGTACAATTTTACCTTTTACTTTTACTACGGCTCCCGCGGCATTAAAATTTTCATATTCTAATTCACCAATTTGGCTACCGTCCATAGTATAAGCCCATTCTGCGCCAAATTTATCAACATCAAATTTATGAGCGCCTCTACCAATTTCTTCATCAGGAGTAAAACCAACGCGTATTTTTCCATGCTTAATTTCTGGATGGTTTATTAAGTATTCCATTGCTGAAACAATTTCGCAAATACCAGCCTTATCATCGGCACCTAAAAGCGTTGTGCCATCTGTGGTTATTAAGGTCTGTCCTTTGTAAAGTAATAAATCATCAAAATAACTCGGTGATAATATAATGTTTTCGGTTTCATTTAAAACAATATCGTTACCGTCATAACTTTCAATTATCTGAGGGTTTACGTTAGCTCCAGTAAAATCTGGAGAGGTGTCAAAATGAGAAATAAAACCTATAGTTGGTACATCGTGTTCTACATTGCTTGGTAATGTTGCCATAATATATGCGTTGTCATCTATTGTGACATCGTGCATACCAATAGTTTTAAGTTCTTCGACAAGTTTGTTTGCTAAATCCCATTGATTAATAGTGCTTGGTGTTGTCTCTGAATTTGGATCAGACTCTGTATCGATAGTTACATAGCTGATAAAACGTTTTATGATGTGTTCTTTTGAAATCATTTTAAAATAAGATTTTAGTATATGATGTTAAAACTGGAGTTTGATTGTGCAAATTAAATACCCATTATGGGCTCTAAAATACGATTATTAATTTTTTTGACTTTTGAATTGGTTGATTTTTTATTTAGAAGTACTTTTGCACAAATAATACTAGATGTACAAATTACTACTTCGTCCCATATTTTTTCTTTTCGATCCTGAGAAAATTCATTATTTTACTTTTTCGTTAATTCGTTTTACTTCTAAAATACCAGGAGTATCTGCAATATTCAGAAGTTTATATCAAATAAATGATGCACGCTTAGAACGAAATTTATTCGGTATAACGTTTAAAAATCCAGTGGGATTAGCTGCGGGTTTCGATAAAAATGCGGTTTTATTTAATGAGTTAGCCGATTTCGGATTTGGTTTTATAGAAATTGGTACCGTGACACCAAAAGGTCAGGCAGGAAATCCTAAAAAGCGTTTGTTTCGTTTAAAGGGAGATCAAGGCATTATTAACCGTATGGGATTTAATAATGAAGGTATGCAAGTGGCTATAGAGCAATTAAAGAAAAATAAAGGTAAGCTTATAATTGGTGGTAATATAGGAAAGAACACAGATACAAAACCCGAAGACTACACTAAAGATTATTTAGAATGTTTTAACGCGCTTCACGTTTACGTTGATTATTTTGTGCTTAATGTGAGTTGCCCAAATGTTGGCAGTCATGCTAAATTGAATGATAAAGATTATTTGTTAGAATTAATTGGAGCTGTACAAAAATCGAATAATACGTTTGATAAACAAAAGCCAATTCTTTTAAAAATTGCACCAGATTTAAATAATGTTCAATTAGATGAAATTATAGATTTGGTATTAAAAACAAAATTAGATGGTGTTATAGCAAGTAATACATCGACTGATAGAAGCGGATTAAAAGCATCGAAAGCATTACTAGAACGTATTGGTAATGGTGGGGTAAGCGGACAACCGGTTAAAGAAAAAAGCACAGAAGTTATTAAATATTTAGCTGATAAAAGTAACAACGCATTTCCTATTATTGGAGTGGGAGGCATTCATTCTGCAAAAGATGCCTTAGATAAAATTGAAGCTGGTGCAGCTTTAGTACAGATTTATACAGGCTTTATTTACGAAGGACCGAGTCTTATTAAAAAAATAAACAAAGCTTTGATTAAAAAGTAGTTGTTGAAAATATTGAAATCGTTTATTCTATATTCTGATGGAAATTAGAGTTTCGATGAGTTCAACCTGACTAGCTTAAAAATCTAGATTTTTTAGAAAGCCTCAGTTCATTTGAACATTAAAAAAAACCTTTCGTAATTGTTAAAAATAATAATTATAGAATGAATGAGAGCCTTAAAGAATTTTTATGCCTTGTAGAGCATATTTATCTAAGATTGATGAACTTGGATCAAGTTCATCAATTAGTACATCTAGATCATTGATGTCACATATTTTATATCTGTTAGACGTGTTGAGTTTTTCAGAAATAGTTAATGATACAAGTTTTCATGTTTTGGTTGACTGAAACTAAAATTCTATTGATAAAACTTGAATACTAATAATAGAAATAGCACTTTTGTTTTACTATTAATTGGATTTAAAATAAATCTATCTAAATATATGAATGAGAAATTCTTAAATAAACAAGGTTCAACGTTTTTTGAGTCTATTTTTATTTCATTATTTTGGATACTGTTATTCATTTTGCCTCCATTTTTTCAATGGGTTAATAGCTCCACGATCCATTGGGATGTTGTCTTTAATGTATGGGTGGATTACTTGCCATTATTAATTGTATTCTGTGTCAATAGATTTATTTTAATTCATATATTTTTAGTCAAAAAAAGACATGTCCTTTACATCGTATCTGTAGCTATAGTTATCGCTTTAACAGTGTTGGGGTCTATTACAATACGTCAACAACTCATGCCTCAAAAAACAGTTCCTCAACATAGACAGGAACTACTTCAATTTCCAGATGCTAATAAAATAGTTTTACAAAATGGTGGGGCAGAACGTCAAGCGCATACAGGGACTTATCCTCCCTATGTAAATCTTATTCTATTATCCATTCTATTGGTTGGTTTTGATACCGGAATGAAACTGTCGGTACAATGGGCACAAACCCAAAGACAAAAAGCAGAAGTAGAAAAAGAAAATATTAAAAACGAACTTGCTTTTTTAAGAAGTCAAGTAAGTCCGCATTTTTTAATGAATACATTAAATAATATTCATTCATTAATTGATTTTGATACTAAAGAGGCCAAACGTTCAATTGCAAAACTTTCTATACTAATGCGCCATCTATTGTATGAATCAAATGAAAAATCCATACCGTTATCCAAAGAAATTAAATTCATAGAAAGTTATGTTGAACTCATGAAACTTCGTTTTTGTGATGAGGTAATTATTAGATTGGAGATGCCCGAAAATCCACCTAATATTTTAATTCCGCCATTATTGTTTACAAATATTCTTGAAAATGCATTTAAATATGGAATAAGTTATGAGCATAAATCATTTGTTCAGATCAATTTATTTATTAATCAAAATGAACTCCAATTTACCATTCAGAACAGTTTCCACGAAAAGTTCAAAACAGCCGAAAAATCAGGAATAGGGATAGAGAATACTAAAAAGCGGCTTAAATTACTTTATAACGATAATTTCGTGTTTACTTACACAGAGAATGAAAATGTATTTAATTCAACGATAAAGATTCCAATATGATAACATGTATAGCTGTAGACGACGAACCTCTGGCACTTAGGCAGATTGTTTCCTATATTGACCAAACACCCTTTCTTCAACTTAAAGGGAAGTTTACAAACGCATTAGGTATAAATGACTTCCTGAAAGAGAATCCCGTCGATTTGTTATTTCTAGATATTCATATGTCCGACTTAAGTGGAATAGAACTAGCTAAAACGCTTGAAAATCCTCCTAAAATTATTTTTACCACAGCTTACAGTAAATATGCCATAGAAGGATATAAGGTTAATGCTGTGGATTATTTACTAAAACCCATTGAGTACGTAGATTTTTTATCAGCATCAAATAAAGCAGCAGATGTTATAAATAAAGATAAACTTTTCAATACAGAGGTGAAAAAGAAAGATGATTTTTTGTTTATCAAATCAGGTCAGCAACATATCCGAATAAATTTTAATGACCTAAAATACATTGAAGCGCAAAAGGAATACGTCTGTTTGAATTTGATAAATGGCGAACCTGTAAAAGCATTACTTCGACTTAAAAATATTGAGGAAGTATTGCCTAAAGAAAACTTCATGCGTATTCACCGTTCCTTTATTGTAAATCTTAATCATATTGTTACTGTAGAACGCAACAGAATCATTTATAGCAGAAATGAGTTTATAGTGGTAAGCGATACCTATCAAGAGGATTTTAAGAATTTTATAAACAATAATTTTTTCAATTAGAATTTCATTGATTGAAAGACACCTTCTATTGATGTTGTTCTTTTTTGAACAATTCTTTTGAGATATTTAGGCAAGTTAAATTTTTAAACATAATAATTATGAAGTATTTTTTTAAAAAACAATTTGTCACACTTACTATGTTTATTGTTGTTATATTTTTAGCAGAAGGACAAATAACCTACCCAATTGTGGATACAGGTGTTTCTGAGTTTTATAGCAACGAGGCAATAATTATGGAGCCTAATACGAATGATGCTTTTTATGGTCAAGATGCCACGTATTTAGGGAATCAATCATCGTATACCAACAATAACGACGGTACTATTACAGACAATGTTACAGGTTTGGTTTGGGAGAAAGATATGGGTGAGAAAATGACTTTTGACGAAGCCTTTATAAAAGCTAAAAATTCAAAACTTGGAGGATATACTGATTGGCGAGTTCCAACCATAAAAGAATTGTATTCACTAATCATATTTACTGGTAAAGTTAAAGGTGCTGTTTCTATAGATAAGTTTATTGACACAGAATATTTTACACAACCACTTGGAAATACAGATATAGGTGAACGTGAGATTGATGCGCAAACTTGGTCGGCAACAGAATATGTAGGGCGTACAATGATAAAGGATGTAACTGTTTTTGGCGTAAATTTTGTTGATGGACGAATCAAAGGATATCCTAAATACAAGCCTAGAACAGGTAATGAAAATAAAATGCATTTTCGTATGGTAAGAGGGAATACAAAATATGGAGAAAATAATTTAGTAGATAACGGCGATGGTACCGTAAGCGATTATGCTACCGGATTAATGTGGCAAAAAGCCGATGACGATAAAGGGCGTAATTGGGAAGAGTCTTTAGTGTATGCTGAAAATATTGAATTAGCAAACTATTCAGATTGGCGCTTACCAAATGCAAAAGAGTTGCAAAGTATTGTAGATTACTCAAGGTCGCCTCAAACAACAAATTCTCCTGCTATAAATCCTATTTTTAAAACAACAGAAATAAATGACCCTGAAAATAATGCAGGGCAATACCCATTCTTTTGGACAAGTACAACACATTTAGATGGTAGAAATCCATATGCTAGTGCCGTTTATATTGCATTTGGAGAAGGTCAAGGAAAAATGCATAATAACTTAATGGATGTGCATGGAGCAGGGTGTCAAAGAAGTGACCCTAAAAGCGGAAACATAAATGTATATCCTGAGTATTTTGGTCCTCAAGGTGATGTTAGATATGTATACAATTATGTAAGGTGTGTGCGTACTATAAAATATTAATTTTTTAGCTATCAAAATTTTAAAAACTCTAAGAGGAAATTTGCTATTAATAAAATAAAGAAGCAAAGGTTACATTAAACTTACCTCAATATATTCTGTCTTTTTAGTATAAATGAAACCCTTCTGTATACTCCTTTATTGATGAATAGTTTTTTCAAATCTAATTCTATTGATTGAATGATGGATTTCATTGATACTACTTTTATTAAACGCATCCATTGAAGATCTTTAAACTGAGTTTAACCTAAAAATAATTAAAAGAAAGACGTTATGAATTTTAAATATTTAAAAATTTCAATCAGCCTAATAATCGCTTTTTTTATGTTCTCTTGTGAAAATGATTCTGAGGGAGAAGTACAAGAAGAAGAGGAAGAAGTAGTAGTAACTAACCGACCTTATTCTATTGTGGATACGAATGTTTCTGGGTTTTATAATGATGATGCCATAATTACAGAACCCAATGTAGGTGATGCTTTTTATGGTCAAGATGCTAGTTATTCGGGGAACCAACCTTCCTATACAGATCATGGTGATGGTACAGTAACCGATAATGTAACAGGGTTAATGTGGCAACAAGATATGGGAGACAAAGTTTCATATGATGATGCTGTGGCATTAGTAGAAACAATGAATTTAGGTGAGCATGCAGATTGGAGGATACCTTCAATAAAAGAACTTTATTCATTAGCTTATTTTACAGGGCGATGTTTTGGTGATAATGCTGTAGAAATGTTCATTGATACAGCATATTTCGAACAACCTATTGGAGACGTTTCTATTGGTGAAAGAGAAATAGATGGACAAACATGGTCTAAAACGCATTATGTAGGACTTATAATGAATGGCGATGAAGCCATTTTTGGTTATAACTTTGTTGATGGTAGATTAAAAGGATATCCTAAATACAACCCCGCAAATGGGGCTCCTAACACGATGTATTTTAGAATGGTGAGAGGTAACGAATCTTATGGCGAAAACAACTTTACAGATAATGGAGATGGGACAATTACAGATAATGCAACAGGGTTAATGTGGCAACAGGCAGATAACGGCAGTACTTACGACTGGAAAAATGCACTAGACTATGCAGAATCACTTACACTTGGAGGTGAAAGTGACTGGAGAATGCCTAACGCAAAAGAATTACAAAGTATTGTTGATTATACACGAAGTCCTTCAACCTCTTCTTCACCAACCATTGATCCTTTATTTTCTTGTACACCAATTATCGATACAGATGGTAATTCTGGACAATATGGTTATTATTGGACAAGTTCCCTTTTACAAGACGGACCTAACCCTTATACCGATGCTGTTTATTTCTGTTTTGGAAAAGCCCAAGGAGTAATGAACAATGTACTACTGGATGTTCATGGAGCAGGAGCACAGCGTAATGATCCAAAATCTGGTAACGCTGCTGATTTTCCTGATAATTTTGGTCCACAAGGCGATGTTCGTTATGTATATAATTTTGTGAGATGTGTAAGAAATGTGAATTAATAGTTGTAATTTTTCGTCTACTGCTAATTAATCTATTGAAAAGAAAATTGCTCTCTTAATAAATCACTTTCTTATTTATTAAGAGAACGATTAGCATGACGCTTAAAATAACCTTGATAAAGATAATTAGAAAATGAACATTTCTTTTACACGATTTATGACTAATGTGTAAAAAGATACAATGAATTGAAATTTCAACCCGCCTAATTAATTTTCTTAATCCTTTTAATACCATTTCTGTTCATAATCACATTATAGTGATTATACTCAATGCCTTCTTCTGTATAGTATTTTTGGATAATATTTATATGATAGAATTTGTTAGCAGCTTTAATATAAACTTCGCCTTTTTTAACTAAAATATAATCCTTTTTTGGGTCGTCCATATATTGAATAAATCGATGAAAATTAAGACGTGTAATATCTGTTAAGCTAGTAATATTCTCGTCGGGTAAATCATTTCCAAACTTTTTAGGGTAGATGGCAATCTTCTTTTTATATTGTATGACCTGTTCTTTTAAAGATTTTTCAGAAAGCCCAATAAGCATATTTTTTAGGCGAACTTTTTTAATTTTTTTATCTAACTTTTTTAAAGACACAAAAGAGAAGTTTTCTTTGATTAAACCAATCTTTTTATTTAAAGCATTGGTAACTTTTATTTTAGAATCGTAAAAAACACTATTTGATTTACTTATAAATAGTAAGCCTATTAAACCTTTTATCCGGTCCTTCAACATATAACCTACTACTAATGCAATAAAAAAAGGCATTGTAAAATTACCGTAAAGTTGTTGGTAATAAAAAGCAACTCCTGTTGAAAATATCATTGCTAATCCTGCGGCAAAAGCCAATAACGTTTGTTCTAATACGGCTCCGTCTTTTCTAATATCTTGATTTAAAAAGAAAACACTTTCAATGTATTTTTTTAGTTTATCTCTTTTATAAAGCAGATCTTCTGGGTTTACATTTTTATCTTTGGGAGAATCGTAGTTTTTTTGCTTTTTATAGTTTTGCTCAAAGTTGATTTGGGTTACAATTAAATCAAGACTACTTGCTTCAATTTTTTTGTTTTTTAAATAATTGAATAATTTCATAAGCTGTAACTCTACAGCATTACTCATATATTCGTCGGCATGAAATACAACATTTTTATTTCTACTTTTCAAAGATGATTCTTTTATTAAAGAAACAATAACTCTAAAATCAGATAAAATCAGATTTATTTTTTCTAAAAAATTAATAATGTCATCATTAGAGGCATCTTTTCTTTTTATCAAAGCATCAGTTTCATCTTTAAGCAAACCGCTAAAAGTAGTTGCAAACATTTTTATCTGGTCCTTAAAACGGGAACGATTCTTCTCTGATCTTTTTTTTATAAATATTTCTGTGTTTTTTGCTAAGTTTTTAAGCAAAGATTTCTTCCCAATATTTATGTCGTTTAAAGTGTAATTAGGAGTGTCATATTTTAGAAAGAGCCTTACATCATTATAAAATTTGGTGGGAGGGTATATTTTACTATTAATATTTAAACTATCAGGAATAAACAGATACGTAATTGTTGTATACTTTGATTTTTTTCTTTTAAAAATGGTGTCATAAGTAACATCAATTACTATTGAGAATTTATCGTGTATCTCTATTTTGCTTTTTATCAAAAGGAGTCAGGTGTTATAAGTATATGCTTGATGCTTATTCAACTATTAAAATAAAATGATTAGAACAAGCCTAGGCCATCAGGTGTAATCCCCAACCATTTAAAATAGGTCATTGCCATTATTATCGATACAATCCAAGCTATGGTTTGCATAATAATTCCGTATTTGAATGTGTCAGACCAACTATAATGATTGGTTGTATATAAGAGTAATGATGGCTTACTATTAAAAGGGAGCACATAAACATGCTCTATTAATAAAGCAACAGGAAATGCTAAACTCATTACAGGAAACCCAAACCGTATGGCTACTCCAATAGCAATGGGTACAAATATCATGGTACGCATTGTTTTTGATTGCATAAACAAAGCCGTGTAAATCATTAACCCCGTAAGAATGACATATAATAACCAAAACGGCGTTGTATCGCCAAATCCCATTGTATCAAAAAATGCATTTACTGAAATACTTGGTAAATCGGTAACTTTAAAACCAGCGCCCAAAGTATAAGCGCCTGCTGAGAATAATAAAAGGTGCCAAGGGATATCTACCTCATTCCATTTTACAATTCCTATTCGAGGTAATAAGGCAACAATGGCACCTACAAAAGCCACAGCTGTGGGACTAATTCCATGCATTTTATCAGTAACCCATAAGCCTAAAATACTTCCAAATATTATAACAGATTTAATTTCACCATAGGATATTGATCCCATACTGTCTAATTCTTTTTTCAAACTTTCCATACCACCTTTAATGCTTGGTATTCTATCTTCTTTTTTAATTGGAAATATAATTTTTGTGCCAATTATCCAAGCAATAAGCATTAAACCTAAAGCTACTGGAAATGCAGCTGTCATCCATTCAGAAAAGAAAATATCACTACCTATGGCGCCGGCGATTAAAGAGGCTGCTAATAAATTAGCTCCAGATCCTGTTAAAAAGGAAGCTGCTCCCATGTTTATTTGAAATAGATTTTGAAGAATTAAGTTTCTGCCGAAATTATTTTTATTTCCTTTTGATGCACCATATACTGCAGCAACAACCATCATGATTGGAAGTAATATGGCTGCTTTTGCTGTAGTTGCTGAAATGAATAAGGATAATACAATGTTAATGACCATAAAACTCAGCATAACTGAAGATGATTTTTTGCCAAATTTAATGATGAACCATAATGCAAATCGCTTTGCAACTCCTGTAGCTACTAGCATACTTGCTAATATGAAAGAGAGTATGTTTAACCACATAACCTTATGTCCTAATTGAGCATAAGCTGCTTCTTCTGGAAGGACACTTGTTAAAACCAACGCTATTATTAAAATTAATGATGTTAAATAGTTTGGTATAGCTTCTGTAATCCATAAAATAAGAGCGGCTACAAAAATGGCAAGCATAGCTTTATTTGAATAAATGAATTCTTGTAGCCCAATAGTATCAAAATTGGCTCTAGCGCTTTTGCTCAAAGAATCAACGTTGAAATTATTCAAAAATGGAATATCTATAAAGAACATGATTAGTATAAAGGATACTATAGCTAAAGGTGCTCCAATAATCATTAGTATCTTTTCAAATCGAGATTTTACTCTTTCAGGGAGTTTCTCCATTCGATAATTATGCATATCTAAAACATCAAACGTTTCTTCTTCTTTTATAGATTTTTCCATTTTTTACTTATTTAAATTCCAATAGAGGTCGTGTGTTTATTACCAGTTTTTATACGGGTTTTTCATTAACATAGAGTTGTAATACTTAACATCTCCTGTTACTTCTTCTCCTAACCATTCTGGTTTAGAAAAAGCAGTATCTTCACTTGGTAATTCAATTTCTGCTACTGTTAAACCCTCGTTTTCTCCATAAAATTCATCTACCTCAAAAACAAGATCATTATCAGCTTTAACAATAAAACGCGTTTTATCGATGACTCCTGGTTCGCAAATAGCTAATAATGCTTTCGTGTCTTCTACTGAAATTTCTCTTTCCCACTCGTAACGTGAAGCACCCGATTCATTTCCAATGCCTTTGATCGTCATAAATCCTTTATCTCCTTTGATTCTTACTCTTACTGTTCTTTCAGGAACTGAGGATAAATATCCTTGTGTTATTCTTGTCTCTTTTACTACTAAAGGTTTAAAATCGCCTTTAACTAAAAATTTTTTTTCAATTTCTTGTGCCATGATCTTAATGTTTATGTGTTTATTGTTTATCATTTTTGTGCATTAATAAATGCGCAAAAATGATAAACGTAGCTATTTTTTTAGTTAGCCAATGGTTTGTTAATCCAACCTATTATTCTTTTTATTACTTGTAAATAGTTTATGTTTTCACCTACTATATTACAATCGGCTATTGTTTTTTTAATATCGTCAAGTTCTGTAGATTCTGAATTAATGGTTACTACTTTTGCACCATTAATTAACACATTTCCTACTTCGCATAGGGTATCGTTTACCATATATCCGAAACGTTGTTTTTGTACTTTAACACCTTGGAGGTCTTTATGTGCATCAATTATTGCTAAAAACTCTTCTAGGGTATAAGTATCCTTGGTTAAAGCAGGCATTTCTACTTGAAATGCAGGAAATACATCATTTACTAAAACGCTTTTAGCAATAGGGAATTCACCTTTCATTAAAGGGTTCCATTGTTCTAAACCATCAACAGTTTGTATGTAGGTTTTGATATCCATTTTACCATCACGAATTTTGGTGTTATTAACATCATTTGTTTTAGACAAAATATATATTTCGTCTGATGTTCTTTCCCAAACTTTTTCTGGAATTGGAACAGATAATCTTGCCATTCTTTTAGCAGATTCGTCAAAATTTTGACCAAATGTTCTAAACTCAAATCGAGGTTTAGATATTTCTCCTATTTTCATTTCTTGTTTTGCCATAATTTGTTTTCTTGTTTTTAATTAATTGGTTTTCTATAGATATATAATTTATTTTCTGCATCGCTTATAACATAAATTTTGTCATTAGCAATAGCAATGCCTTCTGCTTGCGTAACACCTATGGAGTAACTTTCTATTAATTCTCCTGTTAGGGTACATTTGTTTATTGTTTTATTTTGGTCACAAACAATCCATAAATTATTTGTTGAGTTTTCATAAAAAATTCCTGAATAATCAGATGCAAAATTCAAATGGTATTCAGCTATTATGGAAAAGTCTGACCTTAACCGAATTAACTTACCCGGATTTTTTTCATTTAATATAAAAAAGGTACCATCGTTAGAGTTATATGTAACACCTTCAATGCCGCTATTTTCACCATTGTTTTCATAATTAATTTTGTGTTTAGAAGTTGTTCCTTTTATTATATCAAATTCAACAATTTCTTTAGTTCTTTCTTCTGCCAACAATAATTTGTTTCCTGTAAAAATGGAGACGCCTTCCAAATCGTTACCTGCATAACTTAAGGTTTCAATTAAGCCCCCTGTTGTTGTGAGCTTGTAAACTTTAGCAGTATTGTCACTTACCGTATATAAAACATTCCCTGAGCTATTTATGGTTAAGCCTGAGGGTTCAGCAACATCAATTATATAAGATGCTTCCAGCTCTAACTTACTTTTGTTGTTAGTAATAATATCATTATTATCGCTACATGACATTAGTATGACGAAGCTAAAAATGCTGGTAAATAAATATTTTAATGAAAACAACATAGTTTTTAGAATATCAGCTTGTAGAGCTATTTCCACAAGCTGACATTTTTTTATTTATTGAACAGTATATGCATTCCACGATGTTGGAGCTGCTTTAAAGGCATCTGATTCATCTGTAGTTCCACCTCCTGGTGTATCGTCTAAAGACATCGTTCCATCATTTGAATAATAGTATTCCGCAGTTGCGGTTGCAATTCGAACATAGAAAGACACTTTGGCTCCCGTTTCACTTAATGATAAAGCGTCACCATCAGTAACCACATCTTTTAAATTAATAGTAACTCCTGTTTGTGTAAATGAAGCATCGTCTTCACCTGAAACTTTATTCTTTTTTACATAAGCTGGCGTATCACCAACTGCAAAATAAATACGTGCTTCTAAAATCTCTTCTGTACTTGTATATGCTAAAACAACATTAATGTCGGTTCCAGGAACTGGATTTGTTGGAAAAACCAGACTGGTTAATGGACCTTCTGTTGAGTTTACGGTTTGATTAACAACATCATCATATGTAATGGCTTCAACAGTATAATTTGGCCAAGTTGTGCCTTGATCATGATCGAATGTACCACCTTCTTCTTCAATAGGGTAATACGTTTTTGTGCCGTCTAAATACTCAACTCTTATATAGTAGCTAATAACATCATCTGTATTTTGAGCTGGAATAACACCTTCAAAAACATCTCCATTTTCAACTAAAACAACTTTTGTTTTATCATCATTTACATCATCTTGCATCTCACCAGGTAATAAATAATATAACCTGATCTCATCAACTTGCTCAGGATAAAAAGGTGTTACTGTAAACGTAACATCGCCTCTAAACCCAGCTTCTGCTCCAACTATTTCAAGTTCTGTTACGCCTCCAGATACTGTGTATTCACCAGGAGTATCGGTTCCGTTTTCTGGATAGGTAGTTGCTAAACCAGTAAGATCAGTTGCAATGACATAATATTTAACGACATCACCTACTCTTGCTGCAGGTACAGACGTTTTGTATTCACCATCTACAAGAGACATATCAAATGATACGACACCTTCGTTAACCATATAAACTAATTTTACAGTTGAAATGCCATCGGCATCTGATGCGCTTACACTATAAACACTATCAAATTCGGTTAACTCTGAAGCATCTAAGATTGGTGCTGTATTAGCTGCAGATCCATTTGATGCGTCACGAGTTGGTGAGCCAACCACCCATTCGCCGTCACCATCAATTTCTCTACCATACGTTAAACCGGATTGACTTGACATATCTGGAGTTGTAATTTGGTCTATTAACTCGTCTGCTGCATTATAAAGTGTAATTTCTTCACCACCTGAAGATATTTTAAAGTTTGTTGAAACATTAGGTATGTCTGAGTTGTCGCAATCAAAGGTTACATATCCTCCAGCTTCAATGGTTAAATTATCAATAACCCATGAGTCTTTTGAATCTGTTAATCTATATCCAGATAAATCAACACTTTCTGAACCACTATTGTAAAGTTCGATCCAATCAGGATTATCTCCAATGTCTTTCGACATTATTTCATTCAATTTCAATACACCAGCTTCAATGGTTACTTCTTCTCCTTTTTCGAACAAAGCATCTTCAACACAACTGTAAGTTGTGAAAGCTATTATTAATATTAATAAATATTTTAAATTTTTCATTTTAATTAAATTTTAAGTTTTTATTAAAAGTCTATTTCAATTCTCATTTGTAATTGACCAAAATCATCACCTGCTTTACCTTCTGCGTCTATTACATCTGTAGGGTCTTTGGTTAAATCGCCATTTATGTCATGTCCAACAAATAATTTGCCTTTACCATTTGCATATCTGTCATGATCTAAATAGGAGTAGTTAAGCATTAATTTTACATTTGAATTAAAGTGATAATTTAATCCAAGCGTATAAGCATTTGCTGAACCTCCAAAAATGGCCGCTGTTTCATCATTAAGGTCTATATAATCAAATCGGAATGCGGCTTCTAGTTCGCCTTTTTTACTACCTCTAGTAATTTGAGTAAACTCACCTTCATTTTTATTATAGTTATATTTTCCGCCAAATAATAAGTATCCTGTTTGGGCATAAAAACCATTTAGGCTTACATCTGAAAAACCAGTTTCTCTAGATATGCTGTTATTAACATATTCAGATTGAAACATGATGTTCTTGTAAGCACCTGCTAATTCTACATTAAATAATGTGTTGTTTTCAACATTTAAAATATCGTCGGTATCTAAATATTTTTTTCTATTTACATTAGAAACTGAACGTGTGCTAAATCTATAGTTGTTAGGTACTTCAAGATGTGTTTTAGGCGTTCTATAAGAAGCGCCAACACCAATATGAATAACTTTGTCATTATCAATAATGGGTCTATAAACAACTCTACCAGTTATTGAATAGCCTTCATCTGTACCATTATCTTTGTTGGCATCCTGACTAAATTCAACTTCTTCAAAATCTCCTTGACTATTAAAATGTAGGCCTCCAATAAACAAATATTTTTCTTTCATATAATTTGCTTGAAACCCTAAATGACGAGAAGGAGAGAACTTAGAGGCTAAAGAACGCTCTATAAAAGTTACATATCTAGAGGTTGTTGTTGTCTCCATAGAAAAGCCTTCTCTAAAATGACCGGCTTTAATATTAAAGTCTCTAGCGTCATTGGTGTATTTAATATAGGCATCCTTAATTTCTGTTGCAGATCCAGAAAAATCGAAATCAATTTCTCCATACCAGTTTTTATGCATTGCTACTTTCATAGCCACACGAGCACGCCTTATAGTTACTCCGTTGCCAATAGGGTTGTAAGTGTTATTGTCAAAAAACAGTCCGCCATCAAAATAAACTCGATTATCAAACCAGAATTTATATTTTTTATCTTTAGATTCGAACGTTAGTATGCTGTTTCTTGCTTCGGCGTCTATACCCACAGACTCTACTTTTTGTCCGTATTGGTTTAGTTTAACAGAATCAACAACCTTTTCGTTGTTTTGTGCAAATAATGCTATACTCGATAGTATCATTGCTCCTAATAAAATGTGAAATTTATTTTTCATTGTTATTTAATTTACTTGTGTTTCATTTTTTTAATTATAGTTTTCTTAGTTCTTTAGATAGTTTATCCGTTTTTTTGAAATTCATTTTTTTACGCAAGCGGTATCTATTAACTTCTACACTTTTAGGAGTAATATTTAATATGGAAGCTATTTCTTTTGTGGATAATTTTAAGCGTAAAAGAGAACAGAGTTTTTTTTCGTTTTCTGTTAAATCAGGATATTTTTTTTTGAGGTTCTGATAAAAACTGTTATTTATTTCTTTTACGTATTTGTCAAATGATTTTCGCTCTTTATCTGTATTTAGGTTTTCAATAATGGACAGTTTTAAGCTATTTAGGTCACTGTGTTTTAAGTCGCCTTCAGATTTAGACTTAAGGTTTTCTATACCTGTTTTTAAATCAGATAATATTTCATTTTTTCGAATGATGCTTAAGGCTATCTTTTTTTGCTCTTTTTCTTTTGCATCAATTTCCTTCTCTAATCTCAAATTGGCATCATTGGTTATTTTAAGTTCATTCTCTAATGTTTTTTGCTGGCTGTTATAGCGTTCTATACTTTCATAATATTCTTCTTCTTTGTCTTTTTGTTTCAGTTTGCTTATGATGTACATTTGATACACAATAAAAGCGATGAGAAGAATGATAGCTATAAGAGCAACAGATTTGTAGATGTTAATTGTTGTTGGTTCTTCAATAGAGGGAGTTTCGAATTTATCAATCACTTTTGTATCAGGGCTTGATAAAACATTAGAATTATCTTTTACTACAACTTCTCCTTTAACAAATTGTGATGGATTTTCTGAAACTTTAATATTAAACACATTACTCACAATGAATAAAGCGAAAAAGGCAATTAAACCAGCAATTATAGGTGTTACCACCCAGCCTAAAGTGATTTTTCCAATAACGTTTAACTGAATGTTTCGACCGCCTTTTAATAGTCCTATACCTATAATAGAACCAACTATAGCTTGAGAACTAGAAACAGGTACTAAGGGTATAGCTGGCAGACCTATGCTTACAAAAAAATCAGATAAAGTTTGAGATGAGAATACAAATAATACTAATGAATGTGCTAGCACGACAACCAAGGCAGTTTCCGCATTTAATTTCATTAAAGAATCGCCAACGGTCATCATTACTTTTTTAGAATAAGTAAGAATACCAACTGCAATTGATACACCACCTATTAAGAATAGTAATTGGGTCCCGCCTAAGGTGAACAATCCAAAATCAACTGCTATGTTTGGAGCTGATGGCACAAAAACACCAACAACATTTGCAATATTATTAGCTCCTAAACTATACGAACCAAAAGCGCCAACAATTAGGAGTCCGTATTTTAAATAACCATCTAGCTTTATTAGGTGTATTTTGCTTCTTTTTAAAATAAATTTTAATAACAAATAAATTAAGACAGCAAAAATTCCACCCAAAATTGGGCCAGTAACCCAAGTTGTTACGATTTTAGTTAATGAACTGTAGTCTGTAGGATTGCCTGTAAATAAATTCCACCCAATAATTGCTCCTACGATAGCTTGAGAAGTAGAAACTGGTAGTTTTAATTTGGTCATCCAGAAAACAGAAAGACCAGCAGCTAGAGCAACGGTGAACGCACCTCCCAAAGCATCTACGGAGCCTAATTTTCCTAATGTGTGCGATCCGCCTGTTCCTTGTAGTACGGCTCCTAAAATCACAAAAATTGAGGCAATAATTGCAGCTTGTTTGAAACGAATCATTTTTGACCCAACTGCTGATCCAAAAACATTGGAAGCATCATTGGAGCCTAAAGTCCATCCTAAAAAAAGTCCGCTTGTTAAAAAGAATAAAAACATAAAAAGTTGTTGATTTAATTACATTCTTATTTTTATAACTAATGATGACAGTTGATGCGCTACAATTTTAGCAGCATCTGCCACTTGCTCAATGTGCAAAGCAAAATACCGAAGGTGAATTTTTTCACTTAACTGTAGTGAATCAAACTCTTGAAATATTTTGCGTTTAATATTATTTGATAAAGTGTCTGTTTCCCTATTATAAAAAAGCACTTTTTGTATTTTATCTTTAACCTCGTCAGGAGAAGTGAAAAATATTCTTGCTGCCGGAATTACATTCTCTGCAGATTTTGAAGAAAGTGATACGAGTTCTGTAAAATCCTTTTTGATCAATTCAGGTATATGCGGTGTTTCTACATCAAATTGATTTAATACATCTTTAGACATATCCATAATATCATCTACACTTTCTAATAGGTTTAAGATATCACTAGAATAATTTGGCATTAATGAATGTAAATAGAATTCATTCTCAATTTTCCTCTTTATTGAATCCGCATCTTGTTCTAAAATATTTATTGTTTTTAAGTTCTGATCGAATTCTGAACTGTTGCTATTAATATAATTGTTAGCACCTTTTTTAAAATTTAGGACTCCTAAATCTATCTTATCAAAAAACTCATCAATACTTAATGCTACAGATTTTGAATTTTTAAAAATGTTAATCATAATCTCACTTTTTTTTATCGATTCTTAACTACATCAAAATAAAAGAAAGAATGAAGGAGAAAAGATGACAAAAGTCATGTGTAGTGTTCTGGTATAGCGTGTAGTGCATTACGTTTTTTTAAATAATTAATTATTAGGTGATTATAAATAATGCGTAGTGTTAATTGTTCTATACAAGTATGAGTTGTAGTGTTTGTGTTTGGTTTTATTAATTTTAAAAAAAAGTTAAAGCGATACGTTTTAATGCTTATCGTTTTAGCTTCTGAAAGTTTTTTCTTTAGGTGTTGCGTCAGAACAGTGTTTCAAGATTGAGAATCCATATATTTTGGAATACTAAGGATCTATATTCAATACTTGAGGTTGATATATAAAAAGATTGTCGAAAAATTCTAATGTAAATATAATATCAATTCTAGGTTAAAATGAGCCTAAAATAAAATAGCCTGTCCCAATGTCGATTGGGAATGATTTTTTTTATTTATATAGTGAATATCAATTAAGTATAGTATAACTACGGTTTATTTATATTCTGAAATAGAAAGGGAAAAAGGTGTTTTATTAGTTTTTTTTAATTTAGAATTGGTATAAGATGCAGAAGATGTTCATATTTTGAAAAAGGTGGTTAACAGAGATGATATGCCTTTAAAAACGGTATTCAAGCTTTTAATACATACCAAGCTCTCCACAACGCAACTATATGTCGGAGTGGTAGAGCATAAGAGAAGTGAGGACATAAATAATTTATTAACAGTTCGAGGAAAAGAGAAGTAAAGCTATAAGGCATTGTTGAACTGGAAACAAGCAGCATTTTACATCATTTTTTATAGTTTAGGTAAAAACAAATGGGCTAACAGTTTGATTCTAGTATAACGTTAGAAGTAACTATGATTTTTCTAATTGCCCAATTTTTTTAGAATTTGGGTCAATTTCCATACTTATTTTTATGAATATATTCCCGCTTTCTGTTTTATAAGTTGTTCCACTTTTAAAATTCCCGTTAACTTCTTCAGGCTTCAGTTTGTGTATCGCTCCAGTAATTGGGTCAACAATGAGTCCTATTAGCCCCCCGAATGCTATATTTCCGATATACCAAGCGTTAAATTTTCTTTCTAACTTAGTGTTGTATGTCTTATACCCATCGAGCTTTAGTACCAATTGATAGTCTTGGTTTCTTTTGAGTTGTTTTTCAACAGGTGTTTGTCCTATTTCAATTTCGTTGATGAAGACTTTTGCAGAACTTGGTGTTGAAGAGATTTCTACATTTTGTCTCGAGCCTGTAATAATTGTTGCGCAACTTGAAAATAATAGAATATGTGAAAGCAGGAACGTTTTAATAATAATTTTCATGGTTTTGTTTTTAGTCAAGTTTTAATTTATATTGAGTTAAAGCCGAGATATCTCCATTATATTTATAAAGTTCAATTTTTAATCGATAGCAGCTACTCCATAAGTCAGGTTTCTTTTTATCCACAACTTTTATAATATTCGCCCCGTTTTTTCTGGCTTCATTTCTTGCTTGAGTCATTAAACTATTAAAACTACAATCAGTAGAAAACCCAGAATCTTGAAATCTTAATTCACCAACTTTAATAATGTTTTTTGGTAAATGATGTTCGATGTCCAAAAGCGCAACGTTTTCGTCAATTGATAATTTAGGTTGAGGATTAACAAAATTTGAAGAAATTTTCGGACTACAACTTGTAAATCCGATTACTGTTATTAAAAACAGGGTTTTAGTCATTTTTTTCATATTTTTTTTAGAGGTTCATTTTATTATTTAAAAAAAGGAACGATTATAATACAGAATTGATATAAGTAGTTCGTACTAACCTTAATTATTAGAAAGAATAACGACGAAGATTTTATACAAAATCTCCGCCGCTGCTATTAACCAGTAATCACTGAAAAAATGAGTACCAATATACTATTATGTGTAAACAAATATACACCACACACAAAAAGACGCAATAATAAGTGCTGAAGTCTTATAAAAATGGGATATATAATAGTGTTATTGGGATATTGAAAAACAAAAAGGCTTTATTAGTTCTAAAAAAACATCTGATATCAAGAAAAAGTATATTTGAAAAAGAAAGAATTAAAGCGATAGAACTTATTTCATTTAATCCGTGTGTCTTTTGAGCAAAATTTGTCAATTCGAGTAAGCTTTATTTCTTATTTTTAGGAAATATAAAAGCCCAGATGAGTTTTAATTGACATTAGTACTTCGACAAACTCAGCAGAACTATCGAGAATAAAATTTTTTCATTTCCAAATCTGTAACCCAAAAAGAAATATTGATGAAAATTAAATGAAACTTGTTGTGCATTTTGATTTCTTTGGTTAAATTAAATGTCAGTTTCGAGTGATTTCGACTTTTTTGTCGGAATTGTATCGAGAATACCCAAATAATCTCCATTAAAAAAGCACATCGGTTAAAATGTGCTTTTAGTGAATCCCAATTATTTTAATTTGGTGACTAATTCAAATAATTAAACAATTGTGGACTATTCTAAACCTATGATTGGAAAAAACTTCAATTAAATTATTTTTTTAATCTTTTGAATATTATGATGTAAATATTATTTATATAATAAAAACATCCAATAAAAAGTGCTGAAGTCCTATAAAATAGGGACATAAAACAAGATTATCGGGATGTTGAAGCTGTCAGAAAGGTTTTCTATTCTTCCTAATGTTTTTTATACCCTGAAAGGTTTTATTAGTGAAACTCTATTTTGAAAAATAGCGAAACCATGTTTTTAAAATTGATAGTTGAATTAATCCTGCTAAAAAAGTGGGGCCTTTAGGTTTAATACCTCGAAACTTGTTTTGGATCTTAAAAAAAACAGGGTCTATCTGAATGCCTCGTATATTAGCATCGAGGTCGTATCTGGCCATTTTGCTGCCCTTATTATTACTACAAGCAAAAGCAAACTATAATATTTAGGTATAATAGTTCTATAAGGGGTACAATTGGTAAGGTTTGGTTTATCGAGCAGCCATAATGCGGCGTTACTTGAAAAGTCTGAGCAATTCACAACATTTATTACATTCCAAAGTCTAATGTCTTGGTTAAAAGCCTCAGCTAGACCAAACATTGTTTTCATAGTTTCTATCTTGCCAACATTCCATTTACCAATGGGTTTGTTAAAAGCATAAGCATTAGCAAACATTCTTTCCATATCGGTCACATTGCTCACATCTCAAGAACCAATGTTTTGGTTAAAAGTAATCTTGCCTTCAAATAACCTGTTCATATCCGTTATTTTTGTGGTACACACATAAGCAATCTCTTCGTTATTAGCATTAGCAACAAGCATATCATCTAACATTAATCTATTTACAATGGTGTAGATCATGTTGTCAATGGTGCCAACATCTCTTATTTCTGCCCAATCATTAGCCTTTACAGTTATGCCGTTAGCATCTAAATAAACAGGGTTACCTTCTTCTACAATGACTTCTCTTGTTGTACTTATAGAATTTCCTGCTGCATCTGAAACGCTATAAATTACTTCGTAAGGGCCAGGAACAACAAAACCTCCTGTTAATGTAATTTCTATGCGATTACTAATGTCTCCATCGGTATCATCCAATGCGGTTGCGCCTAGTTCAGTGTATTTCGGTATATTGGGTAATTGTTAGCGGGTTGTCTCCTAAAATGGTGATTTCAGGGGCAGTCGTATCTGGTTCTTCTTTATTACAAGCAAAAGCAACTAGTATTATTAATAGGGGAACTATCTTTTTCATGATTGTAAAGGGGGGGCTAAATGTTATTGTACTACATATTTAAAACCTGTTTGAAAGACAACTCATTAAAGATCTCTTAAGGCTATTAAACGAATGTATGGCCTATAAAAAACATCTCATAATAAGTGCTGAAGTCTTTTAAAAACGGGACGAAATACTGGGGTATTGGGATGTTTAAAAAAACGAAAAAGACTTTGTTCTTCCAAATGGTTCTCTTCTGTTTTTTCATATTCATTTTATTTAAAGCCAATTCAATTGGCAACAAAACGTGTTTTGGAAAAGAGCCAGATCCTACCAGTTGTAGCCATGTTATAATCCTTGTTCCAACAGCTATTAGAACCATTCCATAAGGAGAATTCCCTCTCGTAATTACCAGAACCAGTTTAACAAAATCCCATATAGTTCCAAATTAATCCCTAGTTTAACAGAGTTCAACACTATTTTTATAATACCTCTAAGAGATGTTTTAATGTTGTTTAGTAACAATATTAAAAATCATGAAAACAATGAAAACAATGAAAACAAAAAAACTACTTTTATGCACCATGCTATTACTGGCAGGCATAACCTCTTATGGGCAGGAACTTCCAGAAGAGCCTATTACAGGAAATGGAATAGGGAAAAGTATAGCCATGGCCAAATCTCGTCTTACTGGAAATGATATAATAGCAGTGGGAGGCTCAAAGAGTGTAACTAACCCTACAGGGTCTGTAGCTGTTTATGAAAATATTAATGGCGTATGGACACAACTGGGGGATGTTATTGAAGGCAAAAACACCCTTGGAAGTTATGATTCTTTTTCCGGCGGGGCGAATTATTTCAATGATGGAGATTTCTCAGGAAGCTCAATAAGCTTGTCCGAAGACGGTACTGTTCTGGCTATAGGCTCTCATTGGTCTGCCGCCGAAGGAGATTGGGATGACGTTTATCAAGAAACGGGTTATGTACGTGTTTATAAATATAAAGCACGTAGTGGAGTATATAACTGGGGACTAATGAATATAGGAACAGGTTCATCTGAAGTATTTGAATTAATTGGTGATCCATATAGTAATTTTGGGCACTCTGTAAGCTTGTCTGGAGATGGACTAACGCTTGCCGTAGGAGCTTATAGCTATGATGATGATCTCGAGACAGTTACTACAACTGTTAATGATGATGGTAGAGGTTTTACTTATAAAACTGAAAATATAGGACGTGTACAAGTTTATGTCTATAGTCCTACATTAAATAATTTAGGCGGATGGGTTGTAAATCCGTTTGAAATTGAAGGGAACAAAACTCGAGAAACTGGACCTTATCAGGATTTTTTTTGGAAAAACTGTTACGCTATCTAAAGATGGTAACACCTTGGCTGTTTTTGCTGATGCATTGAATGATGATGGAACGAGCAGAGCATTCGTAGAAGTATATAAAAGGAAAGGTATTATTAGTCTTGTTAATATAACTAATGATTGGGAAAAAAAGTATGTTATTAGAACTGTTGATACAAACGAAACAACTGGGCAAGGGGCACTAGATGCAAGTAATTTAAGTCTTTCTAATGATGGTAGTATGTTGGCTGTTGGATATCCAACCGATAGTGATAATACTACAACTCCAGGCTTTGTAAATGTATACAAACTTAATGATACTTCATGGGAGGAGGTGGCTACTATTGAAGGTATTAATGATAGTGATTTTTTCGGATATAGTGTAGCCCTTTCCGATAGCGGAAGTTTATTAGCAGTAGGGGCAAAACAATCAACAAGTGATACAGGTTATGCAGCTATTTATAACGAAAATACTGATGGAACTTGGACGCAGGTTAATACATCATTTGATGTAACCGAAGATGGTGATGCAACAGGATCGAGTGTAGCGATGTCAGCTGATGGTACATTAATGGCTGTGGGATCACCTGGAGGAGATAAAGCAGATGTGTTTGACATATCAACAAATAGTATAACTGTAGATGATAACATAGATGACTTGGGTGATTATACAAAACATAAGGTTGCATTTAGATTTAATGGTGCTGCACTGGGGTTCGATGTATCTGATATAAATTTGACTAATGCCGAAATGGTATCTGATGGATTGACAACTGAAGTTACATCTAATGGTTTGGTATATACCGTTATCATTGCGCCAACACCAGACTCAATAATAGCAAAAGAGCCATTTATTACAATTACTCTAGCTGATGGCTTTCGTGAAGATAATCCGCAAGTTACGGAAACATCATTCTCTTATGTATACATGCCCGATGCTAATTTTAGAGCTGCTTTGGCTACACACTCAAACATCATAGATACTAATAAAGATAATATAATTAGTTATGAGGAAGTAGCATCTTATGCAACATATGGTCTAAATTGTTCAGGTAAAGGGATTACAGATTTAACAGGTATTGGGGCCTTTTCTAGCATAAGCGGTGAAGTTAGATTTAATGCTAATCAACTAACAAGCGTAGATTTGTCAAACAACTTAAAAATAAACTATTTAGAACTTAGTGATAATGAGTTAACGAGCATAGATGTGTCTATGCTTCCGGATTTAAATAAATTTTATATTGATCAGAATAATTTAGAAACCTTAGATGTAACTAACAATCCGAAGATGCTATATTTAGAAGTTAGGAACAACCCATTAACAAGTATAGATATAAACAATCCAATATTGCAGGGCTTATGGGTTAAAGAAAGTAAACTAAAAAGCTTAGATCTGTCACATACTAATATAGAGTCTCTTACTCTTATTGATAACCCTCTATTAGAAAATTTTAACTTAGCTGTATACAAAAATAGTAATGATATTAACTATGTTAACATATCTAATAATCCTATGTTAACC
Source organism: Algibacter sp. (assembly GCA_039985655.1). Classification (GTDB taxonomy): domain Bacteria; phylum Bacteroidota; class Bacteroidia; order Flavobacteriales; family Flavobacteriaceae; genus Postechiella. Next base: position 156,801 of record JBDWSF010000005.1, on the reverse strand, counting down.
TGTATGCAGGTAATATTTGATTCAAGTAATGACGAAGGTTTGAATATTGGTTTCTATGATGTGAATAGCGGATCACTAGATGCATTGGGTATCATAACCGAATATGATCCTCAAGAGGGGGCGTGTCTAGTTGAATTTGCCGATGATAATTTTGAAAATGCTTTGGTTAATACGTCCATAGACACCGACACCACCGATGGTGGAATAAGTTATGTCGAAGCAGCCGCTTTTACAGGAACAATAAGTGTCGCAAATAAAAGTATAGCAGATATGACAGGTATTGAAGCCTTTGTTAATATTACAGGTTTAGATTGTAGTAATAATGATATAGAGAACCTAGATGTGTCTTACAATACGGCGCTTACAAGTTTAAATTGTTTCACGAATAGTTTAGTTGAATTAGATTTATCTCAGAATATAGCGCTTACATATATAAATTGTGCTGTCAATAATCTAACCAGCTTAAATGTGGCTAATGGTTATAATAAAAATATTGCTAATGAATTTTATGCCTTGCAAAATTCTGGTTTAACCTGTATACAGGTGGATGATGCAGATTATAGTACTACCAATTGGACATTCATAGATGACACCGCAAGTTTTAGTATTGATGGTAATTGTGAATCACTATCCGTTAATACAGAATTAATTACTGATGATGCCATACGTGTAAGCCCCAATCCTGTAACCAATATATTAAATGTTATTACAACATCTGGTGTAGAGTTAAAACATGCCAAACTTTATAGTATAGTAGGTAAAGAATTAGTAAGTACTACTAGCAGCCAGTTAGATGCGAGCAGTTTACCCACTGGTATGTATATTTTAAAAGTAGAAAGTACCGATGGTAAAATTCAAACAAAAAAAATAATAAAGAGATAGTATACTTTACCTGTTGTGCATGTTGAGTAAAATTTGTCAATTCGAGTGAATTTCATTTATTTTTTTGAGTGAAATTAGTACTTCGACAAGCTCGGTAGAACTATTGAGAATAACATTTTTGTATTTCAATGTTCTCGATACAGTTCTGACAAAAAAGTCGAAATCACTCGAACTGACATTTAATTTATTTAAATGAATTAAAATATACAACAGGTTATACTTTAATTACTAGTACAATAAGAATCCAAATAAGTAGCAGTACCTATTTGGATTTTTTTATTAGAAAAAATCATAAAGGAATATATGTTATAGGCGGAGCAAAAGGCAAACCCAGTGTTATTTAGAAATGATAAACACGCACTCTTAATGTTATCATTTTAATAATAGAGAAAACGGGTTTAATGAAATCTCAATTATGCTATATTTTGTCCCTGAATTAATGGGTTTCAGCACATTTTTTCAAGCAACACAAGCATATGTTTTAATCTTGCTAAAAAAACATAAAAATAGTATTTGTATTGTTATTACAATAAGAGTCCAAATGAGTAGCGGTATCCATTTGGATTTTTTTTTATTAGTAAAACTCTATTTTGAAAAGTTGCGAAATAATGCTATTAAGATTGGTAGTTGAACTAATCCCGCTTCATGTGCTGAACTTGTTTAAGTATCTAGCGGGATATAGGTTAAATACCTCGAAGCTTGCTTCAGACCTTTAAAAAAACATGTTCTTATTAAATGCCTGGATATGCTTGCATCGAGGCAATTTACTGGGGGAATCTATAGAAAAATTACATTATTATATAAATCTTTTTTTTGATTAAAGAAACCAAAGTACTTTAAATAAGAATATTATGAGAAAAATGACCCTAAAAATTGTAGTTTCAGTTTTTATAATCGCTTTAATTCTGGTTGTTATAAGTAATCAGAATGATGAAATTATTAATCAAGAAGTGAATAAAACAGAAACCGTATCGACTAAACTACCTAAAAAGAAGAAAAAAACATCTGAAGAACGTGCTTTATACAATGACGCTCGTAATGAATATGAATACAGAAGACAGGTTAACCCTAATACTGGTAAAATACCATTAAACGAAAAAAACTTAGAATTAAAAGCAGCTAGAAGCTCTAAATTAAGTAGTAAAAGTTCGGCTTCAAAAATTTCTGATGATTTATATATAACTAGAGGGCCAAGTAACTTTGGAGGTAGAACAAGAAGTCTTGTTATAGATAAAAGTGATTCTTCTGGAAATACAATTATTGCAGGGGGTGTAAGTGGCGGTGTTTTTAGAACTACAAATGGAGGTGCTTATTGGGAAAAAGTGTCACCCAATGATGAAATACACAATGTGACTAATATTGTTCAAGATCCGCGACTTGGGTTTGAAAACATTTGGTATTACAGCACTGGTGAAGGTCTTGGAAATTCTGCATCTGGAAATGGTGCTTTTTACTTTGGGCAAGGTATTTGGCAATCTGCGGATAATGGTCTTAGTTGGTTGCAAATTCCTACTACCAATTCAGCTCACGAATTTTTTGATAATGTTTTCGATATTATATATGACTTAGAAGTACACCCAATAACTGGCGATCTTTATGCAGGTGTCATTGCACAGATTAAAAGATACAATGGAACCTCATGGTCTACAGAGTTAACAGGTACACCATCAAATACAGGACAAACAACAGATGTAGTTATTACAACTACTGGTCGTGTTTATGCTGCTTTTTCAGGCGTTCATGATGCCAATATTGCTGGAGTATGGACTTCCGCTACAGGTAATGCAATCACAGGAGCTTGGACTAGAATTAATGAAATTGTAGCAGGATCTTCATCTACAAATCCTACGTTTTATTTCGAACCAGCAGGTCGCATCGTCTTAGCACTAGCTCATTCAAACGAAAATAAGTTATATATACTTTTTGATAATGGAAATATATCGAATTGTACCACACCTCTAATAGAAGCAGGTTTATGGTTATGGGATCAATCTACAACCTCATTTACTAATTTATCTAATAAACTTCCAGATGAAGACGGGTGCTCTGTAGGTAACGATCCGTTTGCTATTCAAGGTGGATATGATTTAGCTGTAAATGTGAAACCAGACAACGAAAACTTTGTAGTTATAGGCGGAACAAACTCATATAAAATTGAAAATATAACAACAGACCTCATGTTTTCTCGTATTGGTGGTTATGCGTCTTCGGCTGGTTATGCACAATATACAGATCATCACCCAGACATACATACTTTAGTTTTTAATCCTTTTGACTCTAATATTCTTTTCTCTGGTAGTGATGGTGGTGTACATAAAACAAATGATGTAACTGCAAGTCATGTAGTTTGGACAAGTTTAAACAATAATTATCAAACGTTTCAATTTTATCACGTAGGTATAGATCCAAGTACAGGATCTGATCTTGTTATTGGTGGAGCCCAAGATAATGGTACTAAACTTGGAGGGCGGACTTCAGACCTCACAATCCATGAAAATGTTAGTAGTGGAGATGGAGGTGCTGTAGCAATTGCAGATTATACGTGTTCTTTATCATTTTATTTAAGTATACAAAATGGTATAATGTACAGGTATTGTGATGGTTATGCTGAAATTACACCTCGAACATACCCTAGTCAATTTGTTACCTATTTTCATTTAGACCCAGATAATACAAATGCACTTTATTATGCTTCTGAAAATACGCTTTTAAGAACTACAGATGCAGAACATGTAACACAGGACACATGGACAGACTTAGGAAATACCACCACAGCTTTTGGACATACAGATGGTTTCGAAATATTTTCAACAACTAGGGGTGTATATAATGCATCAACAAGTTATTTATTAATGGGTGGTAATTCTGGACACATATATAGGCTAGATAACCCTCAAAATGTCATAAATATATCATCCGCAGTAAATATTACACCTCCAACTGCTACAACATTAGCATATACTGTAGTCACTGGATTAGCTATACACCCAACAAACAGCAATATTGTTCTAGCTACATATTCAAATTATGGAATTGAGAATATTTATCTAACAACAAATGCAACGGATGCTTCTCCAACTTGGACATTAGTTGAAGGAAACTTATCATCACATTCTATTAGATCTGCCGCTATTGCTGAAGTTGATGGAGAAACGGTATACTTTGTAGGTACAGCAAGAGGATTATACAGTACAACCGCACCGTTAACAACCGACTGGGAAATACAAGCACCTGATCAAATTGGATTCGCTTTGGTGAGTTCTTTATCTTATAGACCAGCAGATAACCATTTACTTATAGGGACGCATGGAAATGGGATGTATGAAGCTCTAATTGACTCAGAGACATTAAGCGTTAACAAAGCCAATGATATTAGTAGTGAAATTTCTTTATTTCCAAACCCCGTAGATCAAGAAATAAACATAAGTATACCAACTGAAAATGGGGCCATTTCAAATTATAATATCATAAACACTGCAGGTCAATCTATAATGAAAGGCACCTTGTTTAATAACAAAATTGATGCTAGTCAATTAGCATCAGGGATGTATATTATTCAAATAGATTCTGGAGATAAAATAGGAACAAAGAAATTTATTAAGAAATAATACTATTTAACTGTTGTGCATTTTGATTTATTTGACTAAAATAACTGTCAGTTCGAGTGATTTCGACTTTTTTGTCGGAAATTGTATCGAGAACAGGTCTTTAAAACGGAAAAATTTTATTCGTGATAGTTCTACTGAGCTTGTCGAAGTACTAATTTTACTTAAAATGCACAACAGATTATTTAGACTTTAAAAATGGTTTTACGGGATCAATAAATCTTTCGAGTCATTAATTGCTAGTCAATTCGAGTCATTTTATTTATTAGTGAAACTCTATTTTGAAAAGTTGCGAAGCAATATTTTCAAAATTGGTAGTTGAACTAATCCCGCTTTTTTAGCGGGATCTTTAGGTTTAATACCTCGAAGTTTGCTTCGGATCTTAAAAAAAAACAGTTCCTATTGAATACCTCGCTTGCATCGAGGTCGTTTATTTAAAACAAATTAAACTTGAATATTTAAAAGGATATTTTAATGTTAGTGTCAATAAAAATTTAAAAAAAATTGCCGCATTAAATAGGCAGGACTGTGCTTTTTTAAGCGCGTTTGATTTCAAAAAAAACAAGAGTCAGAACGTTTTAAACGTTGAAGATTTTGGTTTCAAGATTTGCCTTTCTAACCTTCAACTATGAGCTGCTTGCTTTTTCTTTTAATCTATCAAAAACAAATGTTAACATGATTTTTTTACGTTTCGCCTATTTTATAATTCTATCTGTTCTAAAAAGTTCTTTTAGGCGAGCTTCTTTGTTTGAATGTTTAGGGTCAAAGCTTTTTTTATGCATTTCAATTATTTCTTTGCATGTTTCAAGATCTGGTGATGGATCATCATTGCCTTCTTCAAATGTGCCACCAAGAACCAAATAATCACGTCTGGGAAATATATATCCATGATTACCATATAAATATGGTAATTCCTGTGGCTTTAAAAGCGCTAATTGACCTTTTATGGGGATCATCTTTTCGTCATCCAAAATCTTTTTTGCTCCATATCCTGTACAATTGACAATCACTCTTTCAGGAACTTCTAATATTTCTTGGAAATCAGAAAAATCTTTTTTAATAAGTTTGGCATGATTTGTTGTTGTAAGTTCTATTATATCATTAAGCAGTTTGTTTAGAAAGATAGGAGGTTCTATTAATAAAGTTTCGTATGAATAGCCTTCATTATCATGTCCTTCAAAAGGTACTCTGCTATAATATTTAGGTTCAGGAATAATATCCTTAGGGACTAATTCGAAGGAGTTATTTTTGCTTCGAGTAAAATTTGTTCTTCTGGAAACTCCATATTCATTTCCCAATTGAGATTCAAACATTCTAAATGAGCTTCTTAAAATTCTATGAAACTGTTCCGTGTCTTGGAATGCAACACTAGAAGGGTTCCATTGCCCTCCTGCAATGTTTGATGTTGTGTTTGGTGGTATATCTTTGGTGTAGATTGCTACTTTGTGGCCTAAATCAAGAAGTAACTTTGCTACGGTTAACCCCATAACCCCGCAACCAATAACAGCAATCTCTGCATTCTTTGTATAATTATTATTATTATATATTAAATTTTCTACTTCAAATGCACACCCCCAACTTAAAGTAAGGCCAGCACCCCCATGTCCATAATTATGTACTATAAGTTTATCATTTAAACGTTCATGTTCCAAGCGGTATGTCTCTTTTCTAAATGGGCGTATCCCTGCAATAAATTTGGAATCATCCAGAGTATAATCAAAATTAGGTGAAGGTAAATTCATTTTCATAAAATCGATTTTTTAATATATATTTTTCATCAAGGTTTTATGAAAAATTTAGAATAACAAATATATGCAAATAATACAGTTATATGCTTAATACGTATATTAAATTATGTTTAAGAATGTCATGTGATTTCGTCCCTGAATTTAGTGTGTAATTACGAAGCAAAATTATAAAATTTACGTAGCACTCTTTAAAGAACAAGACAATACAAAAACAGCATTAAATTATTTAAAATATCAAAAACATCAAAAATATCGTAATATATTATAGCTTCAATTTTACTGCTTAGCACACTATCGTTTTCTTTAAAAACGATTCGATAATCGTTTTGCCTTTGAAAATCTTTTAAATGCTATTAAAATGAGTAAAAAGATAGTCTAAGCTTCTTCTTAATGAATATCTAACCAATATTATCAATTTTGCATGTATTTTATCGATTAAATATAATTGTAGAAGGTATTTTTCTTTTATTACTGCAAAGTACTAACAATTGAAAAATATTAAACATATTAGAGGAAACGAATTAAAGCTTGATCAAGAAGAAGTTGCTAAGCTTTTAAGCATTAGCCAGCCTACATTATCTAGAATAGAAAATGATAAACTCTTTGGGAAAAACTACAAAAAATACCTCGAGTTCTTAAAGAAAAAAGGTGTAGATCTTAATAGGCTATTTTAACTCTCTTTTCCAATGCTTAGATAGCTATTTTTCACTTCTATGTATACGTATTACTCATAAATTCTGTATTTTCCTTCGATTTTAAATACTTAACATTGATAATCATAATTTTTCAGCACAAAAGCACATTAACTTTTTAAACGACAAATAGATCTCTATTGTAAATCAGTTTTATTCTATAGTCACTTTTAATTCTTTAGTCGTCCCAGTTTTAGCTAACATCAACACTTTTTATAGTATAATTTGTATGAAGAATTGACCTTTGATACAAAACAAAAAAATATAAAAAGCAATAGCATGAAAAGAATTTTAGTGGCTCTTATTTTTTGTGGATTAAGTTTTAGTGTTAAGTCTCAAAATGCAAGTGTAGAACAATCAACGTATGGAATTCAAACAGGTCTTTTAGGGCTTTGGGAGCACCGAGAAGTGAAATTATCAAATCAAATCGCTTTAAGAGCTGAAATTGGAGTAAATGCAGGGATATGGGGAGGAACTTTTTACCCAAAAACAGGTTACTTGCTGACACCAGTAATTACATTAGAACCAAGATGGTATTATAATTTAAATAAGAGAGTTTCTAGATCAAAAAATATAGATGGGAATAGTGGGAATTTCTTAACACTACAAATGAATTAGCATCCTAATTGGTTTGTATTATCCAATTATGACTATATAAGAGTTGTAGACCAAGTTTCAATAATTCCAACTTGGGGCATTAAACGTAGCCTAAGAAATCACTTTACTTATGAAACTGGTATTGGAGTTGGATATAGATACATTTTTGCTGAAAGCGTAGGGTATTCAAAAAATGAAGAAGAAATAGCTTTAAATGTCCATTTAAGAATTGGTTATCGATTTTAGATTAAATAAAAAGCATTGCAGAATATGGATTATATTCTGCATTTCTATAACTTTTTTTTCTTGCGAAAAAGACGATGAGGGGGGGGACTAATGTATGCTTTATCGAAAGTATGGATGCAAATAGCAAAATAAATGGAGGTTCTATTCTTCAAACTTGGATATTAAGTGATCCTACATATTCATATACCATAGATCTTGCTGAGAAAACTAATGCAGACTGGGTGTCCTTAGCTCCTTTAATTACTATAAAAGAAGCATTGTCAGAAGGACGTCCTTATTATGACTTTGGTGTAATTGATGAAGTCTATAAAATGAAAGTGATTATCCCAAGAATAAGCAAAAGTGGTTTGTCAAATATTATGCTGAAACCTTTAACGTCTTTTGGAGTAGTAGGAGCAGTAAATGATTCCTTTTTTTGGGGTGATTTTTTTGTTAATACAGAAGCAGAATGGTTGGGTATCGAGAAGGCATATGAAGAACTGATTTATGAATTTGCAAGACTCTCCGAAGAATTTCCTGAAGTTAAGTTATTGTCCATAGGTAATGAGCTTAAAGAGTTTAGCCAAAGACGCCCTCAATTTTTCCAAGCGCTGATTGTTAAGATTAGAACAGATTTTCCTAATTTAAAGTTAACGTATTCAGCCAATTGGGATGAGTACCAGTCAGTTTCTTTTTGGGAAAATTTGGATTATATAGGAGTAAATACTTATTTCCCTTTAGTAAATAAAGAGACTCCTTCCGTTGATGAAATAAAAAAAGCTTTAGTCCCAATAAAGAATAATCTAAATGCCTTATCCTGCAGATATCAAAAAAAAATCTTATTTACGGAATATGGTTATAGAAGTATTGATAACACCGCTTGGAAAGCTTGGTTATTGGAGGGTATTTCCAACTCAAATTATAATTTCGAAGCTCAAAATAATGCCTACACTGCTTTTTATGACACGCTTTGGGATGAAAATTGGACTGCTGGAGGTTTTTTTTGGGAATGGAAAATATTAGAATCTGGACAAGATATCAACAACCCTAATGAAAACGGCTGGTATGTTAACGACAAACCTGTAGAAGAAATCATTAGAGATAGATATAGTGATTAAAAAGAAAAGATAGTAAAAACCAGTTAAATGATTCAACTGATTTTGTAATGTGTTTTTTCTTTTTCATCTGCGAAACTTATTGACAATATAGGGTTATCAAGATTATTCGTCATTTGTAGAAGCCGCATAAGGTGAAATTCATTGCCTCATTGATGATTGTGCTATTTCCAAAATCAAACAAAATTAAAAAATATTTATATAGCGCTCAAAGAAGAAGCTAAAGTAGAAATTCTAAAGAATGTAATGAGGTTCACATCAAAAAAATGTATGAAATATAGTTTAAAAATAATGTTCATATCTAAGAAAAAGTGTTTGCAGATTCAGAAGATGAAAGCAAACAGCTTTACTCTCACGCTATGATCATTAAACTTGATGTAGTATTAAAAGTAAAACAAGAATCGTTACCAATAAGATTCATTTGTCAAAATATTTCTCTACAATTAAAGATACTATAAGGGGTATTAATTATGCTAAAGAAGCGAATACTTTGGCAAAAAAAAGCTAAAGTGCGCTAACGCCTTGTATCTTATAGACAAACAAAGATTATCTCTTGCCATGTTAGAACCTGCAACAAGTTACCATAATGATCTTTATAATATTGTAGTACAATTCCAAGTCGTTACAGCAATTCTAAAAGAGGTTGATATCCAGGCTGAGGGTGGCCCATATTAACCAGCCCAATTCAGTACCGAGCAATATGTCTAAAAAATCTTATGTTCAAATTTCTAATGTCGGAAATGGTATAATGCTTTGATTTTGTATAATAGTGTTGTCGTAAAAACCTACTTATTTGTCGGATTTGTTATATTTCTAATGTGGTTTTCCAGTTACCTTTGTGCTTTCAGAAATAAACAAACCTAAATTGGGGATATGTCATGATTAATGTAGTATTAAGTGTTTTAAAGGATAAGCTCAATGAATACCTTAAAAATATAGGATCAACAGAATTGGATGTTGTAGAGTTTATAAATGCAAATAATTCGGATTCTTTTACAGATAGTAAGGTTACCCCTTTCCTTATTAATGTTTCAGAAGATAGAAAATTTAGAAATGCAGATCAGTATTCAGGAATAATTAAGAATGGGATTAGAACTCAAATTAACCCAGAAATTAGAATTGAATTGCAGGTACTATTTGTGTCAAAGTTTAGTGATTACAATCAAGCGCTTAAGTTTCTTTCTCATATCATTAAGTTTTTTCAAGTTAATCGTGTTTTAACACCTTTAAACGCCCCACAACTTTCTGAAGAAAACATAGAGAAATTAACTATTGAATTGATATCACTTCCTCTAGAAGAGCAAAACCAAGTATGGCATTCTTTAAATACATCGTATTTGCCTTCTGTTTTGTATAGGATACGCTTGTTATCATTTATAGATGATCTAAGTCTTAAATTTGTAGGTGAAAGTACTTCAGAAATTAGTCTTAATAATATTGAAAAGGTAAATAAATGAAGTACAAGGAATTCTTTCAAATAGCAATTAATCATCAATATTTTTCTGATGATCGGATGGACTTGATGCTTATACCAGAGGCCAATACATTACAGTTTTTGAGAAAACAACATTTTATTGTAAAGAACACTCCAAAAGGTTTAAAAGTACTTATACCAGTTGATATAGAGGGAGACCAATTACCTATTATAGAAGCAAGGGATACACTTCGTTTTAATGTAGCTTCTACTACTGACAATTTTGATGATATTACCGATATTAATAAGGAAATCTCTTTTTTTACTAATGAGGGATTAGAAAACAATAGTGAAGAATTAGTAGTGTCAAAACCCACAGAAGGCGACATTTTGAATGGCTTTACTATTGCAAAGGTGAAAATAAAGTTAAGTGAAGTGAATTTTGGCTCTGCTAAGGTGCCTCCAGAATATCAATTAATTTTCAAGTCAAAATCTGTAAAGTGGAAGTATTACATTGTGTCAAATACTGAAACTACAAAACTAGAAATCAAAGATAGAGGAGAACAGCTAACATTCAGTGAGCTAAAAAATCAAGATGATAAACCAGATAAAATAGCAAGGTCACTGAGGTTAAATTTCCCTGATAAACGATTGTTTGTTTTTGAGTCCAGTACAGCTATTAATTATAGTAACAAGATTTTAAAAAATATTCAGTTACTCAAAAATGAAAATATCATCATTAAACACTTATCTAATCCTAGTATAAGTGATAATGGTATCCAAATTATTAAAATCAATTAAGTAAAGTTTAAACATTAAAAACTATCTAATATGTCTAATTATTTAACACCAGATGTGTACACAGAGGAAATCCCTCTATTACCACCATCAGTAGCAGGTGTATCTACTGCGGTTCCAGCTTTTATTGGTTATACCGAAAAAGCACCAAAAAATGAAGATGGGTCTATACGGCCTATACGAATTTCTACTTTATTAGAATATAAAGAAATATTCGGAGAAGCCCAGTCAGCCTCTTTTACAGTAGATGTAGATAACAATTCTGGTGCTATCCATGGCGTACAGGTAACACCACCTCAAAGCACCTTATACCATACATTGGATCTTTATTTCAAAAATGGGGGAGGCGAATGTTACATTATTTCTATCGGTATATACGCCAGTTATTTAGAAAGTAAAGCCAAGGCGGCATTTATAAAAGGTCTTGAAGCTTTAAGTAAGGAAGACGAACCTACGCTTATAATGCTAGGAGAAGCTACAAAATTACAAGCAGATGATTACCATGAAATTTGTACTGAAGCTTTACAACAGTGCTCCAAATTAAAAGAAAGGTTTTGCATTTTCGACATTCAGAAAGACGATAGCAATGGAAGCGATTTTAGAAATGGAATTGGTAACAATAACTTAAAATATGGAGCAGCTTATACTCCGTATCTACAAACTTCGCTTTGCTATAGTTATAAGGATACAGATGTGGTTGTAAAACAATTAACTTCTGTAGGAGATGATGTATATGAATTAGAACATGAGGGGCTTAATATCACGTATTCTGGTAATTCTTTTGAATTTGCTCCTAAGTTTAAAATAAATGGAGGATCTGGAACAGATATTGATATTTCAGTAACATCGACGAATGTTCTAACTATAAGAAATGTAGACGTTTCCGGTGTCGATGTAAGCGATATACTTGACATTTGGGCAAATGTTGAAGATAAATCTGGTTTTAATATTAAAGCATTGGATGGAAGGGCTACCGTTAATCAGGTTGGAGGTAATGCAGGTGTCCCTTTAATTAAAAGAGCAGCATCATCAGATAACTTGGAATCCTATAAAGTCGATCAGTCAGCATTGTATAATAAAGTTGTTAGTCAGCTTGCAAAAGAAAAAATAACTTTACCTCCTAGTGCAGCTATTGCAGGAATCTATGCTACTACAGATCGCGAAAGGGGCGTATGGAAAGCACCCGCAAATGTTAGTATTAATGCCGTTAACGGCCCTATAATTAAAATTACGTCTTCAGATCAGGAGAAACTCAATGTAGATGCTACAGCAGGGAAATCTATAAATGCCATCCGTAGTTTTGTTGGTAAAGGTACCTTGGTATGGGGAGCAAGAACATTAGCAGGAAACGATAATGAATGGCGATATATATCTGTTCGTCGATTATTTAATATGATTGAAGAATCTACTAAAAAAGCATCCTCTTTTGCTGTTTTTGAGCCTAACGATCCATCAACGTGGTTAAGAGTAAAGGCCATGATCGAAAGCTTTCTGTATGGTGTATGGCAACAAAGTGGTCTAGCTGGTTCTACAGAAGAGCAAGCATATTTTGTAAATGTAGGATTAGGTAAAACCATGACACAACGAGATGTTCTAGAAGGACGAATGATTGTAGAGATAGGCATTGCTGCTGTTCGTCCTGCAGAGTTTATCATTCTGAAATTTTCTCATAAACTAGAAGAAGCATAACCCGCTTTATGTATTAGAATTTCGTTATGGTGATTTGAACAGCAATAAAATCTAGTGTTTTCTTAGTTTCAATATAGCAGTTTAGTTAAATTAAAAAATACAGTGAAGCGGTAGATTTTGCAGTAGTTAAAATTGGAATAGATTTTTTAATGCATAAAAGGGTTTTAATAGGGAAACCTAATTTAAATCATTCAATTGTAAAATATTAATAAGTAAAAAAATGGCTTTAACAAAAGAACAAATAAAAACAGATTATCCATTACCTATTTATAATTATAGAGTAGATATTGATGGGGTATCCTTCAGTTTCTCAGAAGTATCAGGTTTAGAACTAGCATTCGAATCGATTACCTATAAAGAAAGCTTTGCATCTGGGGGTAAAGTGGGACCCAATATCATGTATATGCCCGGACAAATTCAACCGGTTAACATTAGCCTTAAAAAAGGGTTTGTAAAGGGTAAAAGTATCCCGGTTTTTTATGAATGGATCAATGATATCCAATTAAATCGTGTTGATAAAAAAGATATTGTGGTTCATCTTTTAGATGAGACAGGAAACACTGTTGTAAACTGGAAAGTAATTGATGCCTTCCCAACAAAACTCACAGCGCCATCCTTTGATGCTAGTTCTAATGAAGTGGCTATAGAATCTATGGAACTTATGGCTTTTAGAGTGACGATGGAAGAATTAGCATAACAAGCCCATGTAAAATCAAATCTCGGGTTACCATGGTTGCTTTTTAGACTGCATCCTTAGGGGGGAAGTAAGCATGGCTTGCCTCTAAATCAAAACGATATTTTCAATAAATAACCTTGTGGGACTTACCCACAGTAGTTGACGAATGTATAAATGACCTTTTATGGCGACAGATAAACAAAAAATTATTGAAAATTACCCTTTACCGGTATACAACTACAGGGTTATTATTGATGGAAAAGCAACAATGTCTTTTTCAGATGTTTCAGGCCTGGAAATTGATCATGAGCACGTATTGTACAGGCACGGGTTCAGTTGGCTAATGGGAGACCATCTCATTAGAGGTCAGCAAAACCCCATAAAAGTGACTCTAAAACGAGGGCTTGTTGGAAAAAGAGCGTATTTATATGATTGGATGAAGGCTGGAGACAAGAAGGACATTAGGATAGAGTTGTGTGATGAAACTGGTGTGGCTGCAGTAAGCTGGGATGTATTCCGAGCAATGCCCTTTAAAATGGATGCGCCATCATTCAGTTCGAGTACCAATGAGGTTGCCATTGAAAGCTTGGATTTGATTGCTCATGATTTAAGTATTACACATAACAAATAATTTTTACATGTCAAATTTTTTTAAAAATGCAAATAATTTTTTAGACAAAGAACCCGAATTGTCACATAGGTTTGGGGTCTTTTTTTTCGCAGGAGGATTGATACCCAATCCTATAGATGTTAGATTTCAGCGTGTGAGTGGGATTAGTACCGAGGTAGAGTTAGAAATGATTAATGAAGGAGGACAAAACTTGCATGCACATCGTCTGCCAAAAAAGGTTAGCTATAATAATTTGGTTTTGGAGCGGGGATATGTAGCTAGTGTGATACCTTCTCCTTTAATCATAGAGTTCAATCTAGCATTTTCTAGATTTAAATTTTATCCTTCTAATGTATTAGTGACTAAATTCAACGAGGCTAATATTCCTATAGGCGCATGGCTCTTTTTTAAAGCATACCCTGTTAAGTGGTCAATGTCCGATCTCGATGCTCAGTCAAATTCTGTAGCAATAGACACGATGGAACTCGCATATACTAGATTTCAAATAATGAGGATATAATAATGGCAGTAGAAATTAAAGAAATTGTGATTCGTGCAGTACTATCAAAAACTGAGAGGGCTGATAAACTGTCTGAAAGTTCAGCACTCGAAAACGAGCATGTAGTACAAGAGTGTGTGAATCAAGTATTAAAAATATTAAGTAAGAAAAACCGTAGATAAAATGACGATTAACCCTTTTAAGCTTGAAAAACTTACCATTGTAAGTTCTGACACAGAAGAAAGAAATGGTATAGGAAAGGAGTTTGTAGCGATGTTTAATCCAGAGTCGTACTTATTATCCTATGAAAATGTGTATGATGTACTACAAGGTATAAATACCAGTGCGCGAACAGCTAGATATGCGATGAGTAAACCTAAAGAATTGAAAATTAAGATCATTTTGGATGGTAGTGGCGTAAGCGATTTAGGGTTAACACCAGTTATTCGTAGAGCTAGAGGTAGGAGCAACGATGATGTATACAAACAGGTTCAGTATTTTTTAGAATTAACCAGTGATATGGATGGTAAACTTCATGAACCTAGGTATCTAACATTAAAATGGGGAGATTTACAATTTAAGTGCCGTTTGGGTTCTGTAGATGTAAACTACTCCTTATTTAATAGAAGTGGTAGTCCCTTACGCGCAGTGTTAGACGCATGTTTTTTTGGTGATATAGAGGAATCTGAGCGAGCCAAAAAAGAAAATAAAAATTCTCCAGACCTCACGCACTATAGGATAGCTGGAGCCCATGACCAATTGCCTTTAATGTGCGAAAAAATTTATGGAGCTGCCCAATATTATGTAGTAGTAGCAAAGGCAAATAACCTAGATGATTTTAGAAACCTAAAACCGGGACAAGAAATTTATTTTCCCCCAATAAAAAAGTAAACAATGGGAGTCGTAACTGCAACTATTAAAAGTGATGGTGAAGAAATGAGTGCTCTTTATGTAACGCTGTCCATTGATGTAAGCAAAGAGTTTAATAAAGTTCCAACGGCCGAATTGAGGTTCATTGATGGTATTGTTTCTAAAAAAAAATTTAACATTCTTGACGGAGGTTTTTTTGATCTAGGTAAAGAGATAGAGGTTGCACTTAAATATGAAGGCAAGCCTGAAAAAGAAGAGACCATCTTTATTGGAATTGTAATGAACCAATCGTTAGAGTTAAACAAGTTTGGAACGACATTAACCATTGAGATGAGTGATAAGGCTATTAAAATGACTAATGTCCGTAAAAATGCAGTATATAAAGAAATAACAGATAGTGAAATCATTAAAAAACAAATAGAAAAGTATAATTTAAAAAAAGGACCTTTTTTTACAAAGACTGCAGTAGTCCATGATGAGATGATTCAATACTATGCCACAGATTGGGACTTTATGGTGTCCCGAGCAGAAGCAAACGGGCTATTAGTAAGTGTTAGTAATGGAGAAGTATCTGTTTTTCAACCTAAAATTGAAACACCATCTTTAGAGTTGGAATTAGGGAAGGATCAAATTTATGATTTTGACCTAAAGGTGAACGGAGGGAATCAGTACCATAAAGTTACCTCGGTAGGGTGGGATAGTACCAACCAAAAATTTACCGAACCAGCTATAGGGAATGAATATAAACTGTCTCAAAAAAAAGAATATAATATTTCGAAAATCGCTACCGCTGTAGGAGCAGAAGAAAAAACATTAATCCACGCTGCGGCAATGGATTCTGCAGAGCTTAAGGCTTGGTCTGATGGTCAAATTTTTAAATCTAGATTCTCATTCATCAGAGGCTGGTTCAAAATCCCTGGAAGCGCAGACGTTAAAGTAGGACAAACTATAAAAATCATAGGAGTAGGTAACTTTGAAGGACAGAATATTATATCAGGAGTTAGACATGAAGTTACTATAGATGGCTGGGTTACTCATTTACAAATAGGCATGGATTCTTGTTGGTTTTCGGCACAACCTAATGTAACAGATATCAGAGCAGCGGGTTTACTTCCAGGTGTTAATGGGTTACAAATAGGTATTGTAGAGGCAGATAAAGAAGATCCAAAGCATCAGTTTCGCATTCGTGTTATGATTCCAGCTTTGGGCCCAGAAAAAAATATAGTATGGGCACGCTTAGCCAGTATAGATGCAGGTATGGAAAGCGGCGTGTTTTTTAAACCAAAAAAAGACGATGAAGTCATTGTAGGTTTCTTAAATGACGACCCTAGACAAGCCGTTATTCTAGGATCAGTGCATAGTTCAAATAGGAAAACACCGGCACCTTTCGATGTAGCCGATGAAAAAAAGAATCAAAAAGGAATTTTTATCAAATCAGAATACAAATTACTTTTTGATGAAGATGATAAAGGTAATGGAATAATAACATTGTCCACATCAAAAGAAAACCAAATTAGTATTGATGAGAGTAAAAATATTGTAAGCCTGTCAAACAAGAATGGAAACAAGGTTGAACTCAATAAAAATGAGGTGATAATTATAAGTGCTGGAGACTGTCAAATTAAAGTCAAAGGTAATTTGGATATTGAAGCCGAAAAAAATATTAGTATCAAGGGAAGTGAAATAAATTTAATATAAAAATAAACATGGAAAATATAAAATTAGAATTGACAATAGATGAAACCAATACAATGTTAGCTGCTCTTGGAGAACAATCCTATGTAAAAGTAGCAAATCTAATTCAAAAAATTCAACAACAAGGTGCTTCTCAACTAAAAGAAAGTACATCAGAAAATCATATCGAAAAGCAAAAGGAATTAAAAAAAACACTACCAGAAAAAGATGGAAAATAAATTTTTAGGCAGAGGTTGGTCTTTTCCTCCTGAGTTTTATGCTCAAGGCGCAGAGGTAGAAATGAAAGAGGGAGTCGAAGATATTAAACAGAGTCTTCAAATTCTTTTATCTACGGCATTACAAGAACGCATTATGCAATCTAAATTTGGTTGTGACCTCAACAGGTTTTTATTTGAGGAGACAAGTCAAGGAGTTATCAATGATATACGTAACACAGTATCAGATGCCATATTAAATCATGAGCCGAGGATATTGGTAGATGCTGTTAAACTTGAAAATTCAGATTCAGAAAATGGTTTGATTACCATCTCTATTGATTATACGATACATATGACCAATACCCGTTCTAATCTGGTATATCCATTTTATATAAACGAAGCGTCGATTTAAGTCATATTTTCTAATGCACAAAACAGGTTGAATAACAAATCAAAATAGAAAAGACAATGGATTTAGTAATTATGGATGGTGATAAAGTTCAATTTTCTACAATAGGTGCCATTACTTTGCTGCCTCCTATGCCCGAAACAGTGATAGAAGCTTCTGGAGAAACAACCATTAATGGCAAAAAAGTTTGTGTAGAAGGGGATGAAAAAAAAATAGAGATCGCCAATTGTTCGTATACGATGCCACCATTTACAATACCTGGTTCTGGTACATTGAAGATAAAAAGTTTAGGACCTAATCAGTTAACACAGAAAAGAAAAAGCGGGGGCAAAAGCTTCATTTTAAAAGGAAAATTATTCATAGCAATTTTTGAAGTCAAATCCCCTGCCAAACAACCACCCCCAGTAAATACACCAGATCCTATGCCGTTTTATATTGGGCAAGGGAAATTAATACCAAGTAATACTAACATAAAAGCTACATAAACAAAACAAGTTATAACAAAAAATGATCAACAATCTAAAATCTCATAATCTCTTTTTTAGAGATGGCGCTAGTCAACAAGATCGTGATCTAGAAGCCATAGATTCAGACTACATTCAGATAGAAGATCGTAGTATAAAAGAGCTAATTACCGAGGCGCAATGCTTGGCAAAAGAACTTCGTTTTTTCGATAAAAATAACGAGTTCAAACCCGGAATATATTGGGATTCATTTTTAGTTGAAAACGGAGTAGAATATATGTCCAAAACACCCGCCGAACAGAAAATACTACGTGAGCAATGGGCGAATCAATTGGCAGCTTATGTAGAAGACCCAGATCATTCTTTAAATGATGAGACAAAGCAGCATAGATTGTCGCAACCACATGTGGTACTTTTTTTAACGTTTCTAAAATTGCTCAATCATGTTAAATCTCAAATTAACGGATTAACGCAAAAACACCTTGATTTCTATTTTAGAGAACGGTTAGGGCTCACGCCTAAAGAGGCCGTTCCAGATGTGGTAAATGTTTTATTTGAATTAATAGAAGATATAGACCGTCTGGAAATAAAAAAGAATACTATTTTACTTGGGGGCGTAGATGAAGCAGGGAATACACTACATTACAAGACAGATAAAGATACCGTTGTTAGTCAAGCAAAAATAGCACAAATAAAAAATGTTTTTGTAGATAAACAACAGTTTACTATCAAAGACGCTCACCTTAATAATAGAGATACCCCACACCGTGGGATCATCCACATGATGGAAATGGCGCTGGGGCATCCTAACCCAGGAGACCCCCTTCCAGATTTACCAAAGGATGTAGATACTATTTTTGCACTAGAAACACAACTACAGGAGAGTCATCCAAATGCGATATCTTATGTAACTACACAATTATTTCTTTCAATACAAGATTTCGAACACATCCTTCAAAAGAACCAAGAGGAAAAAGACGGCATACCTACAGATTGGCAAGAGGTATATGCTATTTTAGATGTCGCCTACAAAGACAAAATTAAGCATAAAAGACGGCAAGAGCTAAAAGAGCTGCATTACAAAGAAGATTTTTATACGGTACTAAAACAGGTGTATGGAAACCCAAATTCTGGAGATAACCTGCCTTTGTATAGAGGGCAACAAGCTTCATTTACCGATGTTTTTGACGACCTTGGGAGTTTAGATACAAATGCCAATCAAGAAGCTTCAGCGTATATCGAAGAAGAACTTAAACTCAAAGAACAAGATTTTATCCATATTGTACAGACAAGTGATCGTATAAGTGACAAAGAAGAAGAAGATTGGAATAAAGTATATCGATTATTAGAACGAACAAACCGTCAGATACGCGGCATACCCCTTCCTTCACCTGTTTTAGAAAAAACCTTGAATGTATATGCAAACCCTGATGCGAGGGCAACTACTTTTAGTCAATATGGTGATGAAGATGAAAGCATCCGTTTTAGAACCTTTGGTAACAAACAGCCTAATATTAAAACAGTTGATAACAAACAACCAGATATAGGTCCGCAATTACTCCCTGGAAGCTTAGGGTTTGCCATCAGTTCCCCTACCTTACTGCTTAAAGAAGGTAAAAGAACGATTACTGCTTTTCTAGATTTTGGATTAAAGAGCAGTGAAGCCAATACAGTGGAATTGGTTTTTAAAAGCAATGATGCCGCATTTGATGTGTACTTAAGCAGTGAAGCGGCATGGTTTCAGCCAGAACAAACGTCTTTTGAGTTCGGAAATTATATTTCTGGAGAACCTGAAAATGAATATGAGGCTACAAACGTTTTCTTAAAAAATGATAATTCGCAGGTAGTCATTACAGAAAAGGAAAAAGACTTTGATGAATTAGATCATGGTAAATACCTGTTATTTCCTGATAATGAATCTGGTAAGAACGAGGGGCACCTGTACCAAATTACTAAGGTTAGATCGGCAGACGAATTAGATATAGATAGTATAGGCCGTGTTAGTAACACCAGAAACACGATTCAAAAATTCCTGTCTACTCAGGGATACCCAAATGCACTTAAGGCCGTTATTTCTCTTTTTGAGAAGGATCTACCAGTGCTGACACCATCTGCTGATACAAGCCTTGATGAATTTGTAAAGAGCAAGCAACCAGCATTGGTGTTTTCGTTGAGTCATCATTTAAAAAGTTTGAATGGCAAGCAAGATTACCACAGCAACTATCAAGAGCTAATGCAGTTAGCACTGCACAAAGTGCACCTATATGTGGAGGTTGAAGGCCTAAGAGACCTGGTTCTGCAAAATGATCAGCATACGATTGATGCAAAGAAACCGTTTGAACCGTTTGGGTATGAACCTGAAATAGGGAGTACTTTTTATATCGCCAATGAGGAAATTTGCCAAAAGAAATTGTCTAATTTGAATTTTGATATAACATGGATGAAACATCCAGAGAATTTCAAGGAACACTATAAGAATTATTGGTTAGTAGATTCAAATAAAGCCAATCTTAAAGAAAGTGACTATACGATTAAAACAAATGATGATTTTGTAGCCCAGTTATATATATGCGAAAATAATATTGAAAAACGTATTTCATCCTTAAAATTGTTTCCATCTGGTGGAGAAGGATCTAATACGAAGGTTTCTGAGCTGTTACAAACAGGCGGCTATCAATATAAGGAAATGCCTGAGATTAGTGCTGAAAGGAAATATGACGTTACAGACTGGAATCGCTATTTTAAGCTAGAGCTCGATCCACTAGATTTCCAACATGCATTTTACAATACTCTTTTTGTCCAGCAGGCAATTTCTGAACATGATGACATAAAAAAACTTAAAATAAATACGCCTTATCAACCCAAGGCAAAGCGTATAAGTGTAAGCTATAAAGCACAGACTTTAATTTTACCAGAATCGGCAGATCCAAACAGCTACGATACACTTTACCACCTCCATCCATTTGGATTTGAGGCGTTAACAGCAGGGGAGACCCCTAGCATATTACCAGTATACAAAGATGAGGGAACTCTTTATTTAGGAATTGCTGAGCTTACAACCCCTCACGTACTCTCTATTTTGTTTCAGATGGCAGAAGGAAGTGCAAACCCTGATATAGAAAAACCAGACATACAATGGTGTTATCTGCGAAACAATGAATGGGTAACCTTAGGGGTAGCAGCTATTTTGTCTGATACCACCAATGGTTTGGTAAATACAGGTATCGTACAGATCGAGATTCCTGTAGATGTCACTACTGGCGGTACACTAATGTTAGATACGTTACATTGGCTTAAAGTAAGTGCGCCTGCTAATATAACAGGTCTCTCTGATACTGTAGCGGTAAGCGCTCAAGCCATAAGTATAAAACTTGCTAGCGAGGAGGTGGCTCCTGCTCATTTTAAAAGCCCTTTAGCTCCAGATACGATTACAAAAACTTTGGAGTTTATCCCTGAAATAAAACGTATTACTCAGCCCTATACCTCTAGAAAAGGAAAACCAGCAGAAGAGGGCGCCATATTTTACAAGCGCCTCAGCGAACGTCTTAGGCATAAAAACAGAGCGATCACCATATGGGATTATGAACATATGGTGTTAGACCAATTTCCACAGGTATATAAGGTAAAATGTCTTACTTCTAGAGATCAGTTAGGCAAAGTAACTATTATTGTTGTACCAGATATTAGAAAAAACTTACCTTTTAACCCTTTTGTACCAAAAGTAGCTTCAGATGTCCTTTTTCAAATTAAAGAATTCCTTGATAACCATTCACCTGCCCATGCAGAAATAGTAGTACATAACCCATCATACTTAAGGGTCTTAACCAAATGTTCGGTAAAGTTTTATTCTGGGTATGATGCAGGTTTTTATAAAGAAAAATTGATAGACGAAATCAAACGCTTTTTATCCCCATGGGCATACCAACAAGATAGTGATATTAGGATAGGAGGGAGGCTTCATGCTAGTGTACTGATCAACTTTATTGCAGAAAGACCCTATATCGATTATGTAGCCAATTTAAAATTATTTCAAAGTGAGGATGGGGAAACATTCACAGATGTTCGAGCAATTAATAACGGTAAATCTATCGTAATCCCATCTCGTCCAGATATGATAATGGTTTCTGAAGCAACACATATTATCGAGGTTTTTGATGAAAATAACTATGATGAAGATAGCTTAGAAGGGATTAATTACATGCAGATACAACTGGATTTTGAGGTCACCAAAAACCTTAAGTAACTCCTATGCAAATTATAAAAAGATGTTGAAAAACAAAAAGAAAAAACATGAAAATTGATAAGAAAACCCGAACAGAACTCAAACAGTATTTCAAGGCAAATGATAAACCTACCGAAAAACAATTTGCAGACTTTGTAGATGCTGGTATTAATCAGGCCGAAGATAGCATTGCAAAACAACAAGGGAGCCCCTTGGCGATACAAGCAGAGGGAGAAGACGTAGGTACACAGGAAGTTTTGGATTTATACAGAAACTTTAGTGAAGATGCCCCAGATTGGTCGCTCAATCTCAACCCAAGAGCAGATGCGCAAGAACCGAATAGCAACCAACCTGGATTTAACATTAAAGATGCTGAAGGACAGAGTCGGTTGTTTATTAAGTCGGAAGACGGTAATATAGGTGTGGGTACCATAGAGCCTGAATCTAAACTAACCATAAAAGGAAAGGGTAATGAGTCGTTGATAGCAACGATCTCAGATACCGAGCAACACGCCCGCATTTTTGAAGTTATAGATGAGGGGGGCGATGGTGTGCTGTGCATGCGAGGAGGAGATACGCAGGAAATTATTCGCCTTAGTGGATCTAAAGAAAAACCCAGTTTCTTTTTGGGTAATGTAGGAGTTGGCACAGATAGCCCAGAGACTCACCTGCAGGTAAGTGGGGAGAATTCCGAACTTAGAATAACCAATACAGGACAAAACAATAACACCAGCACCCGTTTATCCTTCATGAATGATGAGATCCTTTCGAAGAGCTGGGAAATTAGTGTACCGAAAGCGAATGGAGACCTTGAATTTTTATCGCTTGGTGATAACCAAAAGTTCATTATGCGAAAAGAGGGTATGTTAGAGGTTCCGAGTGGGATTGAATTTAGCAACGGTAATGCAAAGCATATAACTACTGATGGTGGACTATACAGATCTGCTGGTCAGGTATATCTAACAGTAGACGATCATTTTTATATTAGGAACGCGGGTAGTGGTAATAAAATGCATTTCAATACCAGCAATGGCAGATTGGCAATTGGTGGAGTAAACCCAGAGGCACCATTATCTATTAGTGGAGAAGGCAAAGATGCAACCCCCGATGAATCCATGCATATTACCAATCAGTCTATTTTATTTGGTGGTAATAATGCAGGAAAGCAAACACATTCAGCCCAAATATCAGCTGGAATTCACGAAAAAAAATCACTTTGTATTGTTGGAATGGCATCGGGAACAAGCTCTGTAGACAGGAAAGTGGATATCTGGGCAGAAGGGGGAATGACT
This sequence comes from Algibacter sp., assembly GCA_039985655.1. Lineage (GTDB taxonomy): Bacteria > Bacteroidota > Bacteroidia > Flavobacteriales > Flavobacteriaceae > Postechiella. The sequence continues at coordinate 133,102 of JBDWSF010000005.1, read as the reverse complement.
GTTCGAGGAGATAAAAGCCCCGAGACCAACCTGGAGGTAACTGGGGAAAATCCCGAACTTAGAATAACCAATACAGGACAAAACAATAACACCAGCACCCGTTTATCCTTCATGAATAATAGCCCTTCGAAGAGCTGGGAAATTAGTGTACCAAAAGTGAATGGAGACCTTGAATTTTTATCGCTTGGCGATAACCAAAAATTCATTATGCGAAAAGAAGGTATGTTAGAGGTTCCGGGTGGGATTGAATTTAGCAACGGTAATGCAAAGCATATAACTACTGATGGTGGACTATACAGATCTGCTGGTCAGGTATATTTAACAGTAGATGATCATTTTTATATTAGGAACGCGGCTAAGGGTAATAAAATGCATTTCAATACCAGCAATGGCAGATTGGCAATTGGTGGAATAAACCCACAGGCACCATTATCTATTAGTGGAGGAGGCAAAGAATCAAGTCCTGATGGATCCATGCATATTACCAATCAGTCTATTTTATTTGGTGGTAATAATGCAGGAAAGGAATTAGATTCAGCCAAAATATCAGCTGGAACTATGACACCAGATTCACTGAGTATTGTTGGAATGGGAACAATGGGAACAAGCATTGAAAACAGGAAAGTAGATATCTTTGCAGAAGGTGGGATGACTGTTCGAGGGCAGATTAAAATAGAAGAAAAATATGTCGTAGCTTTTTCTGTTTCACTTGAAACTAATATTACAAATACGGTGACAACAGTGCCATTTAAACAGGTAAACTATAACATAGGAAACCACTTTAAAAAGAACACCCATTTCATAGCCCCAGTCAAAGGAATATATCTATTTACCTTTAGCTTGCGTCTTTTTTCTGGTAAAGACGTAAGATGGCACCTAAAGCTGAATGATAGTTCTTATGTTAATGGAACTGGGGGATCCGAAAAACATGAGCGCGCTATGATTTATACGAAAACACTATTCCATACGGTTTCAAGAACGGTGATTACCAAATTGAACGTAAACGATAAGGTATCTGTATGGCAATATAGTAGTAGTAGTAGTAGTAGTAGTAGTAGTAGTAGTAGTAGTAGTATTGTTGATAATTCTTCTTCTGGTTTTGAAGGGGTGTTGTTACAAGCATTAACTTAATAAAAATGATAGGTTCGATAGAAAAGAATAAAGAGTAATATGATAAAGCAATGACCATACCCAAAGAATTACCTAAAAACTCTGCCTTGAGTTACGATTTTCTCCGAGAAGAAGGCATTAAACTTATACAACAAATGGGGGGCGAAACTTGGACAGACCATAATACCCACGACCCCGGGATTACCATCTTAGAGCAACTGTGCTATACCATTACAGATTTGGCCTATCGAATCGACTATGATATTAAAGATTTGTTGGGTAATGATGGTACGAGTTCATACAATGATTTGTATAGTCCTGCTACCATATTAACCATAAACCCGGTCACCTTACTCGATCTACGTAAAATTGTTATGGATGTAGCCGGAGTGAAAAATGCCTGGGTCGAGAAAGTATTACAAGATAATTTGGTGCATACTGTTGCCAATAACAAAGAAAATGGGATCGTACCCAAAGGTCTTTATAATGTACTGATAGAGAAAGATGATTCTTTTGAGATAGCAGGTGCCCAACTAGTGTTCGATGTAAAAACCAGATTACAGGCATGTCGAGGTGTGTGTGAAGATTTTGAGGAAATTCGAATATTAACCACACAGCCTATAAGCCTGCAAGGCACTATTGAAATTGCCAATACCGTAGATGATATCAATCAACTAGTTGCTAATATACTATATAAAGTCGCTTTTTATCTTTCGCCCCGTATTCCTTTCTATACATTGCAACAGCTCTTAAAAAAAGGAAAAAGAACGGATGAAATCTTTGAAGGACCTACACTTATTCATGGTTTTATGGATGATGATGAGCTGCTTCGTCATAATCGAAAACAGGACATCCAAGCGTCTGATATTATTCGTGAAATCATGGATGAAACTGAAGTTTTGACGATTGATGAATTTTTGATCGTAACAGGATCTGATACCGTTAAAAGCTGGGTATTGGCTCTTGACCCTACCAAAACCCCTGTTTTAGATTTAAAAGAGACCCTTAATAAAATCTCTTTTACATCACGCGGTCTTAAGGTGACTATAAACCCTGAGCAGGTAAAAGATTTGTACAATCAAAAGCGTGTACAACGATTGTCACGAGTGTTACCTCTGGAAGAGCGAGATATGGTGCTACCAGAAACCAAAGACAGGCATATAGAAAACTATTATTCTCTTCAGAATCAATTTCCTGCAAATTATGGTATTGGTACATCAGGAATATCAGAGGCTGCTCCCAAAAGGAGAAAGGCACAATCTAAACAATTAACCTCCTATTTGATGTTTTTTGAACAGATTCTGGCGAATTACTTTTCGCAGGTAGCCCATTTTAAAAACTTGATAGGTTTTGATGGCGAAGATAAAAGAACCTATTTCAATCAGTCCTTGTTGGGCACAGTAGCAGGATTAGAAGACGTACTGGAAAGCAAAGAAAACTATCAAGAATACCTGCAAGAAATAACGAAAGATTCAGTAGATGGGTTGAAGCGTAAAAACAAATTCCTTAACCATCTATTAGCTCGTTTTAGTGAGAGCTTTACAAGTTATGGTATGTTGTTACAAAAAGTTTCTGATGTTCCATATGAAGTAGATAAAAAACTCATTACAGATAAATCGAATTTTCTTAAAGACTACCCAGCAGTAAGTGCAGAGCGCGGTCTGGGATATAATTATACAAAGGAGTATTGGCAATGTAACAATATATCTGGGCTCGAAAAACGAATTGCAAGAAAATTAGGAATAGAAGAATATACCCGTAGAAACCTGGGGGATGGCGATACCGAAGGCTTCCATATGGTAGAACATATCCTGTTACGCCCACATGTTAAATACCCGTACCCATTCGATTCACAGTATAGCGCTATTGAAATTACAAAATTTGAGGCTGTAGAAAATACCGATTACACCCGATGTTTTTCTAATAATCATACCCTGATGGAAGGCGAACAAATACGTATTCATGAAAGCGAAAACTACGATGGGATATATACCGTACTAGGGGTAACAGAAGATTCCTTTAACATAGAAATTCCTTTTCAGGAATCTATTCTTGGTGGTTTTTGGCAACGTACGCCAGATGTAAGATATTTTATTAGGACAGCTCCTGTAGTTTCCTTTTCAGTCTCTTTAATAGAGGTAGATCATACGTTCTGTACCACCATAGGACATAACCTACAAAAAGGAGATCGTGTTGAACTCACTGGAACAACTCATTATGATGGCGAGCATGAAGTGATGGCTATCACCGAAGCAGGTTTTGAAATCCCAAAAACTTTTGTAGAAGCGCAAGTTGGTGGACGATGGATGCCTCTAGCAATGCCTAAAGACCCCTATTCACTTCAGTTAACCTTTGTGCTTCCTAATTGGATGGAGCGGTACCAAAATGAGTCATTAAAACAATTTGTAGAGCACACAATACAAGAGGAAACACCAGCGCACATCATCGCTTATATCCAGTGGCTAGACAAACCAACCATGCAACTTTTTGATAAGGGGTTGCACAGGTTTTTAGAAGCAACCAACAGGTCGTAACAAAGGCAGTACATGACGCAGCATAAGCACATTATAAATAAACAAATCATCGAGATACAGCTCCCTGAAAAAGCAGATGCATTTGATGTACAACAAAAATTAGGCAAGCTTTATAGCGAACAGTTTACACCCATTATTGACGAATTATTATGTGATCGCTATGGTAGAGATGAAAAAAAACGACATCAGATAGATAAGTTAACTGTAGATCTGGGGCATGTACAGATGGAGACTATAACGGCAGTATTTACAGAAAAATTAAATGAAGCACTAGCGTCTGTACAAGATTCGGGCTATATAAAAGAAGTTGTAGAAGAAACGCCAGAGATACCCCAAAAAACACCTTTAAAAGTTGTGTCGTATTATTTGAAGTCTGGAAGACTTCCGTGGTGGTCAAGTAAAACCTCTAAAAGCTATTTACAGGATCAACTGGATCAACTCATTAAAACACCAGATGCCACCTTTACAAAAATTTTAGAGCAACTACCTTTTAATCACGTATATCTGGATCGTTTTTTATATACGTTTACAGAAGAACAAATCCTTTTGTGCCTTCAGGTGTTGACCAATATTTCTGTGAAAGAGCTACCAGCTGTACGAAAAGAACTGGTCCATAGGATTCAAAAACAAGCAGATAAAAAAACTTCAGCATATACAGATGCCAAAATAGGAAGAACTTTTTGGAAAGTGGCATTTAATCAAGTTCTTAAAGCTATCAATTATAAAAATTTAATAGCTAGTTGCGAGCAACAAATAATGCAGGAACTGGGTATTGATGTAAAAAAGTCAAAAAAAGAAAATCAAAATAGCTACCTACCCGCCATACGGTCGTTAGTAGAAAAGCAAAAAAAACAATATCCTGGTGATACCATTTGGCAGCACTTTTTTGAACATTTGATTGGCGTAGTGAACCACCCTTCTTTTTATCAAATACCAGTTCAAATACTCAAAGAACTGAAACAATTATTAGAAGGACTGCGCATAGCGCATGATAAAGCGAAAGGAGTAACCGAAACGAAAGAGCAATCTATCGAAGGACAGTGTATAGAACATGATAAAGCGAAAACAATAACCGAAACGAAAGAGCAACCTGTCGAAGGACAGCGCATAGAACATGATAAAGCGAAAACAATAACCGAAACGAAAGAGCAATCTGTCGAAGGACAGCGCATAGCGCAGGATAAAGCGAAAGCAGTAACTGAAATGAAACTGCAACCGATTGCCAGACATCTTCAATTGTTGCAAGCCATGTTGAAACCGCTACAACCAGATGGTAAGCTTGCCGTTATAGAAACGTTGCCGTCCCAATTTGAAGATACAGACTTTATAACCATTCAAAATGCAGGATTAGTACTCTTGTGGCCCTTTCTGCAACGGTTTTTTGAAAATCTGGAGGTGATGGCAGGTAAAGCGTTTCACGATGAAATCGCAAGAAACAAAGCCGTTTGTGCCTTACAATATCTTTGTGATACAACAGAAACCGAACTTTTTGAAGGGATGCTCCCGTTTGCAAAAGTACTTTGCGGTGTACCCTTAGAAGATACGATATCTCCTATATGCCTTTCTGTAGCTGAGAAAGACATGGCAGAAGGTCTGTTGCGTTCTGTTATAGAGCGAGGTCCCCACTGGACTAACTTGTCATTAGATGGGTTTCGCGCTTCTTATTTATGTAGGCAAGGTTCCTTGCGAACTCGCGATGGGCATTGGCTGCTGCAAGTGCAAAAAGAAACCTATGATATCACCTTAGAAAAATTGCCTTGGAGCATTAATACAATAAAGTTACCGTGGATGAATGAAATTTTAATAGTAGAATGGAATTGATAGAAATACATACAACCGTACAACAGAATGCACAGGTATTAAAAGATGAATTGTCGTGGCTAAGTTTGGTAATCCATACACGGCTGGAGCTCTATTTTGAGCAAGATACGCCCTATCAATCAATAGATGAATTGCTTCCTCCCAATGTAATGGGCAAGGAAGGGACTTATGCAGCGTTTATACAAAAGACTAATCTAAACACAGCAGAACGGTTGGTTTTAATATTGGGGCTTGTTCCTCATATCAAACCAGAAGTATTAGACATTCTGCTAACCAAAAATAAAAACTATGACCGTCGGTATAGTGAGTTTGGGGGATTGCTCCTAGACGAGCATGCGGGATTAATTCCTACAGCAGAAACGGGCATGTTTATATTGGCAGGCGATAATCTGGGCAGGCGGTTGAGCTATGAGTATCTCTTTGCTGAAGATCATGTTTTTGCGACCGAGCAGGTAATTAAGGAGACAGGGCAGAAAAAAGCAGGACCAAGATTGAGTCGCACTTGGATGGTTGCAGATGAATATATAGGATCTTTGATAAGTGGTAAACCCTACCATCCCACATATAATGCCGATTTTCCTGCACAACAGATCACTACGCGACTAGAATGGGAAGATATCGTATTGAGTAGAAATACCGCCGAACACCTTCAGGAGATCAGGGATTGGATAGCCCAAGGCCATGTGCTGATGAATGATCTGAAGCTGGGTAAAATGCTAAAACCAGGATATAAAAGCCTGTTTTATGGGCCTCCAGGTACTGGAAAAACGATGACTGCTGCTTTGCTAGGTAAAAGTACGAACAAACAAGTTTATAGAATAGATTTGAGTATGGTCGTCTCTAAATACATTGGGGAAACCGAGAAAAACCTGGCAAAAGTATTTGATCAGGCGGCAAAACGAGATTGGATTTTGTTTTTTGACGAGGCAGACTCCCTCTTTGGTAAGCGTACCCAGGTGAATAGTGCCAACGACCGACATGGAAACCAGGAGATTGGGTATTTATTACAACGGATCGAAGATTTTCCAGGGGTGGTGATTTTGGCATCAAACCTTAAGGGCAATATAGATGAAGCTTTTACCCGCCGTTTCCAGTCGATGGTAGCGTTTAACATGCCTGGTGTAGAAGAACGCTATAAACTTTGGGAACAATCTTTTTCTACCAAGCTGCCATTGGATGCTACTATAGATATGTGGGCTATCGCAGAAAAATATGAGTTGTCTGGGGGGGCGATGATTAATGTAGTACGTAAAGTTACGCTTAGGGCTGTGACAAAACAACAGAAAACGATTTTGCAAAAAGAACTGGAAGCAGCCATTCACCAAGAATTGCAAAAAGAAGGGATTATTTTAAATTGATATGTTGAGTTTGGTTTATGTTCGCTCCATAAAAATAGTCTGTTTACGATCAGGCACTAAATACCAATAATCAAACTCAAATTACAAAACAAAAAAAATATGAAAACACAAGCAGATAAAACACAAGAATATCAAAACTTGATTAACCCAAAGTTTTTTAATGAATCCAGTAATGGAGGTACAGCACAACTGGTAGACAACCGAGCAGTTACTACCTATCAGCGTAAGCTACAGGAAGCGATGCACCAGACAACAGCAAATAAGGCTAATCCTATACAGCGGAAAAACTCCCAAGGCTCCTTCAGGTTTCTACAAATAGCTTCCGAAATGGGGGAAAAACATGGAGTCAATACCTCTGGTTTGGTTGCCACTCACAACTCTTCTTTTCCAGCTAAACTAAACGCAGAAGCTACTATTCAAGGTAACAAGATTGACTTTGCTCCAGGTATGGACACTGATTATAACATGCGGCACGAAGTGGCACATGCCATAGACAACAGTATAAATGGGACACCTAAAGGGGATAAGATAGTAAACGGGCAAAAGGTAGATACCACAAGAGAAAAAGTGGTGGATCGGATAGCAAAGCAGCCCATATAAATAGTTTAAAATAAAAGGTGAGATAGATTTTCCTGTGGAAAATCTGTCGTTATTAAGCCTGTGCTTTCCTTACATCGAACGTTATAGATAATTGATGAAAACCTGAAAAGAACAAATTATGCATGTACACGCAGATAAAACAAAAGAAAATAAAAGCCAATCAGTGGCGAATGGTGAATCTCAGATGCAGAGCAGAGGCGAGTCTACTTTTAAGTTTGTGGATAATAAACCTGAGGCTCTCGCCTCAAAAAAACTGCAATTGATGGCGAATAATAGTCCTCAAGTTTCACAGCTGAGAGCTCTTCAGGTTATTGCTAACAACAGTCCACAATCTAAACAAATCACGCAATTACAAGCGATCGCCGAGAAACCTATTGCTCGACAACAGCAGCCTATCCAAATGATAGAAGCCGTAGAGAAAAAGGCATTATTTATACAGTCGGATATTCATTATGTTCCAAGCGGTTGGGAAAATGACAACGACATAAGAAAAACAGAAACATATTTGAGTAGAAAAGCTAATTCAACTCGTATAAAAGGAAAGAAATTCAGAGGTCAGCCCGAAACCAGAACTGAAGAGAATACAGCTTATACGCTCACAGTGGTTGGCCATGGTAGAGAAGGAGATGCTGGAAGAATCCGTGCAAGCTGGGTAGGGAAAATGGGCACAACAAATAAAACAAAGAGCATCGGGAATTTAGCAACCAAAGCGGCAGCTATTGTTAATAGAGAGCTAGGACAACTAAATCAATTAAGTTTATATGTTTGATAATCAGCCATCAACGGGGTCGTGCAAAGTTTTAAAGAATTATTCCTACAAGCAGTTAATAGAGAAAAACTAACTGATGAAGCCAAATTAATTGGACGTGATATTCAAGTAAATGTGAATCTTGATTCTGGACCATTAGGAAGCGGGAAACACCTTGTTGTTGAAGGTTTAGCAGAATAGATCTTTACAAAAGAAGAGCGCGCAAAAACAAATAGAACTAAGTATTAACCAAAGAAAAGCCTATAACACAAAATAAACGCCATTAAAACAGGCGTTTATTCAAACCGTTATAGGCAATTGACCAAAATCTAAAGAGAAAAATTATGAATACTCACGCTGATAAAACACAGGAAAATAAAAGCCAATCGGTTGCAAGCCTTGTTTCTCAAAAGCAAAGTATGAGTGAGTCAACTTTTCAATTTGTGGACAACCGACCTGAAGCTGTGGCACAACGGAAACTGCAAGAGATGGCTAATAATAGCCCACAAGTAAAACAAGCTGCTCAGTTGCAGGCTATGGTAGACAATCGTTCTACTCAACAACAGCCTATCATCCAGAAAAAACAAAACAAAACAGGGTTACCAGATAATTTAAAAACAGGCATAGAAAGTCTTTCTGGTTATTCTATGGGTGATGTAAAAGTTCATTACAACTCTGACAAGCCAGCTCAACTACAAGCCCATGCCTACGCTCAAAGCACCGATATTCATATAGCTTCAGGGCAAGAAAAACATTTACCTCACGAAGCTTGGCATGTAGTGCAGCAGAAGCAAGGAATGGTGAAGCCTACTATGCAAATGAAGGGCAAAGTGAATGTTAATGATGATGTAGGTTTAGAGAAAGAAGCGGATGTGATGGGGACCAAGTCATTACAAATGAAGCAAGTACTTCCTAATTTTGTAACTGCATCACAAACCGACACACCAGTTGTACAAAGAATGTTTGGTGGTTTTGCTGAAGCATTAGCAGCTAGAAATCAGCGAGCGCAAAATGCAGCTCAGCAACCAGCAAGAACACTAACCACAGAACTGACTGAGATAAATCAAGCTTTAACACTTGCTAGATTTACTTATACTGTTCCAGATGAGCAAGGTCTAAGGGCAGCAAAAAGAGCCGCTGGTTTAGCTGCTACTGTTGCAGTAGCTATTGATTTTGATGCTTTTCGTGACCGATTATTCACTGGTCTTAGACTAGGCGCGTTCAATAATATTGATGGTGATAACGCAGTAAAAGCGGAATATGCGAAAGATTTAAAACAAAACCTTTTTGATTTAAGTTCTCAGCTTAAAAGAAAGAAAGTACAAGCTGATCAAAAATTTGAAGACTATGATGTCACATTTAATGATTGCATCAATTGGGCACAATGCGTTATTGAAAATTCGGTTCATGAATTAACTACGACCTCGTTGGCTAAAACTATTGTTAGTAAACTGGGCAAAGGATTATTAGCGGGTGTTTTTCCAGGAGAGGCAGAAGAGGCAAACCCTGAACAGGCTGGTGATGATCGCTTAGAGGTAATGTTAAAGTTTGGCCAATATGCAGTGACAGAACTAAACGATATTGACAACATTAAACCAGAACTCACTGGTTCTCTCATCTTAAAATCAGGAGGGTACACAGGTACACCAGAAGATATTGATGTTAATATTACCACAACTGGAAATGAAGATGAACGAAAAGCTACATGGGTAGAAGTAATTGAAGCAGCACAAGGCTATCAAGGTGAATCTATTGACTTGGATGAAGGCCACACTATCCGCGTTTTTAAAATGGCAGAATCGGATGTTCAGGGAAAAATTATAGAAACTCGGTACGGCTATTCGTTAAATTATTTAGATGACGATGATCTAGAAGGTATAATAGTCCCTATTGACCTAGAAGTTAAAGATGTAGGTGGTGAAGTATGGACTGAGCATCTTAGTGATAATCATGAAAAAAGAACCGCTGATAAAGAGGGATTAAGTCAACCTAAATGGATACTATTGGACACACTGACTAGAATTCTGGCTCATAAGAAAAACATGAAGGATGGATTAAGAAAACCAGATTTAGAGCGATTACAAGAAATTTCTCCTGAGCTACATGAAGCTACGTGGAAAGAATTAGTAGTTGAAGAAGGCCTTACTCTATCACGCAACAAAAAACTTTGGGAGAAAATGTCTGTGAGCACTATTATGTCCGAAGAAAAACTTGGTAAAGCTGAATCTCTAGTTGATTGGATTTTCACTCAAATAAAAGGCTCAAAATTGGACGAATACGAAGCGCTTTTCAATACTGTAAGAGGCAATAGAGCCTACGAAAAATGGTTGTCAGACATTTAATCTCCTGGATTTTTTTGGTCGAGTATCTGCAACTATTTCAGCCTAATTGAAAGAAAAAATGCTCTATAATTTTTATACTGCTAGACTTATAATTACAGCTCTTTTGGAGATCATCTCAGAAAATGTGGATAAAAAGAGTTATTAATGTAAATCAATGAAAAAATGCCTATAACAAAAAATAAACGCCATTAAAACGAGCGTTTATTCAAACCGTTATAAGGCAATAGACCAAAACATGAAAATCAAAATTTATGAATACACACGCTGACAAAACACAAGAGAATAAAAGCCAAGCAGTTTCTGCTGAGACCTCTCAGGTACAGAGCGGTGGCGAGTCTACTTTTCAGTTCGTTGATAACAGACCTGAAGCTATTGCTCAACGGAAACTGCAAGAGATGGCAAATAATAGTCCGCAAGTTTCTCAGCTAAGAGCTTTTCAGGACATGGCTAGCAACAGCCCACAGGCCAAACAAACTGCTCAATTACAAGTAATGGCAAACAACCATTCTGCTCAACAGCAAAATCCCATTCAAAGGGTTGCTGTTGCCACTGGTGAAAATGAAAAGGCCATCATAAAAGCGTCGATAGAAAGTGCTGTCGCACTGATGAATGAGAAATACATTGCGCTATTTACGAACGACCAAACCACCGTGGATGCTGCCATGACTTACCTCGGATTGAACAGAAACAATGCTAAGTCACTAGTAAACGCCCTAATGGGTAGTATGAACACCAATAAAGCAGGAATGGTTGCAGGCTCTGAAGTCGACTGGGATGACGACAGCTTTGCTAGTGCTATCGCTGGTAACATAAATGGCCTGGAGGTCAATAAGGGATTCTTAGAGGCGGACCTTTCCGGCGTCGACTCAAGGACTTCCACCATGATCCATGAATCTGCCCACATATTCAGAAACGCTAACGAACAGGTGGAATTCGAGAACGACATTATAGGCGTGAGCGGTGCTACAATTACCCCAGATAACACCGAAGTGTATGATGACGCCCAGTTGTTAGACTTACCTGTCGCACTGCGACAGCAGAATGCTCAGAACGTGGAAAAGTTTTTCATTTCGTAGTGAACAGGTGCTCGCTGGATATATGCTGAAAATGAAGTAGAGATTTCGAAATACCTAAAGCAAATACCAGAATGTAGGTTGGGAAACTAACGGCACTGTAGAGTTAATGTATATGTTCGATTCGGTAGCACCTGGTGGAGAAGTAACGGATGAAAATCAGATAGCAATTTCATTAGAAATTGGCACATATGAAATGAGAACACAAGAATTCAAACCAGATAAAAACACACATCTTCGTCTTCAGCAATTAACATTAGTCATTTAAGTAAATGGGAACTGAAATACAGCCTATAACAAAACCTAAAACTGCATTAAAACGCAGTTTAGCCAAACCGTTAGACTTCATAATCAACCTAGTAAACTATGGTAAATATATTCAAAAACAACTTGCTTATGGGCATTAAGTTTCTAAATATTTTAAAAATTGCAGTTGGTGAGATTGTAATGGTTGTTATCGGGATACTACTAGCACTCCAAATTAATAATTGGAATGAAGAACAAAAAATTGAAATAGAGGAAATGAGTATTTTAGAAAATCTTCTGGATAATCTAAAAAGTGCCAAAGGGCAATCTGAGAATTTCATTACGCAAGAAGAAAAATTAAAGCAATCTTTATTGCTGGCTTTAGAAAAAAGTACCAGTAAATATGAATTAAATCTAAATTCTATTACCGACTCAATATTTTATGAATTACTATGGAATTTTGAAGAAGGTGTACCCGTTATTAATTCTTATTCAGATCTTAAGAATACAGGTAAAGTAACAATAATTAAGAATGCGGATATACGTAAGCATTTTAATAACTTAGAATTGAATATCAATGGCTTAAGATTCTTTACTGCTGATCGTTTAGCTGTACAACAACTTCGAGTTGATGATATTGCCATTAATAATATAAACTTTGTTCGATTACTAAATGTTCAAGATTCCAAGTTTAATATTGATAACGAATCAACAAACGATTATAGGTCTATACTCGCAAACCCAAAAACAAGAAATGCTTTGGCAACCAAATTAGAATTAACCAACAAGGTGATTCATTATAGGCATGATTTAGGAATAGAAATAAATAATTTAATAGATCGATTACAGGTAGAAATAATATCTCGAAAAGGTAACGAAGCCTTAACAGTACCTAAACTGCATTGAAACGCAGTTTAGTCTATACGTTATAGGTAATAGACCAAAACTTACAATCAAAAATTATGAATACACACGCTGACAAATCACAAGAGAATAAAAACCAAACTGTTTTTTAGTTTGTGGATAATCGGCCTGAAACTGTTGCACAGCGGAAACTGCAAGAAATGGCTAATAATACGCAAGGTTTTGGTTTTGTGGATAATCGACCTGAAGAAGTTTCTCAAATGAAAATACAAAATCCGTATATCAAGTTGCCTGTTAACATGAATGTTCAATCGAAAGAAGGAAGTACTTCTTCTACCGAAAATGTTGTTCAGTTAGCAAAAGTTGATATATTATACAAAATAGACGATGGTGGGGTTCAAAATATAGCAGGTAACGCTGTTGGTATAGGAGGTAGAGGCGGTGTTTCTCATTCGGAACAAGGTGTTTGGGAAAGTGTAAAAAATACAATAACAACAGCTTTGAGAAATGGTAGATCAGTTAGTGTAACATTTTCTGTTGATATTACAATTTGTCATTTGTGTACTACTTGGTTTGAGAATACTGTGTAGAATGCTATGAATACCGCTAATAACGGAGGAACATTTGATTTGTCGGTTAAAGCAGGTAGAACAATGGTAGAAGTGACTGGTCAAGGTACTATTTGGGCTAATGAAATTTCAGATGCACCTACTTGGGGTAGGCTATCAGAGTTTGATAAGATGGATCGTTTTTTTACCGATAATAGAGATGAGGATGGTAGTAAAATCAACGATGAGGAGGAACTTTCTGATCATGTTTCTGAATTGCATACAGGTTTAAAGTCACAAATGGAACAGGGTCTTATCAGCGCTAATGAAGTAGAAAAATGTTTGAAAACAGCTAAAACGGATTTAGTAAAATCGCAGGAGTCTCTGTATGACTTTAATTCAGTTGATGAAATGCGTTCAAAGCTAGATGATATTGATTTATTCAATATAATGAGTTCTGGGGGAATAGGATATATTCCTGTCTTTAGTTATGATGAGGGCCAGAAGACTGGTCAACAAAATTGGAAAATTGTTCTTGAGGAAATTTTTAAGTAGTGGCTAATAGATTGGATTGATATGAACCTTGAAGGTTATAAAACTCCACCAAAAGGAAATCTAGATTATGCGTTTGGGAGAATCTAACACGAGGTTAGTCTAAAGCTAGGAAGTATGATACGGTGTGAGAAGTAGTGTGTAACGGCACTAAATACGGAAGGAACCTCTTTACTTTTCGTATGGCTGGGGTCATTCAGATGGCATGACCTTTATTTAGATTTATTTATGGAACTCGAGAAACTGCATATAAATGCAAAGGGAAATACACAATCGAAACAATCGAGAGGTAGAATACCAGTGTTGTATGTAGAGATGGACTAATTCGTAGTAGTGATGAAGTTTCTATAATGGAAATGGAGCTAAGGGATTAGATAATACAGTTGCATTTTATGTATCAACTCATTTTTTTTAAGAGGATGAATTTATGGAATGAAGCAAAATCAATACCTATAAGCCAACAAAGGTAGTGCAGGAGTTGATAACATTAGCATGGATCAGTTTGATGCAAAACGTTCTACAACAGTTTTTTTATCGGCTAATTAGAGTATGAGTGTTCTGCGAAGTTTACAATTTCATAGTTGTATGATAGAAAATAGAAAGCAAAGGTTTTACTGATATAGCTAAAAAATTATTACATAAAGTTTTTCTGTCGGAAAAATAATCTTATTTGTCGAATATGTAATGTCTCGATTACATTTATTCAAGTAAGTTTGATAATAACCTATAAGTTTTAATAACCCTATTTAAAATCGAAACTAAGTATGAAAGCAACTAATATTTCTAATCATGAGAATACCTTTTTTAAAATAGGTAAAGACTCAGACGGAAAAGAATTTGTATTAACAAAAATGACAGTACCTATAAAAGGTGAAAACCAAGTAATGCCGTACATAGATTGTAGGCCAAAAAACGGAGATGCATCGTTTTATTATCAAGAAAAACACACAAAAACACAGATTGTACTGCATTATACTGCTGGTTACTTAAAAGGAGATGTTGCTGCGTTATCTAAACCGAACAACCATGTATCCACTCCGTTTATTATCGCAAGAAATGGTAAGATTCTTAACTTATGGTCTTCTGCGTATTGGTCTTACCATTTAGGCTCAGGAGCTATTGGTGGCAATACCAATGGTAGCAAACGAACCATTGGTATAGAGATTTCTAATATTGGCTTTTTAAAACGAATAGGTAATAAGTTAGTTACCGTATATAGTGATACCGACGTGTATTGTGATGTAAACGAGAAACAGTTGTATACCAAGCTAGAATCCCCCTATAGAGGGGAACTATATTATGCCACATTTACCAAAAAACAATACGATAGTTTACTTATGTTACTTCGTTACCTAACCGGAGTATATAACATTCCACGAGAATTTTTATTTGAAGACAAACGATATAGTGCAGGAATAAAAAATGAGCTGGTAAATTTTAAAGGAATTGTGTCTCATGTAAATTACAGATCGTCTGGCAAATGGGATATCGGTCCAGCTTTTCATTGGAGAAAAATAATAAAACCTCTTAGTTGAGTTTATTCTATGTCGGTAAAATCGTATGATTTGGCGTATTTGTTATAGCGATTTGTAACTATATCTACTTAAATTTGATCTTTTATTGACAGTTAATTGATGGGTTCGTAAGAAAGAAAAAAACACCATCAAAATTGAAAAAAACAGCTAGGTTTTAAAGTCATTGGCAGATTGTTTTACAGCGTTTTTTTTTTTTTTGGATACGGTAACGAACAAAGAGTATAAATTACTTCGACAAGGTTTTTTTTTGGCTCATATATAGACCAATACTCAATTATCTTTAAAAATCAAATGATACAATCCTTCAATACATAGCAAATTATTAATCGATGAAAAACACTAATAACAACTTTATTCTTCAACTCGTTGCTTTACTATTTTTAATCATAATTGGTTATTTGACCTTTAATTCTAGTGAGAATCGGAAAATCATAACATTAGAATTAGATAAGGCAAAAGCAGAACTGAAAATTTTAAAAGATACCATAATCACCACCAAGTCTCAATTGGAAAATTCCAAGAAAGAATTTGAGCAAATGAAAGCCCAGAAAGATCTAATTATTCATAAACGAGACTCTTTGGTGCTCGTATTTAAAATAAAAAATGTTAAAGATTTGATGAATTTACAAGGTATTAAGGATTCCATAGAACTCATTAATGATAGATTGGTTAAAGACCGTTTTGTGCTAGATAATCTTTTTGGTTTATATCAATAAATTTTTGTGCTCATCATTATAAATTAAAAAATTATGCAAAAATTAGTATTCACTCTATTTATATTAACGGTTTCTACAACGTTCTGTCAAGAAACCGATGCTTTAAAAGTAATCGAAATCTCTGAATCGTATGCTAATCGTATAGGAGAAGCTTTTATCGTAAAAAAAGACAGTCTTTACGTATTTAGAACGCCCGATATATACTTGGTAAATAAAAAATCCTTTTTAGCAATCAAAAATGTGTATCAAAGTACGATTGACCAAGATAAGATGACCAAAGGTATTATAGAAAAGTATACCCAAACACTTCGTAGAAACATCGATCTAGAGCGTAGATTAACGATCAATTTTACCGAAAGTGATAGTTTGACAAAAATAGTTTATAAAAAAAACCAAACAATTTTAAACCATATGCAAAAAACGTTAGATTATACCATAAACAGGCTTGAGAAAGCAACAAACAGCCTCGTGTTTATTGAAAAAGAGAATAAGCGACAAAGAAAAAAAACTGTTTTTGAAAAAATACTCATAGGCATTGCTGGAGTTGGAGCGGGAGTTTTAGTTGGAGTTTCTTTATAACTTTAGATCAAGCAAAACGAAGATGAAAAATTAAAAAAAGGTTTGAGATATGTATGAACAAGCAGACAAGTCGAAAGAAAATAAAAGTAGAGCTGTTGCAAATGTCGTTTCGAAAAAACAGAGTAATAGCAAGTCCGCATTCCAATTTGTTGACAACCGACTTGAAGTAGTAGCAAAAAAACTACAAGAGATGGCTAATAGTCGATCAGTAAATCAATTGGAAACGGCTCAATTGATGCTTAGGAGTGATGTTCCGGCTTTTGTACCACAGTAACAACCGCAGCAACCACCACAGCAGCAACCGCAGGTTCAGATAGTGCATGGTTGGCATATGGGGTTTGAAGTGTGGGCGCTACAAGCAGGAGTAGCTGATGGGATGGTTGCACATTATAATATCAGAATAGGAAATGGACCAGTGCAACATGTTTATCGGAATATATGCGGGGTGGTAGAGATAGTTCCCTTAAATGGAAGGCCTACTGGGTATTAAAATACTTGCCCATAACAAAACCTAAAAGTCATTGAAACGCTTTTTAGCCCAATTGTTAGACAACATAAAAAACAAAAAATAGCATTATGAACATTAGAAAAATACAACTTATATTCAGTTTAATATTTTTGGTTGGTTATATAACTATGGTAATTATCATTATCGAAGCTGAGATTAGTGATACTCTAAATATGAAGAAAGGTGAGAATTCCATGATGGGAGAAGTAGAAATGCTTTTAGGTGTATTAACAGGAGGCGTTGGTCAGATATTAAATTTTTGGTTTAATACTGCTAATAGAATTCCTAATCAGTCAGATTAATAATTATAATGACAATTATAACAGGTTTTTATTTGCGAATAATAGAAAGAAAATTGTATATCCGCAAGGGCTAATAATAAATTATTTTAGTTATCATGAATAAAAAATATAAGGTATGAATATTTTTAGTTTTACAGCTGAATTTGATAGAGAAGAGTCTTGTCGAACGCATTTCAAAGAAGAACGAGACAAATTAAGGGTTTCATGTAAAAAGTGTTCACACAAGGAACATTATTGGATAAAAAGTGAATGGAGTTGCGAATGTAAAAAGTGTAGAAGCCGAACCTCTTTACGTAGCGGAATAATTATGCAGAGTTCAAATCTATCATTTTTAATCTGGTATAAAACCATGTTTTTTTAACGGCAACCAAGAAAGTTTTTTCAAGTAAAGAAATACAGCGTCAATTGGGCATAAAACTCAAAAAGCAGGACGAGGTAGTAAAACCAAACCCAATGTTATGATTATGGTTGAAAGTACCATTCTTGAGAATATAGAAACAGAAAAAGTAGAAAAGCAATGTCGCTATTTTAAAGTTAAAGTATTAGAAGATTATAAAACAGAAGGTATAGACCAAACCTTTGAAAACGTAATAGACGATCAGCAAACCATCGTCTTTACAGACAAAAGTACTTCGTATGTAAATATTGCCGATTATGATGAAATTTATCAGTGAAAAATCAAGTGAACTAATAACTAAAGAACCCTTTAAATGGGTACATATAGCTATCAGCAATGCAAAACGGAATTTTGTAGGTAATTATTATAAAATAAATAAATAAAAAATACTTAAAATTATATCTAAATGAATTTGTTTTCAAACTTAATAGAAGGTATTTTGTTCAAAAAATCTTTGATAGGCTCGTTGTTGCTAATATTACAAGTTTATGAATGATTACGGATATACAAACTAGGAAAGTATCTAAGCCCATTTTACTTTTGTTTTATTAAATCATGATTACAGTTTTTAAGTCAAATAAATAAAATTTTAACTCCCAACCTACTTATGAAACCTAATACTAAATATACTAAAAACGGTCACATTAATATTGCATATCAAGTTTTTGGCTCAGGCCCTATTGACTTGGTTTATATTCCAGGATGGGTTTCTAATATTGATTGGATGTGGATTTGTCCAGAACTAGTTGATTTTTTTAAAGAATTGGGAAAAATAGCTAGAGTTATTTTATTTGATAAGCGAGGAACGGGCCTTTCTGATAGAACAACGAAGCTTCCTACATTAGAACAGAGAATGGATGATATTAGAGCTGTGATGGATGCTGCAGGTTCTCAAAAAGCAGCTTTATTTGGACATTCTGATGGTGGGGCTATCTCTGCCTTATTTGCCGCTACATATCCAAATCGAACTATTTCTCTGATTGCTTTTGGGATATTTGCTAAACGTATATATGCTCCTGATTATCCTTGGGCACCAACTAAGGAAGAACGTCAGGTTGTTTATGATATGGTTGAAAATAGTTGGGGAACTGTAGATATGAACTTGGAGGCGTTAGCGCCTTCTAAAGCTAATGATAAAGTATTTATGGATTGGTTGGCTAATTATTTTCGTTCGGGACTTAGCCCAAATGCTGCCATAATGCTTACAAAAATGAATACACAAGTAGACATCATTGACATTTTAGGCGCTATAAAAGTCCCTACCTTAATCCTACATCGTACTCACGATATTTTTGTAAAAGTTGAAGAAGGTCGATTTATAGCCGAGCGTATCCAAGGCGCTAAATTTGTTGAGCTTAAAGGCAGTGATGATTTATTTTGGATAGGTAACACCGATGAGGTTTTGGAAGAAATAAAGGCTTTTGTTTTAAATATAAAACCAAAACCAATTTATGAAAAACGACTCTTTACTATAATGGTTGGACGCATTTTGTCTACAGAAGCAAATAATTCTAAGCATCAAGAACTTATTAGGCAATATGTAGAACAATATAAAGGGCACGTAGTTCACTATAATAAACAAACATTTACTGCTACTTTTGAAGGGCCTAGTAAGGCTGTTTATTGCAGTATTGATTTGGTTGATGTTATTGGAGAATTGACTATCGGTATTCATATTAAAGAATGTTCGATAGGTAATTGTATAAGCAAAGAGATAGAGGATTTTGCAGCATCAATACTTAAACAATCTGTACCTAATCAAATCTTGTTAACTCAAACTGTAAAGAATTTATTGGTAGGATCATGCATAAGTCTTATACCATATAAAACAATTTTTAAAACCGAATCTGTCGAACCTCTTTTACTCTTTACTGTTGTCGAAAAGCAGAAACACTGCACTCTTAACAGACTTCCTCAAAATGATTTTTTTTTTAAAAAAGTGCTCCAAAGTATTGATAATAACTTAAGTAATGAATACTTTAGTGTAGAAATACTCTGTAAAGAAATAGGTGTTAGTGAGAGACAAGTACAGCGTAAAATTAAAGCTATTACCAATAAATCTCCTATCCAACTGATTTCTTCAGTACGCTTACATCGTGCCAAAGAGCTAATAATGAGTAAACAGTATACTGTTTCTGAAATTGCTTATCAGGCTGGTTTTTCTAATCCTTCTTATTTCTCTAAGTGCTTTAAAAAAGAATTTGAGATAAGTCCATCTGATCTTATAAACCAGCAGTAAAATGGAACCTTCATGAACCTGAATTTCTTTAATTAGAACTGATCTTTCTGTTCTTGAGGAAGAGGCTCTTGAATTCTACCAGAGTATAGGCTTAGTGCCTAATCAGGAACGTCTCACATATTATAAAGAGTCTGAGATACACTTTATTAGTATAAGTAATTGATAAATAGTATTTTATGTGTAAATCTTTGTTTTTCTTATGTCGAGTTCAGGTTTAAAGTGACAGGGAGTACTTGGGTGACTTAGTAAACAATAATCTCGTATGTGATAAACATGAAATATAATTTACTAATTTAAAAGGAAACAAAAATACACGACCTATAACAGAAACTAAACGCCATTAAAATGTGCGTTTAGTTAAAACGTTATCAAGGAATAGACTAAAACCTGAAAAGAAAAAAATATGAATACTCACACTGACAAAACACAAGGAAATAAAAACCAATCGGTTGCAAATACTGTTTCTCAAAAGCAGTCTAGTAGTGAGATTTTTCAATTTGTAGATAATCGAGCTGAAGCTGTGACACAACGGAAACTGCATTTTAAATAAAATTTGTCAATTCGAGTGAATTTTTATCGTTTTTATGAGTGAAATTTGTATCGAGAATCAAATTTTTAGTTCTTAATCTGTTATCGATACGATTTTCTATTGAAAAATCACTCGAACTGACATTCAATTTGGCATCATATTTCAAAATGCACAACAGGTATTAATATTATATATGCGTATTGCAAATATAATAACCTACTTATTTATTCTTAATCTATTCAACTCTTTTACAATATTTTCAAGACCAAATCGAAAAGCTTCTATATTTGATTCCTTAGATAATTTAGCACCAATAATCTGAACCATTTTATATCTATTGGGATTTTGTTTGTAGAGTCCTTCAATCATAGGGATACATATATCGTTAAATGATTTTCGGTCCATTTCATTATTAAGTTCAAATAAAAGATAGATAAACAAATTCTCTTCATTCATCTTTATTTCTGTTTCATTTTTTTTTGTTTCTTCAGGTTTTCTATGTTCCTTTTTACAAGAGATACCGAAAAGAACTAGTGTTGTCAATACATATTTTTTCATACGATACTTATTTTTATTTAATCGAAAAGAATTCCCTTAGGCTATGCCTTGAGGATAGTTGGTTTCAAGAAATTCTTTATTTTAATTTTTTTTTATTATTCTGTCTGTTCTAAAAAGTTTTTTTAAGTAGGCGCTTTTGTTTGAATGTTTAAGATCAAAGTTTTTCTTATGCATTTCAATTATTTCTTTGCATGTTTCAATATCTGGTGTTGGATCATCATTGCCTTCTTCAAATGTGCCACCAAGAATCAAATAATCACGTCTAGGAAATATATATCCATTACCATATAAATATGGCAATTCCTGTGGCTTCAAAAGCGCTAATTGACCTTTTATGGGGATCATTTTTTCGTCATCCAAAATCTTTTTTGCTCCATATCCGGTGCAATTGACAATCACTCTTTCAGGAACTTCTAGTATTTCTTGGAAATCAGAAAAATCTTTTTCAATAAGTTTGACACGATTTGTTGTTGTAAGTTTTACTATATCATTAAACAGTTTGTGTAAAAAAATAGGCGGTTCTATTAATAAAGTTTCGTATGAATAACCTTCGTTATCATGTCCTTCAAAAGGTACTCTGCTATAATATTTAGGTTCAGGAATAATATCCTTAGGGACTAATTCAAAGGAGCTATTTCTGCTTCGAGTAAAATTAGTTTTTCTTGAAACCCCATATTCATCTCCCAATTGAGATTCAAAAATTTTAAATGATCTTCTTAAAACTCTATGAAACTGTTCAATATCTTGGAATGCAACAGTAGAAGGGTTCCATTGTCCTCCCGCAACGTTTGATGTTGTATGTGGAGGAATATCTTTAGTATAAATTGACACTTTATGGCCTAAATTAAGAAGCCTTGTTGCTATAGTTAACCCCATAACTCCACAACCAATAATAGCAACATCTGTACTCTTTGTATAATTATTATTTCTAAAAATTAAATCTTCGACTTCTAATGCGCATCCCCAACTTAAAGTAATACCAGCACCACCATGTCCATAATTATGGATTACTAATTTGTCATTTAAATGCTCTTCTTCCAATCGATATGAATCTTCTCTAAAAGGACGTATCCCTGCAATAAATTTAGGGTCACTTGGCGTGTAATCAAAATTAGGTGATGGTAAATTTTTTTTCATGAAATAGGTTTTTTAATGTGTCTTTTTCATCAAGGTTTTATGAAAAATTAGAATAACAAATATATATAAATAACATATTAATATGCTTAATATGCATATTTAATCGATGAAATACATGTGGAAGCATCATATGTTTTACTCCTAGTTTTAATATGTAATTATTAAGTTAAATTATAAGATTTACATCTTATTTTTAAAGAACAGGACAACATAAAAACAGCATAGGCTTATTTAAAACATCAAAAATATCTAAATATATTATAGCTTCAATTTTACTACTTAACACGTTATCCTTTTTGAAGAAAATGATTCGATAATTTTGAATTTTAAAATCTTTTAAATGCTATTAAAACGAGATGAAAATTTAGTGTAGTCCTCTTATTAACGGGTGTTTAACTAACATTGTCAATTTTACATGTATTTCATCGGTTAAATATAATTATAAGCGATATTTTTCTCTTATTACTGTAAACTCTCAACAATTGAAAAATATTAAACATATTAGAGAAAACGAATTAAACCTTGATCAAGAAGAGGTTGCAAAACTTTTGAACCTTAGCCAATCTACACTATCTAGAATGGAAAATGATAAACTCTTTGGAAGAAACTATAAAAAATACCTTGAGTTCTTAAGGAAAAAAGGTATAGATCTTAATAGGCTATTTTAACTCTCTTTTTTAATATTTAGATGTTTATACTTTATTTATTAATATACGTATTACGTATAATATTATATTTTTATTCGCTTCTGAATATTTTACATTTATAATCATAAAAAAGCAGAAATTGATTAGGAAGACTCCAAGAAGATGTCTGTGAAAAAATAGGAATAATTCAGTCAAGATTATCTAGATTATAAAAAAAAATATAATAATACTTTATAAGATACTTAACTTATATTAGTCGAAAAATGATGTAAACACCAATGAATTATTAAATACTTATTGAATTTAAGGCGTCATTTTTCAAACACATAGTATCATCATATACATGTAGATCTCTAAACTTAATAAAACGAACTATTTGTCTCTTATACACATTTAATCGAAAAGAATTCACTTAGGCTCGCTCTGTCTCGGTAATAGTTGGTTTCAATAAATAATTGGCATTAATTCGTTTTTATTATTTTTTTCATTTCAATTATGTGATTATCTGTATTAGATATTTGTAA
The DNA here is from genome assembly GCA_039985655.1 of Algibacter sp. Taxonomy (GTDB): domain Bacteria; phylum Bacteroidota; class Bacteroidia; order Flavobacteriales; family Flavobacteriaceae; genus Postechiella. The sequence continues at coordinate 109,635 of JBDWSF010000005.1, read as the reverse complement.
GAAATAAACTCCATTTGTAAGTCTGCCTAAATTATTTAAAATAGTTTTATTGCCATTTACAGATTTTTGAATAATTATTCTACTTGAAGAATCGAATAATTCTAAGTTATCAATTTCTTGATTATCGTTATTTGTACTTATAGTTATACTTTCTGTATAAGGATTAGGGGAAATAGATATTTCGAATATGTCTGCTTCAGTTTTGCTTAGTAGAGACATCATTTTATTAGATGTTGTACTATTATGGTTTTGAGAAAGTACAGAAAAATCTTCATCTCCCGTACAAATAATTTTAAATTGAGTAATAGATGCCCATTCTTCAGTATAGTATTTATATGTTAATTTTTTTTAACACTATAAATAAAAACTATAAATCCATTTTTTACGTAAATAAGTTATATAAAACTTTTTTTTTGCCCCTCCAAAAAAATATTTAAGATTTTTCGATCCCAGAATTGGCTGGTAATTTTTGTGAATTATTAGGCGTATTAGATACCTATGAAGCGATTGTTTACCACTTTGGTGATGTGTTTTAACTTGGGATTTCATTCACTTTATATCTAAAACAAAATGGTATAGATGATGTAAATAAAATGGTGAAATATCCCATTTGACAAGATCTGAATAAAGGTTTTATAAGTAGAGTGCTTAATGTTGTCTTTGTATTAGAAACTATCTATTTATCGAACTTAACATAAATACATCTTCATGCCCCAAATTATTATTAATAAGCAAAATGATGAATTAGCGATTAGCCTAGAGCGTTTCAATGATCTAAACCTGTTTAACCATTTACAGCGAAAAAATTATTATTCTATTATTTTATTACGCAGCATTAGTTTTAATCTCAAAGTAGATTTTTCAGAGTATCAGCTCAAAGCTAATCATATGATTTGTTTATCGCCTTATCAACCTTTTAGGATTAACTCAGATGAAGAATGTTCGGGTTTTTTATTGAATTTTCATTCCGATTTTTTTTGTACACACCGCTATCAAAACGAAATTGAAGCCGAAGGTGTTCTTTTTGATAATTTTCATGGTTTTCCTTTTTTTTAAATTTTTGAAGAGTCATTGATAACCAGTCTTGTAGATCACATTTCAAAAGAAATGGATAAAGATTCTATTGCACAACATGAAGTACTTGTTTCCTTTTTAAAAATTTTTCTTATTGAAGCTGTGAGACAGAAAAAGAAATTTGATAATGATACAGTACCAAAATGTGCAGATAGACAATCTGAAATTTTGCAAAATTTGGTGGATGCTATAGAAAGTAATCACCGCAAATTACACGCACCACAAGAATACGCAGATTTACTATGTATAGGGTCTAAAACTTTAGCAGCCATTGTAAAAAAATGTTTAAATCAAACTCTAACAGCTTTAATAAGTAATAGAGTTATTATAGCCGCTAAACGCGAACTTTATTTAACTTCAAAACCTGTAAAGCAAGTAGCCGCCGCTTTGGGGTATGACGATGAATTTTATTTTAGCCGATTTTTTTAAAAAAAAGTAGGTATTTCACCCGATGCTTATAGAAAAACAGTTGGTTTTGCTAAGCTTGAAAAATGAATAAAAATCTTCATTAATTTTACTTATGTATTTAAACTTCTCATCTTAAAAAGAGCCAAAAAGTGGTCTGTTTTAGCGACAATTAAATTAATTTTTTAGGAAGAGATAGACATCTTCAAAAAAAATATATAAAGCTTCCTAACCAGAGTTCGATGTAAGAATCGTAGATAAAAGTCAATAAATATGCTAGATTCGACTTCTAATTAACATAGACTAGCAGGCTAGTTTATGTTAATTGAAGGAAGAAAATGGTATGTTTAGTGGTTTTTAGTTTGAAATTTGTAAAGCCTCACATATTATAAAGAACCTGAAACATATTTTATTGATTCAAATTGTTGACAAACAGTATCCCGCAGGTTAAATCTTGCTTTTATTAGATCGAACTCAGATGTTTAGTTTAAACATCCCAATAATTTTATTATTCGTCCTTATTTTAGGAGGCTTAAGCACATATTATAGGATGTTATTAGTTTGTATTAAATATTTGTAATTAATGGTATTTAAAAGATCATTAATTGTAAATACTCTAAAGAAAAATACATATAGCAATTATGTCTGTTTTTTATGTTTAATGGGGTTGTCCAGTTGTGTTCAGGCTGTATAAGATGAGTTGAGATTGATAAAAAAAGATCAAAGAAATCAGAAAAAAATAGCATCTGTATTTGCTAGTATAACAAAAATTCAAATGAGTAGTAATAATTTAGATTTTTATGATTAACCCATATTAAAGGCAATAACAATATACCAAACATTATCACTTTGTTCGATATTATTAAACCACTCTCGTCTAGTTAGAAAAATTGTCCATGGAAAATAGAGAATTGTCTATGTATACGCTTGCACGATTAAAGTAATATTGGAGAGGAAATAATTTAAAAAATTCATAACAATTATTAACCCTTATAAAATTGGGTTAATATAAAAAAGCAAAATAATGAGAGAAATACCTGAAACGTTTGAAAGAGTCATTAAAGACGATAGTATTAATGATTTGTCATTCAATATTATGCCAGAGAAAAATGTTCGTGAAAAATTATTTATTAAAGAATATCGGTGCGCTAAAGGCTATATAGAAGTTGAGTTTTCGCGTGAGTACTACACAGATATGATAAACAGTCCTAGCCATCTTATCTTTTTATCGCCATTGATTCAATGTCAAAAGCTGCTCTATGTTTATTTTTGCTATTACAAAAACATTGAATATTTACCAAATGATGAAAGGTTTAAGATATGGCCCACCAATTTTAATATTCGTTTGCCAGAATTAGTGAAGGAAGAGAAGAATTTGGTTCAAAGATTTTGGGTTAATGGGATAAAACAATTATCCGATGGTAATTGGTTTGTAAAGTGTGAGACTGAAATCGGAGCAATCAAAATGACTGGTGATGCACTTATTCTACCAGTTTAAAAAATAATTTGGAATAGCAATGTATAAGCATAGTAATAGCACAACTTGAGATATTAAAATTAACAAGAAAAGAAGCAAACTTAAGTCGTTATTATTTACTCAACTCCTCAAGCAACTTATCGTAAGTTATAATCTGAGTAAATAATATACCTCCTAAATTAATAATAGGGGTTTTTATAGAATCTATTTCGGGTAAGTAGTTTTTTAATTGATTTTTAATTTCAGGGTTTTCACTAAGCATATAAACATCATAGTTGTAATTACTATTTTCTAAAGCTTGTATAATACTATCACAGATACATGCTTCAGTGATATATGCCGTAATTGATTTTTTAGGATTGATTTTAACGCGTTCAAACTCTTTTTTTAAGGCCCGTTTTGAAAGACTATCATTGATTTTTAAATCATAAGTATAATTAGGTTTTTTACCACGTGTTAAAAAAATGGATTTCAAATGTACTTTTGAGGCTCCTGGTACGCGAATCCACCGTGGCCGAGCTTGACTTTGTCTGAAGTTTGTACCAGAAATAATAATTTGTACATCAACATCTTGTTCATTTTCATTTATAGCATAAAAGGCTAATCTATTCGGAATAGCTTTGGTTACCACATGAAGAGGTGTTTCTTGTGCATTAACTTGAAATGCAATACCTAAAAGTATAATTAGTATTTTAAATTTATGCATAATATATTCTGACTTGCTTTGCAATAAAGATGAATTCTTTATATAAACTATTCTAAAAAAAGTGCTAGAAGCAATTAAAGCTGGGACGTAAAAAGGAGTTGTTGGGATATAGGTAATGGATAGTTACATGTCATTCGACCATTCCCAGGATCTTTGCAGGCTACAATTTCAATATCTTTCCGAAGTGCACAGCAACAGAGATAAAAAAGACTATACCGTTATGACCAATTGAACTATATATAAATTGTCTGCAGTTTTATCAAACTATAATGCGGTGTCGTTATTCAATAGAGTAGAGATGTACACGATGTTTGTTGATATTAAGTGTTTTAAAAAAGGCAACTTAAATTTAATGGATTTCTGTAACCACTTGCTATTAAGGCTATATTATTATCATAAATTTTGTTGCCTTCAAATTTGATGATTTCATTCTCGATGAAAAACCTATTAATTAATTAATTGTAATATTTTTCCTAATCATTTATGGTGTCAATAGGCTTATAATCCATTTTAACAAAACAATGGTTTGAGTCAGCGTTAAGTTCTATTTCTTTTTTTGTATACACTTTCTAAAAATCGGACTATAGAGGCGTCTTTGCCTAATTTGTTAGAATGTAAATTGGGGTAATGATTTTTAAAAAGCTTAGTAAAATTTTCAAAGACTTTTGGGCTGCAAATCATGGAGAAACCCACTGTTCTTTTTATTGGATAGATGTATGTAAGATTCCTTTGTCCATACCAATGTCCCATACGCCATATTATATTACCCTTATATCCTGTAGCTGGCCCCTAATACCATATCTTTATTTTTTTAAAGAACAATATCAAATTTGCAGGAGCCTGATATTCTGTTATCTATAAATTTTTGATTACAAGTAGGGTAGTACCTCTTCATTAACGCTATCAATTGATTTTTTTCTTTATTAGATAGTTGATTTGATTTTTTTTGAATGATGTATGACATTGTAGGTAAAGTTTATTTAATGTTCATTGAGGGACATATTTTGAAGATTTTACGGTATTGGGAATACAATTTATCGACTTTTCGAATGGAGCGAATAGATGAATACTTTTAAAAGTTTATAGAGATAATTTAGAAAGCATCATGTCTATTAAGCTTTGTTTTAAAGTCGTTTATGTTTTGTTATGCGTAATTTGTTTAGCCCATTAAAAAAGATTAAACCACTTTATTATCAATTTAGTATGGGGCGACTATGTTTATTATAGAACCGAAATCAGATGTCCAAGGAGGTGTTAAACGAAAGCTTTTAGTTTAGTTTGTTTTTCTATTCATTAAGTCTAATCAAAAAAAATTGGCTTTCAAGGTCGTCAATAATCCGATGGTTTTTTTGTGCGCTTCATAATATTATTGGTTTGTTAAAATGTAATTTTATTGCAAATCTAAGGCTCTAGAAATGGACATTTAGATATTTTTCATGGACAATTTTCGATAAAGAAAACAGCTATACATATAACAAGTATTGAGTTTAATAACCGCTTAACTTAATGATATTGGTGGGGTTATTAAGGAAGCAACACCTTGATTTTAGGGACATATGCTAATCCAGTTTCTATTCCCCAGAATCTACTCTTAGGTAGAACAGAGTGAGAATCCAAATAGGTCCATTCCAAAGGCTTTGCAGATTATATTGGCTTTTAATCTTTTAAAAGGAAAAAGTCCCCTGAAGTCAGAAGTTTTTTTTGCGAAATCCTCTATAATCACTAATTCGTCCCACTTTAAATCTGTTTTAGCACTTTTTTTAGAATAATTTATATAAAGAATCAATCTTTAAGACTTGTAGACTTACGAGTTAAAAAAACATGAAGGAAACACAGTGTAATCTATCATATAATTAGTGAATTTACTTAATCATTATGATTAAGTAAATATTTTTAAACAAAACTCTCCTTAAGAAATTAAACTACAGGTAAAATGGGAAATATGTATTGCAAGTTTTTTGGGCACGATTATAAAATATCTCGAGACGTAACTTCTCATGTAAAAGAATATAGCTGTAGTCATTGTAAAAAAGAATTGACTATAAATAGTAACGGTAATTTAACTGTATTAACACCAGAGTTTAAAGAAATAAATAACGTGCTAGAACAGATTTATAATAAGAAAAAATTACGATTGTAAAAGTGTTTAGTGTTGATTTTGTTATAGAATTAGTAAAATATAAAATGAAAAATATGGAGTGTAGAACAATTAAATTGATAAAGGAGGATAGCAGTATTGAATTATCAAGTAATGAAAAGTATTTTTTGAGATTATTTGTTCTTAATTATGATGATCAATTCATTTCAGGTTTTCTTGAAATGAAAAAAAAAGATTTAAGCTATATAAAAAGGACCTTAAAAATGAAATTTAAGACTAAAGATTGGTACGTTTTAATTCAAAAAGCATTTGAACTTGGGATTTTAGAACAACGAGATTATATCGATCCAGCCATAAAAGAAATAGCTCTAAATTATGCATCAAAAATAGTTAATGATTTTAAAAGTAAACCTTCTTCTAGATATAACCTTCCTAAAGATGTTTTACTTGACTTTGATAATGCCATAACGCTTTCCCTAAAACAATTGAAAATTACTTTAAGATGATACAAGCTAATACAGTAAAACTATTTAAAGATAAAGAGTTAAATTATTTACGTCTAAGATATGAAGGTGTAGATAAGGAAAATATAGCTAAGGAATTAGAGTTTAATAATAAAAAGGAGCATGCAGAGATTGAGCGATTGATTTTGAATAAGCTCTTTGTTAATAACTTGTACAATGCATATCGAAGAGCTTTTAGTTTGCAACTTCTCGATAGAGAGGAGTTTATGAGTGTAGATCTTGAGAAAGAAGTTTCAACCTTTTCTATAAAAATCATAGAGATTCTATTTTCTATAGGAGTCAGTGATAAAGAAAAAGAACTCAAAGTTTACTTAGCTTTATTAGCCTTTCATATGAAGATTGAATATAGTTGTTTATTAAAGAAAAAGCATAATGATGCTACCTTAAAAATTGTGTAAATTAAAAACTAAAGCTATTGAAATATTTTGTTTTAGTTCTTAGTTTTTTTACCAAGAATTACGAATAGTTACTTCTAATATTTTGTTGCTGTTTTTAGATTTTATTCGTTATGTTACTTTCACAAAGCATATATTTTAAATGTAGTCAATCACAGCTATGTCTTTTTCTGTTTATGTCAATTAAATGTAGGTAAGGCAATTGACTTTTATGTCATATAACTTAGAATCTTCAGAATTAGATTTAATCTCAATATATCTACAAACAAAATCTCTGACCTTTTCTAATATGATAATGATATTGTGATAATCTTAAATATGGAGGATTTAACACTAAAGGTTGTCTAGATCAATGACCAACTTTTTTCTTTACATAAAATAAAATTCAACCAATTCTTAAAAATCATCCATGGTTAATGGGAAATCATCCATGTTTTATAATTGATATTGGAACTAATTTTGTGAATAAAAAATTTCACAATTCTATTTATGATGATTCTTAAAAATAAAGTCAAAGATTTGAAAAATAGATTTTGTCAAAACCTCCATAATAAAAAGCATAAATTTAGTCTGTAAGTATTGAAAGAAAGTCTTTTCTTTACAGTAAGGTAAGGGGTTTATGAAATAATAGAGCATGTAATTATAGATGTGTATTTGGTTAAATAATTCATATTTAGAAGTTTAAATCAAACTATTAGTAATTTTTTAACATATTTATTGAAATTTCATTTTAAATTTGACGTTTAGCATATATTATTGAAATGATGATATATGCCTAAAATATTTAAAACAGAATATTCATAATTTAATAGGAAATAAAAAAATAAAAGATACCCTAATAATAACTAAAGTAAAAATATATTATCATGCCCCAAATTATTATTAATAAGCAAAATGATGAATTAGCATTTAGTTTAGAGCGGTTTAATAGTCTAAACCAATTTGATCATTTACAACGAAAAAATTATTACTCTATCATCTTGTTACGCAGTAATAATTTTAATTTAAAAGTAGATTTTTCAGAATATGAACTCGAAGAAAATCATATGATTTGTTTATCCCCGTATCAACCTTTTATGATAACCTCGAAAGCGGAATGTTCAGGTTTTATATTAAATTTTCATCCCGACTTTTTTTGTACATATCGTCATCAAAATGAAATTGAAACAGAAGGTGTTCTTTTTGGTAATTTTCATGGACTTCCTTTTTTTAAAATGTTTAAAGAGACATTGTTTTTTAATCTGATTGATCAAATTTCAAGAGAAATGGATAAGAATTCTATTGCGCAACATGAAGTGCTTGTTGCTTTTTTGAAAATTTTTCTTATTGAAGCTGTAAGACAGAAAAAGAAGTTTGATAAAGATACCGTATTAAAATTTGCAGATAGACAGTCAGAAGTTTTGCAAAACCTGGTAGATGCAATCGAAAGTAATTACTGTAGGTTACACGCACCACAAGAATACGCAGATATCCTATGTCTAAGTTCTAAAACTTTAGCAGGAATAGTAAAAAAATATTTAAATCAAACTCTAACAGCTTTAATAACCAATAGAATTATTATAGCTGCAAAGCGCGAACTTTATTTAACTTCAAAACCTGTAAAGCAAATCGCTGCTGCTTTAGGATATGAAGATGAATTTTATTTTAGCCGATTTTTTAAAAAGAAAGTAGGAGTTTCACCAGATGCCTACAGAAAGACAGTTGGTTTTGCAAAATTGGAAAAATTACAAGCTAATCTTTTATAGTTGTTTTCAATAAATTATTTATTAAGAGGCTTATAAATTGAATGGAAGCTATGTTTTATAGTGACGTATATTCAAAAAAAATAAAAAAGAGACCGTCTAAAAAGTAAAATGAGTAGTTATACTGAGCTTGTCGAAATATATCAACTACAGATAATTAATAATAGATTTCGACAAGTGTAACCAGACAAACTCAAAAATCTAGACTTTTTAGACAGTCTCTTTTTAATTTAGAATTGGTATTATTTAGAAGCCAAAACATCTATTTTTTGAATAGCTGTGGCTTCAAAATCGCTTAGAATAACGGGAGCATTTTCCATCAAAGCAGCTGCCACTTTGCCTGTTAAGTGTGCATCTCTTCCGGTATCATCAGCAAAAGTATCGAAAATAGCAAACGTTGTGTCATCTAACTTAATCGCATACCAAGATAAAGTCTTTGGTTCATCTCCTACTAATTGCTTACCTACCTGAAGAAAATTTTCTACATCTGTAGATGTACCTGCTTTAGCTTTCATAATAACCAATAAACCCTTGTTTTGTATTCCGGGTTTATGATTGGAAGCTATAACATTTATAGGTTGAATACTCACGTTTACATCAAAGCTTTCCAATAAGTTGTCAGAATTTGCTAATAGCGCTTTTGCAACTTCTCCAGTTAAATGTGCTTGTCTACCTACTTCTATTTCAAATGTATCATATATCCCGAAAGTACTTTCGTCTATCTGATAGGCGAACCAAGATACTGTTTGAGGTTCGTCATTTACTAGTTCCAATCCACTAAGTAAAAAATCTTTAACATCTTGTTCTTTGCCAGATTTGGCTTTCATTGTTACCAATAATCCGATGGTTTCTTTTTTTGTACGTTTCATAATATCACTGTTTTTGAGGTTAGAAAATAATTGAATTGAAAATCCTAGAAGTAATGCTAAGATTACTATTCTTAAAGGCATTTTTGTTTTCATTTTTATTTTATGTTTTGTTACAGTGCAAATTTGTTGCAAATCGAAGAATCTAGGAATGGATATCTATAACTTATGCATGGACAATTTTCTATAAAGAAAGTAAGTATGTATATAACAAGCAGAGCGTTTAAAAAATAAACAGCTTGTTATCTCTACAAATCACTTTTATTGAATTGAAAATCAAGGTAAGGTTGGGGCTTTCTTGATTTCATCATAACACTGCAATGTTTAAATTAAAAAGAACAGTGAAACCTTCAATTTCACCCTAATTTAAATTGTGAAATAGACTTTATAATGCATAAAACGAGGTGAATACGCACGCTAAGGTATTTTTATAAAGTCCCATGAAACCTTTTTTTAGTCCCCAATTTAACATGCTTCAGCACTTTTTTTAGAAGAGTTGCCGAATAGGATGAATCTTTGCTTTGAAATTAACATAAAATGGAATTGATACAATTAAGAAATATACAAGCAATCCTTTTTGGGATACTAAGTTTAGCCAGTTATGGTCAAGCTCAAATAGACGTTAATACCAACGAAGCTATAGTTAATTTGCCAAGTTATAGTGTGAGTTGGTCTAACGACCGTACAACCTTGGCTATAGGAGTTCATGAAGCTAATGACAATGGAACAAAATCAGGGCATGTACGTGTTTACAAAAATAATTCAGGAGTTTGGAATCAAGTAGGTGCAGATATCAATGGTGAAACTGTAGGAGATTGGTCAGGTTATAGTGTTAGCCTATCTAGTAATGGTGAGATTGTGGCTATAGGAGCTATGCATAACCATGGTCGTAACGGTGAAAATTCAGGACATGTACGTGTTTACAAAAATAATTCTGGAATTTGGAAACAAGTAGGTGCAGATATAGATGGTGAGGCAGAGGACGATTGGTCAGGTTATAGTGTGAGTTTATCTGGTGATGGTGCTACTGTGGCTATAGGAGCCGTTCTCAATAGCGGTAACGGTACAAATTCAGGTCATGTACGAGTTTATAAAAATATTTCAGGAATCTGGACTCAAATAGGTGAAAATATAAATGGTAAAGGCGTAAAAGATTATTTCGGGGCAAGTGTGAGTTTGTCTAACGATGGCACTACAGTGGCCATAGGCGCTCATCAAGGAGGCGCACCTTCAGGCGGCTATGTAAGTATTTATATGAATATTTTAGGAAATTGGGAGCAAATAGGAGATGATATTGTTGGAGAACCAACAGATAATAGTTTTTCAGGATGGAATATCTGTTTGTCAAACGATGGTTCTACCGTGGCTATAGGGGCATATATGAACAATGATGAAGGCATAAGATATAGTTATGTCCGTGCTTATCAAAATAAGTTTAATGCCTGGATGCAGAGAGGCGCAGATATAGATGGTAAAGCATCGGGGTATAATTTATCAGGATTTAATAATATAAGCTTGTCGGGCAACGGCACAATCACACTCATAGGAGCCTATGAAAAAAATAGTAACAATAATGAACATAAACCAGCTATAAATTATGTGCGTGTTTATAAATATAAAGACAATCCCAATATTTGGGCTCAAATAAATACAAATATATAAAGAATAATAGGGTGGGGTGGTAAGAGAGTGTAGGTTGCTCCAATACGTTTTACTTATTAAATGTAGGTTTAATTATAAGTAAAACAAATCAAGTAATGATTGATTAGGGGCTTTGGAGCCATTTAACGAGCAGCCTGCATACCACCCCTTTATATTACAGTAATGAATAATTAAATTATTAAGTAGTACAAATTCTAATGGATAAAATATAATAATTAACTAAAGTAAAAATGAAAAAAAATGACATACCTATAGGTTCCTTTAAAGTTTCCGAAACACCAATTAAAACGAAATTATTGCGCCTATTGTATTTGGTGGTGTTTGTACAAATAAGCACGATTTTATTCGGGTTAATAAGTCTGATTGTAGCTGTAATTAATTAGAAATTAATTAGTTGTGATTTGTGTGTGGAATAAAAAACAAGATAGATATTAATAATTAGTATCCTTTTACGGGCTGTTAGTCATAAATAATAACGGAATAAAATCCATGCTAAATAGTGAATTATCTATGTTTTAGAATATAGAATGGAAATAGTTTTGTCAACACATAATTTAGGGTAAATGAACAATTGATATTAAAAATGATGTGTCGTGCAAAAAAGAGATAATAGGGTCTCTCTAGTAAGGGAAGGGAGGTCTTAAGTCCTTACTAGAAATTGACACATCATTTATATAAAGATGTCCTAAAAAAAATCTAATAACGCTAAAGTTATAGAGTAAAAAAAGTTTTAATGAAAGATAGAATAGCAATTTTAACCAAAAAAAAGTCAGACTGTATATCGCTGCTGGATGATTTAAGAAAAAGCGGAGTACGTAGACGTGAAGTCTTTTTCAGTTGGGAAGATTTGTGGTTGTCAGAACAGAATAACGAATATGATTTAATACTGATTGATTATTGCTTTTTTGATCTGTTTAGGGACGATATGTTATGCTATCATTTATTTCATCAATATAAATTAAAGATAACCTTTTACAGTAATATTTCACAAAATATTGAAACAGAAAAAGGCACATTGGAGATTGATTTATATCGGATGTTTTTTAAACCCTTTGTAGATGTTGATAACCTCATTGATAGTAATGAAAATAATAATGTTTTGAAAGGATCGGAAGATAGTATTGTGAGCATGGCTTCAGAAAAAAAGAATGGATTGAGATATAATAAGGGAACTTTTTTTTTAAAGGAAGGCTATTCATTAATTAAATTCAATTTAAACGAGATGTTATGTTTAGAGAGCGATCGTAATTATATCACCATTTATTTACGTGATGGAAAACACTTGATAAGGGAAACACTGCAGTCCATGTTAGAAATTTTACCAGGTAATTTTTTAAGGATAAACAGGTCCGTTATCATTAATGTTGACAAGGTTAATAAAGTAGTGGGGAATAAGATTCATATTAATGGGTTGAGTAATTTTCGACCGGTAATAGCAAATAAATATAAACATGATATTTTAAATGCGGTGCCGCTGTTTAACCTGAAAAATTCAATTCATTGGAATTATCTAAAAGAAGAAGTCCAAAAAAATGAATAGGTAATACGTATAGTCTTTGGTACTAAAAGGAAACAAAATACAAACAGAAAAATAATAAAATTAACTTTTTTAATATGAAAATAATTAGAAATATAATAGTCATAATCATCCTTATTATAGGCGCTTTATGTTTAGCCAAGGTGAGTTAACTGAGGCATAATAATATATGAATCTTTTAGGTGGGAGTTGATGATGAATGACTAATGCTGTTGTACATCATGATTTTAAACCACTAACAAATAAATAGAAACTTTAAAATGAAATATCAAAAAGAAAAACTTTATGCGTTATGTGCTATAGTAACTTCGCTATTAATGTTTACAGTATTATTTATAATAGCATTAGTCATTCAACATCATAAGAATGTATAGTAATAAAAAACAACGCCTTTATTCTTTACTGTAAGAAGTAATCTAATTTCCGACAAGGTTTCAATAACAATAAAACATCACAACATATCCTAATTAATTATATATGGGACTTGATAAATGTTGGTTGTTAAATTGTGAAAAAGAAGAATTAGATGCCTTTAATAGATTTTTTTTGAAAGAAATTTCTTAAAAAAATGATTATAGAAATAATACGAATATTAATGGGTACTATATTGGTCATAATGTTTTACTGTGCGGTGATAGAACCTAACTTGAAGAAGTGAAAAAATAGGAGTTATAGATAATACCTAATAAGTAAGAACTAAACTATCAGAAAAACAAAATATGGGAAATAAAAAAAATGTTGACTATGTTTTTATAATGATGATAAGCTTACAAGTCGTATTAATCTTAATAATACTAAGAGTACTAGTATTGTAAACATGAGTATAATAAATAATAAGAATATGAACAAAACAATTAGAATAATAGAAGGGATTAGATTAAAATAAATAAATGAAGAATTTTAAAAAAATGCTAGTAGCATTATTGTTAGTAGTAAACTCATTAGCTAATGCACAATTTATTGATAAAGATTACACGCAAATAAGTGTATTTATTGACCCAACTATTACTGATAATGGTTTTCAAATAGGAGGAGAAATTCAAAAAATTATGCATTGGGGATATGCTTCTATAGGAGCCTCAACTTATAATGGTTTTGATGTGTCTTATACAGATCTAATTGGTACATTCGGAATTAATTTTAATTTGTTTAATAACGATATCGTGAGGTATTATAGTGGGTTTCGGTTGGGATTGATTTGGAGAGAAACAACCCCTTTTCCTGCTGTTGGCGGCGCTTTAGGTTTTGATATTAAACTGTCAAAATTTTATTTTAAAACCCAATCTTATATAGGTGTCAGATTATGGACGGATTACAGAGAAGACCAAAAAAACCACTTCTACGGAGATTCTAGCGGGTATAAAAAGGGGCTCATTACTAACAATCCGCTTTTACAAGAAAATGGTGCGATAGTAGTATCTATGTCATGGTGAGTGTTAAATTTTTTCCAAAATAAGTCAGTGTCTTTACTCAATCCTTTTGTTAGGGGCAACGTGTCGTTTAGCAGCCATTATAAAAAACTGAATATATAATAGTGAAGATATGATGGTTAAGACAAACATTTTAGAGTAAGCTTAAAAATCCTTTTAAACAATTAATAAATTTAAAAAATGCCTAAAAACTATTTGGACGAAAATGTTTATACCGCCGCAAAAAATCGTATGCTAGATATTTTTAATACGTTTCCAAAGTTGTATTTGGCTTTTAGTGGGGGGAAAGACAGCACGGTCATGCTGCATTTGGCTCTAGAAGTTGCCAAGTCCGAAGACCGTTTACCCCTCGATGTATTGTTTGTAGATTTAGAAGGGCAATTTAATACTACAATAAAGCACATTGAAGAAGTGGCTTTAGATCCTGAAAAAATCAATCTTCATTGGGTGTGCTTACCCTTAAACCTTAGGAATTCAGTAAGTGTTTTTCAACCCCATTGGCGCTGTTGGGATCCAGAACAATCCAAAGTATGGATTCGTTCTATGCCACAACATCCACAGGTCATATCGGACGTTGAACATTATCCTTTTTTTCGCTATGGAATGGAATTCGAAGATTTTGTATATCAATGGGGCAATTGGTTTTCCGATGGAGAGCAGTGTACTTGCTTGTTGGGTATTCGATCTGATGAAAGTTTAAACAGATTCTTTTCGGTAACGACCAATGGTTGGTGTGGAAAAAATTGGCTGAGCAAGGCTTCAAAAAATTTAATATTCTCTTATCCGATCTACGATTGGCGAACTGAAGATATCTGGTGTTATGTCGGTAAGGAAAAATTAAAATACAATAAACTCTACGACTATTTTTATTTATGTGGCATGTCCATTCATAAAATGCGCATTTGCCAACCTTATGGCGATGACCAACGGCAGAGCTTGAGGTATTATCATGAGATCGAACCAGAAACATGGAACAAGGTCGTGGCCCGGGTTCATGGGGTTAATTTTGGAGCTGTTTACAGTAAAACCGCTGTTCTTGGTCGAATCAAAGTGATCTTACCAAAGGGATTGACATGGAAAAAATACACCTATATCTTGTTGCAATCCATGCCCGAAATCACTAGAAATCATTATGAAGGGAAAATAAAAACCTTTCTTAGATGGTGGGAAAACAATGGTTTTTCATTAGATCTTGTCCCAGATGAGGGTAACTTAAAATTAGAAAATAGAGGAAAGCTTCCATCTTGGAGAAGAATATGTAAATGTATCATCAAAAATGATTGGTGGTGCCGTAGTCTAGGTTTTAGCCAAACTAAAAAAACCTATGAAACCTTATACGCAAAAAAAACAGCTTAATGGACAAGAATATAAAACAGGATATTCTAAATATTCTAAAAGAAAGTCATGCCATTTCCGAAGAAGAGAAGACAGTAATCATAAACAAGATCACAAAGACGTTCAATCAGTATAAAGAACCTGTTTCGCATGTGTTGTGGGTCCCTATAAATACCATTTTACCAAACTCCTATAATCCGAATAAAATGGCGCCTCCAGAAAAACGGTTGTTACTCCATTCAATGCTCGATCACGGCATCACCTTACCTTTAGTGGTAACATCTAAAAAACAACAATGCTATATACTTATAGATGGTTACCACCGTTGGAGCCTTATTAAAAAAAGTAAGGAGTTGAAAGGCAGATTAAATCATAAAGTACCTGTGGTTATATTAGATCTCCCCAAAACAGAACAAATAGTAGCTACCATCCGCCACAATCGGGCTAGGGGAAGACATCAGATTGGAGAAATAAGTGAGGTCGTAAAAATATTATCTACGAATGGATGGACTCCGGCAAAAATTATGGAGACACTAGGTATGGATGCAGATGAGGTATTACGACTGAAACAATTCAAAGGGCTTGGCGAATTATTTAAAGATGACGATTATTCACCATCATGGAATTAATCACCATAAAAACCAAAGGAAAATAAGAGAATAGAAGTGTCATCTCTGCACGTCTCACACACTAAATATCACATTGAACTTGTAGAAATGTTGTCCAAATAAAAACAGAGATATAAAATAAAATTTTTAAACAAAAAATATCAGAATTACATTATTGGCCTTTTTAAAGGCTTTTACGTCTTGTAAATTAACTCACCAAGCACTATGAATACTAAAGAAAACACTTCAGAAGAAATTGATTTAGGCCAATTATTCAAACTTATAGGAAAAGTAATTAATACTTTTTTTAACTGTATATCAATTTTTTTTAAAACAATATATCACCTTTTTATTCTATGGCTTTTGTTTATCAGAGCTCATTTTTTTAAGTTTTGCTTAGCAGCTTTTCTTGGGGTTGGAGTTGGAGGATACATGGATTATAAAATGTTATCTCGATATAGATCTTCAATGATTGTTGAACCAAATTTTGACAGTGCACAACAATTATATAATAATATTGAATTTTATAGTCAATTGGTAAAAGAACAAGAAAATAAGGCACTTGCGGAAGCATTACACATTTCCGAATCTGAAGCTAAAGATGTGAAAAAAATAGAAATATTTTCACTTTCAGACCAAACACAACAAATAAAACAATTTAATGAGTTAATTCAAGATTTAGATTCTATATCACAAGAAAATGTGAATTATAAAGATTACTTAAATAGTTATAAAGAAATTAATGCAAAATATCATCAAATCGAAATAGAAGCAACAACTTCTGGAATTGCAAAAAAATGCGAAAAAGCAATCGTTACGTCTATAGAGAATAATGAATACTTCAGGCTTATGAAAGCGGTTAATGATGATAATATTATACTCAGAGACTCTATGATAAAACAGGAAGATGAGGAAATTAATAATCTACAAACATTTTATAAAAAAATAAAAGTCTTAGAAGCCAAAAAGCTAGATGGGACAACAAGTATCAACTTAGCAGAGAATAAAACTGCGGAAGTGTTGGAAATAGAACTACTTAACCAGAAAAGGAAATTAAAAGATGAAAAAATTGATCTGAACTTGAAGAAAGCAAAAACAAAAAATATCATTAATATTATTTCTGAATTCGAAGATAGAGGAGTATTAATTGGATTATTAATAAAGGATGTATATGATGTATATTATAGAAAAATTATTTTTATACCCATCTTATTTGTTGGTATTTTGTTTTTGATACTAGTTATGATTCCATTAAATAAATATTTGATAAATTATAATAAATAATAAAATGTAGTGTAGGTAATAAGGTTTCAACTTAATACAATAATGTAAAATATAATATCTAAGAGTAGATCTATAGCGTATTTTAAAAACAATATAATATTCCATAATTCTCAGATACCTATTATAATTAGTTCAATATTAAGGAAGTTCTAATTGAAACCGTTTTAAAGTTATATCAATTATTATTTATGGGTTATTTTGAGTGATAATTGGTGTTATTAGTTTTTATTTAATTATCTGATAACTAGGTTTATGTGTGTAGAATAGGAAGGGGGTTGGTAATAATAAGTGAGTACTAAGAGAAAAGCTTAATAAGTAAAAAGTTGATATGTTAAATCAGCATAAAATTACTTATCCCAACATTACCCTTGCTTGTCTCTTTTTCACTAGTACTTATCCCTTTTATTTTTCTTTTTATTTCAATAGTCCTTTTTTTAAATATAAATAAAAACGGTCTTGTGTATACTGTATTCAAGTTGTCTTATCATACAAATGTTTAAGGTATAAATATCAAAGTAGAATTTTGCATCTGCATCAAAAAAATATGGTATATAAATAAACTAGGCAATTAATAAATAACGGAGTGGAATGGCTCGTAACAATAATAATCCAGACAAATGCGACTAAATAATTTAATATATTTTATGCTCTTGAGTTTATTTTTCTTAAACGGTATAGAGGCTCAAGAAAAAAGTATCAAGATTTTTAATGAGCAAAGCTCAAAACAAATAACAATTAAAGAGAATAAAAGAATAAAAATCAGAACTTTTGATGGCATAAAAGTTTCTGGCAGATTTAAAATAATTGATGATCAAACAATTCTTCTAGGGAATAAAGAAATCAAATTAAGTCAAATTGAAAAAATAAAGAAAAATCCTTTGATGATTTCTATATGTACGAACGTTTTACTTTATTCTTGTAGTGTTACTCTATCTGTAACGAGCATCGTTTTATATGCTTCTACAGGAGATGTAGCAGCATTTTTACTTATCATTCCTTCTACAGGATTTAGTTATGCTGGGATGAAACCTCCAAATATCCTAAAAGGGTATAAAACAACAAGTAATTGGAAATATAAAATAATCGAATCTAAATAATACCAATTAATTAAAAGTAACCAAAAAAATCAAATTTTTTCAGATGATTTTTTTTTAACCTGAATCGTTTAGCAAATGACAGCAATAATTATTACAACAGAAGGTCTACAAGAGTTTATGATTGATAAGGATAAGATCTTCGCCATCTCCTTTCATAAACTTTTATGGCCTGATTTAATTGAATCTTTACTGTATTTGCAGAATGGACAGATTTGTTTAATTTCTCTTCTATTTGCATATTTGAGTAAATTCCATCAAATACTAGATTTAAGTTTTAGTGGAATTCCTTTTTATTTGTCTACGTTTTATAAATTTTTTCCATTGAAGAAATAGATTTTGTAGCTAAACGTATTGTTGAATTAGTTGATAAACTACAAATCAGTAAAAAGAAGTGTAGCTTAAGAAGCGCTAATGATTTTCAAATTGCATTAGGTAGACATTAGTTTCTTTTTGTTGAAAACCAAGTTTTTGATATAGTAGATTTGCAGCAATTCTTGTTGGATTTGATGTTAACATTAATGTTGCTGCTTTCTGTTCTTTGGCAAATTGAATAGCAAATTCCATTAATTTATTTCCTATACCATTTCTTCTATATTCATCATCAACAACCACATCTTCTATCCATGATTTTTTTCCAGTTGGAGAAATGTAGAACCCAACAGTTATCATTCCCATGTATTTAGATTCATCATGTATTGCAAAAAATAAATGACTGTTATTATCAGATATAATTTCTTTAATGTTATTACAGTTAATTTTTTTATTCTGATTTGTTAATTGGGTTAAAAATTTATTAACATGTTCCTGTATTGTCAAATCAAAATTTGTTATTTCCTGTATTTTCATAGTTATACGATTTCTTTTTTTAGTTAATTTTTAATAAACACAGTTTATTGGGATGCCTTTTAGATAAGCCTCTAAGTTATTAATCGTTGTATCCATTAAACGCGTTCTAGCTTCTTTTGGAGCCCAAGCAATATGTGGTGTTATAATGCAATTTTTTGCATTTAATAATGGGTTGTTTTTATTCATAGGTTCAGAAGACACAACATCAACGGCTGCTGCCGAAACTTTTCCGTAATTCAATGCCTTTTCTAAATCCTCTTCAACAATTAATGAGCCTCGAGAGGTATTAATAATTTTGACACCATCTTTCATTTTAGAAATATTATCAGCATTAATAATACCTTTTGTTTCTTCAAAAAGAGGACAATGCAAACTTATTATATCCGACGATTCTAATAATTCATCTAAAGAAACAAATTTGCAAGTTTCAGATTCCAATTCAGGTTTTATTGTTCTGCTGTATACTATAATATTCAAACCAAAAGCTTGCGCCATTTTCGCAGTTGCTTGGCCAATATTTCCAAAACCAATAATACCCATAGTTTTTCCGGCTAATTCTATTAATGGAGAATTCCAAAAACAAAAATCAAGACTTTTACTCCAATCGCCATTCTTAACAGCTTGATTATGGTCACCTACATGGTGACACATTTCTAATAAAAGTGCCATGGTAAATTGCGCTACCGACGTAGTACTATAGGCTGGCACATTAGTTACCATTATACGTTGTTTTTTTGCTGTTATAATATCAACAACATTATAACCTGTAGCTAAAACTCCAATATATTTTAAATTGGATACGTTTTCAATAACCTCTTTTGATATAGGTGTTTTGTTAGTGTAAACGATATCGGCATCTCCAATGTTTTTTATAATAGCATCAGTATTAAAAGGTGTTCTATTAAAAACTTCTAATTCTCCAAATTGTTTTAAGCCTTCCCAGTTTAAATCCCCAGGGTTTAAAGTATAACCGTCTAGTATTACAATCTTCATAAGTTGTTTTAAATAAAAGTTTAAATATAAACATATATGAATAAAATAGAAGTCTTTATAATTAGTTTGGTTAACAATAGGTTACGTTAAAATGTAAAGCGCCATAGATTTTAGATATTATGTTATAACTAACTGTTAATAACTTCTATGTAAGTTTTCTATCAAAAAAGCTACTTTTGTTAAGATAAAAATTAATTATACTATGTCAGATATAATAGAAAGAGTAAAATGCTTAATAATTGGGTCTGGACCTGCTGGCTATACAGCAGCAATTTATGCCGCTAGAGCTAATATGGCTCCTGTTTTGTATCAAGGGATGCAACCTGGAGGACAATTAACAACAACTAATGAGGTTGAGAATTTCCCTGGATATCCAGATGGTGTTACAGGGCCTGAGATGATGATTGAATTACAAAAACAAGCTGAACGTTTTGAAGCCGATATTCGTGATGGTTGGGTGACTAAAGTTGATTTTTCTGGTAAGGTTCATAAAGTGTGGGTAAACGATACGAAAGAAATTCATTGCGATACGATTATAATTTCTACAGGAGCATCTGCAAAATATTTAGGTTTAGAATCTGAACAAAAATATTTGAAATTAGGAGGAGGCGTTTCTGCTTGTGCCGTTTGTGATGGATTCTTTTATAGAAATCAAGAAGTCGTAATTGTAGGAGCAGGAGATTCTGCTTGTGAAGAAGCACATTATTTATCTAAATTATGTACAAAAGTTACCATGCTTGTACGTAGAGATGAGTTTAGAGCGTCTAAAATTATGGCTAAAAGAGTTGCTAATACAGAGAATATAGAGATATTGTTTAATACTGAAACTGATGAGGTTTTAGGAGACGGACAAGTGGTTACTGGCGTGCGTGTTTTTAATAATAAAACAAACGAGAAACATGAAATTCCTGTTACTGGATTTTTTGCAGCCATTGGTCATAAGCCAAATACCGATATTTTTAAAGATTATCTAGATTTAGATGAAACGGGGTATATTATTAATGAGGCTGGAACATCAAAAACAAATGTAGATGGTGTCTTTGTATCTGGTGATGCGGCAGATCATGTATATAGGCAAGCAGTAACTGCGGCAGGTACAGGTTGTATGGCGGCTTTGGATGCAGAACGTTATTTAGCTGCTAAGGAAGAGTAATAGAATAGAAATAAAATAAAAATATTAAAGACTGCTCGAAAGGGCAGTCTTTTTTTGTGTTTTTTTGTTTTAAAAAGGTCGTATGAATTCTTCTAAAGATTGTATTAAAAGATTTTAGCTGTAGTCACTTTTAAAATTAAATTGCGAATTTTAATTAGTAATAATTACTTTTTTTGTAAAAACCTGATTGTTAGATAAGCTAATCTTTGCAATATAAACACCATCACTGTATGATTTTGTATTATATGTATGTGTTGTTTTGTTTGAAGATATATGATCAGTTATAACTTGTTTTCCCGAAACATCAAGTAAGCTAAATGATTTAATATTTAAGTTTTTTGGATTTAAAAGGTTTAATTGTGATATTTTGTTGTTTTGGAATACTTTAAAATTCTCGAAAACATGTTCATTAGTATTTAAAGTATTATTGTTAAAAGTAACCTCAAAACGGTCATTGTAAATACCTTCATCTAAAATAATGTCAAAAGTATTGTTTTTAATATCGGTGTAAGTATTACTAATCTTATCAAAAATAAAAATGTTGATATCTTCAGAGACATCTTTTAATGTATTAATTTTAATACTGTATATAGTATTGTCTTTTGAAGCTTTAAGACCTAATGGTAATCTTATGTTTTCATTATAATTAATTGATTTAATAACTAATTCTATATCACTAGAAATTAAATAAGCATCAGAATTTAATTCATTTATGTTTCTACCATCGTAAAAACGATTATATGTATTATTATTAGGCGTGTTTTCTCTAAAAGGAATAACGTTTTCTTTATAAAATGTATTATTTATATGCGTGTGAAATCTTATTTCTGGAATAATCGTCGGGTTTTCAAAAATAGATTTATAGTCTACACCGTTGTGTGATATTGGCACAACTTTATTTTTTGTATTAGCAGCTTTTGAGTTTCCGTTTTTAGCAAAAATAGAACCGCTACCTCCAGAAGATGAATCCTCAGGTAAATATACACGCATAGAATTCTCAAAAATAGCATTGCCTCCATTAACGTTACTAGCTATTACAAAACCTTGACCAACAGCAGCATATCGCCTTTGATTATTACCACTAAAATCGGTAGTATTTCCTCCAGAATTAATGTTTGGACTTCCATCACTATTATAGTTTGTAAAGGGAGCATAAGTATAAGTGCCGTCATCTGAATAAGGAAAAGTTATATCTCCAGGTATGTAAACACCGTATCCGGCTTCATAATCTGCTAAATAATGGGAGTTTTTTGAATTTTGTTCCCAAAAAAATATTTCACCGCTTAAATCGGCTTGATTATTAGTTTGAGCTAAAAACAATTTTAAATCTAATGCAGAAGGGTATGGGTTTCCTGTTAAAGTTTCGGCATAATTTAGTTTACCAGAAGTTGGTTGGTCGTCTGTACCATCAAAAGAACAGCTTACTGTTATAGTCCCATTATTAGGTCGTCCTCTAAAATCTAAAACATTATTCGTATTTGGACTTCCTTTAAGTGTAAAACCATACCCTGGTGCAGCTGCTCCGGTGTCAAAAATTTGAACCCAGTCATTATAACCTTCAGCATTTTTTAAGGTATATAACCAGTAATTCGATAATTCTGTTGCCGTACCATTATACGCCGATGTATATGAATAAGCTGTTGAAACAACATTAGTTAAATCAGTATCGTCATCTGGGTCTCGAATGTTTGAACCATCAAAGTCTACATCAGCTTTTGTAGTTCCGTCTATTGAAACACCTACTGGTGAACAAAAATAATTATATTCATAAATACCAGTTGTCTGGTTTTGATAAATAGATAATTCGCCTTCATCCGAATTTTTCGTATTTGTATTCTGTATAAGTTGCGCATCACCTCTCATATAAAGATTTGATGTTGCTGTTTCTAACCTAATATCATCATTTACAAATACAACGACATCTTTAGCAAATAAATAACTATTATCTCCAACATATAAATCTTGAGCGAATGAAAAGTTGACTGAAAAAATAAATAAAGCAACGCATTTATTTAACATATGTCTGTTGAATAACATTTTTGATTTCATAAACTAGCAAACTTTAGTTTATATCAAATATATAGATATTATTCCTATTTCATATGAATTTAACTAGTAAAAAAGTGTTTTGTCGAAAAAAAGAGTGATTTAAACGGTTGAGTCTATTCTATTAAATAATTTAACTTTTGTTTTTGCATAGCTTAGTGTTAATACTGCAATCTGTAGGAGTCTGCTTTGTTTTAGATGTTGAAAGTATAGGTAAGAGATGTTGATTTCAAGAGTATATGTTATCGATTATTAACAATGTTTTAAAGAATATATGTCAGTCATTAGCACCAAGTTTGTATATGGTTCACTGAGATAAATGGAAAGCTTAATGAAAGTGTCTTGATTGACAATGCATTTTGAATAGTTGGAATTTGGTATGTATACGTTTTATATTAGTCTAGTAGGAGTGAGAAACAGAAAAAATTATTTCATCTTTTTTTGAAGTTTAGAAGTATCCGTCATTTTATTAATAGTGATTTTTGGATTTTGATATAGATAAATAGTGCTGGCGCCAGTGGCATCAATAGTAATATCTTTTAGAACTTCTAAGTAGGCATCGCTAGACATGTTGTTAATAATATGACATGTGCTTAGCGTAAAATTTTTGCCGTTAAATTGCGAATTATCATCTAACTCTAGATTTGCAGTATCACAATTTCCTTCTATAATAGCATAGCTTCGATCTTTTAATGTACCTAGAACTTTTGAAGCATTTATTAAAGCTTCTATTTTACTGCTACCACGCATAGTAATTGTGCAAGTATCTGCCGTTAGGTTTAGTCTTACTTTAGATTTATCTGAACTTTCAAAATCAAAATTATCTGTTTTTAAGGTTAAAGCTACTCTTGATGTTCCACTTGTATTTAATGTTCCATTAGTTAAATCTATAGGAGTTAATCCATTTAATTCAGCTTTATCTGAGGTTTGAAAATGTTGTAAAAAATCATCATACATCACTTTTATGTTTAACTTCTTTTTGGATGTGATTTTTTTTGTATGGTTAAAATAAAGAATGCTATCTCTTACAAAAAAATCAATAAATTCATGTAAATTTTCATCTGTTTCTATTTCAACTGATGGTATTTTGTTATAGATAAAGTCTACTCTAAAATCTTCATCTAAAGCAATAGTGTGGAATGAGTTTATTTCTGTATTTACTATAGATACTAATCTATTGCCTTTTATTTTACTTGGGTTTTGAGCGTGAGAAGCAGAAAATATCAATACGCATAAAACTAACGTGATGAGCGATTTTTTCATTTTATAATGGATTAATAAATTAGGGTTATATTATTCAGACACATAAAATGGTGATTTGTCACTATTCGTAAGTAGATGTTAATAATACCAATGCTAAGTTAAAACAAATATAAAATAAAAACCACTCCAAACTTTAACTTTAGTTTGAAATGGTTTAGAAGGTGGTTGATTATTTGGTATAATATTAATTTAAGTTTATTTCTTTCTTACACTGCCCGAAGAACTATTACTTTTATTTACTTTTTCGGGGTTTCCATAATATTTTATATCACCACCGCTTGACGCTTTTGCAACTAATTCTTTGGATGTATTTACGGTAATGTCTGCGCCGCTAGAAGCTTTTACTTGACTAGATTCTGCTTTTAAGTCACCAGCTTTAATATCGCTACCACTGCTAGCTTCTGCAATGAGTTTACCTGTTTGTCCAGATAATCGTAAATCACTTCCGCTAGATGATTTACAATCTAAAACAGATGTGTTTACTTCTAGCTTCATATCACTTCCACTAGAAGTACTTAATTCTAAATGATCGGCATTAATAGCATGTGTTGAATAGACATCACTTCCGCTTGATGATATAATTTTTGATACATCTTTAAAACTCACAATTACTTTTTTAGACGTAGCACGCCCAATGTTTTTGCTCGTATGAATTTTTAAAACCCCATTTACGACTTCGGTAATTATTAGTTCGTGTAAATTGTCATCAGTTTCTACAATAATATTTTCGTCGTCGTTTTGTGTTAAATAGACATCGAGACCTTGGCTAGCCTTAATGCTATTAAAAGATTCAATAACTCCTCTTTCTTCTTCGGTAACATTCCCGTTTCCTTTAACTCCAGAGTTGAGGTTTATATCGAAATTACACGAAAAAAGTGTTAAACTTAAAAGCGTTGTTATTATAATTTTGATTAGTGTTGTCATAATTGTTCGTTTTTTGATTGATGATTTATCAAATATCTAATTAATGGTTATCGATTAGTAACTTAAATATCTGACTTGTTGTTTTTTAATGATGAATTGTAATTATTCAGTTTCTATATTAATGCCGTCAGAATCAATGTTTATTTTAACATCATCGGCTTTAGCTTTTAAACCAGTACTGTCAATTTTTAAGCTCGTATCGTCTGTCTTTATTTGAATACTGTGGTCATCAATTTTTACATTGGGCGTGTTTACCTTTACTTTAAAATCTTTACCCTCTTCTTTGGCTTCAATAGGGCAGTCTAAACATGCTATAGCATCCTCTAAAATTTTAATATGATGATTGGTATATTTTTGTTGAACAATGTTTCCACTATGCGAATAATAGTTTAAATACGATTTTGTGTTTTTACTAAAATTAACAACAGTACCTTCTGGTAGATAAAGGAATACAATAATTTCTTGATCACTATACTTATTTTCTGGATCTGTAGTTAAGTAAGAATCTAATAATAATTCATTTCCATTAAATTCATAGCTGTAATTAATGTTTTTTGCCCGTTCTCTTGCTTTATCATAGTTTCTTCCATCGGCACTTTTTTCTATGCTAATATGTCCTATAGTATCGGTCGTCGATTTAACAATAATTCTAACATCCGAACTGTAAATAATTTTATTATCATTTTTATCTCTAATAACTTTAAAAGAATTTCGATGACCGAATCTGTTTTTTCTATAGATATCACTACCTACCATTTTTATTTTTAGCGTATCGTTTGGTGTCATTAAAAACTCGTTTTTTTCAAGTACAGATTCATCGAAAGCATGTTCGCTAGCCTGTCTAATACCAATGATGAACAAACCAATAATGGACATAATCCAAAGCCCAAGTAAGCTAAATTTTGCAATGCTACCAATAGATTTTAGATTGTTTATAAGTATTTTAAGACCTAAATAAAATATAAAAAACAAAGGTATTCCAGCAGTAAAGAAAGCTAGAAGTGACACTAGCCAAACTGGTGTGTTTCCCGCATTAACAACGTCTACCATATCTAAACCTGGTATGTGCACAACGTTTACCACACCAACAGAGAATAGCCCAATTATTAAAGCAATAAGGGAAACGGCTCCAATAAAAATGAGTAATACCCCAATAAATTTGGCAAAGATTTTAAAGAAGAACATAATGATATCTCCTATCGTATCAAAAAAACTTTTTGATGTCGATTTTATCTTATTACCCTGTTTTTGAAAATCTATATTTTTTGCTGCTCCAGAAACCGAATCACCTACATTTTTAGCGGCATTCCCAACAGAATCACTTACGTTTTTTGCAACATCTGTAACGGTTTCAGTAACATTTTCAAATCCATCTTTAATTTTTTTTTCAATGTTACTAATGTTAACAGGATCTCCCGTCATCATTATTTTTTCTGCAGTTGTTTTAGCTTCAGGAACCAAAATCCAAAGTAAAATATAAAGTATAATACCTGTTCCTGCACCAAAAATTAAAAGGATCCAAGCTAAACGAATCCAAACCGAATCTATACCAAAATAATGCGCTAAACCAGAAGATACACCACCAATATAAGAGTTGTCTGTATCTCTAAATAGTTTTTTGTTCGATGTCGATTTTCTACTATAACTTGGTTGTGGTTCGTCTTCAAATATCTCGTCGTCAACAAGATAATCTTCAGGTTGCCCCATAATGGTAATAACGGCGTCGACCTCTTTTACGCCAATAACTTGTTTCTCGTTTTTTACACGTTCACTAAAAAGTTCAGAAATACGAGCTTCTATATCAGCAATAATTTCAGACCGTCCTTGAGAATCTGTAAACGAACGTTTAATAGCCTCAAGATAGCGTTGCAATTTTAGGTATGCATCTTCATCAATGTGAAAAAATATACCAGCTAAATTTATGTTGACAGTTTTATTCATTTTTTCGTTGTTTTTTGGCTAGTTACTATGTTTACAGCGTTTTGTAATTCGCTCCAAGTATTGGTTAATTCATTTAAAAACAGTTTTCCTGTTTCGGTTAATCCGTAATATTTTCTTGGTGGACCAGAGGTAGATTCTTCCCATCTGTAATTTAAAAGTCCGGCATTTTTTAATCTAGTAAGCAGCGGATAAATTGTACCCTCCACTACCAGCAACTTTGCATCTTTTAGCGTGCCTAAAATTTCTGCAACATAAGCGTCGTCGTCTTTTAAAACCGATAATATGCAGTATTCTAACACCCCTTTGCGCATTTGTGCTTTTGTGTTTTCTATCTTCATAGTATCATTCGTTTAATATTGTGAAACTGTTCATTTTTTGATTGATTTGATGATTATTTGATGAAATTTTTATTCTAAAATTTATTCACTTCGAGTATTTTCGATTTTTTATCGAAATTGTATAAAGAAGTGGACGTTGCTACAAGAGGCGGATTTGGAGCCTGTCTTGAGTGGAGTCGAAAGGCTATACTTTTTTAAAACGCCATTGCAATCCTTAACGCGGTTCCGTCTGTGTTTCAAGTTTTCATTATAAAACATAATTATTTAATAAAATTTATAGTAAACGGGTATTGATAAAGTTCCCCGTCTCTAGCCTTTAAACTGGCTAGTATAATTAGTATAAGTTCAATTATAAAAGCAAGCACAGCAATAACTCCTAATCCACCACCAATGTAAAGTAGAGGAGAAGGTTTGTCTAAAGCAATATGAAAATTGTGAAAGCCATTAAAATCTATAAAATCAAAACTTCCAATAATTTTAAAAATAAAGAAAGGAACTGCAAGCGTACCCAAAATAACAGCATAAAGTAACATACTAATCTGAAAATTAATAGCCTGCTTGCCATGCGCATCTATAAAATCAGACTTATCTTTATTACTAATCCATAAAATAATAGGCCCTATAAAATTACCAAACGGAATAATAAATCTACTAAATGTAGATAAATGTATAAAAGTAGCGATGTTTTTTTGGTGTGTATTTAACATGGTTTTAAAACGTATAATAGTTTCTTATGCAAATATATATCTAAAAGAAGGTACTTTGTAACACATAGTACTAAAATTTAACATAAATTTAACATTTAGTTGTGTACCGAAATTTCATAACTTAGTAGAATATTAAATATATTCACTATGCGCATAACTCCCAGAAAACTAAATAGTTTCACCCTTTTTAAATTACCAGCATCCTACTTTTGTGGTGTAAGAACAAAATTTATAGATGACAGTAAATGTATTGTAACCGTTAAACATAGGTGGATCAATCAAAATCCTTTCAATTCTATGTTTTGGGCGGTACAAGGTATGGCAGCCGAGTTTTCTACAGGCGCTTTAATGATTAGTAAAATACAAGAATCAGGTAAACGCATTTCTATGTTAGTAACATCAAATAAAGCCGTCTTTACAAAAAAAGCAACAGGACGTATTACATTTACATGTAATGATGGCAGTCTTATAGATAAGGCTATAGAAAAAGCCATAGAAACAGGAGAGGGACAAACCATTTGGATGCAGTCTATTGGTGTAAACGAAGAAGGTGTTGCCGTTTCTACATTCGATTTTGAGTGGAGTGTGAAAGTGAAACAGTAAAAACAGTTTGCAGTATTCAGTTGACAGTCGCAGTCTCAGTTTGCGGTGTCGGTAAAAAGTAATTAATTAGAACTTTGCGTCTTTGCGCCTTTGCGCGATTTTTTTTAGTCAACAATGGCAGTTTGCAATGAGTCATACCCGTACAGCTTTTGTGCGATAATGACTTTGATTTCTAAGTATCTCAGTGTAAACTCAGCTAAATGCTGTGAAATAGCCTTACTATATTCATTATAATTTGAAAAACCTTGTAACAAAACAAGAAATAAATCAACCTATAAGCAATAAAACCTTAAAACGAACAAACTTTTTAAAAATGACAGCACACGAAATAGACTATAGAATTTACGGCGAAGAAATGCAATATGTAGAAATAGAGCTCGACCCACAAGAAGGCGTAATTGCCGAAGCAGGAAGTTTTATGATGATGGATGATGGGATAAAAATGGAAACTATATTTGGAGATGGTTCTCAAAAAGATACAGGCTTTCTAGGTAAAATTTTAGGTGCAGGAAAACGCATCCTTACTGGAGAAAGTTTATTTATGACGGCTTTTTATAACGATTTGGTTGGTAAACGCAACGTGTCATTTGCATCACCATATCCAGGGAAGATTATACCTATAGATTTATCAGAGTTAGGTGGTAAGTTTATATGTCAAAAAGATGCTTTTCTATGTGCCGCAAAAGGTGTGAGTGTTGGTATTGAATTTTCAAAAAAAATAGGCCGCGGTCTATTTGGAGGCGAAGGATTTATCATGCAAAAACTAGAAGGAGATGGTATGGCTTTTGTTCATGCAGGTGGTACGATGGCAAAAAAAGAATTACAAGCTGGCGAAATTTTAAGAGTAGATACAGGATGTATTGTAGGTTTTGATAAAACAATACATTACGATATCGAATTTATTGGTGGGATTAAAAACACCGTTTTTGGTGGTGAAGGTTTGTTTTTTGCAAAACTAGAAGGACCTGGTACCGTTTTTATACAATCGCTACCATTTAGTAGATTGGCGGGGCGTATTTTAGCATCGGCACCAAGAGCAGGAGGCAAAGGTAAAGGGGAAGGTAGTGTTTTGGGAGGCTTAGGAAATATATTAGACGGAGATAATTATTAATATACAGAGTTCAGTCTTTAAATAAAGAAAAAGAGGTTACTATTAAAGTATCCTCTTTTTGTGTTACTAAAGCTGTAAA
Source organism: Algibacter sp. (assembly GCA_039985655.1). Classification (GTDB taxonomy): domain Bacteria; phylum Bacteroidota; class Bacteroidia; order Flavobacteriales; family Flavobacteriaceae; genus Postechiella. The sequence goes on along the minus strand of JBDWSF010000005.1, from coordinate 79,391 downwards.
ATTTAATACTTAATAAACTTTATAGCTTTATTATTAAGATTACTCTTTAGCGTGGTTTTAAGCATATAGATGCCATCACTTAAAAATCAATATTAAAGGTTATCACTTCCTGTCCTAAAGCGTTAAATATTTTTAGTTGATCTATTATAATGTCTTCAATATTGTGTAATTCTAAAACTTTAGTATTGTGGTTGTATGATGTATAAATCGTATTGTTGTTAATTTCATTTGTGCTCAATACATTACTTTTGAGTTAAGACAGGTCTAGAATTAGTTGTCGCGCTAAGATCGAAATCTGATACACCAGCCGAATTCGGCCAATTATCTATTAAAGTTCCAGTTGTAGTAATTAAGTTATCGGGACGATACCACATTATTAAATCTGAAGTTCCATCATTCGATCCAACCCCTCCGGGGCCGGTTTGAGAATTAGCATTAAAAAATAACGTAATAAAAATTACAATTAATGATAGTTTGTGAGAGACCATATTATTTGAAGTTTTATAAAAACACATGTGTTCGTATATTTATGTGATATGTTATTTTTAGGTTCGTCACTAGTTCGCATACAAGCAAAAATATTTTATAAGCCTTTTAAAATAACTTTTTTTAGTTTAAGCTATGGGAATGTATAGGGTGAATGTTAGGTTTGTGTAGTTGATTAAAAATAAGGATAGTTAGTATTGTTAAATGAAGCATAAATTATTACAAATAGATGTCTTGTTTTAATTTTTGCAGATAAAATATTGAAAATCGGTTAATTAGAATAGAAGTCTGATAAGTAGATTTAAATAAATATTAACATATAAAATAAATAAGGTATGTGTTTTTTTAGTAAATTTAAATGTTAATAATAAAAAGAAGAGCTTATACCAAATTCTACTATTAATTTACAAACCTAAAACCTTAATTAGAAACTATGGCAAGAGTAATGCTAGAGTATACCAAAACTGTGCTTAAAAAAGTTAGTTTTGATACCACACTGTTCTGCAAAGAAGTACAAAAAGCAATAGAGCGTTTATTGCCTTATGAGATTGAAGAGCTTAAAATTTTTATTCATTCTCTAGTACAGCAGAAACCAGAATTAAATCAATGTTTAATTTATTTAAAGAAATAATAAAAAGCAACCATTCAGGTTGCTTTTTTATGATACTAATTTAACGCATTTCAATTTTTAAAAGCTTGATAACTCCCAAGGGACAAGCTTGGAGTCTGTCTTAAATGTAGTTTAAAGGCTATATGTTTTGTTTTTGTCATTCTTGTATAGGCAAGAATCTATAATAAAGTTTAGGTTCTTTTTTAATGTCATTTTCATCATCAAATCAAAACTAAAGGTTAAGAATATCAGCAGTTATTCGAACGGCTTCAATCCTTCTACGTTAAGTTAAATCGAAAATAATTCTCTTTAGTTTTGTCTCGAGATTTCCGTTGAAATTGTAATTATCAAGAAACTGCAAGGTTTAAGAGTTTATCATTATAATGATATTAGATAATGAGTCAAAAAGGAGTCCGAATACAGATTTTTTTATTTTAAAAATTAGAGCCTTTTTTTTGAGAAAAAAGACTAAACTTATTTACCTTCGCATGTAAGATTATTTTTGCTTTGAAAAAGATTTTTATAATTATATTACTATTTGCTTTCTTGGTAAAGCCTATATATAATGTGTGTTATTTGGCATATTACCAAATAAACATTGATTATATAACCGAAGCATTTTGTGAAAACAAAGAAAAAATAGAACTTTCTTGTAATGGTAAATGTCACTTAGCAAAACAACTTCAAACCGATTCAGGTAATCAATCCGATAATAAAACAATTAAAATACTTTCCGAATATTTTTTTGTTGTGTTCTATCAAAAAAATTCCGTTTTTGTTTTTAATCAAAGTATTTTTCAGTTAAATAAAGAAGTAAATAATATTTGTAATCGAAGTTATGCTTATATTTTTGAATATAAGCACTTCAGACCTCCCATGGTGTAAACTGATTGCTTAAAAAAGGCAGTCTTTTGCCTTTTACATACAAAAATATCAATATAAAATTATTCAAAGACAACAGTAACTATTTGTATATAGTATGTTGTATTTGGAAAAGTAAAAAAAATACAAATGAAATTTTTCAAATTTACATTTGCGTTATTATTATGCGCAAACATATTCTCATGCACATCAGACGATGATAATACTGAAGATTTATCAGGACAAAAAGGAGATTTAATCCTTAAATTCGATAATGGCGTAGGAGATCAAGACTTTATTTTCGAAACAATTTACACCAGAACAAATGGAGAATCTTACAAGCTAACAACTTTAAAATATCTTATAAGTAATGTTAGTTTAAAAGACGATATGGGAAACACGTACACCTATCCAGCCGAAGACAATATTTTTATAGTAAGCGAAGCTAATGGTAACAATGCAGGTGAAATTTACATCACTCTAGAAGATGTTGATGCAGCAAATTATACCAGTGTTACTTTTGGAGTTGGTATCGACCAAGAACGTTATGCTTTAGGGGCCGATGGTCAAGGTGATTTCCTGACCATAGCACAAGATGAGGGTATGATGTGGTCTTGGGCAACAGGTTATAGATTTATGAGGTTTGATGGCACATATTCTACAACAACCGAAACTGATGCGGCATTAAATATTCACATGGGAAGCGTCGGTACATCTGTAGATAATTACAAAGAAACAACGTTAAGTTTACCAAATGAAGTTTTAGTAAGAGAAGATACAACACCAGAAATTCATATTAAAACTGATATTTCTCAAGTATTCGACGGAGTAACAACGGTAAGTTTCGATGATGGTTATGCGCAAGTACATACTGACGTAACTACAACAGCTATAATTGGTGCTAACATGATTGGTGCATTTTCAGTACACCACGTACATAACGACTAGTTTTAAAAAAAATAGAATCTCCTCAGTGTTTTTTGATACTGAGGAGGCTTTATTTAATACTTATACAATGAAAAAAATAATCCTTATAATATTAGGAGGAATTTGTATTTGGTCGTGTTCAAAATCTTCCAATACAGAAGTTTATGTAGCTTTACCTTTAGACGTTGTACAGCCGTCTAATTTTCCAGACATGGTTTATAATTTAGATAATAACCCCGTTACCGAAGCTGGTTTCGAATTAGGGAAAAGTCTGTTTTACGATGGAAAACTATCGTCCAATGGTGCTATTCCTTGTGCCTTTTGTCATGAACAGGCTTTTGCTTTTACACATCATGAACATACTGTTAGCCATGGTGTTAATGGAGGTATTGGAACACGAAATGCGCAACCCATTCAAAATTTAGCCTACCAGTCAGAGTTTATGTGGGACGGAGCAGCAACGCATCTTGATTTCCAACCTATTATTCCATTAACGAGTGAAGTGGAAATGGACGAAACATTAAGTAATGTGTTAACAAAATTAAGTGTCGATTCGTATTATCAAAAACAATTTCCAAAAGCTTTTGAGGATGGAGAAATTAACAGTGAAAACATGTTAAAAGCGTTATCGCAGTTTATGTTAATGATGGTCTCGTCAAACTCTAAATACGATAAATATGTTAGAAATGAAGACGATATAAGCTTAACGGATATAGAATTAGATGGTCTAGCGACTTTTAAAAATAAATGTGCTACCTGCCATGCAACCGATTTATTTACAGACCAAAGTTATAGAAACAATGGATTGTCATTAAATCCAAAGTTAAACGATAAAGGACGTTACAATATTTTTGAAAACCCTGATGATTTGTATACGTTTAAGGTCCCTAGTTTACGTAACGTAGAATTATCTAAGCCTTATATGCACGACGGGCGTTTTGCTTCATTAGAGGCTGTTTTAGATTTTTATGATTCAGGTATGACCGATAATGGAAATGTAGACGAACTTTTCGCAAGAAACGATGGTTCTTTTGGCATTACGCTTTCAGATTACGAGAAAGAAAGCATCATTACGTTTCTTTATATATTAACAGATAACGAATTCATAACCGATGAAAGATTTTCAGAATATTAATAGAATCAGATTTTTGTTTCTTGTTTTTTTATGGCCTGCAACGGTTGTAAATGCACATGAAGTCGATCCGCCATTTTGTACACATGATCACATTTTTGAACCGCTTAGTGTTATGTGCGATTTATGTGGATGCTCTACAAGTTCTGGAAGCTTTGGATTTGGTACATTGAGTAATGCTAATTTTGTTGGACTACGGTATATCTATCAAAACTTTGAATCTAGAGATGGTATTTTTCAAAATTCGCCAGTAAGTAAAGAGACTTTTAATACGATACAATTATGGGCGCAAATACCTATTAATGATAAAATGTATTTAAGTGCAAATTTACCATATCAAGATTTAAGTAGGAAAGGGGTTAATAGTATCGAAAACTTAAATGGCTTAGGAGACAGTAGTCTTATAGGTTGGTATAAGCTACAATTTTATAAAAAACAAAAAGATTCTTTAACCTACAATTTAAAAAGAGAAGCTTCTGGGCATGTTTTACAGTTTGGAATAGGAGTAAAGGTACCAACAGGAAAGTTTGAAGAAGCTCTTGCCGATAATGTAAATCCTGGTTTTCAAGTAGGAACAGGAAGTGTAGATGGTATTTTTTCAATAGGTTATAATTATGGAGCAAATCAGTTTGGAGTTAATACGTTGATGAGCTATTATTTAAAAAGTGAAAATAAAAATGAATACCAGTTTGGAAATCAGTTTAGTTATTCAGCTAATTTTTTTACTGCATTTGCTAAAGAAAAATATAATATAATGCCTTTTATTGGTGTTTCTGGAGATGTTTATAATAAAATAAAACAATATAACGAAACTTTAAATGACACTGATGGAAGTATTTTAAATGGTACCATAGGTTCTGAACTTGCTATAAAGAAATTCATTTTTGGATTAAATTATACCTTGCCAATATATCAAGATTTATTTGGTAAGAATGTGAAATCGAAAAAGAGATTTTTTTTATATGTTAATTTTGCACTTTAAAAAACATTTTTAAAGTGCAATTTTTTCTATTTCGGCAGCGGACTTATAATTTTTACATTTTGAAACGCAATAGCACCTCTTATAATTCCAGATATAATAGATTGCATAGCCTCTATAATCTGCATTTTAAGCTCGCTTTTATGGTAAATAATGCTTACTTCTCTAGCGGGACTTGGTTCGTTAAAATGGTGTAAGTTCTTTTTAGCTTTATCATTCAAATCTAAAGTATGTAAATAAGGTAGCAGCGTCATACCCATACCTTCGTCCGATAGTTTTATTAGAGTTTCTATACTACCACTCTCTAACTGAAAAGTATCATCTGTATGCGACTTAAACGCTTTACATAAATTAATAATTCCATCTCTAAAACAATGGCCGTCTTCCAATAAAAGCATATCGTCAATTTCAAGATCGCTAGTTTCTATATTTTGTTTACTACTTAATCGATGGCCTTCAGGAATATAGGAAACGAAAGGTTCAAAATATAAAACACGTTCTTTAATATTTTCATTTTCTAAAGGCGTGGCAGCAATGGCAGCATCTAAGTGACCTTCGTTTAGTCTATTAATAATTTCTTCAGTAGTTAATTCTTCAATTTTAAGTTTTATTTTTGGATATTTTTTTATGAATGCTTTTAAAAACATAGGTAATAAGGTTGGCATTACCGTTGGAATTATACCCAATTTAAACTCACCACCAATAAATCCTTTTTGTTGATCTACAATATCTTGAATTCTATTAGATTCGTTTACTATATTCTTTGCTTGCATTACTATTTTTCTGCCGATGTCAGTCAATTCAATAGGTTTTTTACTTCTATCAAAAATTAAAACATCCAATTGGTCTTCCAATTTTTGTATTTGCATACTTAACGTTGGCTGTGTCACAAAACATTTTTCTGCAGCTTTAGTAAAGTTTTGATTTTCGGCAACAGCCAAAACGTATTGTAATTGTGTAATCGTCATCTATTATCAATTTAGACTATAAAAATATAAAAACTATCAATAAAACTTATAGAAATAGGTGTTAATTATAAAATAAATTTGTGGTAACAAAAAAACAAGATAAAAGATGATATTAAATAGTTTAGGATTAGATACCAAAAAAACAAAAGAATTAGCAGGAGATTTAAATGACTTATTAGCCAATTTTCAAATATATTACCAGAATTTAAGAGGAATCCACTGGAATATTAAAGGAAAACGTTTTTTCGATTTACATGTAAAGTTTGAAGAATTATATACTGATGCTAATATGAAAGTAGATGAAATAGCTGAGCGTATTTTAACTTTAGGAGAAACACCTTTACATACATTCAAAGATTATTCTGAAAAAGCACAAGTACCGGTTGGAAAAAATATTTCGCAAGATGATAAAGCGGTTCGCTTGATAGTCGATTCTTTAACACAACTTTTAAAAATAGAAAGAGCACTTATAGAAAAAGCTAGCGAGGCTAACGATGAAGGGACAAATTCTATGATGAGTGATTTTATTACTGAACAAGAAAAAACAGTTTGGATGATGAAAGCTTGGTTAGATGAGGGTATTTAGTTTTTCTTTTTGAGAAAATATTATGACAAAAAATAAAGGAAAATTTAGATTTACTTACTTCACTAACAAATATGAAGAAACATATAAGTTCTACAAGAATAAGTTAGAATTTAATTTAGGTCATTCTTGGGACAGAAATGAAAATGATAAAGGAGCGCTTTTCGCGGCTGGTGATGGATTAATAGAAATACTCCATCGCCCAAGCAATGAAGAGGATGAAAATTCAGGTTTAGACTATAGAATACCACAAGGTGTATTTATGTGTATTCAAGTTTGGAACATTGATGCGTTATTTGAAAAGTATGGACTACTGAAACTACCATTTAAGCAAGAATTAGTAGATCAAACATGGGGGCATAGAAGCTTTTCAATTTTTGACCCAAATGGGATTGTGATTTTCTTTTTTCAAGAGCAATTTTGATGCATAATCTTACCTAGAAACCTTTTAGGTAGGATTATGTAATTATGATTAAATAATCTAATGGTTATAATAAGCCTCTAGACTTAATTTCAAGATACTTGTTAATCGTATCAATAGTCAAGTTTTCAGGAGTTGTTAAAATGGAATAGATGCCATACTTTCTTAATTCGTTAACAATTAAGCGTTTTTCGAAAGCAAATTTTTCGGCAATAACCTTATCGTAAACTTGCTGTACCGTTTCTGCATTATCATTAATTAAGGTGTTCAATTCCGTATTATTAAAGAAAATAACGACTAATAAATGACTTTTTGCAATGGCTTTTAAATACGGAAGTTGCCTATTTAAACCATCTAAAGTTTCAAAATTGGTGTACATCAAAATAAGACTTCTATGTGTAATATGTCGTTTTATATTGCCATAAAGCCTACTGAAATCACTTTCAAAAAAATCTGTTTTTACGTTGTATAACGATTCTAAAATCATTTGCATTTGCGAGCTTCTACGTTCAGCAACCACAACATTTTCTATCCGTTTAGAAAACGAAAGCATACCTGCTTTATCATGCTTTTTTAAAACGACATTACTAATAACAAGCGTCGCATTAATTGCATAATCTAAAAGACTTAAACCATTAAAAGGCATTTTCATAATTCTGCCTTTATCTATTATAGAATATACCGGTTGCGATTTTTCATCTTGAAATTGATTCACCATTAATTGATTCCGCTTTGCGGTAGCTTTCCAATTTATGGTTCGTAAATCGTCTCCTAAAACATAATCTTTAATTTGTTCAAATTCCATAGAATGTCCCAAACGGCGGACTTTCTTTAATCCATATTCTAATGAGTTCTTATTAATATTTAAAAGTTCGAATTTTTTTAATTGTTTAAAGCTGGGGTAGGTTGGCACCATGGCGCCATCTTCAAAAGTATAACGCTTTGCTACAATATTTAAAACAGATGATGCATAAACATTCAAAGATCCAAAAATATACTCACCACGTTCAGTAGGTTTTAAATGATATTGTATGTTTCTTGTTTTTCGAGACACAACGGTTTCTTTAATTTTAAAATCACGTACCTGAAATTGTTCGGGGATTTCGTCAATAATTTCAAGGCTTATTAAAATAGGGTAGTCGTTTTTAATGTTTATCTCTATTAGGTTTTTATCACCATTCGAAAATTTATCAGGTAAAATTCTTGTTGCTTCAATTTTATTTTTTCCAATAAAAATGATAAGGATATCTAAAATTAAAAGTAGAATAAGAACTAAAATGGAGAGCTGAGCAACATTAAATAAAATAGGAATGAAATAACTTAAAGCAAACAAAACCACAATGCCAATGCCTGCATAGAAAAATCGAGGTTGTATGTAAAATGGTTTAAAGAATTTCAAGGTTTGGTTTTTAGTTATTAGTTATTAGTTGTTTGCTCTTGGTTAAGAAATCATCTAATTTATTGAGGTAAAACTTGTAATGTTTCATTTTATTAATTTTCAATTTGTTTGCCTATTTCATTTATATCATCATAGTTTCCCTCGTCTTTCGGATTATTTCCGTATTTATTTGGGCCATAATCACTTTCAACAAAAATCATCCAAAAGAGATAAAAGGGTATAAGTTGATACAGTCCGCTTTTATCCATATCATGACATCGCTTTGCGCCTTGTATTAATAGAAAGGCTGTTAAGCCAGATAAAAGAATTAACATATAAATAGCGTTTCTGTTGTTTAATTCATCAACAAAAAATGCGATGGTCGCTATAGCTGCAATCCCATATATAAGATAAAATGAGACAAACTCTAACCTCCTAATTCTTCCTTTATATGATAAGACATTTTTAAACATATGTGTTTTTAATCTTTCTTCTCTCTTTCTTTGAAGCAATAATTAACTGCAAACTGCCACAGAAAACTGTGACTAATTTCACCTCGGTATCTCCACAGTTTCAATAATTTGTTTTATAATTTGTTTACTCGAAACACCTTCCATTTCGCGTTCTGGTGTTACAATAACTCTGTGATGCAATACAGGAATTGCGGCACGTTTTATATCTTCGGGAGTAACAAAATCGCGACCAACCATGGCAGCAAAGGCTTTACTCGATTTTAATATAGCAATAGATGCTCTTGGCGATGCTCCTAAATATAAAAACTGATTGTTTCTCGTGGCTACAATAAGTTCAGCAATGTATTTAAGTAAATGTTTTTCTACGACTATCTGGGCTACTAAGTTTTGATATTTTATAATTTGCGCTCCTGTTAAAAAAGAGGTGATTGCATCTACTTTAGCTTTATCCTTAAGTTCGTGTTCTCTCGAAAGTATTTCTATTTCTTCTTCTAAATTTGGATAGTCGACATCTATTTTAAACAAAAAACGATCTAATTGCGCTTCGGGCAACCTATATGTCCCTTCTTGTTCTACGGGATTCTGAGTTGCCAAAACTATAAAAGGAGAATCTAATTTAAACTTATTGCCGTCAATAGTAATTTGCTGTTCTTCCATAACTTCAAATAAAGCCGCCTGTGTTTTTGCTGGTGCTCTATTAATTTCGTCAATAAGAATCATATTAGAGAAAATAGGTCCTTTTTTAAATTCAAATTCTGAGGACTTTAAATTAAAAATTGAGGTTCCTAAAATATCACTCGGCATTAAATCTGGCGTAAATTGTATTCTACTAAAACTGACACTTAAAGACTTAGCTAATAGTTTAGCCGTAATTGTTTTTGCGACACCTGGTACACCTTCAATAAGGGAATGGCCTTTAGCCAGAAGCGATGCAATTAGCATATCTACCATATCTTTTTGTCCTACGATAACTTTACCAACCTCTTGTTTTATTTTTTGAACACTAGCTTGAAGTTCAGATAAATCCAATCTATTTTCAAACTGTAAATTGTTTGTGTCTTCTAAAGCGCTGCTATCTATTGATGATACCACATCGTCTTTAGGTGAAAAATCTTGAGTGTCTTTTTGTTCTTTATTTTCGTCCATAATTAGTTTGAATAAAAAGCTTCAATATGCTTATTTAATGTTATTAATTGCCCTTCATAAAATTCGTTTTTGGTACGTAACAAATTGATGTAGTCAATTATTCTTTTAATGTCGTCTTTCTTTTTTCCTGTTTTAGATGCTAATTTCGTAATAAAATCATCATTTAAAACAGTCGTGTCTATATTAAAATCGGTACGAATTTTTTCTAAAAAGTACGTTATTTTTTTATCGATTAAATTTTTGTGATCTTTCGTTTCAAAATATAAATTCGAAATGGTTTTAACAAAAGCAACCGTTGTGTTTTGCAATGGTTTTATAATTTTAATAATGCGTTGTCTGCGTTTGGCATTAAATATCATAAATAAAATCCCAAAAACAATAGCAGTGTACCAAGCCCAACGAAACGATAGTTGTTCTAAAAACCAACTTAAATTCGATTCTTTTTCTACATCGCCATCATAACCCGTTCGTATTTTTATATACGAGTCGTAATACACATCGTTTTCTGGTAAATAAGATATTAAACCTTCAACATATTTATATCTGTCGTCCTTTAAAAGATGATAATTGGTAAAGGCTTTAGGTTCTAAATGCAAATATATTTTGCCTTCACCAAAAGAAAACTCAATAAAATTGGGATGTTTATAATCTATTTTAGAATACCCCAAAATGTTATGATTTATACTGTCGAGATTCGTGAAATAGAGGTCGCCTTCATTTTTATCTATAGTAATTTCGTCAATATTTAAATATTTTAAAGATTGATATGAGATGCTATCTTTTTTATTTTCAATGTATTCGGTGTCAAAACCGAGGGTGTCAATAAGTTTTTGATTAAAATAATAATCAGATATAAAAAGGGTATTCCCATCATCTACAAATTTCAATAATTCATCGACCGAATCGTTTTCTAAATAATCAGAATTACCAATAATTATAAAGCTGCCTTCTGCGACATGTTCACCATAACCATCCTCAGAATTTGCGCTTAAATAACTTGAGGGTTGATGAAAAACTGTTCTCACTTTTTGATCTTTAAAAAGCTTAGGTAGTTCTTTATATAAAACACTTACACCATAGGGTTTGTTGCTGCGTTCGTCAAAAGACTCTTCCCAATCTACCGTTTTTGTATATTTTACACCAATAACTACAGAGGCTGTAACAATTATAGCGGCAATAATAATAATTAGTGGCAGTACCTTTTTCATTATTTAACCAAGTTTAAAAGGATTGTGAAATTGCTTTTTGCTTTGGTGTATTGCGCGATGTTTACAGGGAATTTACCATACCAAATGTAGTTGTATAAATATTGCGCGTAGGCAAATTTATCGCTAAAAGGTTTGTTGCTTACCTCGTCTAAATATTCGGCATTTGTTTTATCATCTTCAAATTTTATATGGTTTTTTATACTTAGTGTCTTTAATATCAGTAGATAATAATACCTAACAGCGAGTCTATAATCGGTATCGTTTTCTGCATTTTTTATAAGTGTATGAATATCTGCATTTTCAATATTTTCGGCAGTTATTTCTTCAAAATCGTTTAATTTTTTATTTCTGTTGGATGCAAATAAACCACTACCACCTTCATTAAAAAGAATGTAAACTAAATACATAACAGCTGCAGTAAGTGCCAAATAAAACAACCAGCCAAACGGACCCAAATCAATACTTAGATTTTCAGAATTGTTTTTTTCTTTGGTTTGGGGTTTACCATCTTTATAATCGGCGTAATCTCCCGATCCAGATTCAGTTTTACCAACAACCTTTTTGCCTTCGTAATTATATTTTCTTCCCGAGTATCGGTCTTTAAAATCATCATCAAATTGCCGAATGTCTTCTGAGGTTTGAGTTGTGTTTAAACCATAACTATCTGCATGACTCATAAAAGTCAACAGCAGAATTAAAATAATATGTTTCTTGTTGAATATCAAATAGTAGGCGGACTTAAAATAGAAGTTTGGGTAATTTGTTTTTGAATTTTAAATGGATAAATTAAGTAGTAATAACTTATAAGTCCTAAAGTAATTAATATAATACCAACAGACAACCAATAGGGCATAATGTTAGAATAACGTGTAATAAAGCCTTCTAAAAAACCAGCCGAAAAGGTAAAAGGAAACGTGCTAATTAAAATTTTAATACCCGTTTTGGCTCCCATTTTAAAGGATGTGTATCTAGAATGGGTTTCTGGAAACAAAATACTAGCACCCAGAATTAAACCCGCAGCTGCCTCTATAACAATAGCAAAGATCTCCATAGAACCATGAATCCAAATACCGCGAACACTTTCCCAAAACACGCCTTTTTCGTAAAAAAAGTATTGAAAAGAACCCAACATAATGCAGTTTTGAAACATAATCCAGAGTGTGCCAATACCTCCAAAAACACCTAAAACAAAAGCAATAATGCCAACTTTTAAATTATTAATGGTAATACCAATAAAACTTCCCCAGTTGCTTCCGCTTTTATAAACAGCCACGGGGTCGCCTTTTTCAATGTTTTCTAAAGACATGTTTACGTAGTTGTCACCCAAAACTGAACGTACAAATTCACCATCATTAGCAGCAGAAATAACGCCAATAGATGTAAACGCAAAAAATATAATAAAAGCGATGTAAATGTATTTTCGGTATTGATAACAAATTAATGGCACTTCGGTTTTCCAAAAACTAACAATTCTATTGGTGTCTTCGCGTTTAGTTTTATAAATTTTTTGGAAGGCTTTCGCAGCCAACTGGTTTAAGTAAGTAATAACCTTACTTTTAGGATAATACGTTTGCGCGTAAGCGAGATCGTTTATTAAGTGGATGTATTGAGAAGCCAGTTCATCAGCATCTTCAAAATCATTATTAAAGACCGCTTTTTCAAAACTTAACCATTTTTCCTTATTTTGCTTGATGAATGCAACTTCCCTCATATATTTGTTAAATTAAAAGAGAAAATGTCAGAGTTACAAATTAACACGACCCAAAATGTAAAAATAAAATTTAATGCCGCAGGAGCAGGTGAGCGTTTGTTGGCGTTTATTTTAGATACAGCCATAAAAGTAGGGTATTTAATGCTTTTAAATTTAACATTTGGAGCGTTCGATAATATGGACGAATGGTCGCAAATCGCAATAAACACCGTATTAAGTTTCCCTGTAATGCTCTATTCGCTGGTGCAAGAATCTTTTTTACAAGGGCAAACCGTTGGTAAACGCGTCCTTAAAATTAGAGTAGTAAAAATAGATGGATACCAAGCCTCGTTTTCAGATTATGCCGTGCGTTGGTTTTTTAGAGTAGTAGATGTGTATATTTTCGGTTTAGGCTTTTTTGTTATGCTTTTTAATAACAAAACTCAACGATTGGGAGATATGGCTGCTGGAACCGCCGTTGTAGGTTTAAGAGACAGTGTAACGATGGGACATACCATACTAGAGAATTTACGCGACGATTACAAACCAACTTATCCGAATGTGATAAAATTATCCGATAACGATGCGAGAATAATTAAAGACACGTTTATATCCGCGAAAGCGTCAAACGATTATGCAACCATGAAAAAACTAAAAAATAAACTCATAGAAGTGGTTGGCATAAAAGACGTAAAGCAGCAAACGGATAGAGGTTTTATAGAGATTATCATGAAAGATTATAATTATTATACTCAGGATATGTAAGCAGAGAACCTCTTTTTCTGATAAGAAAAAGTGCGTGAATCGCTTATCCTGAGCGTAGCCGAAGGATCTAAAAAATAATGAAATGTTTTTGGGCGTTACCTCAAAAAGGGGGGGCGGGCTTTATTCGTAGGTTTATATCTTAAATTATTGAATTCATGAATATAAATATTTCAGCTATATCTTTTGTTTTTGTCATTCTTGAGCAGGCAGGAATCCATATTAAAGTTGATGAGTTCTGAGGCATAAGTTATAAGGCAAAAGAAAAGAGAGTAAAGAAAAAAGAGAAAAAGTAAGTTTAATACAAATATGTAAGGATCAATTTATAGTTTCTAACAACTAACAACTAACAACTAACAACTAACAACTAACAACTAACAACCAAAGTTATGTTTTACACCATCGATATTTTAGGAACCATTGCCTTTACTATTTCAGGCGTATTGATAGCCATTAATAAAAAAATGGACTTATTAGGGATACTCATAATAGGTTTTGTAACTGCAGTAGGTGGAGGTACATTACGTGATTTATTAATAGGAAATGTTCCAGTTGGTTGGATGAAGGATATTACATTTACCTATGTCATTATAGGATCAGCAATATTTGCTATTCTTTTAAGAAATCAAATAAACTATTTAAGAACATCACTCTTTTTATTCGATACGATTGGTATAGGCTTGTATACTGTAGTGGGTATAGAAAAAGGAATAAGCGCCGATTTACATCCTATTATTTGTATTGCATTAGGTACCATAACGGCGAGTTTTGGAGGTGTCATTAGGGATGTTTTATGTAACGAAATACCTGTAATCTTTAGAAAAGAGATTTACGCAACAGCCTGTATCATTGGAGGATCTGTTTACTTTTTACTTCGCGAATTTCCAATAGAAAACAATATTGTATTTGTTATAGCAGGAGTTACAGTTATTATAATTCGATTATTGGCGGTAAAGTTTAAAATTTCTTTACCAAAAATTTATCAAAACATAGAAAAGTAAAAATTAGACAATCTAACTAATCTAAGAAGTCTAACAATCTAATCAGTCTAAATAACTATTCAATAATCTCCACACTTTTAATCCAAATATTTTTCAAAGGCCAATCGGCTTCATCGGTGTCAACAGCAGCAATTTTATCAACAACATCCATCCCTTTAATGACTTTTCCGAAAACGGTAAAATCGCCATCTAAAAAATGCGAACCTCCTTTTTGTTGTACAATAAAAAACTCGTAAGGTGATGCTAATTTATACGGGTTATCTATGTCGCTACTAGGCATAGAAATAACACCTCTATCGTGTTTGTGACCTTTATCCGTATCGGTTGGTAATAGATATTTACCAATGTTAAAACGTTTTTTCATCGTTTTTTTATCATCGCTTGCTCCGCCTTGAATCATAAAATTATCAATAACACGATAAAACTGAGTATTGTTAAAATACTTTTGTTTGGTTAAAAAAATAAAGTTCGATCTATGGAATTTGGTGTCTTCAAATAAAAGAATATCTATAGTGCCAAAATCTGTAGTCATGCGAACTTTATTTTCTTTATACTTTTTATCATAATCTAAAAAGAAATCCATTACATTTTTAGAATCTAGCTTTGGGAATGCTCTTTTATTTGCAATGATAGAATCACTATACTTCTTGTTTTTATTCGCTTTTGTTTCGGTAGTTTCAGGTGATTTATTTTTTTTAGATGGTTTGTTATCACAACTAAATAGAATAAATAATAAACATAAAATACTAAGTAAACGCATGTGTTAGTTTTATGTTCAAAGATATAAAAAACGTCTAGAAATAATTCTAGACGTTTTTATAATATTTATTTAACAACCTTGTTTTTAAGGGAGGTAGAAAGTGTAAGTTTATTTCTATTTAACAATTTGAGCCTCTAAAGCCTTAATACGCTTTTCTTGCTCGATAGTATACAATGTCAATTCTTCTATTTTTTGCAAAAGAATCATACTCATTTCTTTAATTTGTAGTCCATCTTCTTTTAAAGTGGCAGCACTTGGTACTTCTTGTAAATGGTGATTCGCTTTGGTGTAGTTTTCGACTTCTTCAAGAGTTGGCATAACATAGTCTGCTTTTAAGTTAGAATACCCATTGTAATATTTTTCGAAAACATAATCTGCTGCAGGAACATCTAAAATCACTTCTACTTCTTCACAAAGTATTTTTCCGTTTACAGTTAATTTTTCGGTTGGGTTTATTGTGCCTATGCCTACATTGCCTTCAATATCAAAAACCATAGCATTTGAAGTGTTATGATAGTTATATATGCTTAATTTATCTGTGTTTGGGTAATTAGAAAGTAGTCCCCAAGTATTTGTTCCTGCATCTTGAAACCTTATAATTGATGGTTTTCCATCTGTAGAAGAGTTGATGTGAATTTCAGCATTGTCATTGGTTAAGGATTTAACTTCAAGTTCTGCAGATGGAAAAATAGATCCAATTCCTACTTTACCAGAAGTAGGAAATGTATTGGTTTGAGCATTAATATTAACCGTAAAAAGAATAAAGAGCGCGAAGTAATTTAATTGTAACTTTTTCATAATAATTGTTGTTTTAAGAGTTGTTATTGATCCTATGTATTAAATATTTTAAGTTAAATAATGTCTATTGTTTAGCTATAGTTTTTGTTAGCACGTCCCCATTTTCTAGTTGAATTTTCAAAATGTAAATGCCATTTTGTAAAGCATCTATGGGTATCGTATTATTTGTAAGGTAGACGTTGTTAACTTCTGTTATTACTGTACCATAGATATCGTAAATAGCATAATGTGTTATTATAGCATCGATGTCGCTAATAATTAAATTTTGATTGTCTGTGGTGTAGTTAAATGTTTGGGTTATTTTTTGTTTGAGTTTACAGTTTTACCTGTGTCCCCTCCATTACCTACTGTTTTTAGAAGGACGCACTTTTGATGTGTTATCGTTTTCTGAAATAATATTCTCTTCAGTACGGCTTTGTGTAAAAAAGCAAAATAATAGCATAGAACTGAAAATTAATGTTTTTGAAAGTTTACTTTTCATAGTTTGGTATTTTTTTATTTATATTGATAATATTTTTGATAAAAATAGTGATTTTGAATTAGGATAAGCTTTTTGATAAAAGAATTAGCAACAGATCAAATAGCCGAAAAATTGTTTTTAAGTCGGTATACAATAGAAACGCATAAGAAGAATATATACTTGAAATTACAAGTCAATAATGCAGCGGGCTTAGTAAAAAAAGCTGTTTATTTAGGCTATATTAATTAATGAAACTCATAATAGATGAATTTTAATGATTTTTTAGAATCAATTTCAAAAATAAAAAATATACCGCTTCCAGGGCAAGTATCTCAGTTTAAAATGGTACCGCCTTTTCGTCAAGAGTTAGTAAGAACTCAAAAACAAGTTATGAAAAACGCAAAACGAGCAGGTGTTTTAGCATTGTTTTACCCAGACGAATCTCATAAAACAAAGTTTGTTTTAATATTAAGAAAAACCTATAAAGGAGTGCATTCTGCACAAGTGGCTTTTCCTGGCGGAAAACTAGAATCTCAAGATTTATCGTTGGAAGATGCAGCAGTGCGAGAAACTTTCGAGGAAGTTGGTGTCCCAATAAAAGATATTGAAGTTATACAGCAGTTAACCGAAGTTTATATTCCGCCCAGTAATTTTTATGTACAGCCGTTTATTGGAGTTGCTCACAACACGCCAAAGTTTGTAAAACAAGAACATGAAGTAGAAACAGTAATAGAGGTCGATTTAAAATATTTCTTGGACGCTAAAAGAGTTATTACCAATACCGTTACAACATCTTATAGTGTTGATGTTGAGGTGCCTGCCTTTAATTTAAACGATTATGTTGTTTGGGGAGCTACTGCCATGATGCTTAGCGAGATTAAAGACTTGTTAAAACAAATGCTGTAGTTTATTAGATTTAGTACATTTGTAGCAATAAACCAACCAATTGACGAGAGATTTATGGGATTGTTTAAGAGAAATCCATTCGGGCACATATTATTTTTAAAAAAATGGCTAATTAGGCTATTTGGAGTGATATCGCACAGGAGATTTAGAGGGTATAATGAACTGCAAATAGAAGGGTCAGAAATCATTAAAAATTTACCAGATACTAATGTGTTGTTTATATCGAACCATCAAACCTATTTTGCTGATGTGGTATCTATGTTTCATGTATTTAATGCCAGTTTAAGTGGGCGAGTAGATACTATAAAAAATGTAGGATATATATGGAATCCTAAGCTAAACATGTATTATGTTGCTGCGAAAGAAACCATGAAATCTGGACTTTTGCCAAAAATATTTGCTTATATGGGGTCTATAAGTATAGAACGTACATGGCGCGCAGAAGGACAAGATGTGAACAGGCAAGTTAAAATGAGCGATATTTCTAGTATTGCTAAAGCCTTAGACGATGGTTGGGTTATTACGTTTCCTCAAGGGACAACAACGCCGTTTAAACCCGTAAGAAAAGGAACGGCACATATTATTAAACGTTACAAACCTGTAGTTGTACCTATTGTAATAGACGGTTTTAGAAGGTCTTTTGATAAAAAAGGACTACGCATAAAAAAGAAAAACATTATGCAGTCTTTTGAGATTAAAGAACCTTTAGAAATTGATTACGATAACGAGTCTACAGACGACATTGTTAAAAGAATAGAATATGCTATAGAACAGCATCCTTCGTTTTTAAAGGTGATTTCTAAAAAAGCACTTAAAGAACAAGAAGAATTAAATAAACTTAGAGAATGGTAATGCATTAATGTGTTTAATGTAACTATTTCAGAATTCTTTTCATGCCAACAACCAACATTCAAGAGCAACTATTTACTAATCTAAAAACTTATTTTGGTTACGATAGTTTTAGAATGAACCAACAAGATATTGTTGAGACCGTTTTAAACAAAAAAGATTGTTTGGTTATTATGCCAACCGGTGGAGGTAAATCTATTTGTTTTCAGCTTCCAGCATTATTATTTAAAAGGGTTACATTGGTTATTTCGCCTTTAATAGCCTTAATGAAAGATCAGGTTGATGGATTAAGTGCAAACGGAATACCGGCATCATATTATAACAGTAGCCAAAGTAACGAAGAGCAATCTGCAATTATAGATCGTGTTTTAAATGCTGATTTAAAATTGCTTTATGTGGCACCCGAAAGTTTAGCAGGTTTGCAAAACATACTTAGCGAAACTTATATTAGTTGTGTTGCCATAGACGAGGCGCATTGTATATCGTCTTGGGGTCACGATTTCAGACCCTCATATCAGCAATTAGGATTTTTAAAGAAAACATTACCCAATACACCATTTATAGCATTAACGGCAACCGCCGATAAAGCCACGCGACAAGATATTGTAAAGCAACTTCGGATAGGGCATGCTCAACAGTTTGTATCGTCTTTCGATAGACCAAATATAGCTTTAGAAGTACGCTCGGGGACTGAAAGAATTTCTCAAATCATTAAATTTATTAAGCAAAAGCCAAACCAGTCAGGGATTATATATTGCTTAAGTCGTAAAACGACCGAGCAATTGGCTAAAAAATTAAAAGCGAATAGTATTCCTGCCGCAGCATATCATGCGGGATTAACTTTTGAAAAACGTTCTAAAGTACAGGAGTCTTTTGTTTACGATAAAACTCAGATTGTTTGTGCTACGGTGGCTTTTGGTATGGGCATAGATAAGTCTAACGTGCGTTGGGTTATTCACTATAATATGCCTAAAAATATTGAAGGCTATTATCAAGAAATTGGTCGTGGTGGTCGCGACGGATTAAAAGCACATGCTTTATTATTTCATAGTTATGCCGATGTCATTCAATTACGAAATTTTGCAAGTGGAGCATCTAACGAAGAGTTTCAAATAGCGAAGTTAGATCGTATGAAGCAATTTAGCGAAGCTACCACATGCAGACGGAAAATTTTATTAAGTTATTTTGGAGAATTACTAGGCGAAAATTGTGGTAACTGTGATGTTTGTATAAATCCGCCACAAGTATTCGACGGAACCATTATTGCTCAAAAAATTCTTTCAGCGGTGTATCGTTTACAAGAAACCGAGGCCATGGGAATGATTGTAGACGTGCTTCGTGGATCACAAAACGCAGTCGTTTTAGCAAAAGGTTATCAGGGGGTTCGTACTTTTGGTATAGGAAGAGATATTTCTTGGAAACATTGGCAGCATTTTATTATTCAACTTATAAATCAAGGCTATTGCGAAATAGCATTTCATAAGCACAATGCATTACAGTTAACAGCGTTTTCCAAGAATGTACTGTATAATGGCGCAAAAGTAGCGTTAACAAAGCCCGTAGAGGTTACCGAAATAAAAGCGGTAGTAAAAGAAAAGAAAACCCGAACAAAGCGAACAAAGGCGAAGGCAAAGCCTAAAACAAATGCGAATAATTTATTCGA
The DNA here is from genome assembly GCA_039985655.1 of Algibacter sp. Classification (GTDB taxonomy): domain Bacteria; phylum Bacteroidota; class Bacteroidia; order Flavobacteriales; family Flavobacteriaceae; genus Postechiella. The sequence continues at coordinate 59,330 of JBDWSF010000005.1, read as the reverse complement.
ACGTTTAAGATTATTACGTTATAAAATTGCTCAAGAAGAAGACATACCAGCCTATTTGGTGTTTAGTGATGCCACTTTAAAAGAAATAGAACGAGAGCGTCCGATGAGTGATGACGATTTCTTAAAAATTAGTGGTGTAGGACAACGTAAAATGGAGGTTTATGGTGATGAGTTTATTGCTGAAATCATAAACTTTATGGGTTCTAAAGTCATGAAGCCTAAAAAGAAAGATACCGTTTTAGAGACTTACAATTTATATAAATCAGGCATGTCTATCGAGGAAATATCTATAGAACGTAAATTGTCAACAACAACCATTTATTCGCATATTGCCAAGTTGTATAGTAAAGGGAAAGACATTAATATCTATGATTTTGTGTCTAAAAGTGATGTGGAAGCCGTTCGAAAAGCTAAAGTAGAATTAGATGCTCCAACAGCGCTAAGACCTTATTTTGTGTATTTTAATGAAGATATGGATTATTTTAAAATTCGATTGGCATTAAGTGTTGTCGACAAAATTTAGTGATTTTAAAGGAATTAAAACTATTTCATATTTCTGTTTTTTATCGGAATCTACCGAACATTATTTAAAATAAGTTAACTTCGTTATAGCATATCAACACCATAAAAAAGAAACAATAATTATGTCAACAGCTTTAATAGAAGATGAAACTTTTAAAAAGCAAGACTTCACGAAAACCAGACTGCCAAAAGGGGATTACGAATATTGTACATTTTTAAATTGTAATTTTTCTGAAGGCTTTTTATCCGAAATTCGTTTTTTAGAATGCGAGTTTATAGAATGTAATTTAAGTACAGCAAATATAACGAGCACGTCGTTTCAAGATGTCAAGTTTCAAGCCTGTAAAATGCTCGGTTTGCATTTTGAAAATTCTAATCCGTTTGGATTTTCCATTTATATTGAAAACTGTCAACTAAACCATGCATCGTTTTATCAAGTGGTTTTAAAAAATACAAGACTGATTAATTCGAAACTTCAAGATGTAGATTTTACAGAAGCCGATTTAAGTGGTTGCTTATTTGATGATTGTGATTTTGAAAATGCCACTTTTGAAAACACCAACTTAGAAAAATCAGACTTCAGAAAAGCTATTCATTATGAAATTCATCCAGAAAAGAATAGGGTGAAAGGGGCAAAGTTTTCTTTGGAAGGTGTTGTTGGGTTATTGAGTAAATATCAAGTTCATATTGAATAGTTGCCTTGTTTATCATATTTATTTTAATTAGTATTAAAAAGTTATTCAAATGAAAAAAGTGATTTTAATAACAGGAGCAAGTCGAGGAATTGGTTATGTTTTGGCAAAAAAGATGCTTAAAGAAAACTTTTTTGTCATTGGTGCTTGTAGAGATGGAAAAATAGAAGGTATTGAAGATGATGACTTTTATTCATTAAGTCTAGATTTATCAAAACCATTAAGTATAGAAAATGCGCGTAAAACGGTTTTAGCTAAATTCAAACATATTGATATTTTGGTGAATAATGCTGGAATAGGACCAGATCTAGATGCTAATTATCCTGAAATAAAATCTTTTGAACAAACTTTTGATGTTAATGTTACTGGCACTGTGTTTTTTACAGAATCTATGATTGATATTATAGAAAATAATGGAAAGATTGTTAATATTTCATCCAAGATGGGATCGTTAGATGTTTGTAATCGAACAGATTCAGTAGCCTATCGTATGTCTAAAAGCGCGTTAAATATGTATACGAAAATATTAACGAACAGACTAGAAAATAATATAAGAGTAGCTTCTTTACATCCCGGTTGGGTTAAAACGACCATAGCAAAAGATAATATTATTAATGGGCGTTTAACAACAGACGAGTCGGCAGATCGGATTTTTGATTTTATAAATAAAGATTTTGAAAACGGAGCGTTTTGGGATATTGAAGATCAAGTTAATCTTCCTTGGTAAAATAAATAATTAAAAGTATTTTTATGATTACTCACATATAGAAGTGGTTTAAACTTTTTTTAATTGGCTACAAAATGCTCTTTTTTACTCAATTTTTGCCTTTTTATTGCTCCATAGGGCTACTATGAATCACAAAAAATGCTTCAATTGACCATAAAATAACTATTTCTCGTTTCAATCAAAAAAGTTTAAACTACTTCATACAAAAATCAAACACCTTTTGTGAAATGAAAAATATTATTCATTTATTACTCTTGTCTTCATTCCTTATTTCTTGTAGCGATAAAATTGAAAAACCTAACATTGTATATGTTTTTGCTGATCAATGGCGGGCAGAATCAATGGGGTATGCTGGTAATCTTGATGTAAAAACTCCAAATCTAGATAAACTTGCTTCAGAAGGGGTTTACTTTACTAATACCGTTTCAACAAGTCCAGTATGTACACCATATAGAGCTATGTTATTAACAGGACAATATGTGTTGAAAAACGGTATGTTTATGAATGATATTTCGCTTGACCCAGACGCCAATAGTTTTGCAAAACTTTTTAAACAGGAAGGATACAATACGGCTTATATTGGAAAATGGCATCTAGATGGTAATGGGCGTTCTACGCATATACCCAAAGAAAGGCGACAAGGTTTCGATTACTGGAAAGTATTGGAATGTTCTCATAGTTATAATAATTCAAACTATTGGGGAAATGATGATAAATTGCATAGTTGGGATGGGTATGATGCCGAAGCTCAAACAAAAGACGCCATTGCCTATATCGAAGAACAGGCAAAAAGTAAAAAACCATTTTCTTTGATGCTTTCTTGGGGACCACCTCATGCGCCATATCAAACTGCTCCTAAAGAATTTCAAGACTTATATAAAAATATTGATGTAGAATTAAGACCAAATGTACCAGAGGAATTAAGTGAAAAGACAAAAGATATTCTCCGAGGATATTATGCGCATTGTTCTGCGTTAGATAATTATATTAAACAATTGCAAGACGCAATCAAGCGAAGCCATATTGAAGACAATACCATTTTTGTATTTACTTCAGATCATGGCGATATGATTAATAGTCATGGGAAAATAAAGAAGCAAATAATTTATGAAGAGTCGGCGAAAGTGCCTTTTATTATTAAATATCCAGCATTACTTGGGAAAAAAGGAAGAAAAAGTGATTTCCTATTAAATACCTTGGATATATTGCCTACGATGTTAGGTATGTCGGGTGTAAATATACCTGTTGGTTTAGATGGTAAGGATGTTACAGATGTGATCCTTGGAAACGAAGAGGATAATCGTAAGGCAACTCTTGTTACAAATGTTCAGCCATTTGGACAGACTAATAGAAGCAGAGGCGGTAAGGAGTTTAGAGGTGTTATAACTAAGACATATACTTATGCTAAAGATTTAGATGGTGAATGGTTGTTTTTTGATAATGTTGAAGATCCTTATCAGTTAAATAACCTCGCAGGAAACCCAGCCTATAATACTATTGCCAATAATTTAGGAGAATTGCTTAAAGAGGAACTCAATCGTTTGGACGATGAATTCTTAGCAGGACCTACGTATATAGAAAAATGGGGTCACCTTGTTGATTCAACAGGAACGGTGCCTTATAAAAATTGATTTTAGAAGAAGACTATGTTTTTGTTTAACAGTTGATAACGTTTTGTATTAATAAACTTTATCTTTTAATTAAAAGCATAAGGAAGATCGTAATAAAACTATTATCTAATAAATAATTGGACACTGCTAACAGAAGTAGCATTTGAAGGTAGGCCTCCAGACCATGCATTAATACTGCCAATAGAGTAAAACCAATTGCCACTATTTACAGAGCCATCTAAATAAGTATTGCCCCCAGATAACTCAAGACCTCCCCAATTACTATTAGTCATTCCAATACTAATTGCGGTATAACCAGCTACGGGTCTTATGGTAGAAGCACTGCTCCTAGGGTCAAAAGTTTGACTCCAATGGTTAGTTAGCCCCAAGGTGGGGTAATGCAGTCTAAACTCGTAAGGCGCTGTGGCATTTTTTAACTCATCCAATTTGCTTAAAATAGAATATTTATTAGTTGTTAAACTAGGTGAAGCGATATTAAATTCATTAGCTTCCAGGTCATTGGTCCAATAACCACCAACAGTATCATGATTAAATACAAGTGTCCAACCACCACCATCATTAGTCATGTCGCAATAACAGTCATAGGCAGGATTGGCTCCAGCTCCATCTGGGTCAATTGAATATACACCATCAGTAGTAAATCCGGCATTAAGATACGCTAAGCAATTAGGCAAAGTTGAAGAGACAGTAATATCCGTATTACAAATATCACCCTTTCCTGTAAAAGTAATAGTAAAAGTATCTGTTTGAGCAACGGTTGGAGTTCCCGATCCCGTAAGTGTGATCGTATTTAATCCTATAGAACTAAATATTCCAGAACCAGAAAAGCTATAACCATTTACCGTATTTGTACTTATAGTATATGTTTCTATAACATTAACAAGAACATTTATAGTTATTGTATTGCTACTATTTAATGGATTAGTAACAGTATAAGTACTATTTACTACCGTAGAACTGCAATCTAAAGAATTAGTAGGAGATTCTCCTAAACAATCAGACCATGAAGCTCCTTTATAAAACTGAAAACAATTGCTGTCCAAATTGTAAATAAACAAACCTTCAGCAGGAGATACAATATTATCTCTTTGTAATGAGGTCATTCTTGGAGGTAAAAAACCTTGAGATGTAGATTGAATATCTAAGATAGAAGATGGATCTGGTGATGTTGTTCCTATACCAACTTGTGAGAAACTATAATAATTGCTGATAAATGCAAGTATTAGTGCGCAGGTTAATTTGTGCATTTTGAGAGCGTTGAGAGAATTGAGAGTTTGTTTTTTGTAAAAATAGATAAAAAAATAGATATTAAAAAAAACATAGTTAATAACTCATAACAAATCCATGTTAAAATCCATATCAAAATTCCTATTTTGCAAATTCTTAATCTTATAAAGAGCGCTGTAAATTAATGAAAGTCTGTATAGCTGAAAAACCAAGTGTTGCCCGCGAAATTGCTACTGTATTAGGAGCCAATTCTAAACGTGATGGTTATTACGAAGGCAATGGTTATGCGGTAACCTATACATTCGGGCATTTATGTACTTTAAAAGAGCCTAATGATTATAAACCATACTGGAAAAGTTGGGATTTAAATAATTTACCCATGTTACCCGAAAAATTTGAAACCAAAGTGGCTGAGAATTCAGGAATACAGAAGCAATTCAACATTGTAAAAAGTTTATTTGACAAAGCTGATGTTGTTATAAACTGCGGGGATGCAGGTCAAGAAGGAGAACTTATACAACGTTGGGTAATGAACGAGGCTGGTTACAAAGGTGAGGTGCAACGTTTATGGATTTCATCATTAACTACCGAAGCTATAAAAGAAGGATTCCAAAATTTAAAAGCTTCAGAAGATTATGATAATTTATATTATGCAGGTTTTTCGAGAGCCATAGGCGATTGGTTATTAGGTATGAATGCAACCAGATTGTACACCGTAAAGCATGGTGGTTACAAACAAGTATTATCTGTTGGTCGCGTACAAACACCAACTTTGGCGATGGTTGTAAATCGATTTAAAGACATAGAAAACTTTAAACCGCAGCCATATTGGGAATTGCAAACCATGTATCGTGATACGCTTTTTAGTTATGAGGAAGGACGTTTTCTTAAAAAGGAAGATGGAGAGGCTTTAGCCGCTAAAGTAAAAGAAAGCGATTTTGAAATCGCATCGATTACCAAAAAGAAAGGAAAAGAATATGCACCCAAGCTATTTGATTTAACAGGGTTGCAGGTGTATTGTAATACAAAGTTCGGGTTTTCGGCAGACGAAACATTAAAGATTGTTCAAAAATTATACGAGCAAAAAGTAGTGACCTATCCCAGAGTAGATACCACATTTTTACCAAATGATGTCTATCCTAAAGTAACAGGAATTCTTCAAAAGTTAACAAATTATGCAGTGCTTACGCAACCCCTCTTAGGAAAACCGATAAAGAAATCGACTAAGGTCTTTAACGATAAAAAGGTAACCGATCACCACGCTATTATTCCAACAGGAATGCAGAGTAATTTGCAATACAACCAGCAACAGGTTTACGATATTATTGTAAAACGATTTATAGGTGTGTTTTATGACGATTGTATTGTTGCAAATACGACCGTTTTAGGAAATGCGGCGAAAGTAGTTTTTAAAACTACAGGAAAAGAAATATTAGAAAAGGGATGGCGTATCGTATTCGAAAATCCAAATGCTAAAGAAAAAGAATCGGGTATTCTACCAACGTTTGTAAAAGGCGAAAAAGGACCGCATGAGCCTTCTTTTTTAGAAAAAGAAACCAAACCACCAAATCAGTTTACAGAAGCCACTTTATTACGTGCCATGGAAACTGCAGGAAAACAGGTTGATGATGATGAGTTGCGAGATTTAATGAAAGAAAATGGTATTGGTCGCCCGTCTACACGTGCCAATATTATAGAAACACTTTTTAAACGGAAGTATATAAAGCGTAATAAAAAACAAGTGTTACCAACAGTTACAGGTATTCAATTGATTGATACGATTCAAAATAATATGTTGAAATCGGCCGAATTAACAGGTTCTTGGGAGAAACAATTAAAAGATATAGAAAAAGGCGAATACAGTGCAGGAGCGTTTATTAAAAACATGAAACGTATGGTTGATGCTTTGGTGTACGAAGTAAGAAGCGAAACCAAGCGGGCCAATATATCTCAAGAAACCGTAATTAAAAACAGAGCTGTTAAGGCAACTGTGAAAAAAAAAGCAGGTATTACTGCTGAGGTTTGTCCGAAATGTAAAAAAGGACACTTTATAAAAGGTAAAAGTGCTTATGGTTGCTCTGCTTTTAAATCGGGATGCAGTTTTGTATTGCCATTTAGTTTTGGCGATAAAAAAATATCTGAAAAGCAATTTATCCGATTGCTTCAAAAAGGATCTACAGTCAATTTAAAAGGTTTTAAAACTGAAGCTGGTACTGTTGAAGGTTTACTACGTTTTGATGAGAATTTTAAACTTAAGTTAGAACCTAAGGTCAGTTCCGCGAAAGCGAAACCTGATGAATTATTATGTCCGAAATGTAAAAAAGGAACGGTAATTCGAGGAAAAACGGCGTATGGTTGTACAGCTTATAAATCGGGATGTGATTTTAAAGTGACTTTTGATGACGTTAAATCTAAAATTAATGGTCAAAAACCAACAAAAGAATTAGTCTATAGTATTTTGAATGGAAGGGTCTAAAAAGAATCATCGCCATTTTGTGATTTTTAAACCCTGTGGGGTTTTAAGTCAGTTTATGAGTAATGCCAATAAAGAACAATCTAAAAAGTTTCTAGGGTCGTTATTTGATTTTCCAGAAGGTAGTATGTCTGTTGGTCGTTTGGATGAAAAATCAGAAGGTTTATTATTGATAACTACTGACGGAAAAACGAGTGCTTTAATAAATAGCCGAAAGTTCGATAAAGAATATTATGCACAAGTTGATGGTGATATTACGGATGACGCTATAGCATTATTAAAGTCTGGTGTAGAAATAAGTGTTGAAGCTAAACCTTATATAACAAAACCTTGTAAAGCCTTTAAGTTATCTAAAATTCCTGTATTACCACAACGCGCAAAAAAAATAAGAGATGAGCGCCATGGACCAACATCCTGGGTGTCTATAACACTTAACGAAGGGAAATTTCGTCAAGTTAGAAAAATGACTGCAGCAGTTGGGTTTCCGACGTTGCGTTTAGTGCGTGTACGCGTAGGCGATAATCATATAGGGGAAATGAATGCTGGTGATGTTATTGAAATGGATCGTTTTTGAGTTGAAATTTGTTAATTAGAGTTTGATAAACTCGGAAAAACTATCGAGAATACAATTTTGATTTGAGAAACTGTTCTCGATACAATCCCAACAAAAAGGGCGGAATTACTCGGACTGACATCATATTTACTATAAATTTTCAAAATTATAATGTTTATAGAATAGATAATTGTTTCTTATTTTTGGATAAACACGTTTGGTATGACAGCAATCAAATTTTCTAATTTTCTTAAGAATATAAGTACTGAGCCACTTCGCGTTTTAGATGCTTCAATTCCAAATTCAAAATATATTGCTTTAGATCTGTCTAAAAATAATGAAGCACTTCAAAAAGTAGACGTATCATCATCGACAAGTTTATTCAATTATATTAATGCTCATATTAAAAAGTATAACGGATTAGTTGCTTTTGGAGGATACAAAGAGGATAGAAGTATATACCAACGTAGTTCTCATTTTAATGATAAAACGGTTGAAGAACGCAATATCCATTTAGGTGTAGATTTGTGGAGTGATGTCGAAACTCTAATTTATACACCGCTTGACGGTGTGGTTCATTCTTTTAAAAATAATACAAAATATGGAGATTATGGGCCAACCATTATTTTAAAACACCATATTGACGGTGTTGATTTTTATACCCTTTACGGACATTTAAGTTTATCGTCTATAAAAGATTTAAAAGTAGGGGAGGCCTTTAGAAAAGGAGAATGTATAGCGTTTTTGGGTGATGCTTCGGTTAATGGTGATTATCCGCCACATTTACATTTTCAAATTATAAAGAATATTCAAGACTTTAAAGGAGATTACCCTGGAGTTTGTAGCAAACAAGATTTGAGTTTTTTTACCGAAAATTGTCCAGATCCTAATGTTTTATTAAAAATTTAGAAGTGATCGTTTAACCGTTTTTTATATGGTTTGTAGTTCCCCGAAAAACACTCTAATTTAGGATACCATCAGTTTATTCCAAGAAGTTTTATTTAGAATTGGTATTAGTTTTCTTCCTCGGGAAAAGTAATATGCTGATATGCTCCCGCGTCAGGACTACTTGTTCTATTTACATTAAGAATATCTGTAGGCACTTGAGTAGCAAAAGACCCTAATCCTAAATTTATGGCTGCTGATTCTTCTCCAATAATAAATTTATTTAAATCAGGATCCATAAAGTTGGGATCTTCATTAAAAATGTTGCCCTCAAAATGATTTGTATCAGTAAAATCATAGTTAGCACCCGTATAGTTTCCATTAGAATTGTCAAATCTAATTAAGCAATTTGTAAATTTAAAGTTAAATGATACAGCATCGTCTTCAAGTTCATCTAATAAAATTTCAGGATTGTCGTTTCCGTAAATAATACAGTTATTAAAATTGGCCTCTCTTAAAGTTGTAACAGTTGCTGTATTGTTTTCATCTAGAACAAAATTGTTTAATAATAAAGCAGGGAATTGTCTAAAACTATTACCCCAATAGTTTACAATAGTAGAGTGTGTGAAATTATATTTACCTCCAAATGTTCCTGCAAACGATGATTGTCCTGCATTATTAATAACAACATTTTCTCCCACAATAGAAGAGCGTCTTCCTAAAATTCCAAAGGCGCTAGAGTTGTAAATTTGAGTGTTTGTAATGTTTAATTTATTATTAATAGCATCTGGATTACCGTCGGAAAGAATACCAATTGTAGCATTTTTTATAGTGGCGTGGTTTATTATGTTGTCATAACTTCCTTGCACTAGCCAAATAGTTCCCCATTGACCCGGAGTATCCGAAAAATTAGACTCTAAACGATCGCCTTCAAAAATAACTTCGTTTTCTAAAAGATCTTGATCGGTGCTAGGAGCTCCATTGACATGTATTGATGCTGCGTTAGAAACAATAATACCAGAATTATCATGGAAATGTAAGCGTGCACCAGCTTCTATAGTTAGTGTTTGTCCAATAGGTACAGCGGCAAATCCATAAATAACATAAGGTTTTTGATTTGTAAACGTGAGTTCTTCTGGTAATAATTCGCGGCCTTGTAAATTTGTGCCTGTATATTGTCCACCCACATTTAAAATTAGAGTTTCAATAAGTTTTGTGGTGTTATTTCTGTCGGGATAGATGAATACAGCATCCTGTACTAGTGTAACCAACTCTACAGTTTGTAGGTTAGAGTTTGCATCAAACTCAATTTTATCGGTGTATAAATAATTTCCGTCGGGATTTGTAAAGTTGTTAAAATCTATAGTCGTTTCTACAAAAATAAACATGCTGTCTTTAGCTTGAATTTGTATGTTTTCGAATACTTTTCCAGGAACGCCATCAACACTTAATCTATAATTTGACGATTCGCCTAAGCTTAATTTTAAAGAAGGAATTACAATATCTTCATTACTTTTATTATATACTTTTAAGTTGTATGTACTTGAACCAATGTTGGTAAAAACAGTATCGAGATATATGGTGTCTTTAGAAAATTGTAAGTCTCCTGTACTAGCCGTAAATTCAAAATCTTTGCGGCAAGAACTCCAAAGCGTTAAAAAAACTAATGTTAAAGTGAAATATAGATAACGTTTCATTTAAAGTGTAGGTTTTAATCTTTAAAATATAACTTTTGAAGTTACTATTTAGTATGTTGTTGGTCTATTAAGTAAATAAATTAACGATTTCGGATGTAATTCGCGTAGGTCGTTTTGTTTGCGACGTAATAAAACACCATTTTGTTTCAGATTTTGCTAATAATTTATTGGTGGTTTTATTAAGTATTTCTACAATTCGCACGCAGGTAACCCCTTCATTTTTTTCAATATATGTTTTAATCTGAATTAAATCGTTTAATAAAGCTTCAGCTTTGTGTTCAATAAAATGGGTAAGTAGTACCCAAAAATATTTACTTTGAATAGCTTCAGGAGCATTTTTTTGCCAATGTGCTTTGGCAATGTTTTGTACCCATTGCACGTAGTGTACATTGTTTACGTGGTTTAAATCATCTAAATGATCTTCGGTAACCTGTATTGTTGTTTCGTATGTATTCATTAATATAAAACGATCTAGAAAAGGCAAAAATACATTAATTCTATAAATAGAGATCATGTTTCTTGTGCTTCATCTTTTTTAGATCGTTTTTTTAACGTTTTATATACCGCTTAGATCAATTCCTTAATCATTCTTACCGCAGTTTCTGCCGTAATATCGCGTTGTGGTGAACCAAACATTTCATAACCTACCATGAATTTCTTTACCGATGCACTTCTTAAAAGTGGAGGATAAAAACTCATGTGCCAATGCCAATGGTTATTAACGTTACCATCTGTTGGGGCTTGGTGAATGCCACTAGAATACGGGAATGATGTGTTGAATAACTTATCGTATGCTTTCGTTAAAACTGAAATGGCTTCACCGTAAAGTAAGGCGTCTTCTTCATTTAATTCTAAAATATTAGCTTGTTGCTTTTTAGGAACAATCATAGCTTCGAAAGGCCATACAGCCCAAAACGGAATTAAAACGACAAAGGCATCATTTTCAAATATAATACGTTCTTGTTTTTCTAATTCTTGAGCTAAGTAATCACCTAAAAGACTGCTTTTATTTTTATTGAAATAGTTTAACTGTTGCGTGTTCTTCTTATCCACTTCGTTTGGCAATGTCGATTGACTCCAAATTTGACCATGAGGATGCGGGTTGCTACACCCCATCACAGCACCTTTGTTTTCAAAAATTTGAACGTAGTTAATAGAAGAATTAGACGCTAATTCTTTGAATTCGCTTTGCCATGCAAAAACTACTTTTTGAATTTCTGCTGGCGACATGTCTGCTAAACTCTTAGAGTGATCTGGACTAAAACAAATGACTTTACATATACCTGTTTCACTTTTAGCGACTAATAAACCATCTTCTACAGAGAATGATTTTGAGTCTTTTTGAAGTGCAGCAAAATCGTTAGTAAAAACGAATACATCTTCATATCTCGGATTTATTTCACCATTAATTCGGGTGTTTCCTGCGCATAAATAACAACTTTTGTCGTGTGAAGGCCTTACATCATTATTTACAGCTTCGTTTTGTCCTTGCCAAGGTCTTTTTGCTCTATGCGGTGATACTAATACCCATTCGCCAGTTAATATATTAAAACGTTTGTGTGAGTAATCTTGTAAATCAGTATTCATGGTGTAATTATATTGAATGTTTTATTTAACGACATGTGTGCCTTCAGATAGTTTAACAGAGTAAATAGAGCATGCTTTATTAAATTGACTTTTATAAGCTTCACTAATAAATAATTTAAAGGGTTCTACTTCTTCTTTAAGAATTAAATTAATGGTGCAGCCGCCAAAACCGCCACCCATCATTCTTGCTCCAAGTATGTTTTTGTTGAGTTTTGCTTGATTAACAAGAAAGTCTAATTCGTCACAACTTACTTTATATTGTTTTGATAAGCCATCATGAGAAGCATAAATTAAAGCACCTAAAGATTTCAAATCATTTGCTTCCATAGCTTTTGATGCTTTTACTGCTCTGTCGTTTTCTTGAATTACGTACAATGCTTTTTGATAGTTCGCAGGCGTCACTTGGTCTTTAATCGTTTCAAGATCGGCTTCTGTAGTATCGCGCAATGCTTTAACGCCTAATAAAGCAGAAATACTTTCGCAAGCCGAACGCCGGTCGTTATAAGCACTATCAGATAGACTGTGCTTAACATTTGTATTTATAAGCATGAGTTCATGATCTTTAAAATCAATTTTATAAGGTTTAGACTCGACAGATCTGCAATCTAAAAGAAGCCCGTGATCTTCAATGCCAAACATACTTGCATATTGATCCATGATTCCACAATTAACACCAACATAATTATGCTCGGCTTTTTGTGAAATTAAAATCATTTCGTGCTTGGATAATCCTAGGTTGAATAATTCATTTAATCCAAAAACAACAGAATTTTCTAATGCAGCCGAAGAGGACATACCTGCACCTCCAGGGATATTACCTTTAAAAACAATATTGAAGTTTCCAACAACTTTATTTCTATTTTGTATTTCGGCAATCACACCAAACACATAATTCTCCCAGCTTCCTGCTTTTGAAGGTTTAAGTTTCTCTAAATCGAATTGAATTTTGCTATCCATATTTAAAGCATAAGCCGTAGATGTGTTACCATCACTTTTTTGAATAGCAGCTGCAATCCCTTTGTCTACTGCTGCAGGAAAAACAAATCCGTCATTATAATCAGTATGTTCTCCAATAATATTTATTCTTCCTGGAGAAAAAATAAGAATGGGATCAACTTTAAATGTTTCTATAAAAACGACTTTTACATCATTAATTAATTGTGTACTCATATTCGTTTATAGTTGGTTTGTTAATCTATTTTTAAATTCCAGGTTATGGTATACGTTTCGTTGGATTTTAAATCGTCTAAGCCAATCTTGTTATTAAAACTATCAGAAACTCCTGTTGTAGGTTCTATGGCAATCGTGTTTAATCGTGGAGGTGTATAGGCTTGTAAAAAGTTCTTTTTTCCTGTAGAGCCTATGTGTAATCTATACTTCGACGTATTAAAATAGACGTCACCACTGTTTAAAATCCAACAATCATCGAGTTGCTTATCTTCTATTTTAAAGATATTTACGGGACTTGTGTCTTCAATGCCTGTTGTAATATTGCGTTCACCAATCAAAAGTTTTTGAGTAGATTCCATTTGTATGGAACTGCTTTTTAAATGGTCACTTATAAAATAGGGGTGCCACCCTAATGTGAAAGGGAATGTTTTAGAATCGGTGTTTTTTACTGATACCTTTAAGTCTAAATTAGTGTGAGTCAGAATATATTCTAACTGAATATTAAATGAATAGGGGAAACCAGCAATTTTATTAGGTTCATCGAATTCTAAAGTGATAGAAGCTGAATAGGTATCAGTTTTTTGATTAATTATGTTGAAGGTTTTGTTATAAACTAAACCATGTAAAGCATTATTTTCTTCTTTTTGATTGGCTTCAAATTGATAGGTTTTACCCTCAAAAGCATAAACACCATCTTTAATTCTATTGGCAAAAGGAAAAAGAATAGAAGATGCATAAGTATCCGAATAACTTAAAGGTGATAAGTCTTGAATAATGGCGTGGCCGTTTAAAGTTAGTTCTTGCAGACTTGCTCCAGCATCCAAATAAATTTTAGCATAACTCGTTTTATTTGAATTTGAAATTTCTAAATAATTTGATTGATGATTGTGGTTGATGCTGTACAATGTTATTTGATTTTTTGAGTTGTTTTTAAAGCGAATTTCTAATAATTAGATTATTAGGGTTTTCTATTTGGAGTTGCTCTTTGTTTAATATCATTTCAGCTAGACGTTTTCCCATAGCGTTAAAATCGGTTGAAATAGTTGTAATACCATTTTCAACAATTTCTTTAAGAAGCGTGTCGTTATATGATATAACACCCATGTCTTTGGAAAGTGTTAATTTTTCATGCTTCATTTTTTTTATAACACGTAATAAATTTTTATCATCTGGAATGATATATAAATCGCCTTTCTGGGGAGTTTTATTTTTTAGGGAGTCAATAACTTCAAAAACCAATTGATGTTCTTCGCAAAATGATACAAATCCTTTTCGCATACCAAAAGGTTGTTTGGCTTCGGAAAATACCAGAATAAATTTTTGGTATTTATTTATAAGATGTGCCGCTTTTTCAAGATTGGTATAAATATCTTTTTCGAAATTTTGATATATAGCTGGGTATTGTTTTAAATCGTCATGGACTTGATCTAAAATATACACCTTATCTTCTGGTAGTTTTTGAATATCGATGTTAGTATCCATTAAATTGGCAGGCATAATAACGTAATAATTATAGTCGCCTAAATTGTCATGAATCAATTTACTAAATAGGGTTTCATTAAAATGATGAAAGAAAATATCGACTTGAATATTATCGCCTAAACTTTCTAAAAAGGTGTTATATAAGTCTTCTTTAAATGAATTGAGCTCGTCAAAGAGTAAAAATATTTTTTGAGTAACATTTATGTTTTCACTAGAAACATAATAACCTTTACCAACAACAGATTGTATAATACCTCTGTTCTTTAACTCGTTAAAAGCAGTTAAAACGGTATCTCTAGAAAGTGAGTGATCATTTTTTATACCGTTAATAGAAGGGAGTTGATCACCTTTTTTTAAATGGCCAGATTGTATAGCGTCTTCAATAGACTTAATAATCTGTTTGTATTTAGGAAGCCCTATTTCTTTTTCAATTTTTATCATAATACAGAACAAATGTATAAAAAAATATCGCTAAAACCTACTAGACCCTACTAGTTTGGTTTTTTTGTTGAAAAAGACCAATTTGTATAATAATAATATCTATATTTGGATTTCAAAATTTGGATTTAATAAAAGTTCAAGACTTTATTTATTGGTTTACCATATTATTAATAGTCTTTTTATTGAATTCATATTAAAATAACTAAATAATAAAACATACATTATGCAAATTTTAACATTTATAGGATTTACCGCATTGGTGGCTATAATTTCTTATTTAGCAACAAGAAAAACAAACGAAAAATCCTCAGATGGGTATTTTTTAGGAGGACGGAGTTTGACAGCAGGTGTCATTGCAGGTTCATTACTATTAACAAATCTTTCTACAGAACAAATTGTTGGATTAAACGGTAGTGCATACGCAGATGGTATATTAGTAATGGCATGGGAAACTCTTGCTGCAATTGCTATGGTTATTACAGCAGTATTTTTATTACCTAAATATTTAAAAGGTGGTATTACCACAATTCCTACGTATTTAGAAAGACGTTTTGATAGTGCAACAAAGGCTATGACTTCTGGGTTGTTTTTATCTGGATATGCAATTGTACTATTACCTATTGTATTATATTCTGGTTCATTAGGAATTAGTGGGATGTTCAATCTTCCTGAATTATTAGGAATTACCGAATGGCAATCTGTTTGGCTTTGTGTATGGAGTATTGGTATTATTGGATCTATATATGCCATTTTTGGAGGTTTAAAAGCTGTAGCTGTTTCAGATAGTATTAATGCTATAGGTTTGCTAATTGGCGGATTATTAATTCCTATTTTTGGATTGATGGCTATTAGTGACGATGGTAGTATTTTAGGAGGAATTACAACTATAACTAGTGAGTATCCAGAAAAGCTAAATGCTATTGGAAGCCAAGAGTCTTCAATACCTTTTGCAACTATTTTTACAGGAATGATGTTGGTTCAGCTTTTTTATTGGGGTACCAATCAACAAATTATTCAACGTGCATTGGGTGCTAAAAATTTAGCAGAGGGACAAAAAGGATTAACTCTTGCTGCTTTTATTAAAATATTAGGACCAATCATTGTAGTTTTACCGGGTATTATTGCTTATCATAAATGGGGAGGTGAAGTTTTAGCTAATAACGATATTGCATATCCTAGATTAGTTGCAGAAGTGTTGCCAGGGCCTATGGTGGGCTTCTTTGCTGCGGTTATGTTTGGTGCTATTTTAAGTTCTTTTAATTCAGCATTGAACAGTTGTGTTACTTTATTTGGTATAGATATTTACAAGCAGTTTATAAATAAAGAAGCTGAAGAAACTAGAGTGGTTTCTATAGGCAAAAAATTTGGTATTGTATTAGCTATATTCTCAATGTTTGTAGCTCCATTTTTATATTATGCATCAGATGGGTTATTCGGTTATTTACAAACCGTTAACGGTGCTTATAGTATTCCTATTTTAACCGTTATTGTTGTTGGGTTTTTAACCAAACGTGTTCCAGCTATTGCTGCTAAAATAGGTATTGCTTTTGCTTTTGTATTTTATGTAACTTATATTATTTTATCGAAAGGATTAGAAATGGATTTACCACACTTCTTGCATGTCCAGTTTGCAGCTTTTGCACTCACTGTTATATTAATGTTGGTTATTGGTAAAATGAAACCGAGAGAAACAGATTATATTCAGAAATATACACAAGAAGTAGACGTAACACCATGGAAATATGTAAAACCTGTAGGTCTTGCTATTTGTGTTGTTGTAATAAGTACATACTTAATATTTCAATAAATATTATATATGGCACAATAACCAATATTTAATATTGGAGCTTTTATAGTGTGTGTTATTTTAGCGTTACTTTAGGCTATGTTCTGTTAGTTACTAGATTTAAATATATATTACCCCTCTTAGTATTGTATGCTAAGAGGGTTTTTTTATTGCCTTTTTGAAAACTACTCTAAAGTACAATTGATATATTGAGGTGTGGATCTATTCTCTTTTAGTGGAGTTCTACCATTAGCATTGGCTTGTACTAATATAAAGCTTAGAATTTCTCCTTTGTTATTTATAATAATATGAAGCTTGAATCCATGAAACCATTCCATTGTATATTTACCAGTAGTAGTAATGCCTTTAAAGACTTTATTGTTTCTAATTAGTTTGGGTTTGCAAACTACTTTTACTCATTATCGATGGTCGTTTTGGTGGGTTTCCTAAAATAGATCAACAATAAAAAATGTTTTTGCAATTTATATAGTAGCTTAATATAGATAAGTTCTTGTGTTAATAAGTTTATTTTAAGGTAGTTAATATGACAAAAGTTTGGCTTTTTTTTAATAAAAGCTGCTCTAATATTAATCGAACTCAGGTTACTACAGCTAAATATTTTGTGCATTATGCTAATTTTTTAAGGTCTATTAAAAAAAATGACGATAATGACATATTGGTCATGCGTGTAAGAAACAACTTATCGTTTGATAAAGACGTAATATATTTATTTGATGTTTTAGCAGATACTCCAATAAGACAAATTGAAACAGAAAGTATAAGTCCAATAGGTGAATTAAGAATAAGTGATTTTGATGGTACTAACGAAATTCTTTTAGGTGTAACAAGTCATTAAAACGATTCTAGTTTTATACGCTTACTCAACCAGCCTTTTAATTCGTAGAAGTTTTGAGGCGCAACACCGTGTCCTACAGGGAATTCCGAATAACTATTTTTTATGTTAAGCGAATTTAAAAAAGGCGTGGTTTGTCTCGCCCAATCCACAGGAATAACTTGGTCTACGCTGCCGTGAGAACAGTAAAAATCTAAATTAGAATAATCTTGATCTTTATTTTCTGGTAAAATATCATGGTTTACATAACCACTTAACGCCACAATATTTTTGACTTTTTCAGGGTATGTTAAGGCTACCGAATAGCTTAAAATAGAACCTTGACTAAATCCTAAAAGCGAAATATTCTTTTTATTTATAGGATAGGTTTCCGAAACCTCGTCAATAAACTTAGCAATTAAGTCTCTAGATTCTTTGGCTTGTTCATTGTCGTTCCATTTACCTTGTTCTGCATCAAAATTAATAGCATACCAAGCATTACCAGATGGCTGCATGGTGTAAGGCGCTCTAACTGAAATTATAAAAAGTTCATCAGGTAATTCGTTAGCAAAAGAAAACAAATCATTTTCATCACTTCCATAACCGTGAAGCATGATTAAAAGCGGTGCGTTTTCAGAAAGACTAGATTCACGAATAACGTGATGTAGTGATAAAGATGTATGAGTCATTTACTTGCTTAAGTTTGAAAATATTTTTTGATAAAATGGACCAACAAGTGGGACTGTTTGCGTTTTTCTGCCCATAGCGTTTGAAAATCCGTAGATAAAAAGAACAGCAAAAAATAAGTAAAAACTAGAAGTTACTAGCCAACTATCAAAACTTCCTATAATGTAACCTAAAGCCCAAAACGTAAGCCATAGACCTAAAGACTGTCTGATATGAAAACCTGCAAAGTCACTTTTTTTATCAACTTCATTATTTAAGTAATAGGCTATTATAACGCCTATAATGGTAAAGTAGCTTATAATAGCATTTTGTCGACCTTTGTCAATATCTTCTTCTGTCATTTTAATTTATGCGTTTAAAACCATTTTGTTGTTAGAAATAATACCGTAAACTTTTCCTTTTAAATCTTCGTTTTCAAAAATGGCATTTTTAGATTTAGAAACGATGTCTTTAGTGGTAAATGTATATTTCGTATCCGGATTAAAAAGTGTGATGTTCACTTTGTTTCCTATGTTTATGGGTGAAGTTTCTAAACCAAATCTAGCTTTTCCTTTGGTTAGAATATCTACTGTTTTTTTGATTGTAAATATATTTTGTAAAGCGCCAAAAGCACTTTCTAAACCAATGGTACCGTATTTGGCATGATCGAACTCCACCTTTTTATGTTCTATATCAATAGGGTTGTGGTCGCTAGTCACTAGATCTATAGTGCCGTCTTTTACACCTTCAATTAAAGCGTTTTTGTCTTCTTCTGTTCGAAGTGGTGGCGCTACCTTAAAGTGCGTATTAAAATCTATTAAAACCGAATCTGTAAAGTATAAATTGTGGATGGCAACGCTACAAGTGACGTCTAGTTTTTTCTTTTTTGCTTCTCGTATTAAGTTAACCGAAGTTGCTGTAGAAATGGTTGAGATATGTAGTTTTCCACCTGTGTATTCCAATAAAAATAAATCACGAGCCACTTGCAATTCTTCCGCTAAACTCGGGTTTCCTTTTAATCCAATATAGGTACTTGTTATGTTTTCGTTCATAACGCCCGAACCTGCGATTTGGTTTTCCTGTGGAAACGAACAAACCAACCCGTCAAAATTACTGGCGTATTGCAGCGCAATTTTCATAAGGTTTGGATTCGCTATTGGTTTTTTATAGTCGTAAAAAGCTTTAGCTCCAGCCGTATTCATATCGTAAAGCTCAGCTAAATCTTCACCTTTACTTCCAACAGTTAATGCACCAATAGGCAATAAAGTAACGGGACTGTTTTGGGCTCTAGCGTTAATAAAGGTTACATCGGCATTCGATGCTATTACAGGGGTGCTATTCGCATTTAAAGCTACTGCTGTAAATCCTGATGCAGCCGCAGTTTTAAGTCCGTTTTTAATGGTTTCACGTTCTTCAAAACCAGGTTCTCCAAAACACACGCTACTATCAAACCAACCTTGAGACATATGTAAATTCTCTAGCTTGATTTCTTGATAATTATTGGGGTTTTTTAGTTTGTTACCTATGTTGGAAATAATACCTTTTTCAATTAAAATATCTTGAGTTAAATTGTGGAACTCACTTTTAGGATCTATAATTGTGGCAGACTTTATTAGTATGTTCATTTAAAGTATTTTAAGATGAGCATTTCTATAATCAGTAATACTAGTGCAAAAATAGCAAACCATTTCCATAGCGCGTTAATTTTTGTGTCACTTTTTATAGAATCGAATATTTCGGTAATAGAATTACTAAATGTTATGTTTTTTAAGGTAGAAATATCGTGATAATTTAAAGTGCTTTCCGTTCTATCGTAATTATAACTTATATTTTGGATGGTTTCGTTTTTGCTTTTAATGGCATAAATACCAGATTGACTAGGTGTGTCCGATGTGTTTATAGACACTTTATTGTTGAAGTATTGCTGTTTCGGGATGATATTGATGTCATTTTTAACCAATTTTAAAACATCATCTTGCTGTAAATTTGTAGTAACATCAAAGGTGTTTTCTTTACCAATGTTATAATACAATACTGGTGACTTTAAACTGCTTTTTCCAATATTATAAAGCGTTGGAACAATAAGTGGTGAGTTTGTAAAGTTTGAATTTGCCGTCTGAATGGCAGCCGAAAAGATAAATGTGTTATTTTTTTGAATTAAAAAAGGATTACCATCTTCATATTTTAAAACAGAAGCACTGCCTGTTGCCGATAGATTGTAATAGCTATTAACCTTTGGGTATTGAAAGTTTTTAACCTGCTTTTCAAAAACACCAGTATTAAATAACGGATGTGAATAATTAATAGTCGTAATCCGTTTTTCGCTTTCAACTAAATCATTTAAAACGATTTGATAATTTGATAATAGTGCGTTGTAAGTCGATGTGCTACTTTCTTTTGAAGGTATAATTACTAGATGACCACCTTGGCTTGTAAAACCTTTTAAAGCGCTAGTTAATGAATTAGGAATTGTTTTTAGTTCGTTTAAAATAATAACATGTTGCGCGTTAATAGCGCTATAGTTTAATTGATCTATTTTGGTCGCTGTATAATTAAATTCATCATGAGTATAAATACGTTTTAAAAAGGAATCGTTAGTTGCATTTATGGATAATACATTCGTTTTTGAGCTACTATTTATGTTGAAAAATAAACTGTTATCAAAAGCTAAATTAATATCGTTAATACTAATTTTTCCGTTTATAATGTCGTTGGTTGATAAGGTGAATGTTGTATTTGCAGAACCGTCTAGAGAAACCGATGTTTTAGCAATAAGGGTATCATTATTAAAAAGCGAAACAGGCAGGTTTTCTATGACTGTTCCTGTATTTTTTATCAACACAGTCAGTTCTATGTTGGTTGCTGATGTTTTAGAAATATAAACACTATCAATCGTTGAATTATTAATATTTACAGGTTCTAATTTTATAAAATGTGAATCAAAAAGCGAATCAGACTCCGTATTAGGTAAAGCACTATTTTGTTGGAAATCTGATATAAAAATAATATGTTTTTTAGTATCCGCTTGTGTATTAAAAAATGTTTTAGATTTTAAAAAAGCAGATTGATAGGGCAATGCATTTGACGCAAAATCGAGTTGCAATAAATCGTTTTTTAAAGACTTTATAGTTGTGTTTCTATAGGTGTTATTATTAGTTAATAATGTGAATTTTTCATCTTCGGGAAGGTTACTTATAAGATCCTGTACGGCACGTTTTAAAAGTACACCTTGGCTGCCTTTAGCTTGCAAACTAAACGAGTTGTCTAAATAAATAACCGTTTCGTTTTTTGTTTTAAACGAATCGTTTTTGGAGGTGTAAGGTTGCGCGAAAGCTAAAATAATGGCTGCTAAAAGTAATAATCGAACAAGTAAAGTAAGCCATTTTTTTATTTGAGAACTTTTACGGGTTTGTGTGATGACATTTTTTAAAAATGCAACATTGGTAAAAGCTTCTTTTTGAAATTTCCGTAATTGAAATAAATGGACAATTATTGGGATAAGCAGTAAGAATAAAGCGTAAAGAATTTCGGGGTGTTTAAACTGCATTTCTTTTTAGATTATTCAAACCTACATATTTTTTTTTGTTTTTTGGTAATAGTAGAAAACGAAAATCTTTAGAATTTTAAATATCGCTTCTTTTTTCTATTACTTATCTATTATGCCTTTGGCTAAATGAACTGTCAGTTCGAGTGATTCCGACTTTTTTCGTCGGAATTGTATCGAGAACAGGTTTTGATACAGAAAATTTTTATTCTCGATAGTTCTGTAGAGCTTGACAAATACTAATTTCACTCAAAAAAATGAATGAAATTCACTCTAATTGACAAATTTTCCTCAAAATGCACAACGGGTTATTACTTAATTAATTTAATAATGTTCGGATAAAATTTTCCCATTTTCTCATTTTTGATTTTCATGGCAAATATTATTGGTAATATTATATTTATAATACAAAGAATTCCCCAAGTGCAATAGGCTAAGACCATCAGTATATTTCCAGTTACAAGTTCAAAATTCAAACCAGTAATTTTAAAAAATACACCTATAATAAATGTTATAAAAGCAAAAAACGTCCAAGTGATTTGAAAATTTAAAAGATTAGGTCCCATACTTTCTAATCCAATCACTTTATCTTTTTGGGTTATCCATAAAATAAAAGGTAATATGATGTTACCTAGCGGAACTACTAAACATATAATAACAGATAATTGAAATAAAACCAGAACGTTTTTGTCAGTATGTTTTCCATAATCAAGAATATCTTTGGTGCTTAAATCTAAAGCATCACAAATTAAATTGAGCGTTTTTCCTCTAGGTTCATTTTCATTATTTTCAATACGTTGAATCGTTCTTAAATTCACCTTTGCCAATTCTGCTAATTCTTCTTGAGAATAGCCTTTTCTTTTTCTAGCTTCTTTAATTTTATTTCCAAGTTCACTCATAATTAATGTCTATTATTTTTTTTCAAAACTAATTATGAAATTGACTTTTTGATAACGGTTTGTTTGCGACATGTTTACGACATTTGTGTCTTTTAGCTCATTTATAAGGCTTAGCAGAAGAAAACATAATCTTCAATGTTCTTCTTTTTTAGTTCTTTTAGATAATCAAGGATCTCAATTTGGGCTGTTTTATTGGCAACGGTAATAATACTTTGTGTGTTTTTAACCTGCTCTAAAAAGGTAACAGGTTGTAAAATTTTGCCATAAATATCGTGTCCTATTTTATTAGGGTTATCGCAAATCCATTCAAAGGCAATGTCTTTTTCAATCAAATATTTAGCTATGTTTTTTCCTTTGTTACCAGCACCCCAAACCACTAATGTTTTATTCGGATTATAATCCAACTCTAAAAAATAATTTAGTTTTAAAGGAATAAAATGATTTTCGGCATAATGATCATCCGTCCGAGACGTTCGGGAACTATAATCGCGCCAATTATGAATGATTTCGTTACAAGGAATACATTTAAAACCCTGTTTATAAAATCGAAACGCTAAATCGTAATCTTCTGGATAGGTGTTGGGATTAAATCCATCACAAGCAATTAAATCGTCTCTGTAAACCATCCAACATGGTGACGGAATAACACACTCCTTATAAATTTCAGAATAGTTGTTTCCTGTTTTTGTTAACCCATTCAGCCAAATCTCATAATTTCTATACCCGTCTTTAATACCTGTTTCAGAAAAATAATTAACCAAACCAAGCGCCACATGTTGTTTGCCGTGATTTAACAAGCGACTAGCTAAGACTTCCAATTTATTAAACGTCATAACATCATCGCTATCCATACGCGTTATTAAATCGCCTTTACTCGTTTTAAAAGAGAGGCGAAGCGCATCAATAATACCATTTCCAGAATTTTTTAAAAGTGTAATTCTGTTGTCCTTTTTAGCGTAAGCATCAACAATAATATGGCTAGAATCGGTCGAGCCGTCGTCAACAATAAGTAACTCCCAATTTGTGTAACTTTGTTTTAAAATAGACGTTATACATGCATCTATAAAAGTTTCGGTGTTTTTAAAAGGTATAAGGATGCTTATTAACGTATTTTGCATAGGGCGAATATACTAAAAACATGAGTTTGATATCATGTAAGATATATCAATGTATTAATTTATTGGTCAGGTTGAGTCTTTCGACTCCGCTCAAAACATGCTAAAGTCAAAACTTATAACTCTAATACGTTTTAAGGCCTTTCGATTGTGCTCAAGGTGAGATTAACTCTAAAATTTGGCTTGTAAATATTTTGTTTTTAACATAACCTTAAGAATACAGCATGTAACATAATGGTATTTTCGACGTCACTTAATAGATTTTAAAATTTTGAATATGAATTTAAGAGTATTTACAGCATTATCAGCAGCCGTGTTATTGGCAAGTTGTGGTTCGGCTAACAAAACGAGTAACGATTTAGCGGTTAGTTTACCTATAGAATCGATTATCGATTTAACACAAATAACAAACGATAAAGCACCTGTTGTTATTAACCCAGGCAGATTTACTATAAATACGGTTACGTACAGGTTACCAAAAGTAATTCCTGGAACCTATTCGGTGAGTAATTTTGGTAAGTATGTAGACGATTTTAAAGCGTTTGATTATAAAGGCAACGAAATGTCTGTAACAAAGTCTGACGATAATACTTGGGTGATTGAAGACGCAAAAAAGTTAGATAAAATCACCTATTTGGTAAATGATACTTACGATATTGAAACTGAAGGTGGCATCGGAAAAGAACAACCCTTTTCGCCAGCAGGAACAAATTTAGAAGCCAATAATTATGTGTTGAATTTGCATGGCTTTGTTGGATATTTCGATTCTTTAAAAAACAATCAATACAAGTTGGATGTTACCGGTTCGGTTGATTTTGTAAGAAGTTCGGCGTTACAAGAAACGGGAACAAAAATGAGTGATGACAACAAAGTGAAAACCACGAGTTATTTAGCATCTCGATATTTTGATCTTACCGATAACCCTATGATGTATGGTGAATTGGATGTTGAGGAGTTTATGGTGGGAGATATTAAAATTGTTTTAAGTCTTTATTCACCAAACAAAGTACACACTGCAAAATCTTTAAAAGAGACCTTTTATAAAATGATGTTAGCTCAAAAAGCCTATTTGGGAGACATAAATAGCACCTCGCGTTACGATATTTATTTGTATTTATCAGAAGGCAAAGAAACATCACCTAAAGGGTTTGGTGCCTTAGAACATCATACGTCTACAGTGGCTGTTATGCCAGAGGCTATGCCAGCAGAGGCACTAGCGAAAAGTTTAACTGATGTTGTTTCGCATGAGTTTTTCCATATTGTATCACCGTTAAGTGTGCATTCTGAAGATGTACATTATTTCGATTATAACAACCCTACATTTTCTAAGCATTTATGGATGTACGAAGGAGTTACCGAGTATTTTGCAAGTTTGTTTCAGCCCAATAAAGGTTTAGTTACCGATGCCGAGTTTTACAATAAAATTATGGGTAAAATTAATATGGCATCAACATTAAATGACACGATGAGCTTTACCATAATGAGCGAGAATGTCTTAAAAGCACCTTATAAAGACCAGTACTATAATGTCTATCAAAAAGGCGCGTTAATAGGGATGTGCATTGATATTTTAATGCGAGAGGAAAGTAATGGAAACCGTGGTATTTTATCTTTAATGAAAGAATTATCGAATAAATATGGGAAAAACAAACCCTTTGAAGATGACAAACTTATTGATGAAATTATAACTATGACCTACTCATCGTTACGCACATTTTTTGATGACCATGTTATTGGAGATACACCAATAAATTATAACGTCTTTTTTAATAAAGTAGGTTTAGAAATTGGCGAAGGTAGAATTGAAACCAATTATATTTTAATGAACGGTGCGCCAATAATTGATGGAGACGGAGAAACGGGCACCATCTTTTTCTCTGATATGGTAGCCAAAAACAGTTTTTGGGTAGAAAACGGCGCATTACCTAAAGATGTGATTAAATCTGTAAACGGAACGGTTTTAACCATGATGAATGCAAATCAAGTTTTACAGGGGATTTTTAATTGGTCTGTTGGTCAAGATATCGAAGTGGTATTAAATAGAAATGGCGAAGACTTTACTATTAAAACAAAAACAACAAAAACATATACACATGGTGAAGCTTTAGTTGAAAAAAGTGATGCTACCGATGCTCAGAAATCTTTACACGAAGCTTGGTTACGCGGGTAAAGGAAAACTGAATTATAATTTAGGATTAACGATTGATGAACTTTAGTTTGTCAGTCGTTTTTTTATGGCGTTATTTAAAAGGAGTGGGTTTGCCAACCTGTCTTGAGCGGAGTCGAAAGGCTGTATTTTTTGTTTTTTGTCATTCCTGCGCAGGCAGGAATCCATTACAACTATATAGCACTTCCTATAAAACGTTTTAATTAACTAAAAACAAAAAGTTAAGAATATCAACAGTTATTCGAACGGTTACAATCTTTAACGTTCCTCGAAAAAGTACATAAAGGAAGAAGGAATGGTTTTTGTTATAGACTTTATATGTTTAAGAAGAAGAGATCATTTAGAACGTTTTGTGTTTTTCCTTTTTACTCAATATTAGCAATATTGATGTTTGTATTCATTTCAACAAGTTATGAAGACAAGTGGTCTTATGATTGGAGTGAAATTAGAAAACCAATAAAAGATTCTATACAACTAATAGAAAGCGACGATTTTATATCTACTGGTGTAAAGGGAATAGCTGGTAAAGAGCCTAAGCAATTTAAAAGAAGGTTCTGGGTGATGCAAAATGCAACGAAGGAAGAACTAACACAGTTAATAAAATATCCTAATGGAACGGTAAAATGTGTGGCTTATGAAGGTTTATTACGACGGTTTAATACAGATGTTTATAACATTTTTAAATCAGTTTTAAATGAAAAAACTGAAATAACCTCTTTGTATGGAGGATGCGAGGGGTATAATACTCTTATAGCCGAGTATCTAATTGGATTTATATATGGTCATTATTTTGGTTTGGCTCCGCCTTTTCATCCTCGCTCTCCTCTTTCTACTAAATTATTTAATTTAACAGACTTAGAAAAGAATCAAATTATTGATGATTATAAAGAATTAATTGATAATAAAGAGAAGATTTTAACAGCGTATTTTAAGTAATTAGTAATCCTTGATTTACGGTCTAGTGAAAACTGTAGCTTATATAATCTATTTTACCTTAGTTAATCACAGTAGTTATATCGGTGTTTTCACAGATAGAAATGTAAATACCTTGTGAGTCTACAAATGGACTAACACAAACTTTCATTGGTAAATCTAGCAACCATTAGTTTTTGAGTTGATTGATGCTACTTTATTTTTATAAAGTGGTTTTCTATCAGTTGTTTTAGCATTACATAAGTGGTGTTTTCATACGAATTTATTTATTATCTTGTAGCCTTAAAACCTTATCTTATATGAAGAAATTGCTTAGCCTATTTATTGTTTTTATTGTTTTAGTATCATGTAAAAAAGATGATGAATTTATAAATATAGAAGAGACTATACAAGGAGAGTCCATAACAGATGAAGAGTTTGCGCAGTATAATTTTGGAGTTGCTATTGAAGTTAATTTTATAGGAAAGGTTGTAGATGAATCTGGTAATCGATTAAGAGACGTACAAATAGCCATAGGGAATAAAACTGTTAATACAGATCATAATGGAATATTTGTATTAAATTCAGTTTCTGTGCATGATAAATTTGTTTTTGTAAAAGCAAGTAAAGATGGGTATATAAAAGGGTTTCGCTCATTAGTTCCAACATCAGAGGGAAGTAATGATATTCAAATCACATTATTAAAAAAGAATGTTATAGGAACTGTAACTTCTGGAGAAGCTTCAGAGGTAAGTATGTCAAATGGTTCAAAAGTGACTTTTGGAGGAGGCTTTATAGATGTATCTGGTAATTCATACTTTGGTCAAGTAGAAGTTTCTATGCATTATTTGGAACCTAATAAAGCAACAACTTTTGTACAAATGCCAGGTATGTTGTTTGGACAAAGAGAAGATGGTTCAGCTTCTTCTATGGAAACTTATGGTATGCTATCTGTTAATTTATTTTCACCTTCAGGTGAAGTGTTAAATATTTCAGAAGATTCGCCAGCAAAATTAAGTTTTCCTATATCTACAACAACGCCAAATGTAGAAACTGATATTCCTCTTTGGTATTTTGATGAAGCTACAGGTTATTGGAAAGAGCAAGGTTCAGCTACTAAATTAGCTAATGACTATATTACCCTAGTTACTCATTTTACATGGTGGAACTGTGATATTCCAGTTAGTAAAATAATAAATGGCTGTATTAATTTAACTTCGGACAATACGAGTAAACCTTTAACTAATTATTATCTAGAGATTTTTAGAAAGAGTAATAATCAACAAATATTTGGAGGTTATACTAATGCAGAAGGTAAGGAATGTGGATGGTTTCCTAAAGATGAAGAGTTAAGTGTAAAAGTATATTCTGATTGTAAAGAAAATATCCTTTATGAAAGTATCGAGGAATTTGTTGTTTCTGACACAATAATAGATATTGTAGTGTTAGAGACAACAGATATTACAGAAACTGAATTACAAGCAACGATACTGGATTGTAGCGGTAATCCCCTTACTAAAGGTTATGTGTATTTATTTGATGATAATTTTAATGACTTTTTTGTAGAAATAATTAATGGAGTATTTAATTATAATATATCTGGTTGTACTAATGCAAATTATAACATGATTATTTACGATTTACAAAGTGAAAAGTCTTCCGAAATTACAACATTAAGCTTGGTATCGCCTATTACAGATTTAGGAGTGTTATCGGTTTGTGCAATTGACATTGGAGGTGCTTTTACAGGGGATATAACATTAGAAACTCAAGAAGAAGTTGATTTGTTTGGTTTATTGGGGTATTCTGAAATAAATGGAATTTTAACAATTGAAGGTAGTGATGATCTTTCTAATATTGCAAGCTTATTAGCTTTAGAGAGTTTAACTTCAGTAACAGGTGATCTAAATATATATTCTAATGATTCTTTAAAAGATTTATCAGGTTTAGAAAATTTAACATCAGTGACTGGCTACCTTAGAATTTCTGAGAATGCCTCTTTATTAGATGTAACACACTTAAGAAATCTTATGTTAGTGGAATCTTTAATCATAGTTTCAAATCCTTCTTTAACAGGGTTATTAGGACTAGAAAACTTGTCTTCTGTTGGCGAAACAATGTATGTAGAGAATAACGACTTATTAACAAGTTTAGAAGGTTTAGGGAATCTTATTTTAGTAGGAAGGGATTTAAGAATATGGGATAATGCTTCATTAAAAGATTTAACAGGCTTAGGGAAACTTGCTTCTGTAGGAGGGTATATAGAGATAACTTTAAACTCATCCTTAATTGATATAATAGGTTTGAAAAATCTTACTTCAGTGGATGGGTATTTGAGAGTTTTTAAAAACGACTTATTAACAGATTTAGAAGGTTTAGATAATCTTACTTCATTGGGTGGTAGTTTAATTCTGGGAGCAAATGACTCATTAGAAAATATAACAAACTTATTAAATATAGCTTCATTGGGGGGCGATTTAAATATATCTGAAAATGCTTCTTTAAAAAAATTAACAGGCTTAGGGAATCTTACTTCGGTGGAAGGGCAATGTTTTATAGCTCAAAATAACTCTTTAACAGATTTAACAGGTTTACAAGGGATAACCTCAATAAGTGAGTATTTAATGATAAGGCAAAACCAGTCTTTAATAAGTTTATCAGGTTTAGAAAGCTTAAATACTATTGGAGGTAATATTTATATAGGGTCAGCTCTTTTCTCAAATAATATAGAGTTAGGTAATCCAGTTTTATCTAATTATTGTGCCCTTACTAATTTATTTATGAATGGTATTTATGGAGATGTAAATATTGTTAATAATAAATATAACCCAAGTGTTGAAAATATAAAAACTAATAATAATTGTAGTCAATAAATAATTTTAAATGTAATTAGGGTTTCTATTATCTACCTCTTTATAGTTTCTGTAGTTCAGCCTTAATTTATTTAAGTAGGGTAGTATAATGCTATAAATGGATGTGGATTTCATGTATTCAATAAATAATATTGATAGGTCTAAAACCCCTCAAAAACCCCCAGTCCAAAAAGCGCAAAATCATATTTTACAGGGTCTTTAGCATCTAGTTTACGCAAAGTCGTATCTAATTCCAATAACGCTTTACCATCATTTTGTTTTCTAGATAATAAACCTAATTTTCTAGCTACATTTCCAGAATGCACATCTAAAGGACAAGATAGTACAGATGGCGCTATGTTTTTCCAAATACCGAAATCTACACCAGCGTTATCTTGGCGTACCATCCATCTTAAAAACATATTAATTCGTTTCGCTGCCGAATTCTTTAAAGGATCGCTAATGTGTTTTTGTGTGCGCTGTAAATGCTCAATTTCAAAGAAAATAGCTTTAAATTTCGATATAGATGTTTGAATAGAATCGTTCTCTATATGATTGTTAAATACGGATTCTAATCCGTTATGGTTTTTATAAATATGTTGGAGTGATTTAATAAACTGCATGCAATCGTTACCATTAAAAGTACGGTGAACAAAAGGTTTTAGAGCTTCTAAATCGTCTTTGGTGTGATTTAAAACAAAATCGAATGGTGCGTTATCCAACAATATCATCAACCGTTTGGCATTGTTAATAATGCTTTTACGATTTCCCCAAGCAATAGTGGCTGTTAAAAAACTAGAAATTTCAATGTCTTCTTTCTTACTGAAGGTATGCGGAATTTGTATGGGATCACTTTCAATAAATTTAGGGTTGTTGTATTGTTCAACTTTAGTATCTAAAAACTCTTTGAGTTCGCTTTTATTCATAAAGATTAAATAAAATTTGTTTTAAAAATTCTGATTTTTTAATAAACGCCATGTTAGTTCGATTTCGACTTTTTTGTCGGAATTGTATCGAGAACAGGTTTTGATCTTGAAAAAATGAATGAAATTCATTCTAATAGGCAAATTTTCCTCAAAATGCACAACGGATTAAAATTTATTTGAATAAACAAATTCCTCTTAAATATGAAAGACGTTAATCCACAATATTCCCATCAACCATCGTGAGTTTTCTATCGGCTAAATTTGCTAGTTCTTCATTGTGGGTTACAATAACAAAGGTTTGTCCAAACTCATCACGAAGTTTAAAAAATAAACTATGTAATGTTTCGGCAGACTCGCTATCTAAGTTTCCCGAAGGTTCATCAGCAAAAATGATACTCGGATTATTAATTAACGCACGAGCAACGGCTACACGTTGTTGTTCTCCTCCCGAAAGTTCGTTGGGTTTGTGATGGTATCTGTGGGATAAACCTAAAAAATCTAAAAGTTCTTTAGCGCGTTTTTCGGTTGCACTCTTTTTAGTCCCTTTTATAAATGCTGGAAGACACACGTTTTCTATCGCCGTAAACTCTGGTAACAATTGATGAAATTGAAAAATAAAACCAATATGTTCGTTCCTAAATTTCGCTAATGCTTTATCATTTAAAGAATTGATTTCGATAGAATTAATACTAATATTCGAGTTGTCTTTAGACGATGCTTGGTCTAGCGTACTCAAAATTTGCAATAAAGTCGTTTTTCCAGCTCCCGATGCTCCAACTATAGATACAATTTCACTTTTCTTTATATGAATATCTACACCTTTAAGAACATGTAAATCGTTATAATATTTATGAATGTTTTTTGCTTGAATCATATATAATTAATAAAACGTCAATTTACTACTTTACTATGTGCTATACAATTAAGATTTACATTAATAATTACATAGGGAATTCGATTTATAACCAATCAAAAATTGATTAACTTTATGCCCTAGAATAAAAGAAGAATATGCCGTATAAACAATTTGAAGAATATAACATTAAGGTTACTGACGATGTTAAGGATAGATATAAACATATTATTGAAGATTTAGGTGAGGATACCGAACGTGAAGGTCTTCTAAAAACACCTGAACGTGCTGCAAAAGCGATGCAGTTTTTAACACAAGGTTACGATCAAGATCCTGTAGAGATACTTAAAGGTGCCATGTTTAAGGAGACTTACAATGAAATGGTTATTGTAAGGGATATTGAAGTGTATTCGCTTTGTGAGCATCATATCTTACCGTTTTTCGGAAAAGTCCATATCGCCTATATTCCTAACGGGCAGATTGTCGGTTTGAGTAAACTACCTAGGATAGTAGATGTTTTTGCAAGACGCTTACAAGTACAAGAGCGTTTAACAGAACAGATTTTGGATTGTATTAACGATACGCTTAAACCTCAAGGTGTTGCTGTTGTTATTGAAGCGTCGCATATGTGTATGATGATGCGTGGTGTTCAAAAACAAAGTTCTACAACGACAACATCTGGTTTTAGAGGTCAGTTTGAAAAGATTGAAACTAGAAACGAGTTTTTAAAGTTAATAGGGAAGTAGTTAGCGATAAAATTCGGTATGTTTCTTGTTTATGGTAAAGTATAAATTATTACTTAATGAACAAATACAAAAAATTAGCAATTAGCATTCTTTTTGATGCCATAGGATGTGTATCCTTTTTAATTCCTGGCATTGGCGAATTTACCGACATTGTTTGGGCTCCGGCCTCAGCTTATTTCATGACTAAACTTTACAAAGGTAAAAAAGGAAAAATTGCCGCAGCGGTTTCTTTTATAGAAGAAGCCATTCCTGGATTGGATATTATACCA
Organism: Algibacter sp.; assembly: GCA_039985655.1. Lineage (GTDB taxonomy): Bacteria > Bacteroidota > Bacteroidia > Flavobacteriales > Flavobacteriaceae > Postechiella. The sequence continues at coordinate 26,676 of JBDWSF010000005.1, read as the reverse complement.
ACGTTTACATTGATGTGGTTTTACACATATGTGTTTAGTAAAGACTAAGATATTATAAAGGTTAACAAAAAACCCTTTCAATATTTGAAAGGGTTTTTTTGTTATTAGACTTTGACGCCTTAAAATAGCGTTACTATTGTACTACGATATCAAATGTTTCTACAATATCTTCTTCGCCACCTGCATTAGTATCATCGCCATCGCTAACTCCGCTTGCATCTTTAACAGGTTCGTGAATTAAAGAAATTGTAACAGTTCCTGTTCCTGCACTTCCTGTTGTAAGTGTAAAACTTAAGCCTACTGGATTGCCATTACCATCTACATCACTATAAGCAAATGTTGCTATAGCGTTTGAAGCTTGGAAAAAGAATTGGTGTTCTTCGTCAAGCTCTTCAACTTCTTCTGTAATATCTTCAGCTGGAGATTCTGTTTCATTAAGTAACTCAATACTACCGTTATAAGTTGTATTAGCTGCTAAATCTCCAGAGACAGTAATTACTGGTGCATCTGGACCATCGCCATCCAAATCTTGAGTTTTTAACTCTATTGCAGTGCCTCCTCCATCAGGAGTTAGCGTTATGGTCATGGTTGTAATGACTTCTTCTTCAACAACAACCTCAGGAGAGTCATCATCAGATGAACATGAAGTAATAAATAATAATGAAATAATAGCAATTGATAAATTTTTTAAATGTTTCATTTTAATTTTTTTTTTAATAGTTTAACTTTATTTGTATCATAAAATTTCTTCCTAAATCATCGGCAAAATATCTTAATCTATTTAAGTATTCTCTATAGGAAGTATTCAATAAGTTTGAGACACTAAGTCCCAAGTTTAATTTTGTGGTTTTTGATAATGGCATAGTAATATCACTTCTAAAATGTAGTAGATGATATGCTGGTGGTGGTGTACTTATATCTACCAAAACCATTTGCTGTGTTGTAGCTATAAACGTTTCGAAATTAAAATCTTGATAATCATTTTGTCTAAATACCCACTCACTTTCTAAATTAGCATTAAAATCTAACCACTTTTCATTAGCATAGCCTAAAACATTAACCGTTCTAAAAGCAGGCATATCAATTAATGCCTTTTTTACTTCTGTGTCTCGGCCTTTAATAAAAGACGACTTGTTATTGATGCTCCACTGTTTATTAAATTCATAATTAGCAGTGACATCAACTCCAAATAAAAACGCATTGGTTTGGGTGTAATTCCAAACAGGGAATGCACCTCTAATAGTTTGCTCTGTCCCAAAAGGAATAATTTGAATAAAATCTCTAATATGATTTGCAAAACCTTCAACATGCAATGATAATTTTGGTAATTGTAATTGATAAGTGCCTCCAGCACGATTTGAGGTTTCCTGTTTTATTCTTAAATCCCCTAATTCAATTCTGGCAGCCGAATGGTGTAACCCATCACTAAATAATTCTGAAGGATTTGGCGACCTTTGCGATAGCCCATAATTAAATAGAACGCTTTGCTGTTCATTAATTTTATGAGATATTCCTGCCGAAAATGATAGATTATGAAAGTTATAAACAGGATTTACTAAAACTTGATTACCAACGCTTTCAACAATGATATCGCTAAAGTCTTCATCATAATTACGCTCTTCCCATCTGCTATTTAGATAAAACTTTTTAGCATCAATTCTGTTGAAGTCATAACGTAATCCAAAATCTAAAATAGTATTATCGTTCCATCTTAAATTCGAAATCGCAAAAACGCCAACATCATATTTGTCGTAATCTGGAATTAATCGCCTCACTCCTGTATCTGGATTTGCAAAATTATTTTGATAACTTGTGTGTATACCAAAATTATAATTTGCTTTATTGTTGGCGTCTAGTTTCAAATTAACTTTAAGAGCATGCGTTTTTAAATTCAAGTCTATAGCAGGTATATTGTCGTCTACCCTTCGAATATCATATTCATAACGTTGATTATTCTGAAAATCGTATTGAATTTGAAAGCGACCAAAGCGTTTAAAACGTTTATAGAACTCAGCTTTTAAAATTTGATGTGTTACTTCCTGCCTGGGAGCAGTTATATCATAATTAAAATCTTCGATAACTGTTGGTATTCCATTATTTATAGCGCTAACCAAATCACTAATACTACCAATGTGAGCGGCTCTTAAAATACCAATTTCATTATTTAAATAGCTGTAGTTAATGTTAAACCCTTTTTCAAAAGTTTTATACCCACCTCTTAAATTAAACCCTATGGTATTCAATCCCGTATTAGTCAAATTGTAATCAGGAGCTTCAAAGTCGCCAAAGCGCTTCTTTGATACTTGAGCGCTAGTATACCAACCATCTTTCCAAGATTTAGTTAATGTTGAAGCTATGTTGTAACCTCTTCCGTTAGTTTGTCCACTCAAAATTGTTTTTCCATAAAGAGAGTCTTTCAAACTAATAGTTTGAGGTTTTAAAACAATTATTCCTCCAATAGCATCACCACTATATGCCAGAGCGTTTGCACCTTTAATAACGTTTATGCTTCCAGCAGAATTTAAATCTATATTAGGAGCATGTTCTATACCCCAGTCTTGATCTTGTAACCGAACGCCATTTGTGATTATAGAAATTCTACTACTATGTAAACCGTTAATAATAGGTTTTACAATTGAGTTTCCTGTATTAATAGATGATACACCACTGACCTGTTTAAGGGCGTCTCCTAAACTAAGCGAGCTAAAGTGCTCAATTACAGCTGTATTTAACTGAGTTTCTTGAGCCGTTTTGGTAAGTTTTTTAGCAGCATTTCCGGATACTTCCACCTCATGAAGTTCTTCAATATGGTGTTCCATATTAATTTCTTTATAGGTGTCATCATTCATATCAATTTCAACACGTTTTGTTTCACACCCTACATGGGATATTACTAAAACTAATTTACCATTACACAGGTTTTTAATGGAAAATTTCCCATTAATACTTGCGGTGGTATATTTATTAAGCGTTTCGATATGAATAGTGGCTCCAGACATAGGCGTGCCATCATGAAAATCTTTTACTTCACCAAAGAAAGTATACGTACAGTTTTGACTATGGCTTATGCTGAAAAAGCATAATGCCACAATCAATAAATAATGTTTCATTGCATTGCGTTTTTAGTTTAAAATAGGGGGTATTAAACTAAAACAGGCGGACCTCTTAAAGAAAAAGATAATTGCTGATGATTATATAGGAAATTATATGACTTAATATATAATTTAAAGTTAGAACTTTTAGTGTATAGTTCTATACTATTACATGTAAAATAAAAAGGCGTATTGACGTTGAATTTATAAAAATCACAATCTATATCTATTTCATGTAAATGTGTTTTTTTTTCGCCTGTACATACGTCATGTTTATGATTATGATGCGTAAATATATGTGAAAACTTAACTGCAGAAGGAATTATAAGCGTTATCACTAACATAATAGTTAGTGATTTAAAGATTATATGTTCCTTGATCTGATTCATTAATCCACAAAGCGTTTTAAACCAATTCTACGAAGCATTTTCTTTTCGAACGCCCAGAAAAATTTATACTGTCCAAATAACCATCCAAAACAAACAAGCATAATTTGGTATACAATAAATAAAAGTACGATACGTAAAACCCAATAACCGAGTGTTGTAAAAGTTTCGGGTGAAATATTTAAATATGTTAAAATAGGTTTCCCAATAATTGAAGCTGTGGAGCCAGTAATACCAAATACAATAAAAATGACTATAATTTGCCAGTTATGTTCAATACCCCAACGTTGTTTTAATTTTTCCACACAAATAACTTTATTATGCAAAACTACTAAAACCTAGCTAAATTCTAGGAACAAAACTACCTAATCTTTGATTATATGTTAATTGAAAAAATATAAAGTAATTGTAGAGCTTGTAGTTTACTTCGTAGCCGTAATCTATACCAGATCGATAATCAATTTGCATTTCATATAAATCTGAACGAAATCGACTCGGTTGATTTACGCGTTGATTCCATTCTATAACGTATTGGACGTTTCTATTTTCCATGTATTGTTGAGAATAAAACCCTTCTGGTCTCGCTCTGCTTGATAGCCAAAAATTAAAACCAGGCTCTATGATGATTATTTCGTATTCTAATTCATCATTAGAAATGGTTACGGTATCATTTTTTGCTAAAGCTTCTGTTCTTGCGTCTTTGTTTAGAGGAGCTGTTTTTTTTGAAGTGCTGCAACTTATTATAAAACCGCAAACTAATAAAATGTAAATAAATGTTTTCATGTGTATATTTTTTATTTATTCAAATGTATCGTTTGATGGTTTACATTAAAACTAACAATGAGTTAACTGCTAATTTGAATTAGGGAAATCGATTCAATAATAATAATACCAATTCCGTATTGAAATAATTGCAATAAAAAATCCTTTTTCCTTTCTATATAAATATAAACTGTAACTAAGGCTCAATGTCATTAAGCTAAGGCGATTTATTTTATTTCTGTCAAGTTGAGCACTTTGGCTGCGCTCAACATAAACTAAAGTCGAAGCACTATTGAAAACAAAGGTTTAAATGTCTTCGACTGCGCTCAAACTGACATTTTAGCCTTTAACTTAATGACATTGAAGAGGCCATGCTTTATTTTTCTATTTCGTATAAAGAAAAAAATCATCATTTTCTTTTACAGCAATTTCAAAAATTGAATTGATATAAATTTACAAAAAACAGATCTTAATAGTTTGTTTTTAAGTGTTTTTAACAAAAAAAAGAGCCAAACATAAGTTCGACTCTTTTATTATTTATAAAGGGCTATTGTTATTTACCTCCAAAAAGACCGCCAAGTAAACCGCCAAGTCCGCCTTTCTTTTTATCACCGCCTAATACCATACCAGCTACATCATCAATAACGCTACCATCACCATCGGCATCTAAAATAGATTCCAAAAAGCTTTGTTCGTTTTGTGGTTGGTTGCCACCAAGTAAACCGCCAAGTAAACCTTCTATGCCACTTGAGTTGCTTACGTTTTGTTGTTTGCTTTGTTTTCCTAAAACCCCCATTAATATTGGAGCAGCAACTTTTAATATTTGAGCAACAGATCCTGCATCAATTCCAGATTTTTGGCTTAAAGCATTTTCAACGTTTTGTTGTTTACCTCCTAAAACATGACCTAAGATTTTTCCACCTTCATCCATAACATTAGAATCTACACCGCCACTAAATAAACCGCCTAGGTTATCAAGAATACTTCCATCGTGTTTACTGCTTAATGCGCCCATTAATCCTTCAGCACCTTGAGGTGTTGATGCATTACGTTTCATAGCTTGCATTAATACGGGTAAAGCCATGGTTAAAAGTCCACTGGTTTTACTTTCGTCTTGCCCTGTTTGTCCTGCAACACCACTGATAATTGTTTTTCCTAAGTCACTGTTTAATAGATCTAAAATTCCTGCCATGATTTATATTTTATAGTTTTTAATTAAAGTAAGGTTGTTAAAATGGAAGTTCAATGTACAAAAAAAGTCCTAACCTTATATAGTTAGGACTCAAATATGATGTTTAGGTCACATTTTATTTTTATTATTAGGATACGTCTTCTGATATACTTAGAAGTTGTTCGTTAAATTGAATTAAGAACTTATCCTAGAATACTAATAATTTGTGATGCTAATTCTGTACCAATTCTGTCTTGAGCTTCGTTAGTTGCAGCACCAGTATGTGGTGTTAAAGATAATGCAGAGTTCATTAATAATTGCATTTCTGGTTTTGGTTCTTTTTCAAAAACATCTAAAGCAGCTCTTGAAACTTTACCACTTTCAATAGCTTTAACTAGAGCTACTTCATTTAGCACACCACCACGAGCAGCATTTGCTATAATAACGCCATCTTTCATCATGTTAAATTCAGCTTCATCAATAACGTAATCTTTTTGAGCAGGTACGTGTAACGTAATAAAATCTGCTTGTTTTAAAACATCTTCCTTAGAAATAGTTTTAATCTCAAAGTTTACAGTTTGACCATCGAAAAAGTCTAACTCTAAATTAGCAGTTTCTAAAAACGGATCGAAAGCAATAACTTTCATTCCAGCTCCTAAAGCAACCTTAGCTGTAGCTTGACCAATACGACCAAATCCTAAAACACCTAAAGTTTTACCTTTTAATTCAGTGCCTTTAGCATACGCTTTCTTTAAACCTTTAAAGTTTGTATCACCTTCCATTGGCATATCTCTGTTTGCGTTATGTAAGAAACGTGATAATCCATATAAGTGACCAAAAACTAATTCTGCAACAGAATGTGAAGAAGCAGCTGGTGTATTAATTACAGAAAGTCCTTTTTCACGAGCATATTCAACATCAATGTTGTCCATCCCAACACCACCACGACCGATGATTTTTAAATTTGGACAGGCATCAATTAAATCTTGACGAACCGTTGTTGCACTACGTACCAATAAAACAGAAATTTCTTTTTCGTTGATGTAGTTTATTAATTGTTCTTGAGCTACAGTAGTTGTAATAACTTCGTATCCTCCTTTTTCTAAGGCATCAATTCCACTTTGTGAAACACCATCGTTTGCTAATACTTTCATTTTTCTAGTTAAAAGTTTAAAGCTAAAAGTTAAAAGTTCTGTGAACGATTAATAATTCAACTTAAAATTAAATTTTTATTTTTTCATTTTAGTAAGCACTGCAAACCGTGACTGGCAACTGCTTACTGCGACTTTTTTTAAGCTTTACTTTCTAATTCACTCATGACTTCTACAAGTGCTTTAACACTATCAAGAGGTAAGGCGTTGTACATTGAAGCTCTATAACCACCAACACTTCTGTGTCCATTTACAGCGCTAATTCCAGCTTCTTTTAACATCGTTTCAAATGTTTCTTTTAAGTTTTCGTTAGCTAAGTTAAAAGTCGCATTCATGTTAGAACGATCTTCTTTTGCTGCAAATCCTGTAAACAACGGATTTAAATCAATTTCAGAGTACATTAAGCGTGCTTTCTTTTCGTTTTCTTCTTCAATACCTGCAACACCACCTTTTCCTTTTATCCATTCTAAGGTTAACATAGATGTGTAAACAGCAAAAACAGGAGGCGTATTAAACATACTACCAGCACCAATGTGTTTTTTATAATCCATTATAGATGGAATTTTACGAGATACTTTTCCTAAAATATCTTCTTTAACAACAACAAGTGTTGTTCCTGCTGGTCCCATGTTTTTTTGAGCACCTGCATAAAGAATATCAAATTGAGAATAATCTATAACACGAGAAAAAATATCACTACTCATATCGCAAACCATTGGGATATCAGTCTTAGGAAACGCTTTCATTTGCGTACCAAAAATGGTATTGTTTGATGTACAGTGGAAATAATCGTAATCTGAAGGAATATCAAATCCTTTAGGTATATAATTAAAGTTAGCGTTAGCAGATGATGCTACTTCGTAAATATCATCTAACATTTGGGCTTCCTTAATCGCTTTAGTACTCCAAGCTCCAGTATTTAAATAACCTGCTCTTTTTTCTAAAAGATTCATAGCTACCATTAAAAACTGTGAGCTAGCACCGCCTTGTAAAAAAAGCGCTTTATAACCTTTTCCTTCTAAACCTAGAAGTTCTAAAGCTAAAGCTCTTGCTTTTTCCATAATATCAACAAAGTCTTTACTTCTATGTGATATCTCTATTAAAGATAAACCACTGTTATTGTAATCCATAATAGCCTCAGAAGATTTAAGTAATACTTCTTGAGGTAATATACTTGGTCCTGCACTAAAGTTGTGTTTCTTCATTTTTGTAGTAAAATTTAAAGATGCAAAGTTGCTAATTAATTGGGAAAAACCTGTTAAGAAATCAATAATTTTTTCATTGAATTGCTAATAAAAACTTAATGGAATCGACATCATCCGCATAATCCCAAAGTTGAGGTTTCTGTGTGTCTCCAAAAGGGATTTCGTTTTCAGTAAATCCGTTAGAAACAATACACTGTATTTGTTGTTTTTTAGAAGTTAATTTTTCTTTTAATTGTTCTGTGGTGTCATAATACTCATAAAATAATGTAGCAATAGGAGAGGCAAAGCCTTCGTCTTCTTTTATCATAAAGAATCCGTTTTCTAACATGTCAAATTCACTCATTAAATAAACAGCCTTATTGTAATCGTAATTATTGGCGTATTTGGCCTTGTTTACTATGGGGTTCCAATGATAAATAGATTCAAAAAAAGCATCAAACTTATAACCTTTAGGTACAAATAGTTTAGATACATTTCGGCAACCCAATCCGTAATATCTAAAAATATCTTCCGATAGGTTTTTAAGCTCCTCTACCGATTCTTTACCATTTAAAATAGCAACTGAGTTTCTGTTATTTCTAATTATAGACGGTTTGTTTTTAAAATAGTATTCGAAATAACGAGCTGTATTATCGCTTCCTGTGGCAATTACTGCATCAAAATGGTCAAGTTTTTGTTCCGTAAAATGAATTGAGTTTTTAAAGTTAGGTTCGACATATTCTAAATATTTAGCTAAAAAAGGAAGTAATTGTTTGTCGTTTGACGATTGCTTAACAACCACTTCATGTCCTGATATTAAAACAGATAAAAAATCGTGAAATCCAACTAACGGAATATTACCAGCCATAATAATGGCTACCTTTTTTTTGTTGACCTCATTCATCTGATAAGGTTTTAACCACGTATTTAAATTTTCTAGGGTTAAAGCATCTACCCAGCCACTAATAGCAAAAGATATATTTTCTTTAGTAAACCAACCATTATGTTCTTCGGCTAGTTTTAATTGGTGCTTAAAACCATCAAAGAATAAATCGTTGTGTTTAATATTATCCTTCTTTTCGATAATTTCATTAGAAAATTGACTTAAAAATTCTCCTAATTTTACAAAAGCATTAATTCTTTGTTCTAAATTCATTCTCTATTTGGTTATGAATAGTTTTGGCGTTATTTTTGCAACCACAAATTTAAGGAAACTCCTAGAGAGTTCTTGAAATTTTAAAAGATAAAAAATACTATGGCAATTATAATAACAGACGAATGTATTAATTGTGGTGCTTGCGAGCCAGAATGTCCAAATACAGCAATATATGAAGGTGCCGACGATTGGCGCTATAAAGATGGTACAAGTTTAGAAGGTACAGTGGTTTTAACTAACGGAACAGAGGTTGATGCGGATGAAACGCAAGAACCTGTAAGTGATGAACTTTACTATATTGTACCAGATAAATGTACAGAATGTAAAGGCTTCCATGATGAGCCACAATGTGCTGCAGTTTGCCCTGTAGATTGTTGTGTGCCAGATGAAGATGTTGTTGAAACAGAAGAAGAGTTGTTAGCTAAACAGCGCTTTATGCATCCAGAAGACTAGTCGGAAATCGACTTTAATTTATAAAATTAAATCCTAAGCTTTTTGCTTGGGATTTTTTTATACCTGCGTTTTAGTATTAAAACGTCTAATAGTTTTCATAATTTTGTTATAATGAATAATAAAAAAGTATTTCTTCTTTTAAATGGAGAATCTCCAGCCGATATTCCAGACGTATCAAAATACGATATTATTTGTGCTACAGATGGTGCATATCAATATTTAGAAAACAATAATATTACACCTCACTTTATAAGTGGTGATTTCGATTCTACAAAAGAACTTCCTAATCATATAGAGATTATACATACCCCAAATCAAGATTTTACAGATTTTGATAAAATTCTACAGATTTTATTTGATAGAAACTTTATTGATGTTCATGTTTTTGGTGCAAGCGGACAAGAGCAAGACCATTTTTTAGGGAATTTACATACCGCACTTCAATGGAAAGAAAAATTGAATCTTACTTTTTTTGATAATTATGGGTTTTATTTTTTATCCAATCAAGCAACGGTATTAAATGATAGTAAAGGGAAAACGGTATCGTTAATTCCGTTTCCTAAAGCAACAGGTGTTATTACAAAAGGGTTACAATATCCTTTAAATGATGAAGAACTTGTTTTTGGCGGCCGTTTAGGAACTCGAAATGTTGCTTTAGAAGATGAAATCGAGATTACTTTTAAAACTGGCGATTTGTTTATCTTTATTAATGATTAAAAAAATTATGGAAATAACTACATTTGCACTCGCAAAAATCCCATCCTTGAATCCTTCCCAAAAAGAAGGAAGCAGTTTAGGGAAGTAGAAGTTTAATTTTTAAAAGCCCCATAAGAGTTCTCTTTCCTTAGGAAAGGGAAAGGGATAAGAATATGAAAGCAGGCATTGTAGGATTACCAAATGTAGGAAAATCGACTTTATTCAATTGTTTATCGAACGCAAAAGCACAAAGTGCAAATTTTCCGTTTTGTACTATCGAACCTAATATCGGAGTAGTAAATGTACCAGATCCGCGTTTAGAGAAATTAGAATCTTTAGTAAACCCAGAACGTGTTTTACCTGCAACCGTAGAGATTGTTGATATTGCTGGATTAGTAAAAGGTGCTAGTAAAGGAGAAGGCTTAGGAAATCAATTTTTGGCAAATATTCGTGAGACTGATGCGCTTTTACATGTATTACGTTGTTTTGATAACGATAATATTATACATGTTGATGGTAATGTAAATCCTATTCGTGATAAGGAAACTATTGATATGGAACTTCAACTTAAAGATTTAGAAACAGTTGATAAAAAACTTGATAAAGTAAAACGTGCTGCAAAAACAGGAAACAAAGAAGCTCAAAAAGAAGAAGCTGTTTTATTAAAAATAAAAGCAGGATTAGAAGCTGGAATTTCGGTAAGAGCATTAGAGTTTAGCGAAGAAGATGCTAACGAATTTGTAAAACCATCACAATTTATTACTGATAAACCTGTAATGTATGTTTGTAATGTAGATGAAGGTGCTGCTGCATCAGGTAACGATTATGTAGAACTGGTTAGAGAAGCTGTTAAAGATGAAAATGCAGAGGTTTTAGTATTGGCCGTTGGTACAGAAGCAGATATTAATGAATTAGATGATTATGAAGAGCGTCAAATGTTTCTTCAAGATATTGGTTTAGATGAGCCTGGAGCTGCTAAATTAATTCGCTCGGCTTATAAGTTACTAAATCAGCAAACCTATTTTACGGCTGGTGTAAAAGAAGTTCGTGCATGGACGATTGATATTGGGGCAACTGGACCACAAGCCGCAGGTGTTATTCATACAGATTTTGAAAAAGGATTTATTCGTGCTGAAGTTATTGGATACGAGGATTATGTTGAATACGGTAGCGAAACTAAGGTTAAAGAAGCAGGGAAAATGCGTGTTGAAGGAAAAAATTATATAGTTAATGATGGAGATGTTATGCATTTCTTATTTAACGTTTAAGTAGTATATTTTTTAAACGATTTTATAATGTTTGCCTTCGCTTAAATTAAAATTTAAGCAAAGGCATTTTTTTATTTGTAAAAAAACTTGTTTAACGTAAGTCAATACGTATATTTGAGGCCGTTTTGTAATATTAGTAAAACAAAATATCATGCCGTGTATTAAGATAGAAACAGTGATTAAAGCAGATATTAAAGTTTGTTTTGATTTAGCTCGAAATATTGATATTCATCAAGAATCATTAAGACATTCTGGTGAAATTGCTATTGCGGGAAAAACTTCAGGGTTGATCAAGCTTGGTGAAACAGTTACTTGGGAAGCTAAACATTTTGGCTTTGTTCAACATTTAACTTCAAAAATAACAGAACTTGAGTCGCCTAATTATTTTGTAGACGAAATGGTAACTGGAGCATTCAAATCCTTTCGTCACGAACATCGGTTTGAATTATCATCGAATAAAAATCATGTATTAATGATCGATTATTTTCATTTTGAATCTCCTTTAGGCCTTTTAGGTAAAGTAGCAAATGGCGTATTTTTAAAAAGATATATGACTAAACTTTTAACAATAAGAAATCAACATCTTAAAGAAAAAGCAGAGTCTTTTAAGTAATTAATGATGTTTTACAATCGATGTCTTTTTTAGTATAAAAAAACTCAAATTAAAGATAGATGGTAAAAAATAGCTTTAATTTGAGGAGGGCACTGAAAAAGACCTCAATTTAGAGGATATAAAATATAAAAAGGTTGCAACGGGATATATTTCATATCATTTGTTGCAACCTTCTTTTTTACTTGAAATAAGAATTTAGTTAATTTTTATTGTCTTATACGAGCTTAAAACAGTTTATTTGAACATTTAAAACGAAGTACTGCGGATTCTTATATGAGTTTCAGTATTCTTTTAATATTTACAGCAAAAACAGCCAAGGCGCTCTGCATTTCCATACTTGGCAATCCATATGATAATGCCCTGCCATAGCCATGTACATTCTTTAGTTCACTATTTTTTGCTTCTATTTTATATCGATGCTTAGATTTATCTCTAAAATATGCTGTCTTTTGAAAATCAATTTGATTCTGGTGTACATTACTATTTATGGAAACAGAGTAGTTTTTTTACGATTAAATCATAATAGGCACTTAAAGGCAGGCTTTCTTGTTGAACTAACATAAAATTATTTTGAATAATCAATATACAAAAAAGCAGTAAAAATAGAGGTTAACTCAACTTTTCACTGCTTTTATTGTTTATGCTACTTTTTCAGTGACCTTCTTCATGGCGGGATTTTTTTATCAGATATAGAACGTGATTTTTGTATTATTCGTTAACTGTTTATTTCACGAGTTACGTATTAAAAATACTTTTCTTACATTTAAGCAGTAAATTAATAATATGCTTAAAAAAGTTTTTGGAAGCGCCGTTTTTGGTGTTGAAGCCTCTACAATTACTGTTGAGGTAAATGTAGATTCAGGTATTGGATATCACCTTGTAGGTTTACCTGATAATGCTATTAAAGAAAGTAATTATCGTATTGCAGCAGCGCTGCAAAATAACGGTTATAAAATCCCAGGGAAGAAAATTACCATTAATATGGCACCTGCCGATTTACGTAAAGAGGGAAGTGCATACGATTTAACCTTAGCGGTAGGTATTCTTGCCGCATCCAAACAAATACAAGCACCAGACTTAGAAAAATATTTAATTATGGGAGAACTTTCTTTAGATGGAAGTTTGCACCCTATAAAAGGCGCATTACCCATAGCTGTTAAAGCTAGAGAAGAAGGCTTTAAAGGTTTTATTCTCCCTAAAGCTAATGCGAAAGAAGCCGCTATAGTAGACGAATTAGAAGTTTATGGTGTAGATAATATCAAACAAGTCATTAATTATTTTGATAAAGGTGATGTCTTAGAGCAAACTATTATTGATACTCGAAAAGAGTTTGAACGAAATTTAGATTTTCCTGAATTTGATTTTAGTGATGTAAAAGGGCAAGAAGGCATAAAACGTTGCATGGAGATTGCCGCAGCGGGCGGACATAATATTATTTTAATTGGTCCACCAGGGGCAGGTAAAACGATGTTAGCAAAACGATTACCTTCCATCTTACCACCTATGACGTTGCATGAAGCGTTAGAAACCACAAAAATACATTCTGTAGTTGGTCGTGTAAAAGATACAGGCTTGATGGCGCAGCGACCTTTTAGGAGTCCACATCACACAATAAGTGATGTAGCCTTAGTAGGTGGTGGATCTTTTCCGCAACCAGGCGAAATTTCGTTATCACATAATGGGGTTTTGTTTTTAGATGAACTTCCCGAATTTAAACGTGGTGTTTTAGAAGTATTACGCCAACCCTTGGAAGATAGAGAAGTAACTATTTCGAGAGCAAAATTCACAGTAACTTATCCATCTTCATTTATGTTGGTAGCTAGTATGAATCCCAGTCCAGGTGGTTATTTTAACGACCCTAATGCACCAGTAACATCCAGTCCAGCAGAAATGCAACGCTATTTAAGTAAGATTTCTGGTCCATTGTTAGATAGAATCGATATTCATATAGAAGTCACCCCAGTACCTTTTGAAAAACTATCGGAAGATAGAAAAGGGGAAACTTCTGTAGATATTAGAAAACGTGTTACTAAAGCAAGAGAAATTCAAACCAATCGTTTTAAAGATTCAAATGCTGTCCATTATAATGCACAAATGAATACTAAACAAATACGAAAACATTGTGTGTTGGATGATGCTTCTAAGCTATTATTAAAAACAGCTATGGAACGGTTGAATTTATCGGCAAGAGCATACGATCGTATTTTGAAAGTTTCAAGAACGATTGCAGATTTAGAAGGTGTTGAAGACGTTAATGGTGAGCATATAAGTGAGGCCATTCAGTATAGAAGCTTGGATAGAGAAGGGTGGTTGGGTTAATTAAAATAATGATTTGTAACAATAAGTACTATTTCTAGAGTATAATGTTGTATTATTTGATTTAACCAAATTTATTAAAAATATAATCTAAAATAACATAAAGTCAAAGTCTATTAAGTTATTGATTGTATCTTTTTTATCAAATTATAGTTTGTTATTGTAATATGAAAATAAAAAGAGCTTTGTTTTATATATGTTGACCCTTAATTTATAAGGTTTATCTTTCTTTGATTGTAATATTGTAAAATACTAAATATACCTATTGTGCATTTTGATTTATTTGGTTAAAATAACTGTCAATTCGAGTGATTTTGACTTTTTTTGTCGGAATTGTATCGAGAACAGGTTTTGAAATAGAAAAATTTTATTCTCGATAGTTCTGTTGAGCTTGACGAAATACCAATTTCACTCAAAAAAATGAATGAAATTCACTCGAATTGACAAATTTATTTCAAAATGCACAACGGGTTAAATATATAAAATATCATTTGTATCTTATGATTATACGATTTTCATATAAGCTTGCAGTCTTATTTTTCATGGTTCTCTTTTTTTTTACCGTAAAATCGTATAGTCAGACTTCGATGATCGCTCCACCATTATGTACAACCTTATCTTCACCATTATCAGGATCCGTAGGCGTGCCTGTTAATACGATTTTATCATGGAATGAGGCTTCAGGAGCTACAGGTTATAAATTAACTATAGGTACAACTTCTGGCGGAACGGATATTTTGAATGCATTTGATGTTGGTGATGTCGAATTGTTTGATTTAACAGCTAATGGAATAAATTTACCAGAGGCTACAACTATATTTGTTACTATAACACCTTATAACTTAGATGGAGATGCAGAAGCATGTGAACCAGAATCTTTTAACACATTTGCTTCTGGTGTTTTGAGGCCTATATGTACGACATTAATTAGCCCAATGGCAGGAGATATTAGAGTGCCTCTGGAAACCGATTTGTCTTGGGAACCTATTTCAAATGCTGCAGGCTATAAGTTAACGGTAGGAACAACTGAAGGAGGAGGAGAAATCCTAAATTTGTTTGATGTTGAGAACGTATTAAATTATACTTTAAATTTACCTGAATTTACATTAATTTATGTTAGAGTAACACCTTACAATATATCTGGTGATGCCCTTGATTGTGAAGAAGAATCTTTTACTACAAAATCTTTAGTTCCAGTACCTAGTTGTACGAGTTTACTCTTACCATTAAATAATGCTACAAATGTACCAGTTGATGCAGGTTTAGAATGGAGTCCGGTTTCTGATGCAACAGGTTACATGCTAACTTTAGAAACATTTACAACAGGAACAGATGTATTAAATATATTTGACCTTGGTGATGTTACTAGTTATACACCTCCTGCGGATTTGCCTAAGAATAGAACTATTCTCGTTACTATAGTGCCTTATAATATAGGAGGAGAAGCTATAGATTGTATTGAAGAAACTTTTGTTACAGGAGGTACTAGAGCAGCCGATATACCACCTAAATTTTTCACACCTAATAATGATAGTAGCAATGATTATTGGATAGTTCCAGATCCATTAAATCGAGTATCGAAAGTCTTCATTTATAATCGTTACGGAAAACTATTAAAACAAATTGATAATATTTCGGCAGGATGGGATGGCACATTTAATGGAAAGTCTTTATCAACCGATGATTATTGGTATCAAATAATATACAATGATGGTGAGGTTTTAAAAGGACATTTTAGTTTGGTACGGTAAAAGAGTCATTAAAAATTATGATAAGGTTAGTTTTAAATAAACGTAGTATTCCTGTTTTTGTGGTTCTCTTTTTGTTAACCATAAAAGGATATAGTACTGCTTCTTTAGGAACTAGACCATTTATTACTACTTGGGAAGTCGGTGTTTCAGGAGCTGACAATAAAATTACGATACCAACATCTGTTGGTGAAATCTATAATTACACGGTAGATTGGGGAGACAACACACCAAATACCGTTGAAACAGGAAGAGCAACTCATGAATATGATGCACCAGGGGTTTACACCGTAAGTATAACAGGTGTTTTTCCTAGAATATTTTTTAATGAATTATATGATGATGTAATATTAATAAATAGTGATAAGATTTTAACTATAGAGCAATGGGGAGATAATGCATGGACCTCTATGGAATATGCTTTTGCAGGGTGTAAAAAATTACAAGGTAATTATACAGACGCTCCTGATTTATCTAACGTTACTAGTCTTCGGGGTATGTTTTTTGGTAATAAAACGTTTAATTATCCTATCGGAGATTGGGATGTTAGTAATATAACAGATATCTCACATATGTTTGATACATCTCCAGAATTCAATCAAGATATAGGTCATTGGGATGTGAGTCATGTCACCAATATGTCTTATCTGTTTTATACAGAAGAGAATCCTGTTCTTCTTAATCCTACTCCTCCATCTGATTTTAACCAAGATATAAGTCATTGGGATGTTAGTCGTGTGACCGATATGAGTGCGATGTTTGTTCGTGCAGAATCATTTAATCAAGATTTAAGCCGTTGGGATGTAAGTAACGTAATTCATCTTAATGATATGTTTAGAGGTGCAATCTTATTCAATCAAGATTTAGGAGCTTGGGATGTTAGTAATGTAACGACTATGAATTCAATGTTTTCTGGCGTAAGATTATTTAACCAAGATATAAGTCGTTGGAATGTTAGTCAAGTAACTAAGATGCATTTTATGTTTCGAGGAGCATCATCATTTAACCACGATATAGGTAATTGGGATGTAAGTAATGTAACTAGGATAACTGGAATGTTTCAGAGTGCAGGATCATTCAACCAAGATATAAGTCGTTGGGATGTTAGTAATGTCATTTATATAGGTTATATGTTTCAAGGCGCATCATCATTCAACCAAGATATAAGTCGTTGGGATGTTAGTAGTGTAACTTCTCTAATTAGTATGTTTCAAGGTGCGTCATCATTCAATCAAGATATTGGAGCTTGGGATGTTAGTAATGTGACTAATATGAATTTAACGTTTGCTAATGCCACAGCATTCAACCAAGATATAGGAGGTTGGGATATGAGTAATGTAACAACAATCAATTCTATGTTTCAAGGAGCAAGCGCATTCAATCAGGATATAGGTAATTGGGATGTTAGTCATGTAGACTGGATGCAGTATTTGTTTAGAGATGCCATATCCTTTAATCAAGATATTGGACGTTGGGATGTGAGTGAAGCTATTTATATGGAAAGTTTGTTCGAAGGTGCTACATCTTTTAATCAAAATATAGGAGGTTGGGATGTTAGTCAGGCTACCAATATGGAAAATATGTTTTTAGGAGTTACCTTATCGGTTTTAAATTATGATGCTTTACTTATAGGCTGGGATACTCTAGATTTACAGCCTCATGTTAGTTTTCATGGGGGGAATAGTAAATATTGTGAGGGGACATTGGCAAGGGCTAATATGATGGCTAATAATTATGTTAGTGATTTATCGAGAATTACAGATAATTGGAGTATTACAGATGGAGGTAGTGTAGATTACTATATAGACGATTTACCTTGGCAATTTGGATCAAGTAATTATGCTTTACCAATAATTAAAGGTGTTGGACTTTCAGGAAACGAAAAGTATTATACAGGATCTAACGGTACAGGAACAGCTTATAGTGGCGGAGATATTATTAATTATTCCGATTTCCCTACATATCCCGTAACACTTTACATTTATGATGAAGCTATTTCTAATTGTGTAACAGAACAAGAATTTAGATTAACGATAACAGAAGTCCCAGACTGCACAGCTTTATTACGACCGTTGCCTAACGCAAGTGATGTACTTGTAAATACGCATTTATCATGGGATATCGTTGATAATGCAAAAGGTTATAGGTTAAACGTAGGAACATCTCCAGGTGCAACAGATATCCTAAATGTGTTAGATATTGATGATAAAAATGAAACGCTTTATAACTTACCAAATGATTTACCCGAAAACACAACCATATATGTAAAGATAACGCCCTATAATTCAGATGGCGACGCTAAAGGCTGTTTAGAAGTGTCTTTTACTACAGAATATTTGGGTTTAACCCCATTGTGTACTGCGTTAGTAGCACCTTTTTCTGGAACAGATTTGACATGGCCTTCTGCAACTAACGCCACAGGTTACAAATTAACAATAGGCACAGCATCAGAAGGGACTGATATATTAGATGGGTTAGATGTAGGTAACGTTTTAGATTATGCTTTATCAGAAAACACATTAGTAAATCTACCAGAAAAAGGTACTATTTATGTTACCGTTATGCCTTATAATTCTGTAGCAGAAGCAACCGGTTGTATGGAAACAAGTTTTATCACAGAAACATCATCTAATGAAGTAGCGCCTATATGTACCACATTAATAAGTCCATTTTCAGGAAGTGCCAATATCCCCATAGATACTAATTTATTATGGAAATCAGTATCCAACGCAACAGGTTATATCGTAACGGTAAAAGCGCTAGATTCAGGAGCAGATATTGTAAATGCGGTTGATGTTGGTAACGTTTCCAGTTATAACCTACCTCTAGATTTACCACAGAATATCTCTATTTCTGTTACTATAGTCCCTTATAATGATGAAGGAAACGCTTTAGGTTGTATAACGGAAGGTTTTAAAACAGGTATGTCTCGTGCGGTTAACTCACCGCCTAAATTTTTCACACCTAATAATGATAATAGAAACGATTATTGGATTGTTCCTGACCCATTAAATCAAATATCAAGTGTTTTAATTTATAATCGTTACGGAAAACTATTAAAACAAATAAGGAATATTTCGGCAGGATGGGATGGCACCTTTAATAGTACACCTCTATCAACGGGAGACTATTGGTATCAAATAGTATATAGAGATGGCAAAACTTTAAAAGGACATTTTAGTTTGGTGCGGTAGAGTTTTTAAATTATAGTTACTTTGTGAAAAAATAATTTTATTTTTAAGTTATTTTAAATTGAGTATTACAAATATGAATCTATTAAAAAGTTTTTTTAGAAAAGAAAAATCAATACAATCTAATTCTGATTTTTGGGATTGGTTTATTCAAAATGAAAAGAAATTTCATCATGTTGTTAAAAATCAAGGAGATATTCCTAAAGTGTTTTTTAGTAAACTAGGATCTAAGTTAGACGAGTTAAGAAGCGGATATTGGTTTTTAACAGGCATGTCCGATGAGAAAACAGTTGAGCTAATTATAACAGTAGATGGCGCCATTAAAAATATTGTTTTTGTTGAAGAGTTGGTATCGGCAGCACCCAAACTAGAGGGTTGGAAATTCACAGCTTTAAAGCCAGAAGCCGAAATGGATCGTTTTGGTATAAAAATGGACGGGTACGATTTTAGTAATGATCAAATGTGTTTTTATTCTAATGATTTAAAAGAATACCCAGATGAAATCGATATTACAATCACTCATAATGAATTAAATAAAGACAATCAATCTTCAATAATTAATGGTGTTTATATATATTTAGATAATACATTAGGCGAACTAAAATCTGTTGTAACAATCGATAATTTAAAAGTAATAAACGGAAAAGATGCAACCAAAGATTTAGTACCATTAGAAAAATTAAAAGATTTTTTAATTTGGAGAGAAAAGGAGTTTGTTGAGAAATATGAAGGTTCTAGACGAGATACCGAAAGTGATAACTATGCTATAATGGAAGCGAAGTCAAAATCGGGAAATACGTTATTAGCTACAATAAATACAGGTTTATTGGATTGGGATAGCAAACCATCACATCCTTGGGTGGCGGTAATAGAATTTGAATGCAAAGGTGAAACTAATAATGGCATGCCAAACGAAACAGATTATGCGTTATTAAACACTATTGAAGATGAAATCATGTTGGAGCTTAAAGACTTTGATGGGTATTTAAATATAGGAAGACAAACTGAAGATGGCGTGCGAGAAATTTATTTTACTTGTATAGATTTTAGAAAACCATCTAAAGTTTTTGATAGTATTAAATTGAAGTATTCAAAGAGTTTTAAAATTGATTTTGATATCTATAAAGATAAATATTGGCAATCATTTAATAGGTTTATGTCGAAATAAAATTGGTTGTCGTCAGTTTAATATGTGTTCTTTGTTGTAACCCCTGCTACTGCTAGTTTTCAAAATTAGTGGCGTTAAGAGTGTATCTCGTCCTAAAAAAAGTTTACATATTTTACATTAATCCTAAAAGAGGTTTATAACTTGGCTGTAATTAAAAATTACAAATAAATAGTTTTACATTGAAATGTATCATTTGTTACTTAGTGGTAGATGTTTAATTTCTAAATTTAGAGCATGGGAAAAATTATAAAATTTTTATTTATCGTTTTATTAGTCAGTTGTAATAACTCAAAAGAAAAACAAAAAACATTAATAGAAACTGATTTAAGTTCGCAATCATCTGGAATAAAGGAAACTCCAAAATTAAACCTTAAACAAGCAAATACATTAGTTGAACTCCCACTGCATTGTATAAATGTAGAATACCCAAACCGTTTATCACAAACCTTAGGAAGCGGAGAAGATTTAAAATCGCCTACCACATTGCACCCAGCATTTTATGGTTGTTTCGATTGGCATTCTGCTGTCCACGGACATTGGAGTTTGGTCAGTTTATTAAAACAATTTCCAGAAATGGATAAAGCCGAAACCGTTAAAAAGTATCTACTTAAAAACATATCTAAAGAAAATATTGAAGTTGAATTACACTATTTTTATGGAGAACATAACAAATCTTACGAGCGTACTTATGGTTGGGCGTGGTTACTTAAATTAGCAGAAGAACTGCATACTTGGGATGATGAAACTGCGCGACTATTAGAATCTAACCTTCAACCATTAACCAATTTAATTGTTAAAAAATATATCGATTTTCTTCCTAAGTTAAATTATCCGCTTCGTGTTGGAACACATACGAATACCGCTTTCGGATTGTCTTTTGCTTACGATTATGCTAAAACCTTAAATAACGAAGTTTTAATGTCGGCCATAGAAGAACGCGCCAGGTTTTTTTATTTAAAAGATGAAAATTGCCCCATGTCTTGGGAACCTAGCGGAAGCGATTTTTTATCACCATGTTTAGAAGAAGCAGCTTTAATGAAACGGTTATTACCCAAAATTAGATTTAAAGTATGGTTAAACAAATTTTTACCTCAATTAAAGGATACGAATTTCTCGTTAGAAGTTGGCGTGGTTTCCGATAGATCTGATGGACATTTAGTGCATTTAGATGGGGTTAATTTTTCTAGAGCGTGGAGTTTAAATAAAATTTCAGAAGGCCTTCCAGAGTATAGCCATCTAAAGAATATTGCCAATCAGCATATCAATTATTCATTGCCAAGTATTGTTGGCGATAGTTATGAAGGCGGGCATTGGTTAGGTAGTTTTGCTATTTATTCATTGAATTCTAATATGAATGATTAAAGACTGGTTTAAAAATATAGGTCCTGGCCCTTTAGTTGCTGCTGCCTTTATTGGCCCAGGTACGGTAACGGTCTGTACATTAGCAGGAGTAGGTTTTGGTTATGCATTACTTTGGGCTATGGTACTGTCTATAGTAGCTACAGTTACGCTTCAAGAAATGTCGGCTCGATTGGGCATTATTTCTCAAAAAGGATTATCAGAAATTATCAGAACAGAAATTAAAAATCCTATTTTAAAAGGATTCACTATTGTATTAATATTATCTGCTATCGTTATAGGAAACGCGGCTTATGAGGCAGGAAATATTAGTGGAGGCGTTTTGGGATTGCAAACGATTGTTGGAAATCCAAGTATAGACATTGGCGCGTTTTCCGTAAATGTTCTAAGTTTCGTTATTGGAATAATAGCTTTTATTTTGTTGTATATAGGGAATTATAAGTTGTTAGAAAAAGTATTGGTGACATTGGTGATTTTAATGAGTTTGGCTTTTTTTGTCACTGCAATTATGACGAAACCTAATATTGGGGATATTTTGAAAGGCATATTTATGCCTCAATTCCCTAGAGATAGTATATTAACGGTTATTGGACTTATAGGAACAACTGTAGTGCCTTATAATCTGTTTTTGCATGCAGCGCTTGTAAAAGAGAAATGGCATCATACTAGCGATTTAAAATATGCTAGAAAAGACACCTTGATAGCCATTGTTTTTGGTGGTCTGGTCTCTATGTGTATTATTATTTCTGCTGCGGCTATTCAATCGCAAGACATAAATAGTACGACCGATTTAGCAAAAAGCTTAGAGCCGCTTTTTGGTAGTTTTGCAAAATATTTTCTAGCCATCGGTTTATTTTCGGCAGGTATTACGAGTGCGATTACGGCTCCTTTAGCCGCAGCCTACGTAGCTAGTGGATGTTTGGGGTGGCAATCTAATTTGAAATCTAGAAAGTTTAGAGGAGTTTGGATGTTTATTTTATTGTTAGGCGTATTGTTTTCATCATTAAACATAAAACCGATAGACATTATAAAATTTGCTCAAGTAGCGAATGGTATTTTATTACCAGTTATTGCTGGTTTTTTAATTTGGATTATGAACAAATCATCCATTCTTGGAGTTTATAAAAACAATACAAAACAGAATGTCTTCGGGTTTATAATTTTATTAATTAGTATTTTGCTTTCTGTTGCAACACTCAATAAAGTTTTTCAGTTAAATATATTTTAGTGGTGTCAAGTGGAATTTTGATTTTTATTAAATTTATAGATTTCTATTTCATCTAAAAAGAACAGATAAATTGAAATAAGTTATTACGCATAGGTTCACAAAGATAGGAACGGAAATTTATCAAGTTTATGGATTAAGTATGACTGCAAATTGAAGACTGCCCCGCGTTAGGGATAGTAGTGGCATCCTTTTTTTAACTTTATAAACCTAATTTATATAAGAACTCCATTTTAGCAGATTGCCATAGTCGTGCCTCCTTCGCAATGACGTGTTTTAAAAAGATACAGCGGATAGCCCGACCCTTGTGGTAACGCCCAAATTATTTTCATTAAAAACATTAACCATAAATTCAACCACAAAAAAGCCTTAATGTAAAAATTAAGGCTTCGTTATATATTAAAATAAAAAGTTTCCTATCCGTTCATAGAAACTAAAAACTCTTCGTTATTTTTTGTTCGTTTAAAACGATCGTTAATAAATTCCATAGCTTCAACAGGATTCATATCGGCAAGGTATTTACGCATAACCCACATACGTTGAATAGTCGTTGCGTCTAATAAAATATCGTCGCGACGTGTACTTGAAGACGTAAGGTCGATAGCAGGGAAAATTCTACGGTTAGATATTTTTCTATCCAATTGCAGTTCCATATTACCAGTTCCTTTAAATTCTTCAAAGATCACTTCATCCATTTTAGAACCAGTTTCAGTCAGTGCTGTTGCGATAATGGTTAAAGAACCTCCATTTTCAATATTACGAGCAGCACCAAAGAAACGTTTTGGTTTGTGTAATGCATTAGCATCAACACCACCACTTAATATTTTACCAGATGCAGGTTGTACAGAGTTGTATGCTCTTGCTAAACGCGTAATAGAGTCTAAAAGAATAACAACATCGTGTCCACATTCTACTAATCGTTTTGCTTTTTCAAGAACTATATTAGCAATTTTTACGTGTTCGTGTGCCTCTTTATCAAAGGTAGAAGCAATAACTTCACCTTGCACATTACGTTGCATATCGGTGACCTCTTCTGGGCGTTCATCAATTAATAAAATCATTTGATAAACCTCAGGATGATTTGCTGCAATAGCATTGGCAACATCCTTAAGTAACATGGTTTTACCCGTTTTTGGCTGTGATACAATCATACCACGTTGTCCTTTACCTATAGGCGAAAACAAGTCCATAATTCTTGTGGAAATCGTACTTTGTCTTCCGGCAAGATTAAATTTTTCTTCTGGAAATAAAGGCGTTAAATGCTCAAAAGCAACGCGATCTCTTACTACATTCGGGTTTTGACCATTAATTTGACTGACCTTAATTAATGGGAAATATTTTTCACCTTCTTTTGGCGGACGTACATGCCCTAAAACAGTATCTCCTACCTTTAAACCAAACAAACGAATTTGTGATTGCGATACATAAATATCATCTGGTGATGATAAATAATTATAATCAGATGAACGTAAAAAACCGTAGCCATCTTGCATAACGTCTAGAACCCCCTCGCTTTCAATAATTGCATCGAACTCAAAATCTGGTTCACGGTAGCGGTTACGACCATCTTTATTTCCAGCATCAACGTTTCCGTTTTTCTGGTTTTTCTGATTTTTATGTTGGTTGTTGTTGTCTCTTTTTTGTTGCGGTTTTTGTCCGTCTTTAGACTGCCCATTATTCTGTTTTGGTCTAGGATTCGGCTTATGCGCTTGCTTTCTTTCTGCAATAACAGTAGGGGTTTCCCCTGTAGGAGCAGGCTTTGGCGTAGATGTCGGAGCAGCAGTTTCTGTTTTCTCTACAACTGGAGCAGCTTCAGTTGTAGTAACGTTAATTTTTGCAGCTGGTTTAGCTGCTTTTTTTACAGGCTTTTGCACACGTTGTCTAGGTTTTCTAGGTGCTGGTTTTTTTTCTGTTTTAGCCTCTGTAGTTTTTGCTTCAGGAGCCACAACTGCTTTCACTGCTTTTGGGTCAGCAGCCTGTTGATCTAATATTTGGTATACTAAATCTAATTTTTTTAATGAACGGTATTTAGGAACGCTAAGTTTTTTAGCAATCTCCTGTAAGTCCGTGAGTTTTTTTTCTTTTAATTGTGAAATTTCAAACATTGATGTTATACGCTATTATTTTGAATATAGATTTGAGTAATTCTGAAAAAAATAATTTTTATCTGAAGAATTAACAACCTGCAATAGTGGTTGTTGAGTATTATTAATGCAATTATACAACTTTATTTTAATTTTTAAGCGTAATTTGATAAAAGAAACTATTATTTTAGCACTCTAGTTTTATAAAAACATGTTACAACGCATACAAACAATATACCTTATATTAGCAGCAGGAGCTTCTGCTGGACTCATTTTTGCTTTGCATTTATGGGTCACTAACGACGGTGTTCATGTATTTGCGAAAGACGAAATGGTGTTCCTCTGTTTGTTTTTAGGTTCGGCTGTATTATCTGTAATATCCATATTTATGTTTAAAAATAGGAAGTCTCAATTTATGTTGGGTCGACTTAACATCATATTAAACTTTATTTTATTAGGCTTTTTTGTGTATCAATTGCAAAATTTACCAGGAGAAACTGCGGTTTCTGAGAATGGTATTGGGATGCTTCTCCCTCTTGTTTCTATCGTGTTATTGGCTTTAGCCAATAAGGCCATCAAGAAAGATGAAGATCTTGTAAAATCTGTAGATCGATTACGATAAATCTAACATCTTAATTAGTGCGTAGGCCCAAGGTGAAGATCTTGGGCTTTTTTTTGTTTGGGCGTTTCCCCAAAAAGGGGTCGGGCTTTATTCATTGTTTATCATTATCTAATAATGTATTCATGAATGTAAACATTTCAACAGTCGCTTTTTTGCGTTGTATAAGTGCAACAACCCAAAAAGAGCTTCAACAAATGACTCAACCTCTAACGCGGGAGTAGCGTTTATATAAAAGATTTAGTAAAACAGATGAAGCACTAGTATATATTAAGGAGTAAAAAGTTAGGAGTAAAAGAAAAAAGAGATAAGAGATTAGGCAAAAGGCAAAAGAGAAAAGAGTAAAAAGTAAAAAGAGACTAGTTATAATAAAAATAAAGTAATAAAACTGACATCTGTACTTAGCGTCTTATCGCCTTCGCGCGATAAAAAAGAAAGGCCTATTATATAGTATAAGACACCTATTTAATAAATAAATAAGTCGCATTCCGATATCTAACCCATAGTATTTTCACAAACGAACTCACCACCAACCAATAAAATCCCGATCCCCTAAAACTTTATTTCCATGTAAGTTGTTGATAAAAAAGCAATTAAGCTATCGAGTTAAAAAGAAGCAAAAAAAGAAGTAAAAAAGAGTTCGATATAAATAAAAAGGGGTGTATATTTGCAGCCGCTAAAAAAGGTATATAACCTCGCTTAGCCAAACGTTCAAAATAAGATTTATTGATAATTTTTTAAAGGTTTAAAATTTTCGAAAAAAGATTTAAAAAAGCTTGTTAAGAATGAAAAAGGTTGTAAGTTTGCAGCCGCTAAAAACAGCAATAGTTGTTGGAAGTAAAACGTTTAAGGCAAGGTTGATTAGATTAGAGTAAAAAAGGTTTAAAATAAACTTTAAAAAAAGATCAAAAACATTTTGTCAGGAATAAAAAGGGTTTTATATTTGCACCCGCTTAGCAAGGAAACGCGTTAAGTAAGACTATAAAAAAGTTCATAAACATATTGAATTGACAGCGTAAGATTGTAATTGGAAA
>JBDWSF010000004.1:0-167913 GCA_039985655.1 Algibacter sp. | reverse complement strand
GGTACAACAGATACCACAAAAAGTATTTGTGTTGGCGAAGGTGTCGATGATTTGATTTCAGTAGAATTCACATCAAGTTCAGTAACGAGTGGAGATAATTCATCATATATCATTACAGATCAGGCGACAGGAAATATTTTAGGTAAGCCAGCAACAATGCCAGCAGGCGGATTTAATTTAGAAGGTGCACCAGCAGGAATCTGTGATATTTGGTACTTACGTTATACAGGAGATATTGGTTTAGTTGCAGCAGGAAATGTATCAGACTTAACTGGCTGTTTCGATTTATCAAATGCAATATCGGTAACACGTTTAGAAGGCGTAGATTGTGATGCATTAAGTGTTGATGATTTTGCTTCCGATTTTAATTTTAAAGTATATCCTAATCCTACAAGTAACTCTATAAGTATTGATTATAAAGGAAATAGTAGTGTTTCTTTAAAAGTTCAAGTTATTGATATGCTAGGAAAAGAATATTCTAGAAATGAGTTTACAGGAGGTAATGTGACAATTGATTTAAGTAATTTATCAAACGGAACCTACTTCTTGAATATATCAGATAAAGATTCGGGAAATAATACTGTTAAAAGAGTTATTAAGAATTAATAATATTATATCACAAAAAAAGGGAACACCGTAAAGTGTTCCCTTTTTTTATGAAAATATTTTTTTTAGTGTTTAAAATGGCGTGTTCCAGTCATAACCATAGCAACATCATTGTCATTACAATAATCAATACTTAATTGATCTTTAATAGATCCACCTGGTTGAATTACAGCTTTAACACCTGCGTTTTTTGCTATTTCAACACAATCAGGGAACGGAAAGAATGCATCACTTGCCATAGCCGCACCATTTAAATCGAAGTTAAAAGACTGTGCTTTATGTATCGCTTGTTGTAAAGCATCCACACGACTTGTTTGTCCTGTTCCGCTTGCACATAATTGTTTGCCTTTAACCAATACAATAGTGTTAGATTTTGTGTGCTTACAAATTTTCGAAGCAAATATTAAATCATCTATTTCATTAGTTGTCGGAGCCGTATTTGTAACGTTCTTTAATCCTTTAACAGTATCTGTAATGTTGTTTCTCTCTTGAAGTAAAATGCCGTTTAAGCAGCTTCTTACATTCATTTTAGGCATCTCTACATCATGAATTTCTAATAAAATTCTGTTCTTTTTACCTTTTAAAACTTCTAAAGCGTCAGCGGCGAAAGCAGGTGCGATAACTACTTCACAAAATAATTTATGAATTTCTCCAGCAGTAGCGACATCAATTTCTTTATTACTAATTAAAACGCCACCAAAAGCCGAAACAGGATCGCCAGCTAACGCATCAACATAAGCTTGGTGTAAATTATCGCGTTGTGCTAAACCACAAGCATTGTTGTGTTTTAAAATCGCAAACGTTGGCGCGTCATTTTTAAATTCTAACATTAGGTTTACAGCCGCATCAACATCTAATAAATTATTATAACTTAATTCTTTACCGTGAAGCTTAGTAAATAACGCATCAAAGTTTCCAAAGAAAAACCCTTTTTGGTGTGGGTTTTCTCCGTAACGTAAAACCTTTCCGTTAGTTTCGCTAATTTTTAAAGCGGCTTCATCATGATTTTGATTGAAGTAATTAAAAATAGCAGTGTCATAATGAGACGATACGTTAAAAGCTTTACCAGCAAAACGTTTTCTGTCTTCTTGAGAAATAGAACCGTTATTAGCAGAAATCAATTCTAAAAATTCAGCATAATCATCAACAGAAGATACACAAATAACATCTGCAAAGTTTTTAGCAGCAGCTCTAATTAAAGAAATACCACCGATATCAATTTTTTCAAT
The DNA here is from genome assembly GCA_039985655.1 of Algibacter sp. Taxonomy (GTDB): domain Bacteria; phylum Bacteroidota; class Bacteroidia; order Flavobacteriales; family Flavobacteriaceae; genus Postechiella. The sequence continues at coordinate 166,078 of JBDWSF010000004.1, read as the reverse complement.
AATATCTTGTTCGCTAGCTCCAGAAGCTACCGTTTTCTCAAACGGATATAAGTCAACAATAACGATATCAATTTGCGGAATCTCATATTCGGCCAATTCTGCAACATCACCATCATGGTTTTGTCTGTTTAAAATACCGCCAAAAACCTTTGGGTGTAACGTTTTTACTCGTCCACCAAGAATAGATGGATATGATGTAACGTCTTCAACTGGAACAACATTAATGCCTAAATCGTTAATAAATTTTTCTGTACCTCCAGTAGAGTAAATAATGACCCCTTGTTTGTCTAGTTCCTTAACTATAGGCTCTAAACCGTCTTTACTAAAAACAGATATTAATGCCGATTTAATTGTTTTTTCGTTACTCATCGCTGTTGTGTTGTCAGAATTCTCATTGTTTTGATAATGAGAGTTTCAAGTTGGTTTTAAAATTTAATTGAATGCTATTTTTTATAAAACGCAAAAGTACTTATTTCTTTCAAAAAAAGAAGCTATCAATTATATAAAAATAGTCGTGTTTTTTTAACGAAAAGGAAGAGTTGTTAACATTAACATTTTAAATTCAAAAAAAGTAAAAGTTTTTAGTTAAAGTATTGTTGCTACTTGCGCACAAACAAACTCTAAAAAGGCTTCATCTTTTTTTGTAAATGGATCTGGAGTATTCGAGTCAATATCAATCTGTCCAATATTTTTACCATCAACAAAAACTGGAATAACAATTTCAGCTTTCACGGTAATACTGCAAGCAATATAATTATCTTGAGCAGCAACATCGGGTACCACAAAATTTTCGTTGCTCACAGCAACTTGTCCGCAAATACCTTTACCAAAAGGAATAATCGTATGGTCTGTAGGTTCGCCAACATAAGGGCCTAAAAGCAATTCTTCTTTGTTACCGTTTCTAAAATAAAATCCCACCCAATTGTAGTAATCTATATGGGTTTCAAGTAATTCACAAATGCTTAAAAGGCGTTCGTTAACAGTCTTTTCAGAATTAGAAATTACAGATGTAACGTGTTGTTTTAGGGTTTCAAAAATCATCAGCTTAAATTTTTGGTAAAAGTATTTAAAAAGGTGTAACTTCGATATTCCATTTTTAATAAATTTAACATTCTTAACACAGAATCTTTTATTTGAAAGCACTTATTGTAAAATACAAATCGGTTATAACGTTTATAGGTGTATTTTTAGTCGTTTATATCGCACTATCGATAGCTTATAAGCTTTATTTACAATTTTCTGATGGCTCTAAGTTTTACCCCGATTATATGACACATCTGGTAGCGAAACAAAGCGAGTCTTTATTAAATACATTTGGTTATAGTGCAGAAGTTGTCCCTCACCCAGACGAACCATCCATGAAACTTCGAGTAAACGGATACTATTTGGCACGAATTATTGAAGGTTGTAATTCCATTAGTGTTATTATTCTTTTTGTGTCTTTTGTAATCGCGTTTTCGGGACGATTAAAAGAAACCATTCTGTTTGTGCTTTCTGGCAGTGTGTTGTTATATACTGTTAATTTAGCGCGTATTGTTCTTTTAAGTATGGGCTTATATCATTTTCCAAATAAGTCTGGTTTTTTACACTCGGTTGTTTTTCCAAGTATTATTTATGGTATGGTATTCTTACTTTGGATCTTTTGGGTGAATCGTTTTTCTAAATTGAATAAAAAAATTGAATAAGCCACTTAAATACATATTGATTTTTATCGGCTTCGGATTATTAATTTTAATTCGTTTTTTCGAACATGAATTATTTTACGATCCATATTTAACTTTTTTCGAAAACGATTATTTGTATATCGACAACCCAAGACGCGAAGTTTTTAAAGTAACTGCCTTTACTGCGTTACGCTATGTTTTAAATACAGTTGTTTCGTTGGGGGTTTTGTATGTTGCTTTTAAAGATAAGAGTATCATTACCTTTTCTGTATTAGTTTATGCTGTGTCCTTTTTTATATTAATGGTGTTGTACCTGTATTTTGTTGTAAACCCTAAACAAGAGGATTATTATATGTTTTTTAATATGCGCCGTTTTTTAATTCAACCTATTATTTTAATTTTATTACTTCCTGCGTTTTATTATCATAAGCTAAAAAAGTAGCTGTTAATCATTTGATAAAAACAACAATTTAGTTGTCCTTATTTTGTATTTTTGTAAGGTGATAAAACAAATGTTACATAAAGTCTTTTCTATAACAATGGTATTTTTAGTATTGTTATCAACAGTGTCTTTTACTATTGAAAAACATTTTTGTGGTGATGTTTTAATAGATGTGTCTTATTTTGTTGAAGGCGATAAATGCGGCGTGGAAGGCGAAGAAATTGTCCAAAAGAAAAGTTGTTGTAAAGATGTGGTTGATGTTGTTGAAGGTCAAGACGAATTACAATTACAGACTTTTGACTATTTTGATATTCAACCAGAGTTTTTAGCATCATTTGTTTATACTTATATCAATATATTTGAAGGTTTACCAAAACAGGTTATTCCTCATAAAGATTATTCTCCACCAAATTTGGTCGCCGATATTCAGGTTTTAGACCAAGTTTTCCTTATTTGATTTATTTTTATTCCTGTTAAGGCAGGAATCTCATGATTTTATCGTGAACGCTTTTGAACTCCTGCTTTAGTAGGAATGACAAGTTTGATTAATATTTCAAAATAAATTCAAAATGATACATACATATATAGTTACAGGGATGACCTGTAATGGTTGTAGAACTTCGGTAGAAGAAAAACTAAATAACGTGGATGGCGTCATTAAGACTAACGTGTATTTAGAAACATCAGAAGCGACTATAGAAACTCAAGAGTCGATTCCGATAGACGTATTACAAAAGGCACTACCTTCAAAATATGTTATAACTGAAAAGCAAGTTGTAGCACCTGTTTTAATTGAACAAAAATCGGAACTACAGCAATTGTTTCCATTGTTTTTAATCTTTGGTTATATTACTATAACCTCGGTTTTGTTAAACTATAAACCTTGGAGTATCAATGGGTTTATGCTCGATTTTATGGGCCTCTTTTATATTGTCTTTAGCTTTTTTAAACTCTTAGATTTAAAAGGGTTTCCAGAATCTTTTAGAATGTACGATCCGCTGGCAAAGGTAATTCCTGTTTATGCGCTTATCTATCCGTTTATTGAAGTGGTTTTAGGGTTGCTATTTTTAATGCGCATTCAAATTCCGATTGCCTTAATTATGACATTAATTATTTTGAGTATAACTACCATTGGAGTGACAAAATCGTTATTAGATAAAAAATCAATTCAATGTGCTTGTTTAGGGACGGCTTTAAAGTTGCCTATGACGAAAGCGACTTTTATTGAGAATAGTATTATGATAGTGATGGCTGTTATTATGCTGTTGATTGGTTAACAGTGGGTTTTGCGTTAGGGATTGAGCGGTCTGTTTGAGCTCCCCGACTTTTTAGGAGGGAGCGAGTAGTGAAAGCCCGACCCTTGTGGTAACGTCCAAATAATTATAAAAATAAAATGAATAAAATAATATATATACTATTACTGTTTCCAATATTACTGCTGTCACAAGAAAATGTGTCGGGAATAATTGTGGAAGCAGACGAGAAAAACAGCCCAATAGGTTTGGCAGGCGCCAACGTCTATTGGTTAAATACGTCTATTGGTGTGGTTACCAATATTGATGGAGAATTTAAAATACCCTACGAGAAAACAAATACGCAATTGGTAATTAGTTATGTGGGTTTTAAAACGGATACGATAATCGTTACCGCTCCTAAATACATAAAGCATGCATTGCAGCCAACGAGCGATTTGGATGCTGTAACCATTAAATCGAGAAAGCAAGCGACTGCAAGATCGTATATGCAAGCGCAAAACATAATTACGGTGAGTAGCGACGAATTACTAAAAGCGGCCTGTTGTAATTTGTCAGAAAGTTTTGAAACTAATCCGTCTATTGATGTTAATTTTGCGGATGCAGTTTCGGGAACGCGTCAAATAAAAATGTTAGGTTTAAATAGTCCGTACATTCTAATTGCGACCGAAAATATTCCTTCTATTCGAGGTGCTTCTCAAGCTTTCGGACTCAGTTTTATTCCTGGAACTTGGGTAGAAAGTATTCAAATTACAAAAGGAGCGGGGAGTGTTGTAAACGGTTACGAAAGTATTGCGGGACAAATAAATGCGGAATTGGTGAAACCTAGAATCGACGATAAATTGTTTGTAAACCTTTTTGGTAATATTGCAGGCCGATTTGAACTGAATACGCATATAAATAAAAAGGTATCTGATAAATGGAGTACAGGTTTATATTTACACGGCAATACGCATAACGGAAAACATGATGTAAATGATGATGGTTTTTTAGATATGCCGCTTTATAATCAAGTAAATGTGATGAACCGTTGGCAATATATTGATACCGAAAAAGGGTTTGTGAGTTTTATTAATTTGAAAGTTTTAAATGATGAAAAGCAAATGGGCGAGTTGGATTTTAATCCAAATACCGATAGGTTAACAAATACTTCTGTGCTGAGTGGAGACGAAGTATGGGGAAGTGAAATTGATACTAAACGTTACGAGATTTCTACAAAGTTTGGTTATGTAAATCCAGAAATTACTTGGCAAAGTATTGGTATTCAAACAGCATTTAGTAACCATAAGCAAGAATCTTATTTCGGGTTAAATCAATATGATATTACGCATAATAGTTTGTATGCCAATGCCATTTATAATTCTATTATTAGCGATTCTAGACACAAAATAAAAACAGGAATTAGTTATACTTACGATCATTATGATGAATTTGTAAACGAGTTGGATTACGAGCGCACCGAAAAATCGGTAGGTGCCTTTTTCGAGTATAACTTCGATAATCTAGAAAAGCTAAATTTAACGGCAGGTCTTCGTGTAGATTCTCATAATGTATTGGGAGTCTTTGTAACACCAAGATTGCATATGCGATACACACCTTGGGAGAAATCGGCGGTTCGGGCATCTTTTGGTCGCGGAAAGCGAAGTGCTAATATTTTTACAGAGAATCAACAATTATTTGCCACATCAAGAACTATTAATATTCTAAATTCTAGTGGTAATGTTTATGGTTTAGATCCCGAAATTGCATGGAATTACGGGGTGTCTTTTTTACAAGGTTTCAATCTATTTAATAGAAAAGCAGATATTACTTTAGATTATTATAAAACCGATTTTAAAAATCAAGTGGTTGTAGATTATGAAAACCCTTTGGAAGTGAATTTTTATAATTTAGATGGCGATAGTTATGCCAACAGTTTTCAAGCTGAATTGAATTATAATGTTTTTGAAGATTTCGATTTAAGAATGGCATATAAGTATTACGATGTTAAAACACAGTTTACTTCTGGTAAGTTCGAGAAACCTTTAACGCCAAAGCATCGGTTTTTTGTAAATGCATCTTATGAAACACAGATAGCGGGTGATAATATGAAACAATGGAAATTTGATGCTACCTACAATAGGTTGAGTAAACAGCGTTTTTCGTCGACGGTAGGTACCCCTGTTCAGTATCAATTACCCGAGTATACACCAAGTTTAGGGACGTTAAACTTACAAGTAACACGTGTGTTTTCTCCAAAATTTGAAGTATATTTAGGAGGTGAAAATGTAACTAATGTTAGGCAAAATAATCCTATTTTAGCTGCAGATGCCCCTTTTGGAGCGAATTTTGATTCTACTTTTGTATATGGTCCCATTTTTGGAAGTAACTATTATGCAGGATTACGGTTTAAAATTAAATAAATGATCATTTCTGTCTTTCGTCTTCGTTCAAGATAGACTACGCAGGAATTAATAAATGAAGCGATAAATTAAAATAATACCGTCATTATAAGGAAAGCATGACCGAAGTAATCTATTGAAAGGAAACTAGAATTAATAGATTACCAAGTTATTCGATAACTATCGGAATTCTTTGAAATGACAAACTAAAAAAGAAAACATTATGAAAAAATTAATAGTATTAACTTTATTATTTACAGGAATAACAACATTTGCGCAAAACAAAGTCGCTAAAGGATCTTTGGAAGTCGATGGTGTTTGTATGATGTGTAAAAGTCGAATTGAAAAAGCTTGCTTAACATCAAAAGGGGTGAAGTCTGCCAATTGGGATGTGAATACACACGAGCTTAAAGTGATTTATGATGATAGAAAAACGGATTTAAAAACGATAAATCAAACCGTAGCTGATGCAGGTCACGATACTAAAGTCGTTATAGCAACTGATGAGGCGTATGCTAAAGTGCATGCGTGTTGTAAATATCGTGATGAAGTTGTTCAAGACGATCATAAAGAGGAGAAAGAAGAAAAGGATGAACATTAAGAAGGTGATGGACATGACCATTAAGTTCTAGAATTGAAATTATATTGAAGCCCAAATTTTTTAGTTTGGGCTTTTGTTTGTGTGTTTTTTATTGTTTTTTTATCTTAGTGTGTAGCCTATAACATAACTTCTTAAGTTATTTCTTCAGAGTAATTAATTTAATGCGTCTATAAGTATCAACGTTTTTGTCTAATAAGTTTATAAAAACAAAAAACGCCTCAATAAAAAATTGAGACGTTTTGATATAATTTGCGTGTCGAGGCTCTCGACTACATCATGCCTGGCATACCGCCACCGCCCATTGGAGGCATAGCAGGAGCATCTTCTTTAATATCTATTAAAGCACACTCTGTAGTAAGGATCATTCCTGCAACGGACGCTGCATTCTCTAATGCGATACGTGTTACTTTTTTAGGATCGATAATACCTGCTTTTAACATGTCTACATATTCATCAGATTTGGCATCGTAACCAAAGTCTTTTTTACCTTCTAAAACTTTAGAGATAACAACACTTCCTTCACCACCTGCATTGTCTACAATAGTACGTAAAGGCGCTTCGATAGCACGTGCTACAATTTGAATACCTGTAACCTCGTCAAGATTTACAGTAGTAATTTTTTCTAATACCGATTTTGCTCTAACAAGAGCAACACCACCACCAGCAACAATACCTTCTTCTACAGCAGCTCTCGTTGCATGTAAAGCATCATCAACACGGTCTTTCTTCTCTTTCATCTCTACTTCACTAGCAGCACCAACATAAAGAACAGCAACACCTCCAGCTAATTTAGCTAAACGTTCTTGAAGTTTCTCTTTATCGTAATCAGAAGTTGTCGTTTCTATTTGAGTTTTAATTTGATTAACTCGAGCTTTAATATTATCAGCATCACCAGCACCGTTAACAATAGTTGTATTGTCTTTATCTACAGTTACAGTTTCGGCAGTACCTAACATGCTTAAATCTGCGTTTTCTAAAGTGAATCCTCTTTCTTCAGAAATTACAGTTCCACCAGTTAAGATAGCGATATCTTCTAACATAGCTTTGCGTCTGTCTCCAAAACCTGGTGCTTTTACAGCAGCAATTTTAAGTCCACCACGTAATTTGTTTACAACCAATGTTGCTAATGCTTGTCCGTCTACATCTTCAGCAATAATTAATAAAGGACGTCCAGATTGAGAAACAGGCTCTAATATTGGAAGAATTTCTTGTAAGTTAGATATCTTTTTATCAAATAATAAAATATATGGATTTTCTAAATCAGCAACCATTTTATCAGGATCTGTTACGAAGTAAGGAGATAAGTACCCTCGATCGAATTGCATACCTTCAACAACGTCAACATACGTTTCCATGCCTTTAGCTTCTTCAACAGTAATAACACCTTCTTTACCAACTTTCGTAAAAGCTTGAGCGATTAATTCGCCAATAGTATCATCGTTATTTGCTGAAATAGCGGCAACTTGTTTTATTTTATCAGAAGAATTACCAACTTTTTGAGCTTGCTTTTCTAAATCGACTGTAATAGCAGTAACAGCTTTATCAATACCACGCTTTAAATCCATTGGATTTGCACCTGCAGCAACATTCTTTAAACCTTCTTTTACAATAGCTTGAGCTAAGACAGTAGCTGTAGTTGTACCATCTCCAGCTAAATCGTTGGTTTTAGAAGCAACTTCTTTTACCATTTGCGCCCCCATGTTTTCAAGAGGGTTATCTAATTCGATTTCTTTTGCTACAGAAACTCCATCTTTTGTTACTTGAGGAGCTCCAAAACTTTTACTAATGATAACGTTACGACCTTTTGGTCCTAAAGTTACTTTTACTGCATTGGCTAATGCATCTACACCACGTTTTAAACCGTCGCGTGCTTCAATATCAAATTTTATATCTTTTGCCATTTTTTTATGTTTTTAGCTTTTTGCCATTAGCTGTTGGCTATTGGCTTAGTTGTATTATTAATTTGTTGGTACTAACAGCCAAAGGCCAGTAGTTAGGAGCAATTTAAATTATCGCTAGTATGTCGCTTTCACGCATAATTAAGTAATCTTTACCTTCTAATTTTAGATCGGTACCAGCATATTTACCATATAAAACAGTATCACCAACTTGCACAGTAATAGGATCGTCTTTTGTGCCTTTACCAGCTGCAACAACAGTTCCTTTTTGTGGTTTTTCTTTAGCGTTGTCAGGGATAATAATTCCTGATGCAGTTTTTGTTTCTGCGGCAGCAGGTTCAATAAGAACTCTATCTGCTAATGGTTTAATGTTTAAGCCCATTCGTATTTATATTTTAAATTATTAAGTTATGATTTTATGCTTAAGCATTATTCGAAAATTGTGCCAATTCTAGTTAACTGACAAACTTGCAGAAACAAAAAATGCCAACTCGTAGAGTTGGCATTTTTAATATGTATTAGACTGCATTATTATTTTGCAGGAGTATCTTGTGCTGGTGCGTTATCTGTAGCTGGTAAAGCTGCAGGAGCATCTGGTAATGCTGTTGGTAATGGTTGAATAGCTTCAGTATCTAAAGCTTTAGAATCTGAGAGACCACCACTTCTATTAATTGCAACATTTGATGCTAATATTAATACCAATAAAAATGTAGCTAAGTACCAAGTACTTTTATCTAAAAAGTCGGTTGTCTTTTTTACACCGCCTAGTTGTTGTGTACCGCCACCTCCAAAAGAAGAAGATAATCCACCACCTTTAGGGTTTTGAACCATAATTACTACAATTAGCAAAAATGCTACAACTACTATTAATACTAGAAATATTATAAAATTACTCATTACTCTTGATTATTTTGTTCTTGTAAAAGTTCTACTGCCTTAATTTGGATTGCAAAGAAACTACTTTTTTTTGGATATTTCAAACTTAAAATCTTATAAGATTGTATCGCTTTTTTATAGTTTTTTTGTTCTACATAAATTCGCGCTAAAGTCTCAGTCATTAAGGCTTCGGGCTGAATCATTTGTGCTTTTGCGATATTTCCTTTTGAAGTTGTTGGCTTTGTTGGATTTATCTTTGGTTTATTTATAATAAAATCTTCTATTAATTTAAACTTGTCTTCTCGTTTTTGTTGGTGTTCCGTTTTGGTTTCAGTACTCGGTTTTAGTTCTGTTTTTGCTATTTCTTCTCGTTTTATAGGGTTTAGTTTAGCTAATTTTAACCATTCGTTAAACGAGTGTGTTTCTCTTTTACCAAACTGTAATGGTTTACCTAAATTAAGTATATCTGTACTGGTAGCTTCTTGCGTTTTGTTTGTTTCAGTAGCAGGTTCTATGGTTTCAGATTCATCTAAAATAAAGTTAGAATCTTTTTTAGGACGTTCTGTTTTTGGTTGAAATAATGCAGGATCTAAAACACCAGAAGTATCTTTGATTTGTTGTTTTAAAGTATCGTCAATAGTTATTTTTCTATCAATAGAAATATCTTCAATGTTAACATCAATATCTTTTAAATGTGATGTGTTTTGTTTAATGAATTGTGATATTTGATTTTGAAGAAATCCTTCCGAAGTAATAAAGTCGAATAAAATACTACGGTCTGTAGTGTAAGCAGCTGTGGTTTTAAGAGCTTGATTGTATTTGAAGCTTTCTTGATTTTTTAAGCCTTTTAGATAAATAGCTCGAGCAGATTGAAAATATGGAAACTCGTCAACAATAGATTTTAAGTCATCAGTTTGCTGAGGCGTTACCGCTTCAGGCTGTTGAAGTATAGATGTAAAATCGTTGTTGTTCATTATTTATTTAGTTATTCGTTATTCGTTTTTTGTTTTTTGTTACTGGTTATTAGTTGTTTGCTGTTTATAAAATTATTTTAACCATTAACCATTCAATTACCATTTTGCTAAAGAGGCGTTAAATATATCCTGAGTTATACGTTCAAAAATTTCTTCGTGCGCCGTGTCTTTTGTACTTCCTAGAAGTTGTTCACTTCCAGGGTAATCATAAAAGAATGAAAATGTTTTTTCAAACTCGGCTTCTTCATCGTGTTTGTCATAAAAACGAACTTTCACTCCAACAGTTAATCTGTTTTGAGCAGCTGTATTTTGAGACGTAGACGTTGTTGGCGAAATTCTATATTCTGATATTTCTCCTTCGTAAACAATATCTCCATTAGAATTTACATTTCCTAAATTGGTTTGGTTTTCTAATAATGTAATAAGTGAATTTCTGAAATCTGTTTCTAAACCGGGTTCAACTAAAATTGAATTGTTTTCAAAACGATTGACTTGAAACGTTTTTGTCTTATCTGAAATGGATGCACCTGTAAATGAATATGCACCGCAGGCAACAAAAGAAATTGTTACAAGTAAGGCTATTATGTATTTTAATGTTTTCATTTTTATATCAATAATTTATTGAGACATTTCGACTGGACTCAGTGTGATATTGCGACTTTTATTTATAAAACGATTCCTTTTTTATAATGTTGTAGTATTAAAGAACAACTGTTGATTGTTGCTGAAAATGACTAACCTTTTAAAGGTCATATTGTTTAATCTTTCTGTATAATGTGCGTTCGCTAATTCCCAGTTCAGCAGCAGCTAATTTACGCTTTCCTTCATGGCGTTCAAGCGATTTTTTAATTAATTCTAATTCTTTATCGTGTAACGATAAGGTTTCTTCCTCTTCAATTTCTTCCGCAAAATGATATTTATCTTGTGAAGATATAATTTCTGGCTGACTTGTACTATGTTCCGAAAGTGATAAAACTTCAGTGTTTTCTACAGGTGCTTCAAAGTTCGTTTCATCATCGTTGTTATTACCGTAGATTTTCTGGATTAATGATTCGTTATCTTTTTCAACATCTTTAACGTTGCCATTTTTCATAAGCTCTAACGTGAGCTTTTTCAAATCACTCAAGTCACTTTTCATATCGAAAAGCACTTTGTATAGAATCTCACGTTCACTACTAAAATCACTTTTATCTTTCGATGTTTTTATAACGGCAGGTAAATTGTTGGTTCCAGAAACGGGTAAATAACCTTTTATTATTTCAGCATTTATATTTCTATTGGTTTCTAAAACAGAAACTTGTTCTGCAACATTTCGTAACTGACGAATATTTCCACTCCATCTATGTTTTAATAGTAATTGTATGGCTTGGTCGGTTAATTTAACCGTTGGCATTTTATATTTTAAAGCGAAGTCACTAGCAAACTTTCTAAACAATAAATGAATATCGCCTTGACGTTCTCTAAGCGGTGGTAAATTAATATCGACAGTGCTTAATCTATAGTATAAATCTTCACGGAATTTTTCTTTTTCAATGGCTTGAAACATGTTTACATTAGTGGCTGCTACAATACGAACATCCGTTTTTTGGACTTTACTAGATCCTACTTTTATAAACTCGCCATTTTCTAAAACACGAAGTAAACGTACTTGTGTAGTAAGGGGTAATTCTCCAACTTCATCTAAAAAAATAGTACCACCATCGGCGACTTCAAAATAACCACTTCGGGTAGATGTAGCTCCGGTAAAAGATCCTTTTTCATGACCAAAAAGTTCACTATCAATAGTGCCTTCTGGAATAGCACCACAGTTAACGGCAATGTATTTATTATGTTTTCTATGTGATAATTGATGGATTATTTTTGGTATACTTTCTTTACCAACACCACTCTCTCCAGTAACCAAAACAGAAATATCTGTTGGGGCAACTTGTATCGATTTTTCGATAGCACGATTAAGGGATTCACTGTTTCCAATGATGCCAAAACGTTGTTTTATAGCTTGTACTGATTCCATGTTTTTTAATTAAAAATTAAAAGTGAATAATGAATAATTTTCCATTATTAATTGTTTTCACTGTAACCTATTGCTTCGCCAATTAGTGTCGCGCTAGTGCAATCTGTTACATTAACATTTACAAAATCACCAATTTTATAATTTCCTTTAGGGAAGACGGTAACAATACTTTGTGGTGTTTTACCAGACCATTGCGCATCAGATTTTTTAGATTCTTTTTCAATTAAAACTTCAACAACGGTGTTTACATGTTCTTTGGTTCTAATTTCACTATGGACGCGTTGTAAATCTACAATCTCTTGTAATCTTCTTTTTTTAGTGGATTCTAGTACATCGTCATCCATTTTACGCTCGGCCATAGTTCCTGGGCGTTCCGAATACTTATACATGAATCCGAAATTATATTTTACATACTCCAATAACGACATGGTATCTTGATGATCTTCCTCTGTTTCGGTAGGGAAACCAACAATCATATCTTGACTGATTGAGCAATTTGGAATAATTTTCCGGATACTATCAATCAATTTAAAATACTCCTCACGGGTATGTAATCGATTCATTTCTTTTAAAATACGATTACTTCCACTTTGTACTGGTAAATGAATATGATTGCAAATATTGTTGTATTTCGCCATAGTTTCAATCACATCCAAAGTTAAATCTTGAGGATTAGAAGTTGAAAAACGAATACGCATTTTAGGTTGTGCTTTTGCACATAGTTCTAATAAATTAGAAAAACCAACTGATGTTGCTTTTTGAATGTCGCTAGCTTTTTCAAAATCTTTTTTAAGCCCGCCGCCATACCAAAGGAAGCTGTCTACGTTTTGTCCAAGTAGCGTAATCTCTTTAAAGCCTTTATTCCATAAATCGTTTATTTCTTCAATAATACTTTGCGGGTCTCTACTACGTTCTCTTCCACGGGTAAAGGGTACGACGCAAAATGTACACATATTATCGCAACCCCGAGTAATCGATACAAATGCAGTAACACCATTGCTGTTTAAACGCACTGGCGAAATATCACCATAGGTTTCTTCTTTAGAAAGAATCACATTTATAGCATCTCTACCGTCGTTAACTTCAGCTAAAAGATTGGGTAAATCTTTATAAGCATCGGGTCCAACAACAAGGTCTACAATTTTTTCTTCTTCAAGAAATTTAGTTTTCAATCGTTCTGCCATACAGCCCAAAACTCCAACTTTCATTTTGGGGTTATGGTCGCGTTTTACCGCATTATATTTTTGTAAACGTTTACGTACCGTTTGTTCTGCTTTATCTCGAATAGAACAGGTGTTTACTAAAACCAAATCGGCTTCTTCAAGGTTTTGAGTTGTGTTATATCCTTGATTTTTCATAATAGAAGCCACAACTTCACTGTCGCTAAAATTCATTGCACAGCCGTAACTTTCTATAAAAAGTTTACGTTTATTGCCTTCTTTTTTATCAAGAATTAAAGATTCACCTTGTTTATTTTCGTCTATAATTTTTTCCATAGTATATTGAAACAATATGCAGTCAATAAGCATGCAAATATAGTGTTTATTTAAGCTTTGTGACAAGATGTCATGTGGTTTTTTATTTATTTAACGCAACCATTCTATGGTAAGAGTATCTATACAATAAAACCAGTCTAGTTATGAAAATGAAATTTCTCTTTTTAATTGTGATTTGTGTATTTTCTTGTGAAGAAGTAAATAATGAAACTCCAGAATCTAATGATTTGTTAATTGGAACATGGGTTGATCCCACTTATAATGATGGGAAATTAACATATAAAAAGGTAGAAAGTGTCCCTGATGAAGATTATAGTCTCACTTTTAAAGTAGGTGGCGAAGTTCTTTTTATAACATCGGGTTGGTGTGGAACTCCTCCATTGTCATATTATAGTTATGAAGGCAACTGGCAATTAGAAAACAATATTGTTTCTATAGTTTACGAAGATTTTTATCCTGCTAGTTCTTCTTGGCTTATAGTATCACTTACTGAAAATGAATTGGTGATAGAAAGAGAATATACAGAACAAGAGTTAGATCATCAAGATTTGATGAGTTTGTTTGATGAACTTTATGAGTTAAGGTATGATTTTTCATGTGACAACGCTAACGATTGGAGCTTTGCTGCCTATGGAGCTAAAGCTTGTGGAGGTTCGCAGGGTTATATTGCTTATCCAAAAGAAGTAGAAGTTGCCTTTCTAGAAAAGGTTGAAGCATACACTGCTTTAGAAAAAGAATTCAATATCAAATGGAATATTGTATCAACATGCGATCTTCCTAGTCAACCCACAAGTGTAGAATGCCAAAATGGGTATCCAATATTAAAATATTAATTAAAAAATTAAATCAACCAAGCTATGAAAACAAAATACCTTTTATTCGTCTTTTTATTAGCGCTATCTAGTGCTTGCGATAATGATGATGCCGATTATGAAATGGTAACTGTAGCAATTCCCGAGTTAATGAGTAAATCCGAATTCAGAAAATCAGTAACCATTAAAGCACCGCAAGCCATAAAAGAATCAGGAAAGATATATGCTTACAGCAATTATATTTTTGTGAATGATTTAAATGAAGGCGTACATGTTATTGATAATACAAACCCAGAATCTCCTAAAGCAATCAAGTATATAAATATTCCAGGAAATGAAGATATATCTATAAAAGATGATTTTTTGTATGCTGATAGTGCAACCGATTTGGTGGTTTTTGATATTTCTGATATTAATAATATTTCAATAAAAGAACGTTTGGAAGATGTGTTTGATGTTTATGATTTTCAAATTCCTGTTGAAGCTCAAAGCACAGATTGGAGTAGTATGAATTACGAAACCGATATTATAGTGGGGTGGACTTTAAAAGAAGAACGAAGAAAAATTAATACCGATATTTTTATTGGCGAAGTAGTTATGTTTGATGGTGCAATAGCTAATGCTACTAATGGAGGGGCTTCGATTGGAGCTGGAGGTTCGTTGGCGCGTTTTCAAATCGTGAAAAATTATTTGTATACCGTAAGTGCTCACGAAATGACAATTTTTAATATTAGTAATCTGTCGCAACCAACACAAGCCAGTACTTTTTATGCAGGAAACAATATAGAAACATTGTTTCAAGCCGATGGGTATTTATATATTGGGAGTACAGACGGGATGTATATTTACGATTTGAAAGATGCTAAAACCCCAACTTATGTATCTGAGTTTTTGCATTGGACAGGTTGCGACCCAGTCGTAGTCGATGGAGATTATGCCTATTTAACCCTACGCGGGGGAAATAATTGTGGGCAACAAGAGAGTGTTTTAGAAATAATTGATGTGAGCGATAAAGCAAGCCCAACCTTAGCCGCAAGACATGTATTAGAGAACCCTTATGGATTAGGTATAAAAGGAAATACGCTTTTTGTTTGCGATGGTGATGCTGGATTAAAAGTGTTTAACAAAGAAAACCCTTTAGATATTAAAGATGTTAAACAATTTAAAGATATACAATCTAAAGATGTTATCCCTTTAGAAAATACGTTGGTTATGATAGGTGATAATACCTTATATCAGTATGAATATGTTGGTGAGAGTGTATCGCTTTTAAGTGCGTTTTCACTTAATTAGACTCGTGTTTTAAATAAAAAAAACAAAATGAATCCTGTTCTAAACAGGATTTTTTTTTGGATTAAAATTAAGAGGAGTTCCTTAAAAACTTTTACCTTTAAGGTTGATAAAATTAATTGACTAACCAATACATAGCATAAATGAATACACTCTCGTCACTACAAGAGAAAATTGATAACGTAAAAGAATTAGATTTTGGAGATATTTTAAGTAGGACCTTCGATCTTTTTAAGAAAACATGGCTCCAAGGTTTTATAATGGTTTTGTTAATAATGGTAGTAATGATACCTTTTATTGTTGTTGTTTTTATGCCAACCTATAGTTCTGTCTTGGAACAAGTACAAAGTGGTAATTACGACCCGAATGATGGTAGTAGTTTATTACAAGGCCAAACAGATTCATTTCGATATATGATTTTAGGTTTAACTTTCTTTATTAGTTTTGTAACAACGGGTTTAACGGCTGGTTTTTATAGAATTGTTAAGCGTATAGATTTTAATGAATCTTATGGGTTTTCAGATTTCTTCTATTTTTATAAAGCGAAAAATTTAGGGAAAATGTTTGCTATTGCAGCATTTTCATTACTTATCGCGTTAATAAATTTTGCCTTCGAAAAGTTTTTGCCACCTACAGCTGCTTCTTTGATTAACATGTTTATTTCCATATTTTTTAGTGTGTTTACAGCGTTATTCGTTATTATTTTTGCCTTTAATTCTCATTTAGAAAGTTCAGACTTTTTTACACTTGGTTTTAAATTAGGATTAAAGAAATGGGGTCTTATTTTTGGTTTAATGGTGGTAACAGGTATTATTGGTGCTTTAGGAGTTATAGCTTGTTTTATCGGTATGTTCTTTACGATTTCTATTATGTATTTGCCAACATATTTAGTGTATAAAGATATATTTGGGTTCGATAATGTCAGTGCGATTGATCAAATAGGAATAGAGTAAAAAGATTTAATTATGAATAGAGTAACGGTATTATTAAATAAGATTAGCCAAGCTGAAAAATTAGACTTTGGAACTATTTTTAGTGAATCTATTGAGTTGTTTAAAAAGACTTGGTTACAAGGGTTTTTATTGCAATTATTTACAATGATTATTATGATACCACTAATAGTTGTTTTATATATTCCTATTATTGGAATGATTATTTCTCAGGGAAATGATTCTTTTAATCCAGAGGAGTTTAGTGGCGTTTTTGCTGGAATGGGCGTGCTTTATATTCTATTTTTAATAGTTGGCATATTTGTTTTAGGCACAGTATCTGTTGGTTTAAATGCTGGATTTTTTCGAATTATGAGACTGTTAGATAATAACGAGCTTGTAATAACTTCAGATTTCTTTTATTTTTTAAAAGGAAAGTATTTAAGTAAGATTTTTGTATTAATGATTGCGTCAATTGGGATTGCGCTTTTAGCTGTAATACTTTGTTATTTACCAGTGTTTTATGCTATGATTCCGTTGTCTTACTTTTCAGTGATATTTGCTTTCAACCCAGAGTTAACGGTTGGCGAAATAGTTAAAGTAGGATTCAAATTAGGAAATAAAAAGTGGTTAATTTCTTTTGGGTTGTTTATAGTTGCTTCTATTTTATCGCAAATGATTGGTATGTTACTTTGCGGAATTGGATTATTACTTACAGCTTCATTTGTGTATCATCCTATGTATTTAGTATATAAAAATGTAATTGGTTTCGATGAAGAAACCGAAATAGATCGTATAGGAGCTTTATAGAATCAAAGTTTCAAATAAATTTAATAAAAAGCTCTTTTTTTCAGTCAAAAGGAGCTTTTTTCATTTAAATATTATAGAGTTCATTTATAAAATTAGGAACATAAGCGTTTTTTGATATACATTTGTAGCATTCAAAAAATCAAGTATGGCGAAGAATCTAGTAATTGTTGAGTCACCAGCAAAAGCGAAGACAATAGAGAAGTTTTTAGGTAAAGATTTTAAAGTAGAATCTAGTTTTGGGCATATTTCTGATCTTCCTTCAAAGGAATTAGGGATTAATGTTGATGGCGATTTTAAACCAACCTACGAAGTATCGAAAGATAAAAAGGCGGTTGTTAAAAAACTTAAAGATTTAGCAAAGAAAGCAGAAATGGTATGGCTAGCTAGTGATGAGGATCGCGAAGGAGAAGCTATTGCGTGGCATTTAGCAGAAACATTGAAACTTGATAAAGAGAAGACAAAACGTATTGTTTTTCATGAGATTACAAAAACGGCCATTCAAAAAGCAATCGAAAACCCAAGAGGTATAGATTACGATTTGGTTGATGCACAACAAGCGCGTCGTGTATTAGATAGAATTGTCGGTTATGAGCTGTCTCCTGTACTTTGGAGAAAAGTGAAAGGCGGGTTGTCTGCAGGTCGTGTACAATCGGTTTCTGTGAGATTAATTGTAGAACGAGAAAGAGCCATTCAGAATTTTGCATCAGTAGCTTCATATAAAATAGATGCTGAATTTTCAAATGAAGATGGGCAGTCGTTTAAAGCGAAACTTCCAAAAACATTTGACTCAAAAGAAGCCGCTTATAAGTTTTTAGAATCTAATAAAGCAGCAGATTTTAAAGTAGCAGATTTACAAAAAAAGCCAGCTAAAAAATCACCTGCAGCACCATTTACAACATCAACATTACAACAAGAAGCATCACGTAAATTATATTTCTCGGTTAGTAAAACCATGACGATGGCGCAACGTTTGTACGAAGCTGGACTTATTACTTATATGAGAACAGATAGTGTAAACTTATCTGATGAAGCTAAAAATGGAGCACAAGCAGAAATAGAAAGTGCTTATGGTTCAAAATATAGTAAACCAAGAAATTATAAAGGAAAATCAAAAGGAGCGCAAGAAGCTCACGAAGCGATTCGTCCAACAAATTTCGCTACACATTCAGTAGATATAGATTACGATCAAGCACGATTATACGATTTGATTTGGAAACGTTCTATAGCATCACAAATGAGTGAAGCAGAGTTAGAGCGTACTAATGTGAAAATTAATACTTCAACACATAAAGAGGTTTTTACTGCAAACGGAGAGGTTATTACGTTTGATGGTTTCTTAAAAGTATATTTAGAAGGTACAGATGACGAAGATGCAGAGCAAGAAGGTATGTTACCAGCAATGAAAACAGGTGAAACACTTCTTAATAGTTATATTTCTGCTACCGAGCGTTACACACGTGCGCCTGCTCGTTTTACAGAAGCAGCTTTAGTGAAAAAATTAGAAGAATTGGGGATTGGTCGTCCGTCTACTTATGCGCCAACCATTTCAACGATTCAAAACAGAAATTATGTTGAAAAAGGAGCTGTAGAAGGTGTAGAACGTAACTATACTCAGCTTAAATTACAACATGGCGATTTAACAGATACGTTGCTATCTGAAAAAGTAGGATCGGATAAAGGTAAATTAGTGCCAACCGATATAGGGATGATTGTTACTGACTTTTTGGTAAATCATTTTGAAAATATATTAGATTATAATTTTACGGCAAAAGTAGAAGCCGATTTTGATGAAATAGCTGAAGGAAAAGAAGATTGGATTAAAATGATGAAATCGTTTTATAAAAGTTTTCACCCGCAAGTAGAAGATGTTAAAGAAAATGCAGATAGAGAATCTGGTGAACGTATTTTAGGTAAAGACCCAGAAACCGGAAAGCAAGTTAGTGTGCGTTTAGGTAAATTTGGAGCGATGGTGCAAATTGGTACGGTTGACGACGAGGAGAAGCCTAAATTTGCTAGTTTAAGTCCAGATCAGCAACTAAATACGATTACCTATGAAGAGGCGATGGATTTATTTCAGTTGCCGAAGAATTTAGGTAATTATGAAGATGAAGAAATACTAGTCAATAATGGCAGATTTGGGCCATATGTTAAGTTTGGTGATGCTTATGTGTCATTACCAAAAGGTACAGATCCTCTAAGTGTAGAATTAGATGATGCTATTGTTTTAATTAAAGAAAAGCAAAAAGCAGATGCGCCAATTTATATGTATAACGACTTACCTGTTCAAAAAGGTAAAGGACGTTTTGGGCCATTTATTAAATGGAATAACTTGTTCATCAATGTCAATAAAAAGTACGATTGGGATAATTTATCTGATGATGAAATTGTTGAATTAATAGAAGTGAAAATTCAAAAAGAAATAGATAAAGTTATCCATAACTGGGAAGACGAAGGCATTCGAGTAGAAAAAGCACGTTGGGGAAGACATAATGTTCTGCAAGGAAAAATAAAAGTAGAACTTCCTAAAACAGTCGATGTTACAGAAATGACTTTAGAAGAAGCAAAAGCGCATATAGCTACTAAGGCACCCAAGAAAAAAGCCGCTAAAAAGAAAGCCGCACCTAAAAAGAAGGCGGCTGCCAAGAAAAAATAAGTTAAAAAGAGGCTGTCTAAAAAGTCTGTATTTTGAGTGTGTCAGGTTGAGCTTGTCGAAACCTATTATTGATTATCAGTTAGTTGATATATTTCGACAAGCTGAATATGACTCTACTCATTTTACTTTTTAGATAGCCTTATTTTTGTTTACAAGTCTTTTGTTTTATTATTCTTACTATTGAATTTAAATATAATGAATTGTTCATGAACATTATAAGTCATGAATTTAATGAATCATTTTTATATTAAAATTATAGAAAACCATTTTTTCTATTGATATTTGTGTTTCTACCAAATTAAATAATAGTAGATCTCATAATTTAGTCTTAAAATGAATTTCAATTTTCTATCTCCAGTACCAGACTCTGTATTAGCTCATAACGAATTATTGTCGTCGCAAGCTCTAGGACGAAAATTTAGAATTCATTCCATCCAAAATGGTGTGCCAGATTTAGATGGCGTGCAAATAGCTGTTTTAGGCGTTTTAGAAAATAGAAATGATGTTGATTATATAGGCGAAGAATTTCAATTAGACGAAATACGAAAATCTTTATACGCATTGTATCCCGGTAGTTGGAATACCGTTATAGCCGATTTGGGAGACATAAATAAAGGTGAAACAGTTAGTGACACGTATTTTGCTTTAAGAGAAACGATCGAAATATTAGTAAAGAAAAAAATTATTCCTATTATTTTGGGAGGCACACAAGATTTGACCTATGCTAATTATCGTGCATACGACGACCTAATCCCCATGGTTAATATTGTTAATGTAGATTGTAAATTTGATTTAGGAGATTCTGCAAAACCCATAAAAAGTAATAGCTTTGTTGGTAAAATTATTTTAGACGAGCCTTATAACCTCTTTAGTTACGCAAATATTGGCTATCAAACTTATTTTAATTCTCAGGAAGAAATAGATTTGATGGAAAAGCTTTTTTTCGAAACATACCGATTAGGTAAAGTGTCTAATGATATTAAAATAGTAGAACCCGTTTTAAGAGATGCTAATATTGTTAGTTTAGATTTAAAATCGGTAAAAGGTGCAGAGGTCAGTTTAAAACAGAAATTTTCTCCTAACGGTTTAGATGGAAAAGAAATCTGTGCGATCTCAAGATATGCTGGTATTAGTAATAAAGTGTCATCATTTGGAATTTACGAATACAAGCTGTCAAAAGATGATGAAATCTCTTCAATGTTAATTTCTCAAATCATTTGGTATTTCATTGAAGGTGTTAATTATAGAGTGAAAGATGATGATTTTTCAGATGAAAATAGCTATCAAAAATATATTACACTTGTAGAAGCCGAAGAGTTGGTGTTTTATAAGAGTGTAAAAACAGGAAGATGGTGGATTGAGATCCCTTTTTTATCAGAAGTTAATAATAAATTGAAAAGACATACGTTATTACCATGCATGCATCAAGATTATGTAGATGCCTGCAATAATAAGGTTCCAGATCGTTGGTATAAAGCCCTTCAGAGGAACAGTATTTAGTCAGATAACAGTTAAAAGGTATATTTCATCGATTAAAAGTTGTTTTTTTACGACGAAATGTATTTTTTTTAGATAAAAAGTTGTTTTTTAAGAAATATATAAATATGTTTACGCTCTCGAAAAAGAAGCCTAAAATAATTAACCTCGAGTTTTCTATGGATATGAAGAAGTTTGTATTATTAACCGCAGTATTAACGTTACTTGCTAGTTGTGGCTCCAATGATAAAGGAGAGCTAACAGGTGTACAAGGAAAAAAATGGCATCCTGAAAAACCTTATGGTATGGAACTTGTTCCAGGCGGTGCTTTTATAATGGGTAAAGCAGATGATGATTTAGCAGGTGTGCACGACGCTCCAGCTAAAACAGTTACCGTTAGAGCTTTCCATATGGATGCAACAGAAATAACGAATAGTGAATACCGTCAGTTTGTTAATTGGGTAAGAGATTCTATAGTAAGAATGAAACTTGCCGTTTTAGCCGATGAGGTTGGTATGGTTCCAGATGATGGAGGTATTGGTGAATTTGCATTTAAAGATGCAGATACAGCAAATATGTCTGTTTACGAAAAATACATGTTCGAAAACTATACCGGTTTAGGACCAACAGGATATGAAGGAAGAAAATTAAACAGCGATGTTGATTTGATTTTTGATACAGATGATTATGTTGACGAGTATTATGCAGAAGTTATGGATACGATGTATTTACCGCTTGAAGAATCATATAACGGATTACGTACTTGGGATGTAAAGAAATTTAAGTTTCAGTACAGTTATATGGATATTCAAGAAGCTGCAAAAAATAGAGGGATCAAGCGTAAAGATGTTATCAAAAAAGAAGAAGTTGAAATTTATCCAGACACAACAGTTTGGATTAGAGATTTCGCTTATTCATATAATGAGCCTATGCACAACGATTATTTCTGGCACGATGCTTATGGCGATTATCCAGTTGTAGGTATAACATGGAAACAAGCTCAAGCATTTTGTGAGTGGAGAACAATCAATAAGAATTCATATCAAAAATCTAAAAAAGGTGCCGCTTTTGTAAATGCATTTAGATTACCATCAGAAGCAGAATGGGAATATGCTGCTAGAGGCGGACTTCAAGCTGCGACTTACCCATGGGGTGGTCCATACACAAAAAGTGATAGAGGATGCTTTATGGCAAACTTTAAGCCTGTACGTGGTGATTATGCTGCCGATCAAGCTTTATATACCGTAGAAGCTAAATCTTACGAACCAAATGATTATAATTTATACAACATGTCTGGAAACGTTGCCGAATGGGTAAACGCGTCTTACGATCCAAATTCTTATGAATACTTTTCATCTATTAACCCTAGTGTAAACGAAAAGAGTAATAAGCGTAAAGTTGTAAGAGGTGGATCATGGAAAGATGTCGCTTACTATTTACAAGTAAGTTCAAGAAATTATGAATATGGAGATTCCGCAAGGAGTTATATAGGTTTCAGAACCGTTCAAGATTACATGGGGACTCAGGTAACTAAGACGACTGGAAAGCAAAAATAAATAAGTAAAATAACCAAAAACAATAGTAAATACTATTAATTAACCTACTTAAGTATTACTACTTAAATTAAAAACCGAAAAATTATGGCAAAGTCAAAAGCAAGTAAAAGATTCATGAATATGGCATATGGATTAGGAGCAGCAATTGTAATCGTTGGAGCTTTATTCAAAATTATACATTTCGAAATAGGACCACTAACAGGTAACGTTATGTTAACTATTGGTCTGGTAACAGAAGCAATTATATTTGCATTATCAGCATTCGAACCTGTTGATGATGAATTAGATTGGGCTTTAGTTTATCCTGAATTAGCTGGAGAACAATCAGTTGGAGGTAAAGAAGAAAAGCAAGGTGCTCAAGGCATATTATCTAAAAAATTAGACGAATTATTAAAAGATGCTAAAATTGATGGTGAATTGATGTCAAGCTTAGGCGAAAGCATTAAAAACTTTGAAGGTGCTGCAAAAAGCATTTCTCCAACAGTAGATTCAATCCAAGCAACAAAAAAATATGGTGAAGAACTTTCTTTAGCTGCTGCACAAATGGAATCTTTAAATAGCTTATATAAAGTACAATTAGAAAGTGTAAACAAACAAGCTACAATTAACGAAGAATCTGTTGAAAACGCTTCTAAATTAAAAGAACAAATGCAATCTTTAGCATCTAATTTATCATCTTTAAACGGTGTATACGGTGGCATGTTGTCTGCAATGAATAAATAATTAGGGGTTTTGCCCAAAATCTAATAATAACCAAAAAACCTAATTAACATGGCAGGAGGAAATTTATCACCAAGACAGAAAATGATAAACTTGATGTATTTAATATTTATAGCAATGCTAGCTTTAAATATGTCAAAAGAAGTGCTTTCAGCATTTGGATTAATGAATGAAAAGATTGCCATATCTAATGAAGCAACTGAGGCAAGAAATGCCAGTTTTGTTGCTAGTTTAGATGTGAAAGCTGAAGATCAACCAGAAAAATACAAGCCTTTAAAAGCTAAAGCAGATCAAATAGATAAGTTAGCGCATTCATTTGATGCTTACTTGGAAGATTTAAAAGGTAAAATGACCGCTAAAATTGATGATCCAACGGATTATGAAATTATGGATAAAGGTGATTATCTTGATGAGCATTTCTTTAAAGGAGACAAAATAAAAGAAGATGGTCAAGAGTTTTTATCACAAATGAAAGCTTTTAGAGAGGGTGTCGCTAAAATTTTAGCTGATGAAAAAGGAATGGAATCTATTATTAAAGATGTACAAAACAAATTTAATGCGGATGATGTTCCTAATAGAGATGGTATTAAACAGCCATGGTTAGATTATCACTATAAAGGGTTTCCTTTAGTGGCTTCTTTAACAAAATTAACATCATTACAAGCTGATATTAAGACTACAGAGTCGGAAGTGTTAAGTAATATGCTACAAGGAACACTTTCTAGCGAGGTGTCTATGACTAACTATACGACGTTAATGGAAACATCTAAATCTGCTTACTTTAATGGTGAGAAATTTGATGGACAAATTGTTTTGGGGCGTAAAGATTCGTCTACTAAGCCAAGTCGAGTAGAATTAACTTTAGACGGAAGAAAACTTACTGAAAACCAATATGCTATTGAAGATGGTAAAGTTAAATTGTTAATAGGAACTGGAGGCGTTGGAGAACATAAGATTGAAGGGAAGTTGATTTTTGCACAAGATGGTGAAGAAATTGAGGTTCCTGTAAAATCATCATTCGCAACGGTTGCAAAACCAAATTCTGCTACAATCTCTGCAGATAAAATGAATGTCGTTTATAGAGGTGTTAAAAACCCAATGACTATTTCTTTTGCAGGTGTGCCAGATAATAAGGTTAGAGCCACTGCTGAAGGTTTATCTAGAGTATCGGGTAGTAAATACGTTATTGATGCGACAAGAGTAAAAGGAAGAGAAATAACAATTAATGTTAGTGCAACTTTACCTGATGGAGGTGGTACAGTTAACGATAATGCTAAATTTAGAATTAAAGATTTACCAAAACCAACAGGAACTATTAGAGGTGAAGACGGAGCCACAAAAATGCAACGTAATAGTCTTGAGATTTCTACAGTTGGTGCTAAGTTTGATGATTTTGATTTTGAATTACCATTACGTGTAAGTGGATTTAAATTTAAAGTTCCAGGTCAACCAACAATAAGTGTTAATGGAAGTAAGTTAGATAGTAGAGCTAAAGGAGCATTGCGTAAAGCAAAAAGAGGATCTTCTGTTCAAATATTTGATATTCAAGCCAAAGCTACTGGCGTTAGTGTAAGACTTAAAAAAGTATCGCCAATTATTATTGAGCTGACAAATTAGTAATATATTAGAATGTAGTCTTAACGATGATTTCTAATAATTAAAATGTAAGATAAAATGAATTTGAAAAGTTTTTTATTAACTGTTACAACTGTTTTTACGGTGTCTGGTGTATTTGCGCAAGCTAATATATTAAATGCTAAAAGTCCTGAAGAAATAGGAGTGAGAACAGCAGCACAAAAGGAAGTTGATAACGATAAACCATTAGAATATGGTTACGTTGACGATAGAGATATCCTTTTTTCTAAAATGGTATGGGAAAAAGTTGTTCTTGACGAGCGTTCTAATTTTCCATTGTACTATCCTGTAGATACCAATAATATTGGTAGTGATAGACGTTCGTTGTATGATGTGCTTATGAAGAACATTAAAAACGAAAAAATAAAAAACCTTTATGACGATTCTTATCTAACAACAAAAAGAACTTTAAAAGATATTGAAGCTGCTTTAGTGAAAATTGATACTACCGAGTATGGTATTGAACAATTAAATGCTGGAGAAGAATTATCTGCAGAGTTTATTAATAGAAGAGATATTACGGCTGCTGATATTAGAGAATATCACATTAAAGGTCTTTGGTATTTCGATAAGCGTCAGTCTGAAATGAAATATAGATTGTTAGCTATTGCACCAGTTGCGCCAGATGTTAACTTTATTGATGATGGTGAGCCAGATTTAGTACCTCTTTTCTGGGTGTTCTTCCCAGATGCTAGAGCTGTATTACACGAAGCTAAATCATTTAATAGCGAGAATAGTTCTATTCCGTTTTCTTTCGATCATATCTTGAACTCTAGACGTTTTCATGGTTATATTTATAGAGAAGAAAATGTACAAGGCGATAGAAAAATTAGCGAGTATGTATCTGAAAACTCTTTAATGCAATTATTAGAATCTGAAAGAATTAAAGATAAAATTAGAGATTTTGAATTGGATATGTGGACGTATTAATACGAAAACTCAATTGAAATAAAATAGTATAAGCACTCACATTTATGTGGGTGTTTTTTTTTGATACCTATATTAGGTGTATGAAATGACAATCTGCTTATCTTCGCATGGTATGAAAGTAGATTATATAATAGTAGGTTGCGGGTTAGCAGGAATTAGTTTTTGCGAACAATTAAAAGCTCATAACAAAACGTTTGTGGTGTTTGATGATAAATCTCAATTATCATCAACAGTAGCAGGAGGGTTGTATAATCCTGTTGTTTTAAAGCGGTTTACATCCGTTTGGAAAAGTAAAGAACAGTTAGCATTGGCGTTACCCATGTATCAAGCTATTGAAAACGAATTGAACGTCAAGCTAGATTATAAACTTCCCGTTTATAGAAAATTTGCGTCTTTAGAAGAACAAAACGATTGGTTTACGGCTTCTGATAAACCCAAACTCACCGAATACTTTTCTACTCAAATTAAACAAAATACAAATCCATCTATAAACGCTTCTTTTGGATTTGGTGAAGTTTTGGAAACTGGTCGTATTGATGTGGCAGCTTTAATTAATGCTTATAAACTGAATTTATTAAATTCTGATATGCTGTTTGAAGATGCGTTTATGTACAACGACCTTAAGCAGAACGATGCTGGTGTGGAATACAAAGATATAAAGGCGAAGCATATTGTGTTTTCTGAAGGCTTTGGAGTGACTAAGAATCTGTTTTTTGATTATTTACCAATGATTCCAACAAAAGGAGAATTACTAACTATATATGCGCCCGATTTAAAAATAGATTTTGTTTTAAAAGGTGCTGTTTTTTTAATTCCTTTAAAAGACGATTTGTATTTGGTAGGTGCTACTTACGATTGGGATGACACGTCTCACAATATAACCGTTAAAGCTAAAGAAACGCTTTTAGAGAAGCTAAAAACACTTGTGACTTGCTCGTTTAAGGTTGTTAATCAAGTTGCGGGAATACGTCCTACAGTAAAAGATAGGCGTCCGTTAGTTGGAC
Organism: Algibacter sp.; assembly: GCA_039985655.1. Taxonomy (GTDB): domain Bacteria; phylum Bacteroidota; class Bacteroidia; order Flavobacteriales; family Flavobacteriaceae; genus Postechiella. Next base: position 138,664 of record JBDWSF010000004.1, on the reverse strand, counting down.
AGCATCCAAATTATAGTCATATGTACGTTTTAAATGGTTTGGGGACTCGTGGTGTTATGATTGGCCCTTATGTCGCAAAACAACTTTATAATTTTATCGAAAATGATATGGCTCTGGAAAAAGAGATAGATATTCGGCGGTTTTAATGTTTTTTTTTTAGTTAACAACTTTCTAACTATTTTCACCCACATATTCCATTCGGTTTTCTTATTTCCGTTAGAAAAACTGTTTTCCAATTTATCAAATCCGTCTTCAATTAGCGCATTGTGTAGTGAGCGTATTACTAAAATCCATGTCCAAGTGCCTTGCCCTTTGGTATCCATAGCAATGGTGTGTTTGATTTCAGTTTGTTTATCTGCCAATTCTTTTATACCAATTCTGCCACCTTCCTTTTAGGTTGATTTAGTATTCGTGTATGGATGTTTAGGACTTTCAAAGGGTTGGTTTAATCTAGAATGGTTATACTGTTTGGTGTAAGCCTAGTTGCGAAGGTTATCACAAATAGGCTTGTACTAGCAATTAATTTTATATGGCGTTTTGGTACGTTCTTTTTTCCAATTTATAAATTCCAATTCAACTATTAACTCTTGAATTCCATGAATTTTTGCTTGAAAAATTATGTTTGTACTATATTGAATTCCATATTCTTCAAGAAGTTCATCTATTGATTTTTTGTGAAATTCAGCGTTTTTAACTTTTTTCCTATACCTGTTAAGTACTTTATAAGCATTTCCAAATAGTGTTAATCCAATACTCACTAAAATGTACATAAAATAATAGATTAGTAAACCAGAATAATTTTTTTTCAAAATAAAAATACTAATAAAGATTAAAGTAAATCCAATTATTATTTGAATATAAAAACTGTAGTTCATTGAGTTTTTATTTTTCCTTATTTTTTCCAATTCGATACTTATGTGTTCTAATTTACTTTGAAGTTTTCCATTTAATTCGATTTTTGTACACGTTTTTTCAAAACTTGGTTTTTTATTTGTTAGAGCACAAGTAAATCCATTTTTAAAACTGGTTATTTGATTTTCACATAAATCGCAATGCTTTAAGTTCATTATATTTTTTCCTGTTTTATTTTAAATGTACCAGAACTTAATTATATAAATGGTTAAACAACGTCAAATATTCCATATTGGAGGGGTAATGCTGCTTATGTGTGTGTGACTTCTTGTATTATCATACAATACTTTCACTACTAATATAGTAATTTCTTCCGCGTTAGGGATAGAGCAATTGTTGGAGCTCCTCGCAGAGAGCGACTTGCGAAAGCCCGACCCTTGTGGTAACGCCCAAATTATTTTTTAAGAGCGGTGACTTGAATTTCAATTTTCATTTTAGAATCTGCTAAACCTGCCGAAAACATGGTGGCTGCGGGTTTGATATCTCCGAAATAATGACGTAATGTTGGCCAACATTTTTCGAAATCTGAAGCCACGGGAAGTATATAGGTTACTCTAACAACATCTTCAATTTTAGAATTGGCTTGTTTTAATGTTGCTACTATATTTTTCATGCACTGCTCGGTTTGAGAAATGATATCGTTAGATATGGTCATGGTATCGTAATTATAACCTGTAGTTCCTGAAACAAACACCCAATTACCATCTATAACGGCTCTTGAATAGCCTATTTCTTTTTCGAAAGAAGAGCCTGAACTTATTAATTTACGTTTCATTTTTTTGCTAAGAGTTTATCGTAATGCATAAAAAAGTTAATCCAAATGTTTCTTGAAAGTCTTAAAATAAGAGGCAAAGAGACAATTAATGTTAATACAATGGACATGAAAATGTAATGTATACCGCCTTTAAAAACAAAGTGAGTGACTATAAAAGCAGCTACTGCAAATGCGATGCCTACACCGTAACTTACATACATGGCGCCATAAAAAAAGGAAGGTTCTATTTTATATTTTGTATTACAATTGCTGCAGTTATCGTGCATGTCTATGGTTTGAGAAAGTACATAAGGGTTTTTGTTGGTGTACATAGATTCTTCATGACATTTTGGACAAGCGCCAGTAAAAATGCTATATATTTTGTATCCTTTTTTAAACATATAATTTAATGTATTTTTGCAACCGCAAATAGAAAACAGGTATTTAACCAAAGGTAGAAATCTATTCTTAAAATTGCGCAATACAAAAGTAAATTTTATTAATTAACGCTCAGTAGCCTAAGTCACTTTTCTATGATGAACATTCATAATTTATCGATCTCATTTCAAGGAGAATATCTGTTTGAAGATATTACCTTTAAGCTAGGAAATGGTGATAGAGTCGGGTTAATTGGTAAAAATGGCGCGGGAAAATCTACGATGCTTAAAATTTTATCGAAAGAAATGGAACCCGATACGGGGCAAATTGCTAGCGATAAGGAATTAAAAATTGGGTTTTTAAAACAGGATATAGATTTTATTTTAGGGCGTACTGTTTTAGAAGAATCTTACCAGGCCTTTGTTGAAATTAAGGCTTTAGAGGCTAAAATGGAAGACATAAATACGCAGTTGGCTGAGCGTACGGATTATGAAAGTGAGATTTATAATCAATTAATGATTGATATAAACGAGCTTCAACATCAATATGAAATTGAAGGGGGTTATAGTTATCAGGGTGATACCGAAAAAATACTTCAGGGTTTAGGTTTTCAGCGTGAAGATTTTGAAAAGTTGACTGATACTTTTTCTGGTGGATGGCGTATGCGTATTGAATTGGCAAAATTGCTTTTACAAAACAATGACATTCTTTTACTGGATGAGCCTACGAATCACTTAGATATTGAATCGATTATTTGGTTGGAAAACTTTTTAAGAAACTATCCGGGAGCCGTTGCTATTGTATCTCACGATAAAATGTTTTTGGATAATGTAACAAATCGAACTATAGAAATTTCTTTGGGACGAATTTATGATTACCCGAAACCGTATACTAAGTATTTGGTGTTGCGCGAAGAATTGAGAACGCAGCAGTTGGCTTCTCAAAAGAATCAGCAAAAGCAAATAGAACAAACGGAAAAGCTTATAGAAAAATTTCGTGCCAAAGCATCTAAAGCGACTATGGCACAATCGCTAATAAAAAAACTTGATAAAATTGATAGAATTGAAGTGGATGAGGATGATAATAGCGTCATGACGCTTAATTTCCCCATTTCTATAACGCCAGGTAAAGTTATTGTTGAAGCTGAAGATTTATCTAAGAGTTACGGAGATAATCATGTTTTACAAGGGGTTGATTTGCTGATAGAGCGTGATATTAAAACGGCTTTTGTTGGACAGAATGGCCAAGGTAAATCGACTTTAGCAAAGATGATTGTTGGTGATCTTAAATATGACGGACATTTAAAACTAGGGCATAATGTGCAAATAGGTTATTTTGCCCAGAATCAAGCAGAATATCTTGATGGTAGCAAAACGGTTTATGATACTATGGTTGATGCTGCCAACGAAACTAACAGAAGTAAAGTCAGAGATATTTTAGGTTCTTTTTTGTTTAGAGGAGACGAAGCCGATAAATATGTACGTGTGCTTTCTGGAGGGGAGCGTAATCGTTTGGCATTGGCAAAACTGATGTTACAGCCTTTTAATGTATTGGTTATGGATGAGCCTACCAATCACTTAGATATTAAATCTAAGAATGTTTTAAAGGATGCATTGATACGGTTTGAAGGAACATTAATACTGGTATCGCATGATAGAGATTTTCTTCAAGGCTTAACGAAAACGGTTTATGAGTTTAAAGATCATAAGGTTAAGGAGTATTTAGGGGATATTGATTATTACTTGGAGCAGCGTAAGGTTGAAAATTTACGAGAGGTAGAGAAGCGAACCGTAGTAAAACAGGAAAAACCTAAGGTAAAGAAGCAACAATCTTACGAAGATCAAAAAAAGATAAAATCTTTAAATAATAAGTTGAGTAATGTGGAATCTAAAATTAATCAGCTTGAAAAAGATATAAAAGCCATTGATTTAAAATTGGAAATTGATTACGAAACGGTGACGTCTCAGCCAAATTTCTTTGATAATTATCAAAAAATGAAAACGGATTTACAAGACTGCATGGACAGATGGGAGGTCGTTCAGCTTGAAATTGAGCAGTTCGTCGATTAGTAAATGTTAAAATTTAATGTATTTCGTCGATAAAAATTGTGTTTTACCGAGTTCTAGTGTACTATTGTATTAGAATTAGTCCTAAAACTACATTTAAAATGAAAACCTTAAAACTAACAATAACTTGTCTATTTATATCGGCACTTTCTTTTGCTAATATTTCTCCAGACCAAAAAGACGCTTTAGTAGCCATATATAATGCCACGAATGGGAGTGATTGGAATTCTAAATGGGATTTAAATGCTTCAGTCGATTCATGGTATGGTGTTACTTTAGAGCAAGGTAATGTCGTTGAAATAAACTTACAGTTTAATAATCTAAAAGGAACGCTTCCGTCAGAAATAGGAAGTTTAACTTCTTTAAGAAAAATGAATTTAGGATTTAATGGTTTAGAAGGTCATTTACCAAGTTCATTAAAAAAATTAAAAGCCTTAACATCTTTAGAGTTGTTTATGAATAAGTTTGATGGTGATATTCCATCAGAATTAGGCGAATTAAAAAACTTGGAGGTATTAAAATTATATTCCAATAAGCTTACAGGAAATATTCCAGAAGCTTTAATGGGATTAACTAATTTAAAAGAGCTTTTATTAGGAAGCAATTTTTTAACAGGAACTATTCCTAATCAAATTTATGCACTTTCTAAATTGGAAAAATTTAGTGTAATGGATAATAAAATGGATGGTAATATTCCAGTTGAATTAGCTCAATTATCGAATTTAGAAGAGTTGTTATTATCTAGCAATCAATTTACAGGAGATTTACCAATGGAGTTTATTAACTTAACAAAGTTAAATACGATAATGGTAAGCGATAATAATTTAAATCAAGAATATATTAGTGTCTCTGGTAAAAATGCACCGGTATTAATGCGTTTAGAATCGGAAAGTGCTACAGCTATAATGGATGTTGAAAAAGAATAAATTTTAGTTATAATTTTATAACTTGAAAGGGTAGCATTTTTATGTTACCCTTTTTTATTTTTAAATTTATGATAGAGCATCATTTTACTTGTCCGTACTGTTGGCAAACCATATCTATGTTATTGGATAATTCGCTTACTAATGGCGATTATATAGAAGATTGTGAGGTTTGTTGCAATCCCATTCAAATTAAAATAACTTTTTTTAATACAGAATTAATGGATTTTCAAGCAGATAGCATAGAACAATAATATTTTATAAAAATAAGCTTGTAGAAACTTAAAAAGGATTGTATATTTGCAGTCCGAAATAATTTGGTCGGTATTATGAGCCGAAAGTTAAAAGCTAAGTAAATTATTTCAAGATTATATCGCGGGATAGAGCAGTAGGTAGCTCGTCGGGCTCATAACCCGAAGGTCACTGGTTCGAGTCCAGTTCCCGCTACTACTAATGACAAGGCTTCACAGAAATGTGAAGCCTTTTTTTATGAATGGGTATCACATAGGTATCACATATTGAGTTCATTCTTTTATTAACTTATCTAAGTTCACAATTTTCTTATTTATTTTTTCTATAAATTCAAAATCATTTGGGAGAATAGTGATCCATATATCTAATGTCTTTTCAAGTATTCTTTTAGCTTCCTTATGTTTCTTTTTTTTATCTAGAACTGAAGCTAAATTTATGTAACCTAAAGCTGTATAACGATGGTATTTACCGTAATTTTTTAAATCAGCTGAATTTACTTTTAATAGATATTTTTCTGCTTCATCGTATTTTTCGATACCAGTAAGAAGATTTGCATAAGCATTGTACCGATTGATAGTGCTGATATGGTTTTCACCATACTTTTTTTTATCTATCTCGATAGCTCTTATTAACAGGCTTTCTGCCTCGTCGAACCTTTTAAGGTTGGTAAGATTTATTGCAAGCATAGACGATGATTGCACTGTTGCTGGATGTAATTCTCCTAAAATACTATTAAATATTTCTTTAGCTTTGTCTAATTGAGCCCTTGCATTTTCTAACTCTTCATTTCTATTTAATAGTATTCCTAAATGATACCGAGCTTTGGCCACAGGTATACTGAATTCTTCATAAATTTTTAACTGCTCTTCAAGGACGTTAGCTAATAATTCTTTCGATTTATTCTTTTCATTAATGTCCATTAATAAAAGACCAAAATTCGATTTGTGATTTATGGTTTTCGGGTCATTTTTATTAAAGGTTTTAATGCCAAAAGCAATTACTTCCTCAAATAAGTTCCTTGACTCTATAAAATCACTTTTATCATGAAGAATAGAAGCTAGGTAAGCATTGTGTTCCATCACAATTGGGTGACAGTCTCCAAATTCATCTTTAAGATCAATCAATAGCGTTTCCAATAAATTTTTAGCTTGGTCATATTCTCCTAAATTTTGTAAAACTAAAGCGTATTTAGCAGAATCTAGAGCAATGTTAATATTTTGACTATCAATTGAACTTCTATGATGATTTAATATTGTCTCCCATAGAGCCTTTGCTCCATTGTAATCTCCATATTGACGTAGAATTATAGCCAGGTTTTTTCGAAGGTTTGTCAGCTTAGAATGATTTTTTTCTTTAAAAATAGATAAAATAGATCGTCCAAAACTAATCCATTTAAACTTTATGGATGGGTCTTCTTTAAATTCATCAAATTCTAAATTGGAAATGATACGGACTAAAAGGCTATTTATATCATCGATCTTAGGAGAGATTTCGCGAAGTATCACCAGAGCTATCAATCTATGGATCCTAAATTCATTTTTATTACTTTTCTGTAACCACCCCTTTTGTGATAATTTCCTTAGACTTTTTTGATGATTTGCATCATTATCGTTGTGGGAGTCAATCAGATTTGACAATATTGGATATGCTATAGGTTCTAATGGTAAACAAATAAAATATTGTAGAATCTTTTTTTCTCCAGGTTCAAGATTTCCTATTCTAAATATTTTAATCAAATAATCTAAAATTCTGTCAACTGAGCTACTTTCAGAATGAAAGACTTTAATGTCAGCTAAAATATTATCATTAATCATGTGTGTTAGTTCTTTTAGACTTTTATTTTGACTTGATGCCGTTTTAGCTAGTATTTCAATGGTCAGAGTATGATATTCAATATTATTGAGGAGATTTGATATTCCTTTGTCGTCTGAAATATGTGGACAAAGCTCCTTGAATAAACTTATCGCCTCAGTGTTAGATAAATGGTCGATCTTAATGCTATTAAAAGAAAAAATATTTTTTCTGGACGTAAGTAATACATGCCAATTTGGAGGGGCTGGGAGGAATTTGTAATATTCTTCATCCTGCTCACTTGCATTGTCTAATACAAGTAAACAGGATGAGCTTTCAATATCTTTTAAGCCAGAAACAATATTAATAAAAAGTTCCTTTAATGAAATATCCTGAGTAGATATTTCTAATTTCTTGCACAAAATATTATCATTACAAAAACTTTCAATAAGACTTTCTTTAACATTGATCCAGACAATATGATCATAAGAATTATAGTATTTATAAATGTAGGTTTCGGCGATTGTAGATTTACCGATTCCCCCCATTCCATTTAATTGAACCATTCTGTGCTCTTCATCTAGAGCCTTTCTGATTCTTTCTATGATAATGGTTCTACCGATTGTTTCTGATAAACTTCTACGAGGAACTGTAGTAGTTAGTTCTTTTGGGAGTTTTTTTTTACAGGGAGGTTGTTTATTTGAATTCCAATGTTGTTTCCAGAACCAGAATGATTTTGAATGTTTCTGGTTCCTTGGAAATTATTTAAACGTAACTTAAATACAAGTCCTAGTATTATGAACATTGCAAAAGGTATCCATTCATAATATTCAGCTTTATTGAAAGCTGATGAGGGGAAATATTTTTCCAAAAACAATAAAATTAAATTTTTAAAAATACTTGTAATTCCTGTTATTGAAATAAAACATATAAAAAGAATGTTATTTTCTTGACGCTTTGTTGCTTCTTCAGATTTTGCTCGCTGTTTCAGATAAAGTATATATTCACGGCCTAAATAAATTAATCCTGTACTTACAACTGTAATTATAAAGTAATTCATCGTGGTCTATCTTAGGTTATTTCTATAACTAGCAAGTTAATAAATAATTACCTAGCTGAATAATTATTCTTGTTTAAATCGTTCGTTTACCTTTTGTTAACCAAACAGCTATATAATTTACTTGATCGAGAATTTTGGAGTATTGAAATGACTTGGAAAAAGCATTTAGGAATTGATAATAACTCACCACTTTATGGGGAAGATCCTAAAGAATACTTTAGAAGCATTGTAGATGGTATAGATGAGTTAGCTAGTTATAACTATACTAGTTATGCTATTGTTGATGCCAAAATTGAGATAAATTCAGCTTTAAAAGAAGAAAGACGTATTAATCCTTCTAAAATGAGAGAAGCTAGCCGAGATTTAAATTCAATTAATAATCAACTTAACCTGATGGACATTTCAACCAATGGACAAGGAACTATGACTATTGAATTTTCCAATGGAAAAAAATTACCAGATATCAGTTATAAAGAATTGGCTGCTATAGCTCAAACAACAAATATGAAGCTTTCAGATATTAACAGATATTTTACTACTGAGAAACAAACTGGACATTCACGATAAACTTCATATTTACCTTTAAGTATATAAGAAATTTACTCCCTTAAATAGTGATTCCAAAATGATAATGGGTACCACATAGGTATCACTTTTAGCGGTTAAGGATGGTGAAATCTAAATTACTATGAAATTTAAAATACTGATAATCAGTTAAAATGATTCATAGTAAACCATTTTAAACCACATACTATAAATCTCATAACCCGAAGGTCACTGGTTCGAGTCCAGTTCCCGCTACTAGAAATGACAAGGCTTCTGAGAAATCAGGAGCTTTTTTTTATTTCTCTGTACAACATATGTACAACATTCCAATCTTTTCCTTTTAATATTTAGTTCGACGTGATTTACTATCAAATACTTAAATAATATATTATTTCGACCATATTTTCATAGTATTTAGTCTACTAATCAATTCAGTCCATTTCACGCATTCTGCTAACTTTTTCCAATTCTCTGGGAAGTAATACTAGATTTCTTGAGCCAGAATTGTGAATTTATTCCTTTTCTTAGAGACTTATTATTTAGAGGTTTTGTAATAATATCTTAAATAAATAACGTCACAGCTTTTTTTAGAATAGAGCAGCAGCACCCAAATTAATAAGATGGTATGTATGAACTTATCTGAAATAATTTAAGAGGTAATTGTATAAGAAATCAAACTCACTAGATGAAAATAAGAAAAGATAGATATTATAGGGTACGGGGCGCAACAACTCAATTATATTGGATTTCTTGTACGAAATGCAAAGAGAAAATTTGCATTTACCAAAAAGACGGTAAGGGTAATTTGTTTAGACTTTATGCCGATAGGTTAATAGTATTATTAAATGGAATAAAATTAAAAGATGAAAAAGGAAATACTAAAAAGAATCTTGTCTGCAGTTGTATGAATGTATTAGCAGTATTAATGTATTACAAGAGAGAAAGCCGTATGGCATACCGCTTAATCAAAGGAAGAATTATCAAATCAAAATATTATGGATAAAACAATACTAAAAAAAGTTTTAATTACTACGGGCTTATCTAGAGTTGAGTTAGATAGACAGATTGCGTTTTTATACGCTGCTAACAAACCCAAGGAATCGGTATTCAATCTATTAAATGGAGAAGTATTACAATCTATCAAAGTCCAATGCACAGGTATTGGTGAAATAACAAACGCTTTTGGTGAGTTTATTCAATACTCCTTTCTTTTAGATGACATTTGGTCTGAATATAGTGTATTGGTTCGTGCAGACGAATTCAATGAAAAAGGATTACCTAAGTTTAAAATGAAGGATTATTTTCTTACGAGATTCGATTCACATTGTGAAACTCAAATGCTATTTGGAGATAAGACGTGTGATTGTAAAAGTCAACTTTATCTTGCTATGGAAAAAATTGCCAATAGAGGTGAGGGAGCTATTGTGCATATTAAAAAACACGAAGGTCGAGGTAAAGGAATTGAATCTAAATTAGACCAACTAAGACTGTGTTCAAGATTAGGTATAGATACTGTACTAGCTTCGCAACTAAGAGCAGAATTGATTGAGGGGATAGATAATGCTGCAGAACTCCCAGCAATCGCCGTTATAGATAAACGTGATTTTTTAGGGTGTGTAGCAATATTGGAATATTTAAATGTGCCAAAGAATATAAAACTACTTCTTCAGACTAATAATCCAATGAAAATGAAACCTCTTTTAGATAATGGGTACTCTTGTAAATTCTATAATATACACACAACTCCAAATGAGATGAATATTAAGCACCTAGAGGCCAAAAAGAGAGAATTAAACCACAAACTATAATGTCTAAATTAATATTAATTAGCGCACCTTCTGGAACAGGAAAAACAACTATGAGCAGATTGTTAAAATCCTCAGATGTCAGATTTAGTCACGTACAAGTTTTAACTACCCGCACGGTAAGGGCATCTGAGAGTGGCAGAGGGGAAAAGGAGCAAATTACTTTACAAGAACTTGAACAATTGGAAAAAAACAATGAATTGGTAAACAAGAATGAAAAAGATGGTGTTTGGTACGGTATTAAAAAGTCGGCTATTTCTGCTGCACTAGACCAAAAGCTGACACCTGTTTTAGAATGGGATTTAAATAGACTTGACCATTTTGATGAATTCTTCCCAACATTTAAAGTGATATTAGAACCAGAGAGTTTAAAAGAAATTAAGGCACGAGTTAAAAGAGATAATAGAGACCCAAATGGCAACAGGTTAAAAGGTATGATTAAGGAAGTGAAATTAATTAAATCGGGATTTTATGATAAGAAATCTGATTTTAGAATAATTAATAGAGGAAGTGCCTTAAATGATACGATTTTGAAAATTAGGTGGGCCTACTTTAATTCTTTAAATTGATTGCCAATATAAAATCTTAGTTACAGATTTTGCCTCATTATTTCGAATTTCGAAGTCTAGGTAGTCTATTGTTTTTTCTCCTTCGCTTACTATCCTAAATAGAGTGCTCTCTTTTATTTTGCCTTCTTTACTCCATAGAGACCTTTTCAATTCTTGCAGTTCAAATTCAATATACCTTTTAGCCCCACTTTTATTCGAACTATTAATAGTTTCAGTAACTAACTTTAAGCGATTAAGTTTATAGTCATTTAGATTAGGAGGAATTAGTCCATTAATGTTTACTTCTATTGTGGAGCTAGGTTCTTTTTCTTTATTTTTTCTTGCGTATTCGTTGATTTGTGAATCCGTTGAATTTTTATTTTTTTCTCTAGGATGATGTTTCTTATGTAAGTTGAATATTTTTCTTTTGACATTAGTTAGCAAAAACGAAAATTCCTTTTTTTCTTTTTGCTTATCAGAAAGTGTCTCAATTCTTGTTTCATCAAATTTGTCTTGGAACTCTAAATAAGAGTCAATAAAAGTTTGCTGAAAGTAACACATATAATCAGTATCAAAATTTCTAGACAGCAAAAATTTCCTAATCGAATCCTGGTGCAAAATAAACTTATCTTTATTTTTGATTTTACTCATAATTAGCTTTTAAGGTATTCAGGTTGATATTTTTCAGCTAGCTCTAATTCTAAAATTAGACTAAGACAAAATGATTTTTCAATGCTATTTAAATTGTTGAAAAAAGGACTAGTATTTTGATAATAGTCTTTTCCTAACTGGTCCTTAAGAGCCTTATGGAAAGTGTCTTTATTCTTAATGTTTGGAATTTTATTTTTTAATTCTTCGTTAGCTAAATCTTGATGGTGAAACAAGATTAAAGGGTTTTTTGGAATTGGAAATAAAGCATAGATAAGGTCCGTTGTAGTGGGGGCGTCAGAATATTTAGATAATATATCAGTTGCTATGCTTGAGTTCCGATTATTCTCTACATAGTTTCCCCATAATTTATGTAAGCGTATATCAGTAAAAAGAACTATTAGCCTTTGAGTAAAAGAATCATAGTTGGAATAATTTCTAAATTCTTTTACTTCGTTATTTATTCCAGTATTTTTCTTCTTTTTAGAAAAATAGTTGTCCACCACAGTATTGTTAATTCCAAATTTGGATTTTAAGTTTTCAAGTTCTATTATCTCATTTTCGGCTAGGTCTTTATTACCATTTTTCAAAATTAAGTAGGATAGCCTATTTCTCTGCCGGATAAGATTTCCTCCTTTGTACGCATCTATAAGTTCCTTTGATTTTTCTTTCGCGGTCTCAAAGGATTTGATATCTACGGCAGAAAGTAATGACCTGCTCCATTTCTTTATAGCTGAAGAAATAGATTTTTTATCCTTATCGTAAAAGAGGGAATTTAGATTAAGTTTCCTATCACCATACTGCGAGCTAAAATGAAAACTAGATTGCGGCTTCAAATTAAAATCGTCAGAGATAAATTCCTTTAGTTCATTGTAATTAGGAGTTATTATACCTTTTTCAACCTGATATCTGATTCTGTCACGCAAACCAAAAAGCGAGGCATTTAATAATTTATCCCAATCTTTATCGCTAATGTTTTTTCCAGTACTCTTTCCTGTATTTACAGAGTTTATCCATTCATAAAATTTTGCAGATTTCGACAAATTCTTCTTATCAGATTTTGCTGAAGTTGCAGGTTGACAAAATATAGGAATATTTTCAAATTGCTTTAGCAAGCTAATACCCATAAAAAGCCCAAATTCATCATCACCCTTGTTTGCTTTAAAATTTAGTTTGAAGTCAGTACTAAAGTCATAGTATTGTCTATAAATACTTGTATCTGAAAAATCTTCTTCTTCTATCAATAATTTGTTATCAGATAATTGTTCTACAAATTTGTTTTTTAATAGCAATGAAATATTTTTCGTTTTTAAAAAACGCAAATGATTTGTGTTAGTGTATTTAAAAGAACCAGGCTCATTGAAGATAAGATTATCTGACATTTGGTAATCAAAAATAACAATGGAAGGTATTGCCTCTGGGCAGTCAGAAGCTAAGGTGTTTGTATTTAACTTTCCTATGGATTGGAGATATTCATATAGGTCGATAGGGTGCTGAAATATAAAGAGATTAAATAATTCCGAATCTGGGTATTCTAAATCTCTTATCAAAATATCCTCAGGTTTCGGATTGTCCTCGATGTAAAAAATATTTATTTTGTTAGTCATAGTTTTAACTTTATGTAATAGTTTTCAGAGTCACTCCTATCAATATCCATTAGCCCAGTCTTAGTATCTTCTATTATACTTTTGAAGAACCCAAGATTTCCTCTTAGATATCTTTTGGTCAATGATGCATTAGCATTTTTTTTATTTTTAAATACCAAATAATCATTTTCTCTATAGATGTGTAGTTTGAGTAATTCATTTTCTGGTTCAGCATATCTGGTTAAATTTTCGAAAAGTGTTCCATAAAATAGTTTCATCATAATTTCACTGAAAAACAAATCAAAAATTTTAAAATCGATTTCGTTTAGATTTAAATCCGTTTCAATATGAATACTGTAATCATCTTCATAAAGTTCATTGATGTGAGAACAATATTCAAGTACATCAAAGTCTACTTTTTCTTCTTGTAGCAGTTCATCATCTTTGGCGGAAAAAATAAACGATTCCCTATCATCAACCTTCTCAAGTAGAGAATGAATACCGGTAATTGAGTAAATTTGATGGATATTTTTATCTAAACTGTAAATGTTTTGGCGAAGGTTTTCGAGAACAGGATTTTTTTTTGCTAAAACATTATATTTCTTTCTTAATGTTCTAGAAAGTTGGAGTAGCGAGTTGCCAATTTCAGTTTTTAACCCGTGGGTGGTAAGAGTATAACTTTTTCTTCTCTTTAGCTTCTCATTCTCTGTTTTAAGTGCTTGGTAGTCAGCTGCCATATGACTAACTATTTCATAAAGAAATTGATTGACTAGTGTTCTCTCTAATCTTGATAGTTGTTCACTCGTGGTAATAGTCAATAAAACATTGTAGTTGTTTCCTTCCAAGAATGGTTTAATGAAGTTAAAGTATGATTTTTCAATCCTAAATTTCTTGAATAAAGAAATTACCTGTTGGTATCTATGAAAGTAATCACTGACTTTATTAATATAAGAAGTGTCTAAATCATTGCTTTCTTGATGCTTATAAATGTTAATAAAAGAACTAATTGAATTTTTATGTGATTGGTAAAATTTTTCCTTATCGGTCTCCTCAAAAATATCTTGATTAAATTCGAATAAACAAATTGGTTCTTGATTGTACTCTGTGCTTTCGCTTATTCGATAAATATCTTCCCCGCTAAAGTTTTCGTTAGAGATAATGAAATCTGGTACCTTAAACCAACTCCTGTCAAAAAGAATATTTGTTAAACTTATAAGGTTTTTGTTATTAATCTCTGAGATGAAATCCCTGAAGAAGATGTCTATTTCTTCCTCTTGCTCAGGAGTTAATAATGATTTTGACCAATAGTATCCTGATTTAGCTGTCGAGTCATTAATTAAAACAGTTTTAGTTTTGGTTTTTGCTCTTTGGTCAATATAACTAAGAGTTGTGTAAAGAAATTTTTTTGAAAATATTTTGTGCTCACTAAAATAAATATAAAGAATCCTTTGACAATCCGTAAGATATTTAACTCCTCGCTCAAAATGTTTTGAGATGTCTAAGTTCTGCTCTTCTAAGTAGTGTTCTTTTGCTATTTCTTTTATTTTTCTAAATACAGCTAATTCATCCATAAAATAGAGGTTTAATAAGTGAAATCTATTACAGAAAATGTATAGCCAGCACCAAAGGATACCATTAGCATTCTATCTCCTTTTCTTATCTCTCCCTTGTCAACAAATTCTGAGAGGCATATTGGAATAGAAGCTCCACCAGTGTTACCTCTGGTTTGAATATTGATTTTAAAATAATCTAGAGTTTTGCCAATACCTTTAGCTATATCTTGAAGCATATTAAGGTTAGCTTGATGTGGTATTATATAGTTAAAATCATCTAATGTTAACACATTAAGCCGCAGATATTCATTAATTGCATCTATCATAATTGATACACCAGCTCGATAAACCAAGCCGCCTTGTAGCTCAAATTTTTCATCATTCCAATCACCTTCAGCATAGAAAGGTGTCTTGTAATAAACTTCTTCAACTTCAAGGTTGTCTGCCTTTACTCTGCATAGCTTGCCATTAATATGACTAGACGAAGAATTTGTTGACTCTAATAATACGGCGCCAGCGCCATCTCCGAACAATACTTTGGTTTTATAGTCAAAACTATTCAAAGTATTACTCATTAAATCTGAACCGCAAACTATAATGCTTTTCGCAGAACCTGAATTTATCATATCAGTAGCTATAGAAACACCATAGCAAAATCCTGAACATGCTGCAGAAATATCAAATCCCCAAGCATTAGTTGCCCCAAGTTTATTTATTGCATTAACCGCAGTGGATGGAAAAAAATAATCCGGTGTTAAGGTCCCAACAATTAAGCAATCAATATCTTTTATGTCTTTATCTGACTTTTTTAATAAATCTTGAACTGCAGATACAACCATATCTGTGGTACTAAGGTCAGTTGCATATTTTCTTTCACTGATTCCAGTTTTTTCTAAAATCTGAGAGGGTGTCAGTTTATTATCAAGAAGTTTTGATAAAACTTTATTGTCAATTGGTTTGTCTGGCACAAAATGCCCTGTTGCTGTTATGGCTACTTTTTTACTCATAGTCTTATCTAATCTTATTCTTCAACAAAATCTAAATCTCTTCCAAATGTTTCCTTTAAAAAGAATGTACCTATTATAGCTATAAAACAACAAATAAAACCAACAATTGTTGCTGAAGTAATTGTACTATATAAACCCTCGAATAATAGAAATGCAGATGATATAGGTATAAATAGTGCCCTAACAATATTAGGGACTACTGTAGTGGCCGTAGCCCTAAGATTACTTCCAAAGGTTTCACTCGTTGTTGTAACTAACAATGCCCAATAACCAATACTAAATCCTAATAGGGGTGTGTAAATAAAGTGATATTGAAATGCATTTTCTGGCGGAAGGAAACAGAAAATACTAATTGATATAAAACACATTACGTTGAAAAAATATAAGACCTTTTTTCTGCTCTTTACCAATTGCGAAATATAATTTGCTACAATATCTGCTAAAGAAAGAGTAATATAAAATGTCAGTATGGTTATTGCGATAGATACACCTTCAAGACCAAATGCTTTGCCAAAGTTTGGTGCAAATTTTATTGGAAGTCCTACTACAAAATATGACGGGAAGCCTATCGCTATACAAATCAGAAATTTCTTCAATAATTTGGGTTGAGTGAGTATAGCAATGAAGTCACCCTTTTTAATTGATGATGCTTTTTGAGTCTTGTATATTAAAGAATTGGAAATTATCATTCTTAATAATAATAGTGCTATACCCATACCTCCACCAATTAAGAACATTGTATTCCAGCTAATCGATGTGTAAATAGAAAGGCAAGCTGCAAATACGATTCCCAATATTCCAAAAGATACAACTATCATACTTCCATAACCTCTTTTTTGAGCACTCATAATTTCACTTACCATAGTAATGCCAATACCCAATTCTCCTGCCAAACCTAATCCGCTAAAAAATCTTAATGCTTTATACGATTCGAGCAAATAAGGCATTTCAGGAACTAGCAATCCATTGAGTAAGTTAGCTATTGAATAAACAGCTATTGAAGCAAATAAAACTTGTTTTCTCCCAAGCTTATCACCTAAAATCCCGAATAACAAACCGCCAATAAGTAGACCCGCACTTTGCCATACTTCAAAGCTTATACCTATTTGCTTAATTAAATCTGCGTTAGACTCAGAGGCTAAGCCTAAACTTATTATTGACTTTGTACGAACCAAGCTCGCCACTAATAAATCATAAGTATCTACAAAGTAACCTAGAGCGGCCACTATTATTAGGAATAGTACTTTTTTGTCTTTAATATCTGAAATAGTTTTCGATTTCATTTCTTTTAGTTTCTTCTTATACAAATTTTATTTGTTAGCGCTCCGACAACTTACGACAACTTTAAAAAACAATCTTTTATATTAAAATAATTCACCTTTCATAGCCCAATCAGCCCATTCCCCTATATTCCGCGAAAAGCTACATTCCAGAAAAGAGCTTCACTACACAAAGCCTTGGACACAATCCCCAATTTTAGCTTTCCATTACGTTAACCCTTCCCGATGCTCTGGGAAGGAACACTTCATTCCCTAGCCAAAATTGTGAATTAAGTCCGCTTTTCATCGGAAAGTCATCACTTCGATTTTCTTAACAGAATTTACGGTAAGCCCTTCTTGAGTGCTTCCTCGAAAATTCTTAAAAACCAAACCGCTGCCTTACACATTTTAAGGGGTTTATAATGGATAAAGCCTTTGTTGTTTTTCGGGTCGTCGAAAAACAGGCACGACAAAACCAATTCTAACTTAACCACAGCTGCTTATTTCGCTTAACTGTCGGTACGCTCAAACGCAACTGCGTTTAGTGGACTTGCAATAAAAAACTGGACAATTAGTTAAGAGACTATGCGGCTAAATTATTATCATTATTATACATTTCTAATTCAAATTGATTAATAGATTTCATTCCTAACGCAGAATGTCTTCTGTTTTTATTATACCAAGTTTCTATCCACCTAAAGATTGATAATTCTGCTTATGATCTATACTGATATTTATAGATCCATTCTACTTTTAAAGATTTAAAGAAAGATTCTGCTACTGCATTATCCCAACAGTTTCCCTTTCTACTCATAGATTGTTTTATCATTCCATCATAATCCTTAATCATTTTAGTAAAGGTGTAACTTGCATATTGTGAACCTCTGTCAGAATGAAAAATAAGTTCTTTTGTTATTTCTGTATTTTTAACAGCCATATTCCAAGCTCTAATAACAGTGTTTTCTGTAGTCAAATCATTACTCATAGACCAGCCTACTACTTTTCTATTGAATAAATCAATAATTACAGTTAAATACATCCAACCTTGGTCTGTTTGAACATAAGTGATATCTGATACCCATACTTGATTTATTCTAGAAGTTTTAAAATTCTGATTCAAAATATTAGGAGCAATAGGATATCTATGATTAGAATCTGTGGTAATTTTAAATTTACGTGTCCTTCTTGCATATAAATAATTAGCTTGCATAATTCTAGCTACTCTAGGTCTAGAAACATATTCGTTATAAGCCTCTTCTAATTCTACTTGAATTCTTGGAGCTCCATAACTCTCGAAACTATCTTCAAAAATATCCTTTATAAGTATTGTTATTTTTTGATTATCAAGCCACCGTTTTGAAGGACCTTGTTTTAACCAATTATAATAACCACTCTTACTTATTTTTAATACACTACACATCTTATCAACTGGAAACTTTAATTTATGGTGCTTTATAAATCTATACTTCTCCTGTCGCTCTAGGAAAAGATGCTGATCGCCTTTTTTAAGATATCACGTTCTATTGTCATATCTCGTAATTCTTTCTTCAGTGCTGAAATCTCTCGTTGTTCATCTGTTTGCTTTGGCTTGCCATGTCCTGGAAAACTATTCTTTCCATACGTTTCTGATTCTCGACGCCAACGATGTAAAACTGATGTAGGAACATCTAATTCTTTACATACTTGGGAAACATTGCCTCTAGAATAACTTAATTCTATAGCTTTTTGTTTAAACTCTACTGTGTAACTCCTGTGTCTTCTTGTCATTTTTCAAAGTTAAGTTTTTAACCGAAAAATCTCTCTTCTTACTGTCCAGTCAAATATAGTAAGTCCAGTGTATTTGCCGATATTTATTAGAGTTCAAAATGAGATTTGATAATAGTAGCTTATTTATGCATAGCGCAAAACTACCTATGTTTCTGATCAGTTTAAATTTGTGTGGTTTTTTGAAAGCAATAGTTGTATTAGTTTTCAGTATTCAAAAGATGTGTTTAGGTTTCGATTTTTAATATTAAAACAAGTGTTTTTCAGTGTTTTCAACTGGTATATGATTTAGGGAGACTAAAAAAGTTATGAATACTAGTATAGTTGACTTAAAATTCGCGTTTTGTTTTAGATAAAAACTATTTCCTGCCATTTGTCAAGCTACCGTAGTTTCAGGGCAATCTAATCTTTACTCTAGCAGAAGAATTAGCTTAATTCTTCTGCGCTTTTATTGAATTCTAAACTGTAATATTTGTCTGTTCTTTTCCTAATTAAAGTACATTATATGATTTTAGATATGGTAAACTAACGTCCATTCTAATTTGGCACGTAAATATTGCAATTTTCACACTGTTTATGTAATTTTTTTGCTAAAGATGTAGTGTTTTTCTTGTTTCTCCAGTAATAGTTTAAAGAAAAATAAAAAAAATCATTTTTTTTTGGGGGGACATACTCTTTAAGCCTACTTACTTAATATACATAGAATTGTATTATTACATTTTTAATATATAAAATCAATTTTTTAATCACCTAAAATTATTAAACAAATGAAAAAAAATTACACGAATTTTTTACTAGCAATTATTTTATTTGCTACAACGAGTTTTAGTTATGGACAAAATATGGCAAGTTATACCAGCCCAGCGGCAGGTTATCTAGATGGTGTAGCATTTACTATATCTGGCCATGAGGCTTTAGACGCTAAAACAAATCAAAGATCTATGACAGGTGAAAACCAATCACCTATTTTAGTATGGAATACACCTGTATTTAGCTATGACTTTACAGATTCTAGTATTGTTACCGTTACTTTTGAATCGCCTATCAGTAATTTACGTATGTACCTAACAGAATGGTCAAAAACTACAGTAACATTCAATCACCCTTATAATAAGTTAGCAGGATGGGCATTAACCGCTGCATCGTCAACTGAACTTGTTACTATAGCAACTGGAGTAGCTGGTACTATATTGTTCACTGAAGATGTTACTACATTAACAATTACCACAAATACAAATTCGTCTCGTGATGCATATACAACATTTACTGGTGATGCTGCTCCATTAGGGTTAAATGATGTTTCCTCAAAAGTAAATAAACTTAAGGTATTCCCAAATCCGTCTACAGATTTTATTCAAGTTTCAGGTTTAATTTCAACTGAAGAATATAGTATAATTGATGTTTTAGGAGCAAAAGTTGGTTCAGGAACCGTATCTGCAAATACAGGAATTGCTGTAAATAATCTAGTAAAAGGTATATACTTTTTGAAACTTGATAGAGGAAATACTTTTAAGTTTGTGAAAAAATAAACAGCAGTACTGTTTATTTGCACTGTAATAAAAAAAGCAGTTAAGAACAAACGTTGTTCTTAACTGCTTTTTTGTTGTTCAAAACATTATTTAACTTTTACAAACTTCTGAAATTCGTGTTGTAACCCTTAAATAAAAACATAATTTTCCCTTTTTAAAGTACCAAATAAACGCCAATAAGCACGTATTGTGCCTTTAAAAGAGATGTGTGACCTATAAGGTAAACTTTGATGTTTTACACGAATAGAAATTACGTGTAATTAATTAAAAGAACATTGACAAGAATTATATAACTTAAGTAGCGAAGGGTAATTAATATTACTCGGTGATATAAATAAAAAACAGTTTGACTTACGTACAACCTCCAGGAGTTTGCACACTAATTTTATCATTTAAAAATTTGGTTATAAAGTTGTAAATCTCAACTTCTAAATAAAAATGAAAATATGCGAAATCCATCGGTATACTATTCTGTATTGTAAGAGTGTGCGAGTTATTTAATTTTTTAAGGGGTTTTAATATGATGTGGGTTTGTTCCCATCCTCAGGCTAAAATATTTTTAGCACCCATTGTTTTAAAATTAAAGGATAACACTATTTTATGACTTTGTAGAATACACCACCTTTCCCTCTGTTTTGAATATCATTAATAACATCAAAATTCCCAAGTATGTATTTCACTGTTCATCCAATAGGGATAGTCTGAGACTAAATTGGTATAATATATTAAAGGGTTACTTATTAAATAACCCTTTGGGAATCATTCAAAACTATAGTTATGACAGGTATTAAGACCGGTTTTTATTAAATAATCAAGTCGTTCAATAGAGTAATTAATTCTGGACTTGAAGGTCGTGGAGCTTTTCTTGATACGATATTACCATCAGGATCTATTAAAATAAAACGTGGTATTCCTTTTATCTGATAAGATTTTACAAATTCACTTTGCCAATCTGCATCCGCAAGTAGTTGAACGCCACTTAATTCTTTGGATTTTATCTTTTTTCTCCAAGCATCTTCCATGTTTTTTCTATCAATGGAAATACTAACAAATTCTATATTTTTACCGTGGTACTTTTTTTCTACTTTTTTTAGATATGGCGCTTCTTTTAAACAAGGACTGCACCAAGTTGCCCAAACATCAATGTATACATATTTTCCTTTAAAATCAGCTAAAGAATTTGTGCCACTCGCGTAATTAATATAATCTTTAAAAATAGGAGATGGGGCCCCATCTGCAACCTTTTTTAATTCTTTATATCTTTTAGTAACATTCTCATTATTTTTTTTTGATGTAGATACAGAAAGAAAAGTGTCATAATACTCTTCTAAATTAGGTATTTCACTCAAGTCGTTCTTAGCTGATATTGCTAATAATTGATTCTTTATGTACTCATTAGGAACTGCACCAAATACATTTAATTTGGTTAGAAAGTAATTATCTCCCGATTTTTCAGATATTTTCTTAGCTTTCAATTCAAAATACTCCTTAACCAAAGTTTTATAATATCCTCCATATTTATATGCGCTTTCATTAATAAAATCTACTCCCTCTAAATCCTCAAAAAAATCATCTGAAACTCTAAAAGTGTCAATTTGACCGGTTATTTGACCATGTAAATACTCATATCTTATTAAATACAGATGATAATAATTATTAATCTCCCCAAGTTCATATTCAAAAAAATCTTTAGGCATATCAGGAAAACTCTTTAAATATTTTGTAAGATTATCTTTAATCTTATTCGAAGTTGTTAAGAATTCAGCAGGCTCTAGCGTTTTATATTTTCTAAAACTCATCCCTCTTAATGAGTCTCGTACTGCATTCTTAGTTCTCAAGTATGTAGATGGATTAGGCATTGGGCCAGTTAATACCGAAGTTTTTATCATCTTTTTTTCATCAAACGTAAGATTGTATTCGCCGCCATTAGCTAAATAGATATACATTCTGTTCATGGCTAAACCTTCAAGTCTATAAATTCCTGTTCCAGATATTATTGTATCTAAAGTGAATGAACCGTCTTCTGCTATATTAACAGCGAATCTACCATTTCCTTCTTTATAGACCAGTTCAAATTTCTCTGATGTAGGATTAGAAATTTTCCCCGAAAACAAAATGTAATTTTTAGATAGATTTGCGTTACAAGATGTTATAACCAAAGTACCTAGTAGAATTATTATTAATTTATTCATAAATATATTTTTTAAATACTTAGTTGGTTTAATAATGTCATTAACTCCGCACTTGAAGGTCTTGGCGCATTTGGAGATACAATGTTTCCATTTGGGTCTATTAAGATGAAACGAGGAATACCATTAATTTGATATCCTTTTATAAATTCACTTTGCCAATTTTTATCTGCTAACAATTGAACTCCTGCTAATTCTTTGTTTGTTACCATTTTTCTCCATTTACCATGTGCTTTTTCTACGTCTATAGAGATACTTACAAATTCTATATTTTTACCATGATATTGCTTTTCCACTTCTTTAAGAGCAGGCACCTCTTTTAAACAAGGTCCACACCAAGTTGCCCAAACATCGATATAAACATATTTTCCTTTAAAATCACTTAAAGATGTTGTGCCTCCGGCATGGTTAACATAATCTGTAAAAATAGGAGACGGGTATCCTTTATTAAGTTTTACAAGAGATTCATATTTTTCTTTAATCTTTTCGTTGTTTTCTGCTGAAGTAGAAACAGCCTTGAATGCTTTGAAATATTCCTCTTTATTATTTGTGAGTTTTATATCAGAATTAGCAGCGGTCAATAGTAGGGTATTCTTTATTTCATCATTAGGAATTTCTCCATATACAGTAAGTCTCGCTAGGTATTTATTAACACCTTCTTTTTCTGCTAACTCACTAGACTTTGTTCTAAAGTATTCATCTACAAGTTTTTTATAAGATCCTTTAATCTTATATTCGTCTATATCATAAAAGTCAATTTCATTTAATTGATTCTTGAAACTCTCTGAAACTTTAAAATCTGTTTTTTTTGTATATCTTATATGTGTAGCTTCATATCTAAATAAAGTTAAGAGATTATAGTAGTGTAATTCTTTGCGTTCTTTTTTGGCAAATTCTTTTTGCATATTTGGAAAACTATCTAGATAACTAACATAATTTGCATTAAGCTCTTTTTGTTTAGCAATAAATTCTTTTTCATTTAAGGAATTAAATACTTTATAACTACCTCTTAGACGTATAATTCTAGCTATTTTAGACATTAAATAATTAGATGCGTCAGGGTTAGTTCCTGTTAATTTTGCAGTGGTACTAAACTTTTTTGAAACTGCTGTTAAATTGTATTTCCCTCCACTTGTTAAATATAGTTCTGCAACATTTCTGCCATTATAAAAAGCATAACGTCCTGTTCCGAAAGTGATGGTGTCAGAAATAAAAGAACCATCATCTGTCAATTTGATAGAAATCTCACTATTAGCATCATTATATCTTTTTTGTAATTTAAAATCTTTAGAAGTGGCATCTGTAATTACACCAGATAAGAGAATATAATTTTTTTTAGGGTTTTCATTACATCCAAATAGAAATAAACTAGCGCATAATAAAATAATAATATTTTTCATTTCATTTCTTTTTTTAATTCTATTATTTTTTTAAATAAATTATACAAAAAGACATTATACAAGGACACGTAATTGTTAAATTACCCATCCTCTACATGTTATGTATATTTTATTTTAAGTTATTATTGAAGTCTTATACCATCTAAGCAAAAAGTCGTAGGGTATACCATATCTCCATTAGCATGAACATAAGAAGATGTCATTTTAAACAACACTTTATCTACTTCGCCTAAAGAAGATAAATCTACTCTTCTCCAATCATTTTGAATAAACTGAAAATCAGGGTTTAATGGGTCAACACCTTCCAATACAGCTAGATAAAAATCTACACTTCCAGTACTATTACCATTTAAAAACCCTTCAATAATTAATTTTACTTCGCCCTGAGGTAAAGAATTTGTATCTCTTTCATCCCAGGCAGCATCATAGGCGGCTTGAGCCTCTTCTTCTGTTGCACCATTATCTAAAGCCTCTTGCCTTGCTGCTTCCCCTGCCTTTTCCGCTTCAGCTGTATTCCATAATGCAAAATGACCACTTAATCGCGAAGCAAAAAAACCACCTGGTGCAGGAAGTTTATACGTAGTTGTTCTTCCTGTATTGGGCACATTTGGGTTTGGTCTAGGGTTTCCATCTTCAAACTTATACAATCGAGTTGTTAGATCATAGGAACCAGAGTAAGTAGAACCGTATGTAGCTAAAAGAAAATTATACGTTGTGTTTGCTACTAAAACATATTCTACAACACCAGGCTTTGCTAAAGTAAAATAAGCGTTGTCTCCTTTTGTATTACCCACAAGATAATTTTCCGTTCTATTTAAATCTGTTGTATAGACACTAAAGGCGGTTGAATCTATTGACTTCTGCACTTCCGCAGGTGTAAGTTCTCCTGCTGGAGCATAGTCTCTACTTAAGTTCCAAGGAAAGGAACGAAAGTTTTTATTAGATATTGCAAATCCGTTGTAGTCTCCATTACCTGAGTTAACTACATTTACAGTAATTACACCCGTTTTACTATCTCCTATATCAAATGATGCATCTGGAATTTCGTAAGAAAATCTATCTAAAGACAATTCATTAAAAGTTATATCATTTGGATATGGTACTCTAAGCTCTAGTTCATCATCACAAGCCACGAACAAAGCTATACAACTTATAGCAAGGATATATTTTGGACTAAATTTCATATAATATAATTTGAATTATTGTAAATTAGTATTTTGGTTCATTAACGGGTTGTTTTGCATTTCGGCATTAGGAATAGGGTAGCATAAATGATCTTTATTTAACGGTTCTTCCTTTATAGCATCAATCCAAAGCTGTCCCGATTCATCTTTAAATCGTAAAGACGCAAAATATTCGCTTCCGTTTTCAGAAAACGTCTCTAAAAAATATTCAATAAATATAGCATCCATCAATTCTTGTTGTGTTGTAGGGTTTAGGCTTGGCAAAACAGGATTTGTTCTTTTAGATCGCATGGTGTTAATTGGAGCAATTGCTTCAGAGATGGAAGCACCTGTTCTGGCTAATAATTCCGATTTTAAGATGTATAATTCTGGATATCTAAAATAATACGTATTGTACTTTAAGTCCTGTGGACTATTGTGTTGCCCATCGTATTGGCCTCGCCTAGCTAGTTTTGTCCATGTAAATCTCTTAGTAGCGTCCCAGGATATAGCACTTCTACATTCCCCAGTAACAATATCCCACCTTGGGTCATTAGTAAACCAAGCTAAACCAAATTTTAAGCCTGCATCATATGTTTCAGAAGGCACGCGATTTCCATAATTACTCGCAAAATTAAATGAGTATGCATAGCTAATGTTATTAATTCTATCAGGATTATCAGATACATAACTAGAAAATAAGTTTTCTTCAGAATCCCAAGAATCTTCATAAACTTGAGCTAAATCTCCTTGCATGGAGAAACCCGAAACACTTGTATCCAATACTTCATTTATTAAAGAAAGTGCTTCATTAAGAGTATCACTTGTTCCACTGTCATTAAATCCATTTCTATAAAGAATAATTTTAGCTTTTAAAACTTTTGCAAATTCTTTAGAAACATACCTATTACTTGTAAAACTACCTAGGTATTTAATAGCAAAATCTAGGTCTTCAAATATTTTTGCATAACTTTCTCCTACATTAAGTCGAGCCCCATCAATATTTTGTAACTTAACTGGTCCGTCACGAAAAAACACACCATTAGGATTCGTATCGTCACTAGTCCACCAATGACCATAATTCCAGAAAAGGAACATATTAGCAAAAGCACGTAAACATTTTGCTTCACCAATAATAGCATTTTTTTCTCCGGATTCAAATTCTACTTCAGGCAATTCATTTATTTTAGATATTGCAAAATTTGCAGCATTTATAGTCCTGTAATAATCTTCCCATCTGTTTGGTATATTTGTAGTCGTTTCGTTTGATTGAGTATATTCCATTTTATAATCTGAACTAGACCATTGAACAAAACCAGATCTAGAAGCAAAAGAAACAAAGACTTTACCAGAGAAATGATCCTCATCAACTATGGTTTTATAAATACCGTTTACTGCTGTACGAGCACCCGCAGCATCTAATACTGAATTATTCGCATTTATTGAATAAGCAGGTATTAAATCTAAGTTGTCACTACAAGATACAGTTCCAAAACTGAAAATTAGAAGGGCTATAATATATATATATTTCATATTGTATATTTTTAATGAATATTAATTCTAATTCCAAGACTGTAAACTTGAGAAGAAGGATATCTACTAGAATCAGTAGACATACCAGAACCTATACGAGAAGACGTCCAGTTCCCTTGAGGATCGAACCCAGGGTATTTGGTTATCGTTAATAAATTTGTTGCTTGAAGCGTTAATTCAATTGATTTTAAAGGAGAGTTTTTAAAGGCTTCACTTGGAAGCTTATAACTTAGATTTAAGGCATTTAAACGAATATATGACGCGTCATGTAAATAAAAATCTGAAAACTTACTATTTGATCCTATACCTACTCTTGGATAATCAGCTTCAAATGGAGATTCTACAATTGTACTTGAACCAGCAATTAGATTACTCTGATTATAATTTCTAGGGTTTACGATATCCCAATATGCCATACTCCAAAACCTTTTATGACCATATGCATAAGAAAACGTGCTATTAATACTAAAATTTTTGTATTGGTAAGAAAAACTAAATCCCCCGAACCCTTTAGGTGTTGAACTCCCTATATTTGTACGGTCATCATCGGTGATTTTTCCATCCCCATCTTGATCAATAAAAATAAGGTCACCAGCAGTTTCTGACGAAGTATTATAATGGGTTCTTTGCCCTGATGAAATAATATTATCAGAATAAGCATAGGTATCCTCCGCAGTTGTATAAAATCTACCAGCCGTTTGTAATCCAAACCATTGCCCGGTCTCACCACCTTCAACAAGTCTAATATATGGATATCTAACACTTGGATATAATATCTCATCAGTGGTACTATTAATGTTTGTTACCTTGGTTACATTTGTGGAATAATTGAAATTTAAAGATAATTGATGATTACTGTTTCTAAGAACATAGTATTTAATATCGAATTCAAAACCTTTATTACTTATTGATGCAACATTAGCATCAATTTCTTTATAAGATGTACTTAAAGCTAAAGGAGACTCATAAATTAAATCATTACTTTGTTTTTCATAGATGCCAACTGACCCTTTTACACGACTATCAAAAAATGAATAGTCTAAGCCTAGATCAAACATTTGTGTTTCTTCCCATTGTAAGTTAGGATTAGCAATTGTACTTGGACTAATTGCTGGACTATCATCATAAATTGATGGGGCAACTAAAGATAACCAGTTAAAATTTCCAAGGTTCTGAGATCCGGTAACACCTAATGAAGCTCTCAATTTTAAATAAGAAATATACTTTTTGATATTAGGAGATTTCATAAAGCTTTCTTCAGTTATAGTCCACGCTAGCGCTCCAGAAGGAAAGATACCAAAACGTTGATCTTCTCCAAATCGAGATGAACCATCACGTCTAATGGTTCCTGAAATTATATAGCGATTATCAAACTTATAATGTGCACGTGCAAATTGTGATACCAATGCATTTGAAGTTTCCGTCTCATCCATATCTATAAGTTGTGCTGCAGACCCGAAGTTAATAAGAACATCATTATCAGGAAATTCTTGGGCTTTCATATAGAATAAACCTCTAGTAGAGCTTTCCGTAGAGTATCCAGCCAACAGATTTATTCTATGCTTCTTGTTTATAGTTTTGTCATATTTCAATGTTGCATCAAATACCTGAAATACTCTTCTAGTATCAGACCAAGTTCTGTTATTAAATGAGTTAGCGTCACTAGATCCATCTCTATTAAATTGTAACAAACGAAAATCTGAAAAATTAACCGTATAAGCCCCTTTTAAATTTAAATTTTTAATGATTTCATAATCCAAATATGATGTTCCGCTAAACATAATATTTTCTCCTTTATTAGTATTAAGTAGTGTAGTTAGCGGGTTTTCAGTATATATATCATGTGTATAAATAGAACCATCTTCATTAAAAGGAGGAAGATCTGGGCGCGTAAGTTTTATAACATCTAACATGCCATCTTTAGAATTTGTAGTACGCGTACTAGCGTTCATGTTCAAACCAAATTTTAAAGTTTCACTAATTTTTGAAGTAAAATTAAGTCGTCCACCATAGGTATCACTGCTTCCAGATTTCACTACCCCATCTCGAGTACTATAGTTTAATGAAATATAATAGGTGTTATTATCTGATCCCCCACGTATTGAAAAATTAGTTTGTATTGCTATTGGATTTTGAGTCATATCATTCTGCCAACTCGTTTCAGAATCATAGAAAGCATCTGGCAGAAGTTTTAAATCTGAAGCATCATATTCACTTGTATTCAAGGCATTAAAAACAGCCTCGTCTAAAAAGGTCTTTTGATAAAACCCTAAGTTCCCTTCACTAATAACAGCTTCCTTACTTACAGCCGTGAAAAACGCTTTGTATTCATCTGTATTAAATAATTGATAATCATTAAAATCCATGACTGTAAGACCTGCTCTTGATGATATTTCAATTTGTGGTTTCGTTCCAATCTTTCCTCTTTTAGTGGTTACTATCACAACCCCATTGGCCGCTCTAGAGCCATATACGGCAGTAGCAGAAGCGTCTTTTAATATATCTACACTTTGAACATCATCAAGATTTAAATTCTTTAAAGTATTATCGACATTACCTGAGGTGCTCACATCATACTGTGGGACACCATCAATAACCCATAAAGGTTGATTATCTCCAGATAGAGATGATGCTCCACGTATAATTACACTTGTATTTGAGGTTGGTGAGGCGGAATTAATTTGAACGCTTACTCCCGCTGCTTTACCCTGAAGCATACCTTCAACACTAGCTTGCATAGGAGCTCTATCGATATCTTTGCTTGTAATTCTAGCTACTGAACCTGTTGCATCTTTTACAGTTGACGTCCCGTACCCTATAACTATTACTTCATCTAAATCATCAATATTTGGTATCATTTTTACCTTAATAAACAGTTTAGTTCCAATAGTCATTTCAATCTTTTTATATCCCAAATAACTAAAAATCAATACTGAGTTTTCACTATTACCTTTTAAATTTATTTTGAAATTCCCATCAAAATCGGTTAACACTCCAGTAATAGCATTTTTCAATTGCACAGTTACACCCGGTAAAGGCAATCCGTTTTCATCTGTGACATTACCAATTACAATTTTCTGCGATACATTATTAACTTTTGATACAGCACTTTTTTCAACAATTTTATTTTTAATAACTATAGTATTCTCTAATGCGAACTCATAAACAAACCCGCCTTTTGACAAGGTTAAATCTAAAAGCTTATCAGTTCTAATTACTCCTTTCTTTAAAGTTACTTTTGGATAATTATCAAACAAATTTGCTCTGTAAATAAATCTGAAGTCTGTCTGATTCTTTATCAATTTAAAAACTTGATCTACTGAAACAACTTGATTGTCCTTTATTTTAATTTTAGTGTTTTGAGAAAACCCAGTAATAGGAGAAAAACTAAAAACGGACAAAGAAAAAAGTAAAATAAATATTTTCATAAGGAGAGTTAAAACGCTCCTCTTAGAAAAAAGAAGCGGATTAATAATGTTTTTTTTCATAAATTTACTTATTGGTTGAAATAATCAATTACTCAGGGATATTACTAGCGGTGAGATGTTAAGTTTTATCCCTTTTTTATTCTATTATTATTTTTCCATCATCGATTTTATAATCGATATCAATAGTGTTTTTTATAATCTCAAGTATATATTCTAAAGTTTGTTGTTTACTTAGTATCCCCGTAAAACCAATGCTTTTCTTGACGTCATTGGTTATAACAATATCAACATCATACCACCTAGACAAAACTTTCATTATTTCGTCTAATGATCTATTTGTAAAGCTGAATTCTCCAATACGCCAAGAAATTATTTCTTCTACGTCAACTTTTGAAATTTCATAGTTATTTTTGACTTGAGATAGTTTCGATTGTTCTCCAGGCTTAAGTATGTTTTTATTAATACCGTTACTTACTTGAACACTACCTTCAAGTAAAGCCGTTAAAATTTCAGTTTCATCCCTATATGCTTTTACATTAAAAATGGTCCCTAATACTTTTACACTTTGCTCCTTTGTTTTTAAAATGAACGCATCTCCATTATGATTGATGCTTTTAGACACTTCTAAATAAGCCTCTCCATATACTAATTCAATTTCTCTTGGGTTTCCCTTAATAAAATTAACAGGATATTTTAACTTAGAATCTGAATTTAACCAAATTTTAGTGCCATCTGATAATTCTACAAAAAATTGACCACCCCTAGGTATTGTTAAATAATTATAGATTAACTGCTCATCTAACTTTTCAGGTTTATTATATACTAAAGATTTACCGTTACTTTTAAGCTTATCAGATTGGTACATTTTCTCTTTATCCAGAATAATATTAGTACCATCTTCTAAAGTTAAAGTGGCTTTTTCGGTTCCTATTTGGATATTACTAGTGGCAACACTAATACTAGCTTCTTTTTTACTTTGTTGGTTATAAATAGATCCAAAAGCAATAAACGCTATAATAGACGCTGCAACTGCATATTTAAAAATAGATTTCTTATAAAACGGAACAAACTTTATAACATCTTTATCTTGGATTGAGTCCAGAATGTTAATAAGCATTTCACTTTTTAACTTACTCTCTGACCCTAGCTCTTCAACCCATTTGTTTGTTACTTGAAAACGCGCGTAGTAATCCAGAAGTTTATTAAATTCTTCGAACGTAATTCTGTTATCAAGATACTTTTCAATTAGTTTTTGAAAATCTTGATTTTTATTCTTCTCCATAAAACCTTTTAAATCAATTAAGCTTATATAAAGTGTGTCGTCAAATAAACGAGTACCCCCCAAATAAACTATTATTTTTCTTTATTTATAATAATTTTGTTCCTAAAAAAACATTCTTAATAATTGATAAAACAACATAAAGCATGATTAAAATGTCTTGTAGTTTTCTGATAATCATTAAATAAATATTAATAATTTAGAAAAAGTGCGATAAATAGTATGGAGCTTAATGATGAGCGAATTACTCGAAGTGCATTTGTAATATGATTTTCTACAGTCTTAATGGAGATACCTAATTGCTCAGCAATTTCTCTATGACTCAACTGTTCATTTCTACTAAGCTTGTAAACTCTTCTGCACTTTTTGGGTAAACCTTCAACAACAAAATCAACATGTTGTTTAAGCTCTTTCTCCATCATTTTAGTTTCGGGAGTAGTATATAAAATACGTCGATCTAGCTCTTCAATTAACTCTACCCGTTTTCTTTTATTTTTTTTGAATTCTGTATAAGTTTTATATCTAACACAACCATATAAATAACTTTTTAATGATATTTTTATTTGTAATTCATTGCGTTTATTCCATATATCAATAAAGACATCTTGAATAATTTCTTCGCAAACGACCTTGTCTTTTAATAAATCATAAGAATAGAGGAATAAAATTTTCCAATAATTATTATACATCGCGGTTAAGGCCTTTTTATCATCAGCCTTTAGTCCTTGTATAATATCATTATCAGATCGATGCATAATTTACATTTGAAGAACAAGTGTCAGTTTAATAATTATTAAATCACAGCTATGTTTTGGCTAATATATATTAATTATATTGATAAAAAAATTGCATATCCGTTATTATTTATAATCCTGTAATATTAGCAATGACAAGCCTATCAAAGATTCGTTCACCAAAATATCTACGATTGAGCTTATAAATAAATTCCTTTAAATATAATTGCAGATATTTCTTTTTGATTTTATGGTAAGTTACCCACAAAATTCCGTTTGGCATTACTAATTGTTATATGTACCCACTTTAGTGTTTTTTTTGTTGTTATTTTACTCGATTTTTCACTAAAATGCATTTCTACATAATCAGGAATATTCACATATGATGTGCTTTGTGATCTTCCAATACTTTTGCTTTAAAATAGCCGCATTGAAGCGCTACACTTCTTCGTCCATCTCTATCATGCCTTCATTGTATATCTATCATCTCTGTTTCCCATTGCTTTTCTAAGCTTGTGAACCATAGACCAAACAGGTTCGTAATGTTTTAAACCCAATTGCCGCTGTATCTCTTTAGAGGAAAAACCTTTCTTGATTGCTGTTAATAAAAACATCGTTTTATACCAAATCAAAAAGGACAGATTAGAACTTTGCATTACTGTTCCACTTCTAAGTGATGTCCTGCTTCTGCACTTTTTACATTCATAACTCCATTGACTTTTTATCCAGTAAAGCTCTCTATGAGAACAACTTTTATATACTACTCCTAACTTATCTTTTTGTTGTTTAAAATGGATGGGACAAGATTCTTCGCTGTCAAACTAAAAATATTCATGCTTTCACTTTTATTAAAGATAGGCATATTTTATCAATTATTAGTATTTACAGATATGCAAAAATTAATTAACAATTAAATTGATTTTATTCGGTTTTGTTTCTGTAGTACAACTTAATTATTCACGTTAATTAGAATTGTAACCTTGAATTATAAAAAAAATCAATTTTAACGTTTTGTTAACAGGGGGAAGATGTGTTTTATACTGTCTTATTGATGTTGTGACTTGATTTGAACTAGTTAATCAATTTGTTTTAGGAGAGTGTTTCGCAGCATATCTCTCCTTATATTTAAAGTATCATATTATTGTCTTTAGAAGTATTACAAAAACTTAATAAATAAAAAATAATGAAAATCAATTATATAATATATCTATCTTTAATATTAGGGTTTTACAGTTGTAATTCAACTAAAGAAACTTCAGAAAATGGAGATACATTAATTAAAATATCACATGATGAAACCGTAAATAGTTCAGCGTTTATTAAAGCAGCTACTAAGGAGGTGGATAAGTTAATCTTAGCCAATAAGCACACGTCTTATGAAAAACTTCAACAAGACAAAGTTCAAAACTCAGAAGTAAATTCAGGGGTTGAGATTACCCACACTAAGCTAGAGAAAAAAGCGGGTAATGAAATGTATCATCACCTGCAGAAAAGCACCTTGTATATAGGAATTTCCTATTTATGTGATAAATGCCCGAATGTGCATTTAAGCACAGCATCAGGGTTTGTAATTCATGAAGATGGAGTAGCAGTAACCAATTATCATGTAATAGAATCTATGGAAAATGTTGAGACTTTTGGCATTTTTGCAGTAAATCACGAAGGAACGGTTTATGTTGTGACGGAAGTATTGTCTGCCAGTAAAGCCAATGATTTAGCGATTCTTAAGTTAGAAACACATGGAGAGAAATTAAAGGCTCTAACATTAGCTGAAACAGAACTTGTTGGGGAAGATGTCTATATGATGGGGCACCCTTTTCGTAACACCTTTTTTATGACTAAAGGTATTATTTCTAGAAAATTTGAAGGCTCTAAAAAAATTCCTCGAATATCAATTACAGCAGAGTTCGGTACTGGAGCTAGCGGTGGACCCGTAGTAAATGATTCTGGCCAAGTAGTTGGCTTGGTAAGTTCTACGCGTGCACTCTATACCAACAATTCTAAACAAAAAGGAGATTTACAGCTTACCTTAAATATGGTTATACCCGTAAGTCAACTTAATAAGTATGTTAAACAGAAAATATAAAAATATTAACGCTTAATGAACTTATATGTTTTCTCCATTCCACCATCATTAATTTTTAAATAATATACACCTGACGTTAATTCTCTTACATCCATTCTATTGTTGGATAAAACTTGTTGTCTAACAATAGAATGGATGTAATAGAATCTATGAAAAATGTTGAGACCTTTGGCATTTTTGCAGTAAATCACGAAGGAACGGTTTATGTTGTGACGGAAGTATTGTCTGTCAGTAAAGCCAATGATTTAACGAATCTTAAGTTAGAAACACATGGAGAGAAATTAAAGGCTCTACTCTAACATTAGCTGAAACAGAACTTGTTAGGGAAAATGTCTATATGATGGAACATCCTTTTTATAATGCATTTCTTATAGATAAAGGTGTTGTTTCTATAAAATTTAAAGGTTCTAAAAAAAATTCCTCGAATATCAATTACAGCAGAGTTCGGTACTGGAGCTAACTATGAACCCGTAGTAAATGATTCTGGCCAAGTCGTTGTCTTGGTAAGTTCTATGCGTGCACTCTATACCAGCAATTCTAAACAAAAAGGAGATTTACAACTTACCCTAAATGTGGTTATACCCGTAAGTCAACTTAATAAGTATGTTAAACAGAAAATATAAAAATATTAACGCTTAATGAACTTATATGTTTTCTCCATTCCACCATCATTAATTTTTAAATAATATACACCTGACGTTAACTCTCTTACATCCATTCTATTGTTGGATAAAACTTGTTGTCTAACAATTTGCCCATTTACATTAACAATTGTTATGGATGATCCTTCTGAATAATCAAGAGAGAAGTTCAGATAGTTATCTATAGGATTTGGATAAATTATATCACTATATTTTTTATTATCAATGTCTTCAGATGAAACAGAAAGCACATCTAAATTAGAAACGGGTATTTCCCATATACCTCTACCGTAAGTTGCTACACGCAATAAATTGGCATGATAGTTAATTTCTAATTCTCTTACTGCGCAATTAGGCAATCCAGAACCAAATAATTCCCAGTCTGTCATGTTATCATCTTTGTAATACACACCTTGAGACATCCCTATATATATTCTATTGTCTGCAGAGGAATCTATTGATGCACAAAAAGCAGTCATGTTAGGCAAGTTACCTGTAATATTATCCCAGGTTAAACCGGCATCTACGGTCTCGTAAACTTTACCACCTGTATTGGTTGTCACAACATGCTTCTCATCGTTTGGATCAATCGAAATATAATTTAGATTCCCATTCGTTTCAAGTTCGGTCCATATTACATCATCCTCTTGTCCGTTTGTCGAGATCCATAAACGATCATCTTCTGCCAAGTAAATGTAATTATTATCGGAATGTGCGATTTTAATTAGATCATATTTAGCACCTTCAGATTCACCAGAGGTTATTGGCTCCCAATCTACACCCGAATTTATACTTTTATATACTTCTTTATAACCTACATAAAGAGTGGTAGGTATTATTGGATCCATTTCAAATGGTGTAACCCATGCCCCATTAGTTTCTGGACGATTTAATCTTAAAAAATTAGTTCCACCATCTATACTTGTATAGAGGGATCCTGTTTGAGCTTCTCCATATACAATTTCATCATTGGTATAATCAATAAAGCATTCCATACCGTCACCACCTAACCAACCAGTCCAATCATGGTCTACAGTTTTAGTGATCATAGTTCCGTTATCTTGGCTCCCCGAAACCACCATATGGGGATCTAAACCAGCACCAGTTTCAGGATAAGGTGAAGTACCCCCCAATCTGTAGAATTGAGTAACTGCTATTCCGTTCATCGCTAAAGATGTATAGTTTTCACCTCTATCTGTACTTCTGTAAATACCTCCATCTGTTCCAGCATATAAAGTTCCTTCGACATTTATCATTACTTCAACATCCGCATGTATAAATGCTGTACTCGAATAAGAATTCCAATATGCTAACGTCTCAAAAGATTCTGCTCCATTCACTGATCTATAACTATCTAGGGCGCCTAAATACACTTCATCTGCGTCTGTATTAGAACACATAATAGCCATATCTCTTGATGCCTGAGACCCTAAATAATTCGTTGCACCGTCATCGATATCTGCCTTAATTACGAATGAAGTTCCTGAATCTTTAGATTCGTAAGTTCTCCCGAAGCCACTTCCTGATTTTTGTACAATATAAACTCGATCAGGATCGGCTGTTGTAACGGCCATTTTCATTCGTTCAGAATGTGTTATTCCGCTTGTTATTTTAGTCCAAGTAGCTCCTAAATCTGTAGATTTAAAAAAATCATCTCCACAGGCATACATGGTATTTATATCTCCTGGCTTAAAAAAAACATCTTCTACCTTTTCTGAGATAACACTGGTAAATGTAGTCCCTGAATTCTCTGTCTTAAACAAAGCACCACCTTCTGCAACGAAATAAATATTTGAGTTGGTTGGATGAAATTTAATCATTGTGGCTCGATTTAGAAAATTCCCCAAAGTTGCAACATGAGTCCAAGTGTCTCCTAGATCAAAAGATTCTAATAATCTTGACCCATAATTTAAATGTAAAATATGGTTTGAATCATTTGGATCTATAGCTATTGCCCAAATAGACATCACATCAAGATAATCGCCTTTAGACTCCCAAGAAGCTCCACCATCTGTACTTCTCCAGATTCCTCCTCCTGGAGATCCTACAAATATTAATTGCTGGTTAACAGGTTCTACAGCTATAGAAACCACTCTTCCCATACCTTTTGATCTACTATTCCCTCTTGTTACACTATAAGGACCTACCGGAGACCAAGTTTCATTTGCAATTTTACTTGTTTTTTGATTTGCGTTTTTATTGAATTCCTTCTTTTCTCTTAATAGATTTTCAACGGTGTAGACATAGCCGTTTTCATCCATATTTAGTGAAGCAGTGTAGAGCCATCTTCTATATCCCTTGTAGCCTGTATGTGGCCCAGTTCCCATTATTTCAAAGTATCGTTCGGCCTCTTCTTTTACCTCTTCTATTTTAATCTTGGATTCTAAAGTCATTTCATACCATTTCTGTGCCTTGACTGTAGAAACTGATAGTGTGACTATGATAAAAAGTAAACTAAATTGTAATTGTTTCATATTAATTGATTCGATTTTACGCATGTTAAATTGTCTATTCAGTAATTCCATTATTAGTTTATTTTTAATTAAATAATACGTAAAAGTTAAGATTCCTAAAAATGAAATAATAACATCCATACACTTAAAATTCAGTGGATATTTACTCAGTACTAAAATTGTTTTGAGTAATTAATAACCAAGTCTCAATACTTAAATAAGTCGACATAAAACATCATTACCCCCTAAAAAAAAAATGTTAAAATAGTTTACCGCTCCGAAGAGAGTGTAGGCTTCCCTTGTTAAGGACTAGTCATTAGGTTGGTATATTTAGAAAACCTCTACTGATGTCATCATTTTTTTTACTAGCTATCATTGTATTTTTAAACTGGTATTATTAGTAATTCCCTATTTAAAACACTCATTTTTATACATGAATTTATTACTTATTAATAAACCCTTCCATAACATCAATAACTTTGACTTATTATTACGTAGGCTAAAAACCCTGTAATAATAGTGTTTAACATGAAAATACTTCTGAAAAAACAATACAAAAAAAAGTGATAAATATTTATCACTTTTTTATAACTCCCCTTTTAATGATGGAATTACAACGGGTTTATCATAATTAAGTTGGTGTCTCCCCAATAATTCGAAATTAAATTCTTGAACCAAATCATTTCTAAATGTTGAGTCACTTTTTTAAGTGTATTTTTTTTGAGTTAAGATCAATCTGTGATTCTTTAAACACATTTGATTTCCGAATAGAGTACATCCATACTGGAGATGAACAAAAAGGTAGACGCTTTCATGAATCATTAAGGAATCTTTTATGCTAATCTTATTTATAGCTAAATAGAAAATTGAATTTAAACAATCAATTGAGAGAATCTTGAAAATAAATAAATGATATGTTTATAATTCAGTAAAAAGAATACTAGTTATTTTTTGAATGTTAAACCTGTTTTCAAAAAAGTCTAAAATAAATAACACCCATTTTCTAAAAATAGTTTTGAGTAGCATATTATTACTCATAGATAATTTCAAAAAAAATATTTTAAAGATTAAAAGAGATGTGGTTTTGTTTTTTTGAAAGCAAAATCTAAAGCCAAAAATCCAAATACAATTTCGTTTCTTATTGCGTATTAGATTGTTTGTTATTGTTGCTTGTAGCATGAAAAAACAAAATTACATATTAACTTTTAAAACTTACATGCCAAGAATATTTACGATGGTGCAAAAACCCTTAGGTTAAGGGGAGATGTTAACCTAAAAGCCTGAGTTGAATTAATCCAACACCCATAAAATACCAATATTTAGAACATTAGTTTTTTGTCAGGTTGAGCACTTCGGCTACGCTCAGCATAAACTAAAGTTGAAATCTTATTATTATTTGTGATTTGAAGACCTTTCGACTGTGCTCAAGGTGACGACTGATTATGATTTATATATAAACTATTTATTTTTAACTTATTAATAACCGAACTCAGGCTAAAAGAGAGCAAACATAATTTTAGATAAGCCTATAAAAAATATCATCCAGATCTAAATAATATTGGACTACTTTTAAAATATTAATTCTATATCCAACTTTTTAAGTAAAAGAGACATTTTCCAAGTTTCTATATTGACTCTTAATATATTAACAAATTTCTATTTAATAGAAAGAAAAATAGTATAAAAATTAACATTATTTATGACTAATAGATAATGTTAAATTACTTACATTTGTTCTTATGTTTATTTAATCTAAATAAAAATAAGAGAAAATGAAAGAAAAAACAATTAAAGAAGAAATAGATTTTAAGCACTTATTTGGGGCTTCTTCTAGTAATCTATACAAGGAAAGTATAGAGAAAGGAATTGTATGTGTTAAGCAATTTTTGGATCGAGATGATTTTTATAGTGGATTGTCAGTTAGTGATCTAGAAGATAAAATGCGACAATATTCCGTTGAGACTACTAATAAAATTGATATGGATGTAGCCTTGCAAGAAATAGATGATTTGTATGTGTCCAATGCAATTGCTTTTCACAACCCCAATTATATCGCACATTTAAATTGCCCTGTTTTGATACCTGCTTTGGTAGGCGATTTAATAGCAAGTGCTATTAATACAGCTGTAGAAACTTGGGATCAAAGTACTTCAGCTACTTTGATTGAGAAAGATTTAATTCAGTGGATTTCTTCTCGGTTAGGGTTACCTAATTCTGCTGACGGTATTTTTACAAGTGGAGGAACACAATCTAACCTTATGGGTATATTAATGGCTAGAGATTCTTATGCAGAAAAGCATCTTAACCTTAATATTAAGATAAATGGAGGTTCTGATATTCTTCCTAAGTTCCGAATATTTTGTTCAGAGAAATCTCATTTTAGCATACAAAAAAGCGCGGCTATTCTAGGTATGGGTTACAATGCGGTAGTATCGGTAAAAACGGATGCTAATCATAAAATGTGTCCAGAAGAATTAGCTTTGGCTATTGAAAAAGAAAAAAGCGAAGGAAATATTCCTATAGCCATTGTAGCAACAGCAGGAACGACAGATTTTGGGAGTATAGACCCTATAAAAACATTGCGAAAAATAGCAGATGAACATGTCTTATGGTTGCATACAGATGCTGCTTACGGAGGATCTTTTATTGTATCTAAAAAACAATCCCGTTTATTAGCGGGTATTGAAAGTTCGGATTCTGTAACTATAGATTTTCATAAAACTTTTTTTCAACCCGTTTGTTCAAGTGTTTTTTTAGCAAGAGACAAAGTGCATTTTAAATATGTTTCTCATTATGCGAATTATCTAAATCCTAAAAATAAAAAAGAATCTGAATTCATCAATTTAGTAGACAAATCTATCCAAACAACAAGAAGGTTTGATGCTTTGAAAATGTGGTTTACTTTAAAAGTAACTTCAGAAGAAGTTGTAGGAACTTATCTGGAAAGAATATGTGAATTAACAAAAGAAGTCCATAGTCTATTAAGTGAGTACGATTGTTTTGAGATAGTCAATAAGCCACAATTAACGACTGTAGTGTTTCGATATATATTAAATGATGTTGAAGAAAATAAAACACATGATTTAATTAATTTACATATCAAACATACGCTTTTTAAATCAGGAGAAGCAGGAATTGCAAGTACAAGAGTAGATGGGAATTTATATTTGAAGTTCACCATTTTAAATCCACAGTTAAAAATAGAAGATATTAAGAATATTATTGAAATGATCGTTTATAAAGGGAAAAATTATGGCAGAAAGAATTAATTACTTAGGATTAGCGTCAGAAATGACTCAAACAGCTTTTTTAAACTGTTACATAAGGGACGTAATGCAGGGCGGACAAAAATATTTTAGAGTTCCAAAGCATGATTCAGCATTAGCTTCTTATTTTGAAAAAAGAGAGCACACAGAATGGATAAAAATAGAATTGAATTTTTTGCAACAAGATGTGTTTTGTGCATTAAGTTATTATTCTTTAACAGGAAGACATCAATATAAATTCCCTTGTATTGTAAAAGATAGAAAAAGTGATGTTATTCAAGAATTAGAATTTTTAGACCTATCAAAATTATTAATCGAAGCGTATAGTAATACTGCTCCTTCAAAAAAGCTGGCAAGTTCAGAGTTTATCAAAAGTTTAGAAAATAGTCAAAAGAATACAGCTGCATTTTTAACCTATAGAAATGAACAAACTAAAGATGTTTCTACTATTTTTAATAAAGATATTTCTTTTATAGATGCAGAACAATCTTTATTAACAGGGCACTCTATGCATCCTGTTCCTAAAAGTAGGTCTAGAATGACAGATGCGGAATTATTTCAATATTCACCAGAAACAAAACCAGAATTCCAAGTCGTTTATTTTTTGGCAAATCCAATATTAGTCTTGGAAAATAGTGCTAGAGAGAAAGCTATTACAACAGAACTTAAAGAAGAGTTGGTTAGCGCTGGCTCTATTACTCCTCAGGTACAAGATCTATTAGATAGTCATGAAGACTGGAAATTAGTTCCTGTACATCCTTGGGAAGCTTCATATTTAAAGAAGAATGATGCATCAGTACAAAAACTGATTGCAGAAAATCAACTGATAGAAATAGGCCCATTAGGACCTTTATATACACCTACTTCTTCTGTTCGAACGTTATATAATAAAGACAGTAGGTTTATGATTAAGTTATCATTACACGTAAAAATAACGAATTCAGAACGTTGTAATTTATATCACGAATTGTTAAGAGGCTGCGAAATAAGTGCCTTATTTAGAACCGAATGGGGAAACAGATTTAGAGCATCAAATCCCCATTTTAAAATTATCCATGATCCTGCTTATATTACATTACAAGACAATGGTACGGTTATAAAAGGGTTTAATACTAGTTTTAGAGATAATGTAAAAACCGTTTTTAATGATAAAAAGGTAGCTATGTTAGGTGAGTTATGTCAAGATGGTGTTTTAGGACACAGTAACCGACTTACTAAAAACATAGAATATATTGCCAAGCAAGATGATGTTTTAATAGAGGAAGTATCAAGACGATGGTTTGATTTGTATTTAGAATTCTATCTAGAAGGAATTTTAGACGGTTATATTAATTTTGGTATGTTTTTCGAAGCACATGGTCAAAACACCATGGTAGAACTTGATGAAAAGGGCTATCCTTGTAATGTATATTTTAGAGATAGCCAAGGCATTATTTTCAGAGAAAATAAATTGGAAAAAGCCTCTGCTTATATTT
The DNA here is from genome assembly GCA_039985655.1 of Algibacter sp. Lineage (GTDB taxonomy): Bacteria > Bacteroidota > Bacteroidia > Flavobacteriales > Flavobacteriaceae > Postechiella. The sequence goes on along the minus strand of JBDWSF010000004.1, from coordinate 96,636 downwards.
CAGACATAGCCTTAGAGTCACATTCTTTTTTATCAGATGAGGTACTTACACCTATTTATGTAAACTATATAATGATTAGTAATATTATAGGTTTGGTGAATACTTTTGGTAGTAACGGACTTATAGATGAACATCATTTATTGAAAATGATTACTAGCCGTCTTCATAAATGGAAGGATGCAGATGATTCTGGAATTATTGATTTTATTTTAAACAGAACAACATGGGATGTGAAAAGTAATTTATTAACTCGATTGAGTGGAGAAGATGAAGCGATGAATCCCGTAGATGGTGTTACGCATGTTGCGTATAAAAATCCATTATTATATGCTTTTTACGAAAGTGAACTGCTACATCCTTCTTCTTCTAATTATTCTTATGAAAATTATTTTGAGAAAGAAAAAGTATCGATAAAAATTCGTCCTTTCGATATGGATAGAGACTTAAAAATGGTTCACGATTGGTTTAATAGAGAACGTGCTTTAGCCTTTTGGAAAATGGACGGGGAAATTAAAGATTTGGAAGCTTTTTATATTAGTTTATTGGATATGGATTTTTCACATGCTTATATAGGTGAGGTTAATGGAAAAGCGTCTTTCACTTTTGAGCCTTACTGGGCAGTACGTGACATAGTAGGGGGGTGTTATGACTCTAAACCAACCGACTACGGATTTCATTTTTTAATTGCTACTGAGGAAAAAGAAAAGCGGCATACAGTGCCTTGTTTAAAAGCTGTAACAGATTACATATTTAGTTTTTCGCATGTAGAAAATTGTATTCTAGAACCCGATGTAGATGCTAAGGCAATGGCTATTGTTTTGGAAAGAGCAGGTTTTTTGTTTCAAAAGGTTATACAGCAACCACATAAAAAATCTAATCTTTTTTCTAATACAAAAACTAATTTTTTAGAGCAAAATCCGTATTTAAATTCCCAAGAATTAATATTAAATAAATAATTATGAATACCAGAAAAATAATAGATTATATAGGTGTTGGTTTAGGGCCATTTAATATTGGCTTGGCGGCATTAAGTGAAAAAACAAAACTAGAAAGTTTGTTTTTTGATCAAAGAGATGCTTTTAATTGGCACCCAGGAATGCTATTAAGCGATGCACATTTACAAGTTCCGTTTATGGCAGATTTTGTGTCTTTGGCAGACCCTACTTCACCTTATAGTTTTTTAAATTACTTAAGAGAGAATAATCGTATTTATAAATTCTATATCAGAGAAAATTTTTATATCCTAAGAAAAGAATACAATAAATATTGTATTTGGGTTTTAAAAAAATTAAAAAATTGTAAGTTCAGTCATCGTGTAGAGCAAATTGATAAGGTTGACGATTACTATAAGGTAATCGTACAAAACACCATTACAAAAGATGTAGAAACTTATTATGCTAGGCATATTGTTATAGGTATAGGATCAGTACCTTGGGTGCCTAATTTTGTTAAAAAATTAAATAAGGAACAATACATTCATACCGGATCCTATTTGTTTCATAAATCGGAAATTGTAAAACAAAAGAAAATCTCTATTGTAGGAGGAGGACAGAGTGCCGCTGAAATTTTCATGGATTTATTAACAGTTCAAGAAGAATATGATTTTGAACTAGAATGGTACACGCGATCTGAGCGTTTTTCACCTCTAGAGTATTCTAAATTAACTTTAGAGATGACTTCGCCTGAGTATGTTGATTATTTTCATCAATTACCAAAGTCTAAAAGAGATCGTTTAAATCAAGATCATAAATTACTTTATAAAGGAATCAATTTTGAGCTAATAAATGCTATTTACGATGTTTTATACGAAAAATCGGTAGATAATGATTTAGATAATGTAACCATAAAAGCATGTACAGAGCTTGAAAATGTAGAAGAAACAATGTCTGGAAATTTAGAATTATCCTTAAAACAGGTTCAAACGAATGAGTCTTATACCAATGAAACTAGTTTTGTTATTATGGCAACAGGATATAAAGCAACAATTCCTTCTTTTATAAAGCCTTTAACGGAATTTATTTCATGGGATACTTCAGATAAATACAAGGCCGATAGGAATTATTCTATAGATGTCAACAAACGTATTTTTGTTCAAAATGCAGAACAAAATACGCATGGATTTGTCACACCAGATTTAGGCATGGCTGCTTATAGAAATTCGATTATTTTGAATCAAATATTGGGTGACGAATTTTATAAAATAGATACCCGAATTGCTTTTCAAGAATTTGGAGTACCAAAAGAAAATAAAGAAAGAATAACTATTTTAAAGAACCTAAATGCTTAAGAAAATAGCATCTGTTTATCTTTCTTCATTTCAGGGACTTTCTAAAGAGGTATGGTATCTATCTTTTGCTATGTTTATTAACAGGGCAGGTACTATGGTTATTCCTTTTATGTCTCTGTATTTGACCTCACATTATAATTATTCATTAGAGGATGTCGCTTGGGTGCTGTCCTCTTTTGGTTTAGGGGGTGTGATTGGTTCTTATATTGGAGGGGTTTTATCGGATAAGAAAGGTTTTTACCCCATACTATTAATAGGTTTTTTAACGCCTGGTTTATTTTTAATTCCGTTAGGCTATCTAACGGAATTTTATACGCTTTGTGCGGGCGTTTTCATAGTTGCCATGTTGTCTGAGTTTTCAAAACCAGCTGCTTTTGTCGCTATATTTTCTTATAGTAGTCCGCAAAATAGAACGAGATCAGTTTCATTATTAAGGCTTTCTATTCATTTGGGTTTGTCTTTAGGGCCTTTTTTAGGTGGTTTTTTAATCGTACACACAACGTATAAGAGTCTTTTTTTTATTGATGGAATTACCTGTATACTTTCAGGTCTTTTTGTCTTTTTATTTCTGAGGAAAAAAGAAATGATTGATAAGGTGAAAAAGATACAAGAGAAAAACTCTTTTAAGATATCTAAAGTGTTTTTTAGCTATATGATCATTACGTTTATTATGACGTTTGTTTACATACAGTTGTTATCTACTTTTCCGTTGTATTATAAAGAAGTATATTTATTTTCAGAAATTATTATAGGGATTATTATAGGAATAAATGGTTTGTTAATTTTTATTTTTGAAATGCCATTAGTTCATTTTTTGGAAAGAAAAGGAATCAAAAAACAAGAAATTTTAAAGTTTAGTTTATTGTTGTTTTGCGCCAGTTTTGCATTACTTGCTATTCCAGGTCATATTGTTTTTGTAATACTTTCTGTGATATTATTTTCATTAGCACAATCCATAGGTTTTCCGTTTTTAAACACTTTAGTTTTGAATGCGAGTTCTATAGGAAATAAAGGAAAAAATATGGGTTACTTCACTATTTCAGTAGCTATAGGTAAATTAATTGGGTTAAATGTGGGTTTACAATTAGTGTCAGCTTTAGGCTTTAGTAAAACTTGGATATTTATGATTCTGATGCTTTTAATGGCTTTTGTTTTTGCAAAAAAAAATAATACCAATTCTGTATTGAAATGACCGCAATAAAACGCCTTTTTTTCCTTTCTACATCAATATAAAAAGAAAGCGTAACTAAGGCTATGCTTTATTTTTCTATTTCATATAAAGAAAAAAATCATCATTTTTTTTACAGTACTTTCAATATAGAATTGGTATAAGAAGTAAAACGATATTGGAATTGGAGTTGTGTAATACTAAGTTAACAACATAATAAAGCTCAGGATTGATTATCAATTCTGAGCTTTTGAAAGCTTAGACACGTAATGTTTAGTGTTACAAAAAAGAAAAGGCTGTCTAAAAAGCCTAGATTATTGAGTTTGTCAGGTTGAGCTTTGTCGAAATATATTATTGATTATCAGTAAGTTGGTGTATTTCGAAAGGCTTAATATGACTTCTCGTTTTACTTTTTAGACGGCCTCTTTTTTTTTAAGAAATATTAATACGACTTTAATTTACATTAAATAAACCTCTTACTTGTGTAGAAATAGTTCTTGGACTTTTTATAGCAGTAGCCGTAACTGGATCTATTTCGTATATATAAGCTCCATTAGAATCACTAATATTCATGTAAACTTTATCGTTGTAATTTACAGTAGGTGTAGCCCATTGTCCACCATGTAAAGGGATCTCAGGTACTTCGGTAACTGTTTTAGCTATTAAATCTACAACAGCAACTTTACAGACAGGAGCATCTGTGGTAGGTGCGTAAGTAGCCCATAAACCAGAATCATCTGTAACCATTCTAACAACAATTTTATTGTTTCCAGCATAATGCATGAAGTTTATTTTGTTTCCTCCAGAAATTGTTTCAAAATCAAAATAATAATCAGAATCAAAATCTGTCTCGTTATTTTTAATTCTTAAAATACTAGAATTTAATGTTGGAACAGGGTTATATCCACTTGCATAAGATGAAGAAGAGTAGGTGTATATATCGTCATCTTCAGTAGTAACTAAGCCATTAAAATTTCCATATATTCCAATATCAGCTGCTCTTGTGTCCCTAATAATTTTATCTAAAGTTAATTCTGGGTAATTGTAAATGGCAACTCTTGCTTCATTAGATTTTGGAGTTGTAAAATTATCATTTGTAACTAAAAAATACGATAAAAATAATTTATCATCTCTAACAATTATTCCTGAAGGCCAAGAGATTAAATTTTCATCAGCAATCTCTTCTATTGGAGTGCTTACTTTTTTAGTAATACTCATGTTTTCTGTATCTATTACATTAAAAACACGATCCTCTAAACCATTCTTAGCGCCTTCTATAGCAATTAAAGTCGTATTATCTGCTTTACTTAAAATACGATATGCTGAGTCAGGCGCTAGTTCACCTATTTCTGTTAATGTACCATCTACAAAACGATAACCGATAACAGTACCCCCATCTCCATAGCTAGAACTAATAATGGTTTTTCCCACTTGATAATAAAGTCTTCTAATACCTCCTGGTTGCTGAATTCCATTTCCTATTGGAGACACTTCATCTTCTACGAAATTGTCAACAGCTAAAAGCGCATCGGGCGTTGTACCTCCATATGAAGCAACAGCAACGGCAAGGTTAGATGTGTTTTCTATAACTACAGAAGGTGTGTCATCATCTGAGGTACAAGAGGATAGAATTGTCGCAAATGCAAAAGCGATTGGTAAAATTGTTTTTTTCATAATAATTATTATTTGGAGATATGATATCTCAGTTTAAAATTGAAATTTATTCCGGGTTTTTGTAAATTAAAATTGTCTGTTAAATTGCTATCAAATAGATTATTAACAGCAAATGATAGGTTGTATTTTTCTTTTTTATCAGTATATGTAAATTCTATGTTTTGAGAAAACTGAGTAGGGATTCTACGAAGATCTTCCTCTGCTATTTCATCAAAATATAAGCTGTATTCATGAACGTACTGCTGTAGAGATGTTATTGAAAATTTATCATTTTTTTGAAGTAGATTATTGAAATTCAATCTAAAATTAACATTGCCAAATAAATAAGGAATATTAGGAATTCGTGAATTATAATATGTGTTTGGAATAAAAGTAGCAGGAAGAAATTCGCTTTTTTCTCGAATATCTAAATAGGTAGCATTTATTCCTATAACATATTTTTTTAGAAAAGTATATTGAATTTCAGATTCAATACCTTTTGTAAGTACGTTTTCTAAATTATCATAGGTTTTAAAAACTAATTCAGGTCGAACATAAATATAGTTTTCGGCGTTTCTGTAGAATAGATTGGTTTCAAAATGAAGTTGATTATCATTTTGAAAATATTTTTTAATACGATAACCTATATTTAAATTATAACTTGTTTCTGGTTTTAAATTTATATGGGTTAAAATTTCTATTCCGTTTCCTAAAATTTCTAAATTTTCAGGAAATCGGATAGCCTTTTCAAAAGATAATTTTATTTGAGCGTGTTTAGTAAAACGAAAAGTACTTGCCATACCTAAGCCTAAATAATCTTCTTTTCTCTCTACTGTTTTTGTGTTTATTCCTGTAGGGTCAGTTTCTATACCGTTAATTTTATAATCATAACCTTTTACAAAAAAGGTGTTATTTAGTTTTTTATTAAAATTATTGAATGAATAAGAGAGTCCTGCTACATATTTATTAGTGGTGCTTGGATTACCAAATTGTATTAAATTTTGTTCTGAAAGCGGGTCGTTTCCTTTTATGCGGTAATAATTAGAAGATAAATTAAAAGTTAATAGTTGATTTTGGTATAAATGATATTGTAAATTAATATTTGAAATAATGTTTTTTTGATTTAAGGTAAGGTCTGTTTTTCTATAATATTCGCCTGTTGTAGATGGAACTATGTTTGTTGTGTTTCCAAACCAATCATATTTAAAGTCGCTATTATCTATGTATTTTTTTTGAGCGTTTATAAAAGCTATAAAAGAAGAAATGTCTACGTTTTTTATAAGCTGTTTTTTCTTATATTTTAAAGTGCTTATGTAGCTTTCGTTTCTTTCATGGACTTCACCAAAAGGAAAAATAACTTTATCAGGAAGGGGCTTATTTTGTAATTCTTTATAATTGTCAGAAAATAAAAAACCAAAGAGTAACTCATCTGCATATTTTTTTTGTGTGACACCTAGCTCTAGTTGTACCATTTTAGAGGTGTAAGCATCATGAAATCGTTTTACTGTAGTTTTTTCTGAAGGGATTCTACCATCTGAAAGCGGAATAAAAACATCTATTTTGTAATCGTTGTCAGAGTAATTATAAAAAGATTTAAGATTCATTGTAAAACCATTTTCTTTGTTATAATGCTGCCCATTTATAGAGGCTATATGAGTATTAAAAGAACCTAATGAATAGGTTAGGTCTAAGTAATTTTTCTTGTTTTTATTCGTAATTATATTAATAGCGCCACCCAAAGCATCGGCTGGTAAATGTATAGGAACGACTCCTTTATAGACTTCTATGGACTCTATAACATTAGTAGGGAAATTATTGAGAGATAAAGAGCTTCCAAAATAATTCATTGGAATTCCATCAATAAAAATTCGAACCTGATTTCCCGAAAGTCCATTTAATGAAAGATCAAATGAAGAACCTAGACCTCCCTCTTTTCTTACAATAATACCTGGAACTTGATTTAATACTTGATTTACATCAATATTACTGTTTTTATAAATATCTGTTTTAATTACATTTATAGCATAAGCTTGTTCTCGTTGTTTCTCTGCTTTTGATTTCCCTTGAATAACAACGCCAGTTAAAGCTGTAGCCTCCTCAACTAATTGTATATCAAGAGTCTTTATTTCTTCTGAATTCAATTCTTGAATATAGTTTTCGTAACCTAAGTAACTTACTTTTAAAGTATAGTTTTTCTGTTTAGGTTTCAAAAAACTAAAGCATCCGTTATAATCTGTAATGTTTGTTTCTTGAAAACCTATAATAGTAACATGAGCTCCAACTACTTCTTTTCCTTGTTTATCAGTAACACAACCTTTTATCCTATTATTTTGAGACGTCATAACAGCAATAGAGCTAATAAAACAGCAGAGTAGGAGTTTTGATTTTATGTTTAAATGGGGTGTTAACTTCATTATACTTATTTAGACTTAATTAAAATAAGAAACAAAAATACACATTTTACTATATTAGTACTAATCTTTCTAGTATTAATTTGTTCTGTAATTTCTACAGTGCTTTTAAGAAAAAACGTCCATTATGAAGGATTGTGATGATATACAGAATGTTACACTAATGAATAGAAAAGCATAAACGATAAAACAGTAAATTTATCTTTTCAATCACTATTTATATTCTGAAATAGAAAGAGAAAAAATATTGAATTATGTGCTACCAAATGCAGACCTAGAAGTTATACTTTTAAGTTAAAATGTATTTTTTGAAATGAGGGTTCTAAGAAAGTGAAATATTACTATGAGTCTATATTATAGTGAGTTGTATAGGTTTAGGTTTGATTTTTTTTATGATTGAAGGAAGCGAATTATCGTTTTATTTATTAGTTTAGTAAAAATATTTATAAAGTCAGGGACCAACAGTATAGAGCCTAGATTATTTAAATACATTATAATTAACTGGACAACACCAAAATTTATCGTAATGAAAAAAGAGCCAATACTAGTAAAAGTTTTAATAGCTATGTTTATTTGCGTTTTCCTACTATCATGCAAGGAAAATAAAAAAGCAGAACCAATCACGGTAAAAAATGTAAATTACTTAGAAGAGTCTAAAGACGATTTTAATAAAAGGATGACCTGGTGGCGTGATGCAAAATTTGGCATGTTTATTCATTGGGGTCCTTATGCGGTTCCAGCGGGTATATACCAAGAAAAAGAAATCAATGGTGTCGTTGGTGGCGAGTGGATTATGAATGATGCACAAATTCCTATTAAAGAATATGAAGAATTTTCAAAACAATTTGTTCCCACTAATTTTGATGCCAATAAATGGGCAAGTTTGATAAAAGAAGCTGGGATGAAATATGTTGTTATTACATCCAAACACCATGATGGTTTTGCGCTTTGGGATTCTAAAGTATCAGAATATGATATAGTAGATTATACCAAGTATGGAAAAGATATTTTAAAACAATTATCTGAAGCCTGTAAAAAACAAGGTATAAAGTTTGGTTTATATCATTCTATTATGGATTGGCACCACCCGCAAGCACAGGCTATTAATGAACCAGAATACAATTCAGGAGAACATGACCATACTAGGTTTAATCCAGAGTTTTCTAGTTATGTAGAAAATTACCTTAAACCTCAATTAAAAGAGTTAATTGAAAGTTATGACCCAGAAATTCTTTGGTTTGATGGAGAATGGATGCCAGAATACACTCATGAAAATGGACTAGAACTATATCAATATATAAGATCTTTAAAATCAAGTATTATTATTAATAATCGTATAGATAAAGGACGTCAAGGGTATCAAGGAATGAACAATGATGATTTTGATTATGCGGGAGATTTTGGAACACCAGAAAAGCAAATTTTAGCAGGAACGTCTACTATGGATTGGGAATCTTGTATGACGATGAATGACACCTGGGGGTATAAAAAAACGGATGATAATTGGAAATCTGCAGAAACCCTTGTCCATCATTTGATCGATGCCGCAGCCAAAGGCGGTAATTACCTTCTTAACGTTGGGCCCAAGGCAGATGGAATAATCCCAGCACCTAGTGTCGAAAGACTAGAGATTATTGGTAAGTGGCTCTCTGTTAATAATGAAGCCATTTTCAAGACTGAAAAGCTAACAGAAAACTATCAACAGGGAGAAACCATCAAATACACAAAAAAGAAAGGACAGTCTGTTTACTATGCAATATCCTTGGTACAGCCAGAGCAAGAAATAACTTTTAACCACTTACAGCCAGAGTCGAACTCAAAAGTTATGCTTTTAGGATCTGATGACCCTTTAGAATGGGAATTCACAGAAGGCAAAGGTTTAACGATTAAAATACCTAAAACAGTTTTGGATCAAGTAGGGGAAACAGAGGCTTGGACCTTCAAAATTAGCGGAAAAGAAATATAAAGATCAAAACTTTAATTAAGTTGTGCATTTTGAAGGAAATTTGTCAATTCGAGTGAGTTTTACTCATTTTCATGAGTGAAATTAGTGCTTCGTCAAGATCAGCAGAACTATCGAGAATAAAATTTTCCATTTCAAAACCTGTTCTCGATACAATTTTCTGTTGAAAATCACTCGAACTGACATTTAGTTTATCGAAATAAATCAAAATGTACAACAGGTTAATGTATCACTTAGATATTATAAATCTATTTGTTTTTTTATTTAAAAACAAGATTTTTATTAGGACTATTCCCTAATACAAAGTGTAATTCACCGCCTTCTAAAATTTGCTTATGAGTTATAGTTAATGCATTATAAGGTTTTCCGTTTAAGGTCATCGACTGTATATAAAAACTCTCCTTGGATTGATTTTCAGTAGAAATAATAAACTGTTTGTTATTTTCTAACTGAATGGTAGCCTCTTCTATAAAGGGGGAACTTATACTATAAATACCATCTGCTGGATTTATTGGATACATACCCATAGATGAAAACACCAACCATGCAGACATTTGTCCGCAATCTTCATTCCCGCAATAACCATTAGGCTCTGTGCTATATTGAGTTTCTATAATTTTACGAACCATTTTTTGTGTTTTCCAATGCTGACCTACGTTATTATATAAATAAGAAACATGATGACTTGGTTCGTTTCCATGAGCATATTGCCCAATCATACCTGTACTAAAAATGGGTAATTTATCTTCTGCCGAAGGGTAATAGGTAAACATAGAATCCAACTTTGTTGCAAAATGCTCTTTACCTAAAGTATCTATCAATCCATCTATATTATGCGGTACAAACCAAAAGTATTGCCATGCATTACTTTCGCAGAATTCTCTAGTATACGCTTTCGCGGAAAAGGGACTACTAAATTTCCCAACTTCACTTTTAGGACGAAAGAATGTAGATTTAGAATCATACAAATTTTTCCAGTTATTGGCTCTTTTTGAAAATGTTTGTTTAATATCATTTTCACCTAAAGCCTCTGCTAATTGGGCAATACACCAATCGTTATACGCATATTCTAAGGTTTTAGAAACCGACCAACTTTCACCTTCGTCTGATGTCGGCACGTAACCTAATTCCATATAGGTGTCTATCTCTCTTCCTTTTTCTCTTGCTGATGCTACACAGGCTTCTAATGCTTTTTTAGCATCTAAAGGAATCCCTTTAAAATAGGCATCTACAATTACAGGAACTGCATGGTAACCAATCATCATATTGGTTTCATTTCCTGCTAAAGACCAGACAGGAAGCAATCCGGTTTCATCATAATGCGATAAAAAAGACTTTACCATATCTTTTGTTTCATTAGGCGCTAAAATGGTATATAAAGGATGGGTTGCTCTAAAGGTGTCCCATAATGAGAATGTTTCGTATTTATTATATCCTTCTGCTTTATGTACCTCGCCATCAGCACCTTTGTATGCACCATCAATATCACTATGTAAGGATGGCGTTAAAAAAACATGATACAAATTGGTGTAGAATAATTCTTTTTGATCTTGGGTTCCTTTAATTTTCACTTTAGAAAGATAGCTTTCCCAAGTGTTTTCGGCGTCTTTAACTGTTTGCTTAAAATCCCAATGCAATAATTCTGCTTCTAAATTTTTTCTTGCTCCAACAATACTTGCTGATGACAAAGCTACTTTTATTTGAATTTTTTCGTTCTCCTTTGTTTGATAATTAGCTACAATACGAGTGAATTCACCTTGTACTGTGGTCGTTTCTTTTTCTTCTGAATTTTGAAACAATTGTGCTTTATCAAAAGGTTTTGAGAATTTCATCACAAAATAAACACGCTGGTCTTTTGCCCAACCTTTTGATTTTCTATACCCTGAAATCGTTTGATTATCTTCAATAGTAATTTTAGTATCCACTGGAGCGTCCCAATTTAAACTGTATCCTAAATCAAGTATAATTTGACTTTTTTCGTCCTTTGGAAATGTATATTGATGAAAGCCAACTCGTGATGTTGTTGTTAATTCAGCTTTAATTCCTGAACTTAATAAATCTACCGAATAATATCCCGGACTTGCTTTTTCTTTATCATGCGAAAATTTAGAATACGGACGGTATCTATCTTCTGGAGTTAAGCTTTCTGTAAACTTACTATTCAGAGGCATTACCAATAAATCGTACATGTCTCCTGCACCAGTGCCCGAAAGGTGTGTGTGACTGAAACCTGCTATAGTAGAATCTGGATAAAAATAACCAGCTATTCTGTCCCAACCTGGCAATCCGTTATCGGGACTTAATTGCACCATTCCGAAAGGCAAAACAGCTCCAGGATACGTATTTCCAGGGCCATCAGTTCCTGTAAACGTATTTACGTAATGGGTTAATTTCTCTATAGAAACTCCCTTTTCTTCCTGTTTATTTTCTTTATTACAGGAGGTAATTCCCAAGCATAATATTAGTAATAAATAGCTGTAATATTTCATTTAATTATTTTCTCAATTTATTTACTTTATTGTGCGCGTTATTTGCAATATGCCTTTTATATTCTTGCGTATACAATGTTGCAATTGTACTGTATTTCTTTGTTAGTTTATTATAATTTCCCCAAGCTCTATCATAGGCTTTGATCCATTTATTAACGTCTTTAGTATTAGCATTATCATCTGCATATTTCATATAAACCAGTGTTCTATATATTTGATATAGTTTTAATCCATATTTAGCAGATCCTATGGCATGATTTTTAGTTTCATCATTTTGCCAATCTATTGATTTAGCTAGCCTAACTATTTCCTTCCACTTTTTGATAGACTCATCTTTTTGAGCTAAGTTCCTCTTTTGTTCCAAATCGCCTTTTACCACCATTGGCCATGCAATACCTTGATCTCTAGTCCACCAAGGATTCATATCCCTATACGTGCTATTCCTTCCTCTAACTACAGCTTCGGCAGAAAGTAAACATAGCTTTCTAAATTTAACAATATCATCACCTTTTAAATGTAAACGTTCTGTTGCATATCTGTTAAAAATAAATGCTTCACTTTTATCGGTGTTTTGCCCCCATTGTGCCATAACCCAAGAGTTTAAATCGCACCACAATTCGTCTTTTATATAAGGACCATCCCATCCTCCTCCACGAGACCACGTCCAAATACCTGCATATAATTCAGGTTTTGTTTCTACAAATTCTTTGATACTATTAATTCGCTCTTCTGGCATATTAGCATGCTCCTCAAAACCTTCAATAACACCATTGGCAATGTAGTTGGGATATGCTCCTTTTCCTTCATATTCACGTGCAGATTGAACTTCTATAATTTGACGATGACGTCCTTGACCAATTACTTTACTAAATTCGTTAGATCTATGAAAATCTCCTTCACAATGCTTGATGCTAATAATTAAATTTTCATGTGGTTCTACAGCATTATTTACTTTCATATAAGCATCTATATCTCTATCAAAAGCTATCCAAGTGCGGAAAATAAGTTGTTTATTTCTTTTTTCACAAATCTCTTCTTTTAATATATTAATTAAAGGAATGATTGTTTTTTCTGGATTTTTTTTATCCTCAATTGCTCCAAGGTGATACGGTGCATCGTGTAAGTAAGTTTCTCCAATACGAACCACCAAACCGTCAAGATCAGGGAACTGATCGAACATTTCATTAATTTGAGCACGAATAAATTTTTCTATTAATGGGTTATTGGGGTCACCAAATGTATCCTCAATATTATATTTTTCTATTAATCGTTTAGGAAATAAAACCAAATCAGACATCGCATAAATAGCCATATCTTGTGCTTTACATGTGGCATGCATTTGTTTTATTTGTTTCGCTTTTTCATCTACCCACTTACGGTCATCAGATTCTTTAGGTAAAATATCTGCATCTACAGATTCCCAGTTTATGGCTAACGCTGGAGATTCAAAAAGAAAATACACTTTACCATTGTATCCCATTTCTTTTATCACTGCTGGATCATTATAAGCAGTTTTATATGGAGCTTCACCAGGGTTATGGTGTACCATATCTAAAATTAGAGGAGCAGTATTGGTCTTATTTTGACCAAACGCTTTTATTCCTAAAACACAAAAAAACGCTAAAACTAAATTTAATTTATTCATATTTATTTTTCTCTATTAGATATTTTATAGATTTCTACTTAAAAACTTGTAACTGAGCTATTAATAGGCGTTAATGCTTCTCCTTGTAATGCATACCAAACATCAATCATTCTTGGGTTTGCACTAGGTTTGTACTGTATTGTTATGGAGTGTAATCCTTTCTTTAAGGCTACTTTTCCATAGCGTTTTCTTGGACCATGGTATCCGCCATTATCTACAATTATTTTATCGCCTATAAATAATAAATTACCACCATCAGAACGCGTTTCAAATTCGTAAATGGCATCTTTTTCAGCATTAAAATAACCTTTGTATATAAAAGAAAAGTCTTTTTTATTCTTAAAATCACCTAACACAATACTATCTACCTTGGTAAAGTTAACTGTGGCAGGTATTTCTATATCTTCTACTTTCTTGAATTTATCTTTAGTCACCCATCTTTTCAAGCCTTTTTCTTTAGGCTTAGCATGTATAGCTTCTAAATAGTTTTTATGAATGGTTTTTGTCGATTTTAAGTCGTTAAACATATCTCCACGATAAGCACGTGCTTTAATCTCAATAGTATCTTTTACAACAAATGGCGTTTCATATTTTAAAGATTCTTTAGTTGGAATACTTCCATCAAGCGTATAGTATATGTCTACACCATCTAACTCATAAGCTAAATTCAAACTAACAAACGTACTATCTACAAAAGCAATTTCTTTTTCTAAACCTTCAACTGCTGGGATGTAATAATATACACCCAATGCATCTAAACGGTCATATTGTTTTTCTACTCTTGTATTAAATGCTTCGAAATCTTTATTCTCTTTTGGAGCCCAAGCATTTTCTGACACGGCAAACATTCTAGGAAAAGCTTGATATTGCAAACGCTTAAAACTTGGTATCCATTCCGACCATAAATTTGCTTGAATTCCCAATACATGTTCAGATTCTGCTTGAGTAAAATCTTTAGGTATTGGTTCGTAGTCATATATTTTTTCAAGTGTGTCCCCTTCATTTAAGTAATCAAAATAATAAGCCGCTGTAGTTGTTACCACTACATTATTTCCATTTGCAGCAGCTATTTTAGGCGCATTTGGTGCCCAATGTCTCCACCACATAATATTGGCTTCTTTAGTTAAACCTCCTCTTACAATTTCATCCCAACCCATAAATTGTTTTTCTTTAGATTGAAGGAATTTTTCAATATTTCTATTAAAATGAGACTGTAGCTCGTGCTCATCTTTAAGCTCGTGTTTTTTTATTTCTTTTTGACAATGTGGGCACTCATTCCATGAAGCAATATTAACCTCATCACCTCCAATGTGAATATATTCTGAAGGAAATAATTCTACCACTTCGCTCAAAACATTTTTCATAAACTCATACGTCGTTTCTTTTCCTAAACACGTTGGATAGGTAAAAACAGTATCCCAACCCGATTCCTCATTACAGGATAAAAACGGATAATTATCTATCGCCGATTTAAAATGCCCAGGCATATCAATCTCTGGAATTACGGTTATATTTCTTTCACCTGCATAGGCAACAATCTCTTTTATTTGGTCTTGTGTAAAGAAACCACCATACTTACGTTCGCCATCAATAGTCTTAAAATTAGATTCATCTATCGTATAGAGTTTATTTTCTACCGCTCTGGTATTGCATATCGTATCTTGATTGTTAGGAATTCTCCATGCACCTTTTTCGGTTAATAAAGGATATTTTTTAATTTCAATACGCCATCCTTGGTCATCTGTTAAATGCATATGATAGGTATTCAGTTTATACAAAGCCATATAATCTAAAAAGGCTTTGACTTCATCTACTTTAAAGAAATGACGGCTAAAATCCATATGCATCCCTCTCCAACTAAAACGGGGTTCATCTTGAATTGAAACACAGGGCACAAACCACTTTGAATCTGTTATTGTTTTACTTTCTATTTCTGGTGGAAGTAACTGACGAATGGTTTGAACAGCATTGAAAAAACCTTTTTCATCAGATGCTTTAATTAGAATTTGATTTGGGCTTATTTCTAATTGATATCCTTCAGATTTTAATCCCGCTATACGTTCAAAAACAACACCTTCATTGGTTTTTTCGTTTGAAACTTGAAGATTGAATCCTGCCGATTTATCAAATAATTGTATTAGAAAATTTGCTGCTTTTTCTTGATTTTCATCTTGAATTACAATGTTTGTCGATGCTTTAAATTGAAAAGAACTTTCCTTTAATTCTAAGCTTAAAGGTTTAGGTATAATAGAAATATCTTCTAGCTTAAAAGATGGTTTGGGGTCTGCACAAGCCCCTAAACATATAATTGCTAGTAATAAAACTATATAATTCTTCATGTTCCTCTTATTTGTTAATCTGCCCATTCAATAGTTCCGTTCTCAATACTCCAATCTGTTCCAAAATAACCAGCAGCTTTTACATCTTCAATGCCGTCTTTATAGATTGATGGCGTAAAAATCATGACATCTGGAATACTGGCACCAGAAGAAAAATACCTGTTTGGTTGTGTCGCATTAAACCCTGCTAATCCTGAACCAGAAACAACACCAATAGAAGCTGTTTTACTATCTTTTCTAGGGTATGTAAAGTAGATTGCAAAGTCGTCACCTTTTAATGATTTATTTCCAACACGTATTTGCCCGCGTTTTACTTGAATAGGACTCTCAGAAAGTAATAATTTCCATGCTGCATTGGTTGATGCATTTCCGTAAAGTATCACAGATCGGTCTTTAAATTTATTAAGAGAAAATTCTTTATCAGAAATAACATCTATAGAACCGTTTCCTCTATAATAAAATGTTTCGGCATCAAAACGTGCTTTGTTAAAAGACCATTCGTTTTCACTTTTTGTTCCTTTTGTAGCATACACAAAAACCATGTTATTGTTAAAAGCCTCTTTAAAAGCTCCATATCGTAATGGGTTTTTCTCAAAGCCATTTGTAGGCTTTTCTGATAGTGTCCACTTCTTATTTTCTTTTTCAAACCAAACATCTTTTTCTTTGTAAGAAACTAGGTTATCAAAAACAGTGTCATCAATTTTTACTTGAATAGTATCTGAGTTTATTGTGTGCTTTAAATCGACTTTAAACTTTTTTAAGTTTTCAGTTTCAATAGAAATTTCACGTTTTTTTAGAACTTCGTTTTTCTTTTTTTGTCTTTCGGTTCTAACATTTTGATTCACTTTAACGCCACAAAATTCAAATTGATTTTCTTGTTGATATAAGCTTATATATCTACTTTCTGAAGAAACTCCTGGACTTGCTGTACGAAACTCAAAATTTTTAACATCGCCATTATCAGGAATGGTATGCCACTTAAAATAATCGAATATACTGCTGAAATCTACCCCAAACCAATGCTTTTTGTCTTCATATTCAAGATAGGCGAAATCGGGATGAAACTCACTTAAATGCTTACGCATAAATCGAGCTTGGTCTACAGATACCACATCATCGGCATCTCCGTGTTGTATATAAATTCCATGATGTAAATAGTTTCTTGACAGTTCTAAAGTATAGCTTGAATGACTTGCACTAGCTATCATATTTTCTATTGGTGATGGGTTTTCCTCTTTTTCTTTATTGGCATAAGAAAACAAAGAATACCAACCTGCCATAGGCGAAATAGCAGCCCATTTGTTTGGATATATAGCGCCTAATTGCCATGTACCATGACCACCCATTGAGTGTCCTGTTAAATACGTTCGTTTTGGGTTTGTTCCATACATTTTTTCGGCTATTTCTTGTACTTCCATAGCATCTTTTCTTCCCCAATCTTCCCAATTGAAACCATATTTTCTTCTGTTTGTAGGTGCAACAACATGTCCCCAATCTTTTGGTTTGTATTGAACAGCTTGATTTCTTGCTTCAACATTAGCACCATGCAATGAAAGAAACATGGCAGGTTTTTCGTCAGAATCAATAACCCCTTCTCTAATCGAAAAATATTGAAGACTTCCATCTATTTTTGATATGAATGTTCTAGAATACCGTTCTTGTGGTGTTCTAACATGATATAAAACAGAACTTTCATCTAATAGTTTTGAACCTTCGTATAATTTGACAGACACTCTTACAGTGTCTTTTTCCGTATAATTATCTTGTACTTTATAAGGTACTTTCCGCATTGTTAATGGAATAATAGAAGCTACTTTTGTTTCTAATTTCACGCCATTAGATTCTGATACTATTCGAAGGTTTTTTTTCGTTTTTGCTGTTGCATTTAATATGCGAATAGATCCCATTTTGACATCACTTTCGGTAGTGATAAAATCAGCATTCGTCATATCTCTTTTTAACAAAGAAATTGATTTTTTAACAGGTAATAGCTTCATATTAACCTGTCCTCTTCCACCTCTTACTAAAAAAGTGTTTTTACCTTGTTTCAATTCTATAGGGTGAAAAACAAAATGTCTATTATAGACATCTCCACCACGAGGAATACCATTTACAAATACTTCTGAATGTCCAGATATCTCAAGCACTTTTATCTCAGCTTTGGGTGCGTCATAAGTAACGTATAAATAACCTCCGCGTAATTTTCGGCTTCTAAAAACTGCCTTCTCGTCTACTTTTATTTCCTCCCATCGTTCTACTTCACCTCGTCTATTAACACCAACCGAATCATTTACTATAGGCTCGATAAAATTTCCTGTAATGAATTTATAAAATAGAGGATTGGTAAAAATAGCGGAACGGCTTCCATTTTGTATAGAACCAACTACCATACCTTCTTTTAAAACAATAGCATCATCTTGTGCATTAAGCTCAATTCCTAAAAAGCAAATGGCTATAAAAATTAAAAAACTATACTTTATCATCTGAAACTTTATGCTAATAATTTATTTAATTCTAAGTTTTAAAATGTCGTCTATTTCATTATTTGAATTTGCTTTCGTATAAATAAAAACGCCTTCTTTTAACTGTTTAAACTTAATTTTAGTTTTACCATCAAAAGATGTTACCGATGCTATTTTCTCTTTTAACTCAGGTATAAAAAGATAAGGTTCGTTGGTAGGGTTTAATATATGCATGTACAGTAGGTTATCTTTTTTTGTTATAGTCCCCCATTTTTGAGTTTTAATAACATTCCCTCTTGTACCATATATACTTTCTCCATATTTAGTTGTCCATTCACCAATCTCTTTTAACGTTTGCACAAATTCAGGTTGAATTTCTCCATTAGGCATTGGACCAACATTTAATAATAGGTTCCCATTTTTTCCTGCTGCATTTACTAAAAAGTGAATAAGTTGTTTTGTGGTTTTATATTTTTTATCATTCAAATTGAAACCCCAAGCTTTTCCCATAGTTGCACAAGATTCTAAAGGAAGCTGACTCACTTTTACGCCTTTACTATATCCGCCTTTATTTTCTCCTGGTAAATCGCGTTCAAAAGTTTGAAGGTCTTCACCTGGAATAGGTTGAATATGGTGATTGTTGGCTATTAACGTATTTGGACTTAACTCGTGAATTAATGAATATATCTCGTTATAACGCCAATTGGCTTTTTTTCTTTCCCAATGGCCATCAAACCAAATGCAACCTATTTCACCATAATTAGTAAGCAACTCTGTTAATTGCGTTTTCATAAATTCAATATATTTATCCCAATCTGCATCAACAGGCTTGCCATCTATTATTTTATGACCAAAACCATAATCTTCCCTTGCCCAATCCAATAACGAATAATAGAAGTTTAACTTGATGCCTTCTTTTTTACATTCTTCAGCTAATTCTTTTAAAGGGTCTCTATCAAATCGTGTTGCATCTATAATATCATAATCTGTAGCCTTAGTATCAAACATGCTAAAACTATCATGGTGTCTTGAGGTAATAGTAATATATTTCATACCTGCGGATTTTGCTATAGCCACCCATTCTTTGGCATTAAAATCTTGAGGATTGAAAAATTTAGTCAATTTTTTATACGTATCAAGCTTGATTTTTTGTTGATACATCACCCATTCGCCATCACCTAAAACGCTATAAACGCCCCAGTGAATAAACATTCCAAATTTCATGTCCTGAAACTCTTTTCTAGCCTCTAAATTTCCTTCAGTAGGTATATACTCAGGCATTGGATACGTATATTGTTGTGCTTTAACTGTTAATGCTAATAGACCGAATACACAAATAAAAATTGCTTTTTTCATGATGATTTTATGTTTTATTTTATTGTTTTATTGAACTAATTTCTTGTAATTATTTATTGATTTTAAAAATATCGATTGCAACATCATTCTCCTGAAATTCACCAGATGTTGTTCTTCCGTTTTCTACGATTTGCTTTAATTTTTTAGTTAATTTTTTTACAATTCTTGAATGTTTATTATAAACATTAGTTGTCTCTTCTTCATCGCACTTCATATTATACAACTGTATTTCTGGAAGGTTTTTTGTTCTTGCTATATTATCCTTCGGATTAGTCCATCCACCAGAACCTGGTGTAAATTCTAACTTCCATTTTTTATTACGAATAGAAAATTTTCCATTTATAGAATGATGTACTACAAGATTATAATCTGTTTTTGCTTTTTTATTCTTTAACATTGGTAAAATACTATACGAATCAACCCCAACATTCTTTGAAACATTTAAACCTACAATTTCCGCACAAGTTGCCATTAAGTTTGTTTGACAAACTAATTTATCATTTTTAGAGTTGGCTTCTATTTTTTCTGGCCATCGTACCATAAATGGTATTCTATGTCCGCCTTCCCAAATATCAGATTTATAGCCTCTAAAATTTGCGCTTGGATAATGTCCAAAATCTTTTTCCAATTTATGTCCTTTTGCAACAGGGTAAGAACACCCATTATCACTAGTAAAAAATACAAGTGTATTATCTGCTATTCCATTTTTCTTTAAAGCATCGAGAACACGACCTACAACATCATCTGTTTCCATAACAAAATCAGCATAATCTCCCATACCGCTTTTTCCTTGCCATTCTTTGGAAGGCACAACAGGACTATGTGGCGAATTAAGTGCTAAGTATAAGAAGAAAGGTTCTTTTTCTTGAGATGCTTTATCAATGTAATCAATAGTATGGTCGCCTAAAAATTGTAACATTTTTATAGGAGGCATTTTATCAACCACTTTATCATTTTTAATTACTGTTTCCATAACTCTAGAATGATGAAACCCAATGTAAGAATCAAAACCACGTGTTATTGGTCCATTTGGTACAGTAGCCCCAATTGGCGCTCCTAATATTTTTTTACCGTCATATATCTCATAAGATTCTCCTTTATCATTTACGAAATTGAACCCTAAATGCCATTTACCAATAGCAGCTGTATTGTAACCTGCTTTTTTAAGCATTGCAGGAACAGTTTCTAGTTGCTCTGCTATTAAAGGTTCTAATTCATCGCCTCCACTTAAAACTCCTTTTTGTAGTCTAGAACGCCATGCATAACGCCCTGTTAAAATAGCGTATCTTGAAGGTGTACATACCGCAGATGCTGAGTGCGCATCTGTAAACGTCATAGATTCTTTTGCAAAGGCATCTATTTGTGGGGTTAAAATTTTTCCTTTCTCAGGATTTAACACCTGCACATCACCATACCCTAAATCATCACATATTATATAAACAATATTGGGTGTTTTTTGAGCAAAAACATTATTCGCACATGCTAGTATTAATAAAGCAAGACCTATCTCAAATTTCTTCATAATAATTTTCATTTAATATTACTTTACTAAATTAGTTCTAGGTTCAGAACCCATTTCCATTTCCAAAACGCCCCCTTTTATAATTTCCTCATGTGTTATCCAAAACCTATTTAAAGGTTTTCCATTTAAACTCATAGCTTGTATATAAATATTTTCTTTGGAATTGTTTTTTGCTAAAATTTTAAAGGTTTTTCCTGAATAATAATCACTGTCTAAATTAATTTCAATGTCATTAAAAACAGGACTTGTTATTTGGTATTCATTATCCCCAGGACAAATAGGATGAATACCCATGGCTGCTAATACATACCATGCAGACATTTGTCCAACATCTTCGTTTCCACATAACCCATATGCATCGGTGCCGTATGCATCACTACAAATTTGACGCGTAATTTTTTGAGTTAAATGAGGGGCACCAGCTTCATTCAACATAAAAGGGACATGATGTACTGGCTCATTGGGATGATTGTAATAATTGTTCCAAAGAAAATCTTCTGGGGTTTTTTCAAAAAACGAAATGAGTTCCTTTTTAAAAGGTTCTTCTCCACCCATCAACGTTTTTAAGCCTTCTATATCATGCGGAACAAACCACCCTTGTTGAAACGGATTACTTTCTATACAACCCTGTCCGTGTTTTGTTTTTCCTTCCCAAGGGAGCCATGTACCTGTGCTGTCTTTAGCTCTAAACCAATTAACTTCTTCGTTCCAAATATTGGAATAATTTTTACTTTTTTGAAGATATTCTTTTGCTATTTCTGGTTTATTCAACGATGTAGCAAATGTTCCTAAAGCCCAATCCGTATAGGCGTATTCTAATGTTTTAGAAATGTTTGTGTGTGTGTATCCTAATGTGCCATTCCCTGTATTATCTACGGTGTTTTTTGAATACATAAATGCCTTATTAATATCGTAATTTCTAATGCCCTTTTCATAAGCATCTACTATTACTGATACGGCAGGATTACCCAACATACAACCTGAATAGGAATTTAACATTTCCCAACGAGGTAAATACTCTCTACCACTTAATTCTGCCATTTGTAACAAAGAATTAATCTCATCATTTACCAATGTTGGGTTAATAAGCGTTTGTAAAGGAAATTGTGAACGAAACACATCCCAACCACTAAAGATAGTACGGTATGTGAAATCTTTTGTTTGATGTACTTTTTTATCAGCTCCAATATAATTCCCATTAACATCTGAAAATGTTCTGGGGTCAATCATGGTATGATACATCGCCGTGTAGAAAATAGTTTTTTCTGCTTCTGTGCCACCTGAAACGGTTACATCTTTTATAACATCGCTCCACATATTACGAGCTTGCTCTTCTACTTTTTTAAAATCCCAATGGTTTATATCGTGTTCTAAGTTTTCTTTAGCGCCTTCCACATTCACAAAAGAAATTCCGCTTTTCATCAATACTTGCTCGCCTTCTTCGGTTTTAAAATTTGAATAAAAGCCTACATGTTTCCCTTGAATATCTTTTTCGTTTTTAAAAATTTGAGCATTTTTTACTGCCAACTGGTAATCATCCTTTCTAATAAAACGCATTTTTCTGGGAACATCTGGAATATCAGCACTCCAAAATCCAAAATCTTTTAAAGGTTTACTAAACTGACAATAGAAATAAACCGTATAATCTGCATTTCCTGCTCCTGCTCCCCAACCACCACCTTCGGGAGGACATTTCATCCAACCAGAAATCGTGTTTTCGTTTTCAACTTTTATGTATTGCTCTGTTGATGTACCACCAACTCTTCGTGATAAATCTATTTGAACACGCGAACTATCACTTTTTGGAAATGTGAACCTAATAATTCCTGCTCTAGGTGCTGCAGTAAGTTCTGCTTTAACATTATAATCATCGAGTGTTACGGCATAATATCCAGCCTTTGTAACTTCAGTATCATGTGAAAACCGAGAACGATATCCATCTTCGGGATGTTTTGGTAGACCTCTGTTTGTATTTAATTTTCCTGTTGTTGGAGTTACTAGAAAGTTACCTAAATCTCCAAACCAACCTACACCGCTCATGTGTGTAAAACTGAATCCTTCTAAAGTAGGATGCTCATAAGAATATCCAGAACCATTATCGCCACCAGAAAATGTATCTGGACTTAGTTGCACCAGTCCAAAAGGGGTTGCTGCTCCTGGAAAAGTTTTACCAAAACCATGAGCATCTTTTGTCTTTTTCCCATAAGTTACAGCCCCTATCATAGGATTTATATAATCTACAGGCTGTTTTTCTGGTATCTTAGAAGTACATGAAACCACAAAAAATACTAAACAATACAAGAGTGTATTGTTTAAAATATGTGTTATTTTTCTATATGGCTTTTGTATCAATTTCATATTCCAAAAGGAATCTTTAATTTAAATTAACAGCTAAGGTGTTAAATGATTTTGCCTCTAATTCTGCTTTTATAATTTGACCATTAATATTCAGATTTAGTAAGCGTGTATCATCTTCTTTATTATATGTAAGTATAATAACTTTGTTAGTTTGTTCATTAAAGAAAGTAATAGAACCATCGGTATCTCCACTTGTTAATAATTTCACTGAACCTTGCGGCACAAAAGCACTTAGATGCTTCATTAAATAAAATTCTGGATTATAAACAATCGCTCCAGTTTTACTATCAATAGAAATCATAGAGTTTTGTTTCCAACCCCATTGACTTTTCCCTGTTTCATCTAAAACCATATTCCAATACATGTATGAATTTGCACCATTTTCAAAATAATGCTTCATAAGATTGAAGGTATATTCGGCAGCTTTCCAATCATTAGAACCATCTCCACACTCCGTCTCGGTTTGCATCAATTGCATGTCTGGGTATTTAGCATGAACTTTTTCAATAACACCTTTTCCAGCCCATTGAAAACCGACACCTTTCACATAATCTTTAGTGTTTTTATATTCCAAAACATCATCAACACGCTCAATTTGTGGACGTTCGATGGTACCTAACCAAATAGGCGTATCTAAATTATCGGCTTTAAATTGTGGCCCTAGATAATCTGCAATAAAAATGCCTAAATCTTGGGGCTTCCATACACAAGACGGAAAGTTTTGAGCTGAATTAGGCTCGTTTTGTACATGAACTGCACTAATAGTAATACCTTCTTTTTTATAGGATTTTATAAATTTTGAAAAGTATAATGCATAAGCTTGTAAATAATCGGGCTCCATAATAAAACGGGAAACCAATTCTTCAGTAGAACTTAATTCAATAGGCAAATCGTTAAACTCTGGATTAGATTTACATGCGTAATGTTTGCTGTGTTTCATCCAAGACGGTGGGCACCAAGGTGACGCCCAAACTTCTATTTCTGAATTTATTTTATGTGCTTCTTTTATATAAGGAACCAATCGTTTTTTATCTCGGTTTATAGAAAAATTTTCCATAGCAAAATCTTCAGGTGTTTCATTATGGCTGTACCAATCTACTGCATAGTCATTAGCTCCAATAGGCATTCTACAAACATTGAATTTACATCCTGAAATAGAATCGAATAAATCGTTTAGAATTTGTTGTTTTTCATCAGGAGTTACCATGCTTAATGCATCCCATCCTAATTCATTAAAACACCCTCCAAAACCTGTAATTTCTTGCTGTTGTTTATTGGTGTCGATTGTGATTACTATATCCGAAGAATTATCATTTTCTAATAGTGTATACGTCTTCTCTATCCAAGGACTATCGTTAGTAGTACTTATCCAACTTACTTCCGATTGTTGTTTACAAGCTGTAAAAGAAGCCAAAACCATCAATACTATTAGCTTTATAAATCTCATTATTTTTATTTTACAGTTAAAACTTTTCTTAAACGAATATCTTTTGATGATGCACCAATCATGATTCTAAAATCACCAGATTCAACTAATCTATGCATATCTTTATCTAGCATCGATAAAGCTTCAGAGTTTAATTCAAACGTTACTTTTTGTGATTCTCCTGCTTTTAAAGTGATACGTTTAAACCCTTTTAATTCTTTTATCGGGCGAGATACAGAAGCCAACTCATCACGAATATACAGTTGAACAACTTCATCACCTGCTTTGGTTCCATTATTTGTAATTGTACAGTTAATTTGTACTGTTTGGTCTGGAGCTATATTATTTTTACTGAATTCTATATTAGAATATTCAAATGCTGTATAACTTAATCCGTAACCAAAAGGAAACAAGGGTTGCCCTGTTAAGTTGTGATAATTATCACCTCGACCGGTTGGTTTGTTATTATAATACAACGGACATTGTGCTTCATCTACTGGAAACGTTATTGGTAAACGTCCCGCTGGGTTTTCATCTCCAAAAAGGATGTCGGCAAATCCATTTCCGCCATTTTCGCCAGCATACCATGCCATTAAAACGCCGTCTACATCATTAATCCAATTCGACATTGTTATTGCGCTACCACCAACCAATACCACTACGGTTGGTTTTCCTGTTTTTGCAACAGCTTTAATTAAGGCTTCTTGGTGCCCTGGTAAAGCTAATAAAGCACGGTCTCTAAATTCACCTTCATGAATACCTGCAAATACGACCGCAACATCACTTTTTTCGGCTACCGCAACAGCATCAGCAATTTGTTGTTCCCATTCATTTTTAATATTGGCATCCCAAACTAATTTGATTTTTGTATTTCCTGCTGATTCAAAAAATTCAATTTTAATATCGTATGTTTTTCCTTCTTCAAAAGAAAATTCTTTTAAAATAGTTTTATAGGATTGTTTTTGCCAGTTATCAATAATTAATTCTCCATCTAAATACATGCGGTACCCATCGTTACCTTCAATACCTATATTGAAAACTCCTGTTTTTGGTGCTTTTAGTTTTCCTGTCCAACGCACAGAAAACCAATCGTATGGTAAATCTTCATGAGGTGAAAAAAGTGTCCAACCAAACTTTACTTGCTTATCAATACGTTCTACTTTTGGTTTACCGCTTAGTTTTATATTATCAAAATAATCCGCTTTTAAGCCTTCAATTTTACCATTTTCTGAAGTCAATAAATACGATGAAGCAATAGGTTTATAATTTTCTTCTGTTAAATCAACCCCTGATGCATATAAAATATGTTCTTCTCCTATTTTATCTGATACACCTTGATACATGGAAATAAGATTGTTACCAGGACCACTATAACCGCCTAATCTAACTGTTTTCACATCATGACCAATAAGTGCTATTTTGTTAACAGATTTATTAATTGGCAGTGTTTCTTTTTCGTTTTTTAATAAAACCATCGCTTTAGAAGCTGCTTTTCTAGCCAATTCACGGTGTGTTTTATGACCATTCCAAACGGCTGCTTCTTTTGCATCGACATACGGGTTTTCAAATAAACCTAATTCGAATTTTACTTTTAAAATTCTACTCACGGCTTCGTCAATCGCTTTGATATCCACCATCCCTTTTTCATAAGCTTCCCAGAATAAAGGATAGTGATTGTAGTTGGTTTGAAACATCACATCTAAACCTGCTTCAACAGCATCTTCTGTTGCTTCAGCATAATTTTTTGCTGTAAAGTGTAATACATTCGCTCCTCCTGTAGCACCTGCATCTGAAATTACAAAACCATCAAAACCCCATTCTTCTTTAAGCTTAGTCCGTAATAACCATGCGTTAGAAGTACAAGGTGTTCCGTCTAAAGAATTATAGGATGTCATTACTGATCTTGCACCTACTTTTTGAAATACGGATTTAAAAGCAGGAAAATATATTTCTTCTAATAAGCGTTCGTTATAACTAATTGGGTAACTGTCTCTACCACCTGCGCCTACATTGGCTACAAAGTGTTTTGGTGTTGTTATTACACCTTCTTTTTCAAATTCATTAAGGTATGAAAGCGCCATTTGAGTGGTTAAATAAGGGTCTTCTCCATACGTTTCTTCTACACGCCCCCAACGCACATCTCGTGCTATATTTAATACTGGCGATAATATTTGACGTATGCCTCGTGTTTTTGTTTCCTTGGTTATAGCAGCAGCTACATCACTTACTAAAGCAGTATCCCAGGTTGCCGCTAAAGCTATGGCTTGCGGGTAGGTTGTAGCGCCATCACGAGCTAAACCATGTAAGGCTTCATTAAAAGGAATAATAGGAATTCCTAAACGTGTTTCTTCTAAGAAAAATTTTTGAAGTTCATTAATTTCTTCTGCCATATGTTGAGCAGTCCCTGTAGAACCGTAATCCATAATCTGTTCTGCAGCATTATCATTCTTTCCTTTAGAGGATATTTGAAATCCGAAAATCCCATGTTTGAGTTTTTCTTTGCCTATACTTA
This sequence comes from Algibacter sp., assembly GCA_039985655.1. Taxonomy (GTDB): domain Bacteria; phylum Bacteroidota; class Bacteroidia; order Flavobacteriales; family Flavobacteriaceae; genus Postechiella. The sequence goes on along the minus strand of JBDWSF010000004.1, from coordinate 69,045 downwards.
AATCACCAGGAATCATGAACATTTGCCAGAATTTTTCTTCCAAAGTCATTCTACCTAATAAATCAGAAACTCTGTCTTCAATTGAAAGTTTAGGGTTTTTATATGGTACTTCTTGAGCATAAGATATTGTTATTGAACTTAAGCCAAGGGCAATGATACATCCCGTTTTAATTATTTTTGTTATTCTCACTTTAAAAATTTCTTAGGTATTCTAATGGGTATTTAATTTTAAATCGGCATCAAATTCATCCATCATTTTTTGTAATTTTTTTACAATTTTCGGGTTTGACGATGCCACATTTATACTTTCTGAAATATCATTTTTCAGATTATATAATGCGGTACCTTCTTCTGTTATTCTCAGTTTCCAGTCACCTTTGCGAACTGCTTCTAAAGTTGATCTTTTATAATAATAGAAACCTTCTTTTTTGTGGGGTGATTTACTTTTTTTCCCAGACAATAACTTCCATATGTTTTTGCCATCCATTGGTTTTTCCGAAACTTCAGCATTTGTTAAATACGCTATAGTTGGTAGTAGGTCTATGGTGGAAGCAACTTTATCTGTCACGCTTCCTGCTTTAATTTTCCCTTTCCATTGTGCAATCATAGGAACTCTCATACCGCCTTCTAAAGTTTCAAACTTATATCCTCTTAGTGGTGAAGCACTACCTCCTTGCCCATCTTTAAGGTTCCAAGGGCCATTATCTGATGTAAAAATAACGAGTGTATTATCATCTATTCCTAAAGATTCTAAGGTTTTTAAGATGGTTCCTATGCTCCAATCTATCTCTTCAATAACATCACCATATAAACCTCTTGCACTTTTACCTTTAAAATCTGGAGATGCATAAAGTGGAATGTGAGGCATTGTTTGCGCTACATATAAAAAGAAAGGCGCATCTTTATTTTCTTTTATAAAATTTACAGCTTCTTCTGTATATCTTTTTGTGAGTGTGGTTTGGTTAACGGGGTATTCTACAACCTCATCTTGTCTCAATAGCGGTACCTTACTTCCGCGCCATTTTTTCTCACGAAGGCTATCTATAGTCATCCCTTCTCTAAAAATAATGTTATCTGAAACCTTAGAACTTGGGTTGACAGACATATCATTACTAAAAGGAATACCGTAATAAGAATCGAACCCTTGCGCTGTTGGCAAATATTGTGGCTGGTCTCCTAAGTGCCACTTACCAACACAAGCTGTTTTATATCCTTTTGTTTTAAGCATATCGGCAATAGTAAGTTCTTGGTTTGACAAACCTCCTGGTAAATTTGGCCATAATACTTTTGGTACACCAACTCTGGGTGGATAAGATCCTGTTAACAATGCTGCTCTTGATGGTGAACATACTGGAGATGCTGAATAAAAAGAGGTGAATTTTATACCGTCTTCTGCCATTTTATCCAAGTTGGGTGTTTTAATTAATGGTGACCCAAAAACGCCAACATCCTGATACCCTTGATCGTCCGTAAAGAAAATAATGACGTTTGGTTTTGACTGTTCACTTTGTGCTTTCACTAAAAAAGTAGCACTAAAAAAAACAATGACAACACTTAGTATCAAACGGATATACTGCATTCTTAAACTTTATTTTTTATTCCCACTAGTGGGGTTAATATTCAAATATTTACATCTAAATGGAAAAGAATAATTCCTTTTAATTTCTCATAAGCTTACCCTAAGGTAATTCATTCAAAAATCCATCAAACTTGTATGTTTTACCACTTTCAGTGTTAAATTCAATACTTTTATTATTGTATTCTAATTTACAAGGCAGCCCCTTTTTTGAAAGGACTTCTACTTCTTGTAAAATGGCGTTCTTCCATGTAAAAGCTAACTCAAAACCGCCTCTAGCAACAATTCCCTTAACATTACCATTTGGTAAGGCATCTGGTAAGGCAGGTAATAGTTCTATTTTCCCTAAATGACTTTGTAATAGCATTTCTAGTATCCCTGACGCACCTCCAAAATTTCCATCTATTTGAAACGGTGGATGCGCATCAAAAAGGTTAGGATAGGAACCTCCTCTAATTTTTCGTTCTGGTATTTCGGCAGGACTTAACAAAACATTTAATAATTTATAAGCTCTATTACCATCTTTAAAGCGTGACCAGAAGTTTACTTTCCATGCTAAACTCCAACCTGTACCATTATCTCCACGGTATTCTAATGATTGTTTTGCGGCTTTCATTAAATCTGGTGTGTCTTCGTCATTAATTTCACTGCCAGGGTAAACAGCCCATAAATGAGATACATGCCTGTGATGAGATTCTGGATTATCTTTATCTTCTATCCATTCTTGCAACTGTCCATGTTTTCCTATTTTATTTGGTGCTATTTTAGGAATCATGTTCTCTAATTTCTTTGAAAACGCTTTATCTACATCTAAAATCTCCGAAGCTTCTATAGTACTTTTAAATAAAGCTCTTATAATTTGATGATCCATAGTTGGACCAGCAACTAATCCTCCAATTTCTGGTGAATTTGATGGTGAACTTATTAAATAACCTGTATTTGGATCTTCATAAAGAAATTCAGAATAAAAGAGTGCTGCATCGCGCATTAATGCATAGTTTTCTTTTAAGAATGATTTGTCTTGCGTAAACAAATAATGTTCCCATATATGCGAACTAAGCCATGCACCACCGGACAACCAAATACCATGATGTGAAGCATTTACTGGGGCAGCACCTCGCCATATATCTACATTATGATGAACTATCCAGCCTTCAGCATCATAATGCTCTTTAGCGACTACTTTTCCTGTTTTTGAAACATCTTCTATGAATTTAAATAAGGGGTCGTGGCACTCACTTAGGTTAGCAATTTCCACAGGCCAATAATTCATTTCTAAATTTATATTGGTGGTATAACTACTAAACCATGGTGGCCTTAATTTATTATTCCAAAGCCCTTGAAGTGTTGGTGGTTTGGTTCCTGGGCGACTGCTAGCAATCATTAAATAACGTGCGTATTGCACATACAATGCAATTAATTGTGGGTCGTCTGGTGCTTTCCAAAAATCAAAAATACGCTTGTTTGTTACTATTTTAGACTTTCCATTATCTCCAAAATCTAATTTAAAACGGTTGAATAAAGATTGGTAATCTTCAACATGATTATTTTTTACTTTTTTAAACTTTAGTTTTTCAACTTTTTCAAGAGTTTGTTTTGCTATTTGTTCAGGGTTGCCAGTAACATCATTAAAATTAACATAATTGGTGGCTGCCGCTAAATAGACAGTTGCTTTTGACGCCTTGGTGATTTTTAGTTTCCCATCAACAACTTCTATATCACCGTTTGTTTTAACTTTTAAAGTTGAAATACCTTTTAAAACTCCATCTTTTACTTTTACCTCTATGGTTTGTGAATTCCCTTCTGTGATAACCGTTTTATCTTCATGAAGCGCATCTAACCAAATATCAAAATTCAATGCTTTTGATTTACATGCGGTTAAATTGACAGCTATAATCTGGTCTGGATAACTTGAAAATACTTCGCGTTTATATTCAACATCGCCAACGTTATAAGACACTCTGCTTATCGCATTTTCTATATCTAATATTCTCCTGTAATTTGTATAATTCTCATGTCCTTTAAAATCTATATACACATCTGCAAAAGGCTGATAATGTATTTGTTTTAAAGGCACACTCATAAATTCCTTTTGAGCTAAATTTTGAGCTTCTTTTTGTTTACCATCTGTAAGTAATTGGCGTATTTCTGGCAAATACTTATTTGCTCCTTTATGCGCGTAATCGTGTGGCTTACCCGCCCATAATGTTTCTTCGTTAAACTGAATGTGTTCTTGCTCTACACCACCATATATCATGGCACCTAAACTCCCATTTCCAATAGGTAAAGCTTCCGTCCATTTTTCGGCAGGTTCTGTGTAAAATAAACTCATATTATCTTGAGCCTGTACACTATTTATAAATAAATAGCAGCACAAATAGCACAAGATTAATTTTAAATGATAATTGCTATTAATCATTCCAGTGTTCTTTTATTATATTATGAATTTCTTCATTGTCTGCATCTACATCTCCAAGCATTTTACGTTGGTTCATAATTTCAGCTTTCATTTCCTTAATAATGTCTTTATATTCTGAATCATTATATGCATTTTGAATTTCGTTAGGGTCTTTTTCTAAATCAAAGAAATCCCAATACTTTTTTGGTGCGTTTGCTTTTGTATAACCATTTTCTTTAAGTCCGTTGCCATAATAAAATGCTAATTTGTAACGCTCTCCTCTTATTCCAAAATGTCCAGGACGGTCTATAGAATGGTCCCAATAACGGTAATATCCATGCTTGCGCCAATCACTTGGTGTATTGCCTTTTAAATTTTCTCGGAAGCTACGACCTTGCATCGTTTCTGGGTAATCTAGACCTGCATAATCTGCAAAAAGTGCTGAGAAATCGGCATTTTCAATTAAATCAGAATTACGTTTTCCTGCTGGAATTTCTTTTGGATATCTAATTACAAAAGGCATGTGTATAGACTCTTCGTAAATTAAACGCTTATCGAACCAACCATGTTCTCCTAAAAAGTATCCTTGGTCCGCAGTATAAATAACAATTGTATTTTCTGCTAATCCAGATTTCTCAAGATAGTCTAGAAGCTTTCCTATATTATCATCAATGGCAGCACCACAGCGCATAAAATCTTTCACATATTTTTGATATGTTTTATAACGCGCTTCTTTATGAGTTAAACCATCAACTGAAAGCGGTAATTCAGGATACTTCATATAACCCGGAACATTATCAGGATCTTTTGATGCTAACAAATAGCGTTCTTTTAAATTATCAACAGATTGCCCTTTAAATGAACGACCTGTAGTTTCTGCACCATCATCGTAAAAAGAAGCAGGAATTGGAATATCTTCATCTCTATACAAATGACTAAATCGCTCTGGATAATCAAATGGCTCATGTGTTGCTTTAAAATGGCACATGGTTATAAATGGCTTAGATTTATCTCTGTTTTCAATCCAATCAATTGTCATATCAGAAATAACATCTGTACTAAATCCTTTATATGCTTTTCCACCTTCGGTGTAATCTTGCCAATTTTCTTTGGTTTTTAAAATAGGGTCCCAATAACGTCCTTGACCAGGCAATACACAGTAATAATCAAATTCAGAAGTAGGTTCTTGTTTCATATGCCACTTTCCTATAACCGAAGTTTGGTAACCACCTCTTTGCATCACGCCTGCTATAGTTGGATGGTTGGGCGATAAACCAGCTCCCAAAGTAGTTACACCATTAATGTGGCTATATTGGCCAGTAAGTACTGTCGCTCTACTAGGTGTACAAATAGAATTAGATACCAAACAGTTATCTAATACGGTGCCTTCTTTTGCTAAACGTTGGATGTTTGGCGTGTGCACATAATCTTTTAAAATCCCACCATAAATCCCCCATGCTTGTGACGTGTGGTCGTCTGACATGATGTAAAGGATATTGGGCCTTTGTGGTTTACTTTCTTCTACTTTTTGTTCTTCCTTGTCTTTACAACTGAAATTCACTAGAAATAACGTAGAAACAAGAATAGTAAAATAAAATTTTGTCTTCATTTTTTTGTTTAAAAGTTAATAGTTTTAAAACTTGCTTTTAGAACTATAGGATAACTTCTGCCATTTATAGCTGGAATTGAAATGATAGTATTTGTTTTTGTTTGTTTAAATTTTACTTTATCATTAGTATCCAACCTTGATAAATTTTTAAGTTTCCCAGGGTTCATTTTATTGTTCAAACCAAATGTCGGAATTTTAATGTCGCCCTTTTTAGGATTCATAACCATAATATATAAATTATCGCCCTTTTTAGTAAATCTAACCTCATCATTAGCAAATGGCTCTGACGCTGTTGTTCGTTGGTTATAATGTTCTCCTGTTTTTTTCTTTTTAGTTATATCATCACCAGCATTTCTAACTTCACCATTATTACTCATTTCACTATCACCACGTACACTTTTTCCATCTCCATAAACTTTCCATGGTCGTGTTCCATAAATAGCTTCTCCATTTATTTTTAACCAATCGCCTACCGTATTTATAATAAACTCTTGCTCTGCTGGTATGGTACCATCTGGATGTAGTTCTATATTAAGTAATAAATTTCCGTTTTTACTAACTGCCTCAATAAGCATTTCTATAATGGTTCTGGCATTATGAGTAAGATGTCTATCTTTTTTATAAAACCAGTCTGTAAACGTAATTTCTGATTGCCATGGGTATTCACGCAACGTATTACTTCCTCCTGATTCCACTTCGTTAACGGTTCCCTTTTCTTTCCTTTTTAATAGCATTACTGCATTTACAAAACCATTTTCATTATAACTATTGTTGTATAATTTACGAGCAACCTCTTGCCCGTATTTACCATAGGAAAAGTTAAAACCATCGTTGTACAACAAATCTGGTTTGTATTTATTAACCAATTCAATATGACGTTCTTGCCAGTTTTTTTTAATTGCCTCAATAACTTCTGGAGTACGGTCTTCTGGAGCAGGACCATATAAATCTTTAGGGTCTAAACCTTCCCACCATTTTCCTTTTCCATCTTCTTTGGTCAAACGCCCATCGTAAGGAACTCCTTTATAAGCTCCTTCCTTATCAGCTCCAAATGCAGGTTTCCACCAGTTTAAAAAACGATCGTCATGACTGGTAACTCCAAATTTTAAATTCTCATTTCTAGTAGCTTTCGCAAACTCGCCTATAATATCTCTTTTAGGACCTATATTTACTGAATTCCATGGATGGTGTGATGAATTAAATAAATCGAAATGGTCATGATGATTTGCTAAAGCCACAATATATTTTGCTCCATTTTTTTTTGAAAACTTGATTAATGCTTCTGCATCAAATTTCTCTGCTTTCCATGAATTAATTAAATCTTTAAAACCGAATTCTGAAGGATGTCCATATGTTTGTAAATGGTATGGGTTTGCCATTTTTCCAAATTTTTGGTGCCCCACATCTTTCATATACATATGCCTTGCATACCAACCACCACCTTGTTCTGGAACACTTTGTGGCCCCCAGTGAAACCATATTCCGAATTTGGCATCTCTAAACCATTCTGGGCACTCATATTGGTCTGCTAATTCTGCCCATGACAACTCTTTTTCTTGAGCTTCTAAAGCATTAGTGCTGTAGAAAAAAAACACACCTAGTAAAAACAGGTTTAAGAAAACGTACTTTTTAAATATATTGGCTTTTTTATGAGGACATATAAGTATCATTTATTTTTTATTTTTAAAATTATAGGCTTCAATATTATCAAAAAGACCAAATTCACTTTTATTTAAATCGGCAGTGTCTCCAGTTTCTTTTATTAGCTTTTGTAATTCTAACATTAAATCTTTTTGTATGCTTTCATAAGCTTTATCTTCAACTAAATTATTGAGTTCCCAAGGATCTTTTTCAACATTAAATAATTGATACGTATACACATCATGTTTTGCACTTACGATTAACTTAAATTCTCCTTTGCGAACTGCGCGGTGACCACCACCTGCATTATGAGTTTGTTTTTTATTCAATAAATCACCTGGCCAAGAGTTATAAGCATAAAACATACTATTTCTAACCCCCTGTTTTTCACCTTTTATAACTGAGGTTAAATCTTCTGTTTCAACAGATTTAGGGATTTCTAGACCTGTTAAGCCACATAACGTTGGAAATACATCATGTAAATACGCTAAAGCATTATTTTTTTCGTTTTTTGGAATATTTGGTCCGCAAAAAATTAACGGTACGCTTACACTATGTTCATAAACATTTTGTTTCCCTAATAATCCATGTTGCCCTAATGCAAGTCCGTTATCGCCAGCGAAAACTATAATTGTGTTTTCTGCTTTACCAGAAGCTTCTAAAGCTTTTAAAACTCTACCAATTTGAGCATCAGTAGCGGTAATCATAGCATAATAATCAGAGATTTCTTTTTTTACAATAGACTCCGTTCTTGGGAAAGGTACTAGCACTTCATCTCTAATTTTATCATCTGCAATTTCGAATGGATGTTGTGGCATAAAATTATCAGGTAATACCATATCTTGAGGAGGGTACATATCATGAAACTCTTGTGGTGCTGTTCGCGGATCGTGTGGTGCCGTAAAAGCGACATACATTAAAAACGGGTCCTCTTTTTTATAGGCATTTAAAAAGTTAACTGCAGCATCCGCAAATACTTCACTACTAAATTTATCTTTATTTTGATAGGCTTTCGACCAACCTATTTCTGGTGTATAATCTTTTACTTTTGTTCCAAAGTGAGTAGTCATACCTCCTAAAAAGGCCGATTTTATTTGTTTAAAACCACGTTCTAACCAAATTGCTCCATTATGTTGTTTTCCTGTTGCAAAAGTCTCGTAACCATTTGCTCTAAAATATTCAGGGAATGTTAATAAATCACTTTTTCCTCTTTCTTCTTTAGGAAATGCAAATTGTGCATATACATTTGGTTCTATATTAAAATAATGACGCCCCGTCATTAACATAGCTCTACTAGGGGAACAAACGGCAGCAGTTGTGGCTCCTAAAATATAAGAGTTTGTAAATGATGTACCGTTTTGAACCAATTTGTCCATGTTTGGTGTTTTTACATCATACTTATGCATCGCATCTATGGTGCCACCACGTTGATCGTCTGTAAATAAGAAGAGTATATTTGGTTTTTGCGCTTCCTTTATTTCTGGTTTTACTTCTTTACAACCCAGAAATAAAACTGATAGTAATAAACCTATTTTTAATGAGTAATGCATTGTTATTATTTTATTTGTTTTTAGCCTTTGCTTCTCGCTTTGCTTTTACATCTAAGTAATGTTCTAAATGTTTAGCATCAAGTGCATCACTATCTCCATATTTAACTCTCATATTGTCTAATTGCTTATGCATATTTTCTTTTACACTAGCATAAGACGAATCGTTGTAAATATTATTCATTTCTGATGGGTCTTTTTCTAAATCGTACAATTCCCATTGATCTATATCATAATAAAAATGAATTAATTTGTAACGGTCTGTTCTAACACCATGATGCCTTTTTACATGATGCTCTCCTGGAAATTCATAATAGGTATAATAGATAGCATCTCGCCATTCTGAAACCTCTCCTTTTACTAGTTTTCTGAAAGATTCTCCTTGAATACTCTCATCAATATCAACACCCGCATAATCTAAAAATGTAGGTGCAAAATCTAAATTTTGTATCATCTCATTTACAACTGTTCCTGCTTTAATCTCCTTAGGATATTTTATTAATAATGGAGTTCTAAAAGATTCTTCATACATAAATCGTTTATCAAACCAACCGTGCTCTCCTAAATAAAACCCTTGGTCTGATGTATAAACAACTATAGTATTTTCTTCTAGTCCATTTTCTTTTAGGTAATCTAAGATTTCTCCAACACCATCATCAACCGATTGAATGGTACTTAAATAATCTTGCATGTATCTGTTATACTTCCAAAGTGCTAAATCTTCACCTTCTAAATTTTTAGATTTAAAATCTTCTATAATAGGGTCATAATATGCATCCCAAGCTGCCTTTTGCTGGTCATCCATTCTATTATATCGCCCTTGAAAGGCGTCTCTATATTTTGTTTTTAAAGTGCCTTCTTTATCTAACATCTTCAAATCATAGACGATGTCCATATCCTTGAAAATCCCCATTTCATGTTTTGCTGCAGCTGGTCTACCTTCATAATCATCAAAGAAATTTGCTGGTGGGTCAAATGTTTTATCTGCGAATAAATCCAAATATTTCTCTTCGGGCATCCACGTTCTATGTGGTGCTTTTTGATGATATAATAGCACAAAAGGTTTGTCTTTTTCTCTTTTAGTATCTAACCAGTTTAAAGCTATATCTGTAGTTATTTTTGTAACATAACCGTCATATATCCTTTTTACACCATTTTCAATAAAAGCGGGATTATAATAATCGCCTTGTCCTGGAAGTACATTAGAATAATTAAAACCTTGCGGTAAGCCTTTTAGGTGAATTTTCCCAACCAAAGCTGTTTGATACCCCGTTTTTTGTAATGCTTTTGCAAAATTATCTTGGTCCCAATTATAAGGCTCTATATTATCAACTTTCCCATTTACGTGACTATGTTTACCGGTAAGCATAACTGCTCTACTTGGTGCGCAAATTGAATTTGTTACAAACCCTCGATTAAAAAGAGCACCTTCTTTGGCTATTCTATCAATATTAGGCGTATTGTTTAATCCGTGACCATATGCGCTAATGGCTTGGTATGCATGATCGTCACTCATGATAAACACAATGTTTGGTCGTTGAGGCTTCTCTTCTTTTGTTTCTTTTGCTTCTTTTGCTTCTTTACAACTTACTATTGCAAAAACTAAACACAATAAAAAACTAATTTGCTTTAATTTCATTTTCATTTGTTTATTTTATTTTTTGGGATTCGGCCCCATTTCTAACTCTAAAACACCTCCATTTATAATCTCTTTATGAGTAATCCAATAACGTTTTAATGAATGCCCGTTAAGTTTAATGCATTGTATATAAATATTTTCTTTAGAATTATTTTTAGCTATCACAGTAAATGTTTTTCCTGGATAATATTTAGAGTCTAAACTAACTTCTATTTTATCGTATACAGGGCTGGTAATTTGGTATTTGTTATCCCCTAGTGATGCAGGATAAATACCCATCATAGAATATACTAACCAAGCAGACATAGTTCCTGTATCATCATTTCCCGGTAATCCTTTTGGTTTGTTTTTAAAATATTGATTAGCCAGATCTCTTACTGTTTTCTGACTTCTCCACGCTTCACCTTTCACATAGTTAAACCAAAATGGATAAGCAATATCTGGTTCGTTTGCCATATCAAATTGATTGTCATCAAATACTTTCTGTAATTGTTCTGTGAAGTTTTTATTACCACCCATTAATTTTTTTAATCCTAAAATATCATGAGGCACCATAAATGCATATTGCCAAGCATTACCTTCTATATATCCTACGTTTTTAGTAAAATTTGCTCCTGCTAAAGGGTTAAAAGGTTCGTAAAAAGTGCCATCTGGATTTCTAGGTCTTAATAGATTATAATTCTTATCGAATAGTTTTTTATATGAAAGTGACCGTTTTTTAAATGTTTTATAATCTTCGGTTTTTCCCAATGCTTTTGCTAACATGGCAATGGAATAATCTGCAGCATTATATTCTTGAGTTGTAGAAACTGATCCTACGGAGTTTGTTGTTAAATAACCTTTTTCTATATAATCTGCCAACCCTGGTCGCAATGGATTATTTTCTATTTGATTTGCGCTTTTTAACATCGCCTCATAAGCCTTTTCAATATCAAAATCTTGAATCCCTTTTAAGTAAGTATCTGTAATAACAATACTTGCTGGGTCTCCTACCATGGTAAACGTTTCGGTAGAATTTAATTCCCATTTAGGCAACCAACCGTTTTCATCATACATATCCAACATGCTTTTCACCATATTCGATTGTTGTCGAGGATATACTAGAGACATTAATTGATGTAAATTTCTATACGTATCCCACAACGAGAAAACAGTATACCTTGTTCCTGTCGTATTTCCTATTTTACCTGTTTTAATTTCAGGGTAATCGCCATTAAAATCGTTTAATGTATTTGGGTGAATTAGGGTGTGATATAAAGCTGTATAAAAAATAGTTTTATTTTCTTCTGTACCGCCTTCAACTTTTATTCTTGATAATAATTGATTCCATTCGTTAAACGTTTCTTTGTGAATTGTTTCAAATGATTTTTTAGATGCTTCTTGTTCTAAATTCTCTCTCGCATTTTTAATACTTACATAAGAGACACCTATTTTCACCTCAACGGTTTCTTGTTTTGAGAAATTATAAGTAAAATAAGTACCTATGCTATCGCCTACTACCATTTTGGTGGCATTATCCATAATACGAGTTTTCCCATTATAGGTCATCCATTCAGCTTCAGCACCTTCATACAAACGTGGTTTTTTCCAAACACCGAAGGTATTTGCTGGTTTTGAAAATTTAGCCACAAAATAAACTGGATATGCAGATTCTGGATTGTTATAACAGAATGACCCAACGCTACGCATGCCTTCAATTTCTGTAGAAGATATTATTTTAACCATAGCACCTTCTTCATTGGTAAGCCCTAAACCTAAATTCAATAAAATATTAGATTGCCCTTTAGGAAAAGTTAATTTACTAACTCCAACACGTTTTGATGCTGTAAATTCTGTTTTTATATTGTACTTGTCTAATGTATTACTATAATAACCTGTTTTTGCAATTTCATTAGAATAGGTTGAACCATATTTTAAATGATTGGTTTCTAACTTACCTGTTGTAGGCATTAATAAAATAACACCTAAATCTGGACAGCCAACACCACTTAAATTAACATGACTAAAGCCTGTTAAAAATGTATTTTCATATACATAAGGATTAGAAAGCCAACGACTATCTTTTTCTAAACTGTTTTGTTTCCCAGCAACATTAAATGGCGCTATACTTACCATGCCTCTAGGTGCCACAGGCCCTGGATATGTAGCTCCAAAATTTGAAGTGCCAATAAAAGGGTTTACATACGTAGCGTGTTCTTGAGACACTACGTATGAAACACTCAAACTAAACAAAATTAAACAAAACGTTCTATACATTAATTATTCTTTTTTTGAGGTTTTAGCTTGTGCAGGCTCCATTCTATTCCCATTTTCTTCATCTTGAATAGCATAATTAAAACCGGGTTTAATACTATACCCTGCGTGTTCTCCTGCCTTATTAACCGCAATAAAACCAACTTGAAGATATTCCATATCCTTATGGTTTTTATGCTTGTTATATATGCGCTCAACAATTTCTTTACAAGCTTCAAAAGGTGATTTACCTTGTCGCATTAACTCCACCACCATAGCACTTCCTGCTGTTCTAATTACAGCTTCTCCCAATCCTGTTGCTGCTGCTGCACCCACATCATTATCTAAAAATAAACCTGCACCAATTATAGGTGAATCGCCTACACGACCATGCATTTTCCACGCTGCGCCACTTGTAGTACAACCTCCAGATAAATTACCTGCTTCATCTAAAACCAACATACTAATAGTATCATGGTTTTCGATATTGATGACTGGTTTATATTTTGAATCTTCTAACCATTTTTTCCAAGCTTTTTCAGATTTCTCGGTTAGTAAATCTTCCTCTGTAAAACCTTCTGATAAAGCAAATTGTAAAGCACCTTTACCTGTTAGCATAACATGTGGTGTATTCTCTAATACTTTTTTAGCAACTGCAATAGGGTGTTTTATATTTTGCAAAAAGGATACCGAACCGCAATCACTATTATGATTCATAATGCAAGCATCAAGGGTTACTTTTCCTTCTCTATCTGGCAATCCACCATAACCTACACTTCGTACTTCTGGGTCGCCTTCTGGTATGCCTACACCTGATACTATGGCATCTAATGCTGATGCGCCGTTTTTCAGTTGTCTCCAAGCTTCTTCATTAGCCGATAAACCATGTCTCCATGTAGAAATAATTACAGGTTTTTTTTGAGTTTTTATACTTGCAATATCTGCCTGTTTTTCTTTTGCAGATTCTACGCAGCTAAAAGCGGTACTAATACCTACTGTTCCTATTGCTGCTTTTTTTATAAAATCTCTTCTACCAGACATATCCTTACTCTTTAGATGCTTTTATAATTGCAAATTGCTCTTCTGAAAGTGTATAATCATCAAAAATTGCAACTCCAGAAGCGCCGCTATCTTTTGCCATTTGTATAGCTGATTTTAAATCTTCGGGTGTCAATTCAGGAGCAAACAAACCTGTATGTAATTGGGTTTCTTTTTCTCCTAAATCTTGTATGCCTTGTGCTGTTGCATAGCCAATCCAATCTAACTCTTCATTATAAAAATTATAATAAATCATAGGCAAAACCATATCTACATTCCATTTGTCCCAACGTTGACGCACCATATGGTCTGCCATTTCTGGATATGGAAAAACGGCTGCACTTAATTTCTTATCATGTTTATGAACTATAGTATAAGCTTCATCTACCAATGTTTTTATTTCGTTTAAACGGAAATTTTTCCATTCTATATCTATAGCTGGATTTTTCATTTCTCTTGGGTCTTTATGATGTAGCTTCATAAATTTTTCTACACTAGCATCAGAATAATCAAAATCAAAATCTGGCAATTCTTCTTCTTGTTCCATGTTATATTTTGGAAGTAAACCTACGGGTAAATAGACATCTGGATAGCGTATATAATCTAAATGTACACTCGCTACACCTTCAACTTTTGCCAACCCTTCTACCAAACTTAAAATATGTTTTCTAGCTTCTGGATGACTAGGCGATAACCATTGATAATAGCCAACATAAGGGCGTTCTTCTTTTTTAAAACAAGATTTTCCACTTCTGCTAACCATATACCATTCTGGGTGCTGCAATGCTATAGAATCTCCTGGCCTGTTGGTTGTAAACATCCACGCATGCACTTCTAAACCTGCTTTATTTGCTAAAGGTGTTAATCGTTTTAATAGTTTTGGGTCTGCACCTGTATTCATTAAAACGGCATCAATTCCATTACTTTTTAATTTATTGAAATGTACCGTATATGCTGAATCTGATTTTTTATGACCAACCGTCATCCAGTTCCAGTATTTGAATTTTGATGTTTGTTCTTTGTTAGCCTCAGCTTTTTCAACCTTTTTAGATTTCTCATTTGTGTTACAAGCTACAAGACTCAATAAAATACTACAAAAAGCGATTCTTAATACATTCATTTTTAATTTATTTTGATATGAATTCTCCATCTTCTTTAACGATCAATATTTTGTTTGTAAACGGACTTTTAATACTAAGGTTAAAACCTGTACTATGATTTTCTAGAACAGGCTTTAAAACATTATCATCAACTTTAATAATTGATGTTGTAATACTATCTAATGTCGTGAAATAACTTTTATGTTTTTTGAAATATGCATTTTGAACACGATACATTTTATATAATTCCCATTTTATTTTTTCATCTTGAGGAATAATAAAAGGTTTTGTTTCTTCTGTTTTTTCTGATGAAAAATATACATAACCCCATTTTTCTGGTTCGTGCATATTAACTACGCCCATAGGAGACCATACCCAATTGTATTCATGTAACAATTTATTATTTGCGTCTTTCTTTCTTTGATAAACACCATCTGTAATTTGATAGTCCCAGTTTACCCTTGAAAAATTAACTCTCCAAAATTTTTCTGCTGGCACATTTTTATCAAAATATCCTTTTTTATAGGCTGACCATGGAATTGCCATTTCTAATACCCAACCTATATCTGTATCGGTTGGATTGTTAAGTGTACCATTTACTTTTACGGCGGATTTTAATCCTGTAATGTTCCAATCATTTAATACTACATTATCATCTCTATAAGGTTTTGAAACAAATAAATCCCAAGCAGTGTTTAAAGCATTTATTTCTAGCTCGTAGTAATTATGTGTATCTCCATCGGGATCTATAAAAACTTCAAAATCGTTATTATGAAAAATAATAGCGTCTTTCTTAGTAATATCTCCCCAAACATGAGGCTCTTCCATTTTTGCAAGTATGTAAAAATAAGTATCGTCCCAGAGCATTTTAACTTGGGTTTTATAGACTGGTTTTTTCATCCCTTCAATATCTATAAACGGATTAGACCATGCTACGTTATTCCATGACTCATCTGTATCTTCTCCATCAATTAGAATACTTCCAATAGCTTTATGAGCAATATAAGTTTTAGGTGTTAATTCTTGCTTAGACTGTGCACAACCTAGCATAGATATACTACCAATTACTAAGATTAAAAAATTAACCTTTAAACTCATACCTAATTAATTTTATAAACTATTGTCTATTGTAAATTGAACAACTTCACTTAACTTTCCAAAGGCTAGTGCCACTACAGTATCTGCGGCACCATAATATACGGCTAATTTATCTTCTTCAGTATCATGTAAAGCTGCACATGGAAATATCACATTGGGAACATCTCCAACTTGTTCGTATGTTTCTGCTGGCCCTAATAAATAAGGTTGTGTTCTATATTTCACTTTATCAGGTTCATTTTCATCTAAAAGTGCAGAACCCATAGCATATCTAAATCCGTTACAGGTATTAATGACACCGTGATACAACATAAGCCAACCGTCATTTGTAAGTATTGGAATTGGTCCAGCTCCTATTTTTGTACATTGCCACGCGCTATCTTCAAAATTAGTTGCTTTCATAACACAGCGGTGTTCTCCCCAATATTTCATATCAGGACTGTAACTTATGTATATGTCGCCAAATGGTGTATGACCATTATCACTTGGACGACTTAACATGGCATATTTCCCATTTATTTTTTTTGGAAATAATACACCATTTCTGTTGAAAGGTAAAAAAGCATTTTCACATTGAAAAAATTCTTTAAAATCGAAAGTATATCCAATACCGATTGTTGGCCCATGATAACCATTACACCAAGTAATCCAATAACGGTCTTCAATAAATACCACACGAGGATCGTATTTATAGTCAGAATCAATCATTTCAGTATTACCAGCTTGCATTTGAATAGGATTGTGCTCAATATCCCAATGGATTCCATCTTTACTAAAGCCAGCAAAAATATTCATTTGTACTGCCTTGTTATCACATCTAAAAACACCTGCAAAACCATCTTTAAAAGGAACAACAGCACTATTAAAAACACTGTTGGATGATGGTATAGCATATCTATCTATTATAGGGTTTTTAGAATAACGCCACATAACATCGTTACAGTTTTCTGGCTTATCTTGCCATGGCATACTATTTATTTTCATTCCTAATCTTTATATTTTTTCACTTTATCTAACCATGTGTATTTTAAAATAATTGATGTTATTAAAAATACGAATAATGAGATTAATGTTTTTTGATGATCTCTAATCATGAAATATATAGGCAATAATATCATGCTAGATTGCCATATTACCCCAATTACGCAGTTTAACATATCACCTGCGAAGTTTTTGTTTTTGGTAATGGTGTTATTTTCAATTTTTAGCGCTTTATAAACGGGGTTCCAAAAACCCCAAGGACGTACATTAAAATAAAATTCTTTTAACGTTGACATATTTGTTGCTGGAGTTAAAAGTGTTCCTAAAAACGATCCCAAAAGCGATACTATAAAAATAACAGGAAAAATATAAATAGCTGGTATTTGTGCTAAATCACCTAAAAAAGAACCTATTTCAAAATTCGCTTTATTTTGGTCTAATAAAAACTGTAAAGTTGCTATAATTAAACCTGAAGTCATTCCCCAAAAATAGCCCCAACCATTAAAGCGCCACCATATCCACTTTAAAAAGTTAGCAGCGACGTAACCGCCATAAAGCGCACTTGTAATCCATAGGGTTATCGAATTTATTGAATCAGCAAAAAAGCCCATAATAACACCTAATATAACCACTACAAAAGAAGCGATATGACTCACTTTTACATAATGTTCGCTGGCTGCTGACGGTTTAAAATACTTTTTATAAATATCGTTGACAATATATGCTGGACTGGAATTAACAAACGCCGAAAACGTAGACATAAATGCTGCTAAAAGCCCTGCTAATAACAAACCTTTTATTCCTATCGGGATATGATTATTAATTACTTTAGGTAAAATAACCTCTAATTCGTTTAAGTTTACACCGTCTGGAGTTAACATTGTTGGTGCTAAATGTACTAGTGCTAAAACCACAACACCACCAATTAGTAGATAACGAGGAATGAATAAAATTAAGTTCGTAAATCCACTCATATAAGCGGCTTCTTTTACTGAACGCGTTGATAAAATTCGCTGCATGTCGTAACTAGGTGTTGGCCCTGCTATACTTGCAAAAAAACCTTTAAAGAGAGACATTCCTATAAATGCACCAAACATTTTATAACCCTGTGTATCAATTAAATTATTAAAAGCTTCGTACTTGCCTGTCCAAGAACCTTCAAGTTCCATGTCAAAGAAAATATTACTCCATTCCGTTGAAATAATATGATTAATCTCAACATCAGAAACAGTAACAAACGCATATACAGCAATTAGAATGCCTGCGATAACCATAATACCATATTGTAATACTTCGGTAGCTACTACAGAAAACATACCGCCCTTAATCGTATATATGGTTGTTAAAAGAATGATTAATAACGCGTAGGATTGGTCAGAAGTTAAGATAACATTGTTATTAAAAATTAATGCCAAGTCCCAAGGAAGGATAATTGTCATAAATTTCCCGACCCCTTCAAAAAAATAAGCGATAAAACCAATGGATGCTATTACTGCAAAAATAGCAACAATTAAATGCGATGCTCTACCTGCTTTATCATCTCCAAAACGCGTTAATATCCATTCTGAACCTGTCATTATATTTGACCGACGAATCCAAGCGGCTAAAAAAACCATGATAAAAATTTGATTCCAAATGGGCCACATCCACATAAACATGAAGCTCTTTGCTCCATATAAAAATAAGATGCCTACCATCCATGCTGTGCCCGATACATCGAACATACCCGAGCCGTTACTTAATCCTAAGTAATACCATTTAATGCTTTTTCCGCCAAGAAAATAATAATCTAATCCTTTTGATGCTTTTTTAGAAACCCATATACCCACACCAAGGGTTAAGATTATGTATAATGCTATTATTAAAGCATCTATAATGTCCATTAATTTTTAAGGTTTTTAGCAACTCCCCAATTTTTATTAGGTGTTTTTCCCATAACAAAATGTAGTGTACCGCCATTTAATATTGTTTTATGAGAAATTGTTGTTGTATTAAATAAAGAGTCATTAAGTGTTGCCGACTGTATGTATATATTTTCATCGGAAACATGTTCTGCTTTAATGGTGAATGTTTTTCCGTTAGGCAGCGTTATAGTAGATTTTTCAAAAATAGGGCTTCCAATTTCGTAATCGGCTGAAGCTGGATTCATAGCATATAAACCAATAGAACTTAAAACATACCAAGCACTCATTTGTCCACAATCTTCGTTTCCACTTAAACCATTTGATGTTGTATTATATTGTGTATCTAAAATTTGTCGAACCCAATATTGTGTACGCCATGGTTTTCCTGCGTGATTAAACAAATAAGCAATGTGATGACTTGGTTCGTTTCCGTGTGCATACTGCCCAATTAAGCCTGAAATATCTGCAGAAATATTTTCTCCATTAATTTCAGAACTTTCTGTAAAAAGTTGTTCTAATCTGCTTGTGAAAATATCGTTGTCTCCATGTAAGGCTATAACCTCTTCAACATTATGAGGTGTAAACCAACTGTGTTGCCATGCGTTACCTTCAGTGTAATCTGTATGTTCTCTATGGTTAGAATATTTAGGGTCGAATGGTTCATGCCATGAAACACCATCATCAGATTTCCCACGCATAAACCCAGTTTTATTATCAAATAAATATTGAGCAGCTTTCGAGCGATTTAAAAAGAATTTATAATCGTCTTCTTTCTCTAAAGCTTTTGCCATTTGCGCTACACACCAATCGTTGTATGCATATTCGAGCGTAATTGTAACGGATTCATCTAACAAATTATAAGGAATATAACCGTATTTTTTATAATGATTTAGCCCACGCTCATCTTGAAGCATGGTCGTTTTCATGGCTTCATAAGCTTTTTCAGCATCAAAACCTTTAATACCTTTTAAATAGGCTTCCACAATTACAGGAATGGAATGATAACCTGTCATAGTATTGGTTTCATTGCCATAAAGCGTCCAAACAGGCAATATGTTTTTGGTTTTGTAATACTCAAGCATGGTATTAGTAATATCTGCTACTTTATCTGGAGCTATTAAAGTTAATAGAGGGTGTTCCGCCCTAAACGTATCCCATAGTGAGAGTGTGGAATACGCTGTATAATTTTGGGCAGTAACAATGCTGTCATTTTCTTTTCTGAATTGTCCATTTTTATCACTAAAAGTAACCGGAGCCAATTGGGAGTGGTACATAGCAGTGTAAAAAATAGTTTTAAGAGAATCTATTGGCGTTTCTACTTTTATTTTTGATAATGCTTCATTCCAAGTGTTTTCAGATTGTGTTTTTACTATTTCAAAATCAAAACCACCTTCATCTAAATTATCTTTAGCATTTTCTATACTTACAGAAGATAATGCCACTTTTACAAACAATTCATTGCCTTCATCTTTATTAAAAAAGAATTGCGCAGCAGGTTTCATTTCCTGGTCATCAATTTTATCAACGCCTTTTGAGCTTGAAACGATATGGTCTTCAATTATTGGTTTTGAGAATTTTGCAACAAAAAATACTTTTTGATTTTTAGCCCAACCTGTACTAAATCGATGGCCGCTTATTGTATAATCATCTTCAAGTTTTATCGATGTATTTGTAGCTTTATCCCAATTGATGCCAAAACCTAGATTAACAATAACAAATTGTTTATCGCCTTTAGCGTAGGTGTATTTGTGAAAAGCAGTCCGTAATGATGTTGTTAACTCTACATTTACATTATGGTCTTGAAGGAAAACCTGATAGTACCCTGGAGTTGCTTTTTCATTTAAATGACTGTATGACGATTTATAAGCTAACGAGTCGCGAGAAGTAAAGCGCTTAGATAAATCGACTTCTTTATTTGTTGGCATAAATAAGACATCAGCTAAGTCGCCAATACCTGTTCCACTCAAACTTAAATGACTAAAGCCAATAGCAATTGAATCTGAGTAATGATAACCAGAACACCAATCCCAGCTACTTATCCCATTTACTGGACTCACTTGAAGCATACCAAATGGGACCGTTGCTCCTGGGTATGTATGCCCATGCCCTCCAGTGCCTATAAAAGGATTTGCATAATCTGTTAAAAAGACTTCTTTGGCATCTTTTTTACTAATATTTTTGTTGCAGCTAACAGCAAGAACTACAATTAGAAAAAATAGTATTATATTCCTCATTCGATGGTTTAGCATTTTGAATTCATAAATTTTCATAAATTTAGTTATAATTAAAAGTAATTTAGACGGACAACACATTAACAAAGCTAAACACCAAAAAAAGTAAGCGACAAACAACTTTATAAAATGAAATTCAACGCAAAACATGGCTATAACATATCAATAATTCATCATATTATATTTTGGTCTATATATTTCCTTTTTAATGTATTTAAATGGGGCAGCTATTTTGACGATTATTTATATTCTTTTAAAACGAACTTATTTGGGTTTCCGATCCATATGGCATTAAGTTATTTTAACATTTACTTTCTTATGCCCAATTTTGTATTTAAAAAAAAATATTTATACTATGTGATTTTAATTTTATCAGCCATATTTGTAATGGTCATAGTAAAATTTAATCTTACATATTATTTAGTTAGTAATAATGTATGGCCCGAAGGGCCTGTGCCTACGACCAAGCTAACACTTGATTATACAATAGACATGATGATTGGCGAACTCTATGTTATAACATTTGCTACCGCTATTAAAATAACCCTAGATTTTTTAAAGGAACATAAAAGAGTTGCCGATTTAGAAAAAGCACAATTAGAAACGGAACTTTTATTTTTAAAGACTCAAATATCGCCACACTTTTTTTTTAATACACTTAATAATATCTATTCTTTAGCCGTAGAAAAATCGAAAAAAACGCCTAAAATTATTTTAAGATTATCTGAATTAATGCGCTATTTATTATATGAGACTACTAATAGAAGGCAGACTTTAGAAAACGAAATTCTCTGTATTCAGAACTATATAGACTTAGAGCGAATTCGTCATAACGATGAGTTAGAAGTCAGTATGTCTGTTTCGGGCGATATAGAAGATAAAGAGATAGCGCCTATATTGTTGTTGACATTTATAGAAAACGCATTTAAACATGGTGCTCATAAAAATATAGGAGAAGTTAAAATTGATATAAATTTAACGATTAAAAAAGATTTTCTTTACTTTACAATCTCGAACCCGATGCCTTTAAAAATGGAACACGAAGAACGTTTTAGTCCATCAAGTGGTATAGGTTTAGAAAATGTAAAAAAGAGACTAGCTTTAGGATATAACAAAAACGATTATAAACTTAGTCTTGAAAAAGATCATAATATGTTTGTTGTGAATCTTAAAATAAAAGTATCCTAAAATAAGGTAGAGCTTAATAATACGGCTACGTTTTACTTCAAATGACTTAGAGTCCACTAAAAAAAATAAAAGTTAAAAGTGATGAAAATAAAATGCTTGATTATAGACGATGAACCTTTAGCTATTAACGTTATTAAGAATTACTTAGAGCAAATTGAAGACTTTGAAATCATTAATACCTTTGGAAATGCTATAGATGGCTTAAATTTTTTAAAAACGAATACTGTTGATGTTATTTTTTTAGATATTAACATGCCTGTTTTAGATGGTATCAATTTTATAAAAAGTTTAGGAGCACCTCCATTGGTTATAATAACCACTGCTTACGAAGAATTCGCTGCAGAAACTTACGAGTTAGATGTGCTAGACTATTTAGTAAAGCCTATTGAGTTTCCAAGATTTATGAAAGCACTAAATAAAATAAGTAGAAGGCTTGAAAATAATAAAGCCCCTTACGAAATCACTAAAGACCGCCCATATCTTTTTGTTAAAATAGACAAAAAGAAAATGAAAAAGATTTTTTTAGATGAAATATTAGTTGTTGAATCTCTAAAAGATTACTTAAAAATAAATACGCTTACAGGTAAATACATAATACACAGCACTTTGTCAGACTTCACAAATTTATTACCTGCTAGAGATTTTATAAGAATACACAGGTCTTATACCATTGCAATGGACAAAATTGATGCTGTAGAAGGTAATAGTATAGAAATTGAAGGTCTTAGATACGTTATAGGAAGATCTTATCTTGAAGAGGTTAAACAGAAAATATTAAATTCTTCAATATAAGACACATTCCTAAACAGCTATTAATCAAAAAGGGTATCGTTAAAAATAACAAGTACGTGTATTATTTTTAGTTATTCTATTATTCTTTTATGGGTGTAATATCTAAACTGTGTTTTGCATAATTAAAATTGTTCGCATCATACATTTTAGTTATGTGTTGTAATCGTGTTTTAAAGTCATTCCAATCTCTATCTTCTTTTTTAGACCAGGTTACTTCAGATAAGGCGGTTAACCTAGGTAAAATCATATACTCAACATGTTCGGATGTTTTCATATATTCTGTCCAGACATTACCTTGAGCTCCTAAAACATATTTTTTTTCTTCTTCAGATAATTCTTTTGGTGTTGGCTCGTAGGCATAAACATCTTCAACAGTTGTTTTTCCCCCTATGGCAAGTGGTTCGTTTTGTTTATCTTCAGTTTGATAATGGTCAAAATAACAGGAATGCCCAGGCGTCATAACAACATTGTGCTTTTGTTTAGCAGCTTCAATGCCTCCTTTAGTACCGCGCCAAGACATAACGGTTGCATTTGGAGCTAAACCACCTTCTAAAATCTCATCCCAACCAATAATATACCTTCCTTTTGAGTTTAAGAATTTCTCAATTCTTCTTATAAAATAACTCTGTAATTCATGCTCGTCTTTTAAACCTTCTCTTTTAATTATTTCTTGAGCTAATTTGCTGTTTTCCCATTGTAATTTTGGCGCTTCATCTCCTCCTATATGAATTAATTTACTAGGAAATAGCTCTATTACTTCTGTTAAAACATCTTCTAAAAATTTAAAAGTTTGTTCGCTTGGCGCATAAATTTCTGGAAAAACACCCCACCTCGTTCCAACTTCATATTGTTCTCCTGTATTTCCTAATTCTGGATATGCAGTTATGGCAGCTAAAGAATGTCCGGGTAATTCAATTTCTGGAATTACGGTTATATGTCTTTGTGTAGCATAAGCAACAATATCTTTAATGTCTTCTTGTGTATAAAAACCACCATACGGTTTTCCGTCGTATTTTACTTCTTTTTTATTCCAAGTATTTCCATGACCAATAATAGTTTCTTTTCTAAAACTAGCTATTGATGTTAGCTTTGGATACTTCTTAATTTCAATTCTCCAACCTTGATCTTCTGTTAAATGCCAATGAAAAGTATTCATTTTGTGCATCGCCAGTATGTCTATATATTTTTTTATAAATTCAGTAGGAAAAAAATGACGAGCTACATCTAAATGCATGCCTCTGTATACATACCTTGGGCTGTCTTCTATTTCAGTAGCTGGAACTGTTAATTCTTTGTCGAACTGTACTAATTGACTTAAGGTTTGTATACCATAAAAAACACCTGTAGTTGTTTTACCAGAAATAACTATTTGATTATAATTAACAGATAATTTATAACCTTCATCATTAGCAATATTGGTATCTAGTTTTATTACAATATTCCTTTCTTCATTACCTTTGTTTTGAAAAATTACATGTCCATCTATTAAATCACTTAACAATTTTGATAGATATTTCCCCTCGTTTTCTAATTCTAAAACGCCTATTATTTTTGTATTTGCATCTACTAAAAATCTACCAGTGATGATCTTTGTATTTGTAGGTTTTGGTATGATTTTGTAGTCTTTTTCAGAATTAACTACTGTTGCATATTCATTAGAGCATGAACCAAGAAGCATGCAAAGCGTTAGTGATAAAAGTAAATATTTCATGTTGTTATAGTTTTAATGATTAAAAGATTACAAACTCGTCTATCAAAATTTTTGAAGCATTACCAGCTTTGTGGTGATTTAACGGAATAGGATTAATACGTTTTGCTTTAATTTTTATTGATTTAACTCGTGTTTTATCAAAAGTGATCGTTGTTTTTATTTTATTTCTACCTTGAACATGGCTTTCATCTTTTAAGTGTATTTCGGCTAATTTAGAAAATACGGCTCCATCTTCAGATCCATAAATTTCATAGTTTTCTGGAACATATATCTCCGCTATTGTAAACCTAAGACTCGTTATTTCGATAGATTGTACTTCTTTAAGCTCTGGAAATATGACATCAACTTCTAAATCGCCATTAAATATATTCCAATTTTTATCACCTCTATTTAACTTGCCATAATTTAAATCTACTAAACCAGATAAGTTATTTTGGTCTTGAATATTTGGAGAATGATAAAGAACCTTTGCGCCAACACCTTTATGTATAGGGAACTGTTTTTCTGATACGTTTCCTACTTGGTCTTCTTTTATAAATGAAGTAGTTTTTAACGTTGCTGTCTTATCTAGTATAAACGGTCTTTCATATTTTATCGATTTTAGAGTAGGAGCACTGCCATCTAGTGTGTAATAAATATCTAAATTATCGACTTCTGTTTTAAGAAAAACACTAATAGTTCCTTCTTTATGCCCTTCGTGATCTATTCTAACGTTATAAGCACTAGTGGCGTAACGTTCCTCTTTTTCATCCAATCGCTTAAATTGATTTAATAATCGCGTTGTAAAACTATTCCAATCTTTAGATTTTGGATTAGTCCATCCATTTTCTGCAACAGCATATAACCTTGGGAAGGTCATATAAGTCAATTGGTTCCAATTGGTTATTGACTCTGTCCATAAGTTTCCTTGTACGCCTAAAACGTGTTTGCCTTGTTCTGTTGTTAAACTATCAGATATTATTTTATAGTTATAGGTGTCTTTTAAAAAGCTATAAGCATATCCTAAATTAGGCTCTATATCATCGTCACCTTGTTTTAAATCTAAATAACAATATCTTGAAGGCGTCATAATGACATCATGCCCTTGCCTTGCTGCTGCTATGCCACCTCTTTCTCCTCGCCACGACATTACTGTGGCATTTGGAGCTAAACCACCATCTAGTATTTCATCCCAACCAATCATATTTTTATGGCGGGCATTTATTATTTTTTCTACGCGTTTAACAAAATAACTTTGTAATTCATGTGCGTCTGCTAGATTCTCTTCTTTCATACGTTTTTGGCAATCTGGATCGACTTCCCAAGCTTCTTTATTACACTCATCGCCTCCAATATGCATGTACTCAAAAGGGAACAAATCCATCACTTCTCCTAAAACGTTTTCAACAAATTTAAAAGTCTCTTCTTTTCCTGGGCAATAGGTATTGTTTCTAACAACACCTCCTGTACCCACATAAAAAGGACCTTTGGAGCATGATATTTCTGGATAAGAAGCAATTGCAGCTAGCGAATGCCCTGGCATATCTATTTCTGGAATAATTTCTATGTAGCGTTCTTTGGCATAAGCTACAATTTCCTTAATGTCTTCTTGGGTATAAAAACCACCATAAGTTGCTTTTTCTCCTTCTTTTTGTTTTGGTCTTCCCCACCAATTTGAGGTGTTTTCGTCCTTGGCGTTATAATCCATACGCCATGCACCAACTTGGGTTAGTTTTGGATACTTTTTAATCTCTATACGCCACCCATTATCATCTGATAGATGCCAGTGAAATCGATTTAATTTGACTTCTGCCATAATATCTAAGACATCCTTAACGTGTTCTTTATCAAAAAAATGCCTAGAAACATCTAACATATACCCGCGCCATTTAAATGCTGGCTCGTCTTTAATAGTAACTACTGGAATACCCCAATTGGTTTTTGGTTGTTTTTTTTCTGAATAAAATGAGGCTGGTAATAATTGCTCAAGACTTTGCATGGCATAAAAGAAACCAGCTCCAGAACCCGATTTGACATGGATATTATCTTTAGTTACAATAAGTTGATACGCTTCTTCTTTTAATGAATTGTCTGTGCTAAAAATAATAGTTGATTTAGTTTTATCTATGCCTATTTCAGGAATCCAACCAGATGCTTTTTCAAACTTTTTAAAAAAATGCCTAGCAATAGTTAATTGTTCTTCATTCTCTACAGAAACTATGGTACGAGAATTAATTAGAAAATGGCCAGGATTGGTTGTTAATTCGACCGGCAATGGAATAATAGCAACTTTTCCAATTTTCAAATCTTTTTTAACGCATGAAACGAATACCACAATAAAACATAACAAATATGTTAAACGATTATTTTTTATATCTGTAGCGTTATAAATCATTTTTAAGTAAAATTTAAAGTTAGTCGAATTCATTATTAATTGGATGCCAATTTCAAAAAATAACAACATGTTTTTATATTTTTGAGATTGGTAACTTAGTATTGTTATAAAAATAGGACTTCCTTTATCCTTAACAATTAAAATTTCGACCAATAACTTCAAATCGTAGATAAAAATAGGATGAATAACACTAAGAAAATATCTCAATGATAAAGTATATTTTATATGAGCTAAGTGTTATATCATAAACATTTAGCGTCTTATGATTACTTTAATGATGTTGTAGGTAAATATAAAAGACTATAAATAGCTGAAAAAATATTTAAAAACACACAGTTCTCAAATGATTTTTTTTAAATAATCAGATAAACGTATAGACAAAGCTATTAAAGTAAGTGTAGGGTTAGGTGCTCCAGAAGTGGGGAAACATGAGGAACCTGCAATAAATAAATTGGAAATACCATGTACTTTACAATTCAAATCGACAACTCCTTTTTTAGGGTTATTGCTCATTCTTGTACCTCCCATATGATGCCAACCAGGTGTAGTTTCTTTAGGGAAATATTTATCATTTTCATCTTTTAAGAAATCTAGTAATTCTACTTGGCCAATCTTTGATTTTTCGAATTGTTCTTTAATTATTTGATGCAATTTCCGGATGCTCTTTTTTTCGAGATCTGAAAATTCCCAATGAAAATTAGCTTTCGGGACTCCTAATTTGTCTTTCTCATGGCTTATAGTAATTCTAGAATTGGCAATTGGAGCCTGTTCCATACGGGTTATCAGCTGAAATCTATTTGTTAATTTGTTTCTGTCTCCATTTAATGCTTTTTCATAAGATGCTTTCATATGTTTTGCATTAAACTCAAGAGCTTTTAAAGGGTTTTTATTTTTCCATGTTTCAATTCGTGGTTTCCTATGTTCTCCAATGTTTAAAGGCATCAAACTTACAGTGCCATTCAGTATCTTGTGCTTTTTTTGTTCCTTCTCTGTTAATGCCAATTCACCATGTACTTTAGTGATTCCATGATTTACCGTATAAAGACTTGTAGGAAAAGAGTCGAATAAATTTAATTCAGACGACACCATTTCAATATGTTCCATAAAGTGCCTTCCTACCAAATCATTATTGTTTCCCAGGCCTTTTGGCATCTGAGAATTAGATGCTAATAAAAGTCTTGAATTTTGAATAGCTCCACAAGCTAATATAAAATATTTGGCTTTTACATGAAGTGTTTTTCCTGTATGGTTTTTAGATACTATTTTTTTTACCTTATCTGTGTTTTTATTAGTTTGTATATCTACAACATTGGCATAAGTAATTTGATAAATATTTTTGGCATCTCCAAGAGCGTCATAATATTTTTCTCCAAATTTAACGTTGCTATGCTCCCACATTTTATTATCGATTACATCTTCATCCAAAGGAAATGGATTCATGTCGGGAAGTTTTTTTTTCCAGTATTTCAAATTATACTCATAAGCTCCCAAATCTAACTTTTCTTGAGTTCTAATATAGAAAGGATCTAAATCCTGTTTACTAATTGGCCATCCACTGTTTGGAACCCAATCCCTGTCAGTAAAGTCGATATTGTCGTATGGAGAAGACATTCCCGCCCACATCCAGGTAGTCCCTCCGTAGCTATGTAAACGACTTGATTTAAGTGGAAAGTATTTTTGTCCAGTGGTTTTTCCATCATATAAATCTTGAATTTCTTCATCATACTCAAAACCGCCTCCCTCCAAAAGAATTATATCATATGGTGTATTTATCCATTCTAATGCTATACTTATTCCTGCTGCGCCAGCTCCGACAATACATATATCACCCTCTATTAATGAATCATTTTCTAATTTACGAGCATCTATATACATAGTTATTACTTTTTGAATTTGTAGATATTACATTTATATTATTTTCAAAGCATTTACAAACAAATAGTAAGCACTTATTCTATCCTCAAAATTAAAAATATCGCAAAGTTTGTTAATCAAATATTCTTCTTCATTGACATGTTTAAATTGCCCATAAAACGCATTTATAATATGTTTCCATTGTTTTTGATACATCTCCAATTTGTCTGATTTGTATTCTTCTCCTTTTAAAAAATCAATGACATGCTCTTTGTTTTTAGTGAAATTCGTTCTATTTAATATATGAATTTTTTTTATTGTTTTTTCATTATATTTTGAATATTCTTTTGTTAAAAGTTTATCAAAAAGTTCAATTACTTCTGCTTTTTTAAGGCTTGAGGCATCTAAAAAAACAGCAAATAACCCTATCATTATTTCTGTTAAACTCAAAATTGTTTCCTCTTCATATTTTTTAAAAGTAGTTATTAAAAACTGTGAAAATCTTTCTTGAAAATACAGTGTTTTGTCATTTTGGGACTTGCATAAATGACAGTCATAAATACCATAATGGATGGAATTGGGTTCAAAATCGCAAAAAATTCCATTTCCCGAAATTAAATTTCTGCTTTTACAAATTTGGTTATTCAAAATAAACCCTTTAAAGAATTTATCAACTTTTTTAAGCAAAAGCCTGACGTTGTTTTTAGGAGTTATTACAAAAATTTTCACGTGGTTTCCTCTTTCTTTATTCAAGGATAAAATATAATTGCTCTTTTCTTTGTTTTTTTTAAAAAAAGGAATAATTCCATCTAATATAAGAGAACTCCATCCTGTTTCATCATAAAAAATAGCAATACTAATACACGAATTCTCTATGTTCTTTTTCATTGTTGCTTTGGTAATTTATTTTCAATAAGTACTGTCTCTCCAAAAACTTCATTTACATGAATCTTTTTATTAGCTTTATTTTGCTTCATTTTTATGCGATTGCTAATTTGTGAAAGAAACATAACCATCTCTTCAAAAAGCTCTGTTTTGGTACACTCGTAATATTTCATTCCAACATCCTTCTTGTTTTGTAATTCCCTCTTTTTAGTTTGAATTAATTCAGTTATTGTTGTTGTTTTATAAATGGTTTTAATGCCATACAGTTCTCTATACCAAACTCCTTTTTCCCAAGAATCGTTTTCAAGGCTGTTTGTGTATTCATATGTTCTATTTTCATTAAAGGCATTATCTATAGATTCAGAATTAATTAAACGGTTTACCATAATTAGTCCTTTTGTATAATTGTTATTCTTAAAAAGAAATAATAGCTCAGAACTATAGTGATTGATATACCTAATGTAAATTTTATCTATTTCATTAATATGAGGCTCATTCTCAATACGTGTTATATCATCATGGTTTAATACCTTTAGAAACTTTGTATTTGTAATATATTTTGCTTTTCTGCCCAACAAGTCCAATCTGTTTTGTATGTCAAAATCTTCGAAGCCGTAATCGGTCATACTTTCATCATAGCCTGTTATTGATATAAAATCATCCTTGAACAAACCAATTCTTCCATAACAATCTTTACTTCCAGAATTTTTTTTAACAGCGAAATAACTGTTTTTATCTTTTATAAATAGCTCATTAATATATTTTGCAAATCCTTCTCCTATAAAATTATCTGCATCTACATTACAAACAATGTCTCCTGAAGCTTTTTTAGCTGCAATATTTTTAGAATGACTTCTTAAAAAATATTGTGGTTCTTCCGTCTTAATATAAACCAGAATACCAGTGTTTATATATTCAATCATTTCTGTGAATATCCATTTATCAATGGCATCTTTAGAATTGTAATTAAGTACTACAAATTCAACATTTCCGTATGATATATTATCTTCAATATTTTTAGGTAATGTTTTTTTTAAGTGATGCAATCTATTCATGCATACTGTACAAAAAGAAATCTTATGTTTTTTATTGGTCATCCTGTACTTTAATATTTAAACATGTCTTTAAACTTATAAAATAACCTTTCTGCAACACTTAAATCTTCTGTTATAATTTCCGCATTACCTAATAGTTCTTGGGTAAAAACAAACGTTTTATTATAAGACGTTTTTGTTCCATTAGGTAGAGAAACGTACACAGTATAGTTACTATCTGCATTAGGTGAAATCGAAAAATTAGCGACTTCTCCAATCAACATCCCAAATTGTTGATATGGATAATTGTCTAGTTTTACAAGTACTTTTTGACCTATAGATACTTTTCCAGCATTTTGGGCGGGTATAAGAAGCTTACCTACCAATTTAGAAGTATCTGTTGGTAATATTGAAAAAACAATACTTCCAGAACTTACAAACTGGTTTGCTCCCCAATAGTCTTGAAAACTAATAATACCATTTATAGATGAAGTTAAAACATAATTATATTCCCAATTTCGAATAGCTTCTTTAAGCATATCATATGACTGTACTAAGTTTTTTAAGAATCTTGTATTGTCTTCTTGCTCATTTATACGTGTGCTTTTTAGCGTTTGATTAGCAGAAGAAATGGCTTCTGTCATTTGTGAAATTGAAATAGCCATAGCGCTAATGCTTTTTTGCATTTGGATAAATTCTAATTGCTTTAATTCATAATCCCTTTGAGAAATAATTCCTTTTTCTAGCAGGTGTTTATCTCGTTCAAAATCTGTTTGTTTTAATTTATATTCTTGCTCTAATAATTTTTTTTGAGTTTTCTGACTTTTTAATCTGTTTTTTAATTCTTGGAGAGATACTTTATTTCCGCCTAATTGATTTGTATATGGATCCAAATCTTTTAACAGAAAATAATCTATATAACTTTTTTCAAAACTGAGATATGCCGAACTAACATCTCCCAAAATTAGATATGTCGTTTTATTAAATGGGAATTTGAAATTTTTTAAGCTGAAAGGAAGGGTGTCAATAATCTGTTTTAAAGTATATACATCACTAAAATTTGCTGTATTTTTTACAACGGCTAGTTTTTGTCCTATTCCAACAGAATCTCTATCGTTAACAAAAATTTTATCCAACTGTCCTGAATATCTAGAAACAACTTTTTCAGTTGGTAACTTTGTAGTTACCAACACTTTTGCAGTCACAAAATCTGGATACCTAATAATAAAGGATAAAGTAAGAATGATACAGGTAAACATGAAAATTAAAGTTATTCCCCATCTTACAATCCATATTGGTGGATTTGATAAGATTTCTTGTACCTCTTCCGATCTTAGCTCTAAATTATCTTTTTTAATTTTTTTAGGCATTTTTCTTAGTGCTTAGTTTTTCTAATTCTAATTGATTTTTCACTAAATTATAATAAGATCCTTTTTGCTTGAGTAATTCACTATGAGTACCCGATTCTATAATTAGGCCTTCATCAACAACTACAATTTGATCTGCATTTTTAACAGTACTTAATCGATGTGCAATAATAACCACTGTTTTATCTTGAAAAAAACTATTTAAATTTCCCATAATAATGCGTTCATTTTTAGCGTCTAATGCAGAAGTAGCTTCATCAAAAAATAAGATACCTGGGTTCTTGTAAACAGCTCTGGCAATAAATAATCGCTGCTTTTGACCAGTACTCACTCCAATACCTTCATTCCCTATTTTAGTATTAAACCCTAAAGGTAATGACTGTATAAAATCGTAAATATTGGCAACTTTAGTCGCTTTAATTAATCGCTCTTGATCTACTGAATCTTCCCCTATAGCTATGTTATAAGCAATCGTATCGTTAAACACATAACCTTCTTGCATTACAACTCCACAATTAGCTCGCCATGCTTTATGTGATATGGCATTTAAGTAATTTTCTCCATACATAATATTACCTTTCTCTGGCTCGTAAAATTTCAATAAAATTTTCATCAAAGTCGTTTTACCACTACCACTAGCCCCAACGATAGCAGTAATTTTTTTTGAAGGCACGTTCATGCTTAACCCTTTTATTACATTTTCGTCACTACCTATATATCTGAAAGTTATATTTTTGAGTTCTAAACTTTGATTGAGTTTAATATTAGAGATTAGGTGTTTTTCTTTACTTTCTTCATCTTCCTTATCATGTATTTCTCCTAAACGTTCTAAACTTATTTTAGCATCTTGAGTCGCTTGAATAAATCCAACGAGTTGCGTTATAGGCCCATTTAATTGTCCTATGATGTATTGAATAGAGAGCATCATACCTAGTGTAATGGAACCTTCAATAACCAATAGTGCTGAGGTAAAGGTTATAAGGATGTTTTTGGCTTCATTAATAAATGAAGACCCTACGCCTTGTGTTTGTTCTAACGCCAAACTTTGCATATTTACTTTAAATAAACGCGCTTGTACAAATTCCCATTTCCAGCGTTTTTGTTTTTCGGCATTGTTCATCTTTATTTCTTGCATGCCATTAATAAGCTCCATAACAACACTCTTTTCCTGACTAGATTGAGAAAAACGTTTATAATCTAACTCTTTACGACGTTTTAAGAAAAATAAAATCCAAATGACATATATAATACTACCAATAACAAAAATAAAGAAGATAGATGGGCTATAATAAATAAGTACCGCACCAAAAATGAATAAGTTCATCATTGAGAATAAAGTGCTTAAAGTAGACCCCGTAAGCAAGCTTTCTATACGCTTATGATCACCAATACGTTGCATGATATCGCCTGTCATTCGTGTATCAAAATAGGCTATAGGCAGATTCATAAGTTTTATAAAAAAATCTGAAACCAACGAAATATTAATACGAGTGCTTAAATGCAATAAAATCCAACTTCTAAAAATGCCAACACTTGCAGTTCCTAAAAACAACATGGTTTGCGCAATTAAAACCATGTAAATAAAATTGATGTCTTGGTTTTGTATACCAACATCTACAATGCTTTGGGTTAAAAAGGGGAAGATAAGCTGCAACATGCTCCCTACCAATAAACCAATAAGTAATTGTAGAAGTAAATTTTTGTACTTGAATAAATACTGAAACAAAAAACGAAAAGATTTTTTGTCGGTTTCTTCCCAGTTAAGTTGTTTAAACTTGGGAGTTATTTCTAATAATAAAGCAATACCTTCTTTTGTATCTTCGTTAGCATTGTTACCTATCCAACGTTTTATGAATTCTTCTTTAGGGTATGTAATTAGACCATAAGATGGATCGGAGATGTAAACCACATCATTTTTAATTTTATAAACCACAACAAAATGGTTTTTGTTCCAATGTACTATAAGAGGTAAAGGTGCTTCTTTAAGTTTATTAAAATCTAGCTTTACACCTAAAGATTTAAACCCAATGGCTTCAGCAGCATCACTTAATTTAAGGAGATTGCTTCCTACTCTTGTGGTTTCGGATAAATCCCGTATTTCTTGTAAAGAGATAAGTTTACCATAATGTTTAGCTACAATACGTAAACAAGTTGGTCCACAGTCTTTAATGTCTGGCTGCCTATAAAAAGGGAATTTCGACATTTATTTTTTTAAATATTTATTAAATAATTTTTTAATTCCCTCTCCTTCTGGACCAGGTGCATTCTGATGGACCAATTTCCCTTTTTTATCAAACAATAAATATCTAGGTATTGTTTGTAGCTTTATCTCTTCATAAAAATTTGCACTTGGATAGTTTACTGCTAAAAAATTGTTATTATATAATAATAAATCTTCTTCTTTTGAAGCTTTTTTCCATTTATGAAAGTCTTTATCTATTGAGATATAAATAAAAACAACCTCTTTATTTATATATTCTTCTTTTAATTTTTTCGAATCTGGCATAACTTTCCGGCAAGGAGCACACCAACTTGCCCAAAAATCTACATAAACTAATTTATTATTGTTAACCTTAAGTATTGAATCTAATAACATTGATGAAGTATTAACATTTGAAAGAGCAACATCATTTTTAATATTCCTGAATTTTGTCAGTTCAATTAAAATTTTATTATTAAAATTATTTACAAATACCGAGTCAAAATGATTTTTCTTAAAATTGTCATAATAATTTATGATAGCTTCATGTGAATCATTTTGTTCAACCATTTTATTTAAGCAAAACATTCTTGAATAAGTTAATAAGTTTCCATTAAAATAATTTGGCAATGAATCATATGCAAGTTTATAATCTATATACATTTTAGACCTAGAATATGTTTTTTTTCCTTTTAGTACGATATTATTAATATAAGTACTAAAAAAAAGTAATTTATTATTATTATTTATTATCGAATCATTAATAAATTGATTTGAAGTAATGCTTTCTAATATAAAATTATCATGAGAAATATTGTATAATAAAATTAAATCTTTATATGTCTTTTCTTCAATTTCTTCTTTGAGGACCTTCTTAAGGTTTGAATCTATTAAGTTATTTACACTTAAAGAGTCATAAAAAAATGATACATCTTTAAGGTAATTTAAATTCAATAATGTTAGTTTTTTTATAGAGCCCTTCATTAATTTAAGCACATTACGATTAAAAATTAATGGGTATTTTGATACAGGCATTTCAAATTTTGTTGGTACAAGTCTAAGAGGTTTTGTAGAATCGATTTGGTAAAGTAATTTTCTATATTCATCTATGTTCCTTTTTTTGTATAACAAACTTGAAGAAAGCCTAGGGATACGGTAATCATGTCTTCTCTTAATTTTGTAAGAAAGAATGCTGTCTTTTAATTTAACAAAAACGGAATCCCCTCCACTAATCTTTAATGGTATTTTATTTGTAAATTTTGAGGATATAAAAACTTCTTCAAATCTATTAGTAGTAATACTTATAGTATCCCTATTTTTATTAGTATATATATGAAATTTATCAAAAGTTTTAAAATCGATATTTTTGAAAATAGAGATTGGAACATCTTGCGTGTTGTTGTTAAAAATAAAAAGGACCTTATCAAATTCTATTCTTTGTTGTAACGAGGTTTTATTTTTTTGCTTGCAAAAACTAAGAGTACAACACAATAGAGCTATTTTCAGAAATTTTATTAATTTTATCATAAATGGTTCTTATTAAAAATACAAGTTCTTATCTATGATAAGAACTTGTCTGAAATTAATTAGGAATAACTAGCAACTAGCGCAACAATAACCCGTTGCTTGACTACCATCACTATAATGAGTATTGTTATTGTAAGCACTCTGCGCTTCACTGACAGAATAAATTGCATCTGACCAATACGAAAAATTCCCATTAGAATCTGAAACAGCTATCTGACATCCATCTCCGTAATTTCCTCCAAATACTGTTTTAAGTTGCTTACGTTTAAGCAGGTCACTAGTTTCTAATTTCAAATTTTTTAAACTTAATTTTTTCATAATAAAAAAATTTTAATAATTATATTTGCCTTGAACATTTAAAGACCATCAAAGTTTTGGTCTGCCTTTCTCGAAAAGGGTATTGTTCATACCCAAAGTGTATGCTTTGGGCTTTTTTAAATACATGATTCACCATTTTCTGGTTTAATTCCGTATTGCAAATAAAAAAACAATTTCTATTTGATAGACCTGTGGGGCGACTAAGTTTATTCCGTATTTTCATATACAATATCTTTAGATGTCAGCTTTTTAACATCCCGGTTTTTATCATTTTCTATTTTAATATCACTCACATGAAAAGTGTAATGGGTATCTTTTAATTCTAATATTAAACCTGGTAAATTATTAAATTCTACCGGACCAAATGGGACAGGTATTTGGGGTGTGTACCACGCCTCAATTTTAAATTTAAATAAGCCATTGTTATTTTTATTAGTTTTATATCTGATTGCCTTATAACACGTATATCCGTTTATCAATTTTGACTCATTTACAAGTTTCCACTTTGTAGAGGAAGAATTAGAACCTATCAAAGTATAAGTCGGATAATTATCAGCTTCCCTTAGTAAAGTATCATTTTCTTTATTGAAGTAATATTTCCCCTTACTTACAATGTTTTCAGCAAATGATATGGCTAGAGGGTCGAAATCATTTTTTATTTGTTCATCTAAAAAGAAAAGTGAAGCTTCTGAGTTAAAAATTAAAGTAAATTCTAAACCATAAGATAATAGGACAACTTTATCAAATATTTCGTTTCTTGTTTTCTTGAGTTCCTGTGGCACATAATTTTCG
The DNA here is from genome assembly GCA_039985655.1 of Algibacter sp. GTDB lineage: Bacteria > Bacteroidota > Bacteroidia > Flavobacteriales > Flavobacteriaceae > Postechiella. Next base: position 32,009 of record JBDWSF010000004.1, on the reverse strand, counting down.
GAAAAAGTGTATTTAACAACTCCTGATTTTGAATTTTGACATATAGAAACTAAACAAATAAAAAATACACTTAATGTAATTAATTTATTTTTCATATGAGTTTTTTAATTTTAATGAAATAATTAGTGGAGAATATATAAAAGTATTTAAAGCCCACTAATTATCTCAAATATTATTAATTACAATCTGATGGGCTGTAGCCATAACATTCAACTGCAAGAGCACATTGAACAAACCATGCTGCTTCTTCTTCTGAATAGCCAGCCGCTTCAGCTTGAACTCCAACCATGAATGCCGAATTTTCACATTCAGATAATCCATCTCCATAATTTCCTCCAAATACTGTTTTAAGTTCCCTACGTTTAAGCAGATCACTAGTTTCTAATTTCAAATTTTTTAAACTTAATTTTTTCATAATAAAAAAATTTTAATAATTATATTTGCCTTGAACATTTAAAGACCATCAAAGTTTTGGTCTGCCTTTCGCGAAAAGGATATTGTTCATGCCCAAAGTTTCAGCTTTGGGTTTTTTATTGTAATACTTCTGTTAAATCTTCTATACTGTACTCTTTAGGTAACTCATAGCCATTTATAAATATGGTAGGTGTATGCGTTATATTTTCGGCATCACACCAAGCACGCATCTTCTCTATTTTATTATTTTGTAATTGTAATTCACCATTCATAGGGTATTTACTAGCGAATACTTCATAATCTTTTTGTTCAGCATGATACCAATCTTTCAAAGCTTGTTGGGTTTTGTTTTTATTCCCTTGGCTGTTTATTGCTAAAAAATGATTTACTGGTTTCCCTATTCTGTCTTCACTAGACCTAGCTGTAAATAATATTTGTAAATTCACTTTACCAGCATTCACTATACCTTCTAATATTGGATGTGCTTTTGCACAAGGACCACAATAGGGGTTACATACTTTTATAATATGGTATTTAGAAGATTTATTGTATATAGATATTCCTAATCCTTCTGTAGAAGTCTTTACTTTTCTTGATTTTATTAATAAACTTTCTAAAACATTGGGATTGTTTTTTATTTTCTTAAGTCCGCGTTTATGTACATTAACTTCTTTTTCTTTTTCTAACAATGGTTTTAATAGTCTCCATGCCAGTATTGGAATTAATAATAGAGCCAATAGTAAAGAGAATGTTTTATATTCTATAGGAGTTTTATAAAATTTACTTAAAAAAGAAATTCCAATTTCTGCAGTAAGCACTCCTTGAATAATGATGCAAAACTTACACCACTGTTTAATAATTATAGCTTGATAATAAATAGAAATGATTACAATTGGAATACTTACAAAACTGATTATACCCAATAAAGATAAAGCCATTAACGAAAAACTATTGATTATTAAATATAATAGTGTTCCAAAAAAATAAGAAAAACTTAAAAGACTTAAACTAAGTGTTCCATTAAATAGTTTAGCATGCTTAGACCCTAATACCGCATTGCAATTAATTTTTTCGCCACCACCTGTGCAAAAACTTTGCAGGGTAGGGTTATACTGGTCGACATCAAACCATAATAAAAATACACCTATTATTAAGCCTAATGTTTTTAAAATAGTATAAATAATAGTATATAATGCAGGTAAAGTTTTAGTCGTTGCTTGTGAATCGAAAATACTAATCGTAATCCAATTTAACAATAATAAAGCAATGCTTCCTAATAAAACCTTTTGTGTGCGTTTTGCTACAAGCTTTTTTTCTATATCTTTTTCTTTTGATTGGTCTGTTTTTTCTACTAACAAGCAAATACCCGTCCATAGTTTTAAAAAATCTTCTTTTGAAGACTCTTTTAATTTGTTTTTATCATCGTAATAGGAAACATTGTTATCGAACACGTTTTGTAAAACAAAAAATAAAGGTTGTCTATTAATTTCTACTTGTACGATACTAGGCATAGGCATTTCGTTGAGCTTGTTAGCATCAATTTTAACAGCCAATATTTCTATTTGGTACTTTTCTAATGTATCAGATATGGACAGTAAACTGGGGTGATCTGGATGAGATAGAATACTCTCTTTTACATATTTTAAAGTGTGTTTGACATTAAGTGAAGTTAATAAACGCTTAGTCGTGTTAACGCAGTTATCCATAATTATCAATTATTTTTTAATTTAAATTGACAATAATTATTATTGAAATATAATTACTAGGAGAGGTTAATTATTATTGAATATAATTAAAGGAGAGGTTCCGTAAATTTATATAATTACCTTTTACGTTTTGTTAATAAAAAGTTAAAAAATAGTAAAATTCCTGTTTATGTGTTTTTTTTATCTGATTAATGTGAGGAATATATCTTACATTTATTGTTTGAATTACTGGCTTAGATTGTGTTAATCAATTTAACAAAGGCTGTTCTTGTAATATGAAAAAATAAAAGGATTCTTAATTTGTTTTAATATTATATATCCTACATAACAACAACGACAAGAATGAAAGGAGTGAAAATTGTCACAGTAGTAGTAACATTTAATGGAGACCATTGGATAAAATGGTGTTTAGATTCATTGATGTCTTCTAGTTTATCTACCGAGATAGTCGTAGTGGATAATAACTCAACCGATTCAACAAAAAAAATCATAAAATCAAATTATCCTGAAATAAGACTAGTAGAGTCTGAGGAAAACCTTGGATTTGGAAAAGCCAACAATATAGGATTAAAAATAGCTTTAGAATTAAATGCCGATTATGTCTTTCTTCTAAATCAAGATGCTAAAATTGAACCTAGCACATTAAAAAATTTGGTTGCAGCGCAAAGAGATAACAAAATATACGGAGTACTAAGTCCAATACATTTAAATGGAAGAGGTTCCATGTTAGATAACTATTTTTCAAAATATTTGACTTCTAGTCATGGCGGTTTAGAATTTATTTCAAAGAAATTAGCTAATAAAGAAATAAAGGATACTTATCCTTTAAATTTTGTTAATGCTGCCGCGTGGTTAATTTCAAAAGAATGTCTAAAAACTGTGGGAGGGTTTGATCCTATTTTTTATCACTATGCGGAGGACGATAATTATATACATCGTTTACATTATCATAAATTAAAAGTTGGAATAGTACCAAATGCAATAATGTATCATGATAGAGAGAACAGAAGGTCTAGTACGTGGACTAATCCTTTTCACCGAGAACAAGACATTTTTAGAAGATCATTACTGATACATTCATTAAACCCAAATGAGCATCAGAATATTAGTGTTACACAAGTTAAAAAACATTTGCTAAGTAGGATATTCCGGTCGATATTTAAATTCAAAATGAAGGATATAAAATTAGAGCTTGAAATTTTTAAAGAATATTCGTCAAAAACTGATACTATAAAAAAGCATCTTAAATCTTCAAAAAATAAAGGACTTACCTATTTGGAGTAATAACAACTGAGACTACCTATTTGCGGTCAAATTTAAAAAATAATCTACTGAATTTGCTCCGCTCCTAATATCCAACTGCTTACATATTACTCTTAAATAATCATGAGTTAAAATTAAGTTTATCTGCTTTTTAATAAATTAAGATTTCAACCTTTTATAAATATTTATGTCTATTTTTCTAATAATTATGTAGAAAATATAGACGTGTCAAAAGTTTCGGAAGATAAAATTGAGTTAAAAAATGAGACTAGCATTAAATTAAAAAACAATTTTCATTAATCTTAATAGAGCTTTAAGTTAAAAAAAACAATTATTCTTTAAATTGAACAAATTTCGGTATTAAACAAAAAAAGGATGTGTATAAGTCGTGTAAAGTATAAAACTCTATTTTTCTTATTATAATTTCTAATTAGATAAGTGTTTAACTAGCTAATAACAAGTGTTCTAAACGATTATTTTTTATACCTGTAGCGTTATAAATCATTTTTAAGTAAAATTTAAAGTTAATCGAATTCACTAGTATTGGGTACCAATTTCAGAATAATAAAGAACATAACAACATGTTTTTATTTTTTTTGAGATTGGTAACTTAGTACTGTTTATAAAAATAGGCCTTCCTTTATCTTTAACAATTAAAATTTCGACCAATAACTATAGGGAATAGATAAAAATAATATGAATATTATTGACGGGTTCTATTTAGTTTATGATATGTATATCGTATAGTTTTATTTTTTATATACATATTTTTTCATATATTATACTTTTAAATTAAATTTCATTTATTTAGTTTTGGAAACAATAATGTCTCTCTAGGTCAGTGGAAAAAACAAATACATACCAGCTATCATTAAAAGAATATAAAAATATTTTTCATATTTTGTATAGATCTTTATGCCTGTTTTCTAACAAGTATGTTGAGAATATAGACGTGTCAAAAGATATTGTACAAGACGTGTTTATTAAGGTTTGGGAAGATAAAATTGAATTTAAAAATGAGACTAATATTAAATCATACCTGTATACTTCAGTAAAAAATAAATCTCTTGATTACTTAAAAAGTAAGCGTTATAAATCTACAGACTATTTATCCTCTATAAAAGTGGAAGAAATAAAAACGGATGCTTTTTTTATGCGAGAAGTCGTTGTTTTAGAAACATCAGTTATTATTGAAAACGCAATTAACACCCTGCCTAATAAATGTGCTCAAATAATTAGACTTAGTGCCAAAAACTTCACAAATGCTGAAATAGCAAAAAAGTTAAGTATATCAATTAATACGGTGAAAACTCAAAAAAAAATAGCTTACAAAAGGTTAAAACCGATGCTAAAAGAACATTTTATTTTTATAGCCTTTATTTTTACTTAAATTTCTTGATTTTACAAGAAATAAGAAAACTTCCCCAATACCAAACACATATTAAAAAATAAAAAATATTTTTATTTTTTAACCCTACGAGTAAACTTTATCGTCTTAGAGTTAAATAAGCATATATTTAAGTTAATATAATACATAGCCATGTCTTCCTTTTATAAATTTATTGAACTGTCTAAAAAAATAGCGTCTTCGCTATTAAATGAAAAAGAACCTACTGATTTACAAAAAACTGAACTTTTTGATAATAGCGATAAAGAATATATTCGCAAAAACCTCACAGATAAAACTTTAATAAAAAAGAGGAATAATCTTTCTAAGCAAATTGGTGTTCAAGAAGATTGGAGAACTGTTAAAAGCAAAGTCACCACACCTATAAAAAAAATGGTATTTTGGAGATATGCAGCAGCAGCAGCAATTCTAATAGGAGGTTTAATATCCATACCTTTTTTATCAAATAATACATCTACTATTCCTGTGGTAAATACTCCTCCTATCCCTGTAATTAAAAATAAAGATATTATAGTAGTTGGAACAGATAAAGCGACTTTAACTTTAGAGGATGGTTCTAATATTGAATTAGAAAAAGGAAAAACATTTCAGACAAATACGATTACTAGTAACGGAGAAAAACTAGTTTACAAGAAATCTAGTAAACCAAAAATAGAAATAAAATATAATTACCTCACTATTCCTAGAGGAGGTCAATATTTTATTGAGCTTTCTGACGGAACTGAAGTTTGGTTAAATTCTGAATCTCAATTAAAATTTCCAGTAGCATTTATAGAGGGAGAAACCAGACAAGTAGAATTAGTTTATGGAGAAGCTTACTTTACCGTTTCACCAAGTGAAAATCATAATGGTGCTAAGTTTAAAGTAATGAATCAAGCACAGGAAGTTGAAGTTTTAGGAACTCAATTCAACATTAAAGCCTACAAAGATGAAACTCATATTTACACTACTTTAGTTGAAGGTAAAGTGGCAATAAGCAATACAGAATTATCTATAAAACAAAATTTATTACCAAATCAGCAATCCATTCTAAACATTGAAAGCAATAATATAGAGATTACTGAAGTAGATGTTAAAAGTGAAACATCTTGGAAAATAGGGCTTTTTAGTTTTAAAGGCAAAAAATTAAAACATATTATGAAAGTGATTTCCAGGTGGTACGATGTAGATGCTGTTTTTATGAATAAAACGCTTGAAGACGTGAGATTTAAAGGCGTGCTAGGAAAGGATCAAAATATTGAAAATATTCTATCGTCAATTAAAACTCTAAGTATTATTGAAAATTATAAAATTGATGGTAAAACGATAATATTAAATTAATTACTAAACTGAGAATATTGTACTAAAATTAAAGTTATTCAATATTGTTTTTGTCGACAATCAGTAGTTAGTAGTCGAAATTTTTATTTTTTTGAATAAGAAATATATAAGTTTATTTAATTGTCTGACAATAGCAAACTTAATATTACAATCATAAGAAAATTAATTTAAACCCCTAATATATGAAATAAAACAACGATGCTTTAACTGAACAAAGTTTCAGTATTAAACAAAAAAAGAGGAAAGAGTTTAGACCGTGCAAAGTATAAAACTCTATTCCCCTCTATTACAATTACTAATTAACTAAATGTTTAACTAATTAATAACTAACAAATTTATGAAAATTAAATTAGACTCTCCTTTTTTCTTTATAAGAAAAGGGCTATTAATTGTCATTATGAGAACCTTCATCTTTTTATGCCTTACAACGGCTTTCAGTTTTACGCCTAGTAATGTTCTATCTCAAAATTCTAAAATTAAAATTGATATAGATAAAACATTAACTGTAGATGAGATTTTTGATCTTATAATGCAACAGACGGATTACAAATTTATTTATCAGGAGGGTATCTTTGACGATTTCCCTACAATGAAAGTAAAAAAAGGAACTATTACTACTAATAGACTACTAAATAAAAGTTTATCTAAAGGGAGCTATAATGTAACTATTACAGATAATAATACTGTAGTTGTAGAAGAAATAACAAAAGCTATACAGCAACAAGTTTCTGGAGTCATTACTGATAATAATGGACAACCACTTCCTGGAGCTAATATTATTGAGAAAGGAACTACAAACGGTGTGCAGTCAGATTTTGATGGTAATTTTTCTATATCAATATCTGTTGACAATGCTGTGTTAGTTGTTTCTTATCTTGGTTTTGTAACTAAAGAAATAACTGTAAATAATCAAACCAATATAACTATAACTTTAGAAGAAGATGCTCAAGGACTTGAAGAAATTGTTCTAGTAGGATATGGTACGGCAAAAAAGAAAGATATAACAGGTGCAGTAGAACGTGTTACATTGGAAGATTCTCCAGTTGCTCTAACATCCAATACAAGTGTATTACAAGCCATAAGAGGTGCTACGCCTGGTATAAATATAGGTGCTCAAAACTCAGCAGGAGGAACACCTTCTATACTGGTAAGAGGGCAAAATTCAGTTGATGGGAATAATGATCCATTAATTGTGTTAGACGGAATTGTGTTTTTAGGAAGTGTTAATGATATTAACCCTAATGATATCTCCTCTATCGATATTTTAAAAGATGCTTCAGCGGCTGTTGTTTATGGTTCTCGTGCTGCTAACGGCGTACTTTTAATAAATACTAAAAAAGGTAAAACAGATAAGCCATTAATTAATTTTTCTACATCTACTGGTTTTAATACTTGGCAAAACAAGCCAGAAGTATTAGGTAGAGATAAATACTTAGATAAATACATTGTACAACAGAACTTTGCTACGGTAGATGATATTGTTTGGGAAGAAGAGTATAGAGGTGTATTACAAAGCGAAGGTGTAGATACAGATTGGATTGATTTAATATCTAGAACGGGACAAATTCAAAAACATAATCTTTCTGTTTCAGGAAGATCAGATAATTTTAATTATTTCATGTCTGGAGGATATGAAGACCAAGAAGGTATCGTTATTGGTGATGATTTTAATAGAATATCATTGCGTACACGTTTACAGGCAGATATAACTGATTGGTTGGAAGTAGGTATCGATGGGTCATACACAAATAGTGATTTTTCTGGAGTAGAGGCTAAAGTAGATAGAGCGATTGCAATAGCTCCTATTGGTTACCCATATCGTTATGAGGGGCAGCCATTTAATACGGCTTCCAATACGTCAACAGATTTAGAACGTTACCCTACAGCAAATAATGTAGAAAGTCCTCTTTGGGGTACTGACGGAACAGAAGATAGTTTTGATAATAGAAATTATTATAGATTGGCTGCTAATGCTACTATTAAAGTGCCATGGGTAAAAGGATTAAAGTACACGATTAACTATTCATTGAGTAAACAAAACCGTAGTTTTGATGAATTTGAGTATGAAAATCATTTTATATCGCTTCCGGAACAAGGTACGCCTTATTTTGACAGGTATTCTCTGTCATCTATACAAGCTAACCTTGCTCAAGCAAATGGCCGTAATAGAAGATATACAGATAGAAATTATGTAATTGATAATATTATAAATTATAATAATTCTTTTGGTAAACATACTGTTGATGCAACCTTAGTTGCTACAAGGGACTATCGATTCACAGATGTTTCTTCCTTAATTGGTAATGATTTTTCAGCTCTTGGTAATACAACTCTAGGAGTAAAAGGTGTACATTTTGCCACAAACTTAGAGAATGATTATGATTCAACTGAAAGATCAAATATTGGTTACTTAGGGCGCATATCTTATGGTTATGATAATAAATACAATTTAACCGGATCTATTAGAAGGGATGGAGCTTCTGTTTTTGGATCTGAAATTAGGTGGGGTACTTTTTGGTCAATTGGTGGCGCATGGACTATTTCTGAAGAAGACTTTTTTAAAGATAATGATTTTTTTAATTATTTAAAAATTAATGCTTCTTATGGTTTAAACGGTAACCAAGGTTTAGACCCATACGAAACTCTGTCGCCTGTACTTGCTGGCCAACCAGGAGGTATTAGATATGCCTTTGGAGACAATCCTACGGTTAGTCAATTTGGTATTGACCAAGACGGAATTGGTAATAACGAATTAGGTTGGGAAGAAACTACAGCATTTAACTTCGGAATACATGCTGCATTTTTAAATAATCGTATTTTCTTAGATGCCGATGTGTATTTCTCTCAAACTGAAGATCAAATTTTTAAACGTCTAATCCCAACTACAAGTGGTTTTTCAGAGATACTTGCCAGTTTAGGGCAAATTGATAATCGAGGTATTGAAATTTCATTGCGTACTGTAAATGTAGAGACAGAAAAATTTAATTGGACGTCGACACTAACGTATTGGAGAAACCGAAATAAAATTGTCTCTTTATATGGGGATGACATAGATAGAGATGGAGTAGAAGATGATGATCTTTCTAATAGTTACTTTATAGGGAAGCCTTTAGGTGCACAATTTGGTTATGAATATATAGGTGTTGTACAAGAAAGTGATACTCAGTATATAACTGATAATGGGGCTCAAGCTGGGGACCCTATGTTTAGAGATATAGATGGCGTACCAGGTATAACTGCTGATGATCGTAAAATTTTAGGCTATAACACGCCAAATTTTAGAATGGGCTTTGCTAATACATTAGATTATAAAAATTTCACTTTGTATGCGTTAGTTACTGGTACTTTTGGTGGCGGAAAAGATAATTACTTTATAGGTAAAAACCCGCGATATAATTCTTATGGAACACGATTTGATTTTAACGAGGTAGAAAATGGAGATTTTTGGACACCAGAAAATCAAAGTACAACCAATCTGCGTCCTGATTTTAATGATGATCGTTATGAGGGCTTCCAGTCTAGAGGTTTTGTACGTATACAAAATGTGAATTTATCTTATAGATTTGATCAAAATATTTTCGACCGTTTTAATTTAGGTATTAAGTCGTTAAGTGTTTATGTTAGTGCAGACAATCCTTTTATTTCTACAGATTGGTTTGGTGGTGGTGATCCAGAAAAAGGAATAAGCGCTACCGCAGCAAGTGATGAAAATTTACTACCGGTAATGAGTGTTTATACTTTTGGAGTTAACCTTAGCTTTTAATTTAAAAAAAATATCATGAAAATAAATAATATAAAAAGAATAATATTTTTATCATTAGTTATCTTAACTATTGGTTGTGATGATGCGGATTTTTTAGATACGCCTCCTGAAACATTTTTAACCGTTGAAAATGTATTTACTTCAGGTGCGCAAGTAGACCAGATCCTCATAACAATGTACCAACAAGATCGTGAATTACATTCAAAGGTTGATGCTGCTTGGGGAAGAGTAATGCATGGACAAGGTACTGATCTTATCACAGTGCCTACGTTTCGTCAAAACACTAATTTTAGTGATTACAATTCAACATTTACACCTAGAGCTGATCGTTTAAATACTATATATTCAGAGCTATACCAAATGATATCACGTGCTAATCTTGTGCTTTCTTTAACTGAACGAGAGGATATTGCTTTCGAATCAGAAGCGATACGTACATATATTATTGCACAAGCAAAATTTTTTAGAGCTAAAGCGCATGGAGAAGCAGCTCAATTTTTTGGTAGAGTTGCTATTGAAGATGAACCAACAACTCAAGTTCGATTTGATTATGAACAATCAGAAAGAGCAGAGATTTATCAATTTGCAATTGATGATTTAGAATCTATTCTAAATGACTTACCAGTAACTACTACCGAGCCGGGAAGAGTTGTTAGAGGCGTAGCACAGCACTACTTAAGTGAGTTTTATTTAGGTGTTGGTGTAGAGAATAATGATAACAGTGCTTACGATCAAGCTATAAAATATGCCTCTGATATTATAGATGGAGGTACTTACTCATTGATGCAAGGTCGTTTTGGATCTAGAGCAAGTGAACCTGGTAAAAATGTATATTGGGACTTATTTAGATTGGGTAACCAAAATTATGCAGATGGAAACACAGAAAGTATTTGGGTGTACCAATATAACTATGAAGCCTTCAAGGGAGGTGATGATGCAAGATTACGCTATCCTTATTATTTTAGTCCTGTTTGGAGAGCAATACCGGGTGTTGTTGGAGAGAATGAGTACACAGGTGGTAGAGGTATTGCTATTTTTAGACCAACTGATTTAATGGAAAATATAATTTGGGAACCTAGTATTTCTGATGGTGATATAAGGGGAGATGAAAGTAATATTAGACGTACTGTTTTCTATAACAATGATAATTACCCAGAAGATCACCCAACAATTGCACCAGGTTCGCTAGTTGGTCAAGTAGTACCTGCTGATTCTTTGATTGTAGCTAATGCAGGTTTAGCAGATGGAGCTTATTTTCCAATTTTTGAAAAACTAACTACAGATCAATTTGAAGGTGTTGAAGATGGTAGAAGAATGGAAGATCTATGGAGAGGTCGTTATGCTGTAAGATTACCTTCAACTATTCTTTTAAGAGCAGAAGCATATTTAAGAAAAGGAGATAATCAATCTGCTGCAGATGATATTAATATGATAAGAGAAAGATCACAATGTAACGTGTTGGCTACTGCAGGTATGGTAGATATAGATTTTATTCTAGATGAAAGAGCTAGAGAGTTATATGTAGAAGAAAATAGATGGGCTACTCTATTACGTATGGGAGGTAATGTTGCTTCAGATCGTATTAGAAGATACGCTAGGTATGATTATCAAGTTAATAGTTTAACTTTTGATTTTAATACATTTCCAATCCCGCAAACGGTAATAGACCGTAATAAGGATGTTGTTTGGGAACAAAACCCAGGATGGGAAAATAGATAGTATTTGACATAACTAAATCGTGAGTTTAGTTAGTTAGTTTAGTTTGTTTGTAGATTGCCCAAATTAGAATTCTTTTTTGGGCATTCTTTTTTATATAAAATAAATTGTATTCGCGTATTTTTATTTAAATAATTTAAGTTTACTTTTTAGTAAATTTAATTATTAATCAGAAAGAACAAAAGAGAAGAAAAAGGTTAAGTTAGACGATGAGATCTAGATCTCGAGAATTTTGATACCCCTTCTCTTTTACTTCTTAATTATACTTTTTGGACTTCTTTAATTTAATCTAAAAGAATTCTTCGAGACTTGTCTTGTGGGTAAAGGAAGAAAGTTTGAAAATGGATGGTTTTCATTAATTAAAATAAGATTTTCTCCGTTGATATACCTCGTGGGCTTTGAAGTGCACCGAGGATTATTTATTTAACTTCTCTCATAATTCTTAAAAAATGTGTCTTATTTCTCAAAACATAAAAGGGCGTAGGTTTTTCTATATAAAAAACGTCAAGAACATGTAGAATTACACTTGTTAAATAAGATTATTTTACTGATAAAAAGTCTCTTAGATATATTTAGTTCTAAAAGTTTAGAAAATTATTCCCTATATTTTTTATCGAAGGGTAGAAGTTGTTCGTCGAAATTATTGATTTTTTAAGAGTTAAAACATTTAAGTTTATTTCATTAATTGATTTTTTTAAATAAAAAACGAATCAAAAAGAAAGGATATGACATAAAAAAAACTCTCAAAACCCGATAGATATCGGTAAATAAAAAAAGCTTTATGGCTTTTATCAATGACTAACATTAACTAATTAACTCGCATTTTATGAATATTAAATTAAACAATACTTTGTTTTTTTTTAGAAAAAACTACTTGATTCTCATGATGAGGACTTTTGTTTTTTTATGTGTTACTTTAACTTTTGGTTTATCTCCAAATATTAATACAGAACTTGAAAAAGCAAGTCTAGACATTCAACAACAAATTACCGGATATATAACAGACATTGGTGGACAACCATTAGCTGGAGCAACTGTTCTTGAAAAAGGAACTCAAAATGGTGCACAAACAGATTTTGATGGTAGATTTTCCTTAACTCTATCCAATCAAAATGCCACCTTAGTGGTTTCTTACTTGGGTTTTAAAAGTAAAGAAGTTGCCTTAAACAATCAAACCAATATAAACATCACTTTAGATGAAGACATATCTGCACTTGACGAAGTAGTTGTCGTTGGTTATGGTACACAGAAAAAGGTAACTCTAACAGCTGCTGTAACTGCTGTTGGAACTGAGGTTTTTGAAAACAGGCCTACTTCTAATGCTGTACGTTCTTTGCAAGGTACTGTACCTGGTTTAATTATTACTAACTCTTCACTTGGTGGTCAACCTGGTGCTGATTCTAATATCAACATTCGTGGTTTTGTTTCAGCCGGTGGAACTGGTGCTATAGGTGATGCTGAGCCTTTAGTACTCGTTGATGGTATTCGTATGAATATAAATGATATTAATCCAGAAGATATCGAATCTGTCTCGGTACTTAAAGACGCCGCTGCTGCTGCCATATATGGTTCTAATGCCGCTTCAGGTGCTATTTTAGTTACAACCAAAACCGGTAAAAGTTTAAATGGTAAGGCTAGAGTGAGCTACAGAAGTAATATATCTTTTACGCAACCTACTACATGGCCAAAAAGTGTAAGTGCAATAGACTTTGCCTATACTATTAACGATGCACGTACTAACAGACTTCAAAGTGCTTATTATGACGAAACAGATTTAGCTAACATTAGAGCCAATATGGCAAATCCAGGTAGTGCGCCCTCTATTGTTAGTAATGCCAATGGAAATGCTTGGGATTATGGAACTATAGGTATTGAAGCAACTGGTGCAACAAATTGGGATGACATCATTATGAAAAAGTGGTCTCAACGAGTAAAACACGATTTAAGTATAGCTGGTGGTGACCAAAAAATGAATTATTATATTTCTGTAGGTGCCTATGAAGAAGATGGATTATTAGCCGTTACAAGCGAATCATTCGAAAGATATAATCTAGATGCTAAATTAAGTGCACAGGTAAATGATTGGTTAACCGTAGAACTATATAGTAAATTCTTGAAAAGTTTTACTGACTTCCCTACACGAGCTGGTTTTGGAAATACATCACGAAACAATAGTTTACTCTTAGATGTAATTACAAAAATAAAGCCTACTCTACCTCAATTCGATCCTATTTATGGTGAAGAATTACTAGAACACACATACTATCCAAATTTTGATTTTGAACGTTTAAAAAATAGAAACGATCAGATTATACTAGCGCCTAAATTTATTATACAAGCTACAAAGAATCTAAAATTAAACGTAGACCTTAATTACAGAAGAAATGATAATTTTCAAGAGGAAATTAGGTTGGCGCATCAAAAAATTGTTCCAAATGGTTTAATTGATAGGGTTTCTCAAGAACAAACTTACTATAGACCAACGGTATCTAGAACGGAATATTTTTCACCAAATATTTACGCTACTTTTGATAAATCTTTAAAGAATCACAATTTTAATGTAACTGCAGGTTTTCAGAGCGAGATAAATAATTTTTATTCGCTTGGTGCAAGGACAGATTATTTAATTAGTAACAGTATCATTTCCTTAGCTGCCTCGTTGGATGATGACCAACTCGTTGGTGAATCTATAACCAACTGGTCTACAGTAGGATATTTTGGTAGATTCAGATATAATTATAAAGAAAAGTATTTACTGGAAATGACTTATAGAAGGGATGCCGCTTCACGTTTTGCACCAGAAGAAAGATGGGTAGGTTTACCTAGTTTTTCTGCTGGTTATAACATGGCTAAAGAAGATTTTTGGCCTTTTGAAACTATTAATACGTTTAAATTGAGAGGATCTTATGGGTCTCTTGGTAATCAAAATGTACAGAATTACCTATATCTATCTTTAATAGACACAGATAACATAACAGCGTTTTTATTTGATGGTCAACAAGGGAATTTTTCTCAAACACCAGGTTTTGAAAGTGAAGGCTTAACTTGGGAAACTGTAAGAACGACAGATATTGGTTTCGATTTAGGGGCTTTTAACAATAAGCTAAACATGGCATTTTCTTGGTACAGAATAGATACCGAAGACATGGCTGGTTCAGGTTTAGATTTACCTGTACAATTAGGAGCAGTTGCCCCTTTACGTAATGTTGGAACTTCCAGAGTGCAAGGTTTTGACCTTGAAATAAGTTGGAGGCAGCAACTAGGAGACTTTGGCTATAGCATAAGAGGGGTTTTAAATGATTATAAACAGACTATAACAGATTATCCAGGAAATGAAACTAATCTACTTGGAACTGGCCAAAACACCTTTTTCGTAGGAAAAGATTTAGGCGAAATTTGGGGTTATGAAACCGCTGGTTTATTTCAAAGTGATGAAGAGGCTGATGCCTATACTGCTTTGGTAGATCAATCAAGAATTAATGGCAATGCCTATGAGGCTGGAGATTTGAAATACGTCGATCAAAATGGGGATGGTGTCATTAACAATGGTAACGGTACTTTAGACGATAGTGGCGACTTCAAAGTTATAGGTAATACTACGCCGCGATACCAATACGGTATTACACTGGGTTTAAATTACAAAAATTTTGATTTTAATGCCTTTATTCAAGGTGTTGGGAAACGCGATATAAATCAAGCTAATGGCAATTCTCAAGGATTTAGAGGGCCATCTAATAATCCCTTTCACGCCTTTGTTTGGGAAGGTCATTTAGATTATTTTAGACCAGAAGACACTACTAACCCGTTAGGACCTAATTTGGATGCTTATTTCCCAAAACCTTATTTAAATAATGGCGGTAGAACTAATAAAAATTACAGACAAAACACAACGCACTTTATACAAAGTGGTGCTTATGCAAGACTTAAAAGTTTACAAATTGGCTACACAATCCCTAAGGATGTTACAAACAGACTTAACATTAATAATATAAGAATGTACGTTACAGGTGAAAATCTATTCACTGCTACTAATTTAATGTTTTTTGATCCTGAAGCGATAGGGGGAGATACCGGTGTTCTAGTAGGTAGTGCAAGATCTTATCCATTATCCAGAATAGTTTCATTTGGAGTAAATGTATCATTTTAAAAAAAGGAAAATCATGAAAAATAAATTAAAATTACTTATTCTAAGTTTAATATTTTCTTTAACATCTTGTGAAGATTTCTTAGATAAGGTGCCATTAGATACTATTTCTGAAGCATCATTTTATAAAAACGCAACTGAACTTCAAACAGCCGTTAATGGTTTTTATAATAATTTACCAGGTTGGACAGGTGTTTCCGCTGGTTTTAACGTTTTACCCGATAGTTTTACTGATATGGGATTAACCGAAAGCCCTAGCAATAGAATTAGTGGATTAAGTTATGATATTCCAGCCTCTGCAAGTGGATCCGTTTGGAGTTGGGACGAAGTAAGAGAGGCAAACTGGCTTATAGACCATTTAGATCAAGCATCAGCAAGCAGTGATACAGAGCAAATTTTAATCAATCAATACTCTGGTGAAGCTTATTTCTTCAGAGCTTACTACTATTTTGCATTATTAAAAAGATATGGGGATTTACCTATATTTCCTATATATTTTGACAATTCGGATACAGAATATGTTTTTGCAGCAAGAGACCCTAGAAATGAAGTCGTAGATTTCATGCTTTCAGATTTAGATACCGCAATTAGTTTATTGCAGTCTTTTCCGGATATCTCTGACCTTCCAAGAATTAGTAAGGAAGCTGCGCAACTTTTTAAAGCAAGTATAGCTTTATATGAAGGTACTTGGGAAAAATATCATAATGGTACTGATTTTGGAGTTGCAGGATCAGATGGGTCTAGTTTTCTACAAATTGCTGCAGATGCTGCTGAAGCAGTTATAAATAGCGGTGTATTTACTTTACATGATGATTATAGTACCTTATTTAATCAGGTCGGTTTAAGTGGAAATACCGAGGTAATGCTATGGAGAGATTTTAATTATACCGCCCTTAATCTTGGCAATCCATTACAAATATCTTGGCCTAATCGATGTGGCTACACTAAGTTTGCTGTTGATAGTTATTTATGCACAGACGGACAACCTATTTCAGTAAGCCCATTATTTAATGATGGAGATAACGAAAGTTTACTGACTATTGAAAACAACAGAGACCCAAGATTAGCAGCCTTAATAATGGTACCAGGCGATGAAGTGGAAATACGAGATGGTGTAACAACTGTCTGGGAATTCCCAGACTGGATTGATTCTAACACAGGTAATACAGGTTATGAAAGCCAAAAGTATAGAAATGTAAATTATGATGCTAATCATAACAATTTTACATTCGATACATCAAAAATTATTATGCGTTACGCTGAGGTTTTATTGATTTTTGCTGAAGCAAAAGCCGAATTAGGCACCATTACACAAACAGATTTAAATAAATCTATTAATTTATTGCGCGATCGTGTTGATATGCCAGGAATTACCTTAGGAAACATTGCTACTGATCTTGATTGGCCAAATTATGGCTATACCTTAACGCCTATTCAATACGAAGTGCGCAGAGAACGTTCAGTTGAACTAATGGCTGAAGGTTTTAGAGCGGATGATCTATACAGATGGAGAGCACATAGTTTATTTGATGGCGACCAACCAAGAGGTGCGTTTTATAATGATGGGATAGTAAATTTTAAGCCTAATACAACGCCATTAGATGCTGATGGGTTTTTATTACCATATTCAAACTTTGGTAATTATAATTTTGATGAAACTAGAGCATATTTAAATCCATTACCAGTAGATGAATTGCAACTTAACACCAACTTAATACAAAATCCTGGTTGGGAATAACATATTTTAGTTGAATTTGAGTTAGTTTAGTTAATCGGATTGCCCAAAATTAGGTTTTTTACAAACATAAAACACCTGGTTTTTGGGCAATTCTTTTTTATCACATTATAATAACTTTACTTAAAAAAATCATTGAAAGCTAACACAAAATATTTTTAACAACTATAACCTATGATATCCTTAAGCACATTAGATTACACATTAATTATTCTATTCTTCACCATAACACTTTCAATAGGAGTTTATGTATCTAAGAAATCGGGGAAAAATTCAACAGAATTTTTTCTTTCAGGGCGTACTATGCCCTGGTGGTTATTAGGTGTTTCTATGGTTGCTACTACATTTTCTACGGATACTCCAAATTTAGTAACCGATATAGTAAGAACCAATGGTGTTTCAGGAAACTGGGTATGGTGGGCTTTTTTACTTACAGGTTTATTAACGGTTTTTGTCTATGCAAAGCTTTGGCGTAAATCTAATGTAAATACTGATATAGAATTTTACGAGTTTAGATATGGAGGGAAGCCTGCTAAATTTTTAAGAAAATTTAGAGCCATCTATCTAGGTGTCATTTTTAATGTGATAACCATGTCTGCGGTTACATTAGCTGCTATAAAAATTGGCGGGATTATGTTGGGGCTTGAGCCTTGGCAAACTGTTGTAAGTGCAGGATTAATTACCGTTACATTTAGCGCACTAGGAGGTTTCAAAGGTGTAGTTTATACCGATTTTGTATTATTTTTTGTAGCTATGGGTGGTGCTATTGGAGCCGCTTACTATTTGGTTAATATCCCAGAAGTAGGTGGTATTGAAGCCTTAATGATAAACGAAAATGTAGCGGACAAACTTTCTATTTTACCCGATTTCAGTAATAAACAAACTTTAATAACCTTGTTCATTATACCATTAGCCGTACAATGGTGGAGTTCTTGGTATCCAGGGGCTGAACCAGGTGGTGGTGGTTATATAGCACAACGTATGCTGGCAGCCAAAGATGAGAATCATGCTATTGGAGCAACATTTTTCTTTAATATTATGCACTATGCTATACGTCCTTGGCCATGGATTTTAGTAGCTTTAGCTTCATTGGTCGTATTTCCAGATTTAGCAAGCATACAAGAAGCATTTCCAAATATAGCAGATGATAAGCTAGGTCATGATTTAGCTTACTCTGCAATGCTTACTAAGCTTCCTAGCGGATTACTAGGACTTGTATTAGCGTCTTTAATTGCTGCCTATATGAGTACTATTTCAACACAGCTTAATTGGGGGTCATCTTATATTGTTTATGATTTTTATAAACAACAAGTTAACCCCAATGCTTCAGAAAAAAGATTGGTAGCCGTTGGTAGAATTTCAACTATAGTCTTAATGGTATTTAGTGCCGTTTTAGCATTGTTATTACAAAATGCATTACAATTATTTGAGTTGTTATTAGTTTTTGGAGCTGGTACTGGTCTTATATTTATACTGCGCTGGTTTTGGTGGCGTATTAATGCTTGGAGTGAAATTACTGCTATGTTTGCTTCAGGTATCATTTCTATATTATTAAAACTAACACCTATTGGAGCTTATTTATTTAATTCGGAAACAGGAGTTTTTGAAGATTATTTAGAATACCCTTTTGTGGTTTTAATTACAACAATTATATGGTTAATAGCAACTTATATCACACAACCAGAAAGCAAGAAAGTTTTACAAGACTTTTATAAAAAAATACAACCAGGTGGACCAGGGTGGGCAAAAGTAATACAAGATGCTGATTCTGAAAATATTACTTTAAAAGATTCTGATGAAGCATGGAGTATCCCATCTGGAATCCTTGCCATGCTACTTGGCTGCATCCTAATTTATAGTTGCATGTTCGCAACCGGTTATTGGATTTATGGTGACTATAATTATGCCATAGCATTAACTATGTCTGCATTAATTTCAGGTTACTTATTAACTAGAACTTGGAAAAAAATCAAAAAAAATATTTTATAAAATTTAAAAAAAGGAATTAAGTAATGTTAAAAAGTCATATAGATCAAGCCACAGGTTTCGAAAAACGATTTGAAAACATCGGAACTGCTGTTTTTGAAAATTCAACAACAGCTTCAAAAGCTGTCGCTAAAGAACTTGCAGACCTAATAAAAGTTAAACAAGCTCAAAAACAGCCTTGTATATTAGGGTTGGCAACTGGATCTTCACCAAAAGGGTTATATGCAGAATTGGTACGTCTTCATAAAGAAGAAGGATTAAGTTTTAAAAATGTAGTATCCTTTAATTTAGATGAATACTACCCAATGGAGCCTGATTCCGTGAACAGTTACGTACGCTTTATGAAAGAACAATTGTTCAATCATATAGATATATTACCAGAAAACTGTCATGTCCCTGATGGTTTATTATCTAAAGAGAACATTGCAAGTTATTGTGATGCCTATGAAAGAAAAATAAAAGTTTTAGGTGGTATCGATTTACAAATTTTAGGAATAGGTGGCAATGGTCATATAGGGTTTAATGAATCAGGTTCATTACAAAATTCGAAAACGCGATTAGTAGCATTAGATCATATTACAAGAGTCGCTGCAAGTAATGATTTTTCTGGATTAAATAATACGCCAAGAACTGCCATCACTTTAGGAGTGAAAAAAATAATGGAAGCTAAAAGAGTCATTCTTATGGCTTGGGGGGAAAGCAAGTCTAATATTATTAAAGCTTCCGTGGAAGACGAAGTAACAAGTCTTGTGCCAGCATCTTATTTACAGGAGCATAATAATGCAACCTTTATTTTAGATAAAGCAGCAGCTTCTAAGTTAACTAGAATTAATACACCATGGTTAGTTGAAAAAATTACTTGGACAGATAAACTTATAAGAAAAGCAGTATTAGCTTTAGCGCTTCATTTAAAGAAGCCTATTTTAATGCTAACAGATGCCGATTATATAGAAAACGGTATGAGTGATTTATTAGCAGATTCTGGACCAGCTTACGATATTAATATAAAAATATTTAACAAACTACAAAATACCATTACAGGTTGGCCAGGAGGGAAACCAAATGCTGATGATAGTAAACGCCCAGAACGTGCTGAACCAGCAAAAAAACGTGTTATTATTTTTAGTCCACACCCAGATGATGATATCATTAGTATGGGTGGTACTTTTAAAAGATTACATGAACAAGGTCACGAAGTACATATAGGATATCAAACCTCTGGAAATATAGCTGTAGCTGATGATGAAGCGCTTCGGTTTGCTAGTTTTGTATGCGATTACAATGATAAGTTTGGCATTGAGAACACTGAAGCTGAAGCTATTTATAATAAAGCAGCAGAATTTCTTAAGAATAAAAAATCTAGCGAAATAGATACTCCGGAAGTTAGGTATATAAAAGGATTAATAAGAAAAGGAGAAGCAAGAGCTACTTGTCATTTTATTGGAATTCCAGATGAACAGATTCATTTTATGGAATTACCGTTTTATGAAACTGGAGCTATAAAAAAGAACCCGATTGGAGTAGCAGATGTGAAAATAACTTCAGATTTAATAGAAAAGATAAAACCTCATCAAATCTATGCAGCAGGAGATTTAGCTGACCCACATGGGACACATAAAGTCTGTTTAGATGCTGTTTTTGAAGCGGTAAAACAATTAAAGCCAAAAAAGTTTATGAAAGACTGTTGGGTTTGGTTGTATAGAGGAGCATGGCAAGAATGGGGAATTGACGAAATAGAAATGGCAGTACCAATGGGGCCAGACCAAGTATTAGAAAAGCGCAAAGGTATTTTCAAGCATCAATCTCAAAAAGATGGTGTGGTCTTTCAGGGAACTGATAGTAGAGAGTTTTGGCAGCGCGCAGAAGACAGAAATAGAGAAACGGCAGATATATACCATGAATTAGGTTTGTCTCACTATGCCGCTATGGAAGCATTTGTAAAGTGGGAGTATTAGAAGATTTTTTTAGTTGAATTGTTTGTTTTAGTTGGAACTACCAAGTGTTTTTAAGTAATTATTAAATATGACAGTAGTTCTCTAACTAATTTTTTTTCAAAAATTAATTATTATCTAAGCTTAATTGCAGAGTCAATTAAAAGCTTTAACTGAAATAGTTTTACCAAAAGTTGTAATCTCAACTAAAGAATCAAACAAATCCAAATATTTAGATCCTTACTAAGTTACTAAAATCGCGAGAAGGGGATTCTGAAGGATTATTCACAACATAGAATTTGATATAGAGTGTGCTAAATTGGAGCTGTATTTCGTAATAGATTCTATGTTTTTTTATGAAGCAATACCAATTTTGTATTGAAATGACCGCAATAAAACGTCCTTTCTTTATCAATAGAAAAATAAACTGTAACTGAGGTTATGCTTTGTTTTTCTATTTCGTATAAAGAAAAAAATCATCATTTTCTTTTACAGTAATTTCAAAACAGAATTGGTATAATAATCATTTTTAATTTGTAATAACCTATCTATTTGATCCATCTCTTCTTATAATTTAAGAAAGTTGTAAGCATAAAAAACCCTTGAATATCAAAAGATAATCAAGGGTTCACTTTTCGAAGTGGTGCCTCCAGGAATCGAACCAGGGACACAAGGATTTTCAGTCCTTTGCTCTACCAACTGAGCTAAGGCACCTCGCTTAGCGGATGCAAATATATACTCCTTTTTGCTATTCGCCAAAATAAAAGTGCGAAAAAATATTTTTTTATTTATTTTTCTTATTAATTATTTCTAAATCGTTCACAATTAATAATATGTGGAAATAAGAATATATTTAATTTGTCGTTTTGTAAATTTGAAACTTTATATAAAACATGAATTTAATAATAGATGTTGGGAATACTTTAATCAAATTAGCTGTTTTTAGCGGAGAAAAGTTAAAAGTGAAGGAAACGGTTAAAGTGGATTTTTTTTTAGAGCATGTAGATCGTCTTAAAAAAAAATATCCATCAATAAAAAAAGCGATTATTTCTTCCGTTGGTAGATTAAGTGAAAAGGATTTAAAATATGTTGATATACATTTCGATTTAGTTCAATTAAATTCAGAAACAAAATTACCATTCAAAAATCGATATGAAACCCCAAAAACTTTAGGTGTAGATCGAATAGCGCTTGTTTGTGCTTCTGTGAATCAATTTTCTAATAAAAATGTATTAATCATAGATGCAGGGACCTGTATCACTTACGATTTTGTAACGCACAGAAATGAGTATTTAGGAGGTGCTATTTCTCCTGGGATTGGAATACGTTATAAAGCGCTCAATAATTTAACTGCAAATTTGCCGTTATTAGAAATAGAAATGCCTAAAAACATTATAGGCACATCAACAAATAGTTCGATTCATTCAGGAGTTATTAATGGCGTTTTAAAAGAAATTGGTGGAGTTATTGAAGAGTATGCTTTAAAATATTCAGATTTAACAGTTATTTTAACAGGAGGAAATGCTAATTTCTTGTCTAAACAATTAAAAAGTAGCATATTTGCGAACTCTAATTTCTTGTTAGAAGGATTAAACTATATTTTACAATTTAATTGAAGCAAATGATAAAAAAACTTGTATTAGTTTTTGTTACGATTTTCACTTTACAAAGTAATGCGCAAGAGAATACGGCATCGCCATATTCTTTTTATGGCATTGGAAGTTTGAAATTTAAAGGAACTGTAGAAAATAGAAGTATGGGGGGGGTAAGCATTTATACGGATAGTATTCATGTTAATTTACGTAATCCAGCCTCTTATGCAGGTAATAATTTAGAGCTTTGGGGTAACGAAAGTAGACCTGTTAAATTTACTGTTGGAGGAAGTCATTCTAGTATAGATTTAAAAAGTGATACGAGTGAAGGTAGTACATCGTCAACCTCTTTTGATTATTTAGCCATGAATGTACCTATGGGGAGATTTGGTTTTGGATTCAGTTTAGTGCCGTATACAGCAGTAGGCTATAAGTTAGAAGATATTAATGATAATGGCGATATTGCCAGTAGGTTTAATGGTGAAGGAGGCGTAAACAAAGCGTCTATTGGTTTTGGTTATCAAGTTTCTAAAGCGCTTAGTGTTGGTATAGATGCGAATTATAATTTCGGAAACATTGAAAATAGCGCCATAACATACCGTTATGATAGTGATGATATACGTTTGCTTAATCAATCAAAAGAAAGTAATAGATCTGACCTAAGTGGTTTAAATATTAATTTGGGAGTATCATATAAAGCCATGCTAACTGAAAAATTAGAATTTGTTTCAGGTATTACCTTTACTCCAGAAAGCACTTTGGTATCAAAAAATATAAGAGATTTATCTACAGTAGTAGTTTCAGATTCAGGATCAGAGTCTGTAGTTAATTCAATAAGTGTAGATTTAGAAGCCTTAAATTTAGATGAAACGGATTTAACTATCCCATCAAAATTTTCATTTGGAGCAGGAATTGGAGCGCCTAGAAAATGGTTTGTTGGTGCAGAATATACAACTCAAAAAATTAGTGAGTTTTCAAATCCATTATATACAAATGCAACGACAGCTTATGAAGATGCTTCAACAATTTCTATTGGAGGTTTTTATATTCCTCAGTATAATTCATATACAAGTTATTTAAAGCGTGTAGTTTATAGAGCAGGTATCCGCCAAGAAAAATCTGGATTAAATATAAATGGAGAGTCAATAAACGAGTTTGGCATGTCTTTTGGAGTAGGAATACCATTGAGTGGTGGAATCTCTAATGCGAATTTAGGTTTCGAGATTGGTAAACGTGGGACTACCAATAGCAGTTTAATACAAGAGAACTTTATTAATTTGCATATCAGTTTATCTCTGAACGACAGATGGTTCGAGAAGAAAAAATATTACTAACCAGGATTAAATTATTATTATGAAAACAAAAATTACTTTTTTATTAGCCTTTTTATTTATTGGCTCTAATATAAGTTTTGCACAGCAAGACGAAGAATGTATGACTAAGTTGTCTATATTTCACGAGTATACAAAGGCTAAAAATTATGATGCTGCTTACGAGCCATGGATGGCAGTGAGAAATAAGTGTCCAAAATTTAATAATGCCATCTATATAGATGGAGAAAAAATATTAAAGGACAAAATTAAGAATGCATCTGATGCAGATAAAACAGCTTTTATTAACGATCTTATGTTGTTATGGGAAAAAAGAGCTGAGTATTTTTCTAGTAAAACTAAAAAAGGAGAGTATGCAGCAAAAGCGTGCCAGTTGATGTATGATAATAAAGTCTTATTAGGTAAAACAGATGCTGAATTATACGAATGTTTTGATGCAGCATATAAATTAGATAAGGCAACATTTACAAACCCAAAAAGTTTGTATACCTATTTTTCTTTAATGGTGACTTTATATGATGCTAAAGAAAAAACAGCATCAGATTTATTTAATAAATATGATGATGTTGTAGAAAAAGTAGAAGATGAAGTAAAGAATTATTCTGTAAAACTTAATGAATTAATTGAAAAAGAAGATGCAGGTACAGTTTTAGTAAAGAAAGAAAAAAGTTATAAAAAATATTATGAGAGTTATTTAAAAGCTTACGATCAAATTTCTGGTAGTATAGATTCTAAATTAGGAGATCGAGCTAATTGTACAAATCTTATTCCTTTATATGAAAAAGATTTTGAAGAGAACAAAGGAAATGAAGTTTGGTTACAACGTGCCGCTGGAAAAATGTCTCAAAAAGAATGTACAGACGATCCTTTATTCTTTAAGTTGGTAAATGCTTACCATGAGTTAAGTCCATCTGCAAATTCTGCATATTACTTAGGGATCTTAAAAGATAAAGAAGGTAAGTCTAGTGAAGCTGTTAAGTTTTACGAGCAAGCTATTAGTTTAGAAACGGATAACTTTAAGAAAGCTAAATTATATAATAAGATTGCTTTAAAATTAAAAGCTAAAGGTAGCTACGGGAAAGCAAGAAATTACTTTAAGAAATCATTAAGTCTTAATCCTTCAAATGGAAGACCTCACTTGTCAATTGCAGGAATGTATGCATCAAGTGCTAAAAGTTGTGGAGATAGTAACTTTAATAAAAGAGCAGTGTATTGGTTGGCAGCTCAAGAAGCTCAAAAAGCATCAAGAATAGATCCAACTTTAAAAAAGTCAGCAGCGCAATCAGCAACCAGTTACAAAGCAAAAGCGCCAACTAAATCTGAAATATTTACAGAAGGTATGTCTGGTAAAACAATCAAAATTGGGTGTTGGATAGGAGCTTCAGTAAAAGTGCCAAGTATCTAAATGAGAATAATAAAAAAGCATAATATATTTTACATAGTCACAGCAATTGTTGTGACTATGTTTTTTTCATGCAACAATAACTTAAAGCAAGTTAATAAGATTGGTATTTCGGAAAACGAACCTATTGGAGAAGCTGAAGATATCAATTTTAAAAAAACAGATTCTGGTAGAGTTAAAGCTATTCTGATAAGCCCTAAAATGCTAGATTATTCAAACAGGAGTTACCCCTATAAAGAGTTTCCGAAAGGGATAGATTTAGAGTTGTTTGATGAAAATAATAAAAGAAGCAATATACTTGCAGATTATGCCATAACCTATGATCAAACAGATTTGATTGATTTACGAGGTCATGTAAAATTAATCACAGCAGATAAAGACACTTTGTTTGCAGAGCAGTTGTATTACGATAATTCAAAAGGATGGATATTTACCAATAGGCCAGTAACGTTTAGAACGGGGCAAGACTTAATACATGGCAATGGTTTCGATTCTAATTCGAAATTCTCTAATGCCGAAGTGCTTGAAGTTACAGGAATTGTGACTTTAGACGAATAGTTTTTTAGACACTTCATAATACCAATCAATTCATTTTAAAGATTTATAGTAGCACAAGGATTTTATCTATCTTTGTACTTAATAAATAATAGACTGATGAGTTATCTTAAATTTTCAAAATATTTATATCTTTTAATATCTATCTACTTCGTCTACGATGTTTTTATGACTTGGAACACCGATAGAAGTCATGCCTATTTGTCTTTGTTTTTACTTGCGTTAGCTATATTTATGTTTTTCTTTCGTAGAAATTTTGATAATAAAAACAGAAACAATTCTAAATAAATGAGTCTTTATGTAGCAATTATAATGGTCTCATTATTGCTTTCTGCCTTTTTCTCGGGCATGGAGATTGCGTATATATCTTCAAATAAAATTCATATAGAAATAGAGAAAAAACAAGATGGTTTTTTTGCTAAAATATTAGGGAAGCTTACTGCAAAACCTTCAAAGTTTATAGCTACTATGCTTATTGGTAATAATATTGCATTAGTTGTTTATGGGTTTTTTATGGGCGATTTGTTGGTGGATTGGTTTCAGTCTATATCGTCAAATTCCGTTTTTATAAACTATATATTAAATGATTTGAGTTTGTTGTCGCAAACTGTAATTTCAACTTTAGTTATTTTAATTACTGCCGAGTTCTTACCAAAAGTGTTTTTTCAAATTTATTCGAATTCATTAATTAAGTTTTTTGCAATTCCGGCATATATCTTTTATTTATTATTTTCATTGGTTTCAGATTTTGTTATTTGGATTTCAGATTTGGTATTGAAATATTTTTTTAAAACCGAGGGCGATCAAATTCAATTAGCATTTACAAAAGTAGAATTAGGAAATTATATAAGTGAACAAATGGAATCTGTTGAAGATGATGATGAGGTTGATACAGAAATTCAGATTTTTCAAAATGCACTAGAGTTTTCTGAAGTAAAAGCTAGAGAAGTTATGGTGCCTCGAACTGAAATAATTGGTGTCGAAATTAATGAGAGTATAAAAAATCTTAATGCACTATTTACAGAAACAGGGTGTACTAAAATTTTAGTTTATAAAGATACAGTAGACGATATTTTAGGTTACGTTCATTCTTTTGAACTATTTAAAAAACCTGAAACGATAAAATCAATGCTATTGCCAGTAGAATTTGTTCCTGGTACCATTTTAATAAATGATGTGCTTAATATCCTTATAAAAAAACGTAAAAGTATTGCAGTAGTATTGGATGAATACGGTGGGACTTCTGGTATTATGACTGTTGAAGATATTGTAGAAGAACTTTTTGGTGAAATTGAAGATGAGCATGATAATGTCGATTTAATAGAAGAAGTTATTGTTGAGAATACGTTTAAATTTTCAGCACGTTTAGAGGTTGACCATATTAACGAAACGTATAAAATAAACTTACCCGAAAGTGAGAACTATGAAACTCTTGGTGGATTAATAGTTAGTCATACCGAAGAAATTCCAGAAAAGGGAGCTTTTATTAAAATTGAACAATTTCAGTTTACCATTTTAGAAGTGTCCAATACAAAAATAGACTTGGTAGAACTCACAATAATAGAAGAAGATTAATTGAACCCGTTGTGCATTTTGATTTATTTCGATAAACTAAATGTCAATTCGAGTGAATTTCACTCATTTTTATGAGTGAAATTCACTCGAATTGACAAATTTTCCTCAAAATGCACAACGGGTTAATTGAATTTATTTAGCAAAAATCATTTAGTTTTCTCACATTTCATTTGTCATATTTCGGTAAAAATAAAAATCTAAATAGTTTAATAGAATTAATGCGCGCTTCTACTTTCATTATTAAATAGAAAATGGTATTTTCGCGCACGATATTTTTGTTGAATTTAAAATAAAAAGGTGCTAATACCGCTTCATAATTATAAATTAGGCAAAAAAACAACAATTTGAATCCCAATAATGGGTATTTTTTAAAAATTTAAATGACAGATGGCAGTTTTAAATAAAATCAGACAAAAAACAGCAGTATTAATATTTGTAATAGCAATGGCTTTATTTGCTTTTATACTATCTGGTCTTTTTGATGGAAGCGCAAGTTTCTCTAATAAATCACAAGATGTTGTTGGAGCAATAAATGGCCGAGACATAGACCGTAATGATTTTTTACAAAAAGTTGAAGCTGCACAAAGACAAGCTGGATCAAATTCAACAAGTACGCAAGTAATGAACCGTGTTTGGGATCAAGAAGTAAGACAAGCTGTTATGGAAACTCAATTTGAAAAATTGGGTATATCTGTAGAGAAAGACCAAATGAGAGATTTGTTAAAAACGGCTTTAGCAACAAGCCCAGAGTTTTTAAACGAAGCTGGTTTGTTTGATGCTAATAAATTAAACGAATATATAGCTAATTTAAAAGAAACATCTCCGGTAGGTTATGAAGGTTGGGTTAACTACGAAAAATCTATAGCCTCTAATGCGTTACAACAAAACTACTTTAACATGGTTAAAGCTGGTTTAACAGGGACTTTGGCAGAAGGCGAATTGGCTCATGGTTTAGAAGGGAATAAAGTAGATATCAAATTTATTCAAATTCCTTACTCTTCAATTATAGATAGTACAATCACAGTATCAAAATCTGATATTTCAGCTTATATTAATGAAAATAGCAAGCAATATGAAGCAGACGCTTCAAGAGATATTAAATATGTAGAGTTTAAAGAAGTTGCTTCAGTTGAAGATGAAAATGCTATTAAAGCTGACTTAAACGATTTTTTAACAGGTAAAGAGGCAGGGGCTAGAAACGATGCTATTGTTGCTTTTTCTAAAGTTGAGAATGATGAAGAATATATCAATTCTAATTCAGATGTAAAGTTTGATAACCGTTTTGTTTTTAAATCAAGCTTACCAACTAGTGTTGCAGATGCTATTTATAATCTTAATGCAGGAGAAACTTTTGGACCATATAAAGATGGCACAAACTTTAAAATATCTAAAGTAATTGCTGTAAAACAAATACCAGACTCTGCTAAAGTTAGACATATATTGGTTCCGTTTCTAGGTTCAAGATCTGCTGATGAAACAATTACACAAACTGAAGATCAAGCAAAAGTAACTGCAGATAGTTTGGTGAAAGTGCTTAAATCTAACCGCTCTAAATTTCCAGAATTGGTAAAAGCATTTTCTTCAGATAAAGGAAGTGTAGAAAAAGAAGGACGTTACGATTGGCATCCATACAATTCAATGGTGCCAGAATTTAACGATTTTGAATTCGAAGGAAAAACAGGAGATATAGGTGTTGTAAAAACAATATTTGGATTTCACGTTATTGAAATCGAAGGTCAAAAAGATAAAAAGAAAGCCATTCAAGTAGGTACAATATCTAGAGAAATTGAGCCATCAGAAACTACAATCGATAAAGTATTTAGAGATGCATCTAACTTCGAAATTAATGTAGCTAGTAAAGATTTTCAAGAGGTTGCAACAGAAAGTAAATTTACTGCGCGCCCTGTAAACGGAATTAAAGTTTTAGACGAAAACATTCCAGGTGTTGGAAGCCAAAGACCAATTGTACGTTGGGCATTTGAAGAAGAAGCTGAAGTTGGAGATGTAAAACGTTTCAATATTTCTGGAGGTTATGCAATTGTACAACTTGTTGCAAAGCACGAAGCAGGATTAATGAGTGTTGAAGATGCTTCAGCAACTGCATTACCAGCTATTAGAAAAGAGAAAAAAGCTGAAATGATTAAAGCTAAGATTTCTGCAACAACTTTAGATGAAGTTGCTAAAGCGGAAGGTAAAACTGTAAGAAGCTCATCTGCTATTAATATGAAAAACCCAACTATTTCTGGAGCTGGAAGAGAGCCGTTAGTAGTAGGAACAGCTTTTGGTTTAGAAGAAGGCGAAACATCTGGATTAATTGAAGGTGCAAACGGTGTTTATATGGTTCAAGTAACTAAAATCATTCCAGCTGTAAAATTAGATAACTATCAAGCAGCAGCAAATAGAGTAGAACAACAAAAAACATCTGCTGTGAATTCTAAATTATTTAATGCTTTAAAAGAAGCAGCAGAGATTGAAGATAACAGAGCTAAAACTCAAGTGCAGTAGAGACTAAGTTTTAAAAATATAAAAATGAGCCTCATTAATTTGAGGCTTTTTTATGCTTAAATTTTAGTGCGTATTTTTAATATGATTGGGTTTTAGGAAAAATATAAACTGAACTATTCGTTATTTTTTGTCATTCTTGCGAAGGCAGGAATCCACAACTAAGTACTGTATTTCTTTTTTAAGATGGTTTTCAAATTAAAAAAAAACAAAAGGATGAGCCTGTCCTGAGCCGGATTCGAAGAACTACTATCGCTCACATATCGCCTCCTATTAATATAGCATATTTAAAAATTGTTTTAATTTTTGCTAAGTATAATTCTTTCATGAAATATAAATTAAACGTGTTCCTCCCTTTGTTTTAAAGGGCCAAAAATTTCGATTTAATCGAAATTAGGAGGGTTAAAATATAAAGAACTTAATGACTTACT
Source organism: Algibacter sp. (assembly GCA_039985655.1). GTDB lineage: Bacteria > Bacteroidota > Bacteroidia > Flavobacteriales > Flavobacteriaceae > Postechiella. The sequence continues at coordinate 1,235 of JBDWSF010000004.1, read as the reverse complement.
CTAGCGTTATTTCGAATTTATTTAGGAAGCTCACCTTATTGATAAAGAGACATTGATTAAAAGAAGTTGAAAGAAGTTCAGCTTGAAGTATAGACAACGATAAGTAAAAGTCTACAACACCATATCCGCGTAAGCGATAACCGTATCAAAACCTTTCTCATTAAAATAAGAAGTAGGGTTGGTTTTAGAAGTAACTAAGATAAAATCACCACCCCAAGCACCTAAGCTTTTCATTTGTCCGTTAAAGTCAGAAAACAATAATGCTTTAACAGGTTTTTGTTTTATAATGCTAGAAATAATGCTTTCATGTTGTTCAATAAGTGAATCAAAATTTTCTAAGGTATTAGAAGAAATCATCTTCATTGAAATCGTACTAATTTCTGAAACCATAGATTTCGACTGATCTTTGTTGGCTTTATAATGTGCAATACCATCACGACTATTTTGCTTTTTATTCAAATAAACAAAATAGAGATTGTTTTTAAAACTAGGATCGAAATTAACAGTATTAACAATTGGTGTTTTATTCTCTACTTGATACGTTATAGGCGTGTTATTTTGTGCACATGCAATATCGTAACCACTGCCTCCAAAAGTGTTTTCTAATAGCGTGTATGGATTTATATTGACCCATTGCGCGATGTTATTGATTAAGGTTGACGATGTGCCCAACCCCCAATGTTGAGGAAAATCAAGTTTCGTTGTTATTTTAAATCCCGTTGCGCCATCTAAAAATAAAGGATTCAGTTTTTTAGCAGCAATAAGAATTTGTAAAAGCCTTTGAGACGGATTATTGGGTTTGATAGTTTCTAGGGGAAGTGTTCTAATCTCATGAAAATGGAACTCACCTTTAAACCAAATATTATTTTTATAATCGAAGCTTTCCCATATAATTTCGGGTTTATTATGAGATTCTATCTCTAAAGATTGTCCGTATTTAGTAGGTATAGCAAGTGAAAGCGCACCATCCAGAACGACATACTCTCCAGAAATTAATAATTTACCGTTACTCTGAAAACTTTTCATTAATTAATATAATTAAGCAGAAACCTAAATATTTTCAATCTATATTTTGTTTATGAAATTAGAAAAATTTAGATTTCTAACCATCTAACCATCTAACCATCTAACCATCTAACCATCTAACCATCTAACCATCTAACCATCTAACCATCTAACCATCTAACCATCTAACCATCTAACCATCTAACCATCTAACCATCTAACCATCTAAC
>JBDWSF010000003.1:0-266221 GCA_039985655.1 Algibacter sp. | reverse complement strand
TTTTTAATCGATGGCTTAATTGCTTTTTTATCAACAACTTACATGGAAATAAAGTTTTAGGGGATCGGGATTTTATTGGTTGGTGGTGAGTTGGTTTGTGGGAATACTATGGATTAGATATCGGAATGCGACTTATTTATTAATAGGTGTCTTATACTATATAATAGACCTTTCTTTTTTATCGCGCGAAGGCGATAAGACGCTAAGTACAGATGACAGTTTTATTACTTTATTTTTATTATAACTAGTCTCTTTTTACTTTTTACTCTTTTCTCTTTTGCCTTTTGCCTAATTTCTTATCCCTTTTTTCTTTTACTCCTACTTTTTTACTCCTTAAATAGTAGTCCTTTTTCTGTTTTACTAAATCTTTTATATAAACGCTACTCCCGCGTTAGGGATTAAGGCATTTGTTGAAACGCTTTTTGGGTTGTTGCACTTATACAACGCAAAAAAGCGACTGTTGAAATGTTTACATTCATGAATACATTATTAGATAATGATAAACAATGAATAAAACCCGACCCCTTTTCGCGGAAACGCCATAATTAATTTACAGAAAGAAATTCCAGACTAGCCCGAAACGAATTGTAAAATCTCGGTATGGGTTGTTTGGTGCTGAATAATAATTGTAGCCCGTGAATGACGAATTAAAATGCTCGGCTTTTACATATATACGTGTTTGACGAACTTTAGCGTTTAGGAAAAAATCTAGACGCGGAAAATTGCCGTATTCTTGATCTGTTTGCACATAGAATTCAGCCAATACAGGATCGTAGGCATTCATATGATAGGATGTGAAGTAATTTACAGTCACTCCTGTTTGTAAATACAACGCTTTTTTAAACAAATGGCTTGCATAATAGAAGGTGTTACGTGTTGTGATTTCGGGCACGTTAAAGACATTGTTTTCGTCTTGAACGTTTTGATATAGTATCGTATTATTTAATGCGAACTTTTTAAACCTTATTTCGTTTTCGAATTTTACTCGTAAATAAGTTATTGATTTATCGTTCTGAAAGGCTTTGACAGGTATAAAATCGTCTTCGTCTATATTTATAACATCTTTCTTAAAATAAGCATGATCGTTAATTGTTGTATAATCTACCGTTAGAGTGGCGTGTTTTTTTGATTTTAGCTGAAAGGCCAGCTGTTGTGTTTCGGTATTGTTGAAATTATTTTGCCAATTGTAATTTTTATAATCACTTTGATATAAAAGCTCATTATAATTAGGCGCTTTGGAACTATGGTTTATGGATGCTTTTACCGAAATGTCGTCGTTTAGACTAAAGCTCACATCTCCTTTTAGATAATTTCCGTCGAAATCGCCAGAAATATTTAATCCTAATTCGCCGTAAAGTTCAAATGTCTTGTATTGTTTATGATATTTACCTCCAGTTGAATATATATTTCCTTTTAATCTATTTGTTATTGTTTCACCTAGATATTTTACAACTTTGTCGTATCCGTAATTATAATTATCACTCCCTACATTAAATTGCAAATCGCCTAATATATTATTACTATAGTTTAATTGCAGTTGGTTGTGAAAATGTTCGATAGTTGCACGGTCTTCTAAACTGGATGATTTGAATGCAGCTCCTAAAATACTTGTTTGAGCACTTGTTTGATTATATTGATAATATTTATCTTCAAACGACATGATATGACCTATACTTAATTTGTTTTTTGATAGGGAATCTTTTTCTTGAATGATTTTATAATTGTGATCTAAATGAAAGCGTTTTCCTTTTAATATGCTTTCGGCATCTTCGAAATTCACTGTTAGAATGGAACGGTCTATAAATTCTTCGGCTCCAGTTTCGAAATTTTCGATTTGATCGTCTTGAAGCCCTCCATTTTCTTCATTTAGCAAATCTTGAGTTACTACATGCCCTCTAAAATTATATCGTTTATCTTTTGTTTGATAGTTGGTTGTAAATCTAAAATTACCTGTACTAGTTAGTATATGTTGGTATTTACCTAAGGATCGCATCCCTTTATAGGCTAATGAGAAATTAAATTGCGGTGACGTATTTACGGTAAAAAAAGAATCAGCTAACTGACCTTGCTCGAAGGCTGTTTTAAAAAACAACTCGGTTAACGGTGTTGGCACGCGATAATAGTTAATATCTTCAATTTCCATATAATTAAAGTGCCTTGCTCGTGCGCCGAAACTAGGCATTAAACTTGTACTTTCGAAATTATGGGTTAGACTGTTATAGGTCTGTCCTAAATTTGAAAATGGTATGAGTCCAAAATTGTCTTTTCTTAAATAATTAAACTTGTACTCTTTTTTTATTGACAATGTGGTATCTACGTATGTTGTATCATTCCTGTGAGAAATAATTAAATAGTCTTCTATTTTAGCTTTTATTTCGTCTGAGTTTTTTGGATCTAATCTATCTAATATGTTTTTTTTAGACTTAGGTTTATCTATGGTTACTAAACTATCTTGAGTTTTGACAGCAATAGTATCCTCTGCTTTAACTTGACGTTCTGGTATGGTTTGCCCACTAACTATTAACGAGAAAAGACTAAAAAAAAATATTAAAACTATTTTATTCATAAATCTATATATAAAACCTTGCAAAGGTAAATACAAAATATGATAACGTTGTAAAATGGAAAAATTATTTAATGGATGTGTTAATTAAAAATTAAAACATTAAAAAACCCTAATGTATTTAGCATGCATTAGGGTTTTTTTAATCTATAACTTATTTAATAAGCAATTAGAAATCGTAAAAATTAATTTCCATTGAAGGGTCATCGACGTTAATCATCGAGAATGTACCATTTGAAAAATTAAGAAGTCCTCCTGTTTCTTTTAGGTAGTATCCAGAAGGCGCTCCTGTAAACGCATCAATTATTGGTTGTAATACAGCTGTTAAACCTGCACTAGAATTTGTATCTCCTGTCAATTCAAACTTAACGATACCGTCAGCTACATCAACATTCATATCATACCATATATTACCTAAACTGGTATAAATATATAAATAAGGAGTTGCTCCATCATTTAAACTAAACATATAAACTCTATCTATAGTAAAACCATAATTATCTGATACAAATTGTGTATAATCATCATAAAAACTTGTAAAAGCTAAACTACTTTTTCCTGGTTCTAAATAATTGTACCTAGCACTATTCGCTACTGTACCAAAATCGTAAGGTGCTAATGGTATACCTGGTATATTATCATAAATGATTGTTAATGCATCTGCTGGATTTTCGTATTGATTTTCTGCATCATTATATTCAAAACTGGTTAATATTATACCGTTAATATCTAATGGCTCTACAAAACTAAACCCTGTAGCTGTTATTATTATTGGAACATTTACTGTTTCAATTGTTCCATCTGTGGAGATATATGAAATTGTTGTAAATCTAGTTGCGGTATTAAAACTAAATGTCCCTATTATATCATCATTAAACAGTATGTTTCTAAATACCGACGCTGTTCCATCTCCTGATATATCTTCAACTGAATCATAAACTGGGTCTAAATCTGACTCATCTGCTCGTGCTCTTCTTAAAGTAAATATTGTTACATCATCTCCATAATCTAATTTACTCTCTAATACGATTTCGTTTTCTGTAGCCGATAATATATTAAAGACAAATTCACCTCCATTATTGTTGTTATTAATTGCAAAGATTTCACTAAAAACGGACGACGACTCAAAAACTAATTCAATTTTTAATGATTTATCAATCCTATAGGTTATATTATTATCTGCAGAACCTGCCTCATAATCTGAGTTAATAACAACATTTCCGCTCGAATCAAAATCTAACAAAATGGTGTAAAAACCAAAACTGTTGTTTGGCGAATAATAACCTACCCATCCATTTTCTGGAGTTATAAGGATATTTGAATACTCCGCTTTTAAAACCTCTGTTCTTTCGTTTATAGATTGATCGAAAAGTGGCTCTACCTCATTATCTGAAGTACAGGACGCAACAACCAACAGCAGTATAAAAACACTTAATGTTGTTCCTAATTTATATATATATTTCATATCTTTTTGTTTTTTAGTTCTAAAATAAAAACAGTAAATCCTTATTCTGGAATTCCATTAGTATCTATTACTGTTGTTAACCTTTCTTGAAGCACATCTCTTACTTCCAATAAATCAACATTAAAATTATTTTTATAAAAAGCTACCACCAAATCTACTTTTTGGCTGATAAGCTCTCGGCCTTCATTAAGTTCTGTACAATTTATAATATCGCCAGCATCTGTATATGTTGTACAATCTTCTTGATTAATAAAATCGTCCTCGAAAGTCGCTTGATCTACAACTAAAAGGTGCGAAATAATTTCACAAAAATCTTCAAACTCATTTAAGGTTCCATAATTTCTTACCATTCCTAATTTAATCGCATCATCTCTACTTACACCATTACTCCAACCGTTTCCTAAATAAGATTCTGAAATGGTATTAAAACCAGTAGGTATTCCATGAGTTTGATGTACAATATGAGAAAACTCGTGATGGACAGTTGCTAAAACGCCTCCGCTTGGGTCGGTCATCCAATCTCTATTTTCAAAATCTAAGGCATTCATATTTAAAAGTGTTACTCTTGCTCCTCCTTCTGCAAACCCTAACTTTACTGTGCCATCGTTATTAAATATATACGATCCCATATACACTAATTCTGATGGAAACAAACTTTTTATAAAATCACTAGCATCTGCACCGGTTTCAGCATAAGGTCCTGCCCATAAATATTCTACCAATTTAGTTGAAGGAATAACCAAATCTGCATCAATAGGTGTTGCGCGTTCTGTTGGGTCTATAAAGTTATCATTCCATCTCCAACGCGTGGCTGTACCATAGGTTTCAAATAAACTTACTCCATTGTTATCGTATAAATATTGATCGTTTACACTTGAAACATCTGGATTATCTGGAGCTACAAACTCTGTATTCGCATCATCGGTTGCACATTGATAAAACAACGTTACCGAAAACATTAATATCATTAATTTTATTATATTTTTCATATTAAACTTCTTTAAATCGTTATTATCTTGGATTTGCTTCTATACCGTTTGTTGATGCTTTTTCTGGAATTTGAACCGCTTTCCTTAAATCTTCTTCTCCTAAAACAAATTCATCTCCATTGACATCGATATGAGTAACTTCTATACTTAGTCGTTTTACATCAAACCACCTTAATCCTTCTGCTAAAAACTCTTTTCTTCGTTCTAGTAAAACAAAATCTAACATGGCTTCTTGTTCTGTACCACCAAAACCAGTTGCGATATCCGGTAAAGTTAATTGACCTCCTGTATCGTATCTTGTTGGGGCAAGAACATTATAATCATTTAATGCATCATCTAACCTATTTAATCTTACATAAGATTCCATTCTATTAAAGATCACTTCTTCGCCTCGTAGCTGGGTCATAATAATATATGGTAAACCTGTAGTTGACGTTGTAAACTTAAAAAGTTCGTTATACTTAGGTTGTTGTAATGCTTGAGTACCAAAATTATATAATAAATCTCTTTTATCGCTACTTTGCTGAATATTAGCTCTAACGACTTGATTAAATATTATAACATTCATCCTATAGCCTTGGTAATATCTACTTGAAGAACTTTCTTTTCTGACAACAAAGATATTTGAAGGGTCGTTAATATCATTAAATTGATCTGCTATCTGCGTAGATGAAGTCCCAACAAATGCAGCATCCATATCTTTAATATAGGTTGTATTTATAACACCACTACCTAATATTTTGTTAGAATATTCGATACACTTATCGTACTCCCCTTTAAACAAGTAAAACCTTGAAGCAAATGCATATCCAGCATTTTTGGTAAAATGATATTTCCCTGTACCCGAATAATATGTATCAGAAATTAATGGTAGCGCTTCTAGCATATCTTTTTCTACCAAAGCATATGTTTCTTCAAGAGTGCCACGATCGTATTCTACTTTTAAACTGGTTTCGGGTGCAGTAATATAAGGAATTCCTAAGCCTCCTTTATTTGCATCGTTATAATGCTGAGAAAATACATTTGCAAGCATAAAATGATGATACGCTCTAGACATTAATGCTTCTCCTTTTAATGCATTTCTATAGCCAACATCACCTCCATCAATATCGTTCAACCCTTCCAAAGCTTGATTGGCATGTGCAATGGCTTGATAATTACTTTCCCAAAAATAAGTAGGCGAATCTTGTTGCTCATCTGACACCACAGGTATATACTGATAATTTTCCGTCATCCAATCTTCTTGATCGTTATCTGGAATAGCTGTAACATTATCTGTTTTCCATTCTACAAAATTATAAGTTCCTTCGGAATACGCAGAAACTAATAATTCTGAAACATCCTCTAAACTCGTTACGGTTTGTCTGTTATCTGGTACTTCATCTAAGTATTCGTCACACCCAAAAAATGAAATAAAAGCTATTATTATAATTAAATTCTTTTTCATAATGCTAAAAATTAAAGTTAAGTGTAAATGTGTAACTTCTTGTTAACGGAAGCGATACTCCACCTGATTGGAAAAATTCTGGATCGATACCATTAAGTCTATCATCTGAATATATTAACCATAAATTATGGGCAGATAAACTCGCTGTAGCAGACTTTAACCAAGTTCTCTTTAGGAAACTCTGTGGTAATCTATAAGATAACTTAATATTTTTTAACCTAACATAGTCTCCATCTGCAACTCTTACATCACTCTTATTGTATAATTCGTAAGGGTTTAACCCTTGATTATCCAACCCTTGACTTGCTATTTCTGATAAAATTGATGGAATGTTCGTTATATTTTCATCTCCAGGTAAAGACCATCTGTTAATTAAATCTCCAGGAAGTGAACTGTAATCATCATACGTTTGTTGATAAACATCGTCTAAACGAATTTTATTTCCTCCTCGGTATGCAAACCCAACATTTAATCCTATATTTTTATAAGTAAATGTATTATTAAACCCTCCAAAGAATGTTGGTTCTGTTGGACCTTCATATTTCAAGTACTTTGTAATATCATCTCTTTCTTGCAAATCAAGATCTTGAATAATAGCATCTTCTTCTCCAAAAAATGTTGGTATTCCGTTAGAATCCAATCCTGCAAAGGGCACAGAAAACAAAGCTCCTGTTGGATAACCTACAAGATTGGCTCCATTTCTACTAATGGCATCGCCAATCCGATCTTGAGATTCCCATTTAGTAATTTCACTTTTAGAATGACTAAAGTTGAAATTAGAAGACCATTTAAAATTAGAAGTTTCCACATTTAAGGTTCTTAATGTTACTTCGTAGCCTTCTCGATCCATATCTCCTACATTTCCTAATTTGGTACCTTCACCTCCAACGCCATTAGTTTCTACAAAACCAATTAAATCTTCGGATGTTCTTCTATAATATTCTAATTCTAAACCTATACGGTTGTTAAAGAAAGCAGATTCTACACCTACATTCCATTCATAAAGTTTTTCGAATGTTAATTCTCCGTTTTCTAATTGGTCAATTAATAAAGAGACTTCTCTTTCGGATAATTGAGGTCGCAACGGTTCTTCTCCAAAAACAATTAAACCTGCACTAGCATCAAAAGGATTACTTCCAGATAAACCATAAGTTGATTTTACTTTTAATAAGTTTAACCAATCGGCATTTTCTAAAAACTTCTCATTGTGCATATTCCAAGCACCACTTATATTCCATGTTGGTAAATAACGGGCTGTTTTAGAATTACCTGTTCTATTATCTCCTGTATATGTATAGGTCCCATTAATAACATAACGCGAATCATAAGAATACGCTAAATTTGAGAAAACACCCCAACCTCTTTGCCTCGTTTCTTCAACATCAAAATACTCTTCTCCTCTACTATCCAAAAATCTAATAAAGTTAGGATCACTTAATATTAATCCGCCTTTATCAAACAAATAGCCCCAACCGTCATTCTTTTCTTGAACACGGTCACTCGATCTTATTTCCTGAGCTAACAAAGCACTAACGATATGCTTATCTCCAAACGTATGCGAATAATCAAATTGATTTCTCATGTAATAACTCGTTAAAGAGTTATCTGTTGTTTTTCTAAATCCTCCGTTTGGTAACACTGAATATGGCTGTAATTCTGGTGCGTCTGGATCATCAAATAGGAATATATTATTCTCTCTAATTAAAGGATTATCTGCTCTATAAGCTGCTGCATTATTAGAATCTTCGTGTATCGTTTGAACCGCATTACTTTGATACCATCTTCCTTGAAGCACCGTTGTAAAATTTAAACCCTTTGCAACTTCCCATTTAAAATTTGTATTAAATGTTAAATCCATTAAACTTAAATCTACATAGTTATGTTCTACTTCATGTAAAATATTAAAAGGCGCATAACTTCGTCTAAAAAATTGACGATCTCCATTTTCATCATACGGTGTTATACTTCTACTTGTATACAACGCGTAATTAAAGGGATTAATATCAAAATTTCTCTCGTAAATGCCAGTAATCGCATTTAATTCTCTGTCCTCTGAAGCCGCGATTCTTTGATCTCTTACATTACCTGTTAATTTAAAACCTACAGAAAATTTAGGTGATAAATCAAAATCAGCATTTAAATTAGCTGTATAGTTCTTAACATCATCAGCAACTGTTTGTCCTTCATCAACCATAGAACTTACGGAAGCTCTATATCTTGACGTTTCTGTACCTGATGAGATACTAAAACTATTCGTTCTAATAAAGGAATCTTTAAATAATACATCAAACCAATCTGTATTCGCATCGGCATAACGTTGTAAATAAGCATAATTAGGGGAACCTCCAGGGCCCCACTCTAATTCACCATTTGTTATTCTATTAAACATATCTGAGAACACACCATGATTTGAAGCTGTATTAGCTCCCGCTATATCTATCCAACCTTTTTCGTATAACTCTTGATACACAGACATTTCGTCTCCAGAACTTAAAAAGTTAAATTGATCGTAAGTTGGTTTAGATCTTGTTGTTAAACTACTCGTGAAATTAATTGAAGGTTTCCCTGTTGTACCTCGCTTGGTTGTAATAACAATAACTCCATTTAAAGCTCTTGCACCGTAAAGCGCCGTTGCCGAAGCATCTTTTAAAACCTGAAATGTTTCGACATCTTCAGGATTAATACCTGCTGTGGATGAACTTAATATGGTATCTAAGTTCCCTGAAGAAATATCTTCATTAGACAATTCTACAGCATCCTCTAGAATAATACCATCAATAACCCACAATGGTTTATTTGTTCCATTAATGGAAGCATTACCTCTAATTCTAATAACTGGAGCTGTACCAAACGTACCCGATACATTTTGTATTTCTACACCAGCCACTTGTCCTTGCAGTGCTCTACTAACATCTGCAATACCATCTAATTTTACATCTTCAATTTTAAGTGTCGCAGCAGAACCTGTAAAGAGCTTTCTATCAATTTTTTGATATCCTGTAATAACAACTTCATCTAGAGTTGAAACATCTTCATCTAATTCTACATCAATAACTGCTTCTTTTCCAACAATGCTTTCGACAGCTTTAAAACCTAGGAAAGAATACACTAGAATCTGTCCCTCTGTGGCTTTAATTGAATATTCTCCGTCAAAATTGGTTTGTGCGCCTAAATTTGTTCCTTTTATAAGAACATTTACACCGGGTAGAGGTAATCCATCTACCGAAGACGAAACGGTGCCTCTAATTAGTTTCTCTTGTCCGTAAGAGAATTGAATAGCAAACGCAAAAAAAAGCGTCAACAAGTAGGTCAACTTTAATTTCATATAATTAATTATTTGAGTTAGTCAATGACGAAGTTCTTAATATTATCTTAAATAAACAAAAAAAAGAGTTAAAAAAATGCAAAAACCAAACCCAAACAGTGTGTAATTGACAAAAATAATTATGATTTTATGTGATTTTTTCAAAGAACCACTAAAATAAATAGCAAATTCGTAATGTGCGTTAGATTATTCTCATAAAAACACTTAATTTTACTATGTATGCATAATAATTCGCTTAATAAATTATAAATTTGACAATATTATTGATATATGCTTAGATTAAACTATTCAAACTTAAAACTAGAATGCGGAACAGATGAAGCTGGCAGGGGCTGTTTAGCTGGTCCTGTTACGGCTGCTGCCGTTATACTTCCGCAAGATTTTTATAATACGCTTTTAAACGATTCGAAACAACTTAGCGAAAAAAAAAGAGATCTTTTAAAACCAATTATTGAATTTGAAGCTGTTACTTTTGGTGTGGCTCATATTTTTCAGGAGAAAATAGATGACATTAATATTCTTAATGCCTCCATTTTAGCGATGCACAAATCGATTGCAAAATTGAAGCCTACTCCTGAATTTATAATTGTAGATGGCAACCGATTTAAACCTTATAAAAATATCTCCTTCGAAACGATTGTAAAAGGCGATAGCAAATATATGAGTATTGCTGCTGCATCGGTTTTGGCCAAAACTTATAGAGATGAATACATGAATAAAATTCATAAAGAATTCCCCATGTATAACTGGAAACAAAACAAAGGCTATCCCACAAAAGAGCACAGAGCTGCTATAAGAGAATTTGGTATTACGAAATATCATCGTAAAACATTTAGACTTTTACCAGAAGAATAGCGTGTTTTCCTTTTAGGCAATTCGAAAAATATGTAGGTTTGTAAAAATTAGTCCATACATGAAACCCTTTTATTTTGTCTTTCTACTTGTTTTTATGTTTAGCTGTAACCAGTCTAAAAATAATCGCAAAGCACTTATACACTATATTCCACAAAATAGTTCGGTTGTTTTAAAAACTTCTAACGCAGAAAGTCTAAAAAACAGTATTCAAAATAGTAGCTTTCTACAAAAATTCTCCAAAATGGAAGCTTATCAAGCTTTAGAAAAAGAATTAGAGCTGTTATCAAATTTAAAAGCGACTGGAGACATATTAATATGTTTAGACAAAAACAAAATGGACAGTTTAAACTTTACCATTGTTACTAAACACCATAACAATTTATTTATAACCGATTCTTTAAAAGATTATACGGAGGAAACGTTTACTGAGAAAAATAAATTTTATAAAAAATCTACTTTAAAAAACACCTTCTTTTACAGTACAATAATCGATAGCCTTTTTATTGCATCTTCTTTAAAGCAAAATATTGTTGACGCCTTTAATAGTCCTGAATTAAATACAAGTCTTGAAAAGTCGTATCGCACTTTAAGTGAAGACAAAGAATTATCTATTATTATTAAATCGGGCAATCCTTTTATTGAATCGTTTTTTGCTGATAAGCATCTTCCTTTAAAAGCCTTTACAAATTACATCGCTTTTGATGCGGATATAAATCAAGATCAATTGTTTTTTAACGGCGTAACTAAAGCATCAGATTCGACAAAAAGCTTTATTAATGTTTTTAAAAACACGGTGCCCCAAGAAAACCAAATTCAAAATATAACACCGTCCAATAGCGATGGTTTTTTGAGTTTTACGTTTAACGATTATTCTATTTTTAAACAGAATTTAAATAATCATTTACAAAAAGATTCTATTGCGAACCAAACCCTTCTTTTTGAAAACGCAAATGAAATTGGCGTTATATATGAGGCTAAGAACCGCGCCATTATTCTTAATTCTATTGATGCCATTGCAACCAACGAAGCACTTATAGGCGAACAAACGCTTATTGAAAACTACAGACAAGTCGATATTTTTAATTTTAGCAAACCCGAATTATTTTCTACTGAACTCTCTCCGTTAATTACATATACTAAGGCATCAAAATATTGTCAAATAGATCACTTTTTTGTTTTTACAGATGACTTGGAAATGCTTCAAAACATCATTGCCAATTATCAAAATAAAACTACGCTAAGTGAACAAATTCATTTTAAAAATATAAAAGAACAACTTAGCGACGAAGCGTCGTTAATGCTAGTTACTAATCCTTCAAATTTAAAAAACATATTAAATGAGAACCTTGAAGAATCTATTTCAAATTCATTTAAAGATTATAAAAGTTCTGCCATTCAATTCATCTACGATTCTAACTTTGCGCATGTCAATGGCATTATAAAAAAAGCAAAACGTAAAGCTTCAGCTAATACAGTTTCGGAAGAATTAAACATCAAACTAGAATCTGATTTATTAAACTATCCTCAATTTGTTGTTAATCATATTACCAAACAAAAAGAAATTGTGGTACAAGATGTAAACAATAACTTCTATTTAATTTCGAATAAAGGGAAAGTACTTTGGAAAAAACGTATTAAAGGCGCTATTTTAGGTAAAATCAATCAGATTGATATGTATAAAAATGGTCGGCTTCAATTGGCTTTCGCAACACCAAACTATGTGTATGTATTAGATAGAAACGGTAAAGAAGTTAGCCCATTCCCTCTTAAATTTAATGATATTATTACGCAACCACTTTCTGTTTTCGATTATGATAAAAAGAAAAATTATAGACTGTTAGTGACTCAAAATAAAAAGGTATTGATGTATGATGGAAAAGGAAAATCTGTAAACGGGTTTACTTTTAAACAGGCTAACAACTCGATAATCACGTCACCTCAGCATTTTAGAATTGGTAGTAAAGATTATATTACTGTAAAAACAAAAGACAAACTTTATATTTTAGACCGTATAGGAAAAACACGTGTAACGCCAAAGACCACCGTTAATTTTTCCGCGGAAGCGTTATATTTATACAAAAACAAATTTACCACAACAACCAACGATGGTCAATTAATAACCATAGACACCAAAGGCAATACGGCTTCTCAAAATTTAAAGCTTTCTGAAAAACACCACATTACAACGACAAGCAAAACTTTAGTAACCTATAGTGAGGATAAACTTAACATTCGTAACAAAACGGTAAATCTAGATTTTGGCAATTATTCTGAACCAAAAATATTCTACATAAACGATAAAATTTATGTTTCTATTACCGATTTACAATCTCGAAAGGTACATCTTTATGATAGTCAAACTAAACCTTTGCCCAACTTCCCCGTTTATGGCAACTCTATAATGACTTTAGATAATATTGATAAAGATGCCGCCTTAGAATTTGTTACTAAAGGCGAAAACAATGCCATTTTACTTTATCAAATAAATTAAAAAACACACATAACCCGCTATTATACAAATATTTAATAGCACATTGACCTTTGCTATTGACAAACAAATCTTTATATTTATGGCAGCTATTAATATTATATTATGAAAACAAAATTATTACTACTTGTATGTTTCCTTTTTATTTCTACTTCTGTAATTGGGCAAAATGCTTGCAAAGCCTATTATCCTTTTGAGGAAGGTGCTAAATTCGAAATTACGAGCTTTAACAAAAAAGGTAAAAAAGAAAGTATTGTTAATTATGAAGTCACAAAAATTGATAATAATGTGGCTACCATAAAAACTATAGTTTTTGATGAAAAAGGAAAAGAAATAACAACAACCAGTTACCAAATAACTTGTGATGGCCATAGTATTTCTATTGATTTTAAATCGATGATGAATTCTGAGATGTTCAAACAATACAAAGATATGGACATGGAAATAACAGGAAACAATATCGAACTACCAAACGATTTACAAGTTGGACAATCCCTAAAAGACGCCAACCTAAATATGGCTTTGGATATGGGTGGCATGAAAATGAATATGACCATGGATATGATAAACAGAACTGTTAACTCCAAAGAATCTGTAACAACACCAGCTGGAACTTTTGATTGTTACGCATTAAGCTATACTACCGAAATGAAAATGGGTATGAAAATGACTTTTAATTTTAAAGAATGGATAGCAAAAGGTGTTGGCGTTGTAAGAAGTGAAACGTATAGTAAAAACGGAAAACTTACAGGATATTCGGAATTAACAAGCTTTACGAAATAAAGCTCAGTAGAACTATCGAGAATAAAATTTTCTGTTTCAACACCTCTTCTCGATACTATTTCGACAAGAAAAGTCGAAATCACTCGAACTGACAGTTGATTTAGCAAAATAAATCAAAGTATACAACAGGTTATTAAGATATAACGATAACCAAATCTAAGTCCTCGAATCTTGAACGTCAAAGCATCGCTTTGGCGTTCTTTTTTATTAATATTGCATACTTAATTATAAGATATGATTACAAGAAAAAACGCATCCATTTCAAAATTCATCATTCATAAAGTTGGTAATAAATTTAACGACACAAAAAATGCTTTTTCCGAAAAAGTAGTTGAGTTTGACGAAGCCAGTTACGATTTAATGCTTCCGTTTTTATTACGTCCTTTTAGCAGTTTGGTTCAAACTCACCGGTTTAACCACCATGCCGATATCACCTTAAACGAAATAAACAGTTACAGCACACAACTGTTTAATGACGACGAGGCTTTTATCGATATGTCCAAACATATTGTTACGCATTTATACGAGCAGTCTACGTCTGCACAAATAAAAACAGGAGATGTTTTAATTGTTCTATTTGAAGGTATTGAGTTTAGAGACATGACGACAAACGCCATTGGGATTTTTAAAATTGAAAGTAAAGTCAATTTCTTTCAAACCTATTTAGAAAATAACAGTTACGATGTTTTGGTACAAGCAGGCATCAGTTCTAAAAAAGTAGATAAAGGCTGTTTAATTTTAAACCAAGCTGATACGGAAGGTAAAATTATTTTGACAGTAGATAATAACAGTTACGATGCTCAATATTGGATTAATCAGTTTTTAAATATTAAGTACGCCGATGATGCCAATAACCACACCCAACAATACATCGAACTGTGTAAAGAATTCTCTACCGAAGTTTTAAAAACTAGTTTTGGTATTCAAGACAAAAATACATTTTTAGCCAGAACGGTCGATTTCTTTAAAGAGAATGAAATAGTCAACGTTGAACGTTTTAAGGAAGAAGTTCTTGACGACGAAAAAGCGATCCGACTTTTTGAAGATTATAAAAAAGAATATGAAGGAGAACAAAACTTGGTGATTAAAAACCAGTTTGATGTGGCTGAAGTTGTTGTAAAAAAAGAAAAGAAGAAAATTAAAACCGAAATAAAACTAGACACCAATATCGAGATTAAATTAGATATTGATGCACCAGATGCCTCGGCAGAATATATGGAACGTGGTTTTGATGACGAGAAAAAAATGTACTATTATAAGGTGTTTTTTAATGCGGAGGATTAAGAAGGGTTGACTTTGTAAAAAAAATCGGCTAACTTCGTTTAACAACCGATAAAGTTCATTGAAACGGAACGTTATCTTTGCATTGTGTGTAATTTGAGAAAACCTACTGAAATTTGAAATTTATGAAAATTTTATATTTAATTCTGTTAATTTTAATTGCCTTTAGTTGTAATGACAAAAAAGTAAAAAGTAGTTTAACAGAATCGAAAGAACAAGTTGAACTTAAAACTGATCATAAAAAAGAAGCGGAAATTAATGATATAAAAAACGAGGAGAAAATTGACGACACAAAAGATACAATAATAGTTACGGATTCTATTTCAATAGAATTCTTCGCTTTGAAGTTCATAAATGGTTATGTTGAGGATTGTAATAAAATGAAAGAAAGTTTAGGAATTACACCATGGGTAAATTCTAATAATTATTCCACAACTAATTTTAAAAACAAACTCGAAACTTTAATTGACAAAGCTGACAAAGAAAACCCAGGATACGGACTAGGTTTTGACCCTATTTTTGATGCACAAGATTATCCTGATGACGGCTTTGAATTAAATGAGATTGATTCTATATCAAATTATTTAACAGTAAGAGGTAAAAAAAATTGGAAAGGTTTTGAAATCACAATGAAAATAAAAAAAGTAAAGAATCAATGGCTTGTTGACGGATGCGGAGTCGTTAATATTCCAAAAGAAAAACAATCAATTAGATAAAAACTACACACAACAAAGTATAAAAACAATTGCTATTTTATACTTTAACAATGGTCGTTGCTCTTTTGTTACGTCTGATTTTCCTTCGGAAAATCCTCGCACACAAAACCGCAACTATTCTTATACGTAAACGTTAAACGAACACCTAAATTTTAATAACTTCCCTAGCAGCCTCCATCGCCTGCTTAAACATTCTTACAAACCTCAATTTCATTATAAGCTGCAAAACCAATTCTTATCGCATTGCGTTTTTTATTTGCCATATCGAAACTTAAAAGTTTTCTACTCTTTTTTAATCAATCTAATCATTCTCAAAGAAAATCACTTATTATTAAATTTTATAATTAAACAAAAGCTGTTTTAATGGCTTGGATATAATCTGTCATACCCACGTTTCCACAGCTCGCAGGGTCAGGATGGGTTCTTGCATCACTTTTATAATTTATTATTTGATCAATAGTCCAAATAAATGCTCCTCCAACACAACTTTGTCCTTTAAATTGAGAAAGCAATGATTTCACAGCATCTGGACAATCTCCTTGCCACTCGTTTGCGGTTGAATTCCAAAATCGAGACCAATCACTTGCTAATATATAACCGTCAACATTAAATGCTGGTAATGCTTTTTTTATAGCTTGAGCCCAAACCTCAGGGTTATTATTTGCTCCACCTGCATAGCATTGTAAATTCCAATATTTTACAGCTCCTGGATATTTACTTTCTATTGCTACTAATGAATTTGTCCAAAAAGGGATGTCTCCATAAGGGCAAAACGTGATATTAAAACCTACTTCTATCCACATTTCACAAAATGCAATAAAGGCTGCTTGAGCATTTTGTGGTTTCCCATTTGGATATTCTACATCCATATCGATTAAATCAAATGCAGGAAATACTTTTCTAAAAGCTCTGCAATTGGCTTCTAATTGAGTTCCTTTAAAAGTATTATTCTCATTGTATATGTCCTGAATATTTTGAAAAGCGCTATCCCACCCTCCAAAAGTTGCTAATAAGGTCTTTATAGTTCCTGAACTCTTTAAATCTGATAGTTGTTGTGGCCAGGCTGCATCACCTGTATATTTAGCTTTAGAAATTAAGGTATTACCATTAATGCTTATATCTCCTGTAGAACTGACTTGAAACAAACTAACCATTAGACTTGTCCAACCTGCTTGTTGAATTTCTTTCATATTCAAAGCTAAATTTGGAGGATATAGTATCCCTTCTCCATATGCTGCTATGTTCATATTATTTTTCATTAGATAAAATATTTGAGTTAATTAATAAGTGTGGTGTACTCTATTATTAGGACATGTTATTAAACCAATAAAAAAGTGATTTCATTATTTAAATGAAATCACTTTTTTTATTCTTACGCTTCTTTAGAACGTGTATTTAATCTGAATAACACTCATTTTCCCTTCTACAATTGTTTTCCATTGACCTGTAAACTCAGCGCCATAAGAAGCAGCAATTGCTGGTCCGAATTTTTTAGCATCTTCATCACTCCATAATGGTCCTGCAAGAACATCTGTCGTAAAATGATCAGTTCCTGTATTTTCCACTTGCAGTTCTACTTGAACTACGCTCATTTGTGATTCTACGACTGTACTCCATTGCCCAGTCCATGTACCTTGGTGTGCTGCTGCTACTTTTGGAGCTTTTTCTTTAGCATCTTCATCGTTCCATAATGGACCTGCTGGGATATCTACTTTAAATGTTGACATAATTCTTAATTTAAAAACTCCTACTCTATTTAAAATTGGTTTTTCGGATTCCACCTTTGTATTAAAAAAAAATGATTGTAGCTACTTAATCAAATATTTCTTTTTAATTACTAACCAATGATTATAATGATATGCTTTTTAGAGTACAAACACCTATTTTTAAAATAAATAGAACTACTCACACATACAATTCCATATCATT
The DNA here is from genome assembly GCA_039985655.1 of Algibacter sp. Lineage (GTDB taxonomy): Bacteria > Bacteroidota > Bacteroidia > Flavobacteriales > Flavobacteriaceae > Postechiella. Next base: position 248,380 of record JBDWSF010000003.1, on the reverse strand, counting down.
GGACAATTCAAATTTGAGGAATTAACAAGATGAATGACGAAAAAAACCCACAAGATACATATATTTAGTAATAAGAGTAGGAATTATCATCACAAGAAAGAAGTATAAACATGTTAATGTTTTTATCTTCCGGCTCAAAATCCGTGCTTTTATAAGCGTACTTTATCTAAAACACCCAAAGCTTTTAACTACCTTTTATAAAGTATTAAACAAACAACTTATAAATAATCAAGAGTTCTCAACTAACTTCATGGTCACCTTAAACCGTTTTACAAACTCATAAATCTCAGATTCATTATAAGCAGCAAAACCAATTCTTATCGCATTGTGTTTTTTATTTGCCACATCGTAGCGTTTCCAATCCGTAATTATAAGTTTTTGTTGTAATGCTATTTTTGTAACAGTTTCCCACGAGTATTTTTTATTTAAAGTAGCCCAAATAGCCATACCTCCTTTAGGAATATCAAAAGATAAATAATCATTTAGTTCTTCTTTTAAAAGTTTACAAAACAAATCTCTACGTGTTTTATAAATTTTAACCACTTTGTTAATATGTCTATCTAAACTCCCTTCTTTTATAAAATTAGAAAAAGCCAATTCTAAAATAGCATCGCCCTGCCTGTCTATAAAGCGGCGTAATTTTGCACATTCATCAATAAAATCTTTCGAAGCTATTAAATAACCAATTCTATAAACGGGTGCTACCGTTTTACAAATTGAACCTACGTAAATAACATTACCGTTTTTATCGTGACTTGCTAAAGGCAAAATTGGAGCGTGATTATAATGAAAATCGTAATCGTAATCATCTTCAATAATGGCGAACTTATAGGTTTTAGCTAAATTTAAAAGATGGATTCTTCGCTCTGCCGATAAGGTAACCGTGGTTGGGTGATGATGGTGTGATGTGGTGTAGATAGCTTTTATAGTATGCTTATTACAAAGTGTTTCGATCGCATTGGTATCTAATCCATTATCATCAACTTTCACTCTTAATAATTTTGCACCAGCAAACTCAAAAGTGGTATCAAACGAACTGTAATTCGTATCGCCAACTATAATATATTCGTTATTTGATATTAATACTTGTGATGCCAAAAACATGCCCATTTGACTTCCTCTGGTAATAATGATATGATCTGTTGTAATCTTTAATCCGCGCGTTTCATTTAAATAACGCACTAAAGTTTCTCTTAATGTAGAATCCCCATAGGTTGTACCATACCCCAAATGGTCTACCATACTTTTTTTATTCGACAACTTTCTATAAAGTACTGCAATTTCGTTAACTGGTGCCAATCGTCCATCGGAAACGCCATCGTTAACATACATATAATTGTCATTAAAAGATTGCGGAAATGATCGCTCTAAAATCAAATTCCTTTTAAACGAAAAACCTGTTTTACTTTTCTCAGAAACAACCAATTCATCTCCTATTTTTTGTTGTTGCAGTAATGGTAAATCGGCATTTACAAAAGTTCCTTTTTGCGGCACCGTTTCTATCCAACCTTGTAAAGCCAATTCTTCGTAACAAGCCACTACTGTTTTTCGATGCAAACCTATAAGCTCTGATAACAATCTACTACTCGGTAATTTCACCTTAGGCGCTAATGTTCCGTTTTTTATTAATTCAATAAATTGATTGGTCAATTGAATGTATAATGGTTGCTTTCCTTTTCTATCTAAATTAATAATGGTTTTATAAGGAATCATATCTGGACTATTTAAAAAGTTAAATCTGGACGAAACTAACAATCCACTAAGTTATTATTTTTACAGTATAAAACAATTTAAAATGAAAGCATACCAAACATCCGAATTAAATAAAGTAAAACGAGGCGCTAGTAGAGGCACTTACAATATTGAACAAATAAACACCATTCTTGATGCAGGATTTGTGGGTTATGTGAGCTACGCTTTTAACAAAAACGCGATTACCATTCCCATGGCTTATGGCAGAATTGAAGATAAAATATATTTACACGGTTCTAAAAAAAACAGAATGCTATTGGCTTTGTTAGAGAATAAACAAGCCAGTATGACTGTGATGCATTTAGATGGATTGATTTTAGCACGTTCGGGTTTTCACCATTCTGTAAATTACAGATCGGCTACCATTTTTGGGAATGCGATTCAAATTGATGAACCTATATTAAAAGAAAAAGCATTAAAATGTGTTGTAGACCAAATGATTCCTGAAAGATGGGATAGCTTACGCGACATGAATGACAAAGAATTTAATGGCACTTTAGTTGTTGAATTAACTATTGAAACCGCCTCTGCAAAAGTTAGAGATGTTGGTGTTCTTGACGAAAAAGCAGATTTAGACTTACCAATCTGGGCAGGTGTTGTCCCTATAAAACAAATTGCAGAGTTTCCTGTTAGTGATCATTTATTAAAAGATGATGTAGAAATCCCGAAACATGTTTTGGATTATTATGAGATGCATAAATAAAAGACTTAAAAGAATGTTAATTTCATACGCAACCTTTTCTTACGTTTAGTATCTAATATATGTATCCTACATAATCTAAAACAATCATGAAATCAATAGTCTTAAAAGTCTTTACAATAGTTCTTTTAACAAATCTGTTTTGTTGTTCTAATAATGAATCACTAATTAATAATCTAGAATACGATAACAGTTTAAAAGCCTGGCAAAATTTAAAACAATCTAATGGTACCTCTTATAAATACGAAGTGAAATTTGGGTCTGTTTTTGGTTTTGGAAGTCAAACCACAATTACTGTTAAAGATGGCATCGTAATTTCTAGAACTTACGAAGCTTATAGCATATACGATGATAACGGTCAATATACAACTTGGGAAAATAGAATTATAACCGAAACATATTATGAAGATTTCGACAATTTAAATACTCACGATAACGGAGCACAATCATTAACCGTTGACGAACTATATACATTATGCCTTAAAGACTACCTTAATGTAGATTCTAGCAAAAACACGATTTATTTTAGTGTGGATAACAGCGATATTATTGAAGCTTGTAATTATTACCCACATGGTTGTCAAGATGATTGCACTATAGGTATTGGAATTTCAGATTTTGAATGGATAAATAACACCTGCTCAGTTTCTGACCCTATAGAGGATTTAGATTGGCTGAAAACATTAATAGAAGACACTCAAAAATATCGAGGATTCCAAGAAGGTGATATTTATATTTCTCAAGTTGAATACGAAGAGAATACACTTTTCATCTTTGGAAACTGTTGCGCTACATGTAACAGTGTCTTTTCTGTTTATAATTGCGAAGGAGACATTATTGGTCGACTTGGTTATGATGTAGAAGACGATTTTGTATATCCTTTTGACCTATTGGATCTAAGTAGCATCATTTGGACACCACCAAATTTTATTTGTGATGGTAATTAATTTCGTCATTTAGCAAGTCTAAACAAATCGAGATACTATTTTAATTAAGATAAAAAACGACCATGAGTTAAAATTTAACTGATGGTCGTTTTTCATAGCTTCAATTCATATCAAAGCGAACACCAACAGAAATATTATTTTGATCAACAAATTGATCTTTAAAAATAGGAGACAAATCGTATTTAACGTAAAGTGCTGTATTACCCAAAGCAATATATGAACTTAAACCGTACACTAAATTCGTTGTGTTAAAGCTTCTTTTTTGTTTGTCTTTTATGTTTTCTCCGTTTAGCTCATATTTAAGTTTTTGTCGCGAACCGATATTAAAACCAGCATAGCCTCCAACGCCTATTTTAAATTTATTATGCGTCGAATACCTGAAATAGGTATCTCTTTCTATTTTTTTAGAAGGTCCAAATTCAAAATGAACAGGAAATACTAAATTAGTAATCGATAATTTTGATTTATTAAGGTCTTCAGGAAATTCTTCTAATAAAGTTTGATCACCTTGCTTAACAAAATACTGATTATCAATAGGTTTCAATCCATTTATTTGAAACGAATACCCATACTTAAACCGTATAAAGTTTGAGTTTTTTAACACTCGAGTTTTCCACGCCCAACCTAACTCAAGAAAACGCGAACCTCCAAATTTATATGGCGAATCGTCTAAACTTTCATCATCTACAATAGCGTTATTTAGCCCAAAAGCTAAAACAAAATCGCTGGATGTTCGCCTATCATATTTTCTGTTTTTGGGTTTATCATCCTCTTGTTTTCCAAAATATACAAAGTTAGAATCACCGCCTTCACTTCCACCTATTCTAAATACCATTTCATTCTCATCAAATGAAGTTCTATCTGGGTTTCTACTTTGAAAAGATGCTTTATTTTCTATAATAGCAATACGGTTTTCAATATTCAAAGCATGTTTTTTAGCGACTTTCATTTTTAAATCTTCCGCATCTTTCTCTGTAATCTCCCCTTTTTCTAACCTTTTATTTATAACCTCTACTTCTATCTTTAAAAGATTTCGTTCCTGAATCCTGATTTTTTCTAAAGATTCAATCTTTTCTTTATTATTAATCTTGGAAATTGAGTCTTGTGCATTGATTAATTGTACACTTAAAAAAAGTACGATGAGTACTAAACACTTAGTAATTGTTTGCATAACTGTTCGTTTATTAATTGATTTGATTTTGATGATGAAATTCTTAACTATGTACAACGAGAATTATAAAAAAATGCGAGGCATTAACTAATCATTTCGTTGCGCTACAGCTGTTTTGACTTTATTGTAATTTGCTTTTAAGGCTTCAAAAACTTTGTTTCTAAACGATTCGTCTAAATCTTGTTCAACACTTTCTAATAATAGCTTAGCATCGACTATACGTGTCGAATCATTATATAGTTTCTCTAAAGCTATTTCTCTTTGGGCTTTTTGTAATAAAGCTTCAATGGATTGGTCAGTAACCAAATTTTTGGATTCATCTAACGCATTAATTTGGGCTGCGACTTCTTGTATTTTCTGTTCTTCAAAAGTTAAAGCGCTTGGGGTTACAACACGCGTTTTTTCAATCCTTTCTTTTTTTAATTGAGTTTCAACGTCTTGTTTAGCAACAGCATCATATTTTGCAACTTTAATATCTTTTCTTAATATTGGAGTTTCGATTACTTTATTTGAATGCGTACTTTCTGAAGATTTTTTAAGTGTAATCTTCCTTTCATTTGTAATATTTTCTTGAACAACAATCTCTTTAACTTCAGTTTTCTTTATTTCTGGTTCTATTACAATATCTTGAATATGATCTCCATCTGAATTGTTACTAAGAAACTGAGTTGTAATAAATAAAACTCCAACAATACTTGCGGCAATACTTAACCACCAAAAAGATTTTATAGTTCTCTTTTTATTTTCAGTCTCTAAACGATCAGAAAGTGTGTTCCAAGCACCTACTGAAGGTTCAATGACTCTATTCTCAAGCTTTTTCTTTATATTTTCTTCAAACTTAATTGGTGCCATAGCTTGTATTATTTAATTTTTTAATTTTCCCTTGAAGCATTTTACGTGCTTTAAATAATTGTGATTTTGAAGTCCCTTCAGAAATATTGAGTATTTCGGCAATTTCATAATGCTTATACCCCTCTATCGCAAACATAACAAACACCATTTTATAACCTTCGGGCAATGCATCAATAAGCTGTTGTATTTCTGCAACCTCAATATTGGTTTTAATGTTATTGGTAAATTCTGTTTTATAATTAATGTCATCTATTGGAAACTCAATTTGCTTTTGAGTTCTTAAAAACGAAATAGACTCTCTTACCATGATACGACGTATCCAACCTTCGAAACTCCCTTCGTTTTTAAAGCTTTTCAAATTAGAAAACACTTTAAAAAAACCGTTTAACATAGCCTCTTCTGCATGTTGTAAATCTTTAATATAATATCTACAAACGCTTAACATTTTGGGTGCATGCAAATCATACAACACCTGTTGAGCCTCACGATTGTTTTTAATCGCTTTTTTTATTAATAAAGACTCGTTTTTATGGAGTTGAATAACTTTCAAAAATGATTTCATTTAGACCTTCTATTTATAAAGACGTGAAATGTATTGAAATGGTTGTCTGAGTTCTATTTTTATATTGAAATATAAAAGAACCTGAAACGAATTTAATTATTTTGATATGACTTTTGAATAAAAATCATCAAATACAGAAGAGTTAAATTCCTATCTAAAAATCAGATTTCAAGACTTCTTCTCGATACAATTCCGAAAAAAGTCGAAATCACTCGAAGTGACAAATCGTTTTATACGAAAAATTTAAAACCTCGATAAAACCAAAAACAACAAGCTTATATTACTTCTTTCTATCAATCACATAATTCACCATAAGTTCAAGTGAATTTTTATATACAGATTCGGGATAGGTATTAAGTATTTCCAAGGCTTCTTCTTGAAACTGTTTCATTTTAGAAATGGCATAATCTAAACCACCATTGGTTTTTACAAAAGCAATAACGGCTTTAACCCGCTTGGTATCTTTATTATGGTTTTTAATAGAGTTTATTAACCATTTTTTATCTTTTTTCGAAGCATGATTCAACACATAAATTAATGGCAAAGTCATTTTTTGTTCTTTTATATCGATACCTGTTGGTTTCCCTATTTGTGTATCGCCATAATCAAACAAATCGTCTTTAATTTGAAAAGCCATACCTATAAGCTCACCAAACTTCCGCATTGCTTCTACATGTTCAGATTCGGGTTTAACAGATGCTGCTCCTAAACTACAACACGCCGCTATTAATGTTGCTGTTTTTTGGCGGATAATTTCGTGATAAATAACCTCTGTAATATCTAATTTACGTGCCTTTTCAATTTGAAGTAATTCGCCTTCACTCATTTCGCGAACGGCAATGGATATGATTTTTAGTAAATCGAAATCGCCATTATCAATAGACAGCAACAGCCCTTTTGATAATAAAAAATCACCAATTAAAACGGCAATTTTGTTTTTCCAAAGTGCATTTACAGAGAAAAACCCACGACGTTGGTTACTATCGTCCACCACATCATCATGGACTAAAGTCGCTGTATGTATTAATTCTATAACTGAAGCGCCTCTATAAGTTCGTTCATTTACTTCTCCATTTGATACCATTTTGGCAACTAAGAAAACAAACATAGGGCGCATTTGCTTTCCTTTTCGGTTAACGATATAATGCGTGATTCTGTTTAACAACGCCACTTTACTAGACATAGAAAGCTGGAACTTTTGTTCGAAAAGATCCATTTCGTAAGCTATAGGATGTTTTATTTGTTCTACTATTTTCAAATGGTTCGCTTAAAGAAATTCAAATATACTATTTCAAGTACAATCTATTAAAAATTATCTCTATTTAATAATAGATTCCCACCTTCGCGAGAATGACAAAAAACTTAACTTTTGTTTGCTAATTGCCCACAGGCAGCATCGATATCTTTACCTCGACTTCGGCGTATGGTTACGGTTATATTATTGGCTTCTAAAACATTCTTATACATATCGATAACTTCAGACTTTGCTTGTTGAAACTCGCCATCGTCAATAGGATTGTATTCTATTATGTTTACTTTACTTGGTGCAAATTTGCAAAATGCAACTAAGGCATCAACATCTTTTCGTTTGTCGTTTATACCATTCCAAACGACATATTCATAGGTTATTCTATTTTTCGTTTTCTCGTACCAGTAAACCAATGCTTCTCGTAAATCGGCTAATGGAAATGTTTCGTTAAAAGGCATTATGGTTGTCCGAACTTCGTCGATTGCTGAATGGAGCGAAACGGCGAGTTTAAATTTAACATCGTCGTCTGCCATTTTCTTTATCATTTTTGGCACCCCCGAAGTAGATACTACAATCCGTTTTGGTGACATGCCTAAACCTTCTGGCGATGTGATTTTATCGATCGCTTTTATAACATTGTTGTAATTCATAAGAGGTTCGCCCATACCCATAAATACAATATTACTTAATGGACGGTTATGATAATGTCTGCTTTCATTATCTATGGCAACGACTTGATCGTAAATTTCGTCTGGGTTTAAATTTCGCATACGTTTTAAACGAGACGTTGCACAAAACCTACAGTCTAAACTACAACCTACTTGACTCGATACACAAGCTGTTGTTCGGCTTGATGTTGGTATTAAAACAGATTCTACTATTAAATTATCATGGAGCCTTACGGCATTTTTAATCGTGCCATCACTACTACGTTGCATGGTATCGACTTTTATGTGATTAATCACAAAATTGTCTTCGAGCATTTGACGCGTTTCTTTCGAGACATTCGTCATATCTTCAAAAGTATGTGCCGCTTTTTGCCAAAGCCATTCGTAAACTTGATTGCCTCGAAAGGCTTTATCGCCTTCTTTTACAAAGAATTCTCGTAATTGTTCTTTGGTTAGTGCGCGTATGTCTTTTTTCTTAATCTCCATTGGACTGCAAAAATAGTGAAAGGTTTTTAGAATGATGTATAGAAAAAGGCAGAAGACGGAAGACCAATGATTGAAGACGGAAGATCTGTGACAGAAATCATCTTTTCAAACTGAACCTTATATTGGTTTAATAAAATTTTGTACTAAAAATGAACAGGTATTACTTCGTGCCTCAATGACGTAACTTATGACTATTAACTAGCAAGTACGTCCGCATTAGGGATTGAGGCATTTGTTGAAGCTCTTTTTGTGTTGTTGCACCTATGCAACACAAAAAAGCGACTGCCGAAAGCCCGACCTTTAGGGAATGCCCAAAATGAGATACTGAAATAAATTCAGCACATGAAAAAGCCTCTAAATAATAGAGGCTTCTTAGATATTGTAATGGCTTGATTAGATGATTAACATCGCGTCGCCGTAACTGTAAAATTTATAGCCTTCTTTGACTGCTTCTTCGTAAGCTTTAAAAACAAAATCGTGACCTGCGAAAGCTGATGCCATCATTAAAAGTGTCGATTTTGGTGTGTGAAAGTTAGTAATCATACAGTTTGCAATGCTAAATTCGTATGGAGGGAAAATAAATTTGTTTGTCCAACCATCTGCTTCGTTTAACATACCTCCTGATGATACGGCACTCTCGATAGCTCGCATTGCTGTTGTACCAACTGCACAAATACGTCTTTTAGTCTTTAAACCTGTATTTATGATTTCTACAGCTTCTGCATCAATTTTCAGCTCTTCGCTATCCATTTTGTGCTTAGATAAATCTTCTACTTCTACAGAATTGAAAGTACCTAAACCTACATGTAAAGTGACTTCGGCAAAATTAACACCTTTAATTTCTAAACGTTTTAATAGGTGTCTAGAAAAATGCATCCCTGCTGTTGGAGCTGCTACGGCACCTTCGTTTTTAGCGAAAATGGTTTGGTAACGCGATTCGTCTTCTGGCTCTACGTCTCTTTTTATATATTTAGGTAATGGCGTTTCTCCTAAATCTGTTAATTTTTGTCTGAATTCTTTATATGAACCGTCATATAGAAAACGTAATGTACGTCCTCTTGAGGTTGTGTTATCAATAACTTCGGCAACTAATGTTTCGTCGTCTCCAAAGTATAATTTGTTACCTATTCTTATTTTACGAGCTGGATCTACTAAAACATCCCAAAGGCGTTGTTCTTCGTTTAACTCTCTTAATAAAAACACTTCGATTCTTGCACCAGTTTTTTCTTTATTACCGTACAATCTTGCAGGGAATACTTTGGTGTTATTAAGAATCATAACATCATCTTCGTCAAAATAATCTATAATATCTTTAAATGACTTATGCTCTATGGTTTGCTTTTTTCTGTCTAAAACCATTAAGCGAGCCTCATCTCTATGTTCTGATGGATATTCAGCTAAAAGCTCTTCTGGTAATTCGAAACCAAAATGTGATAATTTCATAGTCTATGTTTATGTTATTTTAAGAAAGCTGCAAATATACAATCTGAGACTAGGCCTTGTCAAGTATTTGAGTGATTATTATTTTTTAATCTCAAAACCAATAGATTCTAAGTCATCCCAAAAGGTTGGATACGATTTTGAAACCACTCCTGCTGCTTCTATAACGATATCTGTTTTTAAAGCTAAAGGCGCAAATGCCATGGCCATTCTATGGTCGTTGTACGTTGCTATTGACACCATACTTTTTATGATAGTTGATGCTGTTAAATGCAAAGATTTATCTGTGATCTCGACGGATCCTCCAAGCTTTTCAATCTCTACTTTTAAAGCGACTAAGCGATCGGTTTCTTTTATTTTAAGTGTATGCAATCCAATTAAATCGCAAGGTATACCTAATGCAAAACTGGTTACTGCTATGGTTTGAGCAATATCTGGCGCGTTTTTTAAATCTAACGTTATTGAATCGTCGTTTACAGATGTTTTTTTTAATGTTACTGAATTGTCTTTAAAAGTTGAAACCACTCCAAAATGTTTATAGATATCTACTAAAACAGAATCGCCTTGCAAAGAATTTTCTTTGTATGAAGACAACGTTATTTCTGTTCCAATCTCGCTAATGGCTGCAATACTAAAAAAGTAAGATGCTGAAGACCAATCTGACTCTACCGTTAAATTTGTTGACTTTAGTTTGTCCGTTTTTGGCTTCACAGTTATTATATTGTCTATAAATGATGATGCTACGCCTATTTCATCCAATAAGCTTAGTGTCATGTTTATATACGGAACGGAAGTTATCTCGCCTTCTAAAGTTAGCTCTAAACCATTTTCAAGTTTAGAGGCTATTAAAAGTAATGCCGAAATATATTGACTGCTTACATTAGCTTTTAAAGTGACTTTTCTTTTATTTAATTTCTTACCAATAATTTTTAATGGTGGAAAGCCTTCATTTTCTGGATAGGTTATATCTGCACCTAAATCTTGAAGCGCTTCTACCAAAATTTTCATTGGACGCTCTTTCATTCTTTTAGACCCCGTAATCGTAACTTCTTTTCCTTCTTGAACTGCTAAAAAGGCTGTTAAGAAACGCATGGCTGTACCTGCGTGATGGATATCTATAATGTCTGATGAAGACCCCAATGCTTTTGTCATGAGTTGACTATCATCAGAATTTGAAATATTATTTAATGTTATACTTGGGTATAAGGCCTGAAGCAATAACAAACGGTTAGATTCACTTTTAGAACCCGTTATTTGTATTGACGATTGCTTTGCTATGTTTGATTTTTGAAGTGTAATACTCATTTTTTTGCAAATATCTTTTTAAAGAGCTGCAAATTTACTTTAATTTTTCATTATTATGATGCCTATCGTGGTCGCGTTTTCCTTTCTTATACATTCTTTTATCGAATGCGTCTTGTAAATCGACTCCTGTTTGGTTCGCTAAGCATAAAACAACAAACATAACATCGGCTAATTCTTCGCCTAAATCTTTGTCCTTATCACTCACTTTTTCGCTTTGCTCGCCGTAACGTCGTGCTATAATACGGGCTACTTCTCCAACTTCTTCGGTAAGCTGTGCCATATTTGTAAGTTCGTTAAAGTAACGAACACCGTGCTCTTTAATCCAATCGTCTACTTCTTTTTGTGCGTTTTGTATATTCATTTATACTTTTGTTAAAACTATTTGTTCGTTTTCCTTTTCTATTAAAGCCATAAAGTACGCTTTTAAAGCCTCATAATATAGCGAAGCTACAATAGCACTATTTATACTAGAATTAACAATAACATTAATTTGATTTCCTTTTGGCACAATTTGATATACAAATTCCCCTAAATCTTCAGGTAATTTTAAAGCGACTGATTCTGGCATAGACTCTACTTTGTACCCTTCTGGCAAATTAATTATAAATCTATAAGATGAAGACATAGGATATCCAAAATCTACAGGGAATTCTCGAGTTTCTAATTTAAAAGGATTCTCTTTTGTGCTTAAAAAGAAAAACGGTGAGAAATAAATTTTATCGTTAATAATATCTGCTTGGTCTTCCATTAAAAATTTAATAGTCTCTACTATTGGTTTAGAGAAATCTTCATTATTTTTAACATCAAACGTTTCAATTTCAATACCACCATATTCATTTTCTAAATCTTCTATGAATTGATCTTCATCCTTACTATTAAAATCAGACCTATAACGCATCGCTTTATGCCCTGTTTTTGATGTTCGCATGGCTCCTCCAATACTACCATCCTCAGATAAACTAGCCATAAAAGAAATAGTCGTCTTCGCTTTTTCTTTTGGGTATAAATCTACAGTAGCAGTGCTACCCGATTTTCGCACTATTCTCCCCTTCCAATTTAATGTTCTAAAAGGTAAAATATTTGGCACACTATTCTTTACTGTAGCATCCAACAAAATAACATCATTAGGCACTTCTATACCCGAAATCACATAATTATAACCTTCTCGTGTTGGAAATAGTGGAATCCCATTACTACGCGTACTTACTAAAATAGGATTTGCATCTAACCCTGCATAACGCAACATGGCAGTAAGCATTAAGTTTATTTCGGCCACATTCCCTGTATGTTCTTTATATGCTTTTCTTACACCATCAGAAGTGTATTTTCCATAATACTTATTCCATTTAACATTAGACTTTACAAAATTAAAAATCAATGCCGCCTTTTTCACAGGATCTGAAACACCAGCGATTAAAGCATCAATATCTTTTTCAAAATAACCTCTTTTTTGTAATTCTGAACCAAAATTTGGGCTTTCATAAATCTTCTTTACCACATCTTCCCAAGTCGTAGAATAATACTCCATCACTGCATCTGGAAACTTCGTATAAGACAATTCATACTTTACAGCCGAACGGTAATTATTTATATTATTGACATAAGGTTCTTCTTTTAAAGCTGGTATGTCTTTTAAATTATACGACCAAAGTGTCTTTATAAATTCAACATCGTTTGAGCTATATGAAGTTTGACTTCCATACGTTAAACCTCCACCAGTCCTGGATTTATTAGTAAATGTTATTTTATCATTCTTCTTTTCTTTTTTAGGCATTACAGATAAAAACCCTTTAGTATTTAATTTAAAATTAAAGTATTCAGGAGTTTCGAATTTAGCTTCTAGTTTTTTAATTGGAATTTCATGTTGAAATTCAAACTCATCAACCATAGAATAAAAAGGTGATCTTATTTGATATTTATATTCTATAATAGTTCCTTCTTTAATGTTTGGCATTGTGAATTTTGACTCATCATAATATTTTGATAATTCTGTTTTAAATATGCCATCTTTTTTTAGTTTTACTTCTTCTATATTTCCATCAACTAAATTATAAGTATACCCTTTTAGCCCATGAAACTCTTCATCATCACTACCACTTTTATATAAATGAACAGATTTGGTGGCATACTCAAAACCTTCTTGATTATATATCTTAACACGTTCGTGAATTTCTGTTACCAATGAAAACCCTTCTCCTTGCTTATAATCAAAAAAAGTATTTCTGTATTTATACAAATAAGCTGCATTTGCAGAAGAATCTGTTGGATAAGACGTTTCTTGAAGTTCTTCTTTAGATACTTTTCCAAATTTATAATCTTGTGAAAAAGTGGTTATTGAAAAACATAAGGTGATTAAAATTACTAGTATTCTCATTTTGTTTTTATTGATATTATTAAATAAGCTTGGAGCTTCTTTTAATCACTCCATCATTACATTTTATATTCTCTATATATTCCTCTAGACTTTTATTAAAACTATTTGTTCGTTTTCCTTCTCTATTAAAACCTTAAAGTACGCTTTTAAAGCCTCATAATATAGGGAAGATATAATAGGACTATTTATATTATAATTAACATTAACATGAATTTGATTTCCTTTTAGCACAATTTTGTATACAAACGCTCCTAAATCTTCTGGCAACTTTAAAGCTGCTGACTCAGGTATAGACTCCACTTTATAGTCTTCTGGTATATTAATTATAAACCTATAAGATGAAGACGTAGGATATCCAAAATCTACAGGAAACTCACGAGTTTCTACTTTAAAAGGGTTTTCTTTTGAACTTAAAAAGAAAAAAGGCGAAAAATAAATTTTATCGTTAATAATATCAGCTTGGTCTTCCATTGAAAATTTAATGGTTTGAAAAACTGGTTTTGAGAAGTCTTTATTATTTTTAACATTAAACGTTTCAATTTCAATACCACCATATTTATTTTCCAAGTCCTCGATGAATTGTTCTTCATCTTTATCATTAAAATCAGACCTGAAATTCATAGCTTTATGGCCCGTTTTTGTAGTTCGCATTGACCCTTCAACACCGCCATCTTCAGATAAATTAGCCATAAAAGAAATAGTCGTTTTCGCTCTTTCCTTTGGGTATAAATCTACAGTCGCAGAACTACCTGATTTTCGCACTATTCTACCTTTCCAATTTAAAGCTCTAAATGGTAAAATATTTGGCATACTATTCTTTACTGTAGCGTCCAACAAAATAACATCATTTGGTACTTCTATTCCCGAAATCACATAATTATAACCTTCTAGAGTTGGAAATAATGGAATCCCATTACTACGTGTACTTACTAAAATAGGATTTGCATCTAACCCTGCATAGCGTAACATAGCTGTAAGCATTAAATTTATTTCAGCTACATTTCCAGTATGCTCTTTGTATGCTTTCCTTACACCACCAGAAGTGTATGCACTATAATAGTTATTCCATTTAACATTAGACTTTACAAAATTAAAAATCAATGCTGCCTTTTTCACAGGATCTGAAACTCCAGTAATTAAATCATCAATATCTTTTTCAAAATAACCTGTTTTTTTTAATTCTGTCCCAAAGTTTGGACTTTCATAAATCTTCTTTACCACATCTTCCCAAGTCGTAGAATAATACTTAATCAATGCAGATGGAAACTTTGTATAAGACAACTCATATTTTATCGCCGAACGATAATTATTTATATTATTAACAAAGGCTTCTTCTTTAAGAGCTGGAATATCGGTTAAATTAAAACTCGTTACATTTTTAAAAAAATCTACTTCTCCTGTTCTATAACGAACTACTGGATCATTATTTCTGTTTTCATTAACAGGAATTTCACTCTTATAACTTAATTTATCTCTTTTAGTTTCTTTTTCGGGCATTATACTTAAAAACCCTTTTGTATTAAGTTTAAAACTAAAGTATTCTGGAGCTTCAAATGTGGCTTCTACTTTCTTTATAGGAATCGCATGTTGAAACTCAAACTCATCAATCCTCCAATAAAAAGGAGATTTTATTTGATATTTATATTCTATAACAGAACCTTCTTTAATATTTGGCATTGTGAATTTTGACTCATTATAGTATTTTGATAATTCAGTTTTAAAAACACCTTCTTTTTTAAGCTTCACTTCTTCAACCTCTCCATCAACCAAATTATAAGTATATCCTTTTAGTCCATATAATTCTTTATCTTGATTACCACTTTTATATAAATGAACAGATTTAGAGGCATAACCAAACCCTTCTTGATTATATATTTTTATACGTTCGTGTATTTCCGTTATTAACTGAAAACCTTCAGTTTGCTCATAATCAAAAAAAGTTCTTCTGGATTTATATAAATAAGCTGCATTTGCAGAAGAATCTGTTGGATAAGACGTTTCTTGAAGTTCTTCCTTAGATACTTTTCCAAATTTATAACCTTGCGAAAAAGTGGTTGTTGAAAAACATAAAGTGATTAAAATTACTAGTATTCTCATTTCATTTTACTTTTTAATTAATGCCATTTTTGCGTTATCTAACTTTGAAACTTCTTTATAAAAATCTCTATAGGAAGCATAGTCTTCTTTAGAAAAATCGCCATCTTTTATTATAAAACATCTTTTATAAACTAATGTGTTTTCATCTTTTTTTAAGATTTCAGTTTTATAACTCCCATATTTATTTTCTATAGATTTACCCTCTGGAACTGCTTCCGTTTTATAGCCTTCGGGTAGTTTTATTTCAACCTCATCTACATCTTTAAATCCTCGTTTTATTTTAAATGGTAATTTTCTATTTCGGTATCTATCTGGCACATATTTATTTCTATTTAGCACATTAATATTAACAAGCATACGTTCTCCAATAACTTTAGAATATCCTAAGGCTTTAAAATCTATATGTTCGTTAAATTCAATATTGTCCTTATCATTAACAATATCCATTTTACTAATAGTCATATTATTAATATACTTCCAGCGTTCTTTATAGTTAACATCTAAATCTCTTTGAGTTTCTGTTTCAAGCCAATATTTATCATTGTATTGAATACCTTTAGAACGTTCGTTCGCACTTACATCAATATCTCCAGTATTAGATAATTGGCAAGTCGCTTTTATCGTTTGCGTATTTTCTTCTGTACTATATTTTTTTGTATGTTTAATTTCTCCACCATTCGGAGTTACGACTAAAACATCTCTATCATCTGTGAAATCACCAATAAAACCAAAAGGCATTTTTTGACTTGTGCATTCTAGCCAGATATCTTCATCACCATTTGGAATCGTCAAAATAGCATGATTACCTTGCATAGCTGCAAAATCGTTCTCGATATTTCTTTGAGAGTTCCCCGCATAAACAATGGTATAGTTTGATTCTATTCCGACAGCTTTTAGTAAAGACATCGTATAATTAGTTAACGCTTTACAGTCTCCATAACCTAATCGATCTACTTCGGAAGCATTGAAAGGTTTCCAACCGCCAATCCCCACTTGCACACTTATATATCTTGTTTTATCCTGTACGTATTGATATATTTTTTTTGCCTTATCTATATCATTTTGTTCATTTTTCACAAGATTCTGCATTTTATTAATGGTTCCTGCTGGTAAATCGTAAGCTTGCTTTAATAAATCATTATACATCCACTCTCCAAAATCATTCCAATCTTCAACTTCAGTTTGCACGCCTTCTAGGGTAAACTTCTTTGAAGTAAACATGACTTTTGGGGCTATATCGGAGAATGACGGACTATAATCTTCAGCTTCAATAACTTCTAAATTATTAACTTCGTAAAATATACGACCTGCAGATTCTTCCTTTTCAAGTTCTATACTTTCAAAGTTTTTCTCCTTTTTTCTTATATTATTTTCTTCCGTATAATTTAAAGTATAACTGCTTTTTTCTACACTGACAAAATAATCTTCAATAGGTCTAAAAGGCATTATAAAAGCCGTATTTTCTGTTTCTATTTCACAATTAAACTCGATAGTATACGGATAATTAATAGGCGTATATTCTAAATATTTTACTCTAGAATCGGAATATAAGGTACCGCCAGACACAGCACTTACATCTTTAAAATCGTTCTTTTTAAACTTTTTAATTTCTACTCCAAAGGCATTAAAGACCAAAACCTCTAAAGTTTTTATTTTCACGTTATTATCATAATGTGCATAAGCATCTACATTATCATCTCCCTTTTTATTTAAAACAGTTATAACACGTTTTGTAGTTACTTCCATTTTGTTAATAGCACTCAATGTTACATTTACTTCATTGGTGCGAATGACAGCATGAGCATCATTTTTAAGATTTTCAGGAATTATTAAACTCGCGTAAGACAGATTTTGAGCGAATATGTTTATGCCTAAGAAAAGAAAGAGAAATGCAATACTATTTTTAATATCCATAGAACAGAGCGTCGTTTAAGCCAATATTAATTTATTAAACCTTTCTACTTGTGTAGTAACGAATTAAAAAACTAATAATTAATATTATAAAACACGGTAAAAAGATGTATTTAAACTCACTTAAAATAACTTGAATTCCCCACTCCGAAAAGAATTTCTCAATCCCAATTGGCGATACTTTTATATCTCTATAAGGGAAGAAAAATCGATCATTATTAAAAGGAATAAAAAAACCAACGCCTCTACCACCAGAAGTCATCGCATCAAATAAGCCATGCGATAAAGTTGACAAAAGTATTACGAAAAACCAAATAATTTTGTTTCTTTTTCCAAGCAAGAACATTAAGATTAAAGCCCATAAAAAAGCGAATAAAATAGAATGCGTAAAACCTCTATGCCCTAACGGGTGCTCGTATGCAATACCGAGCTTAAAACTTATAACATCAAAGTCGGGAAGTATGGTTGAAACAACCGCAGCGAATATTAGCCATTTTAAATTCTGTTGATCTATAACTTTCGCTAAAGTAAACCCTACAATACCGTGTCCGAAAATTGATGCCACTATACTTTGTCTTTTGAATCGATTATTATGGTTACAGGGCCATCGTTTAGCAATTCGACTTTCATATCTGCTCCAAATTGACCTGTTTGTACTTTCTTGTTTAAAGAAACTTCTAATTGATTAACAAACCCTTCGTAAAGCGGAATCGCAATATCAGGTTTTGCAGCTTTAATATAACTAGGACGGTTTCCTTTTTTAGTTGAAGCGTGCAATGTAAACTGACTTACAACTATAGCGTCTCCATCAATTTCTATTAATGATTTATTCATCACGCCGTCTTCATCAGAAAAAATTCTAAGATTAGAAATTTTATTACAAAGCCAATTAATATCGTCTCTTGCATCTTCATTTACGATACCTAAAAGAATTAAAAGTCCACTATCAATTTTAGCAACATTTTCACTTTCAATAGTAACACTCGCTTTTGATACTCTTTGGATTACGACTTTCATTTACTCCCCCTAAATCCCTGAAGGGGACTTTTATCTATGATTAATTTTAAACTTTACATTTTATAAAAAATGGTCTACCGCAACTGAGACTGCATACCAATTACTGACTCTCCCACGTATCTGTTCTATAATGTTCATCGTCTCCTTCAATAATTTGCAAATAGCTGCGGTAACGCGAAAATTCTAAATCACCTTTATCTAAAGCATCTTTTATAGCGCATTTCGGCTCTTTAACATGTAAACAATTATTAAACTTACAGTTTTGCTTTAACTTAAAAAACTCTGGAAAATAATCGCCTACTTCTTCTTTATCCATGTCTACCACACCAAAACCTTTAATACCCGGTGTATCAATAATTTTAGCATCGAAACTTAAATCGAACATTTCAGCAAAGGTTGTGGTATGTTGCCCTTGCATATGCTGTATAGAAATTTCTTTTGTTTTAATATTAAGCGTTGGTTCTATATAATTTAAAAGTGTAGACTTTCCAACACCTGAATGACCAGAAAACATGCTTACTTTTCCTGTCATTAATGACTTTACCTTTTCAACATTCTTTCCTGATTTGGCAGAAACACCAATACATTCGTAACCTATTTTTCTATAAATATGAGCTAAATATTTTACCTCGTTAAGCGTTTCTTTATCGTAAACATCAATTTTATTAAACAGTAAAACGGTTTTAATCGAATAAGCATTAGCGGTTACTAAAAACCGATCGATAAAACTAGTTAGCGTTGGCGGATTATTAATGGTGATCATTAAAAAAACCTGATCTATATTTGCTGAAATAATATGAGTTTGCTTGGATAAGTTAACCGATTTTCGAACTATATAATTAAATCTATCGTGAATGTTATGAATAATACCAGACTCTTGATTATTACTCGTTTCTAGTTCAAAATCTACGATATCACCTACAGCTATAGGGTTGGTACTTTTAATACCTTTAAGGCGAAATTTACCTTTGATACGACATTCGTAAATGTCGCCCAATTGTGTTTTTACGGTATACCAACTACCTGTTGATTTATATACGAGTCCTGTCATTCATTTAATTATACCACAAAATAACAATTTTTAAATTGAAATTATCCACCTATAATTGCTTTTTTACTAGGAAGATGCTTTCCATCAGCAATAATATTTATAATGTACATTCCGGTTGGATACTGAGACAGATTAATATCTACGTTTTTGTTTACATTTTGATGATTAATAGTTTTTATAGTTTGAGCTGACATACTGGATATTTGAATTTCAACTTTCTTATAAGGTTTTAGTAAATTAAGATTGAAACGACCATCTTTAGATGGGTTTGGATATAAGGATTCTGTAATTATATTTGATTTAAAATTTTTACAAGTAACATAAGATATACACATTCCACAGGACAACATACGGCATCTATAACTTAAATAAGCAACAATTTCTACCGCATCCAATTCGATATTTCCATTAAGAACAGTATTTATTTTTTTTTGATTCTCCACTAAAACATCAACTGTTTTATACCCTAAATAAGAAATGGAAAGCGTATCGGTTTGTTTAGCATCAATCTCATAATTTCCATCGTAGTCTGAAACAACTCCAATACTGGTGTTTTTTATAATGATATTGGCTCCTGCAAGCGCACTTATATCATCAGAAACAAAACCTTTAATATTTGTTTGTGCAAAAAGATTGATTGATAAGCTCAATAAAAAACAGAACGTAATGGTTGATTTCATAGTTTTATATATTAGTTATTCTTCAAACCTAATTGAAAAATGAATTGTATAAAATCATGAATGAGTGATCTGTACGTTTGAGTGAGTAATATGGATACTTCTATGATTAAAAAATCAAAAGATATGATAAAACAACAATTTTAGCTTATGAATATTTTATATTAGTCTCTTAATTTTAAAATCTCAACAATATGAAAAAATTATTAATTGTATTAGCCATTTCTTTATTTTCTTTTATTGAAACGAATGCTCAGGTAGAGTACAAAATTGTTACTAGTATTGAATCTATTGTTCCTAGTGGCTTAGGTCGTTCTAGAATTATAAGTGCCAACGACGAAAAAGATTATAAAGAATTCACAACAACACAAACGGAAGAGGATAATACACGTAATAAATCTAAACGTGACGAAATACGAGTTAAAGGTTTTGATGAAACCAAATTACTTAACTTTTACAATATTGCTGGTATTCGTTTTCAAAATATTGCAGCTAATGATGCTATTATAACTTCAAAAATTAATACTATGATTGAAGAAGGATGGGAACTAGCGTTTGTTAATA
Organism: Algibacter sp.; assembly: GCA_039985655.1. Lineage (GTDB taxonomy): Bacteria > Bacteroidota > Bacteroidia > Flavobacteriales > Flavobacteriaceae > Postechiella. Next base: position 227,557 of record JBDWSF010000003.1, on the reverse strand, counting down.
GCGCCGTAGAAAGTGAAGGTGGTAAAGGCGATGGTAAAGGTATTTTTATTACACGTTATATTTTTAAAAGGAATAAATAAACAACCATATTTCATAGAAAAAGCCTCGCATTGCGAGGCTTTTTCTTGCCTAAAATCAACAGTGACTATCCGTTAACCATTTTTTATTGAAACCCGCTTTAAAAATTCTTAATGGCGTTTTCTTCTTTTACCTAAAGTTACTTCTGTCTCAGTACCATCAGTATCCGTTTTTGTAGCGACATCATCACAAGTACCATCTCCATAGTCTAAAGTAACAGTTCCCGCTTCAGTTGTATATACTTTAATTCCAGAAGCAATATACTTACAATCAGCTGGTTTTACTAAATCGGTTGTAATTGTTACACTATTTTCAACACCTTCAGCATTCGTATAAACAAAAGATCCTGTAATTGTTTTTTCATCATCTGTACAAGTATCAGTATCTCCACCGGCAGTAATCTCAACAGTTCTAGACCCTACTTTTGTAGCAGTTCCTTCATCTGTTTCAATAGACATATTAACAGAACCCATCATTTCTGGGTTTCCATTAGCGTTACTTACTGTATATACATAGGTTTTTGTTCCATTAATCACATAGCCATTAATCATTAATCCATCTACTATTACGGTTTTTTCTTTTCCATTATCAGATTCAGTTTTCACCTTTGTAATTGTTCCTGAAATAACATTTCCGTCTCGATCTTCGCAATCTTCAGTAAATGTAATTGTTGTCGTTGTTGTACCATCAAGTTCTTCAACAACGATATCTGCACAATCTTTAAAATAACCTGAACGACCGTGTTTCTTATATGTCGAATCTTTAGAATCACTAGCTTTTGATGTCGTTGTCTCAATTCCAAAGGCACTATCGGAATATATCGCAATATTATCCAAAACATCCTCAGTTTCTTCAAAGGCAACCTCAGCAGTAACAGTATCACTTAAGTTAGCTCCCAAAACATCTACATTTGCTGTCTCTGTTTCGCAGGCAGCAAATCCAATAACCGATAATAACAATAAACTTTTCAATTTTCTCATAGTATCAACTTTTTTAATTAACGTTTATTATTAAAACAGTTAACTTTTAAAAAGTCCTACTCTAAAAATGTTAAAGTTTAAAACGAAATTAAAATCAAAGCTTTTTCTTATTCAAAAAAAGTTTTCCGATTCATTTTATTTCTTAACAGATTCTTCTGGCAACATAATAGACTCAGGTTTATTAACAAACGCTTCTGGTAACAGAATAAACTCAGCATAACTATTCATATTAAAATACCTGTTTGCTGCCTTTTGTAACATCTTAGAATCTATTTTATCAATATGACTCTCATAATCTAAAATAGCATTTGGATTTAATTTATATTCATAAGCATTTTTTAATTTCGATGACCAATAACTATTATATTCTAAGTACTCTTTAGCGTTTGCTAATTCAGCTTCTTTAATTTTGTTTATATCAGCTTCTGACACTCCATTTTCTTTTATTTTTTGAATTTCTTCAAAAACTTTATTTTTAAGCTTTTCAATGTTTTCTGGATCACAAGTAAACCGAATATTCATTCTATACCAATCATAAGGTCTATCTGACGCATATCCTGAAACTTGCACACCATATACTCCTGCCATTTTTTCGCGCATTTCTTCATATAATTTAATTTTCAACAGTTTAGCCAGTAAGCTTATGCTCTCCTTTTTTTCAACAGAAAAATTAAATGCACTAGTAAAACGCATATCTACTTTGCTTTTATCGTCTATACCTTTTTTGATGGTTTCTTTAATATCTCCCGTTGCATATCTTAATCCAGTATCTTTCCATGTACTTTTTTCCTTTAAATTTGATGGAAGACTTCCTAAATACTGTGTTACAAATTCTTTTAGAGTATCTATTTCAAAACTGCCTACAAAAATGAAAGTAAATCCGTTAGCAGATGAAAAACGGTCTTTATAAAAACGATATGAAGCATCAAGGTTTAATTCGTTTTCTATTTGTTCCACTGTTAATGGAATTGCTCTAAGGTGCTTATCAGTCATAACCTCACTTATCCTTTTTTCAAAAAGTGTTCCTGGGTTATTGTCCTGGTCTTTATATATAGATTTTAAATTTTCTTTATTAGCATTAAAAACGTCTTTGTCTTTATTAGGATTCGTAAAATATAAATTCACCATTTGGAGCATCCTTTCTAAATCTTTTGATGAACTGCTCCCTGAAAACAAATCATCATAATAATTGATACTAGGCCTAACGTTAACGGTTTTGCCCATATTCAATTTTTTAAGATCTGTTTTTGATATATTATTCAGACCACTACTTCCAATAATAGAACCAGCATATTTTGCCGATACATATAAAGAATCTGGAGCTACTGAACTTCCTCCTGATCTAAAACCAGACATACTAATTAAATCATTTTGAAATTGCGTTGGTTTTGCTATTACAGTAATTCCATTTGCTAACTTCCAAGTCGTAACATCAATATTTTTATTGTACTCAGCACTTTCAATTTTCCCTAATTTGGGCTTAACATCCATTAGTTTAACATCACCTAGCGTGTCTTCATAAGCCGCTATTTCTTTTAAAGCTATATTATTCAATATTTCTAGAACTTTTGTCTTAGTAGGCAATACCAAAATTTCTTTTTCTATCGCTTTTATTACTACAGCAATATTATCTTTTCTTACCCATTCTGAGGCAATGCTATTCACATCTTCAACTTGAATGGTTGGCAACATAGCTTTATAAAATTCATGTATGAATGCATCACTAGGAATTGGGGCCTTATCTGTAAAATGATCTATATACTTTTCTATATAATATGTTTTTGAAGACAACTTCCCAGTCTCCTTTCTACGTATATCCGCATTATTCAGTAAAAGTTCTTTATAACGTTCCAATTCTGACGCTTTAAAACCATATTGCTTTGCACGCTCACTTTCTGTAACTAAGGCATCAATACCATCTTCAACCCTGTCTTCTTTAAGTGTAGCTCCTAAATAATAGCAATCCATATTGCTCAAAAAGTTACCAATCCCTGCGCTGGCTGATAAGAATGGGGCACCTGGCATCAACTGAACTTCAGATAACCTTTGGCGCAACATGCCTGTATATAACTTTTGTAAAAGATCTTGTTTATAATCGTTTAAAGTTACAACCTCTTTTTCTTCTTTTTTAATGTATATTGAAACACTAACACCTCTTGCTTCTTTATCTGAGATTATAGATACCGCAGGCTCTTGGTTTTCTGGAATTTTATAATACGTTCTTTCTTTTGGATTGGCTACTGGTTTAATGCTTTCAAACAACTTTACAATTTTGGTTTCAACCTCAGCAACATCAAAATCACCAACGAGCACTAATGCCATTAAATCTGGTCGGTACCAATCTCTATAATAGCGTTTCATGGCGTCATACTTAGAATTCATAATAACATCTAATTTGCCGATAGGTGATCTTTCAGCATATCTAGAATTATTAGTAATTACAGGTATAGATTGATAATACATACGCATGCCTGCACCACTTCTAGCTCTAAGCTCTTCGGCTACTATACCTCTTTCATTATCTATTTCCTCATTATCAAATGTAATCCCATCGGCCCAATCGCGTAATACTTGTAAACTAGTATTTAAAGTAATTTCATCTGTGGGAACAGATAATTTATATACCGTTTCATCAAAACCAGTATGAGCATTTAAATCGGCTCCAAACTCTATACCTAAACTTTGTAGATAATCTATCAATTCATTCTTTTTAAAACTTTTGGTACCATTAAACGCCATGTGCTCTACAAAATGTGCTAACCCTCGCTGGTCTTCATCTTCTAAAACAGAACCTGCCTTTATAACAAGTCGCAACTCTGCTTTGTTTTTTGGTTTTTCATTATGTTTTAAATAGTATGTAAGTCCGTTATTTAATTTTCCCATTTTTACTGTTGGGTCTATGGGAATTTTATTGTTTAAGTCTTTAACTTGTCCTATTAGATAAAAACTGAATAAATATAAAATTGAAGTTATTATTACTGTTCTTTTTTTCATGATTGATGATGTATAAATATTATAAATAGAGCCCTAAATCCTTGGGGAAACTTAAAGCCCTATTTAATGACTAACTCAAATTATCAAAAAGCTCCCCTTATATTCCTTCATACCCTGGGTTTTGGTCTGCCAAAGTGATGTTTGCATTACCATTAATTTCTTCTTCAGGAATTGGTAATATATATTGATTTGAACTTGTAATAGAAGGTTTTAATGTCATCGCTTTATCAAAACGGATGGCTGCAAACCATTCACTTCCATTTTCGAAAGCCAACTCTCTTGCTATTTCATTAAAAATATCGTCTTTAAGTTCATCCATATTTGTCGCTGGCGTATCGCCTATTCCTGCTCGATTTCTTATAATATTTAATGGCGCGCTAGCAGCTTCTAATGTTGCACCACTAAATGCTAATCCTTCTGCCTTAATTAAATACATTTCTGCTAAACGCAAAAAATAAGTAGGTCTAAACGTGGCTGCATTATTTGTTTTTAACACACTAGTTCCAGAATAAGTAAAAGACTGTCTTGGGTCGCTACCCATTAAAGAAGAAAACCAAGTGGTGCTTGCTGTTCTACCAAAATAAAATCGTTTACGGTTATTGTCTTCGGTATCTGAGTTTTCATCCCGATAGGTCATCAAAATCATTTCAGACGAATTTAAACCCTCACTAAAAGCCGTTTCAAAATCAGATTCTAAACTTGTTGTTCCTTCATTAATAACGTCGTCTGCCAATAAAGTCGCTTCAGCATATTTACCTTGATATAGCAACACCTTAACCTTCAAAGCTTTGGCTGCGGTTTTTGATGCTCTATACGTTACTGAATAATCTGGAGCATCAACAATTGCTACATCTAAATCTGATAAAATTTGAGTATAGCATTCGGCTACCGTACTTCTAGCTTTATCTCTAGTAACAAAATTGGTAGGCTCTGTACGTAACACGATACCGAGATTACTAGCTTCATCAAAAAATTGGCCGTAATATCTTAAAGCATCAAAAGTTGCCATAGCTCTTAAAAAACGTGCTTCTCCAATAATTTCTTTTTTGACTTCATCAGAAATTAATTCATTAGATAACTGAGTCGTTTGTTCTATTGAATTATTAGCTAGATCCATGACTTTGTATAAAATCAACCAATAATCTCTAACATAGATGTTATCAAACTGTAATGTGTTGTCCGCAAATTGCCCATGACTAGTACCAAATCCGGCACTGCTCATTGAGCCTATCATAGCACTAGGTATTGTCTCTGAATACATATAGTAATAAGAAGAAACCCTAGATGTAATTGTAGTGTAAATACCATTTAACAATGCTCTAGCATCAGTTTCATTTTTAACAACATTTTCAGATACCAAATTATTTGGTGGGTCATTTTCTAATACATCTACTAATTCACAAGAGTAAACAAAAAGTAGTGTAGCTATATAAATTGTTATTTTTTTCATAATTATATTTTTTAAAATCCTATTCTTACCCCTGTAGTGAACACTTTTGCTATAGGAAAGCGATTATTATCTCTACCTGCACTAATGTCATTATTAAACAAATTAGAAGCTTCTGGGTCTGCTCCTGGATAACTTGTAATTGTAAATAAATTTTGGGCAGTCATGAAAATTGAAATGTGATCAAAAAGCTTTATCTGTTCTAATGCTCGCTTTGAAAAAGTATAACTAAAGTTTAATGTTTTTAATCTTAAATACGAAGCATCGTTAACATAATGAGATGAAACTCTATCATTATTATTTGGGTCAAAATAAACAAGTCTTGGTATATCCGTATCTGGATTTTCAGGAGTCCAAGCATTTAAAACACTGGTCACTTTGTTCTCACCAATAAAAGTACTCGCAAAGTTTGTGTCTCTAGCTAAACTAAACGAGTCTATATCATTACCTACAGAAAAAGTAAAAAATGTGGATAATGCAAAGCCTTTATATTGAAAAGCACTATTAAGTCCTCCAAAAAAGTCTGGTTGCGTATCTCCAATAACCTGTTGATCTAAAGCAGTAATTACACCATCTGGCACCCCATCTGGCCCTGTTAAATCTTTAAACCTTAAATCTCCTGGAGAAGTTAGGCTGTTTTGGTAAGTGCCCGTAGAAGATGCCGTATTTAAAACATCTATATCTTCTTGGTTTTGAAAAAGCCCTTCAGCAACATAACCGTAAATCAACCCAATAGGACTGCCTTCTCTCAGTCTGCCACCACCTGGAAAACCTGTTAAAAAACCATCTTCATCCATAAAATCATCAGAAATCTTAGTAAGTTTATTATCATTTTTACTCACGTTTAATGATATATTCCAATTAAAATCCTTTGCTCTAACAACATCTCCTTTAAGTTCTAGTTCTAATCCTGTGTTTTTAGTATCCCCTATATTTGCTATTATCCTATTAAACCCTGTACTACCTGGTGTTATAGCAGTAAATAAAGCATCTTTTGTTTCTTTAGAATAATATCCAAAACCACCACGAAATCTTCCTTTAAAAAATGAAAAATCAACACCAAAATCAATTTGCTCTGTAGTTTCCCATTTCAAACTAGCATTTCCTAATTGTGATGCTATTATGGAAGGATCTGGACCATAATCCTCTGTTTCAAAAAGTGTTCTCCATGCATAATCACCAAAATCTTGTTGACCTGTTGTTCCTATACTAGCTCTTAACTTTAACTCATCAATAAAAGTACTTTCACTTAAAAAATTCTCATTAGAAATTCTCCAAGCTACAGCAGCAGCTGGAAAAAAAGCGTATTGATTATTTGGAGCAAACTTTGAAGACCCATCAACTCTTGCCGAAAGCGTTAATAAATATTTATTATCAAAATCGTAATTAACCCGACCAAAATATGAAGACAGACCTGAACCTGATTCAAAAGATGATGCATCTGTAAATATTGTAGCACTTGTTATATTGGTTAATACTTCATTAAAAAAACCTTCACCCCAACCTTTAACATTAGATCTTTTGTTTTTTTCAAAAGACGCTCCTAAAACAGTATTTATATTATGCTTTTCAATTAATGTATCGTAAGTTAATGTCGTTTGCAATAAGGTATTTGTGCTACGACTTCTGCTTTCTTGCGCATAACCATCTCCATTACCTTGCGTTCTGCTCCATCCTCCAGTAAATGTGTATAATGGATAATAGCTTTGTTGATTACCTGCATTATAATTCATTGAGAAAAGCGTTTTTACACTTAACCCTTCCGCTAACTTTAGCTGTGTATAAATAGAAGCTAGTAATAAAAATGTTTTATTATTATTTGTTGCCTGAGATCTTGCTACCGGATTCTCAAAACTATATTGTGATGAAAAAGAATAATTACCTTCTTCATCAAAAATTGGAAGGTCAGGTCTAAAACTGTAAGTCAACTGAGTAAGGCCTGCATCTGTCGCTTCTTGTTCTGTTGATGAAACATTTATTCTAGAACCAAAAGTCCAACTTTCTTTAATTTTAGTATCTAGGTTTAAAGTAAAAGAATATCTATCAAAACCCGTATTTTCATATACGCCATCTTGCGTATTTACTCCTAAAGACGTGCTGTATCTTGTCTTTTCTGAACCACCTAATACATTTAAATAATAATTTGTAGTAATTGGTGTCCCAGGACTAACTTCATCTTCCCAGTTTGTATCAGCATTCCCAAAATAAGAACCATCTAATACTGCACGAGCAAAAACATCATCTCTTGTACCATTTTCAACTGCTGTTGTCCAAGCATCCTTAAATTGTTGCGCATTTAAAACTTCAAGAGTTTGTGCATTTTGAGTACTAACTGAAACGCTAGCATTAAATTTAGTTTCACTAGAATATACACCTTGCTTTGTATTAATTATAATAACGCCATTAGCTGCTCTTGATCCGTAAATAGCAGCAGCAGATGCGTCCTTTAAAACACTTATAGATTCTATATCTGAAGAATTTATATTACCTATAGGCGTGCTTATACCTTCTTGATCAAGTTCATTACCTAAGTTACCTCCTTCTGTACCTCCAATTGGAATATTACTATCGGGTGGTACTGGTATACCATCAATAACATACAACGGTTGATTAGACCCTAATAAAGATGTATTTCCTCTAATTCTAACACGAGCTGCTGCTCCAGGTTGCCCAGAAGAACTCGTTACATAAACACCTGCAACTTGACCCTGTAAAGCATAATCTAGATTTACTGTTGGTGCTTGACTGACTATACCACCAACATCGACGGTACCAACAGAACCTGTAAGGTTTTCTCGTTTTACTTTTCCATAACCTATAATTACCGTTTCTCCAAGGCCAGTAACATCTTCTTTTAATTGGATATTAATAATAATAATGGTTTTATTATTATCACCAGTATTAACTTGTACTTCTTGGGTCTCATAACCAATATATGAAATTACAAGAATAGTGGCATTCGCATCTGTTAACTCTATTAAATAGCGTCCATCAAAATTAGCACTAACGCCCTTAGAAGTACCTTTTACAGCTATAGTTGCTCCTGGAAGTGGCTCACCTTTTTCATTGGTAACTTTACCCATTATTGTACGCTTTTGTTGAAATAATTTATCAACAGCCTTTTTGAAACTTACAAAATATGTTGGCTTTTTTATGCTTTTTGGAAATAAGACAATTTGTTTATCGGCTACCTTAAAATCAACATCTTCAGTTTTAAAAAGCCTTTTTAGAATATTCGATAACTTTTCTTTATTTGATAAGATGCTTACAATCTTACTTTTTTGAAAAACATCCTTTTCATATAAGAACTTAAAATCGGTTTTTCGTTCAATTTCACTCAAAACATCCTCAATGTTCATTTCTTTACAATCTAATGTAACCTTTACATTTTGAGAGTGTGTTGTATTCGCTTGAATTTGAAATAAAGTAAAAAAAAGCAGAATATATGAGAGCTTCATTTTTAAACTTATTTTAGAGAGATATAGTAATTCACTAACCTCTGTAATGAATTTTTTCATACTTTTGATTTGATTTAATGTGTTAGACATTTGAATCACTTTTTTGAAAATCGGAAAGTGTTCGAGCATTTTCCGGTTTTTATTTGTTTTAAACCCATTCTACAGAACTAGTTTTTAAAATCAAATAAAGTTAAAAAAGCGACTTTTTAAATTACGTTAGTTTTTAATATAAGTCAGTTTTTCATCATAAGCTTTCTTGTTTTTATGGGTTAATTATAATTTTATCTTCGTCAAATTTATAAGTAAAATTCCCTGAGTAACTTAAACTTTCTACGACCTGATAAATATCTTCCACATCAAATTTAGCAGTAAAATATCTACTTTCAAGAGTTTTATTATTGTTCACAAAAATGACGTTGTATTGGCGTTCTAACTTTTTTAGTATATCATTAAATGGGATTTCGTGCAATATCAATCTACCATCTATCCAAGCAGTATGCACTTCAATATTTGTTTTATCAACATTTATAATATTGCTTTTTTTATGCCATGCAGCTTTATATCCTGGCTTAAGTATTGTTGCTTTTTCAGGATTATAAGTTTCTCCTTTTTTATAAGTACTTACTGAACCTTCAATTAAAACAGTATTGATACTTTCATCTTCAGGATAAGACGACACATTAAATTTTGTCCCCAATACTCTTACATCAACCTCATTAGCATTAACTATAAATGGATGCTTTGCATCTTTAGCAACATCAAAAAATGCTTCGCCTTTTAAAAACACGTGTCTGTTTTCTCCTTCAATAAAATTAACTGGATATTTTAATGACGAACCTGCATTTAAATCAACCAAAGTACCATCAGACAATTGTACTTTAAACCGTTTTCCATAAGGTACCGTTAAGGTATTATAAACTAATGATTCCTTTGTCTCTGCATTTTTATGCAAAAGAAGCGTATTACCTGTTTGTGTTCCTACTACATGTCCTTTAAAAGTAAATGTTCTTTTCGACTCGCCTACTTTAATAATTAATTTCTCCTTATTGTTTAATTGTAGAGTAATATTTTCTCTAGGAATTTCAAGTCTTGATTGTTTACTAAAATAACCTTGTTGGTAACCATATCCTAAGCAAAGAAATAGAATAATTACCGCAGCATATTTAAAAACATTTTGTTTCATTTTCAGCAATCGATATGTCTTTTTCTCTTTATTAATTACATCTATTAAATGCTTCTTAGTTTGATTGGCATCATAATGTTTCATTGTATAGGTTATTGCATAGTTGGTTTTAACATAATTATTAAACAGGGGCCTGTTTACAGGATTTTCAAGCCATAATGAAAGTTCATCTAACTCATTTAACGTAGCTTGATTATTAAGATACTTAATTATATAATTTTCTATTTTTTTAGGAAGCATTATTAATTACATCTTTATCTTATAACGAAGCATTTTTACATTACCCTTACTTTTTAATAACATTTTCATTAATTTGCAGAAGAATTTCAATGAAATGTCCATTTTTTCAAAAAATAATATAAAGCTAATTCAAGCTCTAAAAAGAGGCAACACGGATGCCTATACTTTTTTAGTTGATGCCTACCATCAAAAACTATGCGTATATGCTTTTAACTTATCACATAATCATGATAACGCAGAAGATATTGTACAAAATGTATTTTTAAGAGTATGGCAAAAACGCGATAAACTTAAGGATGATTTTAGTATACAAAGCTTTCTATATAAATCCGTTTATAATGAGTTTATTGATTTGTACCGTAAAGAAAAATCTACCATGGCTTTAGAAAAAGCATATATTGAAGCTTTAAATATTCTAATAGGCCATGAAGAAGATGACAATGGATTAGAAGGATTAATTACTTTAGTTAAAAATGAAATACAAAATCTTCCTCCTAAATGTAAACAGACATTTTTATTAAGTAAACAAGAAGGGCTAACTAATATTGAAATTGCAGAATATTTAGACATTTCTATTAAAACAGTTGAAGCCCAAATAACGAAAGCCTTTTCTATAATTCGTAAAAAAGCAGGTAGTAAAATTAATGGGGTTTTATTTTTGTTGTTTGGAAAAAATCATTTTATGTCTTCACCAAGAACAAATCCATTAATATACATTAAATAAAGGTTTTATACTTCATTTTTAACAACAATACCTAATTCAACTAAAACATAACATCTTGCGCTTCTAATTCATTAATTCCTTACAAAACTTTGCTTCGGCATCTCATAAATAATTTAATTGTATGTAACCCTAAAATATCATTTACCTCTATATATTAAAAACTTACTGCTTCTAAATGCAAAAAAAATATCCTGTTATACACTTTAAATACAACAGGATATTCTCTATAAATTATAAAAAATAAGGCTTAGTTATTTTTTAAGAATTTTTAAGTTAGCTACTTTATTATCTTCTCTAACTTTAACAATATACATACCAGAAGTTAAATCACGCATATCTACAGAATTACCAGAGGTTCTTATTATAGCTTTTCCAGTAATATCAAATACATTAATTTCTAAAGAGCTGTTATTTGTAGTTTGGATTTGTAAAAAATCAACTACCGCATTAGGGAAAGCTTTAATTTCGTTTTCTCCAAAAGCAATATCTCCTACGGAAAGTGCATTACTACCATTCATAGTGTTCATAACTTGAGCCTGTGTTAGTTCAAAATCGTAAATCCTAAGATCATCTAGACTACCTCCATCAAACCATTTGCTTCTAAATTGTAAGTCCATGGCTATAGAAATTGGAGAATCTACTGTAGACAAAGGACCATCACCTAATTCTGTGTTGGCTGGAGCGCTTGGAACGAGTACACCATCTAAATAAAAAGCGATATCTTCGACTTTAGTACCTGGATAAGTAACCGCTACATGATGCCAAGGTGAATTTGCTGGAGTATCTACATCCATAATTTCAGCTCTTCTAGTTAGATTATCAGCACCTTCAAAAAAAGCAGTAGATCTACCAGATGTGAATATTGTTACAAGTGCTCCATTATTTGTATCAACTATAAAATTGAATCTCCCTTGAGCGGGCACACTAAAACCAGGGCCAAAATTCGCTACACAAAAATTACCGTTACTACTTGTTAAGTCGTCATCAAATCTAACCCAAGCCGTTACACTACGTGCATCATTACCTGAAATACCAGAATTCACATTGCTTTGAATACCAACGTCATCGTCATTATCAATTATTGGAACATTAGGATCAGCTGGATCAGCACTAGCATCGATAGCACCAAAATCTAAAGCAGAACTACCCTCATTACCAAAAACATATGCTAGGTTAGCCGTTCCATTTAAATTATCGACAAGTGAAAATGTCAGACCACTTGTACCAGTAGCAGTTAAATTATTTTCAAATCGTAAATGCACAAAAGCATCAGGATCTTGTGCTTGTACAGTTCCAAATGTTAAAGATAAGATTGCAACAAAAGATAATTTTTTAAGTAATTTTTTCATCATATATAGTATTTAAAATTTCACATATGTAAATTACTGAAAAAGAGCAACCTCTGTATTTTTTTTTAGACTAATGACTATAGAAAACACACAGACAACATTTTAAATATCTTTTTTATCGATTTTAAACATTTTATCTTACAGTAATTATAAGACGTTAAATACAAACTGTTAAAAATTTAGGGTCGCTTTTTTTAATATTTAATGTAGACCTTTTAATTATACCACTAGATGTAGTCTTAATTATTTAAAATTAGCAGTATTTTACTATTATTTTGTTATTAATAGTGTTTAAACTTTAGCAAGAAGCAGTAGATGTAACAAAATACTTTTAACCTTTAATTATTGTCACCATTAGCTTCACATTCACCATTAAAAACTTGAGTTTGACATAAGAATAAGCCTATTTTAGTTATGAAACCCAATATTATACGGTCTTTGTCTCCTTGAGTGCAGTCGAAAGATCTTAAAATCGATAATTTCTCATAGGTTTCGACTACCCTAACCTGACTCAAAACATAAATCACTTACTTTCAATTAAATGCATATTAAAAACAATTTATTTTATTGTTTGTGCAAAAAAATATAATTATTACTCAAGAACAAATTAATTAAATTTTGTGTAATCTCTAAATCTTTGCAAAAAAACACAGGAAAAAGTTTAATTCAACTTAAAAAGTATATTCTCACTCTCTAATTCACTCAACAATTCCTGAGAAACTTTTACCTTTTGTCTCCTGCTAGCCAGTTGTATTTTTATCTGTTCTTTATTATCGTAAACTACAAAATTCAGCATTTGGTTTCCAGGATGCATTTGCAGCAATTCTTTTAAACGGACAACGGTTTCTTCATGCAACTCCTTTATATTTAATTGAATGGTTAGCCTTTTTGCGTAATGTTCCATAATATCATGCAACAGTTGAAACCCATTAAATTGAAGTCTAGGATCACTCTTTTTACCCGTATCTTTATTTACCCAACCCTCACGAATAAAACTCTTTACATACACAAAATTATTCTGCATTAAAAAATGCCTGTATTTTAAATACTCTTCACCAAAAATTCTGAATTCATAAGAATCCGTATAATCTTCAATCGTAAACATGCCCCAGCCTTTTCCTTGCTTGCTTACACGATGTTGCACATCGGTAACCACACCTCCAAATGTAATTTCTCGATTTACATAAGGTGCCATGTCATTAAAAAAGGCAATGGTTCCGCTACAAAACGTTTTCATTTCGGTTCTAAAATCATCCAACGGATGCCCAGAAATATATACCCCAACCACTTCACGTTCTTGCGCTAGCTTTTCCATAGTTCCCCATTCTTCGCATGGCGGCACTGTAGGTTCTGCTATTTGCACATCACTAGCTGCTCCAAATAAACTGACTTGGGCCGAATTTTCATTTTCTTGATGCTTCGCGCCATATTTTACAGCCTTTTCTAAAAACGTAATCTCGTCACCTTCTTTATGAAAATATTGAGCGCGGTGATCTCCAAAACAATCGAAACCTCCTGCTAAAGCTAAATTTTCGAAAGCTCTTTTATTGGCTGCACGTAAATCAATTCGTTTTGCCATATCGAAAATAGACTTGAATGGGCCGTCTTTTTTTCTATGATCAACAATAGTTACAACAGCTCCATGTCCTACCCCTTTTACAGCACCCATTCCAAAACGTACCGCATTGTCTTTATTTACAGAAAATTTGTAAAACGATTCATTGACATCGGGACCTAAAACAGGCAATTTCATACGCTTGCATTCTTCCATAAAGAAAGTTACCTGCTTAATATCGTTCATATTATTAGACAAAACGGCTGCCATATATTCAGCAGGGTAATGCGCTTTTAAATATGCAGTTTGATAAGCAATCCAAGCATAACATGTAGAGTGCGACTTATTAAAGGCATAACTTGCAAAGGCTTCCCAATCCTTCCAAATCTTCTCAAGTTTTTTTGCATCGTGGCCATTAGCACTCGCTTGCTCGACAAACTTTGGTTTCATCTTATCAAGTACAGCAATTTGCTTTTTACCCATCGCCTTACGCAATACATCTGCTTCACCTTTCGTGAAATCAGCAAGTTTTTGAGACAATAGCATTACTTGCTCTTGATAGACAGTAATACCGTAAGTTTCTTTTAAATATTCTTCCATTGCAGGAAGGTCATACTCAATATCTTCGTCACCGTGTTTTCTTCGTACAAAACTTGGAATATACTCCATTGGCCCAGGACGATAAAGTGCATTCATGGCAATTAAATCGTCAAAAACAGTAGGCTTTAAATCCCTAAGGTGTTTTTGCATCCCAGGCGATTCATACTGGAAGACTCCAACCGTTTCGCCCCGTTGGAACAAAGCATAAGTTTCTTCATCATCCAAAGGAAAACTTTCTGGATCGAGTAAAATATCGTGTTTTGCTTTTACAATTTTAACGGTATCTTTAATTAAGGTTAGTGTTTTTAACCCCAAGAAATCCATTTTTAATAATCCCGCATCTTCTACCACCGAGTTATCAAACTGGGTTACATATAAATCGGAATCTTTGGCGAGCGAAACGGGGACGAATTTTGTAATATCATCCGGCGTAATAATCACACCACAAGCATGAATCCCAGTATTCCTAACAGAGCCTTCAAGGCTTCGTGCTAAATTTAAGGTTTCGGCTTGTAAATCCGATCCATCAGCAATATTTAAAAGTTCATTAACTTTTTCTAAATCTTCAGCTCTAAACTTTCCTGCTAATTCCTTATCACTTAAACCGAAAATTTTATTCAGCTTAGACATATTAGGTATTAACTTCGCAATCCTATCGGCATCAAATAATGGTAAATCTAATACACGCGCTGTA
This sequence comes from Algibacter sp., assembly GCA_039985655.1. Lineage (GTDB taxonomy): Bacteria > Bacteroidota > Bacteroidia > Flavobacteriales > Flavobacteriaceae > Postechiella. Next base: position 212,255 of record JBDWSF010000003.1, on the reverse strand, counting down.
TCTCGAATAGAAGATTTCGCCGCCATCGTACCATAAGTGATAATTTGTGCCACTTGATTTGACCCATATTTATCGATCACATAATCCATAACACGACTTCGACCTTCATCATCAAAATCAATATCAATATCTGGCATACTGACACGATCTGGGTTTAAGAAACGCTCAAAAAGCAGATTATATTTCATCGGATCTATATTCGTAATCCAAAGACAATAAGCAGCCACCGATCCCGCAGCAGAACCACGTCCGGGTCCTACCGAAACATCCATATTCCTCGCTTCTCGAATAAAATCTTCAACAATTAAGAAATACCCTGGATAGCCCGTTTTTTCAATAACATCGAGCTCAAAATCTAGTCGTTCTACGACTTCTTCCGATAGTTCTTCGCCATATCGTTTTTTAGCTCCTTCATAAACTAAGTGACGTAAAAAGGCGTTTTCTCCTCGTTTTCCGCCGTCAACATTATCCTCTTCATGTACAAAACGCTCAGGAATATCAAAGGCTGGTAATAAGACATCACGAGCTAACTGATACGCTTCAATTTTATCAACAACTTCTTCAATATTTGAAATAGCTTCAGGAATATCGCTGAAAGCTTTTTTCATCTCATCCGAAGACTTAAAATAATAATCTTGATTTGGTAACCCGTAACGATAACCCCGACCACGACCAATAGGTGTGCCTTGTTTTTCACCTTCTTTTACACACAACAAAATATCGTGTGCATTGGCATCACTTTGTTTAGCATAATACGTATTGTTTGATGCTATTAATTTAATAGCATGCTTTTTGGCCAGATTTATAAGCGTTGGATTTACACGATTTTCGTCTTCTTGATTGTGTCGCATTAACTCGACATACAAATCGTCTCCAAATTCATTTTTCCACCATAACAAAGCGTCTTCTGCTTGTTTTTCTCCAATATTTAAAACTTTACTGGGTATTTCCCCATAAAGATTTCCAGTTAGGATAATTAAATCTTCTTTATATTCTTGAATTAATTTTTTATCAATCCTTGGCACATAATAAAACCCATTTACAAAGGCATGCGACGATAATTTAGCTAAATTATGATAGCCATTTTTATTTTTAGCCAAGATTACTATTTGATAACCGTTGTCTTTTCTTGATTTATCTAAGTGATCTTCACAGACAAAAAATTCACAACCAATAATAGGTTTTATTTCTCTCGCATCTGTTGTTTCTCCTGCCGCCTCAGCTTCAGCAATTTTAGCTTTTACATTTTTATTATGTTTATTAGCCGCATTTACAAAATGAAATGCGCCCATCATATTGGCATGATCGGTTAACGCCACTGCTGACATATTATTTTTTGCAGCGACTGAGATTAAATCGGACACACTCATCGTTGACTGCAATACAGAAAACTGTGAGTGATTATGCAAATGCGTAAAATCTACATCGGCTAAAGCAGATTCATTTTGTTTTATGTCTTCGGAAGAAATAGTCGTTCCTTGTGCCTTTTGTATTCGGGCATTAATCTTAGCACTTTCCTTTTTAAGATTAATATGTTTAAGCCCGATGAGTTGAATGGTCTGAGGATTCAACTCAGTAAAACGTTCAAAATATTCTGGTTCTACATCTAACTGTTCTTTGGTATATTCACCCAAACGTATTAATTCGAAAAAACAACGCGTTGTTGCTTCTACATCAGCAGTGGCATTATGCGCTTCAGAAAAACCAGTACCAAACAAATGCGCGTGCAATTCTGATAATGTTGGTAATTTAAATTTCCCATAACGTCCACCAGCAATTTGGCATAAATTTGCCGTATGCTCTGTACACGTATCTAATACAGGTAACTCTTGAAGTTGATTTACAACGTTTCCACGTACAAATTCGGCTCCCATAATGTTTAAATCGAACTTTACATTTTGTCCAACAACAAACTTTGTTTTACCTAATGCTATATTAAATTTTTCTAAAACATCATCTAACGAAATACCTTGTTCTGCAGCCAATTCGGTAGAAATCCCGTGAATCTTCTCGGCATCATACGGAATATTAAAACCATCTGGTCTCACTAAATAATCTTCACTTTCTACACAGTTCCCCATCTCGTCATGTAATTGCCATGCAATTTGAATACACCTTGGCCAATTATCGGTATCGGTAATGGGTGCATTCCAACGTTTTGGTAATCCTGTGGTTTCTGTATCGAAAATTAAGTACATGCTTTAATAATGTTTAGGCGTTGATTTGTTTAGTCGTTTAGCACAAAACGAAGTGTATAAAAATACATAGAATTAAGAATTTAAAGAAGATAATTCATTAAGAGTTTTAAACAAAAAAATCATAAAGCACACAGCTAATAAGTTCGTGATTTATACTACTTTTAGATATTCTAAAAAACATGATCTCATGAAAACAAAATTCTGTTTATTATTACTCACTTTTAGCTTATTTAACTGTATGACTCAAAAAACGACATTATACGTTGGCACTTATACCAATGGCGATAGTGAAGGAATTTACAAACTAGATTTCGACACAAAAACAGGCATGCTAGACAATAAACAATTGGCTGTAAAAACAAAGAACCCTTCTTTTATTACTTTTTCACCGAATAAGAAACACCTTTTTGCTGTTGGAGAAGGCAACAGTAGTGCAATTACCGCTTATAACGTAAAAGAAAATGGCTCATTAGATTTTATAAACGCCGTGAGTAGCGAAGGCAAAGGGCCTTGTCATGTTACTGTAAATAAAACGGGAAATAAAGCAGCAGTTTCAAATTATAGTGGTGGAACGGCTTCTGTTTTTTCTATTGATGAAAATGGAAAATTAAGCGAAGCGACTCAAGTTTTTAATCATAACATCGAAAATCAAAAATCGCACGTACACTCTGCTCAATTCTATAAAGAGGATCTATTTGTTGCCGATTTAGGTAGAAATGCCGTTTACAATTATCAACTTTTAAATAATAAATACGAATTAAAATCGTCGGCAATTGTGAAGACCACAGGAAACCCGGGGCCACGACATTTCGCATTAAGTAAATCTGGGGATTATATATATATTATTAATGAATACGGGAGCTCAATAACATCTGTTAAAAAAACGAATAACGGTTTTGAACAAATTGATGAAGATTCTACTTTAAGAGCAGATTACAAAGGAAATAACTCTTGTGCAGATATTCATTTATCTAAAGATGAACGTTTTTTATACGGATCAAATCGTGGCGAAAACTCGATTGCAGTATTTAAGCGTGACACAAAAACAGGGACTCTAGAAAAAATTCAAAACATATCGGTTCATGGTGATTGGCCAAGAAATTTTACGTTAGATCCAACAGGGAAATTTTTATTGGTTGCAAACAAAAAAAGTGAGAACATTTCAGTTTATAGTATAGACAAAAACACAGGAAAATTAACGTTTTTACATGCTATAGATTCACCATCGCCTGTTTGTCTTTTATTTTAATATGTAATCAACTCGTTTACAATTCGATAACCGAAATAAAAATCAAAAAATAAAGCACAGTATATTAGAAAAATATAATATATTTGCGCCCTCATTAATAACCGAGGTCGAGAACCTCAAATAATTAATTATTATGCCAGTAAAAATTAGATTACAAAGACACGGTAAAAAAGGAAAACCTTTTTATTGGATCGTTGCAGCAGATGCAAGAGCAAAAAGAGACGGTAAATACTTAGAAAAATTAGGTATCTACAATCCAAACACAAATCCAGCAACAGTTGAATTAAACGTTGATGGTGCTGTAACTTGGTTACAGAATGGAGCTCAACCAACTGACACAGCAAAAACACTTTTATCTTATAAAGGTGCTTTACTTAAAAATCACCTTGTAGGTGGTGTTAGAAAAGGCGCTTTAACTGAAGAGCAAGCAGAAGCTAAATTTACTGCTTGGTTAGAAGAAAAAACAGGTAAAATTCAAGCTAAAGAAGAAGGTTTATCTGAAGTAGAAGCAAAAGCTAAAGCTGATGCATTTGCAGCAGAAAAAGCAGTTAACGAAGCAAGAATTGCAGCAGCAGCTCCGGCTCCTGTTGTTGAAGAAGAGACTCCTGCTGTAGAAGCAGAAGCATCTAACGAAGAAGAATAAAAAAATATTATTTTTTATACTTTTAAACTCCGATATAACTATCGGAGTTTTTTATGCAAAAAAAATCTTTTTGCATAATGCTGAATTTATTTTCAGCATCTCAAAGATTTTAATGGATAAGAGATCCTGAAACGAGTTCAGGATGACAAAAAATACTTGTCATGAAAAAAGAAGACTGTTTTTACCTTGGTAAAATTGTTAGAAAATATAGTTTTAAAGGTGAACTTCTAATAAAATTAGATACCGACCAACCTGAACTTTACGAGAATTTGGACGCCATGTTTATTGATGTACGTAAAACATTAATTCCGTTTTTTGTAGAAAGCTCTCAACTACATAAATCTGATTTATTACGTGTTCAGTTTGAAGATGTCACATCAGAAGCCGATGCCGATTCTTTAATGAAAAGCGCCGTTTATTTACCACTTGAATTACTCCCTAAATTAAAAGGTAACAAATTTTACTTTCATGAAGTTATTGGATTTACTATGGAAGATAAAAATTATGGTAAAGTAGGTACAATAACAGGTATTAACGATTCTACAGCACAAGCTTTATTTGAAGTTGAAAATAATGGGACTGAAATTTTAATTCCAATGAACGACGAGTTTATACTAAAAGTTGATAGAGAAAACAAAACCATTCTTGTTGACACACCAGAAGGTTTAATTGACTTGTATTTGTAATAAACTATTAATCCGAACTACTTAAATTCCACTTCTTTTCTCATTAAATCTAATGAAGATTGAATACGATCGCGTTGTTTAATTAAAAGTTTACAAAGTGATAAAGGTAAATGCATTTCCATTAATAATTCGTTATATTTCCTAACGCTCAATTGCATCACACTATAAATCTGCTTAAATAGATCAATATCTTCATCAAAATGCAATAATTTTTTAAAATTCAAACTTGCAAGACGATTTCTTCTATTCATCATTAAAGGGTTGTCTATTTTTGTTTCAAGTTTATTTAATTCTTTTTGTAACAATTCACAAAATCCATTTCTTTCAATAGCTTTTTCTTTAAAAAAAGATTTTAAACTAGCATCAACAATATCCCCTTGAATTTTTGCATATGATTTCTCTACTTGTTGATTCATTAAAAATAAATCATTCAACTTCATTAAAATTTTATCATATCGTTTTAAACTCAAAGCTATTCAGTATTATATCATTCAACTATTAGTATATACGTTATTTATAACCATATTTGGATGTCGATAGTATATTATTTAACATAGTTCATTCATTTTTAACATTTTATTTATACTATTGCTCAAAATTTTCAAAACCAATTTCATGTCCAAAAAACCCTTTATTTTCAAACAATTTGCTGTAAGTCAAGATCGCAGTGCCATGAAAATCGGTACAGACGGCGTATTATTAGGCGCTTGGGTATCCGTAGAAAATAATCCATTTGCCATTTTAGATATTGGAGCAGGGACAGGTATTATCGGACTTATGGTAGCGCAACGCTGCCATGCAGAAATTATCGATGCTGTAGAAATTGATGATGATGCCTACGAACAATGTGTCGATAATTTCGAACGATCACCTTGGGGAGACAGGCTTTTTTGCTACCACGCCTCTTTAGATGAGTTTGTCGATGAAGTTGATGATAGATACGAACTCATTATTTCCAACCCGCCATTCTATTCCGAAGATTATAAAACAGACAACAAACAACGTGACATCGCTCGATTTCAAGACGCATTACCTTTTAATCATTTAACAGAAAGTGCCTCAAAATTATTAACCGAAGATGGTAAATTCGCAGTCATCATTCCTTTTAAAGAAGAAACTAATTTTATTGAATTAGCTTCAAAAGTTAAACTCTTTCCGAATAAAATATTACGTGTAAAAGGAAATCCAGATTCCGAAATAAAAAGAAGTCTTTTAGAATTTTCTTTTCAAGAAACCAGCAGCAAAATTAACATTGATGAACTTATTATAGAAACCGACAGACATCAATACACCCAAGATTACATAAATCTTACTAAAGATTTTTACTTAAAAATGTAAGCAATAAATAAAGATTAATTAAATTTGAAGGATAATAATGATGAATTCTTAACAAAACACAGAATTTCTTAATTATTTTATACAACCCTTTAATTTTAGTTTTAATGAAGCCAGATTTATTTGAAGCTCCCGATTATTATAATTTAGACGATTTATTAAGTGAAGAACATAAATTAGTTCGAGACGCTGCTCGCGAATGGGTTAAACGCGAAGTCTCCCCTATTATAGAAGACTATGCTCAAAAAGCAGAATTTCCAAAACAAATTGTTGGAGGCTTAGCAGAAATAGGCGCATTTGGCCCATATATTCCTGTGGAATATGGTGGAGCTGGCTTAGACCAAATCTCGTATGGTTTAATTATGCAAGAAATAGAACGTGGCGATTCTGGCGTGCGCTCTACCGCTTCAGTCCAATCCTCTTTAGTCATGTATCCCATCTGGAAATACGGCAACGAAGCCCAACGTCAAAAGTATTTACCAAAACTGGCGAGTGGCGAGTGGTTAGGTTGCTTTGGTTTAACCGAGCCCGATCACGGTAGCAACCCATCTGGTATGGTTACCAATTTTAAAGATAAAGGCGATCATTATTTACTTAACGGTGCCAAAATGTGGATCAGCAATGCACCATTTGCACAAATTGCTGTGGTTTGGGCGAAAGACGAAACAGGACGTATTCACGGGCTTATAGTAGAACGTGGTATGGAAGGATTTTCCACACCCGAAACACACAATAAATGGTCACTTCGCGCAAGTGCTACTGGCGAACTTATTTTCGATAACGTCAAAATACCAAAAGAAAATATACTACCAAATAAGTCGGGCTTAGGCGCACCACTTGGCTGTTTAGATTCGGCACGTTACGGAATCGCTTGGGGTGCTATTGGTGCAGCGATGGACTGCTACGACACTTCGCTACGTTATAGCAAAGAACGTATTCAATTCGGCAAACCTATCGGCCAATTTCAGCTGCAGCAAAAAAAGCTTGCCGAAATGATTACCGAAATCACCAAAGCACAACTTTTAACATGGCGTTTAGGCACTTTACGTAACGATGGTAAAGCAACCTCAGCACAAATATCTATGGCCAAACGCAACAATGTGGACATGGCTATAAACATTGCTCGCGAAGCCCGTCAAATGCTGGGCGGCATGGGTATTACTGGTGAGTACAGCATCATGCGTCATTCCATGAATCTAGAAAGCGTCATTACCTACGAGGGCACACACGACATTCATTTACTTATTACAGGCATGGACATTACTGGACTTAACGCTTTTAAATAGCAAACGAAGTCAAGTTTAATTTATTTGGCCGTTACCCCGAAAAGGGGTCGCGCTTTCAGCAGTCGCTTTTTTGTGTTGCATAGGCGCAACAACACAAAAAGAGCTCCAACAATGCCTCAATCCCTAACGCACATATCTGCTATGTTTAGTCTTAAAATTATAGATTTTCACTTATCAACTTCAAACATTTCAACAAAAAACTTTAATACACTACAAAAATAAAAACGCAAGTTTTAGTTAAATATATCATCTTAATATATATTTGCAAAAACCCGAACAATTGCACAGAGCAACAGCTATATTATTTATTTTCTTGTACATGGTTGCCATGTTAAGACCTATTCAACCTCATGTTGAGTATATGGTTAATCAAGATTATATTGTAGAATTTCTTTGCGACAATAAAGCACAACCCGAATTACAATGTAACGGTAAGTGTTATTTAGTTAAACAATTAGAAAAACAAGAAGAAAATAACCCGAAATCGTTAAGAATTTCTTTAGAAAATTACCCTATTGGCTTTGTAAATATCTTTCAAATTAGCTCAAAAAAAATAGTCACTTCAACTCAAAAAAGCAGTTATGCTTTTTATGAAAAATCATATCATTCCAATTATAACTACAGTAGATTTCAACCACCAGATTTTGTGTAGTTTTACGCCCTTTTTTTAATTTCTACAGAATAATTTCTGTTAGGAAATACAATTTATTACACACAATTTCAAAATCAAAACATGAAAAATTTATTAATTGCAATACTATGCGTTGCAACCACATCCATATACGCACAACACGAAGACCACAAACATCATCACACAGATGAATCATCCAATTTATGGAATTCAGAACGTGTAGATGCTAATGCTCCTATTTCCATTATGGGCGACCATACACATCATAAAGGCGGACTCATGTTTACGTATCGTTATATGACTATGGATATGCAACAACTTAGACAAGGCACAGACGATGCTACAAATATGGATGCTTTTGCAAACTATATGGTTGCTCCACAAACGATGACTATGAATATGCATATGCTTGGAGGGATGTATGCCCCTTCAGACAAATTAACATTAATGATTATGGCTAATTATGTAGAAAACAGTATGAACTTACAAATGATGTCTGGAGTCAATTTCGATACAGAATCCGGTGGATTAGGCGATGTTTCTGTTTCTGCTTTATACAGCCTTTTTAACAAAAACAGAAAAGCATTACATGCAGAACTTGGCGTTACCATTCCTACTGGTAGCATCGAAGACATGGACGTGACACCAATGTCTTCTGGCGTTGATGTTTTATTGCCTTACCCAATGCAAACGGGAACAGGATCGTTTGGCACTAAATTAGGTTTAACTTACTTAGGACAATGCGATAAATTTTCTTGGGGACACCAAGTAAATGCAAAAATTAATATTAATGATAACGATCAAGATTACAAATTCGGAAACCGTTATACTTTAAACAATTGGTTTGCTGCAAATGCCGGAGATAATTTAGCAATTACATTAAGGTTAGAAGGTGTACTTGTTGATGAAATTAACGGTACTAGTAGCGATTTAAATCCAATGATGGTTACAACTGCCGATACAGCAAACTCTGGCGGCACATATATTAACTCAGGTTTTGGTTTAAACTATTTAATTACCAATGGTGGCTTAAAAGGCTTAAGATTTGCCACAGAAATATCGACACCACTTTATCAAGATTTAAATGGCATTCAATTAAAACAGAATTACAACTTAACGTTTGGCTTACAATACACAATTCACTAAACCTTTTTTGCTCCAAAATTTAAAAGAAGCGGTCTAAAAAGTCTATATTTTTGAGTTTGTCAGGTTGAGCTTGTCGAAATCTATTATTGATTATCAATAAGTTGATATATTTCGACAGGCTCAATATGACTTCCCGTTTTACTTTTTAGACCGCCTCTTTTTGTTTACATTTACTTTATGTTTTCAGCTAAAAAAAGACTAGACAAAGCATACAAAAATGCTAAAATTATCGATTTTGATAACGATAGCAAATTTATATTATTTAGTGATTGCCACCGTGGCGATAATAGTTTTGCTGACGATTTTTCCAATAATCGAAACATCTATTTTCATGCTTTAAAACATTATTATGCCGAAGGGTTTCAATATTGCGAAATTGGTGATGGTGACGAACTTTGGGAAAACCTCTCGTTCGAGTCTATTTTAAATGCACATAAAAATGTGTATCTGCTCATGAAACGCTTTCATAAAAGAGACCGATTGCATATGATATGGGGAAACCACGACATGGTTTACCGAAATCCTGATTATGTAAAAAAGCATTTATCGACTTATTTTGATGCCAAAACAGGAAAAGATGTCGAATTATTTAAAGGTATTAAATACCAAGAAGGCATTGTTTTAAAACACTGCTCAACAGGACAAGAATTGTTTTTAACACACGGCCATCAAGCCGACTGGTGGAATTATATTTTCTGGAAATGGAGTCGTTTTATGGTTCGTGTCCTTTGGAAACCTTTAAACGTTATGGGCATTGCAGACCCGACAAGTCCAGCAAAAAATTACAAAGAACTCATTAAAGTTGAAAAACGTACTAAAAAATGGATTAGTGAAAACAACAATTTACTAACTATTGTTGGACACACACACCGCCCTCGTTTCCCCAAAGTTGGAGATATTCCTTTTTTTAACGATGGTAGCTGCGTACATCCACGTAGTATTACGGGTATTGAAATTGAAAACGGCGCCATATCTTTAATTAAATGGCATATTGCTACTAAAGAAGATGGGACGCTTCAAATTGTAAAAACCGTTCTTGAAGGACCAAGTAAATTAGAGGACTACAAAACACATTCTTAGTAAAAAGACACAACCAAACGAAAGGTATTGTATCTAAATAGAAACTTCCCAATGAAAAAGTTAATTTATATTTTTCTATTATCTATTGTTTTTTTTAGTTGTAACCCTAATGACAGCACCCCCAATGAGAATAATGAGGAGAATGACTATTTAATCTTTGGTCATTTCTACGGCTTTTGTGTTGGTGAGACTTGTGTTGAAGTTTTTAAATTAGATAGTGAAAAATTATACGAAGACTCCAATGACAATTATGCGAATGCTCCCTTTAATTTTGAAGCTTTAGAAACTGACAAATTTGAACTAGCTAAAGATTTAATCAATTTTTTACCTGCTGAATTACTCTCTGATACTGAAACTACTTTTGGTTGCCCAGACTGTGCTGATGGTGGTGGTCTTTTTATTGAATATTCTAAAAACGGCGTGATACAAAATTGGAGAATAGATCAAATGCAAAATAATGTCCCTACTTATTTACATGACTTTGTGGATAAGGTTAATGAAAAAATAGCTCTTATAAATAATTAAAATTTAAGATCATTTCGTCTTTAAAAACTTCTCGATACAATTCAGGTAAAAAATCGGAATGACTCGAAGTGATAACGATGTTATTTACTGCTGATTTGTGAAGAGACTACATGACTGTAGACTGATTACTGCAAACTATTCCGCGTTTAGGGATAGAAGCAGCATCTTTTTGTTTTTCAATAATGATAAAAACAAATTTAAAGAGTACACTATATTTTATTATGGATTCCTGCCTGCGCAGGGATGACAAAAAAAACAAAAGATATAGCCTTTCGACTGTACTCAAGATAAACTACAAGCCCGACCCTTTTCGGGTAACGCCCAAATATTAAATTCCGAGAATTAATTTAGCAATCATTAAATAGATAACGATTCCGAAAATATCGTTACTTGTAGTAATAAAGGGCCCTGTGGCTATAGCTGGATCTATTCCTCTTCGATCTAAAAACAAAGGAATAAAAGTACCTATTAACCCTGCAATGATAATCACGATAACTAATGAAACGGAAATTGCTAATGCGAGATCAAATCTCTGCTCCCATGCGAAAACAAATAGAAATAAAAATACCGAGAGAATAACGCCGTTAAGTGCTGCCAATAGCATTTCTTTAATTAACCTGCTATTTATACTCCCTTTTACATCGTCGTTCGCCAAACCTTGCACAATTATAGCACTAGATTGCACACCCACATTTCCTGCCATGGCAGCAATTAATGGTGTAAAAAGAAATAAAATAAGAGCTTCGTCAGGAAGGTTTCCTTCAAAATAATACATGATAATAAAAGCGCCTATACCACCTACTAATCCTAAAAACAGCCAAGGTAATCGTGCTCGGGTAAGCTCAATTATGCTGTCATCTGAATCGACATCCTGAGTAATACCTGCTGCTAATTGGTAATCTTTATCGGCCTCTTCTTTTAAAACATCAACAATATCATCAATGGTAATTCTACCGACTAAAGTTTGGTTATTGTCTACTACTGGAATGGCTTCCAAATCATATTTAGACATTATTTTAGCAACATCCTCTGCATCATCATAAACGTTTACATAATCTACATTCGAGATGTATATATCTTCTATTTTTTGCTCATTCTTTGCTACAATGAGATCTTTTAAGGACAGACGCCCTACGAGTTTCTCTTCTTTATTAACGACATAAACAGAGTGAACTCGGGTTACTTCTTCGGCTTGACCTCTAATTCTACGTAAACAACCTGCAACCGTCCATGTATCATAAACTTTAACAAGCTCTTTTGCCATAAGTCCACCAGCACTATCGTCGTCGTAAGCTAGAAGTTCTGTAATCTCGGCTTTATGTTCTTCGTCTTCAATTTTAGAGATGACCTCTTGTCGACGTCTTTCTGGTAATTCTGATATGATGTCGGCAGCATCATCAGTATCTAATTCTTCAACCTCTTCAGCAATTTCTTTAGCAGATAGATTTTTTAAGACTTTTTCTCGAATGTCTTCATCAAGTTCTGTTAAAATGTCTGAGGTTGTATCAGAATCTAAGAGCTTAATAATATAAACCGCTTCATCTAAATCTAGCTCATCAAGAATTTCGGCAATATCGGCATAGTGGAAATCGTCTAAAAGCGTATGTAGTTCTTTATCGCTTTTAGATTCAATTAAACGCTCTACCTGATTGACTAAATCATCAGTTAACTCAAATTGTATGTTTTCTATTTCTTCAGACAAATTGAAATTGTTTTTTTAGATGCTAATTATCATCGTTTTCTATTAATTGTGTAAGCTCTATAAACTGTTGCACATTTAATTGTTCTGGACGTTTACCAAATATAATATCTTCTCTTAAATTATCGCTTAAATTGAATGTTTTTAAACTGTTACGAAGTGTTTTTCTACGCTGCTGAAATGCGGCTTTTACAACTTTGTAAAACATTTTTTCGTCGCATGGTAACGAATAATCTTCTTTTCGAGTAAGGCGAAGTACGCCAGAATCGACTCTTGGTGGCGGATTAAAAACACTTGGCGGCACAGTAAACAAATATTCTGCATCGTAGAATGCTTGGGTTAACACCGATAAAATACCATAGACCTTACTACCTTCTTTCGAACAAATACGTTGCGCAACTTCTTTTTGAAACATCCCAGAAAACTCTGGTATTTGATCGCGCATTTCTAAAGTTTTAAAAACAATTTGCGTTGAAATGTTATATGGAAAATTACCGATAATAGCGAAAGGCTCACCTTTAAACACTTCGTTTAAATCGTATTTTAAAAAATCCTTCTCTATGATTCTAGGTGCCAGATTAAGATAATTAGCTTGCAAATACGCTACCGATTCGGTATCAATTTCTATAACATGTGTTGTTACATCTTTTTTAAGCAAGTATTTGGTTAGCACACCCATACCTGGACCAATTTCTAAAACCGTCTTATAGTTTTTTAAAGTTAATGCGTCTGCAATATCTTGCGCAATGCCTTCATCTTTTAAAAAATGCTGACCTAAAAATTTCTTAGCTTTTACTTGGTGCTGGTTCGAATTGTATGCCACGAATTATTGAGTGTTTAAAAGGTATTGCGAAGATATAAAACTTAAACTCGATATGTGTAATTTTGAAGAGATTCCTGCTTTCGCAGGAATTAGCTATTTAAAATTTACGGTGTACTCGTCAATAATTTCAAGCTCTGTTCTAAAAGCCAACATTTTGTCTGCAAACTTTTTTAGGGCTTCGTCTCTAAACTTTGGCGCATCTTCTTTATAAAAAGCATCTAATGCTTCTCGCGAATATGATCGGTATTGAACAGAATACGTTACACCTCCCATATCTTCTTCCACTAAAACTCTTGTAAGGGTTGCTTTTTCAAATTTCCCAGTTCCTAATACTTGTGGAATATGTTCTTTTATCCATTTTAACCATTCGTCGTGAATAGATTCTTCTATGTTTGCCGTTACGTTGTATATTATCATTTTGGTTACTGGTTGGTTGATTGTTACTCGTTTTTAGTTTATAATTTCATCGCCTTTTGCCTTTTGCTAGCTTAATCAATTAACAGCATCGCCTCGCAAAGCCCTATATTTCTTTCTGGCTTCAACAAAATAGATACTATCAGCATGATTAAAAATGATTTGTTCGTATAATTCCTTAGCTTTTCCTGGTTGCTCTAATTCATTTTCATAAATATTAGCTAAAGCATAATAAGCATCGTCTGCTAAAATACCATCTCTGTAGTTTTCTAAAATATTTTCGTAATTAGTTTTTGCTTTTTCAAACTGCGATTTACCTTCAAATAATTGTGCTTGCTTTAGTAAAGCTTGTGCTATTATGGGTTCTGTTTTATGATTTTCTAAAATAATATTTAAAAGAGAAATGGCTTCATCATTTTTATTTTGAAACGTTAACAAATCCGCTTTAGCGTAAAGCTTTAAAGCTGTTTGAAGCGAATCTTCATATTTATTATCAGAAATAAGAAGTTTTAAATCTAATGCATCATTAGCCATTAATTGAGATGTTGATGCCTTTAATATTTTAAGTTGAGATTCTGCCCATTTAAAATCACCTTTATAATAACTTGTTTTTGCGACCTTAAATCTCGCTGTTTGCGATATGGTACTGTTCTTTAAATTACGTTGTATTTGCGTGTAATAAATTAATGCTTTATTAAATTTTTCTTGTAATACTAAAATGTCTCCTAATTCTAATTTAACCTCTGCCAATTGCAATTCGGTTAACGGTAGTTTTATTGTTTTTTCTAAAAACGAGGTTGCTTTGGACGTATTATTTGTATAAAATGCTAAAAAATGAGCGTAAGCAATTTGCAATTTAAAGGTTTGAGAAAATACCCCAAACTCTTCAAACAGATTATTATATTTCGTATTTATAGCATCATAATCTTCTACTAAAGCCGTTTCGGTTTCTAATTGAATTAAGCTGTAATGGGCATTTAATAAGGTTTCGGAATTTTGGGCTGTTTCTATTATATATCTAAAAATATCTTTCGCAATAACTGTTTCTTCTTCATTTGAAGCTATAAATGCTAGTTCTTCAATTCTATATAAACTTCCGGGTTGTCTATTGTAAATCGCTTTTTCTTGGATAAATGCTTTTTTGAAATCTTTTTGTTGAATAAACATCCAACTCAATAAATCGTTCCATAATATATTGGGTTCTTGTTGAAGTTTTCTCACTAATATTTTACGAAAAAGAATATTGTTCTCATTCAAGCTATTTTCACTTATAAAATCGTTTATAGCACGTTTAATATTATTTAAAGCTCCTGCGTTGCGCTGGGCAAAATTGATATAACTGGTAAACATTTTTTCGATGTTCCCTTGTTCTCCATAAATTTGAGCTAATTGTAATTGAAAATTAAGCTTTGGGTTTAACACTGATGCTTTTTCGTAAACCGTAATGGTTTCGTTTAAAAGTGAATGTTTTTGAAAACTTCTTGCTATTGAAAACGCATTATTAACGTTAACGTCTAAACTAGTAATGGCTTTATTGTATTCCGCATTTGCCTTTTCTAATTCGTTTTTTAGTTGATAATTATAACCTAATTCTACAAGAAAAGCAGGATAGTTAATACGCTCTAGGAGTTTTAATAGAAGCGTTTCGACAGCATTATACTGTTCTAATTCTTGATGTGTAATTATTAATTGATTGATATAATTTATATTGGAAGGCGATTTAGCATACAGTCTTTTATATTCGTGCAATGCTTTTTCAAAATCTCCTTTTTTAAAATAGTCTTTTGCCAATATATCGTTTTGTGCGAATAAATGGCCACAGACAAAAAAACATAAAACGATTAATAATCTCATGCTGTAAATATAACAAAAGCTGTTTTTAACTGTGGCAATTTTAAGTTTTCTTTGATTAAGGATACAATTTTTCAACAGGATTAATTATTCTTCATTTTTTTGAATACATACTTAATAACTTTCCGAAGGAATAGAATTTCAAAAAAAATGTTCCTATAAAATTAGAATACTAACCTAATTAAAAGGCACAACTTGAAACCGGTTAAGAAATAGATTCATTAAACTAGTGAAAACACTAGGTTTTAATAAATTAAGAGATACTAGCGGAATTAAAAATCGACAAACTCATTCTTTTATCACCTCCAATACTTATCCGAGTTGTATAGACAAAAAAACTGTACTTTGATTTTATGAATGGGATTTTGTTTTAAGCAAAAATGCAATAAGAACACCAGATACTGCTCCAAAAAGGTGTCCTTCCCATGATATGTCACTTCTCAGGGATGGAAATATTCCCCAAATCAATCCACCATATACTAAAGTTACGGCAATTGAGACTAGTATTGGAACAAATTTCTGCTCTAAAAAGCCGTTTGTAATTAGAAATGCTGCAAGGCCATATATGAGTCCACTAGCTCCAATATGATTTGCTTTTCTAGCAAATATCCAAACAAGTATTCCGCCAGCTAGTATTATAAATAAAAATACATATATCGTTTTCTTAGGGTAGAAATGATTTAGCACAGTGAGTAATACAATTAAAGGAATTGTATTTGAAACTAAATGCCAAATACCATGATGTAAAAAAGGAGCAGTTACAACACCAATAAGTCCGTCTATAGTTCGAGGTACAATTCCTAATTTGGTAATTGGAAAAACAAAGTCTATTGCATAAAGAACATATAGCATTGCTACCAATTGTATGATGTGTTTGTTGGAAATCATAAATCAATGCTTTCTCCACAATGTGGACAATTGCAGATTTTATTCTCTTTTTTTAGTTTTTTATCTGACTGAATTTTCTCAATAAAAGCAGAACTTATTATTCCAGTTGGAAGTGCAACAAAACCAATTCCAATTAAAGCAATAATTCCACTCAGTAACTTTCCTAAACCTGTAACTGGGTAAACATCACCATAACCTACGGTAGTTAAAGTAGCAATAGACCACCAAAAGGCATCACCTATACTTGCAAACTGTTCGGGTTGGTCGTCATGTTCTATATAATACATAAGTGTCGAAGATAATATCATCAACACAAAAGTTACAAAAACCGTTATTGAGAGCTCGGCTTTTGTTTCTTTAAAAATAGCCTTAATCGTTTTTAACGATTTTGAATAACGACTTAGCTTAAAGATTCTTAATAATCTAAACAGACGTAAAATTCGAACAATTCTTAAATCAATAGGAAAAATAAAAGGTAAATAAAAAGGAAGTATTGCAATTAAATCTATGATTCCTAAGGTAGAAAAAGCAAAATTGATTCGTTCTTTTTTGTCTTCTTTCGTTTTATCTGACACCCAAATTCTTATAACATATTCAACAGTAAATACAGCAACTGAAAAGATTTCAAAATAGTAAAAAAGGTGACTATACTTCGAGTTTATTTCTTCATAAGATTCTAAAATTAAAGCAAGTATATTTAGTATAATAAGCGTATAAATGAATTTAATAAAATACTCATTGTGATTGATAAAATCTCTTACTTTATTTTTCATTTTGTTGTTTTATATTGTAGGTTACTATATGTTTTCAGCTTCTATTTTACTCATAAATAAATCTAATTTTCTTTTATTACAACTACTAAGTTCAATATAACTTTTATTGCTTTCTGGAAAAGTGTGTATTGCCAAATGACTTTCTCCCAACAACCAAAAACAAGTATACCCTTGTTCTGGAAAATAATGTTCATTGAAAAGAATAATTGTAAATTCTACTTCCTTTAACAATGTATCATACGTTTCTTTTAACTCTTGTGGGGCTGTACAAACTGTCCAAAAACTATGGTTGTATATATTCGCTTCTGTATGTTTATATGTCGTATCCATGTTTAATATAAATCCCAGTTACCATCTAAATAATATTGATAAAGTACAGGATTGTGTACTTTGTTCACCTCAATACTATCATTTAATCGGAAAAAATCTTTTCCAAAAGAGGTTATCAATTGCATCGCCTCTTTATTTATCCATTTAGTTTGGACGTTTTTAAACTCAATATTTTGCACCTTATCTTTTAATACCTCAGCATTTATAGCTTTATTTTTTGTACCCAAAATCCACCCCCATTCTCCCATAGAAATTACTTGATTGTGCAATTTAACAGTTGTAAAACCAGCAGATTGGATCGTTTTATCAATACAATTAAAAGCCTTTGTCGCAAAATACGGACTTCCAGCTTGTGTAATGAGAAATCCGTTAGGTCTTAATTTTCTATTACAGATCGAATAAAATTCGTGGGAATACAATCTACCTAATTCTATATTTCTAGGGTCTGGTAAATCAGCAATAATAATATCATAAAACTCGGTGGTATTTTGCTCTAAATGGATGTAAGCATCTTTGTTAAAAATTTGTAGTTTTTTACTACTCATACTTCCTTGATTGATATCCAACAACACAGGATGGCCAACTCCTAAATCAGTCATTTTAGGATCTAAATCCACCATATCAATCTTTTCAACACTTGAATATTTTAAGATTTCCCTTACAGCACAACCATCTCCACCACCAAGAATTAATATTCGTTGTGGGTTTGGATGCAATTGCATAATTGGATGCACCAGAGGTTCATGATACATTTTTTCATCAATAGAGCAAAATTGTAGGTTTCCATTTAAATATAGCCAATGTTCGTTTTTCCATTCAGTTAAAACAATATTCTGATACTTAGTTTGTTCTGAATAGACAACTTTATCTTTATATTTTTTTTGTTCTCCCCATTGAATAATAGGTTCCGTAAAAGCAATTCCGGTAATTAAAACACCAAATACAATGGTTAAAACGGCTTTCAACCGAACTATTTTTGTCTTATTAATCTTGTCTTTAAACCTATAAAAAACAATTAGTGCAACTAAAAAATTAATAATTCCTAGAACAAAAGGTGTGTACGACAAACCCAAAATAGGCAAACCTATAAAAGCAAAAAACACACCACCAATAAGACTTCCATAATAATCTTTTTCTAGAATGGAAGAAATGTTACTTTTTAAGTCTTCATATTCTTTATTTATTCGAACTACTAGCGGGATTTCTAATCCAATCAACAACCCAATAATCATACATAAAGAGTAAATAACGATTCCGTAATATTGACTTACGGCAGCCAATGCATAGACCAATACAGAAGAAAAGGCAACAATTAGTGAGAGTGTTGTTTCTAGAATTAAAAAATTCTGAATTAAATTTTTAGTAATTAACTTACTCAATCTACTCCCTAAACCCATGCAAAATAACATAAGAGAAACAATCATTGTCCATTGAAAAATGGAGTTCCCTATAAAATAAGTTGCCAAAGTAGATAAAGTATATTCAGCAACTATTCCTGCAAATCCTGTTGCAAAAATAGCTGCTTTTAATACGAAAGAGTTTTTCTTTAAATACTCCATGTAATTAATATAGCAGAAGCGATATAAGCAAAAGCCTCAATTAGCCCAGCACCGATATTAGGTTTCTCTTGGTTGATAATTTCGTCTGTAAGTTTTCTTCCAGGCAACAAAATTTTATCTGCAAAAACACGCATTATAGGTAACAATAAACAACCTAATACCGTTTGTAGAGAAATATCTATAATTGTTGTTGTCCAATCTAAAAAAGGATCCAATATAGCATTCATGATAATGATTCCAATAGCTAAAATGGCTCCAGAAAAACTAATTCCAACGGCAACGTTATCTTTTTCTATCTCATCGTGAATACTATACCCCATCCAAGCAATAAATATTTTAGAGGCTAGAACAAGTACAATGTTTCCGATTATCCAATAAATTAAAAACGTAAAAACCCCTTCTATCAATGTTTCTGATTCACCAATTAAAGCACCGTATAAAATAAGTCCGTTTGCAATATAAATTGCAGCTTCAATAATTCCTGAGCCTTCATTTTTATCAGTGATGATTTCTTTTTTTAGATCAAACTTATTTAGAATTACTTTATTGCTAATCCAAGCAGCTATAAGTAGTAGTAGTATAGCAATGATTCCATAAATAAAAATATGCTGAATGTCTGTAATAAAATCATAACTCTCACCAACAATCGCTCCTCCAATTGCTATGATTAAAGCGGAAAAATAACCAACATAAGAAAGAATGAAAGCAAAATTATCTTTTTCAACCAGTTCTTGTTCAATGTTAATATTTGGATGTAGAATTTTATAAGCTATTTTTCCAATGATAAAAATGAGAAAACCACTTACGATGTATCCCAAAGAATGAGATAAATCTATAATATTAATGTATTTGTCCATGTTTTTTTAGCGCTTAAGATGTGTTATTTTCCAAACCCTCCGCTTCTTGAGCGAGAAGAGCTTGAGTTACTATATCTGTTGGTATTTCTTGTCGTTTGGCTTGAGCTATTATAACTTTTACTTGAACTATATCCTTTAGATTTTAAAGCCGAAGAACTTCTTTTTACATTACTTCGCACTTTATCTTTAAACGTTTCAGGCTTAGAAGTCCAGCTAGAATTTGTGTTCTTGTATGTAGACGTTCCAAAAGTATTATTTCTTCCATAATAATTACTTCTTCCATAATGATTGGTTCTATAATAGTTATAATCGCTTCTATAATATCGATGATTAGAACCATAAAAAAGAGAACTCATAAAATGGTATTGTCCATAAAATGCCCAAAAAGAAGTACCATTATTTTGTGTTTGCCAACTTCCGTACTTTTTATTACCTACATAATTATTGTAACCTGCTGGTGTAGATTTTTTATCTAAAACACCTTCCTTTTTAGAGAGCACAGTCATTCCTAAATCTTTTTGATACTCTTCAAAAGTAATAGCTGAAACTTCTTTCCATTCGGTTGTTTTTACATCAAAATCATCTTCTAGAGATTCTGTAGCGTTTTTCTTTTTTTCAAGAATGATTTTATATTTGTGAAAATATTTATCAGTCTCTTCTTTATAATCCATATCAGCAAGAATAACACTATAATTCTGCACATCAATATATGTTGTAATTATTGTATCTAAAGGAGATTTAAGATACTTTTTACTTTCTTTTCCACAGGAAACAATTAGTAAAAGTATACTTGTAATAAGTATTATTTTTAATGTTTTCATTGTAATTAATTTAAAATCAAATTTAGGGTATTAAGTATTAATAATTGTCTGCAACAGGTAAAATATTAGAAACAGCAAGTTCGTTAATAATAACACCTTTGCTTACTTCAAATTCTTCGTCTCCATATTGCTCAATACAAAGCGTTTTTTCTTCGTCTTCATCTAGGTAATCGTACGAAATTAACTCTTCCCAATTAGATGCATCTATTTCCTTAGAGAATCCAGGCGATTTTTCATCAAGAAAATAACGAACTCCTTCAAAAGTAATTTTTTTAGGTGGTTTTTGATTTTCATCTATATAATCGCAAACATGCTCATCTAGTTTTCTTAGCTTCACTTTTTCAGACAAAGTAACTACCAAACCACCATCATCTTCAATGTGTAAAAATTTTTCGATATTTCCATTTTTGATAACAAACTCTCTTGTAAAATAATTATCGCCCCAATCGTATTCAAACAATGCCGTAACTGTCCAAGTTTCTATTGCGTATTCAAAAATATATCCTTTCCCCAAATCTCTAATAGTAATATTAGTTGGATCAAAATGTCTTTCAGTTTCTTTTTTCTTTAAAAAATCAAATATTCCCATATGCTATTTTTTTATACAATTAATATTAATCACCTCCGCAAGATGAACAGCTAGAACAAGAAGAATCTGAATCTGAACCGAAGTCGTTAAAATCACCAAAATCAAACCAACTTGAACCAGAATCGCTATCCGATTCATCTGTCTCAGAATTAATAATCTCATTTGCAATTATAGCATCCTCACCATTAAACAAATCAGAATCGCTGTTTATTGTGTTTGAGTGCCCTAAGTCTTCACCATGTTCATTTTCAAAATAAATATCGTTTAATTCTAAAGATTGATCATGGATAATTTCAGACCAAATAAAATTGTAATAAACATAGTCTTCAAAACCATAGTAATTCGCAAAAACAGGTCCAGTTTTAGTGTTTTCATTCTGGTTCGTTCTCTTTTTGACTACTATTTGTTTTGATTTAGTAAATGAGGTTGTATCATCTATTTTGATTTGTTTTTTTAATTCAAATCGAATAGTATCAGTAAACTTTTCAAGTTGTGTTATTTTTTCAGATCTAAAATTGTCGTAACTTGTTTGGTCTTTTAGTACTTGTTTAATTTTATCTGATTTTTTTTTCTCTTTGAAGTTTTTGAATAAGCCTGTCGTTTTTATTTCAATCGGATATACACCGACTTTATGATTTTTAGTGATTATAATTTCAATAATATATTTGAAATTTTCGTCTTCATGCTCCAAAACGAGTTCTAACGTTTTGAAATGAATAGACATAGCATCATTAATTTCAATTTCGTATTTATCTAATGCAAATTTTAAATCGTCTTTTTCACCTTTTTCATCAAGATAAAAAATAATATCATCATGAGATATTTTAATGATATTGGTAATTCCTAAACTTCTTAAAGTAGCATTTATTTGCTGAAGAATAGCAATTGTATTAAATGTTTCTCTTTCTTCTTTATCAGAAATAACCCCATTTGTCAAAGAAAATAATAATTTTTTAAAAGCTTTCGTTGGCTTTATTCTTTCAATTTTAGTTAATTGACTAGGGTCAATAGTTATTCTATTTTCTAAATACATAGTAATTTAATTATGACAAGCTCCACAGCTTGATTCTTTCCAATTTAATAAATAATTTTTAGTCCAAATATCTTCTGGCGGTAATCCAAATAGTTCTTTATAACTTTTTAAAGTAAACTCATAGCCTGTTTTATTCGTTTTTGAGTCTGGTGTATGATGAATAAATTTTCCGAAATTCTCCATACAAAAGAGATGGTAATATTTGGTAAATAAAATAAACTCATGCCATGCTAAATCTACCAAATAAGAAGGACTTGTTGTCTTATTATTTTCATTGGTGACAACTAAATATTTAATCAGTTCAATTAGTAGTTTTTCTGTGTCAACTTCAAAACGATTGCCTATAATTTCCAATTTATTTTTTAAAACTGGGATATTCGTTACTATTTTCAAATGTAAAGATTCAATTTTATTCATCTTGTTATTCGTATCTAGTTTTTTTAAGTCAAATATTCCCATCTGTTATTTATTTATAAGTTGTTTTAGCTTTTCTTTAGCCTCTACCTTGCTTTCATTCCAAAAACGATAATGTAAAGGAATAGTATGTATGCCAACTCTAGCAAATGTTTTGTAACGTTCTATTGAAAATGCGTTGTTAAATTCGCCTGGATATCCTATTAAATCAATAAAATAATTTTTATTATTGTGTGTAAAAAACACATCTAATATTGCTCCTGCATATGGATAACCACAATTAATCTTTTTAATATTAATAGCACTTAAAAAACAAGTAATTTCTTCTTGAAAAGCATCTTTTAACGATTCATTATCCTTTTTTTGATATTGATAATTTTCAATAAAACTCAAATATTTAAAGAACAAAGAATCTTGTTTTAAATCTTGTTTCTCTACGGATGTATACATGTATTGAAATGATTTAGCCCTTGTGGTTCCAACATTTAATACTTCACTTTTATTTAAATGTGTAAAGGCCGAATGATGTGTGTTTTTACAAACAACAAAAGAAATAATAATAATTTCTCTTTCTGAACCTTGAAAATGATAAGGCGTACCGCAAAGAATATCAAATTGTTTAATTATTTTTATATCAAATTTGACACCTATTAATTTATTGATATACTTTGCTTGGTCTCCAAATGGTGTAACAACTCCTAAAGACGGGAAGAATGTACTATTTTCATGTAAATCAATGAGTTCTGTAAGCTTTTCAATTACTTTCCTTGCTTCCTTTTCATTAATTCTGTATGTATTCCGCTCTCCTTTTATATAATTTATTTCAATCTGCTTTTTTGAAGTAAATTTTGTAGTCGACTTTATAATCTCTAATTGTTTGTTATAGAATTCTTGATTATTAAATTCTATTAGTGATGGTGTAGATCTATAATGCTCTCTTAAAAAAGTAACCTGATCTTGATTGGAAACTTTGCTTAAATAAATATCCAAAATACTCTTATTTCTGTAATCAAAAATTGGATCTTGAGGCAACTTGTACTTATCTATCAATCCTATTTGCTGCGCTTTTCCTACAAATGAATAATGCCTTAACTGATTTGGATCTCCACAAATAACCACTTGTTTTGCTCTATAAATTGCTGGTAAGGCAGTGGCAATATCACATTGGGTTGCTTCATCTATAATTACCAAATCAAATATTTCTTTTGCTTGAGGAAACACCGTATTTAATTCTGATAAATGCGCCAACCAAAGTGGAAATATTTCAAGAATTTTGGTAAAATCTAACGCTCCAATAATTTTTTGAGATTCACTAAAACTAGCAGCACATAAAGCATCATAATACCCTCCTAAGGCTAATCTGTTTTTCTTTGCGTTATCAGTACTTTGTTTATGAGTTTTATATTTTATATAATTTTTAAGCCTGCTTGTTATTGCATTCGAATTTTCGCTTAAAGCATCAATTGTATTTAAAAAATCAAGGTTTTCATTTTTTGTAAAATGTAGTAAGAATTTATGAAGTTGCTCTTTTAAAGAAAGCGTTTCTTTAAAAGTAAGTTTAGACAGCTTTAACTCTTTAGAAACTATTTTTTCAAATTTAGCAACCAAGGTTTTAGACTTCTTATGCAACTCATCAATATTAAACGTTTTTTCTGTAACTCTTGGAATAATACCGCTTAATTTTTTTCTGATTTTAGCCTTTAAACTAATTTTAAATCGATTTCCAGAAGTATGAATTAGCAAATCATTTAAACCAAAATCTTTTATAAGGTTCTCTCTAATTACCTCTACAGCTTGCTTGGTTTTTGAAACAATTAATACCGATTTATTTTTGAGAATAGCATCAATAGCCATTGCACTTATGCTATAAGATTTCCCAGTACCTGGAGGTCCAATAATAACCGAACTCTTATATTTCTGGCTATTATACAGTGCATTTAATTGCTCTGCATTTAATCTATTTTCAAGATAACTTTCCGAAGTTTCTTTTGTTATAATTATCTGTTTAAATAATTCTTTTAAAGATGCATTGTATTCATTATTACCAGCAATACTT
Organism: Algibacter sp.; assembly: GCA_039985655.1. Taxonomy (GTDB): domain Bacteria; phylum Bacteroidota; class Bacteroidia; order Flavobacteriales; family Flavobacteriaceae; genus Postechiella. Next base: position 187,369 of record JBDWSF010000003.1, on the reverse strand, counting down.
TCTAAATCGTTAATGATTTTTGTAGAAGCAATCGATTTTTCGATAAATACTGTTCCACTGGCAGGAACAATTTTAAAAGGGTTTTCAACTGAACACGTCTTAATTTCTTGTCTAATTTTTGTGATTTTCCAATTTTTAGGAAAAAAAGTAAGTGCCGAAGTGTCTATATGTTTCCCAAATGAATCGAATGCTTTTTTTATTTCGAAAGCATCTTCAATTTTACCTGAAAATAATTCTGTCAGCTTACTTTCTAACTTGTCTTTTGAAACATCATCTTTTGCTATTTTACTTAAAAAAGAGGTGTTTAATAAGAAGTCATTTTGCTGTATTCTAATAAACTTATCTCCATCTTTCTCTTCAATTTCACAAGGATATAAAACTAACGGACTGCAAATTATGGGGTCTTTACTTAACCCTATAGGTGCTTCTTTGCCAATAAAGTAAAAACTAGCATAATACAATGATTTTTCTAGTTTATACAACAGTAATTCTTTCTCTAATTTTTCAACATCTTTGTTGTTGTAATATATAATTGGCGATTTCTGATTAATTAGTTCTTCATTATCTTTTACAAACCACTTAAATTTATATTTACTATTTAAAATATTATTTACGGTAAATTCCTTATAGTCTAGCTTATAACAATCTTTGTAATAATTAAAAAAACTGGCTGGTGTTTTAATTTGCATATATTAACTATAAAAACCCACTTTTCAAGACACGTTTATTAGTTCTCTAATTTTTAGAGTAGTCTATTAATTGTTATAAAAATTGCACCATTTCATTTTGATTATCAAACTCTTTTTTAATCTGGCATTTTTTTATATGTAAGCTCTCCTTTAAAAAGAAGAGCTTAATTTATAAGAAAAAACTACAATCCCATTTGCTTTTTTAATGCATCAAGATTATTTTCTGCACTTGCCTTTTTATTATCTAAAGCTTTGTCTAATTCCTCATCAATACTTTTAGATTCGTTAGCAATATCTCCATAAGCTTCTGCTAAAGCCTCTTCTTCTGTTACTTTCTCTTTCATTTTCTCCAACATATTTACAGTACTAGAACTATCTATTGCAGCCATTTGTTTATTTAAATTTTTGGTTGCATTAGAAACCTTTACACGTGCTTTTAATGTTTTTAATTCGTTTTCCCATTTGCTGATATTATTTCTTAAACTACCAACATTCGTTTCTAATTGAGATACAGATTTTGAAAATTTATCTACCTCAATCGTACAACGGTTTACATGTTCTGTATTTTCTTCTTTCTTCACCAAAGCTTCTGTTGCCAAACGGTCTCCGTCTTCTGCAGAAAGATCTCCTTTTCCTGCTTTTTGCAAAATTAACATCGCCTTATTTTGGTAATCTTTCGCTTTTGTTTCAAACTGAGTTTTGTCATTTTGAGAACGAATTAACATCGCTTTTACTTGCGCAAGTCCTTCAAGAGCCTTTGTCAAGTCATCTTTCATATCTCTTATACCTTGTTCGGTCATTTTAATTGGATCTTCCATTTTGTCTATTGCAGAATGTGCTTCAGACTTTCCAACATTAAATAATCTTCTAAATATATTCATGATCTTTTATTTTATAATTATTGTTTTATTTATGCTTTAGAAAACTGGATTATGTTTTCTGAGTATTCACTTAATAATAAACTTAAAGAATTTATAGATCCTTCTAGCTCGTTTAAATCAAGGTTTTCAATTTGCAGAGTATCTCTAAAAATCACTTTCTCGCCAGTTTCATCTAAAACAAAAGCACCATGTACAATGTCTCTGTTTTTCTGCAATAATTGTTGAAAAATATTTTCATCCGAATTTGTAATTTTAAAGATGTATTGTTCAATAATTAAAATCGGATTTGCAATACCAATAATTAAATTATTGATACCTTCATTCTGATTCTCAATCATCAATATCCCTTCTTTTTCATCTTCATGAGTAATGTTATAATTTAACTCAAGTAAGTAGTTTTTAATGGTATTGAATTGTTCTTTCATATATTTATTTTGAATTTTAATATTACGAAATCTTTCGAACTTTTTAACGTGTTATTTTTTAGTTTTTTGCTAATTTTTTTAGGACTATCAATGTTTTCAGTCGATTTCCTTGTTCAATTTTATTACTTTTGACTTTATTGATGTGTCAAATATAGATATAATTAATTGAGTTGCAAATATAATTAGCAAAATATGTCGTTTTTCGGGAAAAATATTAAAAAAATCAGAGGAGTTAAAAGCCTAAGCCAGCAAGCATTTGCTGATCTATTCTTTTTAAAAAGAGCCACTCTAGGCGCTTACGAGGAAGGAAGAAGCGAACCTAAGATTGATACAATCATAAAAGTTGCTAATTATTTTAGCATATCTATAGATGATATTTTAACTAAAGAAATCACAGTTAATCAATTATTAAGCTTTAATGGAGGAATTACTACTGATGTAAACCAAGTAGTAAAAACAACATTTACAGAAGTGCCATTTGTAAATGAACTGAATAGCAAAATGTTTATTGATGATTTTAAGACTTCACAAAACTATAGCTCATTACCTAAAATTAAGATTCCAATAGAGGGAAGTATTAATTTATTAGCATTTACGGTTCAAGATTTGTTTATGGTATCTAATGAAGAGGGACTGTTTCCAAACGATATTGTTATAGGAGAAAACATTTCACCCGAAGATATTGTTATAGGAGATGTGGTGATTGCATTAGTAGATGACACGTTACTTATTAGAAGATATGACACCTCAAATACGGGCTACAATTTGTTAGCCGATCATATTAATATACCACCAATAACGATACCTTATGAGGTTGTGGTTCATTTCTGGAAAGTTTCTTATGTGTTTTTAAAACGATATCCAAAATTTGCATCAAAGTTAGAAGACAGAATAAATCAGCTAGATGCTGAACTAAAACGCTTATCATTGAAATAATTTTTTTTCTAAAATAGAAATAAAGGTTAAGATTGAATTTACCGGCTAAACCATAGTTTTTTTTACAACACGAACCCTCTGCCGCCCCGCTAATACTATTTTATATCTTTTAAAGACGCTAAACACATCCATTAAAACTTTTAATAGCATAACTCTAAGTTTAGATCTACTATTGAATTACTTTGGTAAACAGGTCTATAATTGCAGCTACAAAATCTTTAATGCAAAAAAACAAAGCTTTCGGAGTACAATTTGGAGGTGTTAAAAATCTACAATTCGTCCTTTATAGATTAATTCAAATATTCACCTAACAACAGCAAATAAGCTTGAACCGTGTTTTTTTATACCAGCTTCAATCCTTTACAAAAAAAAGCAAAAAAAATGCTCAAATTTTCATTTGAGCATTAACCAACCAAAAAATGTCTACTAACAATTATACCATCGTAAATTAAAACGATAGTATCACTTGACCGGGGACAATCTTAAATATCTCTTTTTCAGTTTACTTATTTACTATTGCAGCCGTTTTATTTTCTGATTTTGTTATTTCAAAGTCTGAAGATAAAACCTTGCTAGCAAAAAAAACTAAAGTGATAAGCAAGATTATACGTTTAAAATTTTTCATGGTTAGTAGGTTAATTAGATTTGGGACTACTAACTTGAGAAATATCTTTTAAAACACAAAGAAATTTGGAAAAAACTCGTTAAACATCACAGATAAATAACACTTTATCGATTTTAATAAAATTAAATATCTGTTTTGAAAGAATAAGGCTTCTTTTTTAATCGATAATACTAAAACCTGTATAAACTTGTAAAGCTTCTGGAATAACGATACCTGCTTCTGTTTGATAATTCTCTAAAATACCAGCTAAAACTCTTGGTAAAGCTAAAGAACTGCCGTTAAGTGTATGCGCTAATTCGTTTTTACCTTCAGCATTTTTAAAACGTAATTTTAATCGGTTTGCTTGAAACGTTTCAAAATTAGATATAGATGAAATTTCTAACCAACGATCTTGTGCCGTAGAGAACACTTCGAAATCGTAAGTTAATGCCGCTGCAAAAGAGGTATCACCTCCACATAAACGCAATATTCTATATGGCAATTTTAATTCTTGTAAAATGCCTTTTACATGATCAACCATACCTGTTAAAGCATCATATGACTTACTAGGGTGCTCTACTCTAATAATCTCAACTTTATCAAATTGGTGTAATCTATTTAAACCTCTAACATGCGCCCCATAACTTCCTGCTTCACGTCGAAAACACGGCGTATATCCTGTAATTCCAACTGGCAATTCATTTTCATTAAGAACAACATCTCTAAAAATATTTGTCCCTGGTACTTCTGCTGTAGGAATTAAATATAAATTATCTTCCCCTACATGATACATTTGGCCTTCCTTGTCTGGTAATTGACCTGTTCCAATTCCGGAAGCTTCATTTATTAAATGTGGTAATTGATACTCTGTATAACCTGCCTCTGTATTCTTATCAAGAAAATAAGCAATTAATGCACGCTGTAATCTGGCTCCTTTGCCTTTATACACTGGAAATCCAGCGCCTGTAATTTTATTACCAAGCTCAAAATCTATAATATCGTATTTTTTGGCTAATTCCCAATGCGGTAAAGCACCTTCATGTAAAACTGGAATATCGCCCTCTTTATATATTTCTTCATTGTCTTCTTCTGTTGTACCAGAAGGCACAATTTCGTGAGGCACATTAGGTATTTTATAAAGTAATTGTTTTAGCTCTTCAAGTTTAAGGTTTAAATCCTCATTAAGTTTTTTAGAAACGTCTTTTAACTGACTTGTTTTGTCTTTTAAAATAGTTGCCTTTTGTGCTTCTCCAGATTTGTACAAGTTTCCAATTTCTTTAGAAAGCGCATTAGACTCCGCCAATGTATTATCTAAATCTGTTTGAATACGTTTTCTATCTTCATCAAAAGAAATAACATCGTTAATCATTTCAGTAGCATCAATATTTTTTTTTGCTAATCGTGCAATAACTAAATCTTTATTTTCTTTTATAAAAGGAACTTGTAACATGTATAAAAATTTTAAGCGACAAATTTAATGAATTGCGAAGAAAATCAGTCTTGTTTTGATGGTAAAATCCAATCGCTATGTTTAAAAGTTTGCCATTCTACATTTGCCAAATCTATATCTGGATTTATTAAACGTTTATATGCTTTACCGTTAACACGTACTTTGCAATCTACAAATACTGAAACTTGCTGACCGTTATCGTTAAACCTTTGTTTTAATCGCTGTGCAAACTGCCAAATAACATCGGGTTTAGAACTTACTAAGCGTTGTTGCTTTTTAGTAAGATAATCGGAGAGCTTTATATTAATGGTCTTTTCCGTCGATTTATCTAAAACCTTAAACGTGGCTACGCCATATTTTGAGCGAAGCATCATACGCCACGATAGGCGGTGCCCTTCTTCTGTCCAAAGGACATCGTCTTTTATAAAATGATGTCGTAATGGTAATGCTATCTGAATTAAGAAATAAACACCAAATAGGATTAAAAAGGGCTTTTTATAATTGGGAATGATGACTTCTTCTTGATTATAAAACGATTTCTTTTTTAAAAATAATTTCTGAATGATTTTTGGTTCGAAAAAGAATAACGCAAATGCCAAAGATAAATACGGAAATATGCCAACTTGAAAAATAAACGAGTTAAATAAATGAAAAAATATCGATGCTGCAAAAGCCACTTTTCGGGTTGGTTTGTATAATAACAAAGGAATAATTAAACCGTCGAATATAATTCCGCCGTAGGCTAAAATATAATGAAGTGGTTTTTGTTGAAGTAAATCGCCAACTAAGAAGTAATTCTTTTTGCCTCTCATTAATAATTCGATGACTGTTGTATCTAACCAATCTGGGTACATTTTTGCTACTGATCCATAGGAGTAAACAATAAACATTTGTAATACAAACACCCATTTACACCATTGCGGCATTGATAGACTCTTTATACTTGGTTTTAGTTTTACATCAACCGACAGGTATTTATTTGCAGGTTGAAATATCATAATAGCACTTAATAAAATCAACAAATAATAATGATTATTATAGGATGCTTTCTGCATAAAGTAAGTACTAGCCCAGAGTACAGTAAACCCTATAATACCAAATCTATATTTATACCCAATCATGACGAATAGCGCAAAAATGCCCATAATTAGATAATAGATATACATCCCATTATTGGGTAATGGTTGTAACCATTCTAAACCAATAAAATTAAAAGTAAATTGAGGATCTATTAATGTTTTTTTGACCCAACCTGTAAAAATAGCTCCTACAGATTCTAAAAAACAAAGCAGACCGAAAATAATACGGAAAATAATTAGAGATGAATTGTCTATATATTTAAACAACCATTTAGTCATTATGATTATTCAGTTTTAAGAATTTCAAAGTCGCATTTTTGTCTTTCGTCAATTGATTTTTTAAAGCTTCAACAGATTCAAACTTTTGTTCGTCTCGAATTCTATCAATTAAATCTATTTGAATTTTAGAATTGTAAATATCTTTATCAAAATCGAAAAAGTGTACTTCTATACTTTCTTTATCTCCGTTAACGGTTGGGTTGACACCAATATTCATCATACCATAAACCAAAATGGTATCAATGATAGCACTTACTATATAAGCCCCTTGTTTTGGTATTAATTTATAATCTTCGTCAATTTGAATGTTTGCCGTTGGGAAATTTATTTGTCTTCCTAATTCCTTTCCTTTAACAACGGTACCTGTTAACATAAAATTATATCCCAAAAAAGCATTTGCTTTTTTCACATCCCCGTCCTTTAAAGCTTTTCGAATTTTAGTAGAACTTACAGCAACGGCATCAATATCTTGAGCCGAAATTTCTTCAACCTCAAAATTATAGGTCTCTCCAAAAGTTTTTAAGTCTTCAATACTCGCTTTTCTATTTCGTCCAAACCTGTGATCGTAGCCTATAATTACTTTTTTAGCATGAAGCTTATCTACTAAAATTTGCTTCACAAAATCTTCTGCCGAAAGACGTGAAAACTCAAAAGAAAACTCTTGAATAAGCAAATAATCTAAACCAAGGTTATCTAGAATTTTGCTACGCTCATCAATGGTATTTAAAAGTTTAATATTGGCATCTTTTTGCAATACCATTCTTGGATGTGGAAAAAAAGTGAGTATAACAGATACTAAATTACTTTTAATACTGTTTTCTAATAATCTATTTACAATTTTTTGATGTCCAATATGCACGCCATCAAATGTGCCAATAGTTATTACAGCCTGTTTAACAGGTTTATATTTTTCAATGTTTTTAACTTTACTCATAAAAAGCTCAAAATTGCTATTTCGATTAAAAAAAACTAGATTTGTCCAGATTGTTAATGAAATTGCCCCAAATATTTTATTATGAAAACAAAACTACATTATGTTTTATCAACCACAATGCTTTTGGTTGCCTTTTCTAGTTTTGCACAAAAATCTTCTTGGAAAAAGTTAGAAAATATTCAAAATTCGGATAAAATACATCAACTACATTTAGATAAAAACAAAACTCAGTTTTACGAATTGGATGCAAACAGTTTAAAGCAAAAAATAGCTAAAGCGACTTCAAAAAACGAGTTAAACAAAAATAGTCATACTGTTATTGAAATCCCTAATTTAAATGGAGATTTAGAAAGCTTTGAAGTTTACGAAACTTCTGTTTTCTCACCAGAACTTGCTGCTAAATATCCTAATATTAAATCGTTTACAGGAATGAGCACAGATGGCAAAGGGAGTAGACTAAGAATGAGCACATCGCCTAGCGGTATACAAACTATGATTTCTTATGTTGATAAACCTCATGTTTTTATGCAACAAACGTCAAGAGGATCAAATCAATACCTATTATATGATAATAACGCCAAACAAAATATTTCGAAAACGTTTACTTGTGAAACTGTAGACGCTTTTAACGACACCTTTAACAAATCTAATGCATTAAAAATTGATGAAGGTGGCGCTAATAATCAAACGCTTCAAACATTTCGAATAGCTATATCTGTTACGGGAGAATATACAGCATATTTTGGCGGCACTGTTGCTGGTGCATTAGCAGGAATAAACGCGACGTTAACACGTGTTAACGATATTTTTGAAACTGACATGGCTGTTACTTTCGAGCTTATTGACGCAACGCAATTAATTTATACCAATGCTGCTACAGACCCATATTCTGACGTCGACGATCTTGATAATTGGAATTCTGAATTACAAAACAATTTAACAGCAACTATTGGCAATGGAAGTTATGATGTCGGACACCTTTTTGGAGCTAGTGGCGGTGGCGGTGATGCTGGATGTATTGGATGTGTTTGTACCGATAATTTAAAAGGTAGTGCATATACGTCTCCTAGTAATGGTATTCCTGAAGGTGATACTTTTGATTTGAATTATGTTATTCACGAAATTGGTCATCAAATGGGAGCTAATCATACTTGGGCTTTCGAATCGGAAGGTACAAGTGTTCAATCTGAACCAGGCAGCGGTAGTACTATAATGGCTTATGCAGGTATTACGGATGAAGACGATATACAATTAAACTCCGACCCTTATTTCCATTACCATAGTATTAAACAAGTCCTTGACAATTTAACAACTAAAACTTGTCAGACTACCTCATCTATAAGTAATACACCTCCAGAAACTGATGCAGGTTTAGATTATACGATTCCGTTAGGCACGCCATATGTTTTAAAAGGTAGTGCTACTGATGAAAACACGAACGATGTACTGACCTATTGCTGGGAACAAATTGATAATGGCATTGTTAATAGCGCAAATTATAGCGCCACGCGTGCTTCGGGTTCTTTAAACAGATCGCTTCCGCCATCGGTATCGCCAGATCGATTTATACCAAATATTAAAAATGTAATAAACGGACAATTAACTGAATCAAACCCTGGTATTGGAAGCTCTTGGGAATCTGTTTCTACAACAGCGAGGTCTCTTAATTGGGCACTTACTGTGCGAGATAGGAACCCAACGACTATTTTGGACAATGGTCAAACAAGTTATGATACTATGGTAATAAGCGTAGATAACACTTCGGGGCCTTTTGTTGTAACATCGCAAAATATAAGTAATGTAGACTGGACACCTGGAGATTCTGAAAGCATTACATGGGATGTTGCAAATACTGACTCTGCTCCTACAAATACGTCTCACGTAAATATTTTGTTATCTATTGATGGTGGATTAACTTTCCCAACGACTTTGATTACAAATACACCAAACGACGGTTCTCAAGATATTAATGTACCTCTTGTTTCTGCGCCTTTTTGCAGAATTAAAATAGAAGCTGTTGATAATATTTATTACGCTATAAACAGTGAACCTTTTGCAATAAACTATACGATAGATACAACTTGTCCTTCTACTTATGCTTCGGCATCTAATCTTAATGTAGATATTACTGATGGTTCGGAAGCTACGCATACTATTAATGTTCCCGATAGCGGTATTTTAAGTAGCGTTAAAGTGACTATTGATGTGGAACATACTTATATTGACGATCTAGTTATTAAAATTACGCATCCAAATGGCAGTACGTCTTCTAAGGTGTGGAATAAAAATTGTTCAGATGAAAATGATCTTGTAATTTCTTTTGAGGATTGGGCAGATAATGTGAATTGTACGGCAACTGAAGCTGGAAACACTTATGCTCCTGCTGAATTATTAGATATTTTTAACGGATTAGATATGGCTGGAAATTGGGAAATATCTTTAACTGATTTAGGAAATGGTGATATAGGTGTTTTAAATTCGTGGTCGTTAGATTTATGTTCACAAACGACAACTCTAACCAATCCGGATCTTGAAGAACCCGAAGATATTGTTGGCGTTAAAGTCTTTCCGAATCCAAACAATGGTCGTTTTACTGTAGCTTTTGAATCTGGATCTGGTATAGGTATTCAAATTATAATATGCGATGTTAGAGGTCGTATTGTCTTTAATAAAACATACTCCGACATTGAACGTTTTAATCAAGAGATACAGCTTAACAATACGTTATCTGGCATGTATGTTTTAACGATTACTGATGGTATACTTTATACCAAGAAAAAGGTTATAATTAATTAAGAAATATACTTAGTTGCATACTATTAAAAATGGGATATTATTCTGAATCATTTTTTTAGCTATATTTAAAAACGAGGCTCTCTAAAAAGTCTAGTTTTTTAGAGAGCCTCGTTTTTCTACTTACACACTTTTAGTATCGTGTCCGTTATTCAGAACACATGTATGTTGATTTATCTTAATTTTACCATAATTTTTAATGTAGAACTTTTATTTACAACAACCGTATATAATCCTTCTGTAAACGAAGAAAAATTAACTTCTACTGAATTATCATTATTGTATTCCTCTTGAAGCAATTTCTGTCCTAACATATTATATACATCAACAGATTCAATTGAATATGAAGTATTTGTTATATTTAAAATGTTGTTTGTAGGATTTGGATAATAACTTAAATTGTTATTGAAAATTATTTTATCAACAGATAACCCTGTTTCATTATTAGCAGCATAAGTTGGAGCTTGGAGAGCAAAATCACCTGTCCCGTTAGGGTTTCTAGCATATGCAATATCTGCTGTTTGTTCTTCAAAAGTGATCTCTTGTAAGATGGTACCATCGGCATAAGATAAAAACACAGTTTCTCCTCCAGAAGATAATTTAAATTCTGCATGATAATCGCCTTGTTCAGAATCTTTATCGCACCAAACAATTAAATAACTATCTGCTTCTAGAGTAGTTCCTGCTGGAAATTGATAGATTAACTTGTCATCTTCATCATCAGATAAATATAAATTATCTAAGCTTACGGTAGCACCTGTAGTATTGTATAATTCAATCCAATCTTCATTCTCACCTTCTTCATCAGTTTCTCCAGTATCGTTTGATGCCAAAATTTCGTTTATAACTAATGCTCCAGCATCTAAGATCGCATAAGTAGCATCAATAGTATAGAACTCATACTCTGCTCTGGCAGGTGAAAAAGCTCCAACATTAGTGTTTTCTGCGTAGATGTAATATTGCATATAAGCACTATCTACAGTAACATCAATACTATATATATCATCTCCTGAAGCTGCATCATTATTTGTTCCGTCATCGTACATTAATACTTTAGTAAAAGGACTCGTTTCATCAGTTCTATAGCCTATATATACATCGTTAACATCGGTAACATTAGCTGTAATTGTAATAACGTCTCCAATAGTAGGTGTTGTTTCAGATGGTGTTACAGCACTTATTGTTGGCTGTGTATTTGTAAAATCTGTTAGTGCTAATAAATACGTACTTCTAGCCCCCATTAAATTGGTTAAACCAGGTGCTGTATTCATATCGACATCAACATCTGTATCAATGTTATCATCAAAATCGTCATTGGTATAAAATTTATTGGTATCTGCTGTCACTGAAGCATCTATAATAGACTGATAATCATTAGCTAAAGTTAAGTAATCTGAATTTTCTATATTTTCTGTTAAAATGGTTTTATAATGAGCTAAATACATTCTTTTGTATTTTGGAATAGCCATTAGTTTAGAAAATAAAGGAAAAGTATCATCCTCATCATGTAACAAATGGTCTAATTCTGCTTTTTCTGTTGTGCTGCTTAGAGAACCTGTATCACCTCCTGGGCCTCCTCCTCCTGGACCGCCGCCTCCACCTGTAGTGGTTTCACCCGTCATACTAAAAACCCCAAAAGACATATTTAAATCCCAAACTACAGGCTTAAACTGTCCGTTATCATCTTTATATAAATAATAATTCTGTTTAAATGTTCCTATATAGCTATCTAGGTTAACCATTACATTATCAAATGCCATCATCCAAATGGCCATATCAACATCTAAAACAGTTTCAATATTTGCAATATCACTATCTAAAATATTTGTCAATTCTATAAGATTATCCCAATGTGCTTCTGCTACAGTAGCATCATCGTCATCATCAGATTTTATTTCATAACCATCTTCATAACTTGCAGAATCAGTTCCTAAATATTCCAAACTTGGTAATACTGTAGATTCTGGACCTGCGCCATCTGGCGGACTACAACTAAAAAAGGCATTATCGTTAGAATTAAAATGCTTGTTTATAAACTTTTTTGTTATAGCTTCTGTATTGGTATACAACCCCATTAAAGTTCCGTTAACATAAACATTGGCATAATTTGCTTGAGGAGCGTCCATATATTGGTTTACAATATTATATGCTACCGTTTCTCTAACAAAAGAAGGGTCGAACATAACATTTGACAATTTAATATCTGTATACCCTTGGTGATCTTGTTCTACATAAGTGTCTAACTCTATATGAAACGGGTTTTTTGTTTGGTTTGCACTATAAGAACTATTTCCTTTATATTTTACACCAACACTTAAATATTCTGTACCATTAATAGATACGGATGTTGCTTCAGTATAATTATTATCACCAGCTTTTTCGGTATCTAACAATTCATCCCAGTTGCTTTCTGCAAATTCAATTTCAATAGTTTGAATGGTGTTTATATCATACAAGTCATCTTGAGAAAATGCATGCATGGTAACTATTAAAAATAATAAAAGTGTAATTGTTTTTTTCATTTTTTCTTATTTTGATAAATAATAATTTTTTAATACGTTATTAAGTTAGATGCATTCATAAAAAAAAACTTGTTGTAATCTTACAAGAATTGTAAGATATTTTTATGATTAGCCTTAGGAAGGCTTTAATTTTAAATGAATTAGATTGAAACCTAGCCAGAAAATGATGATTTTTTTCTTTATATAATTGAGCTGGACAAGATGTCCTTTTTTTTATGAAACCACTATTATAGCTTTGATTTTTAATAACAGCTATTATTATTTTCATGTCTTAAGCAAATTTTGAAGGCAGATTTAATTTAGCGGAAAGCATTACAAAATCATGACATACTGATACTGGTATTATCACATAGGTTTTCAAAGTATAATTGTTTCGATCTCTTTAATTATTATAAAAGAAAAACGTAAAAGAATTAAAGATTTTGAAAAAATGGATGATTCTAAAATCGAAGCAATTGGTAATTATGAAAAAAAATCAAAAGAGAAATACGATTACATTTCTTCTCGGATGAAAAAAAGAGATGACAAAAAACAATTATAAAGTTCTTTTCACTCGCTCCCTTAGTTCTGGCAACACCTCAACATCAAACCAAGGATTCTTAGTTAACCAAAACCTATTGCGTGGTGATGGGTGTGGCAATGGTAAAAATTTCGGGAGGTATTCTTTGTAATTAGAAACGGTTTCGGTTAGTGTTTTTTTTGCTGTTTTTCCTAAGTAATACTTTTGTGCATACATCCCAATTAAAAGAACTAGCTCGACATTTGGTAATTTATCTAACAACTGCTTATGCCATTGTGGTGCGCATTCTGGACGTGGTGGCAAATCACCAGTTTTCCCTTTTCCTGGGTAACAAAACCCCATAGGTATTATTGCGAATTTGGTTTCATCATAGAAATATTCATCACTGACATTCAACCATTTCCGTAATTGTTTACCACTAGCATCATCCCATGGAATACCTGATGCATGAACTTTGGTTCCTGGTGCTTGACCTATAATTATAATTTTAGAATCTGGGTGTGCAGTTACTGTTGGACGCGGCCCCAATGGCAAATGTTTTGCACATATATCACACTGTCTTATGTTATAAAGTAAGTCTTCCATGTTATATAATTCGATTTATTATAATGGGATTCTGAAATACTGAAATAAATTCAACACAAGCAAGTTCAGAATGATGACTTATAAATAAATCTATTTTTTCTTTAAAGGCGTCCCCTCAAAACTTAAACCATCAAAACCAGTATTCATAAAGTTTCTAATGTTTTGATGCCCACTTCCGTCAGGGTCATTTAAAACATCATCAAAATAAAACTGACCAAAACAAGCTAAAGTATCTTCTTTCGACAAGCCTTCAGCTTCCGCAAAAGCAAATAATTTACAAGATCCAGAATTTTGACCTTCAGCATTTTCTAAATTTCCATTTTTAAATGCTGTTGCTGTAAATTCATAATTAGCTTCAATAACACGCATCGTTTCTGAAAACTCTATATCGTTAGGTGTATTTTTCAATTTAGCCTTAAACACTTCTATGATCATTTTTAATATTTTATTTTTTTTATTACTTGCCTTTCCCTCCTACTATAATTACAATTTCACCTTTTGGTGGTTTATTGGTATAATGCTCTAAGACTTCTTTGGCTGTTCCCCTAATGGTTTCCTCATATAGTTTTGTAAGTTCTCTAGACACCGAAACACGTCTATCTTCACCGAAATACTCACAAAAGTGACCTAAGCTTTTCACTAACTTATGCGGACTTTCATAAAAAATAATAGTTCTCGTTTCTTCAGCTAATAGCAATAGTCGTGTTTGCCTCCCTTTCTTAACGGGTAAAAACCCCTCGAAAACAAACTTATCATTTGGTAATCCTGAATTTACTAAGGCAGGTACAAAGGCTGTTGCTCCAGGCAAGCAATCTACTTCAATATGATGTTCTATACAGGATCGGGTTAATAAAAAACCTGGATCGGAAATAGCTGGTGTTCCTGCATCGCTAATTAAGGCTACTGTTGTACCATTTTTTATTCTTTGTATGACATTCTCAATCGTTTTATGCTCATTATGCATGTGGTGCGATTGCATGTGTGTGGTAATTTCGTAATATTTTAAAAGCTTACCCGATGTTCGGGTGTCTTCAGCAAGAATTAAATCGACATCTTTTAAAACTTCTAAGGCTCTAAGCGTAATGTCTTTTAAATTACCAATGGGTGTTGGTACGATATAAAGTTTACTCATGTGTAATGCTTTTGAACGGTTTGGCTGCGCTTACCGCTAACTAATTATTTTCGGAGGCAAACCATTCGGCAAACGAGCTGTCGGTTTCTTGAAGTTTTAATGAATGTAAATTAATATGTTTTGGTAGGCGTTTTTTAATTTTTGCAGCAAAGTCTATTACCATCATTTCGCTAGTTGGCTGATAATCTACCAACAGCACATTGTGGTCACGATCTTTTAACTCTTTCGCCAATTCGACGTGTGGTGTATTTTTATTGAAAACAGTAGCGTGATCGAATACATCTACAATTTCTTCTTTTACAATTTTTTTTAAATCGCCAAAATCTATTACCATTCCAAATTTGACGTTGGTACTATCAGTAATTGGATTCCCAATAACGGTTACCGATAATTTATAACTATGACCATGTACATTTTTGCACTTACCATCGTATCCGTAAAGGGCGTGACCTGTTTCGAAAGAAAATTGTTTTGTAATTCGAATGTTATTCATTGGTTTGCTTATTTGCTGCAAAGATATTCATTTTGTGAAAGCAATGGGCTTTGTATATAAATGAAAATGGCAAAGAAACTGAAAAAGTGATTTATCTTCTTTTTCTACGATTTACAACATACACGACTATTAAAACTAAGCCAAGAACAAGAAATAATCCATTACCACTTATAAACGATAAGATATCCATTTTTTAGATTTTTATTAAAACTATTTAAAAGCTGAATATACAACTATTAGCATAACTGCAGAAGGTCCCATCTTACTAATTGTTTAATTCGTTTTCAATGCTATTATAGGTTTCTAGTAATGAAGTGGTTTAAACATTAGGAATTGTTCCTTCAATAACAATTCTATTGATCGTTTCATTGTTTTTAGGTTCAAATCTTATGGTATTCCCCATGGTTTCGGCTCTTCTTTTCACGTTAAAAATATAAGGTGAGTTTAATAAATCTTCTCTTTTAAAATTTTTCCCATTATCAGCAGTTATAATTGTTAGTTTGTTGTTTTCATTTATATTAAAATCAACAGTTATATAAGAAGGTTTTGAATATTTTAAGGCATTTTCGATAGTCTCCCTTAAAATTAAAAACAATTGTCTGTTCCAATATTTTGGTAGTTTATATTCCTCTTTAAATAAGGATGTTTCTAAATCGATATGAATGTCTTTATTTTTTCCTGTTAAATCATATATATAAAGCTCTAATTTATTTAATGTTATAACTAAAGAGTTGTTTTTACTTTTATTAACCCATATAAAATCTTTAAGATCTTCAGTTAAATTTTTTAAACTCTTTTCTAACTTTTCTTTAAAATCACTAAACTTAGTCGGGCATAACTCTTCAGTTTTAAATAACGTTAAAAAAGTATCGTAAGCCTTTGATATTCCACTTAGTCTGCTTCCAAAATTATCTTGAATATCGGTCATTATATCATCTTGTATAGATTCTAATTGTTGTTCAAGTAGTTCTTTTTCTAAAAGGCTGTTCTTAACAGTATTATTTGCAATATTTAAATTTTGGAGTAACGACTTTAATTGTTTGTTCTTATAAAAAAGCAAAAAACCTAATAATAGTAAAGTAGAAAGTAATGATAATAAAGTAATGTTTAATAAGCTTTGAACTTTTTGTTTCTTTTCAATAAGTTGAAGCTTTTCGTCGTTATCTTTTATATGGAGTTTCCCTTCTACTTCTTTATAAACATTAAGTGCTTCTCTTTCTTTAAGAACATCTTTATACTTGAATATAGAGTCTACTATTTTAAATGCTTCTTGTGCATTATTTTCTTTTTTTAATTGTAAATACTTCGTCTTTAATAAATCTAAAGTTAAATTTAAATCATTCGCCTTAGCATACTTAATAGCTTTATCGTAATATCCATTAGCTAAGTCTCCGTTACCAAGACTAAAATAACAATAAAATAAACGTTCATAAATATAATTTTCACTATCTATTTTTTCATTTTTAATTGTTAAAGGCAACGCTTTATTAAGATATTCCACGGCTTTTTTATAATCCCCTTGTTCACTTAAATCATACCCAATATTTAAATAGGGTAATATCTTTTGTTCTTCATTTTTTGCATAAGAAAGAGCTTCTAAATAATACTTTGATGAGTTTTTATAATCTTCCGTTTCGGCATAAGATACTCCTATGTTATTTGATAGCTCGACAATATGTCCTATATCTTTTAATACTTTGTATAGCTCTAAAGATTTTTTATAATAATAAATAGATTTTTCTTGATCTTTATTAACAGAAAAAGTTATCCCTAATAAATTATTTCCTCTAGCTTTCAAAATTTTTGACTGCTGAGCTTCGCCTTTTTTTAATATTAATTCTGAAAATTTTAGAGCTTCCCCCATTTGTCCAGAATCAAGATAAGACATAAATACAGCTCCATCAGATTGTATAGAGTCTGTTTCGCTTATGTTATTTTGAGAAAAAACAACAATACTAGCAAAAAAGAAATAAATAAACAGTTTGATTTTTAATGCCATGCTTTGGCTTTAATTAATTATAAAAAACAACTAAAAATAGTTTTTTATAAAAATAAGAAAAATACCATATGTATGATAATCAATTAATTATTTTTTTTAGCCATAGGAATAAAGACACTTCTGAATTTTAAAATCAACGGAACACCACGAGCAATAATCCAAAACGTAATTGCTATAAATATGGCATGTAGTTTATATCCTAGATAATCTAGCCAAAATAGAATAGGAATAAAAATGATGAAGGTAGAAAATAATAACACATTACGGAGATATTTCATTTCTCCCAAACCTTTAAAAATACCATCGAAGATAAATGCTAACGTACATAGTGGTTGCATGACAAGCACGATCCAAAAAACGGCATTAAATTGCTTTAAAACCTCAGGTTCTTTAGTAAAAATACGTCCGATAGGATAATAAAAAAACACCCCCATAATTCCTAAAAGCACACCAATTACAAGACCGTATTTAATAAGTTTATTACTTAATTCTAATAGTAAACTATACGCTTTTGCACCAAATAACTTTCCAGACAAGATGTTACCTGCACTGGCATAACCATCGACAATAAAAGCGCCTAAGAACCATAAATTTATAGCAATAGTATAGGCTGCGATATAAGCTGCGCCATAACTTGTTGCAAATGCACTGGCATAATAAAGTGTCACATTTAAAGCAATGGTACGCACAAAAAGATTAAGAATCATGAGTGTAAAACGATTCATTTCTTTGTTTAACGGAAAGCTTAATTTTAAAGGAATAGTCGTTTTTTTAAGTAGAAAATAAGCTGAAAATGCGGCCATTATAAGTTGAGCAACTACACTGGCATAAGCAGCTCCTTTTATATTCATAGGTTCTAAATAACCGCTAATGCCATAAACAAGAATAATATCTAGTATAATATTGGCTGTCGTACCAATAATGGCAATGATCATGGGGTGAAAAGTATTTTGTAGGCCTCTAAAAGTTCCAAATACAGCAATTGTAAACAGTGTAAAAGGAAATCCTAAAACACGTATTTTATAATAATCTACACTGTAATCTAAAATTAAGTCTGTTGCGTTATATAATTTAAAAATACCATTAGCAAACGGATATGTACAAACAATTATTAAAACACTTAAGGATGTAATCGCGTAAATTGCTTGAGCGGGTAAATTTTTAATTTCATCTAATTGATTAGCGCCAACATATTGCGATATTATTGAAGATATGGCACTTCTTGTTTGTCCAAGCACCCAAATAAGCATAGACATAAATGTGGTAACGATACCAACTGCTGCTAAAGATTCTGTAGCATTAAATTCTATATGTCCAACAATGGCAGCATCAGTTAAAGACAAAATAGGCTCAGACACACCAGATATTAATGCTGGAATAGCCAATTTGTTAATATACTTTAGACTTATTTTAGTACTCACAACACCAATTTTGTATTAATAAAAGGAACGCTTACTTTATAATTTAGAAAGTATATTTTATCATTTTTTTAGAACTGCGAAGTTCATGATTTTTTTGATTTCTATAGTATTATAAAAACGAATCTAGACAAATTAATTTTCTTTTGCTCTTCTTGTACGCTTTGTTTTACTAATCATTTTTAATGTTTACTTTTGCATTAATTATTACTATAAACTTTATATCATGAAGAATATTTTAGTTCCTGTTGGATCATCAAAAAACGCATTAAGTCATTTACAATATGCTGTTGACTTTGCCGAAGCCTTCGAAGCCAAACTCTTTGTTGTACAAATATATAATGTATACACAAAAGCTGGTACTATGAAAAACATAGATCAAATGATACAGAAGGAAAGTAAAGATTTCTTAAATGATTTGGTTTCTAAAATAGACACTAAAAATGTTGAAGTTATAGTAAAAACACTCAAAGGAAAATTAATAGACACCTTAGAGTTAGCCTGTAAAGTAGGTAATATTGATTTGATTATGTTAGAGCCTAGAACAAACTCTATTAAAGATAAAGTCTATTTAGGAAAAACCTCTGGAAAGATAATTAAGCAAACAGAAATACCAGCATTTATTGTACCCGAAGGTTATGCTTTTAAACCTATTAATAAAATTTTAATGGCCGTAAAATCAGCCATTATTAGAAAGAAAAATGCACTTTCTCCATTACAAGCCGTTAAAGATAATTTTAATGCTCAAGTTAATTTATTATTAGTAAAAACACCTCATTACAATGATGGTGATTTTGATATTAAAGAAGAACTTAAAGACATAGCTAATAATGTTATAAAAAGTGGAAATGCGACGACATTCCAAGGTGTTTTAGAACATTTTCAATCGAATAACCCAGATATGCTTTGTGTAGTAAGGCGCAAGCGTGGTTTTTTTGCTAAAAAATGGGAGAAGAACACTATCCTTAAAAAAGATTTCCATAGTACGAGACCTGTTCTAGTATTAAGTGGTTTGAAATAAGATATTGGGGATGTAGCTCAGTTGGCTAGAGCGCTTGACTGGCAGTCAAGAGGTCGTGGGTTCGAATCCCATCTTCTCCACAAGAAATAAAAAGAATTTACAGATTTTATGTAAATGCTTTTTTTATTAAACATATGTCCTAGCATTTTATCTTTATGCTTTTAATAGTTATTTCGCCCTTTTAAGCTCTATTTGTACCAAAAAGTAGAAATAGGACGGTATGCATCTTTTCTTTTGCTTTTTTTCTAATTATAGTAAAAGCTATCCCCATTTGATTTTCTACCGTTTTTTGAGAAATATTAAGATAGTCTGCTATTTCAGCATAAGTTAACCCTTCCTTTTTACTTAATAAAAAAATTTCTTTGCATTTAGGAGGTAATTGCTCTATCGCCTGTTTTACCAAAATCATTAAACGATCCAATTCTACATCTCCTTCCTCATAAAGAGGTTTTATAGTCATAAAATATTTTTCTCTTAATTTATCTGTAGAAACTTCTTTTCGGTATAAATTTATAAATTCATTGTAGACTGATTTATATAGAAAACTTTTAATAGAAGTATCCGATTTTAGTTTGTTGCGTTTTTCCCAAAACCTTATCAGCACATTTTGAACGAGATCTTCCGCTACAAAATGATCTCTCGAAAGCCCAAAAGCATAATGACATAAAGGCTTAAAGTAAGTCTTCACAAGATATGCATAAGCATATTCATTACCTTTTTTAAGATGCTTAATTAATTTAATATTTGTAGAAAATTCTTTCTCCAATGGTTGTAGATCAAGTTAATTTTATGTAAACATATAATTTTTTTTATTGTTTTTTGGGGGTATAGGGGTGTATATTTTGTATTAGTAATGTGATAAGACTTGAAAATAGATTAAAACAGTATAAAAATAATACAATTTCATAAACTATCTGATGATTATGTTTTTTACTAAAATTAGGCTCAAATAATTAAAAAAATGTTATGAAAATACCTCCCATAATTGTTAAATTTCTTTCTAACAATACTTTTAATATTACAAAGGAAGAATTAGAACTTTTGGAAAAGTGGATTAAAAACCCTGAAAACGAACACGTTTTTTCGGATTATATAAAAATGAATGCTGCAATAGAAAAGGAGATAAAAACCTATGATGTACAAAAAGCAGAAAAAAGAATCATGCATCATATAAAACAAGAAAAAAATATATTCTTTAGAAGAAAAGTAAAAACAGTTATGAAATATGTAGCTGCAGCATCAGTATTACTTGTTATAGCACTTACTATATTTTTAAATAAAGAAAGGGAATCGCCGTTTACAGAACCAATCATTGTAAATAATAACATCCAAGTAGGAACTGACAAAGCAATTCTGACATTAGAGAATGGCGAGGAGATAACTTTGGTCAAAGGGACTTCCTTCCAAACTCATAACGCGACGAGTAATGGTGAGGAGGTTGTATATAAAAAAGAGGCTAGCAAGGACATTGCCTATAACTATTTAACAATCCCTAGAGGGGGACAATACCATATTATATTAGCCGACGGTACTGATGTTTGGTTAAATTCTGAATCTCAATTAAAATATCCAGTAGCATTCACCACTGGTGAAACTAGACAAGTAGAACTTGTGTACGGTGAGGCCTATTTTGATGTGTCATCAAGTACAAATCATAATGGAGCAGACTTCAAAGTGTACCACCAAAAGCAAGAAGTACAAGTATTAGGTACAGCCTTTAATATCAAAGCCTATAATGACGAAACTAATATTTACACCACTTTAGTAGAGGGAAAAGTTGCTGTAAGTACTGAAAACACTAATCAAGTATTAGCACCAAGTCAACAATCTAAAGTCAACATAGTAACGCATACAATATCAGTATCAAATGTAGAGGTAAATGCAGAAATAGCATGGGTTAATGGCAAGTTTATGTTGCAGCAAAAAACATTAAAAGAAATTATGAAAATACTGTCTCGTTGGTATGATATAGAAGTAATCTTTAATAATGAAGATCTCGAAGAAATTCGCTTCGAAGGCGTATTGAATAAAAACCAAGATATTGAAGAAATCTTAAATAATATTAAAAATTTCGGAGTCATTAAAAATTTTGAGATTCATAATAAAACAATAACACTTAAATAAAACTGTAAAATAATTAACCAACACTAAATTTATGACATAAAACTACATCATTAAAAAGAAAGGGAACATCGTTTAGACCTCGCAAAAAGTATAAAACGCCATTCCCTTGTGTATTACCAATTAATTAAATGTTTAAATAACTAACTAATAACAAAACAAATTTATGAAAATTAAATTAATTAAGGCCTGTTCTTTATATAGGAAGTGGGTGCTATTGACGATTATGAGAACATTCATTTTTTTACTAAGTACAATAGTCTTTAGTCTCAATACAGAAAATAGTTTAGCTCAAAATAAAGTTACCATTGATGCTGATAAACTTGTATCTGTTGATGAAGTATTCAAAATAATCATGAACCAAACGGAGTACAACTTTATCTATCCAGTGGGCTTATTTGAAAAAACGCCTAAAATACAGCTTAGAAAAGGTACTGTAAAGGTAGGTAAGTTACTTAACCAAAGTATTGGTACGGCAAAATTTAATATAATATTATCTGCAAACAATAATATTGTAATAAAGCCAAAGACCATTAGCCAACAAAGACAGGTATCTGGTACAGTTACAGATAAAAATGATGTACCATTGGTAGGTGCTACAGTTCAGATTAAAGGTACTAAAAAAGGAGTAATTACTGATTTTGATGGTAGTTATACGATAAGAGTTTCAGATGCGACTAATGTATTAGAGTTCTCATCTTTAGGATATAAACAACAAGAAATTGTTGTTGGGTCTAAGACAACAATTAATTTAAAAATGATTCCTAAAACCGATGGACTTGATGAGGTGGTGGTGATTGGTTACGGAACCTCTACAGTTAAAGATGCAACAGGAGTAATTTCTAGAATCAATTCGAAGGATATTGCAAATGCTCCGATGGGAGCTAGTGTTGAAAGTTTACTACAAGGTAAGGCCGCAGGAGTAAATGTCCAAATCCAATCTGCGTCTCCAACCTCTCCAATAAGCGTCATCATTCGTGGAGCCTCATCACTTTCTGGTGATAATCAACCTTTATGGGTTATTGATGGTGTACCACAAGCTCCTGAGACAACTTCTGGTAATGTAGCTAATACATTATATAATTTAAACCTAAATGATGTTCAAAGTATTGACATCTTAAAAGATGCTTCTGCTACAGGTATTTATGGTTCAAGAGCTGCCAACGGAGTAGTAATTGTGACAACCAAAAGAGGGAAGCCAAATACGAAGCCTAGGTTTGAGATATCCTCGCGTGTTGGGCTTTCGGATATGGATTTTAATGGGCTCCAATATTTTAATGCAGAACAATATAAAAATTTCACTACAGCTATATCTAGGGAGGAGGTACTTACTTTTGGATTTGGTTTTTTTAATTCTTTAGTTTTAGATCAAGACGCTTTCGAAGCTTTAAGAACTAATGAATTTGATGCATCTGATTTACAAGTTCGACCAGACGCTTATTTTGAAGGTAATACTTTATGGCAAGATATAGTTACACGGAACCCTGTAAATATAGAACATAACTTTTCCGTTCGTGGTGGATCAGAGCGATCTAACTATTTCGTATCGTTCAACCATAGAGATCAAGAAGGGATTGTTATAACTGGAGATAGTAAGATATATGGTGGCCGTTTAAATTTTGAAACAAATCTTAATGACAATATTAAATTTGGATTAAACTTAACAGGTAGTACAAGAAAAACTAGCGACAAGGACCATCTGATAGATATTTTGAGACAAGTACGCCCAGATCTCCCAGAGTTTAACGAAGATGGTACTATAGCTACAAGGGATATATTTACTGAAAACCCACATACGTCTTTATTAAATACCAATAGTGGAAAAGGAGTTGCCTTTAGTGGAACAGCATTTTTAGATGTGAAAATAGTGAAAAATTTAAGGTATAGAAGTGCCTTTTCTAATACTTATAGAGACTCTGAAAGTTTGACCTATAACCGAAGAGGAAGTTTCTTCGAAGAGTTAGGAACCAGAGGATGGAGTATTAATAAAAGATCTCGTGAGGTATTTGACAACACCTTGACTTATACAACGCTTATCAATAAAAAGCATGATATTAAGGTTTTAGCAGGTTACAGTACAGAAAGTTCTGTAACTGATAGAAGATCTATAGACGCAGAAAATTTTCCTGATGATGATATTCTTAATAATTTTGGGTCTCAGGCAACGATACTTGATATCGATGAGTTTAAAACAGAAAACGCATTAGTCTCACAATTTGCACGTTTACATTATAAATTTGATGATCGTTATATTATTTCAGGGACTATTCGTCGAGATGGTTCATCACGTTTTGGTGCAGACAGACAATATGGAACTTTTCCTTCAGCAGCTGCAGCATGGTTAGTTACTGGGGAAAATTTTATGAAATCTAAAAAAATTAATAAATATGTTTCTTATTTAAAGCTAAGAGCATCCATAGGCTTAACAGGTTCTCAAAACCTTGGGAATTTTGATTTCTTAACCAATGTCAATGCTGTAACTTATAACGAAACTCCGGCAATTATACCAACATCACTTGGAAATCCTCAATTACAATGGGAAGAGACTGAATTGTTTGATTTAGGTCTAGATTTTGGATTATTTGATGATCGTGTTTATGGTTCGGTTGGAATATACCAAAAGAAAAGCGATAAGTTAATTTTCGATGAGGCTATACCTTGGAGTTCCTCATTTCAAGAAATTACCGCAAATGTAGCCTCGACTGAAAATAAAGGTGTTGAATTTGATATAAACTACGATATCATTCGTGGTAAGGATCAGCGGTTAACTATTGATTTTAATTTTGCTAAAAGTACTACGAGATTAACAAGAATTAATGGGAATTTGACAGAACTAATTTTCCCAGGAAGTTTTTTCCCAGTGATGGTAACACAAGCAGGAGAAAAAATAGGTGAATGGGTTGGGTTACAAACAGCTGGACGGTTCTACGTAAATGCTGAGGATGCTTTAGCCATGAGAAGCAGCTCAGATGCTTTGGGTAATCCAGAACCTTTAAGGTCTGGTGTTGAACAAGCTGGTGACCTTATTTTTATTGACCAAAATGGAGATGGGGTCATCAATGATGAGGATCGTGTAAAATTAGGAACATCAATACCTAAAGGATATGGAGGGTTTGGTTTAACTTATCAATACAAAGGTTTTAGGATTAATACAACCTTTACGTATGCTTATGGACATAAGAGGCTTTGGAGATTACCTCTTAATGATGCTGAATTCCTAGGAGATCAAAATAATAGTACTAATTTAATTGCAGGGCAAAGCACTACTTTACTAAGTCCTTTTGAGGCAAGTTATCCAAGATTAGGAGGTTTTGGTAATGATGCATTTTCTGATTTTTATTTACACAATGCATCCTTCCTGCGTTTAAATGCTTTGAATATGACTTATAAGCTTCCTAATAAAACTTTTAAGAATTCGGTAATCAATGGAGTTGATATTACATTCCAAGCTACAAATTTATTTACGATTACAAAATATCCAGGGTTTGATCCACAAGGTGGGGGGTCTGAGTTTACTGAAATTGGTGCTGGACAGGCAATTGATGAAAGTACCTTTCCTTCTGCGAAAATTTACAGTCTTGGAATTATATTTAACCTTCAATAAAACATAAAACATGAAAAAGCTATTTTATATATCGTTAATTCTTTTAATTTTTGGAGCAAGTTCTTGTTCTGATAATTTAGATTTAACACCAAGTTTTCAATTGAATGAGGAGAATGCAATTACGGATGCGTCAAAAGCTCGAGCTGCTGTTAATGGAATTTATTCAACTTTACGTCAAAATAATTATTCTGGTGGAATTAACACGACTTTCGCAAGTAAATCTGGATTTGTTGATTGGATTCGTGAAGATGCTCGGATGTTGTACACACAATCTAATCCAACAACATCCTCTATCAGATTTAAATGGTTAGCTTATTACGAAACTGTGAATGCTGCAAATTTTGCTATAGCTGGCATTTCCTCACTAAATGATGTGCAAATAGATACAGAAGAGCAAACTGCTTTAATTGCTGAATCTAGACTTTTAAGAGCGTTTGCACATGCTTATATTTTTTGGAATTATGGACATTGGTGGACTAGTGATGACAGTGACCCTGATGGTCTATTATATCGTGAGGAATTAGTTAATACATTAAATCTTGAACATGCTAGACTTAACGTAGGAGAAAGTTATGATAAACTATATGAAGATCTTGATTATGCTATCGACAATTTAGGAAGTTTTACTAGTAATAGATTTGTTTCTAAAGAGTTTGCTAAAGTTTTTAAAGCAAAATTAATGCTTTATAGAGCTGGGTATAACGATGGAACAACCGGTCTTGACGAAGCCCTTACCTTGGTAAATGAAGTCTTAGACTCTAGTATTTCAGGCTTTTCTATGCAAGAAGACTTGGCTCAAGTCTATCAAGATTCATGGGACTCTGAAGAAAATCTATTTTCTGGTTATATACAAGAAGTAGATAGAAGAAGGAATAGTAGTAGTTTTTACTATGCCACTATTACTGATAGATATGCAACTGAGTTACCTACTCGAGGTGGCCGAATACCTACTGCAGGATTAGAAAGGGGAGTCGATTGGTTTCTAAATGATGCTCGTTGGCCTATTGTTACTGGTGAATCTGCTGGTTCTCGCCCTCCATTATCTGAAAGATATTATACTTGGACTAAGGTAACAAGACTTTCTAGATTTGAAGGAGAATTAGTTGGTGACAATAAATACAATACTTATTTCTTCAGATATCCAGAATTGTATATTATGAAATCCGAGTTATTAGCAAGAACCGGTGCTTCAATTACAGAGGCAATCGCTCCAATTAACACCATGCGTTCTATAAGAACAAATCCAATCATTCCGAGTTTAAACCCTACAACTCAACAAGAATTGACGGATGCTATCTTTAAGGAATACTTTTTAGAAACATTCCTAGAAAATGGAAGCGAATATTTTGCGTCATTACGATTTAAAGATGGTGCAGGACTACTCTGGATTAATAATTTAAGGGAAGACCCAATAATTCTAAATAGTTTGTGCTATCCTATTCCAGCCGAAGAGATGGATACAAACAGCTTAATGACACAAAACACTGATTTACAATAACCTTAATTTACATTACATGAAATTTATTCAAAAATATATAAGTATCATAGCTGCTATAATTGGTTTAGTTTTATTTAGCGCTTGCGAAGAAGATGAGTTAGATCTTAGAATACCCTACCCAAATGATATTACATTTAACGAATTAACCTTGGATAGGTTTACTTACGAGATTCCAACGGCACCATTTACTGCTGGTGATGATAAATCTGGGATGATTACTGTAAATGTAACTAGCACCGGTGGAAGTGATTATAGTGGGTTTGCCCTCTCTAATAAAAATTTCCGTTCCTATCCTTGGGATTTAAGCCCAGATTTTGCTCCAGCAGGAGGACTTACACCAGATGAGGTGCAAGAATCTATAAACACAACAGCTTTTAGTGTTTACACACCTCTAATGGGAGTAAATAGAACAGAAAATTTTCTTGTAGGAAATACTACTGGAGACAATGCTTATTTTACATTGTCAGAACCTGGTATTGTAGAACACGTATTAGTAGCAAACACGTCTTACAACCTTCTTTTAAATAGATTCGGTTCCATACTTTCTGACGATTTAGATAGAGGTACTCAACAATTTTTACTTGATGGTGGGGAGACATTAAATCCTGGAATAATAAACGAGGACCCAAGTCTTTTTGGCGTATTCACACTTCCTGGAGTTGATGGTTCTCTTAATACTATAAGATTATTTGGTACTGAAATTTTAGCAAAAGAAAAAGCAGGAATAGCAGCAGGAGATGCTGCACTCGCTGCTTTTATAAATAGTAACCCTGGTAGCACAATAGGAGAGCAAGAAGGTGCTTTTTATGATGCTTTTTTTGATGCTTTTGATAATACACATACAGGCTATGTGAAATTAATTATTGAAGGATCTTTAGGTGGAAGTACTACAGGAGCTGTAGAAATTTATTTAGCTGTATTAGAAGGTGTTGATGCTGAAAATCCTGAATGGGATTTTATTTTAGATGATTGGAGAAAAGTAGATTTAACTTCTTTAGGAAATGTAGATAAAGTATTATTTAAAATGTCGTCGTCTTATGTTGATGCTTTAGGAAACATGGTTTACCCTCCTTTGTTTTGTTTGGATGGTATTCGACTTCAATAAAAAAAGAATAATTTAAAAACGGGGGAATTAATTCCCCTGTTTTTTTAATAAAAATCATTCATAAAAATACTATTTTATTTTCAACGTTGTTTTTAGTGTTTTGTTACCCCACCCCTAAAAGACTGAGAAGTACTTACAAGCAATCTATTTCAGATATCACAAAAAAATGATTTAGACAAGTTAAAAGAGATAGTGGTATAGATATGCTCTCTATTAGACTAGCAAAAGAAGGCTCCTTTACCTCAGGACACTTACTTTTTTTAAATAGTAGGTCACACCATATATTAAAACATTCACAAGAACTTTTAGTAATAAAAACAAATGAAAAAAATAATTTTATTATCCGTTTTAGCCCTTTATATATTGGCGTGTAACGAAAAATCTGAAGAAAGCTATATTTTATTCTCTGGAAAAATATCAAACCCGATTTCAAAAGAAATAAGTCTGAGACAAAGAAAACTTGGAGGTGAGGGAGTTGAGAAAAAGATTACTTTGAATGCAGCAGGCTTTTTTAACGACACGATAAAATCAGGTTCAAGCCTCTACAGTTTTAACGATTCAAAAAACAAAATAGAACTCTACTTGGTTAATGAGGGTGATATTCACTTAACATATGATGCTACTAACTCTCGTTCTACAATTAAGGTTTCAGGGAAATACTCCGGGTCAAGCAATTATATGCTTTTAAAAAAGGAGCAAGAGCCTAAATTAAGAGGAGAGCCGACTGAATTTTATGCCAAAACTGAATCTGAGTTCCTTAAACATTCAAAATTCATTAAAGATAGTTTGAATAGACTTTTAGATAGCTTTGATGATATCCCCGAAATATTTTTAGAAGAAGAACAAAAAGAATTAAAATATAGGTATTTGGTAAACTTGATAAACTATGTAGAAAGACATGGATTAGCAGTCTACGAAGAAAAGCATGGAGAATATAAAGGGGTATATGACAAGACACTGGATTTTAAAGTGTCAGATAATTTTTTAAATGAACTTAAGGATGTTGATTTTGAGAATGAAGAAGATTATAAGTCTTCATATTATTATAAAAAACTGGTTTCTTGGCATTATGAAGATGAGATATCTGAATTAGCTAAAAAAGAAGATAATGACATCAGTTTGGCTAAAATGAAAGTTTACGCAACTATACCAAACGATTATATCAGAAATAGATTGCTTGTAAGTACTTCTCAGTCTTTTATGGGTGATACAAAAAAATTGGATGAATTTTATCAAATATTTCAATCATACGCGCTACAAACTAAATCTAACGATGAAATAAAAGAAAAATATGATAAACTAAAAAAACTATCCAAAGGAACCCCTTCGCCAACATTTGTAGATTATATAAATCATGCCGGCGGAAAAACCTCCTTAGAAGACTTAAGAGGTAAATATGTTTATATAGACATTTGGGCAACTTGGTGCGTTCCCTGTTTAAGAGAAGTGCCATTCCTAGAGAAAGTAGAAAAAGAATTTCATGGCAAAAACATTCATTTTTTAAGTATTTCTATTGACAACGATAAGGCTTTTGATAAATGGAAGAAAATGGTAACGGACAAAAACATGGGAGGTATTCAATTGATTGCCGATAAATCATGGAGCAGTAGCTTTATAGATGCTTATCAATTAAGTGGTGTGCCACGTTTTATTCTACTAGACCCAGAAGGAAAAATTGTAAATGCCTATGCGCCCAGACCATCAAACCCCGATTTAGTGGTTTTATTGAAAGCCCTTAATATTTAACATGTCTTTAATAAGGGTTAGCCACCTTTTTTAAGCCTTAATGTGGAACAGAAATATAAAATAAAAATATAGATAAGCTTATACTCTTTCTTTAAATTTTGTTTTAGATAGATTATTTGAGTTAGTCAGGGGAAGGGCTATTAAAAAATAGCCCTTTTAATTCTATTTTTTTGTGATATGGTCAGTTCTAATTTTAAAAACTTAAAAAATATGAAAACATACTCTTTTAATAATTTCAATGACATTGTTTTTGACATGTAAACCTGTAAAATCTGATGATCCTGGGAAAACGAATAAAAAGAAGGAAACTGTAAAGAAGAATTATATTTCAAAAAACTAAAAGAATTATTTATTCCAGTATCGCTTATAAAAACCTGGGCATCAAAATTTTATCATAGCTAAATTTTTAATACAAAAAAATCAAACAACTCATTAAAATCATTACGTTCATGAATACAGTTTTTAAATTTACGTTACTATTTCTTAGTATTATTTGTTGTACAACAAACTCTTTTTCTCAAGACTTGTATGAGATGATGTCAGAAGAACCTGTTAATGTGGAAAAAGTCAAAGAGAAGGCTAAAAAACATTTTGATAAAATAGGAAGAGGTAAGCATACTGGGTATAAACAATACAGAACATGGTTAAATAATACTACATTAAATATGGATAAAAATAGTATTCCATATACTCGTTCTCATGAAACAAAGGAATTAGAGAAGTTTAGAGTCAAGACAACTAACAGACAGCAAAAAATAGGAGGGTTAAAAACTGCTGCTACTGATGCAAATGGGGATTGGACTCCAATGGGACCATTTTATCCTAAAGGTAATAGAGATGCCAAAAGATTAGGTAAAATACCCGTATTGGCAATAGAACCCATTGATCAACAGTTAATTTTTGTTGGGACTCTTGGTGGTGGAATATGGAGAAGTACAGATGCTGGGGAGTCTTGGATTCCCTTAGGTGATAATTTTGATAATATGTTTATTACTGCGATGGCAATAGATCCTCATAACATAAATCATATTGTATATATGAATGATAATGCTGAAGTGTTTAAATCTTTAAACCAAGGAGATACCTGGAATCAAATTGCCAATTTTAATCAGAATATCACTAATGGCTTAAAAATGATTCAATTTCATCCTACAAAACAAGACGTATATTTTATAACTAGCAGAGATTTATTTAAGACTACTGACGGTGGGAAAAATTTCGAAATGGTACTTGAAGATGATAATGCAACTGTTTTTTTTAAACCAGGTGACCCTACCACAATGTATTCTGCAGGTAATGATTTTTTGAAATCAACAGACACTGGAGAAACGTGGACTAAAATAACAAATGGAATCTCTATTTCTGACAGAATGAAAATTGCAGTTACTCCAGCAGATCCTGATAGAGTATACCTTATACAAAAACAAGCTAATGGATTTGGACGTATTTATAAATCAACAGATTCTGGAGATTCTTTTGAAACTATGGCAGATATTAGTCAGGGAATACCTAATTACTTAGGAGTTCTAGCTCGAAGCTACATGGCTATAATGTGTTCTGAAACAGATCCCGATAAGCTACATATGGGAGGATTAAAGCATTTTAGATCCGATGATGGTGGGGCAACTCTTTATGAAGTACCCGATTCTCAAAATACTGAAGACCCTGCTTATATTCATGTAGATGTCTTTGATATGCTTAACATAAACGGAACTTTTTATGCAGTAACAGATGGGGGTATTTATAGAAGTACAGACCGTGGGGCGAATTATATTCCATTAGCGGGTAATAAATTAATGATAACTCAATTTCATAGAATAGGTAGTTCTGCTCCTTACCCAGGTACAGGAGAAGGTTTAGATCCAGATATGGTAGTGGGTGGATCACAAGATAACGGAACAAAAATATCCAAAGGTCCCGATCACGTATGGGAAAACTGGTTAGGTTCAGATGGAATGGAATGTTTTATTGATTATACAAATGATGATATCATTTATGGAACAAAACAAGAAGGAATTCTTGCTAAGACTGAGGATGGAGGGGAAACTTTTGAGATACTTGACCGCCCTGAACGTAAAGGAGCCTGGATTACGCCTTTTGAGATGGATCCAATAACCCACACTACGCTCTATGTGGGTTATAGAGATTTGTATAAAAGTACAAACTCTGGTAAGGATTGGGAAATGATAACATCTGGTCAAACGGAGGGAGAAGATTTACATGAGATCGTCATTGCTCCTTCAGATAACAATTATATATATATTTCTAGCAGAGGTCGTTTATGGGTAAATACAAATGCACAAAGCGACGATAGAATATGGAGAGAAATATCCGAAGTTGGAAATTTTGAAGGTTCTATAAATTATATAACCATTGATCCTAATGATCCTTTACGCGTATTAATAGTCAAAACAGGGTCTGGGGTCTACGAGACAAAAGATGCAGGTCTAACCTGGACTAATATTTCTGGAAACTTACCAGAGATAAAAGCAAATTGTGTTTTAATGGATAACTCTTCAGAGAATCGTATGTATGTAGGAATGAGACAAGGAGTATACTATAAAGATGATACCATGACTGATTGGGAACTCTTTGGTAATAGTTTACCTAGGTGCGATGTAAGAGAATTAGAAA
The DNA here is from genome assembly GCA_039985655.1 of Algibacter sp. Lineage (GTDB taxonomy): Bacteria > Bacteroidota > Bacteroidia > Flavobacteriales > Flavobacteriaceae > Postechiella. The sequence continues at coordinate 154,901 of JBDWSF010000003.1, read as the reverse complement.
TTAATTACCAAGCAAATAAATTAAGGGCAGGTACTTATGCTAGAGGAATTTGGGAAATTCCTGTTTTTGGGACAGGTGTAAGCGATGAAACACCTGCTAGTTTAAATGTTACAAACTAAGTAATACAAAGCAACTCTAGAATAGAATTGATAGACAGGTTTCAACAATGAAATTATACAATTAGCAAAGAGACTACTGTTACAAAACATGAACAAATACAACTTATTCTTCCAAATATAAAAAATGGCATCATAATGAGGTTTGTGTTAACTTTTGCACATACAATTGGTGAATTGGGATCTATTCTTATGATTGGCAGAAATATTCCAGAAGTAATTAAAGTAGCATCTTTAGCAATATATAGTGACATTGAAGCTTTAGACTATAAAACTGCTCATATCTATTCTCTAATCCTTTTAGCTATATCTATCAGCATTATTATCTTAGTAAATTTGATAAATGCAAAAACTAAAGATTTGCATTTTAGATTTATAGTTTTACTTATAAATACTTTCATAAAGCCAGTTTGAAGTATTACTTTAAAAAGGTAATGACTTCTTTAATAACTTCTTCTAAATGAATTGATAGCATTTCTTTTCCCCAAGGGTGAGAGACTCCAAAGACGTGATTAGCATCTTTTATAATTACCAATTTACTATTAGGATTCCATTGATGCTGTTCGTAAGCTTCTTCAATAGTAACACTTGTATCAGCATCTCCATGAATTATTAAATGAGGTGTTTTTAATTGTTTTACGGCTCTACTTATTGTTAGTCGGTCTTCGTTTAAAACAAAATTTTTATAAAACTGAAAATAATGTGGCATTTGTTGTTTTGTACGTCCGTTCTGCACATAATAAGCTCCTGTTTTTTTCCAATTTTCTAAATCATTCTCTTTTGGAAATCTAACTTTATAATCGCTAACTCCAGCAAGACTAATTATATTTTTAATTCTAGAATCTTCTTCGGCTTTAATAGTTACAATTCCGCCTCCACGACTATGCCCTATCAACGATATATTGTTTATATCCCCTTCAACTTTTAATTCAGAATTATTACAAACCCAGTTTATAACAGCTTCTAAGTCTTGTAATTCTTTCGTGTAATTATTGTTTCCAAAAGCCTCTAAATCTGGAAAATCAATAGGATTTTCGATAGTTCCACCATTATGCGAAAAATTGAATTTTAAAAAAAAGAAACCCATTTTCGCAAACGTAGCTGCCATCAAATTCCAAGCTCCCCAATCTTTAAAACCTTTATAGCCATGGCAAAATATTAGGATTGGCTTGGGCGTGTTATTAGATTGAAAATGCAGATCGATAAGTATCGATTTATCATCATGTCTTTCTATAACTATGTTTTTTCTGTCTTTCATTTTAAACTTCTTTTTCGGTAAAGTCGATATTAATATCACAAATCTCTATAATAAGCTTCTTAAGTTCTACTTGAAAACTACTAATAGTATCTTCAGTAATTGAAGTCTCTTTATATCGACTTCCAGGCTTGTCTTTTTTAGCAAATTTTAAAAACCCTTTACTTAAATTTTTAAATGAAATGATGCCCGCTTCAACTGGGAAATTTAAATTTCCCGAAGCCTGCATCATATAAGCATAAGTAAGTATTTGAAAAGGCTTACTATACTTTTTATAATCGATATTAATGTCTTCCCAATTCGTGATTTCTACATTGGGTTGTTCCACTTTACCCGTTTTGTAATCTATAATTCTGGTAACACCATTATATTCGTCTACCCGATCTACTTTCCCTGTTATATATACAGGGAAATCAATCTCAGGAATGTCAAGCAAAACTTTATTATTAGCCTCAATTGCTATAATTTTAATTTGATTTCCTTTTTTTAAATCTTCAATTTCTAAATCTAAAAAATTGGACACATACCGTTTTGCAATTTCAAAAATTATTAGATTTTTTCCTTTTGTAATATCGCCTTCTTTATAAATATCCTTAAAATGATGGGTTACTGTTTTTTGGATCTTTGTACTTAAACTCTTTACAATTTCAACAGATAAAAATGAATCAACTAAAGGCTCGTAAAAATCTTCTAAAGTATTGTGTACAACGGTTCCTAGTGTATTTGCCGCTACAGTTTCTTCTACTTCACCGTATTCTCTAATTCTTAGTATTTTTTGATAATAAAAATCTAAAGGATTCCGAATATAATTAGTTAATGAGGAAGGTGAAAACCCGTTTTCTGCAATTTCTTTTAACCGATTTATAACATCGTCATTCTTCTTAATAATGTTTAAAGTCTTATTAATTATTGGAACATGAGGTGTAACTATTTGGTGAGATATGTTGTGAATGCCTTCTAATTCTAATTGCGTTATAAATCTACTTTTTTCTCCTCCAGTTAAAATATCAGCTTCAGTATTATAGAGTATAAATACATTTTTGGCACGTTGCAATAAACGATAAAAATGATACGTATAAACCGCATCCTTTTCTTTATACGTTGGGAGATTGTTTTCTATTTTAACATCAAAAGGAATAAACGAATTGTTACTTTTTCCTGATGGTAAAACCCCTTCATTGACCGACGATATAATTATAGTATCAAAATCTAACACACGAGATTCTAACATCCCCATGATTTGTAACCCTTGAAGTGGTTCGCCTTGAAAATCTAATGTTTCCGAGCTTAACAACTCTTTATAAATACTGTGTAATGCCGAAATGTCTTTTATGTGCATATAGGCTAGGTTTAATCGAGAAAGTTCGTTAAACAACTCATTAAAACGAAAAAGATATTCTAATGAAAGTAGATTGTCGTCTTTGTTTATATCTAAATACGCTTTAATAGTTAATATTAGGAAAGCACATTTTTTTAAAACACCATCTATACTAGACCCCCAACCAGAAAACAGTAAATCGATAAGTTCTATCTTTATTCCTAAGAGTTCTTTTAAACGATGATTCGTTAAATAAATAATATTGTTATCATTTATAGTTTCAATGATTTTTGAAGCATAGTCTATCGTTTCTACTTGAAATAAGGGCCTTATAAATTGATGAGACAAGATATTTATAACATCTTTATAATAAAAGGTATTGGATCTCGATTTGTGAATACCAAATAGTTGTTCGAATAACGAAGCCAATGGAATTGATTTTAAAGGAAACCCCATCGTAATATTTAATGCATCAATATTTGAAGGAATTGAATTTAATACCGGAACCAATAAATTTTCATCACCTAAAATAACTGCGGTTTTATTTAAAGTCTTATGTTCTTCTTTTATATTATTTAAAAGTGTCCCAATGTATTTTGCTTGACCAATATTTTTTGGAACTCCATATACAGAAATATTTTTTTCCTTAGAATAATTGGTTGTAACCCAATTAAAAGGTTGGTTTTTAAAATGTTTCCAATTTAGTTTATGCTGACGCGTAAATAATGCTGCATCGTGTTTGAAGTTATTCAAAAAGACTTCATCGATATCCCAATATACTTTGGATAAATTATTTTGAAGCAGTTCTTGAATAATAGTTTCTTCAGATGTATTTAAAGCATTAAAACCTAAAAAGACATGTTGTTTTTCATTGTTATTTTTAATGTAATAATCTAAATTCTCAACAGCTTTCCTATATACAAGGCCTTGATAGCCTATTTTTTTGTCAAGTAAATGCTTCGTAAAGAGGGTATAATGCGTATGGAGTTTATTCCAAAAAGCTAAATAGTTTTTTACAAAATCGGTTTGGTTTTTTTCTACAGACCAATGTTCTAAATCTTGAATAGCACTTAAATAGTCAAATATGTTTTTTTGTGGAATTAAATATCGGTCGATTTCATTAAAATCTTGAAGTAGGATTTGTGCCCATTTTGAAAAAACTTCAAACGAATCTGTTTCATTTTTAGCAGTAAGTTTACAGTACGTTTCATAAAATTCAAAAAGCAACTCAGTATTGGTCACTTTTTTCAGTTTCGATAATTCTTCTACAAACTCTTCAATACTAATAATTATAGGAGAAAATATAGTTTGCTCTGTAACTTGTTCGAGTTGATTCTTTAAGAATACACCAGCTCTTTTGCTAGGTAATACAAAAGTTAAATTGGAAAGATTTGCTTGGGTATTTTTTAAATCTTTTAGAACGTCAAATATAAAAGTTGTCATTCTATAAAAATAAAAAACGCTTCGGATATCCGAAGCGTTTTTCTATAAGTTTTATAAACAGTTTTGTTTATATGTATTCTTATTTAATTAAGTTGATTTCAACTCTTCTGTTATTAGCTCTACCAGCTCTAGTTTTGTTAGAGTCGATTGGTTTTTCTATACCATGACCAATAGCAGATAATCTTGAAGCAGAGATTCCGTTAGACACTAAAAAGTCTTTTACAGAGTTAGCTCTAGATTCAGATAATTTTTGATTATTAGCTTTACTACCAGTACTATCAGTATGACCTTCAACAGTAAATGTTGCAGTACTATACTCTTTTAAGATACCAACGATATCTTTTAATACAGTCTCAGATTGAGTCTTGATTGTTGATCTACCAGTATCAAATAAGATTGTTTTAGCGTACTCATTAAGAGTTGCTTGAACAGCTTCAGACACTTCAGGACAACCATTGTTAGCAACAGTTCCTTTTACTGCAGGACATTTATCATCTTTATCTAAAACACCATCAGCATCAGCATCTGGCCAAGGACAACCTTTGTTAGCTGCAGGACCTGCAACATCAACACATTTATCATCAGCATCAGTAACACCATCACCATCAGCATCAGGGCAACCAGCTAAAGCTTTTAAACCAGCAACTGAAGGACAGTTATCATCTTTATCAGCAACACCGTCGCCATCAGAATCAGGACATCCGTTAAATTCAGCTGTACCAGCTTCGTTAGGACAAGAATCTTTGCTATCTTCTATTCCATCACCATCAGTATCAGGACATCCGTTGAATGCTTCTAAACCAGCAACATCTGGACAAGCATCATCTTTATCGTAGATACCATCACCGTCTGTATCAGTTCCACCAAATTTGATAGAAAGACCAACAGTGTGTTGGAAATGAGTTTGTAAATAATCTTCAAATGCATGTTTGTATGCAGTTTGTACAGTTAAACCAATATTTTCGTTAAACCATACATTGAAACCTAAAGTACCATTTAATGTACCAGCTCCAATTTCGTCAACCCAAGTGTAACCACCACCAACACCTAAGTAAGGATCGATAGTTGTTCCTTCTAAAAAGTTGTACTTAATTGTACCGTCAACACCGTAGTAAGATAAATCATCCACATCAGCATCTCCCCAACTTTCAATTTTGTTTAAAGAACCAGCAAGTCCTAAAGAGAACCCGTTGTTTAAATACTTAGAGACAGCAATAGTAGATAATGAAGGTAAAATGTTGTAGTGATCGCTAACGTTAGCGAATTCGTCAAACATATCACCTAAAGGAGCATCTTCTCCAGTTGGGTAAAAGTCAACAGCGTTTACACCAATGGTAATTTGCCATGGGTTGTTTTCATCTTGGGCATCAGCGCTGCTATAACCTAGTACAAGCAACATAGCTAACATTAATCGGCTAAGATTTTTCATATTCAAAAGTTTAATTTTTAAGTGTTAATTGTCAACAAAAGTAAGTTGTTAAATTTTATTAACAAAGACAAATATATAAAAAAAAAGAAGATATCGTTTATTCATGCATAGTTCAGAATGATTTTAGATAAAATTTAAGGCTTAAAAATTTGAAAATTATCAGTTTATCTTAGTAAAACAGCCTGTAGAGGTATTCTTTCTTTTTCTTAGAAGGAATACATACCTTTTAAAAAATCAAGCATTTTTAACCAATACACTCTCATTAATATATACAAGAAGCTTCTTTGTAACCTTAATATCCATAGTTTGTAACGCATCTTGATATAATTGTAGTTGCTGTTTGTGCTTTTTATCTTCTTGGCCTGTTTTATAATCTATAATAACGGCTTCGTTAAGATTATTAATAACCACTCTATCCGGTCTTAAAACAACACCGCCTTTGCTTATAATATCTCTTTCGTTATAAATTATTAAATCTGAATTATAATACGGTTTTAAAAATGGGTGATTAACTATACCTTCAATTTTTTCTTGTAGAATTACGCCTTGCTCCTTATTAATTAATGATTTGCTTACATAATCTAATATAACACGCTCTATATCTTCCGCTGTTTTTATACCAGACATTATATTATGTATAAGATTCCCTTTTTCTATAGCTTCTTCTTGATTCGTGTCCCATAAATAACCAGAACTAGTCACAATTTTTATATTGTGTTTTTCTTTTTCTGTCGAAATAAACTCATATTGTTCTATCGTTTGGTTATTTATAGATGGTGTAGAAATTTCTTTTATGTTATTCCCAAAACTGTACGAAATCTGAGAATCGTCCCAAAGATCTAAATGTTTCAGATAATTTATAAATAAACCTGAATACCTTTTTGGGTTCACTTCGCCTTTGGCGGATATATCTTTCTTACTTATAATATATAATTGTTCTACGGGGCGCGTTAAGGTGACATATAAAAGATTAATACCGTCTAATTCTAATTCGGATTGGTGTTCATTATATATATGTTGTCCAACTTCACCATAATTTTCAAAGTCTTTATTATAATTTAATAAGGTGTATGAAAAGCTATTAAACTGTTCTTTATTTAAAGGAAACCATGCTTTAGGTTCGCGTTCTGCATAAATATCCAAATCGGCATACGGGAAAATAACAACAGGAAACTCCAACCCTTTAGATTTATGAATGGTCATAATTTGAACAGCATTCTGTCCTTTTGGAGTTACTATGCTTAGATTTTCTTTTTTCTTTTCGAAATATTCTAAAAACCCAATTAAATCAGATCCTTTTTTATGGGTGTAGTCTAAGACAATGTCTAAATAAAATTGAATATAAGCGTTTGAGTTTTTTACTAAATTGAAAGCTCTTACAATCGTTTCAACCAAATCGTAAAGCGCTAATTGCAATAAGCTGTTATCTTCTATATAAATATTAAAAACTTCAAAACTTTTGAATAATTCTGATATAGATAAATTTATATGATTAGAAAAAAACTGATGTTTTTCTTCAATATTAAAGGCGTCAGCTAAATAATTTAAAACAGCAACCTTTACTTCACTATTTTTTGGTTGCATTAATAAGGTTAACACATTATTTATAAAGACAACTTGAGGCGCGTTATTAATTAATAAAGTTTCAGAAGACACGATATGTATACCTTGCTTACTTAAATAATCGGCAATAGCGACACCTTCTTTCTTCTTTCTAACTAAAATACAAATATCTTCTAGCGTATAATTATTCTCTAAACAATTATTTATAGTATTTAAAACCTGTTCTGAAAAAAGCACATCTCTATCATCATCTTTATCAATATCTAAAAACGATAATTCAACATAACCGTTTTCGGTTTTAGAAATATTTTGATGCGCATTATCGTAAAGCGTTTCATAACTTTTATTGCTAAAGACCTGCTGTGCTAAAAACTTAAAAAATCCATTATTAAAAGTTACAATCTCTTTATAACTCCGATAATTAGCTTCTAGATTTTCAACGTTTTGAGAAATAGGAAAAGGTTCTTTTTTTTTGTTGAATAAATCGATAAACTGTTCTGCTTTCCCTCCACGCCATCTGTAAATAGCTTGTTTTGCATCGCCAACTAACATAGCCGATCCACTATCCGAAGACAACGAATTTTCTAACAACGGAATTAGATTTTCCCATTGTAAAACCGATGTATCTTGAAATTCATCTATAAAATAATGCTTAAATTTTTCACCCAAACGTTCATAAATAAATGGAGTCGGTTGATTTTTAATTTCGTTACTAATAATGGTATTAAACTCTGAAATAAGCATTTTATTTTGATTTTCTTTCAGTGCAGTCAATTCTTTATTTATAACATTCAAAACCGATAAAGGTGTTATGTTTTTATAAAAGGCTTTTAAAAATTTATAATGAAATATAGATGATTTCGTCGCGTTAAAAGCTAACGCTAGTTGTGGTTGAATTTGTTCTATTATGGACGCAATATCTTGATTAACACGTTTAGGATATAATGTTTTCGACTCCAAATCTTCTTGCCATTTCGCTTCAAAATTAAGACTGAATCTTTTATCAACTATATTTTTAAAATGTTTAGGCAAATAACTTCCTGAAAAATCGTTAAACTCTAAGCCAGATTCTCTTATTAAGGTTAAAGTAGTTTCGGCAACTTCAATAATATTTAATTCAAGCTCTACTATTTCAGTTCTTAATTGTGTTTTAAGCACTTTAAAATCATCTAAGGTCTTATCTTTTAAAGCATTAATAAAAGGAATGTCATTTTCGTTTACAAGCAGTTTTGCAATCTTATTAAAATCGAAAGACACATCCCAACTTTTATCGTCATCTGCTTTTTCAATAGCAAAATCAACTAAAATTTTTGTAAGCTCGTTATTAGTTCCAGCTTTTGCAATAAGACTATCTACAGCTTCACTTAACAACGCATCTTGATCTAATTCAACTTCAAAATTTATAGATAATTTTAAATCGTAAGCAAACGTTCTAATTAATCGGTGAGTAAATCCGTCAATAGTAGAAATATCGAAAGCCGCATAATTGTGTATTATCGTTTCTAATAGGTTTTTAGATTTGTTATGAAGCGAAAACGGTTTCATCTCTAAATTTTCACAAATCGCAGTAAACATACTATGCGGATGTTTTAAAATAGCTTCATCAGAAAACGTTTTTAGCATATCAATTATACGTTCTTTCATTTCGGCAACCGCTTTATTGGTAAACGTTAACGCTAAAATACGTTTAAACTGATCTTGATTTTTAGACTGAAATAAAATTTTCAAATATTCCTTTACTAACGTGAACGTTTTTCCACTTCCCGCGGAAGCGTTATAAATTGTAAAAGAATGATTTTGCTGCATAATTTTAATTTGCATACAATATAAAAACTCTCGATGATTCCATAACAATTAATTATTTTTAATTGAAGTCTTTTATGCCTAAATTTGATAAAATTATATACTAATATTTTAAAATAAAAAATTATGGCTTTTGAATTACCAGAATTGGGATACGCATATGACGCTTTAGAACCTCACATGGACGCTAGAACTATGGAAATACACCATACAAAGCACCACCAAGGATATACAAATAATTTAAATAACGCTATTGCTGGAACAGATTTAGAAGGAAAATCTATTGAAGATATTCTTGCTAATTTAGATATGGATAATGGTGCTGTACGTAACAATGGTGGTGGATTTTATAACCACTCTTTATTTTGGTCTGTAATGAACCCTGAAGATAGAGGTTATTTATCCGGAGATTTAAAAGATGCTATTGAAGCTGCTTACGGATCTAAAGACGAATTTATTACTGCTTTTAGTAAAGCTGCTGCGACTCGTTTTGGTTCTGGATGGGCATGGTTATGTGTGCATAAAGGCGGTAAAGTAGAAATTTGTTCAACACCAAACCAAGATAATCCATTAATGCCAGGCGTTACTTGTGGCGGGACACCAATTTTAGGGTTGGATGTTTGGGAGCATGCATATTACTTAAACTACCAAAACAGACGCCCAGATTATATTAGCGCATTTTTTAATGTAGTAAACTGGAATGAAGCTGAAAAACGTTACGCAGAGGCTAAATAATATAACTTAGATTATACTAAAAAAGGCTGTTTCATTGGTGTGAAACAGCCTTTTTCACCTCTTGCCTCTTAAAGCGAATCTATTTTTTCTTTTACAGCTTCCACATTTTTTTTAGAATTACCAACAAAAATGGCATCATCAATAATAAAAACAGGACGACTTAAAAACGTATAATGTTCTAATATATAATGTTTAAAATCACGTTCGGTTAATTCTTGATTTTTCAAATCCATTTCTTTATATAACTTAGAACGTTTGCTAAATAAAGCTTCATAACTACCAGAAAGTGCTTCCATCGCTTCAACCTGTTTTACCGTTATCGCTTCGGTTTTAATATCCTGTAAAACAAAATCCGAAGACAGGTCTAATTCTTTTAATATTCTAATACAAGTGCTGCATGTTTTTAGGTAGTATACTTTTTTCATTTTATTTTTTATTAGAATGTAAAAGTAATTATACAAAATGAATTTTAAAATTGTGAAGGTAAATTTGAATTATATTTTCTTTATATAAGGTATAAAAATATAAGCATAGCCACAGTTACGATTCTATTTTATATTGAAATATAAAGGAATTTAACTCATCGCTTTAAAGTTTATTTGGTATTGTATCATTTAAAAGTATATTTATCAAAAATTAATAATTTATGGATTTCACATTTGAAGTATTCCCAAATACTAGAGCAGCTTTAAAAAAAATTATCAAAAACTATTCTTTAGAAGATTTAAACAAAATCCCTGAAGGGTTTAATAATAATATAATCTGGAACATTGGCCACATTGTGGTAACCGAGCAATTACTAGTTTATAAACTATCAGGTTTACAGCCTATGGTAAGCGATATTTTAATTAATAAATACAGAAAAGATTCTAAACCCGAAAGCGATGTTTCGCAAGCAGAAGTCGATGAAATTGAAGCATTACTATCTTCGACTATAGAAAGAACAAAGAAAGATTATGCTAATAATGCTTTTAGCGATTATAAAGAGTACACGGTTTCTACAACAGGTAATACTTTAAAAAATGTAAATGATGCTTTAAACTTTGTGTTGTTTCATGAAGGCATGCATATAGGCTACATTTTAGCTTTAAAAAGAGCTCTTAAAAACTAAACAAGAATTTACCTTTTTGAACGGAATCATAAATTCTATAATTCCAGAAGAATACGGTGCAACTTCGTAGGTGTTATAAATTAAAATAACACCTTCGTCGTTATAGCCTATATTAGTTGGAAGCTTAAAGTCTTCCGAAGCATCGAGTACATCTTTATCTTCTGTTTCTTTTTCGAAATAAGGTTTGGCTATATTTTTAAAATCTTTAATATCATTAAATAGATTACTATTTCCTATTTCCTCTCCAGATTCAGCATTAAAGTTTAATAAAGAAATATTTAACGAGCCGTGAGCACCGCCTGTATTAACATATGAAGTAATGGCTATAGTTATTATTTCGGGTGATTGAAAAAGTATTTCACCATCTAATTGAGCTTCCCATTGCTGCTTATTTTCTGGAAACTCTTTTTTAAAATTATTGAATTCGTTTGTGAAATCTACTACACTTTCTTCAATAGATTTTAAGTTTTTATTTTCAGGGCTTCCTATTTGGAGGGCTGTACTAACATTTTTTGTTAGTCTTGAATTTATTTTTTCAGAAATGCTAATATCACCTATTGCAACAGGAATATTTATATGCACATTTGTATGCTTATCTGTACTAAAATCAGATTCTATAAATATCGTTTGAACTTCTTTTTTACATGAAATGAAAGTGATGGCAAATAAAATATAAAGAAAATATTTATTCATTTGTTGTAAGGAGTAAAAATTAACACGGATAATAAGTTCGTTTTTATAAGGGGGAGTTAATCTAAGTAGTAAATATATCCAAAATTAAGCCATACCAACCAATCGTTGTTTTTATTATTAGATAATTGATGATCTAATCCATCAACAAAATCGTTAAAATAATACTGACCTCTTAAATCGAGCATCAAGTCGGAAAGTTTATTAAGTTTATAGCGAAAACCTATACTACTAACTACAGAAAAAGTACTACCAGGTGAAGCATCTACAGATCCAGGCTCCCAATACGAATAGAAATTGTCCGGATTTAAAACATTTCCTATTTCATTAGGGTCAGGGTTTGCATAAGTTGTTGTAACTTTTGGAGTAAACGCAGTGTAATGCACACCTAAACTAACAAAAGGTGCAATTTTATAACCAAACGATTGAAATGATCTTAAACTTAAAGGGAAAAATTCAATTTGTGTCCCTATATCAAAATTATTTGCTTCACCAGAATGCCCTCTTAATCGTTTTGCTTCTTCAGACGTTTTATCTGGATCGACCCATCTACCAAAGTGATCTAACTTTGACTTATTAAACGAAATTTCATTTCTTAATTTAAAATGGTCGTTAAAATAGTTATCTGTAGTATAACAGTTGCAATCTGCGCTGTAAGAGAAATTTAGATAATGCACAAGCCCTATTCCAATACCAGTATTTCCAATATTAGTTTCTTCTTCACTTCTATTACCAAAATCAGATCTAAATTGAACTGGCCCAGCTATAACGCCAATTTCATGAGAAAATCCCAATTGACCGTATGCCGTTTGGCAAAAAATAAAAAGTAGAGAGACGTAAGCCAAACATTTTAAGTCAAGCATAATAGGGTTTTGTTTTGCTGAGGCATTAGATAGACAAATATATAAAAACAGAATTAACAAACAAATATTTATAATTGAAGTGTTTTTATAATAAAAAAATAGAATTATGAATTCTAAAAAAATCGACATAAACTTTACAGATAACGTATATTTGTGCCTTAAAATTATAATAGTTCGTAAAATATTAATACAATTTTGTGTAAATGAAAAATAATATTGAAGCTTTTTTAGATTTAGTAAAGCAAAGAAATGGTCATGAACCAGAATTTTTACAAGCAGTTGAAGAAGTTGCGGAAACTGTAATCCCTTACATTATTAAACACGATATTTATTACGGTAAAAACATTTTATTAAGAATGGTTGAACCAGAGCGTGTTATTTCTTTTAGAGTTTGTTGGGTTGATGATTCAGGAGAAATTCAAGTAAATAGAGGTTATCGAATTCAAATGAATTCGGCTATTGGCCCTTATAAAGGCGGATTACGCTTTCACCCTACAGTAAATATGAGTATTTTAAAATTTCTAGCTTTCGAGCAAGTTTTTAAAAATAGTTTAACAACATTACCAATGGGTGGTGGTAAAGGCGGAAGTGATTTCGACCCTAAAGGCAAAAGTGATAACGAAATTATGCGTTTTTGCCATTCATTTATGACAGAGTTATGTCGTCATATTGGACCAAATACAGATGTTCCTGCTGGAGATATTGGTGTTGGGGGTAGAGAAATTGGGTTCTTATTTGGAATGTATAAAAAATTAAGAAACGAATTCACTGGTGTTTTAACAGGTAAAGGCATGTCTTGGGGTGGTTCTTTAATTAGACCGGAAGCTACTGGATATGGTAATGTATACTTTGCTCAAAAAATGCTAGAAACTAAAGGCGATAGTTTTAACGGAAAAGTTGTTGTTGTTTCTGGCTCAGGTAATGTTGCTCAATACGCAGCAGAAAAAGTAATTCAATTAGGAGGCAAAGTGATAACACTATCAGATTCTTCTGGATATATTTATGACAAAGAAGGTATTGATTTTGATAAGCTAGCTTTTGTAATGAATTTAAAAAATGTAAAAAGAGGCCGAATTAGCGAATATTTAAAATCTTATCCAAATGCTAAATTTGTGAAAGGCAAAACGCCTTGGGAAGTTAAGTGTGATATTGCTTTACCATGCGCAACGCAAAATGAACTAAATGAAACTGATGCAAAAACTCTTTTAAGTAATGGTTGTATTTGTGTTAGCGAAGGTGCAAATATGCCATCTACCAAAGAAGCTATAACCGAATTCCATAAAGCTAAAATATTATTTGCTCCAGGAAAAGCTTCAAATGCAGGCGGTGTAGCAACTTCAGGTTTAGAAATGACTCAAAATTCGTTAAGGTTTAATTGGACTAGAGACGAAGTAGACGAAAAGCTAAAAGATATTATGTCTAACATTCATGATTCTTGTATTCAGTTCGGTAAAGATGAAGATGGTTATATCGATTATGTAAAAGGTGCAAATATAGCTGGATTTGTAAAAGTTGCAGATGCCATGCTTGCTCAAGGTGTTGTTTAATAAAATAAAGATATTGTAAAAGCTTCCTGAATTCAGGAAGCTTTTTTTGTCTAAATTATATTATTTTAAGGCGAAATCCGTTAGATATAAATATATTTGACAGTAGAAATAAAATTATGATTAAAAGAAGCATTATACTTATATTTTTTTTGTTCCCTTTTTTACAATTTGCTCAAGATTTTTCGGCACTTTGGACTGGGCACTTCTCTTATTACAATATAAAAGATGTAGTGAATAGTGGGGATAAAATATATGCAACATCTGAAAATGCTATATTTAGTTACGATACCCAAACAAAAGAATTTAGTAAAATAACAACGGTAAACGGATTATCTGGTGAAGATATTTCAACTATTTATTATAGTGAGATATATGAATTGTTAGTTATTGGTTACGAAAATGGACTAATTGAAATTGTTTTTAATGATAACGAAAACATACTCTCTGTAGTTGATATCGTTGGAAAAGCGACAATTCCAACAGGAGATAAAAGAATAAACCATATTAATGCTTACGAAAATGTTATATACATATCTACAAATTACGGAATTTCTGTTTTCGATTTAGAACGTTTAGAATTTGGAGATACTTATTTTATTGGAAACTCAGGAAGTCAATTAGAAGTAAGTCAAACCACTATTTTTAATGGTTTTATTTACGCGGCATGTCAAGACGGAAGTGGAATAAGAAAAGCAGAATTAACAAACCCTAATTTAATAGATTATCAAAATTGGCAAGAAATAACTTCAGGAAATTATATTGGAGTTGAGACTTTAGAAAATAACTTATACGCTGTAAACACAAACAGAAGAATATATAGTGTTATTAATGATGCTTTAACTGAGCTGTTTTTATATAACCAAACTCCTCTTGATATAAAATTCACAGATAATAATTTAGTTGTTACAACTCAAAACGATGTTTTTGTTTACAATTCAAATTTTGATTTAACATCTCAAATATCTGTTAATTCCGAAGAATTTAACACACAATTCACCTCAGCAACAATAAGTTCTGAGCACGCCTATATTGGCACCACAGATTTTGGAGTTTTAAAAACGTCTCTTTCAAACCCTGTAAGCTTTGAAGAATTACATCCAGAAGGTCCTTTGCTTAATAAGCCTTTTGCTATTACTGCAGGAGTAAATAATCTATGGGTAACATTTGGCGAACATAATTTATTTCTCAATCCATATCCTTTAAACAATAGAGGTTTCAGTCATTTAAAGAGTGGAAATTGGATTAACACATCCTACAGTGATATTTTTGAGGCAAAAAGCCTAAAAACAATTGGGATAAATCCTTTTAATACTAATCAAGTCTTTATTGGTTCTTATTTTAGCGGACTGTTAGAAGTTAATGATGAAACCCCTACTGTTTTACATAATCAAACCAATAGCGGACTAACACCTTTAACATTTGTGGCTAACTCAAATGACACAAGAGTAAGTTCTACTACTTTTGACGATAATGGACTATTATGGACACTTACAAATTTTACAGAAAAACCACTAAAAGCCTTTAATATATCCAACAACAGTTGGCAGTCTTTTAGTTTCGAAGAGATTATAGAAAGTGCCATAGATAATAATGGCTTCAATGATATGGTTATCGGTAGCGACCAAACAAAATGGATAGCTTCATACGGTAAAGGCGTTATAGCTTTTAATGAAAACGGGGGAAATAAACTAATTAAAAACATAGTCTCTGAAGAACAAAATATGCCAGCAGAATTAGTTACAGCCTTAGCATTAGATAAAAGAAACCAACTTTGGATAGGAACATTTAAAGGTCTTCGTGTTTTATATAATACCTCTAATTTTTTTTCAGAAGAAGATGTATTTGTAGATGAAATCATTATTGAAGAAAATGGTATTGCTAAAGAATTACTATTTCAACAACAAATTACCGATATAGAAGTTGATGGCTCTAATAATAAATGGATTGGCACTGTCCAATCAGGAGTATTTTATTTATCTTCTGATGGACAAAAAACAATATTTCATTTCACAAAAGATAATTCACCATTACCAACAAACTCAGTGAGCGATGTTTCCATAGATAGTTCTAATGGCATTGTCTATATAGCAACCGAGAAAGGTTTACTTTCTTTCAATTCTGGAGGCTCTAGTACAGAAGAAGATTTAGAGACCGCACATGTATACCCAAACCCAGTTAGACCAACGTTTAATATGGTTGATGAAAAAATTAAAATTAAAGGCATTTCTGAAAACGTAAATATTAAAATAACAGACATTGAAGGTAATTTGGTAGCTGAAGCCCAATCAAAAAATAATTTACGTTATAATGGGTACAATTTAGAAATAGATGGAGGAACCGCTTATTGGAATGGTAAAAACCTGGCCAATAACACAGTGGCCTCAGGAGTTTATTTAGTGATGTTGTCTGATTTAGACACGTTCAAAACTAATGTTTTAAAATTAATGGTTGTTAGATAATGTTAACGACAACAAATGCCATTGTTCTATCAAAATTAAGATACCGAGATAACGATTTAATTGTTAAGTGCTACACAGAACAGTTTGGTGTTGTTAGTTTTTTAATTCGCGGCGTTTTAAAAAGTAAAAAAGGAAACGTAAAAGTTGCGTATTTTCAATTACTGTCTCAGCTACAACTTGTTATTGTTTATAAGAATAATCGAAACTTGCAAGCTATAAAAGAAGTCAAACTAAATCATTTATATCATAGTTTACATTCAAATGTTATAAAAAGCGCTGTTGTTATGTTCTTGTCAGAAGTATTATCAAGTATTTTACAAGAAGAAGAACAAAACGAAACTTTATACAGCTACATAGAAACAACCTTGCTGTGGTTCGATACACATTCAGAAAGTTCAAACTTTCATTTGTTGTTTTTATTAAATTTAACCAAATATTTAGGGTTTTACCCAGAAGAAATAAATCCAGAAAGCCCATACTTTAATTTAAGAGATGGAAAATTTGAAAACAAAGACTACGGAAAAACCTCAATCTACGGAGAAAATTTAACACTTCTAAAAACGGTATTGGGCACAACCTTTGATGCTCTAAATACCGTAAAGATTAATGCCAAACAAAGACAATCATTTTTAAGTATGATTTTGCTATATTTTGAATTACATTTGGGCAGTTTTAAAACACCAAAATCACTACAAGTTTTTAATCAAGTTTTTAGTTAAAACATGAAGGTTATTTTTATTTTATTTTTTATTTTATTTACCAGCGTAAGTCTGCATGCTCAACAAGTAAAAATAGTAAATATACTTACAGACGAACCTATTCATGGTGTTGCTATATATAATTTTGATAAATCTATAAATGTAGTGACCGATGAAAATGGAGAAGCTAATTTAGACCCATTCTCTAATGTCGAAACTATTTATTTTCAACATTTATCACATCTTTTAAAAGCTATAAAGAAAACAGAAATAAATGCTTCAAATATTATATACCTAGATGCAAATACGCAAGGACTAGACGAAATAGTCATTTCTGCATCAAAATTCGAACAAGACAAAAAAGATATTCCTCAAAAAATAACGAGTTTAAATTCTGAAAGCATACATTTTGTAAATCCACAAACTAGTGCTGATTTATTAGAAGCAACAGGACAAGTTTATATTCAAAAAAGTCAATTAGGAGGAGGTAGTCCAATGATTCGTGGGTTTTCTACCAATAGATTACTAATTACTGTAGATGGCGTTAGAATGAATAATGCTATATTTAGAGGTGGAAATCTACAAAATGTCATTTCTATTGATCCGTTTTCAATTCAAAGCACAGAGGTCACTTTAGGTTCGGGCTCTGTAATTTATGGTAGTGATGCTATTGGTGGGGTTATGAGTTTTTACACTCAAAAACCGCAATTATCTTATGCCGATACACTTTTATTTAAATCTAATGCTATTGTTAGATATGCATCTGCAAGTGATGAAAAAACGGGGCATTTCGATTTTAGCTTAGGCTATAAAAAATGGGCGATGCTAACCAATGTTAGCTATACGTCTTTTGGAGATTTAACAATGGGGAAAAATGGGCCTGACGATTATTTAAGACCCGAATTTGCATTAACTACTAATAGTGGCGATGTTATAATAAATAATAACAATCCATTAACTCAAAAATTTTCAGGTTACAATCAGATTAATTTAATGCAAAAGGCACGTTTCGAACCTTATAAAAAATTAAGCTTTGATTTCGGTTTGTATTACACTAAAACTAATGATGTACCTAGGTACGATAGATTAATTCGTTATAGTAATGATACACTTAAATCTGCCGAATGGTATTACGGACCACAAGAGTGGTTTATGGCTAACATGCAGATAACAAAATTAAGTAGTAGCTCTAATTTATACGATAAAATTAAAACAACTTTAGCTTACCAAAACTTTCAAGAAAGTAGAATTGACAGAGATTTTCAATCTGATTTTAGAAATATTAGAGAGGAAGCCGTCGATGCCTATTCCTTTAATATAGATTTCGAAAAAACGATAACCAATAAAACGCGTTTATTTTATGGTTTAGAATATGTGTACAATCAAGTAATGTCTGATGGCAAAGAAGAAGATATAACAGATAATAGTTTTATTTCAGCAGTTTCAAGATATCCTAACGGAGCAACATGGCAATCGGCAGCAGCTTATACAAGCATCAAATATAAGCCTAATTTAAAGTTTGTTTTTCAATCGGGATTACGCTTTAATCATGTCGTTTCTAAAGCCGATTTTACTGAAAACAATGTGTTTTTAAACTTGCCTTTTGATACTTCAAAAAATAATGCTGGTGCGTTAACAGGAACGGCTGGAATTAGATGGTCGCCAAATAAAGTTTTACAATGGAAATTAAACGCGTCATCAGCTTTTAGATCACCGAATATAGATGATATCGGAAAGGTCTTCGATTCAGAACCTGGTTCTGTAGTAGTCCCTAACGAGAATTTAAAACCGGAATATGCTTATGGTGGTGAATTGGGTTTGAAATTGAGTTTTGATCGTGCATTTGTTCTAGATATGAGTACATATTACACCTATTTAGATAACGCATTAGTGCGAAGAGATTATAGCTTAAATGGCGAAACAGAAATTTTATATGATGGCGAACTAAGTAATGTTCAAGCCATACAAAACGCATCGAAAGCTTGGATCTACGGATTTGAGGTGGGTTTAAAATGGTCTATTTCAAATCAATTTAAATTAACTTCACAGTATAGTATTATTGGTGGAACAGAAGAAGATGAAGGGATTGAAGTTCCAATTAGGCATGTAGCGCCTTATTTTGGAAATACGCATTTATTTTGGACTAATAAAAATTTAAAAGTAGACGCTTTTGTTAATTATAATAACGAATTATCTTATAATCAATTAGCACCTTCTGAAATAGAAAAAGCATATCTATATGCTTTAGACGATAACGGAAATCCTTTTGCGCCATCGTGGTATACTTTAAATTGTAGGACCCAGTATAAAATTAGTAATACAACAACTGTAACAGCTAGTTTAGAAAATATAACAGACCAACGTTATAAAACCTATTCGTCTGGTATTGCCGCCGCAGGAAGAAACTTTATTTTATCTTTAAAATATAACATGTAGCTGACTTCGTAATGTCATAAAAATTCATAAGTTTTTATTACTTAACTCATTTCTGAGTGACATTACTTTTAATTAAATAGTACTCTGTAATATGAAGGCCATTCAACCTGACGAAAAAACACAAATATATAGATTTACAGTCATTTCAACGACAAGAGAAATCGCATCGTGAGAATTGAATATTACTTGTATTGGTGGGAAACCTCAATCGTACCTCATTTCGACATGACAAATAGAGACGTCATTACAGCAATGACAGAACAATTTTAATGACAAAAATTTTGTAGCAACAACGTAAAATAAATTAATCTATTTTATTTCTTAACCGCTTTTTTTGTAATTACCATTCCGTTAGATAATTCAATTTTAGCAATGTAAACAGCGTTGTTTAAGTTAGACAACGTATAAATTTCAGAGTTTATATGTCCTTTTAAATCGTATAATTGTCTTCCTAAAAGATCGAAAACACGAATCGTTTTAATATTTAAATTACTGTTTGTATTAAATTGTACCCTATCGCTATTTAAATCAACAATACTAAATTTATTTGTATTCAAAACGACTTCATCTGCAGATAACGCATTAGCATTAAATACAATTTCAAAACGTTCGTTAAACTCTCCAACTTCAGATGTAAAGGTATAATCTCCCGCTGACAAATTGTGTAACTTATTTAGCAAGTTATCTTTTATATACACTGTATTTCCGTTTAAAAAATCGCCTTCTAAATCGGTAATAGATAATTTGTATAACGTAGCTACATCTATGTTTGTACTAAATCCTAGGTTTATAATTTCATCTTCATTCAAACTATTTATATCTTTTCCTTGAATAGCAAATTTTTTATCAGAATTATCAATAATAGTATATAAAATAGCAGAAGTAACATTGTATATATTTTTCTGAGCATCAAAATATGAACCATCATCATCATTTGAAGCACCATCTACATAACCTATCATGGTTTGATTAAACACCCCATTATCAGAAGTTAAATCAACCCACAATTTATTAGCTACAGAAGTAGAACTCTTTTTTGTATTAGAATTTTTAAAGAATTGGCTATTATCCGTTGTTCCTAAAACGCGCATACTATTATTAAAAGTAACATCAGCGGTATATACATCTCCAGATACTAAGCTTGCTGTCGCTCCGTTATCCATTGATATAAAAAATGCTTGTCCTGATGGAATAAATCTGTTAGGCACCACACCATCACCGCCAGCAGATTGTCCTGTACCATTTATTATTGCATAGTCTGAATCTGAAAAATTGAGATCTTCATTTCCGTTAACTGTTGATGATGGAGCAGTATTATGAGACCATATAAAAATAGCACCATCTGTATAGGATGCTCCAGAATTATCTATACCATCAATATCATCGGCCACGTAACTATTAGCAGCCAAAAATAAATCGGCATCAATTGCAGAAGGGTATGGATTACCAATTAAATTCCAATTGTTGTCGTTTAGTTCAGAATCATTTCTGTAAATAGGCACCGTTATAATGCCGTTATTAAAGGCACCGCTAAACGTATAATCAAATTGATTACCGGGACTACTATTAAATATAAATTTATCATGGGCAGATGCATATCCAACCCCAGGGATCATAATCCCAGATGCTGGTTGCCAATCATCACCATTATCATCAACATCATCCTGTCCACCTACAGTTGCCCCATCGTTAGCTGTTTCTGAAGTGGCATCTAAAAAATTTTGACCATAAAACACGTACCTTTTTGAAATTTCAGAATCTGTTAAGCCTACCTCAATAGTTTCTCCAGAAACAGGCGAACTCCAATAAGTATATTCGTACCAATTATTTGCTGAGGCTGTTGTTTTCACAACGTTTATTGTCCCAGTTGCCGTTACCGTACCTAAATCGTCATTTTGAACAAAAGCACCTTGGGGTTGCACAAGAATGTTTCCTGCTGCTGTTAAATCGTTTTGTACTTCTACATAGGTGTTATCTGCGATTGTTAAAGTTCCAGAATTTACATTTAGCGAGCAAGCACTAAAGCTGCCGTTAATTCCTGTATCATAATCAGTATTTAGCTCTACTATTGTAGTTGTATCTGGGGTAATACCGGCAACCCATAATCCATTCCATGTTGCTATTGTGGTGCAGCTGCTACAAGTATAACTACATGCTCCTAAAACAGGCCTATTAGTGACTGTTGTAGAATTAGTTAAGTACCAATTACTTGAATCGATTACATCTGACAAAATTAATGTTGAGCCACTTGTCGTAGTGCAATTATAACTTCCATTATCATTATCTCCTGTATAATATACTGCATTAACTCCATCTGTTAGCCCTGTTGGAACTCCGCTTGTATAAGTATCTGTAGCATTGGTCCAACCTGTTATTCCTCGGAATTGAACAGCATAAAGTAAAGTAGGGACTAACAAAGTACCTTGATACACAATCAGCTGGTCGCTTAGATCAGTACCGCCAGCAAAAGCAAAACCAAGATCAGTTTCACTAGCTGTTCCTATTGTTGATGAAAAAGGACCACCAGCACTACCACCTGAAGCAACACCTATATCGGCGATAACGACCTCTGTGCCACATTCTAAATAAGAAGGAGTTGTCCAAGTAATTACGCCTTCTTGACCAGACGTTCTAAAATACCCTAAATTATCCCATCCTTTATCTGTGAAGTTTATTTCTGTACCACTAACTACATCCCTCAATAATACAAATGAGAACTCATCTGGATTATCAGTATTAAAACCTGTTATAGCGATATCCCCAGGAGCTAAAGTGGTTTGCCCAAACCCGAAGTCAAAGGCAAGAAGCATTAATATTAGTAACGTATTTTTTTTCATCATGTTAAGTTTAAAAAATTTAGATTTGGCTTTTATAAATTTTTATTCTAATTGTTAATTTATCTATTGTTATTTTTGAAAACCTATGCAATCAAAAAAAACATATACCGTACAAGAAGCGACTAAAAAGCTAGAGCATTATTGTGCGTATCAAGAACGGTGTCATCAAGAAGTCAGGGACAAGCTAAAAGGTATGTTTATGATACCCGAAGCTATAGATGTAATTGTTGTACATCTAATAGCGCATAACTTTCTAAATGAAGAACGTTTTGCCAAAGCATATGTTCGAGGTAAGTTCAGAATTAAGGCTTGGGGCCGGCGTCGTTTAACTTTCGAACTTAAGAAAAAAGACGTAAGCAAAGTTAATATAAATCAAGCACTTACAGAGATCTCAAACGAGGAGTACACCGAGTTTTTCAATGACTTAGCCGAAAAAAGAGTCAATTTGATCAAAGAAAGCAATGTTTACAAGAAACGTAAAAAATTTATTGACTATTTTTTATATCGTGGCTGGGAGTCTCATTTAGTGTACGACAAAGCACACGAGTTGATTAAATGACAAATAAAAAAGGCTCGTAAAACAATTTTACGAGCCTTTTTCAAAAATAGATACGATCACTAAAAACTTGATTTTCAAATGGTATATCAAGTTTAAACCGTCTTTTGTTTTACAGGTTAAAAACAGCACCTAAATTAACCGTAAACTGATTGTGTAAAGTTTCGGCAGCTGTTAAAGTTCCACTTTTATATTTTGCGAAAGGGGTGTTAAATTCTGTATAAACCCCAAACCCATCACTAAAAAAGTAACGCGCTCCTAAATGACCACCAAAGTTCTTAAGTCCAAGACTTAAACCAGGGTAAACATCAAAATTATCATCTATATTAATAACATTTCCTAAGTTCGCATTAAAACGTGCTCTAATATCAAAACGGTTATCAAAATCTGCGTCTATAAGATCGTTAATTTCTAAAAGATAGGTAGAAGAAAACCCTAAAGAAATGTTTTCGCCAACACCAAAATCGTAACTAAGGTTAAGACCTGTACCACCATCTTGAAAGTTAGCACCTACTTGAAATTTGTTATCACCATTTCCTAAAAAAGCTTGAGCATTAATAAACGACACGCTTAATATAGCGACTAATAAGATTAATTTTTTCATGATTTGAATTTTTAATTTAAGACGGCAAATATATTATAAGTTTTTAAACTAGGTTGTTTTTTTCACAAACCTTTGTTAGTGCGTATAATAG
The DNA here is from genome assembly GCA_039985655.1 of Algibacter sp. GTDB lineage: Bacteria > Bacteroidota > Bacteroidia > Flavobacteriales > Flavobacteriaceae > Postechiella. Next base: position 131,347 of record JBDWSF010000003.1, on the reverse strand, counting down.
CCTGTTGGTTTTTCCAGTCTATCCATTGCTGCCCTTTAATACGACGCATTAAATTATCGTAGTTACGCATAATTAATAAATTGTAAATAGCTTTACCAAAATTCTTAGGGTTTCTTGCTATAGCTCTCAAACTCATAGAAAACCCAGGTGTTATATAACGCATATAGTGCCAGTAACCTTCAGGCATATATAGTATTTCACCATGATTTAACTCCGTTTTATACCCCTTAGCTTTTTTTAACATGGGCCATTTTTCGAAATCTGGATTATTAAAATCTATATCTTCTCGCGTAATTAATGCGTGTGGTATTTTATATAAATAGTCATTCTGTTTTTGATCAAACAAAATGCATTGTTTTTTACCCTCAAAATGAATGTGGAAAATGTTCGCCAAATCAAGATCGTAATGCATAAAGGTGTGCGAATCTTGCCCGCCAAAAAACAACAGAGGAATCCCTTTCATAAGGCGTAACCCAAAATCTGGAAACGTAAAATCCTTTTGTAATTGCGGAATTTCCTTTAATGCATTCCATAAAAAAATACGCAATTTTGTAGGTTCGCGCTTTAGTAAATCTATATAATCGCCAAGCTTCATTTTAGCATGCGGTTCGTTAAAACCTTCTTTATAGTCTACTGGCCTGTCGTCATAAAGAGACACTGTTAAATCACCTCCAACCGTCTTAAAATAGTCTAAATCCCATTTGTTAAACGCAGGCCAATCTTCAATAAAACGTTCAATTACCACAGGTTTTTGCGGTTTAAAATAGAGTTTCAAAAAATCGTCCTTAGTAATCGTTTTTACTCGTGGAATTTCCTGTAGGTTTAAAGACAAAGTGTATTAAGTTTTGATTGTCAAAGTTAAGGAAACCTTACCAATTTAGAAATTAAACGAGATATCACTTTGAGTGATTCCAGTTTTTATCGGAATTGTAGCGAGAAGTTAGACGTTACCACAAGAGTCGGGCTTTTGGCAGTAATCAGTATGCTAAGTATTTAAAATAAATAAGATTATTTAAGTGTTTTAGCCTTTTCTTTAGCGGCTTCGTTACGTTCAATTTTATGCTCTGGTCGCGTCCATTTTGGTTTTTCACCTAAAGCTTCAAATTCAGACTCTTTAGCTTCAACCGTTTGTGGTTGTACCTTTTTAGTAAATGGCTTTTGCGGATTCAATCCTAATAACTCAAACATTTTCATGTCTTCATTTACATCAGGGTTTGGAGTCGTTAATAATTTATCACCTGCAAAAATAGAGTTTGCACCAGCAAAGAAACACATTGCTTGACCTTCTCTTGTCATTTGTGTTCTACCTGCACTTAAACGTACTTGAGTTTCTGGCATTACTATTCTTGTCGTCGCTACCATTCTAATCATATCCCAAATAGACACTGGTTTTTCGTCTTCTAACGGTGTGCCTTCAACTGCAACTAGAGCATTAATTGGTGTCGATTCTGGTTGTGGATCCAATGTAGAAAGTGCCACTAACATACCAGCTCTATCTTCTATATTTTCTCCCATACCAATAATACCACCACTACAAACGGTTACGTTTGTTTTACGAACATTACCAATAGTGTCTAATCGATCTTGGTAACCACGTGTAGAAATCACTTCTTTATAATACTCTTCAGACGAATCTAAATTATGATTGTAAGCATATAAACCAGCCTCTGCTAAACGTTGCGCTTGGTTTTCGGTAATCATACCCAACGTACAACATACTTCCATATCCAATTTATTAATGGTACGAACCATTTCTAAAACTTGATCGAATTCTTCACCATCTTTTACATTTCTCCAAGCCGCTCCCATACAAACACGAGAACTTCCTGTAGATTTTGCTCGTAAAGCTTGCGCTTTTACTTGCTGAACAGACATTAAATCGTTTCCTTCTACATTGGTATGATAACGCGCTGCTTGTGGACAATACCCACAATCTTCTGAACAACCACCAGTTTTAATAGATAATAATGTTGATACTTGTACAACATTAGGATCATGGCTTTTTCTATGAATTGTTGCTGCTTGGTAAAGCAACTCCATTAAAGGCGTGTTGTATATATCTAGAATCTCTTCTTTAGTCCAATTGTGTTTAGTCTCGCTCATATTGAAGATTGATTTTGGCAAAAATAGTTATAATGCTTTAGAAACATTAAAATAAGTATTATAAATTTAACTTTAAAAGATACTTTTATAACATAAAACATTACAACTATAACATCTTTTATTAAATGCTGATTTGTAAATGTAGTTTTGTATGAAAATAATTAAAAACATGAAAATATCAGCATTTTTTAAATCAAAGTATAAGCTTATAATACACGCTATCGTATTTATTCTTTCAGTATTTAGCGTAATATTAACAATAACGGGGATTTTAAGAACTGATCAAAGCTTATTTCAAGGAGGTTTTTTTGATACTCTTCTATTTATATTTACAGTTTATATTCTTGCATTAGTGATTATCCCTTTATTATATAAGAATTGGAAAAAGTATCTATACATAGCAATCTCATATATCATTTCTTATTCTCTTTTGTTAGCTTGGATGAGAGCTATTCAAAGAAGTAATTCAGTTATGATTAAAAAAAGTATTTCGGTTGCCCCATTTGAATACTTTACTTTGGAATCTGTTCTTAATTTATCAATGACATTTATTCCATTTGTGGTTATGGGTTTAATTTATGCTTTTTTGGTAATTGAGATTAATATATTAAAAAAGGCATTTGCAGTTAAGCGCTTTGAATTGATTTTCAATAGTATAATTATAAGCTTAATTTATTTTTATGCATTAATGATGCCTCGTAAAATAGAAATTCAAGTAATTGCATTTATATCCGTATATGTCGTATTCTTTTATTTTAATACTTTTTATTTAACACCTCTTTTATTAAGGAAGAAGAATTTTGTAAAATATACTTTCCTTTCTCTTTTATCTTTAACAATAGTAAATGCAGTAACGATTGTATTATTGAGTTTTATTTACAACCATAATCTTCTTTCACGGCTTACCCCTATATTATTAAGGTTTATCACATTATACCTAATAATCTTTATTGCTTCTTTTATTTATGGTTATTTACGATTAAAAATTAAAGAAAAAAATCTAAAACTAGAAACTAAAGAATCAGAATTACAACTCCTAAAATCTCAAGTCAACCCCCATTTCCTATTCAATACTTTAAATACGTTATACGCTACAGCTATAGAAGAAGGCGCCCCGAAAACAGCAGAAAGCACCGCAAAATTAGCAAGCTTGATTCGGTATATGCAAGAAGATATTAATAAAGACTTTATACCTTTAGAAAACGAGATAAAATATTTAGAAGATTATATTCTTATTCAAAAATTGCGTTGCGCTGTAGAACCGGAAATTGAAACTGATTTTAAAGGTTTTGAAAATCATCATATCAGTCCAGGGTTACTAATTCCATTTGTAGAAAATGCATTTAAATACGGTATTAACTCATCCAAAGAATCTAATTTAAAAGTTTCTGTTATTTGTAACGAAAACACCATACACTTTGAGTGTGTAAACAGCTATGATGACACATTTAAAACCTACTATAAAGAACAAGGTTTTGGTATAGGGATTACTAATGCAAAACAGCGATTGGAATTGGTGTACCCTAAAAATCACACCTTTGAATTAGTGAAAGGAAATAATATTTTTTCAGTGAAAATTAGCATTAATTTAGTATATAATTCAACCGTTCATTATGAAGAGCGAGGAACCAATGATAAAATAATACGTTAAATTAGTGCTAATAATAAACAAATTGCTTCGTTTCTCTCGCAATGACGTATATAATTCAACAACGATAACATGATAAGAGCTATAGCTATTGATGATGAACCCAAAGCGATACAGGTTATTCAGCACCATGTATCTAAAATTGATACTTTAGAATTGGTTTCTCATTTTTATAATGCAAAAGATGCACTTGATTTTTTAAAACAAAACCCGGTTGATTTGATTTTTGTTGATATTAATATGCCGCAAATGTCTGGCCTAGACATGTTAGAAAAACTGATAATTAAACCACATCTTATTTTTACAACTGCCTATACAGAATTCGCTATTGATAGTTATAATTTTAATGCTGTTGACTATTTGTTGAAACCTTTTGAATTTAACAGATTTCAAGTAGCCATTGAGAAAGTGGAACAGCGTATGGCTTCACAAAAACAAACCAATACGTTCTTTTTTATTAAAGATGGATTCAAAAATATAAAAATTGAATTTGATACTATTTTGTTTATAAAGGGTTCTGGCAATTATCTAGATATTACAACAAAAGAAAACGTGTTTTCGTCTAGAATGACATTTCAAGACATTATTGAAAAACTACCAATTTCAGAGTTTGTAAGAGTACATCAATCATATCTTTTAAACATTACTAATATTGACAAAATAGAGAATAACCAAGTCTGCATGGGTTCTTATAAAATACCCGTTAGTAGTCGTTATAAAGAATTATTTTTTAAACGCTTGGATTTGGTATAATAAAAAGAAGCTGTCTAAAAGGTAAAATGAGTCGTTATATTGAGCTTGTCAAAATATATCAACTTACGGATAATCAATAATAGGCTTCGACAAGCTCAGCCTAACAAACTCAAAAGTTTAAACTTTTCAGACAGTCGCTTTCACAATTTCTATATCCTTTCCCTTTTAAATAATAAGGCCATTGAATAACAATCTCATTTATATATGTTGTTCGCGTTGATCTTTTTGTTTTCTCAATGCGTTCGCTCAGTATCCTTTAAAAGTGTTTTTTTATAAATGTATCGAAGGACGAAAAACAAATTAAGCACCGCTATAATCATCCAAGCTACACCTATTGACACACTTGATAACCCGATTAATTCTGCAATTCCATCTGCATCGTTACCAATATTGGTTCTGTCAATTAAATCATTCTTTATATCGAGTATGACATATGCACAAGAAGTTATGCCTATAAACTTCAACCACAAGTCGTGAAATAGAGCTCCAAAATATTTAAAAGCAATCAGCATAAAAACTCCAAGACCTGCGGTTATGGCTGTGCTGAACAATTCCCCAGACTGAAGTACAAAATATGAAAGCCCAAGTAATACAATTCCGATTACCAATGAAATGTACTTGTCTCTTTCGGATTTAACTGCTAGCACCAAAATCAACGATCCCCAGAACAAGCTTCCAAGGTAACCTGCACTTCCTGTCATAAATGATCCCCAAAAACTAGGTTCCATCCGAAACAAGCAGTAACCACCAATCCTTGAGTCAATCTGGATTTCAATAATTTGCCCTCCAAAAGCAACCGCCATTAAGCCATGACTCATTTCATGAAGCATAACTACAAATAACTTAATAGGGTAAACAAGCATGGTGTTCCAAAAAACCATTGCTAATATTATCAAAAAACCTAAGGAGATAATTTGAAATTTATCGTCTGTTAGCTTCATGTTCTATTAAATTAAGCTATAATTCAGCGTGTTTGTTATTAAAAAAAAAGCGTGATACGGGTTAACATTTTGTTTCCCAATATCACACTAAATTAAACTGTTACAAAAACAATTTTATTCTTCGTTAGTAGAAGAGTTCTCAGGATCGATAATTTCGACTGTAGTGTCTTCTACTTTTTCAATTTCAGGCTTAACAGTTTCTATATCTTTCCCTTTTAAATAATCAGGTAATTGCATCCCAGCCATATTAAACATGTCTTGTAACGGTGGAACCGATTTATACATCCCCGAAAGGAAGTTAGCAGTAGATGATTTCCCATCTTTGCCACTACCTCCATTTTCCCAAACGGTAACTTTATCAATTTTAATATTCTTAATCGCTTCAGCTTGTGTTTTAACTAATTCTGGTAATTTATCAGCAATTAAAAGTAACACCGCATCTTTAGAATTGTTACCGGCAGCTTTTACAATTTGCTCCATACCTGCTGCTTGTTTTGTCAAAATTTCGAATTGACCTTGCGCCTCTGCTTGTGCTTTAAATAAAATTGCATCAGCTTCACCTTTTGCTATTCTTCTAATATTTTCTGCTTCTGCTTCAGCATCAATCTCCACTTTTCTTTTATCGATCTCTGCAGGTACAATAATATCTGCCATTTGTGAAGAACGCTCACGCTCTGCTCTGGCAACTTCCGCTACCTGTTCTGCAGCATATGATTCTTCTAATGCTTTTGCTGATTGCACTTTTTCTGATGCAATTGCAACACGTTCTGCCTCTGCTTCTCTTTGTCTTCTTAAAGAATCTGAATTTGCTACATTAATTTTTGCAATATTCTCCCCATCTACAGCTTGTGCATTTGCTGCTGCAACTTGTGTTCTTTCATCTTGTACTGCATTTGCTTCACCAATAGAGCCATCTCTGGTTTTTTCTGCTACCGATTTACGCGCCGCATTAATGGCGTGTGCTGCTGCTTCTTTTCCTAATGCTTCTATATAACCAGACTCATCAACAATATCTGTAATATTTACGTTGATTAACTTTAGACCTACTTTCTTTAATTCTGATTCTACACTTTTAGATATATTCGTTAAAAATTTATCTCTATCTGAATTTATTTCTTCAATATCCATAGAAGCAACGACTAAACGCAGTTGACCAAAGATAATTTCTTGTGCTAATTCTTGAATTTCACTTTGACCTAAACCAAGTAATCTTTCTGCTGCATTTTGCATAATTCCAGGCTCGGTAGAAACTCCAATCGTAAAACGTGATGGGACATTCACACGAATATTTTGTTTAGAAAGTGCATTTACCAAGTTTACTTCAATCGAAATTGGTGTTAAATCTAAAAATTGATAATCTTGAATTACAGGAAAAATAAAGGCTGCTCCACCATGAATACATTTTGCAGATTCTCCTCCTCCAACTTTTCCATAAACAACCAAAATCCTGTCTGAAGGACATCTTTTGTATCGTTTTATCATTGCAACTAATAATATAAAAATGAATAGAATTGCAACTCCTATTCCTATTAAACCCGCAAACGAGTTCATTTGTAATACAATAAATTTTAGCATAATATCTTTTTTTATTTTTGAGGTTCAATAATTAATATTCCGTTATTTGTTACTTCAATGACTTTAATAACATGTCCTTGTTTTAAATCGTCCTTACAATCTGTTAAAGCATCTAATTCTCTTAAAGCACCTTGCACTTTTACTTGTACTTTCCCTATTTTAGATCTATTTGCTCCAACTGTTAAATACACTTCGCCAATAGCATGTAACGCATTTTTCATTTTTAATGTGCCGCTAGAAGTTAATTTACTGATATAATAAAACATGGCAGCCATAACAAACATCATTGCCAAACCACAAGCCATAGAGATCATAATTGTAATCAATTTTGAATTTCCAGCATTAATACTTGCAATGCCGCTCCAACCAAAAATAGCAAAAAAAGCAACTAAATTTTTTAGTGTAAAAAACTGAAAACCAGCACCAGTATCTGCATCCATTTCGGCATCTACATCTCCCATATCTTCTCCATCAGCACCAATAAAAGTGCTTAATAATACTAGTAAAAAAACAAAAGTCGCAACTCCTGTAATTACCCAATATACCTTTGGAAACAACTCTAAATTTGAAAACCACTCCATTAGTTTACGATTTAAAAAATTAATGATTTAAAAGTAAGACTATTTGAATAATCTTACACTATTTTTTTGAAAGTAAAATAGAAACCGCATTACCACCAAAGCCAACGGCATTTATGAGAATATTCTTTATTCTTTTTGGTGATTTTTGATTTTCTATAAAAGGAACACTTATAAATTCTTGATGTTGCAACATTAAAATGGCGAATTCGATACTTAGAGCTCCGGAGGCTCCAAAGGTGTGACCTATCTTCCACTTATTTGTAGTTAAAGCAGGCGTTTTGTTACAAAATATTTTTTCGATGGCTTTTACTTCTGATAGATCGCCCTTAATGGTGCCGGGTGCATGCATCACAATAATATCGATTTCATCAGGGTTTAAATCACCTAATGCCATTTTCATAGATTTCTGAAAACATAATGCATTATTAGAAATAGAAATGTTATGTTTTAATATTTCGGTTGCATAACCGATGCCTTTAATAACGGCAAGCGCATTTTTGGTTTCTCCTGCTTCTAAACACATCATGGATGCGCCTTCTCCTAAAACCATTGTGTTTTGGTTTTTATTTAGGTTTAATGCTTGGCATGGATATGTATTTGCACTTCGACTGTGCTCTGTGTGATAAACAGCTTCTAATTTGTCTTTAGAATATATTTTTAAAGCTTGCATTTGTGCAATGGTAAAGGGTGTTAACGGTGCTTCACTACCGCCAACTAAAAACTTATTACACATGCCCGAATTTATCCAAGCTATGCCGTTTAAAACGGAGTGTAATGCTGTAGAACAGGTTATGGAATGGCTTATTTCTGGCCCCTCAGTCTGTAAATCGTGTGCAACCCAAGATGATATATTCCCTAATGTTGTTGTTGGCGAACTTAAGGTTTCTGTTTTATTATTTTTAAGAAATCCTTCGTGATAGGTTTCGAAAAGTTGTGTGGCTCCGCGAGACGAGCCTATATTTATTCCAAAATTATCTGACGCGTTCCAATTGGCATTTTTTACAGCTACTCTTGATGCGTAAATGGCAAATAAAACGGTGTCGTCTAAAGATTTATATTTATTGTCTGATTGTTTTAAATGTTCAATTTCTTTTTTAGTATTTTCAGAAATTTGGGATACTAAAACAGGTTTGTTATTGAATTCTTTTTCTGAAATACAATGTTGATTGTTTTGGTAATTTCTCCAAGCGTCGTTTAATGTTTTTCCTAACGGAGAAAGAGATGCTATGGCGGTAATAGAGATTGGTTTATTCATAAATTATGCATCAATCTGAACTTGTTTAAGTTTTTTCTAGTTTTTAGAAGTTGATTTTAAACCCGTTTAATCTTGACATTAGGGTTGCAAATTTACAGAATTGATGGGAATTCTTCTATTTTATTATTTTTATATATTCAAGTTGATTACCTACTTCGAAATGGTGTGCGTTAGTGATTGCAACGGCATCCTTTTTAAAACTTAATGGAACTCATTTTAATTTGAAACGATGAATTAACAGATAGACAGAATTGTTCTTACTTTGCAATGATGTTTTAAAAAGATATAGTGGAAAGCGCGACCCTTGTGGTAACGCCCAAATATTTAAAGTTTCGGTTTAAAATATTAAAAAAAAATATGTAGGTTTGCATCACTAAAAAAAAAGAAATATATGTCGTTTTCAGATTTATTTGACAGTGGTTTTAAAAAACGTAATGAGGATCATTTTGCAGCGTTAGTTCGTGTTGCTATGGATGATGATATTATTACTGATGATGAAAAAGCATTTTTAGACCGTGTTGCTAGAAGCTTAGGTATTAGTGAAGGAGATTACCAATTAATACTAAAAGATTATAAATCGCACCCTATAAATCCTCCTACATCTTACGATAGACGTTTAGAGCGTTTATTCGATTTATCGAGAATGGTTTTTGCAGACCAATTAAGAGGGGAACAGCAAGAACAATTATTAAGAAAAATTGCTGTTGGACTTGGGTTTCATGCTGTAAACACAAAATATATAGTGGACAAAGCTTTAACTTTAGTAAATAATGGTGTTGATTTAGACACTTTTACTGAAGAAATAAAAAATATGAATAGATAAATAATCTATTTCTAAAACTATTATAGTTAAAAGCATCCAATTTCTTGGATGCTTTTTTATTTAACAAAAAAGAAGCCTTTATAAAATTTCTTTTTCGGCATATTCTAATCCGTTTGGTAATTCTATTGAAGAAAACTCTAAATGCAAAACCCTACGTCTACGCTGTTCTGTCGATTTTGATGAGGCATGTAATAGCAATGGTTTTATTAATTGAACGCCTCCTGTCGAAAGCTCGCTTACGAATGGAATAGAATGTCCTACTATGAGTTGAATTTCGTCATTACTTAAACGTTTATTATGTGATCCTGCAATTACTTTTAAGGCGCCATTTTTAAATGTCGTATCGTCTAAATGTATACGCATGGCAAAGGTGTTTTTAGAAATGTCTTCTGGCGGGCAAACACTTATAACTCCTTTTTTATTTGTCCAAGATTTGTAGCCTTCGGTTTCTGTTTTTTCAGTAACATTAATGGGTACGTCTTGATGCCATGTTACATACCAATTATCTTCGGGCGACTTATCGAAATAGATAGCTTTTGTTAAAAACACATCTTTATCTATAGACTTAATTAACTTTTTAAAATTCTTATTAAACAGAATTTCTTTTATTTCGGGCATTTTTTTTAAGACTTCGCGCATACCAAATGTTTGATCGTTATGAGACTTAAAATAAGTGTCGAATCGTGTTTTTAGTTTTCGAATATCGCGTTTGGTATAGATATGATTTAAAATTCCGAAACCTTTATGTTCTAAACGTTTTGCAATGGTTTTTAAATTTTTATCGGTTATCTCGGTTTCGTAAGCATCAACGGCATCGTATAGGCGTTCTTTAATGTTCCGTTTTAATCGTTCTGGCGCGATTACTTTTATACCTTCGCCTAAGCCTAAAATTTCTTTTTCTAATTCAAAATTCAGTTGGACTTCTAAAGAAATAGTAACACCGTAATTATCTCTAGACACTTCTTTTTGAGAATAGTGAAACGGTTTTGTTAACACATAGGGCGCATGTTTATGGTTAACATAAAGCAACACGTCTTCGGGAGGTAATGTTGGGCTTACAGATACACCTATAGCTTGTTTATAATAGGTGTTAGAATTGAAATTAGCGTCTGAAACATATTCTCTTTCACTCGTGGCGATCGAAATTATGCGATCCAACGCTAAATTCATAATCCCTTCTGCTGCTTTTCGTTTGCCAACTATAAACCATCTGTTTCTAAACTCTTTTAATAAATAGGGATGATAGGTGAATGTACTTTCTTGACGCGCTTTAAAGGACTGATACGTAATTTCTATAGCCTGTTTTTTTAATATAAATTGATACAATTGATCTAGATACTCTAACCCTTTTAAATTATCATTCTTTTCAAAATCTATAAGTGCTTTTTCTTGCGTTTTTTGAGTATAAACATGGTCTTCTAATTTTTGAACCATACTCCTCAATTCTGCAAAATGCGAAAACCCTTGAAATTGTTTTAAAAACGAAACGGCTTCTGATAATTTTGTTAAATCTTGATTGGAAATAGGACTGTTTGTGATGCTATAATTGTCGTCATCATACTTATAAAACTTTCTCTCGTAAACCACAATTGGCGCGTTGTATCCCAACTTATCGCTACGCATCATTTGCAAATCTAATTGCACGGTGCGTTTACTCACATCAATATCTTTTCCTTCGTACTCATAAAGTGCATCTGAAACCGCTTCGATTAAATTATCAAGCGTCCATTGTCTAAAGTTATTTTGAAGACATTTATCTATGGTTTTGTATCGAATTAATGCGTTTTTGTTTACTGCCATATATTAAAAAATTACACACTAATTTATAATTAAATATTAAGTACGCAAAAAGATTGCGTATTGACAAAAGATATTTATTCTAAATTAGAAAAAATGGAAACTTTAGAATATAAAATATTTGATGTTCTAACTGAAAAAATATCAGTTTTAGAATTTGAAAATTGGTTATATAATTATGACGAGTTTATTAGTCAAATAAATGTGAATGCATTTTATTTTGATGTGATTTCTATTAACTACAAATCAGATAGTTGGTCAAAGGCATTAGACAATTTAATTAAAGAAAAATATGATGAAGATTTCATGATTTTACACAGAATTAAAAGGAGTTGTTTAAATATATTGAAATCTGAAAATACTGAAGAAGTTTATCAAATTTTAAAAAAGTTAGTTACACCTTTAGATTACAATACTGACTATTCTGTTTTATGGGAATTTTATTCAATAAAAGAATATTATAAATTATTTAAAGAAGGTTTACTCAGAAAAAATAATTTTAATGAAGAAGCAAAATTTTATGCTAAACAAGTGATTGATTTAACTCAAAATTGTAGAAGTTTTGAAGAAACAAAACAGTCATTAATCAAAGATTTAAAACCATTTAAAACATCAGAAAAAAGAGAAAAACAATCTTTAAAACAAAAAATATTTGCTTTTTTCAAAAAAATATAATACTTCGTATTATGGGAGTTATTTTTCAAGAAAAGAAAAAATAAATTTTGAAAAGTCGAAAATAAATTTAAATCTTTGCAGCGCATTTCAACCAAAACTAAGTTGAATTAAAAATTAGAAACTATGAGTTTATTTATAACAAATCAAAACGATCCAAAAGGAATACTGCCTTTTGTGATGCTTCGCGATTATCGTTAGATAAACTTTTCAAATAAATGAAAAACCCGAAGCAATTTAAAAACTGTTTCGGGTTTTTTGTTTTCTGCCATTAGCAATCCTGCTAAAACATTTTCCAAAATAGTAACAACACAAACCGAATTGCATTTTGTTCTTAGTCGACACGTTTCAAAATGAACTTCAAAAGACAAATTTTAAAATGACATATACGCATCACACACACCAACGGTTCTAATAATTGGGAGTAATTACAGGAATCATTTAATACAGACAAAAACAATGAAAAAAATGTCTAATGAAACCAGTAAACATAAAAAAAGCAAGACAAAAAGAAGTCCGTCGTTTACAACACAGACAATGGGAAATTTGGAAGTTACAACGTGAGTTGGGCTATATCGAGCTGAAAACTCCAATACGACACGGTTGGTATAAAGAAATTATTATAACTCAAAAAGCAGATCGATATAAAAACAAAGCTGCAATTCTAGAGATTTATAATAAAATCGAAAGGTATTATTGGGGTAGAACAAAAGAAGAAGCTGAAAAAAAGTGGCTTAGTCAAACCTCAAAATATTTGATACACAAAGAGTTTCCAACTTTAAGTAAAAAAGAATTTAATAAGCTTAGTTATAAAGCACAATGCATGTGTACCGCATTTCAATACAGAAACGATAGTAAAAAACTAAAGATTAGGTTTTACATACGAATTCCAAAAGGAGCGTATCGAATTAAACACGCAAGAGCTTATATAACACATAGAAAACGTATTGATCCAGAATTGATTAGTGAAAACGATTTTATCGATTCGCAGTTATCTAAAAAAGGATATTATAATATCACAGAAGCTTTAAACCCTTGGAAAGATGATTGGAATTCACCCTATTACAAACAAGAGAAATTAAAAACTAAAAGACATTTAAAAGGGTTAAAAAAATATGTTCTTGAAGATATCATAAACGATACAATGTCTTGGGAAAAACTTTAAGATTTCAAAACAATATTAAAATGAAAACTAAAATAATACAAATAACCTCTGGCCGAGGACCAGCAGAATGTTGTTGGGTTGTTGCTCAAATTCTAAAACGTTTTTTAGAAGCAGTAAAGAACCATGGCATTGATTATAAAATATTGCAAAGAGAAAAAGGTATTGAAAACATGACATTACAATCTGTTACGATTCAATTACAAGCAAAAACTCTAGATGAATTTTTAAGTCAATGGATTGGCACTATAAAATGGATTGGAGTTTCGAATTTCAGACCGCAAAACAAGCGAAAAAATTGGTTTGTAGCTTTAAATGAAATAGATGAAAAACAAAAATTTCAAATTCATGAGAAAGACATTACTTATCAAGCCACGCGTAGTTCTGGCCCTGGAGGACAACATGTAAACAAAGTGAGTTCAGCTATTAGAGCTATTCATCTACCAACTAAAACACAAGTGCTGGTTATGGATAGTCGCTCACAACATCAAAATAAAAAAATAGCAAAAATTCGTTTACAAGAAAAAGTAAGCGAAATACAACTAGACACGCTAAAGAAGAACATTAAAAACCAATGGAAAAACCACTTAAACATAGAACGTGGTAACCCCATACAAGTTTTTAAAGGTTCAGATTTTAAGAAGAATACAGTTATAAAAACATTTAAAAAACAACGCAATACATTAAAAAACAATTTAAGAAACCTATTAAAAAATTAAAACAATGGACACGAATTTATTAAACAATTACGTGCTTAAAGCTATAGACGCTTATCCATACGAATTAGAAGAGGCTGTAGAAAATTTGAATTACGCTTTGTCTTATCAATCTAATAACACCTATGCTTTATACCTTATGGGGCGTATACAAGCAGAACAGTTAGGAGATTATGAGCAAGCCAAACAATACTACGCTGAAGCCTTAGCTAATAAAATGGATTTTCAAAAAGTGTATCCAAAATACATTACGGTATTGCTATGGAACGACGATTATGAGGAAGCTCAAAAATTAATTGATTTTGCTTTTACAATTAAAGGCTTAAACAAAGGAGATGTTTGGCTATTGCAAGGCAAGTTATTCGAGAAACTTCAAGCATACAAAAAAAGCTTGAAAGCATTAAAAAAAGCAAAACTATTTGGATATAACGACGAATTTTTATGCTATGTAGATGCAGAAAAATCACGAATAAAGAGCAAACAGAAGCCAAAAACAAAGAAAAAGGCCAAAAGTAAAGGCAAGAAAAAAAAGAAAAAGTAAAATATTTTTAACTCTAAAAAAAGCTTCTCAAGACTTCGCCTGAGACTTCTGTTGAAATTATCATTCCCGTGAAAACAGGAATCTAAGTAAATAATTCAAAGAAATCATTTACTACGCAAAAAGATTGCGCAATAGCATAAAATATTTGCAGAGTAATTAATAAGAAGTCTTTTGGAATCAGACTTTAAAAGTAGCGCTCCACCAGACAAGGAGGTTGGTGGAGCTTAATAAAAGTTCTTTAAAATATTAAAAGGGAAGCATTGAGCAATTGGTTGGCTCGTCAGACTGTAAATCTGATCTTTTTTAAGCTTGTAGGTTCGAGTCCTACTGCTTCCACAACAGTTCTTTAAAATAATGAATAGTCTAGTAGCTCAGTTGGTTAGAGCATCAAACAATTTCACTTTTCGCCTTTTAGCAAAGAAAGTTCCTAAAAACCGGATTTGAGGGTCGCAGGTTCAATTCCTGCCTAGACTACAATAAAATTACTGACACAGAAAGTTCCTATAACAATTCACTATAGAAATTACTTTCCGTTAGTAAAAAGACATAAAGCGTTCCTATATACTGGTTCGATTCCAGTGCTCGAAAGAGTATATGGCTCATTTACGCTTCGTCTTTACAATAGGTAAATGGAGTTCCTATAAACATTTGAAAAATACTCCTCACCTATTTAATAATTAAAAAAAATGAAAACATTAAAATTATTTAACGCTGTAATAGCTAAAACATCAAACGAAAAGCCATACATCTCAGAAAATGGATTTATAATAGATTCAGAAGCTCTTTGGGCAAAAGATAGAATCGTCACATTTTTTCAAAAAGAAAAATTAAGTGGTAACGATCTAAACAAAACATTTCATAAATCGTGGTCTAAAATAAAAAATAGTTCAAGAAACGAATTGTTAAAAGAACAAATCAGGCATTACATATCCACTTATGAGAGTAATTTTCAAGATGAAGTTTATATTCCTGTAGAAGTTCTAAATATTCCAGATTTAAAATTGGTTTATAAAGTCGTGAAAGCGTCTTCAATTGACGAGATGAAACAGAAATGTTTGTCTTTGCTACAATCTGGTATCGCTTTAAAAGAAGAAACTGTTGATGATTTAATATCAATATTAGTTGATGAACTTAATTACAAATTCACTGGTAAAGAGAAAGTTAAAAACAAAGAAGCCATTGTAAAACTAGCTGAATTTTATAATATATATCCAGAAAATGCAGTCGATTTTTTTAGATACATTATCTATAGAACAACAGATACAACATTGCTAATTAAAAACGATGAGTTGATAGAACTAATAAAAAATAGTTCTTACAATCCAACTCAAGCATTTAACAACTTTGGATTAGAAAAACTTGCTGAGATATTTAATAGATTTAAACCCTTATTTCTAGCTTATAAAAACAAAGCGCCAAAAACGATTAATAAAATTAGTAAGCTTTCTAAAACGTATCACAAACCTTTGGTTTCAAATCCGTTAAATGATGTAACAAACACATTAATAACAGATAAAGATATGAATTGGCTAGATAACGCAACACCATTTGCTTTATTTAAAGCATTATCTGCTTGCTTTATTAGAAAACAAGGTCAAGATGCTTTTCTATATAGAATTAGAAATGGTAAATCTTGGGTAAAATCTAGTGAAGCATCAACCATTGATAATAAGAACAATCAATTTTTAAGCTACATAAAACAAAAATTCAGTTCGCCTGAAAAAGAAATTGAAGTTATTACAAATGAAGTTTACAAAACGAATTACGAGTTTATTTTAAACTATATGAAACAACGATTTGATTTATCAGGTAAAACCATATTTGTTCCAGAAAATATTATGTATGCACTACCAACATCAGAAAAGATGTATGTAGGTAATATTCCTGCTGGCACTAAATTTTATGGTGAGAAACTAGCAGTAGGTATCTATTGGGAAGACGCTTGGGGAGCAAATGACTTAGATTTATCAGGTTTAAATATTGCAGGTAAAATTGGCTGGAATACTGATTATAATCAAAAAAAAGATAACTTGATGTATTCTGGAGATATTACTTCGGCTCCAAATGGAGCTGTTGAATATTTGTATGCAAATAAAGGGTTAAACGCTCCAACATTGGTTGTAAATAACGTGTATTCTGGAACTGCAGATTGCGGTTACAAAATCATTATTGGTCAAGGAAACTCAGTTTCTAAGGATTATATGATAAATCCAAACAATCTGTTCGCTGATATTAAATGTGAATCTGCACAAAAGCAAACCATATTAGGTATGTTAATCCCTGAAAAAGAAAAACAATGCTTCGTGTTATTAAATTTTGGTGCTGGACATACTAGAGTTTCTGGTAATTCAGAAGTATCCGACTTAGCGACTAAAGCATTATATCAACAATGGAGCAAACCATTATCTTTTGATAAGCTTGTTATATTTTTGGGTGCCACACTAATTAGCGACAAGGCAAAAGCAGATTATGATTTTTCTTTAGAAACATTAGAAAAGGACACTTTTTTAAAGCCTTTTAAATAGAAAAGAGCCTGCAAGGATAAAACCTTGCAGATTTTTTTAAAACAAAAACAATCTACGCAAAAACACCGCGTAATACACTATAATATTTGTAGTGTAATTGACAGTTTACTGTCATTCCGCACTTGATGCGGAATCTAAACAAATAGAAAAAATGAAAACACAAACAAAAGTAACAGGACATACATTAAAAGCATTAGGCTTTAAACAAGGAAAATGGATGAAAGACGCTATAGAATATATTAACGAAAATAATTTAGAAGGAAAAGACATGGAAACCTATTTAAAACAATTTGAATCTCCAGATCCTATCGCATTACACAATAAGTCAGTTGAATTTTCTATAAACATTAAAGCAGAAAACGAAGAAGAAAAAGACAACGTAGCAAAAGTGGTTAACTCCATGCAAACCCTAATGAAAACACCAACTCTAGTTGCTGGTGCCATCATGCCAGATGCTTGTCCAGCAGGACCAGACGGAACCATTCCAGTTGGTGGTGTAGCAGTTGCAAAAAATGCTATTCACCCAGGTATGCATAGTGCAGATATTTGTTGTTCAGTCATGTTAACCGATTTTGGTAAAGCAGACCCAAAAGACATTTTAGACGCTGCACATGCCAACACACATTTTGGTCCAGGAGGAAGAGATAGAGATTCGCAATTTAGATTCCATAAAGCATTGTTAGAAGCCTTTGAAGCTAACTACTTTTTAAATGATGGGAACATGTTACAAATCGCGAGGTCTCATTTAGGAACACAAGGCGATGGTAATCATTTCTTATTTGTTGGAACCTCTAAAAAAACGGGAAATACTATGATGGTTACACATCACGGTTCAAGAGGCCCAGGTGCGAGATTGTACACTAAAGGTATGAAAGTAGCCGAACGTTACAGACGCGACTTATCACCAGACACAAAAAAAGAAAATGCGTGGATTCCTTTTAAAACGGACGAAGGTCAATCTTACTGGGAGGCGCTGCAAGTTATAAGAGATTGGACAAAAGTTAATCATGAAGTGATTCACAATTCGGTAGCAGAAACATTAGAAATCGATATTGAAAACAGATACTGGAACGAACATAATTTTGTGTTTAAAGATGGGGATTTATTTTACCACGCTAAAGGTGCAACACCTTTAGACGCTAAGTTTATGCCAGATATTACGGGTCCAAGATTGATTCCTTTAAACATGAGCGAACCTGTATTAATTGTTGAAGGTGCTACCACAAAAACTAATTTAGGTTTTGCGCCACACGGTGCTGGTAGAAACGTGAGCAGAACACAACATAGAAGAAGTAAAACAGGAACGATTATGCAAATATTTAAAGAAGAAACTCGAGGTTTAGATGTTCGGTTTTTCTCAAAAGAAATTGATATTACTGAATTACCAAGTGCATACAAAAGTGCAAAAGCCGTAAGAGAACAAATGGACGAATACGGTTTAGGTAAAGTGATTGATGAAGTTATGCCTTACGGTTGTATTATGGCTGGAGATTGGCAGAAAAATGCACCTTGGAAAATTAGAAGAGATAAGAAAAGGCAGAGAAATAAAAACAGATCTTAGAAAGGGAAAAAAGTAGATTGACTTAGGTTGATCTGCTTTTTTTAAATAAATTAGATAATGCAAATAAGAAAATTCATAGAAAACCAAGATTTAGCTAAAACCATGTTGAAAGACCTTGAATTGATTCAAAATTCAACAGTTGATTTCGACGAAATTTATATTGATAGAGCAACAAATCAAAAATGGGAAAAATATGATTTCGAGTTTTTAGACCAAATAACTAATGGAATTGGGCTACGAATTTACCCGTATCCAACTGTCAAAACAATAATTGAAATCTCAATTAATTCTATTTATTTAGATGAAGTAGCTGGGGCATCTGCATTATTATTCGAAAAAGATAGATTGGGTGAGAATGTAAGGGAAGAATTGATTCTTAAATTAACAAAGAACCTTAATAAGGTCTCTAAAGAACATTTTGAAATTATTTACTGGAGAACCGAATTTTATAGCAACACTAATGAACGTGACACAATGAACAAGAAATATTCAGAGGTTCAAGAAGACTATGACTTTTATATTCAAACAGCAAATAGAATGAAAAAGCTAAGAAAAAAAGTAAATTCAATATTATGAAAACTAAAATACTAGAAAAACTCTCTGAAATAGAGAAAGAAAAAAATATAGAAATACTATTCGCAGTAGAATCAGGAAGTAGAGCTTGGGGATTTGAATCACCAGATTCAGATTACGATATTCGATTTGTGTATAAGCACAAAAAAGACTGGTATTTAAATCTTTGGGAACAAAAAGATACTATTGAGTTTATGACAGAAGACGATTTAGATGGCTCTGGTTGGGAATTTAAAAAAGCCTTAAAACTGTTAGCAAAATCGAATGCTTCCTTTTTGGGCTGGTTATTCTCTCCTATAGTTTACAGAGCGGATGAAATATTCTTAAATAACATAAAAACCTTGGCGGAAAACAATTTTAATCCTGTATCTGGTTTTTATCATTATCATAGTATGAGTAAAGGTTTTGAAGAAACCTTAAATACAGATAAGATGACTCTTAAAAGTTTTTTCTACGCAATAAGAACGGCTTTATGCGCTAATTGGATTTATAAAAAAGAATCAATACCACCTGTATTATTCAAAGAATTATATCCAATAATTGATGAAAGATATCATACGATATTAAATGATTTAATTCATTTAAAAAGCACTCATATTGAAAAAAGTACAGAACCAGTAAGTGACGATTTAATTAAGTTTGTTAAAGAAATTGTTGCAGAAAATAATCGGATAAAAAACGATTTAATAAATAAGAAATCTAATCCTGAAGAATTCAATGCTTTCTTCTTAAAAACAATAGAATGACCATTGAAGAATTAAAAAAATCAGGTTCAATAATTTTTGAAAGCATTAGTGGCAGTAGAGCTTATGGCTTAGATACTGCCACTTCTGATACTGATATAAGAGGTGTTTTTATTTTACCTAAAGAACAATTTTATTCATTAAACTATATAAGTCAAATTAATAATGAAACTAATGATATTGCTTACTACGAGTTAAGTAAATTTATAGAATTGCTCGCTAAAAATAATCCAAACATCATGGAGTTATTGAATGTACCTGAAGAATGCATACTCTACAAGCATCCAATATTTCACCGTATTAAAAAAGAAGATTTTCTATCAAAACTTTGTAAAAACACATTTGCAAATTATGCGTTTACGCAAATAAAAAAAGCGAGAGGTTTAAATAAGAAAATTGTAAATCCAGTTGAAAAAGAGAGAAAGTCTGTTGAAGATTTTTGCTATGTAAGAGATGAGAAACAATCTGTTTTATTTAAAGATTTTATTAGTAAAAACAACTTAGATTTTAATTGCTGTGGGTTAGTTAAACTTTCTCATATGAAAGATTGTTATAATCTATTTTATAACGAAGACTTAAACTATAATGGAATTGCCAGAGAAAATGCGAACGAAGTTTGCTTAAGCTCTATACCAAAATCAGAAATACCAATGGCTGTTCTATATTTTAACGTAGACGGTTATTCAACATATTGTAAAAAATACAAAGAATATTGGGATTGGGTTGAGAAAAGAAATGAAGAACGCTATAAAAGCAATATTTCTCATAGTAAGAATTATGATGCCAAAAATTTGATGCACACATTTAGACTACTTCATATGGCAAAAGAAATAGGCTCAAACAATGAAATCAACGTCCGTAGAACGGATAGAAATTTTCTTTTATCAATAAAAAATGCTGAATTTGAATACGATGATTTGGTAAAGAAAGCTGAAATACTAAATGAAGAATTAAAAGAAATCTATGAGCATTCTACATTAATTGAAAAACCTAACTCAAAAGACATCAATGAATTACTTTTTAGCATTAGGAATGATTTTTATAAGCATTGAAAAAACTATTTCTAAATAATAAAATTCGGCTATAATCTAACAGTAAAAAATAGTCTTTAAATTAACTTTTCATAAGTTTTTTAATTCCAGTTGCTCCTTCTTTGTGAGTTTAGCTACTACTAAATTATATGAAATATCAATCCATTTACACAAAATAGTATCAGGAATTGAACCATCCATATCTACACGACTCCAATGCTTTTTACTAAAATAAGATGGTTCATTTAAGGCATCATATTGCTCCCTTAATTCTTCAATCGTTTCGGGTATACATTTTATAGAAAAGCTATCAAAGGTTTCAATATTTGTTGCAGTAAACATTTTACCCATAACTTTAAAGACCAATACATTTGGAAGTTTAGAAAATGGAATGGACTCCGTAACTCCTTTTTTAGATAAACAATACAATCGGTAATCTTCTATATTCATTCAATAAAGATATAAAAGCCATTTTAAAGCTTAAAATCGCCACCAGACTTAATCGTTTTATCCAATTGAAGCACTTCTGATTTAAAATCATCAAACTTAAAATCGGTTATAATTAATTTATGAAGATTTCGTTTTTGATTCCTTCTTAGTTTTATCGCATAGACCAAATGTGTTTGTGAAATTAAAATTCCGTCCACATCTTTAAAATCTGTAAATTCTACAGCGCCACCAATCAATTTATATCCAGGCGCTTTTAAATAAGATTCTCTTATCGTGTATTGCGTAAAATCCATAAGTCCCGTTTCTTTATTAATCCAAGCCATATATTGGTCATGTTCCATATGTGGTTCGATTGTTTCCCATGTGCATAATACCAAATCATATTGCTGTCCTCTAAATTCCTTTTCCCCTGCATAATTAATAATTGGAGCTTGTTTGAGCCGATCTATCATTTCGGTAAAATATTGAAAAGCCGCAATACCGAATACTTTCTTTGCATTTTTACGAGCCGATTTATCTTTAAAAACAGTCTCCCCTTCTTTAATTTCGTAGTACTTCCAATTTTGAAGACCTGCAAGATTACCAGCTTCCTTTCCATCTAAAAAATGCACTTGTCCATCAAAAGTACCTATGCGATATTTAAACGCTATTTCAGTTTTCTTATCTGACCATATTTTACCTATACCTCCTAATAACCCTTTCCATGTATCGTTACCATGAAACGAATAAACCGAATGATTTTTAAGTTTATCAAAACCTTGTGCTTTCCATGCTTTATCTAAAAGTTGTTTCCCTTTTTCTGTATTTTGAATGGTTACACCTTCATCCTTTATCTTTTTAGTGCGCAAATCTGCTATTCCACAACTTTGCAAAGTCATAGCAACTAATACAAATACCCCTATCTGTTTAATAACTCTATTTTTCATCTCTTTAATATTTTAATTGCAAAGGTCTAGTCTATTTGAAACTTAAGATTTGTAAATCAGTTCAAAAACTATGCAAATTAGTCCAAACGATATTGTGAAGGCGATTTTCCAAAATACGATTTAAAGGAACGGTTAAATGTAGAAATAGATTCGTAACCACAATCGTAAGCGACATCTGAAATACGATGCTCTGGAAATTGTAACATTTTCGAAGCTTTTTCCAGTTTCATTTTGGCAATGTATTTTTTAGGACTGTCATTAAAAACGTCATTAAATTTTCGTTTAAATGAAGACAAACTCATGCCACATAGATGGGCAAACTCATCTTGAGACAAATTAGAATATAAATTATTGTGGATGGTTTCTTTAAATTCACTGCTATTCTTTTTAAACATTGCCGATAAAAAATCCAATTGAGAAGGTGCATTTTGAATTTTGCTAACCAAGAGAATAAATTCTTTTAGCTTGTTTTTAATCATCGATTCATCTGCCAATTCCGGATTATCTAACAAGATATTGATGCTTTCTTTATAATTGTTTAAAAGGCTATCTATTTGAATTTGTTTTACATTATAATCTACGGTATGGTTATAATTAGAAATCTTAAAATCAAACAATTCCTCAACTATTGATGGGTAAATTAATACGCCTAAAACCTCTACAGAATCACTACTTGCTCTCTGTTTTTTATTTGTTTCAAAAAAATAATCGAAACATTTTGCCAAAAGCCCTTTCCCTTCTTTAAAAGAAAGAAATTCTGAAGGTGTTCTTACTGAAAACTCCCCTTTATTTATAAACATAAAACAGGCTTCATTGTCTTGAAAAAACTTTGGAATTCGTTCAAAATATGACATTCTTATTTTTTCAAAAACAATTTGCCCTTTATAGGTTAACACCTTTTGTTCTTGAATCATAATCTTTAATTTATTTTCTTCGTTTAAAAAAACTTACTAATTGAAAACCTCAAAAAACTATCTTCCTGAAAGTTTGATAGAATAAACTCATTAGCATCTATATTACTAAAAACTCTAGCTTCTATTTCAACGGTCCATGAGCTTCCAAAACGTCTGGATGCTTCAATACTAAAAATTTTACTGCTTGATTCTAAATCAGAAATACCACCAATTAAAATAGAAGTGTCTTGTGTGTCATTAAATGCAATTCTACTACCAAAAAACACATCGTTTTGCATGGCATTTAATGCCAATTCATCGCGTTCGTCATAAAGATACTCGCCCAATAAACCAATGTCTAAACCATTGCCATCTATATTACTAAACGTGAATTCTAATCCAGCTGTAAGCGCAAAAAAATCTTGTACTTCTGCACTTCTATAAATAGATTCTAATTTCCATAAAAAGGCATTATGGGTCACCTGAAAGTCTAATCCTGTTTGATTAATCACAGGGTAAAAGGCATTGATATTTCCTGTATCATCAAAAGTAAAAAGAGGCTCGCGACCATTCCCATAAAAGTGAGACAATCCCACATCGAAAGCTCCAAAATAATGGCTCCATCTAAAGGCTAAATCTTGACGCCATTCTTTAGCGCCACTTTCATAA
Organism: Algibacter sp.; assembly: GCA_039985655.1. Lineage (GTDB taxonomy): Bacteria > Bacteroidota > Bacteroidia > Flavobacteriales > Flavobacteriaceae > Postechiella. Next base: position 107,409 of record JBDWSF010000003.1, on the reverse strand, counting down.
TTTATATCATCCTTATCGATAACAACAGGAAAACGAAAACGTCCTTCTTCACCTGCAAAGGTGCGTTTACGGTGGTATGGTAAATAGAAAAAATTAAAGGTTCCGAATTTATTTGTTGATAAAGAAAACTGAGCCATGGGCTGTCCTAATTTTTCTTCGCCATCAAAAGATTCTACGGCATCGGTTTGATTAATAATATCTACCAAATGGTTACTCTCCGTAACGCCCCAATACACCTTTTTTAATCCTAAATTCAACTCCCAATTGCCTTTTGCTTTTTGGTAATATAACTCTCTAATATCCCAATGCGTTCTTGAGTCATCAGCATCTAAACGAAAGAATGCTGTAACGTTTATACTTTCTTCGCCTCCATTCCAATCCACAGCATATTCTGGTTGGATTGATAAAGAAGGAAAGTGGTCTTTCTGATTTGAAAATTGCGCATCATCAGGAAAAAATCGATACTCTGCTCCAACTTCAACTTCAAAATCGTGACTTACTTTATTATTTTCTTGAGCTCTTGCTATTAAAGCCAATACCCCAAATAAAATAGTACTATATATTCTCTTTTTATTCATAACATAAATTAAAAAAGGAAACCGGAATTTTATTCTTTCAAATAGCGTCCCGATTTCCAACCATCAATCAATTTGAATTAGTCACTCAACGATATTATCTTCCTGCTCTTTGAAGCGCCGCTTGTGTAAAGTCATCTTCAGTAAGGTTCGCATCAAAATTGTAATTACTAAAACTCAAAATCGTTTCTTTATTACTCTGATGGTTTACCATTTTGAACGTACCTGCTCTCCAAAATTTATTTTTATATGCTTTGTAATCAGCATAAGTAAGTGTTTTTAAAAGTGAATTTTTACGGTCATAAAAATCTACTTTTTCAATTCTATAGCCTTTACTTTTATTATACGTTACCAAGCGTCTTGTATACCCAGATTTTGGGTCAACTGGGTCTTGTTCTACAATTAAAAGGTCTCCTTTTTCTTCAATAAAATTATAGGTGTATTTCTCAACTTCTTGAGATGATAAATCTTCATATGCAAATTCACTACCTACAAATGGTCCTGATTTATTATTAGAAGAAATTCGTTTCACCCTTTTTATTGAAGGTAAAAACAACCACTGGTCATCTGAACCAACTTTATGTGTAAATGTTAATGTTGATGTTCCTTTTACATCCTTAGGACTATTAAAAACGATTAACGACTTATCGCCATCTGCAGTAAGCTCTAATGTTTTTGTAGTTAATGAACGCTCACTGGTTTGACCGTTTTTATTTTTTAAGGTCATTTTTAAATCTACAATTGAACTTTTAAAACCTAAATCGGCTTGTTCTGCTGCTTTTGCAATATTCAATCCACGAGCTTTGGCACCTTGTGCTTTAACCAATGTTCCACTTAGAAATAACATGGCTACTATAATTACTTTTTTCATTTTTATTATTTGATTTAAATTATTTATCTAAAGCGACTTGGGGTTGTGTTATTTTAACAGTTTCAACACGTTCTTTTTTACTTACTGTTAATATGAGAAGTGACGGTAATAAAATAAAGTCGATTATTAAAGCTGCAATAATGATTATTACCGTGATTCTAGCCATATAACTATTTAATGCAAATGAAGATGTTGAGAGTACAGAAAATCCAGCAAGTAAAACAATAGTAGTCGTTACTAATGCTTTTCCAACAGTTTCAAAAGCATATACAACGGCTTCTTTGGCGTTATAACCTAGCTCTCTTCGTGCTCTTAAAAACTTACTCATAAAATGCACCGTATCATCAACAATAATACCTAAAGTCATACCAAAAACGATTACCATTCCTGTGTTGATTTGACCTTTATAGAGTGCCCAAATTCCAAAACCTACCAATACTGGTGTCACGTTAGGAATGATACTTAACAACCCTAATTTGAAGTTTTTTAAAGCTAGCATTAATACCAGTGATATTAAAATAAGAGCAATAATATTCCCATTAAACATACTTTCTGCTTGCCTAAAACCTAATTTAGAAAACATAAGCATTGGACTAACGGCTATAGCATGCATTTCCTTTGGCGTATTATCGACTAACCAATGTTCTGCACGTTCCGAAAATTCAATCATTTCGGGGCTATCAAGATTTTTCAAAGTAACTGTAACTCTTGACTCCGATTTATCGACGTTTATTTGATTATTAAGGTCTAATCCAAAAGGTAAAGACAACTCATATAATAATAAATATTGAGCAGCTTCTTCACGATTATCTGGCACGCGGTAAAAACTTGGGTCATCGCCATGCATAGAACGATTTACTCGTCTAGCTACTTCACTAAAGGCATTGACATGAACAACTTCTGGTTGTTCGTTAAGCCAGTCTTCAAAACCATTTAGTTTTTTAAGATATTCTGGATTGTTAATTCCGCCTTCTTCTCCACTCCCTACTGAAAACTCTACGTTATAAATTCCCGTTAAATTTTCACTGATATAATCTGTATCTGTTCTAAAAGCTACGCTTTCATCAAAATAATTGATGAACTCATCATTAAAGGTGTTTTTAGTTGCTAATACTGTTAAACCTCCAATTACAGCTATAGAAATAAAGGTGAGTTTTACAGGTTGTTTTACAACAAACCCTCCTAACGTTGCATACCAATTTTTACGAACCTTTTTACTCTCCTTTTGAATTTTAGTTTTTACAGGAAAAATAGCCATTAAAGCAGGTAATGCTGTTGTTGAAAATAGAAAAGCCATAGTCATTCCAAAGGCTGTAATGTTTCCTAAGTCCCAAAACGGAGGAACATCTCCAAAATTCATAGTTAAGAACCCAATTACAGTTGTTAAACTTGTAATAAATACAGGCATAAAATTTAATCGCATAGATTCTATTAAAGCATCAATTTTGTTAAGACCATCCTGACGCATTTTTTGCAACATCGTAACTAGAATATGGATACTATCTGCTACGGCAAGCGTTAAAATCATAGTCATGAATGTTGCTGAAGGTGGGGTTAATTTTATACCCATTATCCCTATAAAACCTATGGCGCTTATAATTGAAAATAGAACAACTACTAGTGTCGCTATCGTGCTATAAATATTTCTAGTTAGTATGAGCGTCGTTATAATTACAATGATTAGCATAAGCATGGTGAGTGCCATATCTGCCATTGAAGATTCGAAAAAAGCAGTGTTTAACGGTACTAACCCTGAGGTATGAATTTCAAAATTTGGATGTTTTTCTTTAAATTTTGAAATCATATCCCTTGTAAATAGTGTAACTTCAGGAATCTCTTTAGCACTATCCTTACCAGGAAGTCTAACTGTAACATTTATAGCTGTAACGCTTCCTTTTTCGTTAAGAATTCTATTAACCAATAAAGGTTCTTTTAACGCTTTTCTCTTGATGTCTTGTATTTCAGAATCGGACTTAAGGCTTGATTCATAAGACAAATCATCAACATACAAATCGTCTTCTACGGCACTCGTATGCTGAAAATTTGTAACGGCATCGACTCTGGAAGAATAAGGTGTATTCCACGCTTCTGCTGTTAGTTCTTCTATAGCTGCTAAATTGTCTTTTGTAAAAATATCTCCGTTAGAAGGTGATAATACTAATATCACATTATCATCTTTTGTGTACTTTTCTTGAAGCGCATCAAAGGCCTCTAATTCTGGGTTCGACTCACTAAAGAATACATGATAATCTCCATCAAATTCCATATTGCCTTGTGAACCTAACCCTAAAGCGAATACTAGGGTTGCTATTAATACTGGCCATTTATTTTTAATAACAAATTGCGCCCAGTTTTTGGCGAATGTGTTTGTGAAACTTTTTGCTTTTTTTAGTGCATTCATAATTTGGTTTTTGATTAATTGACCGGTCACTTAGTAGTAACCGTTTAAATTTGTTTATAGTTATATTAATTAGACGATTCAAAATTTAAATAGGGGACAACAATTATAATTATTAAATAATTGACCAGTCGACTATTATATGTTTAAAAAATATTATTTTAATAAAACTCCTACAACCATAGTCATAAAATTATCTATGGGTTCAGAGCTTTTCATTTCTTTCATACTTATCATAGAGCCTTTTCCGGCATCTTCAATAAAGGCTGCAAGAACACCTGCATCCATTGGACTTTCTATTTCTCCTATATCTTTTGCTTCCTGTATAACTTCTGTAATTAAAGATAATACCATTTGCTCTTTAATAAAAATAGCTTTTCTAATGTTTTCACTGTGCTCAGACATTTCATTACCTAAGTTACTAGCCAAACATCCCATTTTGCAACACATCTCATTTTTTAAAACATCATATCTGTATTGATGAAAATCAATTAAACGTTTTTTTGGTGAAATCGTTTTGTCTTCTAAAATTTCTCTAGAGGGCGCAAAAAATCCATTGAAATATTTATCAATAGCCTTAACAGCAAAATCTTCTTTAGAATCAAAGTAAAAATAAAAAGAGCCTTTCGGCACATCTGCTGCTTTAACAATATCATTTACGCTTGTACCATTATACCCTTTACTCCACAGTATTTCCATTCCCTTTTCTATAAGGAAATCTGCTTTGGCATCATGTTTAACAGTTTTAAGCATACTTTTTAATCTCGGGACAAAATTATGACCACTCGTCTAGTAAAACAAGCTTTATATGTTAAATTATTCAAAAAAAACATAACATACTAAAATACAAATACTTACTTATACAACTTCAACTGAATACGCTTTCGCGGAACATCAACCTCTAATACTTTTACGATAATTTGTTGATGAAGACTAACATGTGTATTTACATCTTTTACAAAGCTATCGGATAAGTTTGACACATGGATTAAGCCACTTTCTTTAATACCAACATCTACAAAACAACCGAAATTGGTAATATTATTTACGATTCCTGGGAGTAATTGTCCTTCGCGTAAATCGTTAATCGTTTTTATATTTTGATTAAAAGTGAACACTTTAGCTTCTTCTCTAATATCTAATCCTGGTTTTTCTAGCTCTTTAATAATGTCTTCAAGCGTTAATAGACCAACGGATTCTGTGCAATATTTTTTTAAATCTATCTTTTGAAGTACATCTTTATTTCCGATTAAATCGTCAACTGATTTACCTAAATCTTTCGCCATTTTAGTTACAATACCATAGCTTTCTGGATGAACTGCAGAATCATCTAATGGGTTTTCCGCCTCTTTAATTCTTAAAAAAGCAGCACCTTGTTCAAAGGCTTTTCCGCCTAAACGTGGCACATTTTTAATATCATTTCTTGATGTAAATACACCATTCTCGTTTCTGTAATTAAAAATATTTTCGGCTAGTTTTGGCCCAATTCCCGAAACAGAACTTAGCAATGGTTTACTTGCCGTATTAATGTTTACACCAACAGCATTTACACAATTTTCTACCACAACATCCAACTGCTTTTGAAGTTTATTTTGGTCTACATCATGTTGATATTGTCCAACACCAATAGATTTTGCATCAATCTTTACCAATTCTGCCAATGGATCTTGTAAACGACGACCAATAGATACCGAACCACGAACCGTAACATCATAATCAGGAAATTCTTCTCGTGCTATTTTTGATGCGGAATATATACTGGCACCAGCTTCGCTAACCACAAATACTTGCACGTCATTTTTAAAATGTACTTTTCTAATAAGCGCCTCTGTTTCTCGTGATGCTGTTCCATTTCCAATGGCTATGGCTTCAATTTTATGCGCCTCACAAAGGGAGCTTATCTTTTTCATCGCGCCAATACTATCACTCTTCGGTGGATGCGGATAAATGGTTTCATTATATTTTAATTGCCCTTGTGCATCTAAACACACTACTTTACAACCTGTTCTAAATCCTGGGTCGATAGCCAAAACACGCTTTTCTCCTAACGGAGAACCTAATAATAATTGTTTTAAGTTTTTAGCAAAAACAGTTATGGCTGATTCATCGGCTTTATCTTTTGCTATTTGCAAGGCTTCATTACTTAACGATGGAAACAATAAGCGTTTATAAGCATCTTTAACGGCTAGTTCTATTTGTTCCGCGCAAGCGTTATTAGAACGAATTATTCTGCTTTCAATTCTATCTAAAGCCCTATCATTATCAATTTCGATTTTCACACGAATAAAACCTTCACTTTCTGCTCTTAAAATAGCTAACAAACGGTGTGATGGGATTCTGCTTAAATTCTCTTCCCAATCAAAATAATCTCTAAACTTTTGTGCTTTTTCATCCTCTGCTTTTGTTTTTACCACTTTCGTAGAAATCATAGCAAAACGTTCTAATTGCTGACGAATATTATTTCGAACATCGGTACGCTCGTTAATCCATTCAGCAATAATATGACGCGCACCTTCTAAAGCATCATCAACTGAAGTAATCTCTCCTTTTACATATTTATATGCTATCGACTCAACATCGTTTGCATTCTGACTCATTATGATTTTCGCTAATGGTTCTAATCCGTTTTGACGCGCTTTTTCTGCTTTGGTTTTTCTGCTTTTCTTATATGGTAAGTATACATCTTCAAGTGTTGTTAAATCTTTCGTCGATTCAATTTTTTGTTTTAATTCTGAGGTTAAAACATCTTGTTCTTCTAAAGCTTTTAAAATGGCTTTTTTACGTTTCTCTAAAGCTTCAAATTGCTCTTTAAACTTTACGATATCGCCAATTTGAACCTCATCTAAATTCCCCGTACGTTCTTTTCTGTAACGTGAAATGAAAGGGATAGTGCAATCTTCATTTAGTAATTCAAGAGTATTTTTAACCGAAGTTTTTGGTAAATTCGTTTCGTTAAAAATAAATTGTAATAGATCTAACATTAGAAATGTTTAAGTATTATTATAAATAAAAAATCTCGTTTTCAAAATAACATTGAAAACGAGATTTATACAAATTAAAAGTGTCTTTTATTTTTCTACTTGCGAATTAGCGTCTTCTATCATTTTTTCATTTGGTACAATCGCAATATTTACTCGTCTATTTTTAGCACGTCCTTCTGCTGTTGAATTATCGTACTTAGGTTGTGTTTCACCAAACCATTTTGTTGTAAGCCTACCTGTGCTTAATCCTTTACCTGTTATATAATTAGTAACTGCATTCGCTCTATTTTTTGAAAGCGTTAAATTATAATCTTCGGCTCCAGAACTATCGGTATGACCAACAACCAATATATTAGTGTCTGGGTATTCTTTAAAAACAGCTATAAGTTTATTTAACGTTTCTTGAGATGCTGTATTAACATTATACTTACTAGTATCGAAATAAACACCACTATTTTCATCGAACGTTACTACAATACCATTATCTATACGTTCTACTACTGCGCCTGGTATTTCATTTTCAATTTTTTCAGCTTGTTTATCCATTTTGTCACCAATAAGGACTCCAGCACCACCTCCAATAACACCACCAATAACAGCTCCTAATTCACCATTACCACCTTTACCAATATTATTACCTATGATAGCACCCAATATAGCACCTCCTGTAGCTCCAATAACGCCACCTTTTTGTTTATTGTTAGCGTTTTGAACTGTTTTACAATTCGTTAAACTTGCTGTTAAAATAACGGCTAAAAAGATTAATCCAATTTTATTTATAACTGATTTCATTGTTTTCTATTGTTTATTAAAATTCATTGTAATTGTAAAAGACTCACCATCAACTAATACGGTTTGTTCCCATTGCATATTTATATCTGACAATGCTGTTAAGTTTAATCTAAACCCATTATTGGTAACCGATTTATATTTCTCATCTGTTGGCTTTAGCAGAAAATCGTAAAGGCCTGTTTGTTCATCAATTTCTTGAATGGTAAACACAAAATTACGAGCTCCTGTTGAACAACTCGTATTATTAATGTTATAAATACCTGTATTATTGTTAGGTACAAACTGCCATGTACTACCTTCAAAACATACTTTAGAAGCATCGTTAAGTAAGCTAACATTATATGTCCCTTTTTCGCTATATGTTATTGAATTTAATATCCAATTACCTTTAATAACTTTGTGTGATGTTCTTACCGTTTTTGATGTTCCACAAGCAAAAAGACTAACGGTTATTAAAAAAAGAAGTGTTTTTTTCATTAAGATTTAGGTTTAATTATTTATAAAGATTTACGAATGTAAACCTCTTTTAGATGTTTTCTTGTTATAAGACACAAATAAATTAGACGAGTCACTTTTTTATAAATATTTAAAAGCTGAATATTATTTTAATATATTAGAATTAACCCGTTGTGTATTTTGAGTAAAATTTGTCAATGCGAGTGAATTTTATTCATTTTTATGAGTGAAATTAGTGCTTCGCCTAGCTCAGCAGAACTATCGAGAATAAAGTTTTTCATTTAAAAACCTGTTCTCGATACAATTTTCTGTTGAAAATTACTCAAACTGACATCTAGTTTGTCAAAAAGCACAACGGGTTAGAATTAGTCTATATTATTTACAATACTGAAGTTATTGGCTTTTCAATTTGAATAAAAAAATAGGACTATTTTGCTAGGCTACTTTTTTAAGCAAATCAAAACAAGGACATTTCTTGCAACGCTTGTTTTCTCCTTTTTTGAATTTTTTACAACAACTTGTTTTTACTTTATCCGAAGTAATAACACCAATACGTTGTAATTCTTTAATTGCTTTTTTCTTCTTCTTTTTGCCCAAAACAGAATCTAAAATTTAGATAACGTTGCAAAAATAAGTTATTTTTATTAAATCTAAATAAACTTAATGATAAATTTATTGTAAACCGGTATTAGATGCCGAAGTAACAGTAATATTTGCTATATCTCTATCAAAAAGATACAAACCGCCTTTATCATCTCCAATCAAATTTATTTTATCTAGAATTGTACGCGCAACAGCTTCTTCTTCTATCTGTTCTGCAACATACCATTGTAAAAAATTATGTGTAGCATAATCTCTTTCTTCTAAGGCAATATGAACCAATTCATTGATGCTTTGTGATACAAAAACTTCATGTTCCAACAACTTTTCGAACATGGATTTAAAGGATTTAAAGTCTACATTTGGTTCTGCTAACTGAGAAATTTTTGCATGTCCACCACGTTCGTTTACAAACTTTACTAATTTAAGCATGTGTTCTCTTTCTTCATCCGATTGTGCATACATGAAATTAGAAACACCTTCTAATCCCTTAACTTCTGCCCAACAAGCCATAGCTAAATAAATTTGAGAAGATTCTGCTTCTATTTTTATTTGATTGTTTAATACAGTTTCTATTGTTTTTGATAACATAATATTCTTTTTTGTAAAGTTACAGATTTCTCCTGCACCTTTCAAAGTCCTTCAATAAAAAAAGGTTATCCTAATAAAAGAATAACCTTAATGACTATTAATCAACCAGTCTAAAAACTACTGTACCGTCAGGGTGTACTGTGGTGTTGGGTTTAATGGACAGAAATACACATATTCTCCTTTTGCTAATGTTGTAGCCTTTGTTTTTTGAGTTTCTCCATCTTTAGCAACTGTTGTTACATAAGCTGTTTTTATATGATTTTCTGGATTGCTAGCATCAGCGCCTTTTTTTACTAAAACCAAACCAACTTCTTTTGCCGCATGGTTATTTGAAACTTCAAAAACATATGTACCTTCACTTACAGTTATTGCTTTTTGAACAAATTCTCCTTTTGTTTGTTCTAAAGCAATTGTTTTTACTGCTTTGTCCATCATTTTGTCTTGTGCATTTGTGTTGAATGTAAATGCTAATACTACTACTAAAATTGATACTACTTTTTTCATGATTTTTGTTTTAAATTTTTAATTTACTCTATTATTTATATTAATTAATTATGCGTGGTAGTAACGTTCGTTAATGATTTTACCATCTTTCCACTGGGTTCTATTTACTTGCTCAAATTTATGATGCTGTCCATCGTTTGTTTTAAATTCCATTATAGCTTCGTAATATGAATGATCTCCTGTTACAGCGACATTATTCATTTCATATCTATTAAATTCAACTACTGTTGCTAATAATTCTTTTTCTGCAGCTATACAAATGTCTTTACCAACTTTAGGTTCTCCGTTTGCTTCTTGTAAAACCACGTCATCTGCTAAATATTTATCCATAGCTTCAAGAAATTGTCCTTTTCCAAGTAAATCTTTAAGATCTACTAATGCATCTTCTATTTTTGTTGTTTCAGTGATTGAACTCATTGTTTTGAATTTTTATTGGTTATAAAATTATTGTTTAAACTAATGTTGTTTCTAATGGTTGTGCTACTGGAAAATCTACTGGTACTTGTGTAGTACTATGTACGTAATTTGAAATGGTTTTATCGCCTACTAAAGAAATAGTATCGATTAAATTTCCTTTTGTATACCCTGCATTGAAGTAGTTTTCTAATACATCGGCATCCGTTTTCCCTCTGTTTTCTGTAATGTTTTTAGCTAATCTTGCTAAGGCATCTAATTTGTTGTCGAAAGACGCTTTTCCAGCTCTTAATTCTAAAATTTGGTCATCTGAAAAACCATTCATTTTTCCAATTGCCGTGTGTGCAGACAAACAGTAAATACAGTTATTTACTTGACTTACAGCTAAATTCACAACCTCTTTTTCTTTAGCCGATAATGATGTTTTTGCGTTTGAAAACGTTAAATAGTTTTCTAATGCAGTATCACTATTTGCATAAGTTGCATATAAATTAGGAACAAACCCTAGTGCTTTATTTAAATTATCGAAAATCACTTGGTTGTTTTCGCTTACTTCTTCTCTTGTTGGTATATTAAATGTGCTCATAATTTTAATTTTTTATATTTTGAATTTTCTTGTTTCTAATTCTCGGTGCAAAGATGCAACTGCTCTAAGGGTTACACCATGTAAGCATTTCCTTTTAGCTTGTCAATTTTCCCTTTATTGATTTAAGCGAATTGTATTAGTGATTATATGAGGTCTTTCAGCATCACAATAAAAATCTGAAATATGATTTTGTTCACAATGTGTTTTAGGACTAATTGTGTTTAACACTTCTTTTCTTTTTCCTCTGAATATTTCAATTAAATTGAATATTGATATATGTTTTAAATTCATGACTTTGTTGTTTTAATTATACAGTGCAAAGATGAATCAGAAAAGCGTGTTCTAAAATGGTAAGATTGCCTTAGAGCTTGTCAATTTTTCCCTAAGATGTTTTTTTAAGCTGTTTTTTGAAGTCGGAAGGAGATAATTGGGTATGTTTTTTGAATAATCGGCTTAAATGTGATGCATCTTCAAAACCGACTTCATAAGCAATTTCCTTTGCTGTTTTGTCTGTGTAGATTAATAAACGTTTAGCTTCAAGCACGACACGTTCGTGGATAATTTGTAACGGGCTTGTGTTCAATTTAGCAAAAGTATTCGATAGTGTTTTAGGTGATTTAAAAAGTTTATCTGCATAAAACGACACACTATGCTCGGTTTTAAAATGTGATTCCACCAACATATTAAACTCACGTAATAAATCAATTTTGGTGTTTTTTGTAGTTTCTACAAAGCCTTCTTTAGATTTTAGTAAACGCGTACTTATGATAATGAAACGTGCCATAAGCATCCGCAACATTTCAGCTTGAATGGTATCTTTAGTTTCTAGTTCGTCTAAAAACACTTCGTGTAGTGTTTTAAACTTTCTACTTTCACCAGCATCCAATTCCATTATTGGAATATGCACATTCCCAAAGAATAATAATCCTACGCAACTTACTTCTTGATCGTGATCTTTAATGCAATAAAACTCTCTATTGAATTGATACACCACCAAATCTTTACCTTCTATAAATTGAAAATATTGAACTATAGTTAAAGCAAGGATACTATTAGGCTCAATGGTATATGGAATACTATCTACTACAATTTCAGCTTTAGAGTTATTAGTTCTTATAAAGGTATATAAGTCCGGCTGCTTTGACTCTTTATATGATGCTAGAAGTTCTTCATTTCCTATTTTTAGGATGGCATTGGTAGAGAATTCTGTGAATGTTTTTTGCATCTGATTTTAGTCTCTTTTAAATTTAGAAATTACGAACTAGCCTTTAAATATAATTAATTGCTAGTTATTCCGTTAATAAAAAAAATTATGTAAAACACATAACCTTATACACAACAAAAAAACCAGAACAAATAAATGTTCTGGCTTAATTTTATTTTTTAACTGTCAATCCATTTTAAGCAAGAAACTAAAACGTTAATTGTTAAAAAAAATCTAACTATTATTTGTTCATCATATAATTCTTAGCTCATTACATTCCTTTCCAAACTTTCGATTCACCTTGCTTCAACGATATGCTACCTCCTGATTTTCCTTGAGCCGCAATACGAAATGTTCCATCTAGGATTACAATTTTAAACACTTTCAATTCTCTAATAATAGGTCTTTCCTAAATTTCTATTTGAAGCTTGTTTAAAAAACTGGTAAAGGATATAATCCCTAAATAAGTCTCTAACTTGTATTGAACGTTTATGCGCCTTTGCCAGTTGTAATCTTGATTAATTTTTTGAAGATAAATTTAATTATTTATCTCAATTACAAACCTAAGAGATTGAGCGGCATGTTTGAAATCCTTTTTAAAACTGAAATCATTTAGTTTGACTAGAACTAAAAATCAAAAAGATAGCATTTGAAAAAACCTTAACTTAATGACATTGAGCCCGACCCCTTTTCGGGGTAACACCCAAAAACAAATAAACGCATAAACAAACCACCCCTTTTAAGTCTATAAATCCATTACTTTAATAACGGAACATGCGAAGTGACATGATTAAAAACTGATCCCTTTTATTTTTTTATAGTCTAAAATGGCTTTACTGTCTGATAACAACGAAACGTAGTAGCAGACGCTAGACAAGCGATTATATAGACTTGAATCGTTGGATTTAATGGTATTTGGTAGGCCTTTTAAAATGAGTTTATCGTAATTGGATGCGGTGTTATTAAAACAATTATTTACAGCTTGCGTGTATGTGCTTAGCAAGGTATTGATAACACCATAACCCGCAATTTCTTTATCGACAACCTCAGTAGATTGGTAAACCTTATCGATACTTATTTTTATAATGTCATTAATTTGTGCTTCGTATTTACTTTTATCTAAAAGGGCACAATCGAAATCGCCGTTAAGAATAGCGTCTTCGTGTGTCATAAAAATATCGACGGCTTCATTTATTAGGGTTCCTATAGCCAATGCCCGCAAGTAACCTACGCGATCTTCTTTGGTTGAAAGTGCATAATAGTTTTCGGGTTTAATGGTATTTCTTATAATTTTTGATAAGTATTCTAGCGCGAATTCTTCTTGAATGAGTCCGAGATTGATGCCATCTTCAAAATCGATAATGGTATAGCAAATATCGTCGGCAGCTTCTACTAAAAACGCTAATGGATGACGGGCATAATTCATGTCTTTATCGCTGCGTTTTAATAAACCAAGCTCGTTTGCTACATCTTGGAATCCTTCTTTTTCGGATTGGAAAAAGCCGTATTTTTTATCGGCTATATGTTTTGTTGGCTTTTTTGGTAATGATTCTTTTGGGTATTTTGTAAATGCACCTAGTGTTGCGTAACTTAAACGTAAACCGCCTTCTCGCCCTGCTCTACTTTCGGTTAAAATTTTAAATCCATTAGCATTACCTTCAAAATCGCATAAATCTTGATATTCTTTTTCTGTAAGTTCGCTTTTGAATTGTTTACCTATTCCTGTTTTAAAAAACTCGCCGATAGATTTTTCTCCTGAATGTCCAAACGGTGGATTTCCAATATCGTGTGCTAAAGCTGCTGCTGCTACAATAGCTCCAAAATCGTTAGCTTGATACCCGTGTACACTTTGTAAATGCGGATGTTTTTCTAATAGTTTTTGACCTACACGCCTACCAAGAGAACGACCAACAACGCTTACTTCTAAACTGTGTGTTAGTCTGGTATGTACAAAATCGGTTTCTGACAATGGAATAACTTGCGTTTTATCTTGCAGACTTCTAAATTCTGATGAAAAAATAACACGATCATAATCCACTTCGAAACCCAAACGGGTTTCATCTTCTTCTTTTCTTAATCGTTTATTGGTGTCGCCAGAGCGTTTTAAAGATAGTAGTTGTTCCCAGTTCATAGTAAAAAATAAGTGCTTGCAATATACTTAATAATGTATAGCTGCAAACACCTATTTTAAATAAAACTTTTGAATTTTATACGTTTTCTACATGATCTTTTGCATGTTCTTTTACCCATGACACAGAATCTGAAAATTTCTCAAAAATTTGTTCTTCGGGAATAAAATCTGGAATGATATCGATACGTTCCATCATATATCTAGGTTGCTTTAACAAACCAACAAAAACTACTTTTATGTTTTTCGTTTTTAGGTCTAATAGCATATCTTCCATAGCATATAACCCCGACTGATCCATATACTGCATACGTCCTAAACGCATAATAACCATGGCAGCCGAATCTGGAATTTGTGCTGCTAATTGCTGAAAATCGCTAGTCGATCCAAAAAACAAAGGCCCTTTTATATGTTTAATAAACACATCGTTCTTTAAGCTTTCTGGGAAATTGGTTTCGTCTGACCAAGCTTCTTCTTTAAGTGTTTTTACATCGGATCGTTCTCCTGTTAAATCACCTATCTTTTTCATAAACATTAAGCATGCAATGATTAATCCAATACCAACAGCATAAATTAAATCCCAGAAGGTTGATAATAATAATACAACTAGCATAATTAACACTTCTGAACTTAACTTAAATGGTCCGAATTTAATATCTCTAGGTAAACTAGGAATGGCTTTTAGTCCTTTGTAATCCATAACACCAATACCTACTGTGATAAGGATCCCTGCTAAAACGGCTGCAGGAATTTTTGATGCTACGGGTCCTAAACCAAGCATAATGACTAAAAGCATAACGCCAGCAATCATTCCTGAAAGTTTGGTTTTTCCGCCTGAATTAATATTTACTACAGTTCGAATAGTTGCGCCTGCACCTGGAATACCTCCAAAGATAGCAGCAATACTATTACCTATCCCTTGCCCCACTAATTCTTTATTTGGTTTGTGCTTGGTTTTGGTCATATTATCGGCTACGACACTTGTAAGCAGTGAATCTATAGCACCTAATAGCGCGAGTGTTAATGCCGTAAATATATAGGGCGTGATATTCGCTAAACTAAAACCTGTAAATATTTCTAGATTTGGTACAGGTAATCCGCTAGGTATTTCTTCTATCGTTTTATAATCTAAGCCAAAGCCAACAGCTATACCCGACATGACTACTAATGCAACTAAAGTACTTGGTACTACTTTAGTAATCCGTTTAAAACCATAAATAATAAATACGGTTCCCAATGCTAATATTAACTCCAACCAATTGATATTTTGTAACGCTCTTGGTAAAACTTTTAAAGCGCCTACAACTCCCGAGGCATCCTTTTTGGCTAATGTTTTTGATTCTTTTAAGATATCTGCTTGCGAAATGGCATCAGCTCTATTAATGGTTTCTTTAAAATTTTCTAAAACTAAGATACCTTCTCCTGCTTCTTCTTTTAATATATTTTCTAGAATAACTTCTTCTGCTTGTGGTTTAAACTGCTCTACAAATTCTGCGTCTTCTTTTGGATAATATCCTAAAGATGGTAGTATTTGTGTTAATAGTATAATAACGCCAATGGCGGTCATAAAGCCAGAAACTACTGGATACGGAATGTATCTAATATATTTACCTAAGCCTAAGGCGCCTAAACCAACTTGCATTAAACCTGCGAGTAAAAAAACAGTTAAAATAACGGGTAATGCTTTATTAATATCGCCATCGTTTACGGCAATAATTCCCGCAATAACAACCATACTTACGGCTGTCATTGGAGCCGTAGGCCCTGAAATCTGTGTGTTTGTACCACCAAAAAGAGCTGCAAAAAAACTAATGAAAATAGCCCCGTATAATCCTGCTGTTGGACCTAAGCCTGAAGACACTCCGAAAGCTAAAGCTAATGGTAATGCTACAATTCCTGCTGTTATACCTCCAAAGGCATCGCCTTTTATGTTTGAAAATAGATTCTTCATATTTTTTATTCTAAAAATTAACAAATGTTATTATATTAAATTGGTCTCTACTTTTAGTTTCGAAAAACTGGTTCATATAACCAACTTCAATTTTTATGTTTTCATTTAAATGATATCCTATACCTCCATAAACCCTATTTCTATCGAAGATAGATGATTTTGTATTTAAAAATAGTTCATTATAAACGGATGCATATAATGACTTTTTTAATGTCTCCTTCTTTACCAAAGACACATTAAAACCTAAAAAATAACGAAATCTCATTTTAAAATCTGATTCAACAAAGCGTTGTTCAAATCTGTATCTATGATTTAATTTTACAGTGCCAATATTTTGCTTAGATGTAAATTGTTGAAAAATTCGATGTTCATTAATAGATACTTTATCATCTGTATTTAAAACATAATTCTCAGACAAAATATAACCATAACCTAATAAGAGATTATTCTTCTTTTCATTAAAAGTATAACCTAGACCTGTTCTTAAAAGTAATTGTTCTAAATCTCCAATAGCATTATAATTTCGGTATTGTACTTCGTTATGAATATTCCATTTTTCATTCACCTTTTTATTTCCTATATATATTAGCCAATTACCAAAATCACTATCTTGGGCTTGACCAAAAATAGGCAGCATTAAGCTTATTATTAATACAGCGGAACTTAGTTTCTTTTTCATTCTACTAGTAAAAATGTACTGCTCCTGTATGAATATCGTACATAGCTCCAACTATTTTAATTTCACCATTATCTTCCATTTCGGCTAAAACGGGGCTTTCAACTTTAATTCTGTCAATCGTTAAGAGAACGTTTTTAGCAGAGACATTATCTACAAATTCTAAATTCTTAGAGTTTCTGAGACTTGCATCTTCTGGAAGAGTAACTGCTCTTACGGCTGGTTTAATCTTATCTAACATAGCAGTAAGATTGCCAAGTTTAGCATCGTCGCAAGCCCCTTTTACAGCACCGCAACTTGTATGTCCTAAAACGACAATAACTTTCGTTCCTGCTAGTTTACAACCAAACTCCATACTTCCTAAAATGTCTTCGTTTACAAAATTTCCTGCTATACGAACACTAAAAACATCTCCTAATCCTTGATCGAATACTAATTCGGCAGAGACTCTAGAATCAATACAACTTAATATGGTTGCAAACGGAAATTGCCCAGAGCTGGTATCGTTTACTTGTTCCAATAAATTTCTATTGGCTTTTAAATTATTTTGAAATCTTTGATTTCCTTCTTTTAAAAATTTCAACGACTTTTCTGGAGTCATTGTGGCTTGTGTTTCTTTTGTATGTGCTTTCATGGTTTTTTTTATTAATTTTTCAAAAGTATGGATCAATAGCTCTTTTCATAGAGTATTAATACACTTAATAAATATAAGACGTGATTTAGACTTTAATAGAATTATTAAAACCTTTAAGTTTATAGTTAACCCGTATTTAGGCTAAAATGAAATTAAGAAAATTAGGACTGAGGAGGAGGCGAAATTAAATTCAAATGTGGTTTTGTATATGCCTTGAAGAAATATTCTAAATTATCTTCAACTTCAATGGCTGCAAAATCAGAATCAAAAGTGTTAACTTCAAAAAACAATAATTCTATTTCTTTATTTTTCTCGCTACCTTTTTCTTCTTCTTCGCCAGAGGCATAAAAACAAGATATGTCTATAGAATCATCTACGCATGTAATTATTGTTGGCATCGCTATAAGCGCTACAAACAACAATGATAAAAACATAGATATAATACTTCTTAACATATTTTATTAAATGGAATACAAATATAACATTCTAAGGGAGAATTTTGTTAAAGAAATATTAAAGTTAGTAAGATAAAACCAACGTTAAGTATATGTTATCAAAGTACGCCTAAAACTTAAATTCAGATAACAATAATCTAACTTTTTATTGATTGTTCCTTAATACTGTCGTAACTTCTTAATTATGAAAATGTTTTTTATTTGCATTATAATAGCATTCGAATAATGAAACATTTAATTTTTATAGCAATTCTTTTTATATCCGTAACTTCTTTTGCTCAAAGCAACACCACTTTAAACGGAAAGTTAACCGATTTAGAATCTAATAACGCTCCTTTAATGTATGCTAAGGTGATGATTAAAGAAACTGGCATTGAAACTTTATCGGACGAAAAAGGATTATTCAAACTTGAGGATTTACAAGCAGGGTACTACACCTTAGTATATAGCTTTACGGGTTACGAGACTAAAGAAGTTAAAATAGAAGTTAAACATGGAAAAGCGAATCATATAGATTTAGCTTTGGGAGCTAGCACAATATCTCTTGAAGATTTAATGTTGGTTATGGCTAGCTCAGATAATTAAAATCAACAGGCCGTTTCAAACAAATAGTAATTCGTTTAAATAAAATAACTTTAAAAGCAGCTTTCTCAAAATAAAGGAAGCTGCTTTTTTTTATATAATAACCTTAAATAAAATTACTCAAACGTATGGCATACTACAACACATCTAATGTTAACTAAAGGTAAATAGCTTGTTATAAAAATAGTTTTTTGGTAACCTTTTTCTAACACTTCAATCACTATTGTTTAACCTATCCGTAACACCATATTTACATAACGGTAGTTTCTTTGCACAATAAAAAGAATATAAATAATGAAAAGAATAACACTATTATTAGTGCTAATTACGTCGACAGTTACTTTTGCTCAAAACACAGGTTCTGTTACTGGAAAGTTAATTGATAAAGAATATAACAACGAACCTTTAGCATTTGCCAATGTTTTAATAAAAGGAACTACAAAAGGGACAACATCAGATTTTGATGGTTTATATGAAATTACTGGCTTAGATGCAGGATCGTATACTTTAATTTTTAGTTTTGTTGGTTACGAAACCATAGAGATCCCTACTACTATTGAAGCAGGAAAAGTAACAGCAGTCAATGTGCCCATGTCTGCGAGTGCTGCATCTTTAAATGAAGTTATTATTACGACAACTAAATCGAGAGAAAGCGAAACGGCTTTATTATTGGAACAAAAGAAAGCTACCGTTATAAAAGAAAGTATAGGTGCAATACGTCTTTCTAAAATAGGAGTGTCTGATGCTGCAGGTGCCACAACAAAAATTTCTGGTGTTACTAAAAGCGAAGGTTCTGGAGAAATATATATTAGAGGTCTAGGTGATCGATATCTTTCTACGACAATGAATGGCTTACCAATTCCTTCTGATGATGTTGAAAATAAAAACATTAATCTTAATTTGTTTTCAACTAATATTATTGAAAACGTAGGCATTAGTAAAACATATGACACTTCTAGTTATGCCGATCAAACCTCAGGAAATGTTGATGTGGCTTCAAAAGAATACTCTAAAAAAGGGTTTTCTGTAAGTGTAGGGTCTGGTTATAATACGAATGTACTTGGTTTAGGTGGCAGTTTTAAAAGAAGTATTGCTACAGAAGATGTAACTCTAGGGTTTCATAAAAAACAATTTGCGCTTGTAGATCTAATTACACGTCAAAGTTGGGATCCTGTAGATCAAAAAAACACAGGAAATTATAACTTTTCTTTATCTGGAGGGAAAAAGTTTGACGTTTTCGGGAAACAATTAGCGGTGTTCGTAGCAGGTTCTCATTCTAAATCGTATTCTTATCAAGAGGGGGTTTTTAGAAGTTTTAGATCTAATATTTTAGATAACGAGTTTACAGATACGGAGTCTTTTGATTCTAATTTAAACACTACCGGTTACGTCAATTTAAGGCTTAAGTTAAATGATAATAACAAAATAACGGTGACTAGTTTATCTGTAAATAAAAGTACAGATAACGTGTACGAGCAAGGTAGAAATGGTTTAGGTTATGTTTTTGATCAAGACCCGCAAGAAGACGGAGCCTTTGTTAGAGATCAAAATTTCAAGCAAACCATTATGCTAGTTAATCAAATTAATGGTAGTCATCATATTAAGGAAAACAACAAATTAACATGGGCTGCTGGTTACAATTATGTGTTAGCGCAAGAACCTAATAGAGTAAGAAACGAAGCGAACATTTTAGATGCGAATACAGTTCAATATGCACACGTTGGAGACTTTCAACAAAGAAAATCAAATCAAAAAATCGAAGATATTGAATACAATGCTTTTATGAAAGATGAGATTTCGTTTGGAGAGATGGACGAAGATGAAAATCAACCTTTCAAATTAAATTTCGGGGTTAACTTCCGTCAAAAAGACAGAGTCTTTAGTTCTTTATTTGTTGGTGTACGCGCAAGAGGTTTTCAAGTGCCTTCAGTAGATCAATTTTCTGAAACCTTTACCGAAGCTAATTTTGATAACGGATTAGTTTTAAGAGAAAGAGATGCCGACAGATATGATGCCGATTTAAATGCTTTGTCTGGTTTTGCAAGTTTAGATTTCGGTTTAAACAAAAAACTATCCGGTAATGTTGGGTTAAGGTTTGAAAGGGATGAAATAAATGTGCTTTGGGATGTCGCCAACTATGTTGGTCGTGTAGGTTCAATTTCTAAAGAATATTCAGAGTTTTATCCAAGTGCTAGTTTAAAATACGAATTAAACGAAAAGGTTTTTTTACGCTTTGCTTCTAGTTTAACTCAGACATTACCAGAATTTAAAGAATTAGCGCCATTTGAATATGTGTCTCCTACTGGACGTGTTACTAGTGGTGATCCAAGCCTGGAAAAATCGGATGTTTTTAATGTGGATTTAAAATGGGAATTTTTCCCTAAAAAAAGCGAGTTGATTTCTGCGACTACATTTTACAAGCAAATTAAAAACCCTATTAACTTAGCACTTTCTAGAGGTTCTGCTGGAATTTTTCAATACGCTAATACAGGAAAAAAAGCTGATGTTTTTGGTGTGGAATTAGAAACTAGATTGAACATTATCGAGAATGATGACCAAGAAAGTGTTTTAAACTTTAATGCGAACATAACTCAAATGTGGTTTAACCAAGACTTGTTGGAAGAGTTTCAATATAAAGGAGTTACAAAATCTGATTTACAAGGTGCTTCAGACTTAATCTTAAATGGATCTTTAAGTTATAACGATCATAAAGAAAAAGAATTTATTGCTACAATTACAGGGAATTATGCTTCTGATAAAATTTTCGCATTAGGATCTCCTGAAGATTTCTCAAATAGCGCAGTGCTTTATAATGATGAGATTATTGAAAAGGGGTTTTTTACAATGGATTTTGTTGCTAGTAAAAAGATAACCGATAAATTGTTATTAAAATTTGTTAGCAGAAACTTACTTAACCCAATAATTGAGCAAACACAACTTATAAGAAATCTTAATACTGGTGTTGAAACAAACGAAACCGTAAGCTCTTATAAAAAAGGAAGCTTATTAAGTCTTAGCATAAAATATACGTTTTAAAAAACAACGTTTAGCTATTTTAAAAGCAGCTGTCTAAAAGTAAGTTTTCAGTTTAAATGTCACGTTGAGCAAAGTCGAAATGTATTGAATTTCAAAACATTAAAACTTCAACTACGTTCAGTAAGACAAGTAACTCTTCCTTTCTAGACAGCCGCTTTCCTTTTAATCGATATAAAAAATATAGATTATTTCCAATTAACCTTTTGGTAACAAAAGCCTTTCTTTTTAACGATAAACGTAACCTACGTTTAATATTCTATTAAACAAGAAGAGACGTAAATCGATTTTCTTTGTATCACAATAAAAAAATAATGAAAACAAAAATGAAAAATCTATCTTTAAAATTAATGACTATAGCTTTAGCTTTTACTGCTATTAATTTAACTAGCTGTGACTCTGAAGATCCAGACCCTATAATAGCTTCTCAAGAACAAGTTATCGAAAACTTAGATACTGGAATAATGAACGGCACTTTAGAAGAAAGTTACACACTTAATACTTCTACAGTATATAGTTTAACAGGACAATTTATTATCGCTGAAGGCGCTTCGTTAACTGTCCCTGCTGGAACAAAAATACTGGCTGATGCTGGTGGTACAGATGTATACATCGCTGTTCTACAAGGTGGTGACATTAACATTAATGGAAATGCTAGTAGCCCTGTAATAATGTCTTCAGCAGACGGAGTTGCTGGTGATTGGGGAGGTTTAACACTCTGTGGAAATGCGACTACAACCGCTGGTGTTGATGCTTCTGCCGAAGTTGGTGGTTTTATTTATGGTGGTACCGATGATACTGATAGTTCAGGAATTATAAGGTATTTACAGATTGTTGGAACTGGCGCTCAAATTAATTCAGAATCTCAATATAATGGTGTTTCGTTTTACGCTGTTGGTTCTGGAACATTGGTAGACCATGTTGCTGTATTAAATGGTGATGATGATGGTGTTGAATTTTTTGGAGGCACTGTAGACGTGTCTAACTTATATTTAGAAAATAATAGTGATGACGCTATCGATTGGACAGAAGGATGGAATGGTTCTGTAACAAATGCTTATATATCTAATACTGTTGCTGGTTTTTCAACTGTTTTTGAAGGCGATAAAGACAATGGTAATCCATCTTTCTCTAACATTACTGCCGTGTCAACTGTTGGTGGAACAGCTTTACAATTTAAAAAGACCTCTGGCGGAACAATCGATGGTTTATCTTTAAGTGGATATGATGTAGATTTAGATATGAAAGATGGTGGAGATCTTGCAAACGTAATCATTGCAGACTATACACCTGTTGCTCTTACCGACCACACTGCAGCAGAAACTTTAGATGAATATTTCTACACATTAAACACCTCTTTAATTCCTACGGTTGATCTTGTTGATTTTGATTGGGTAGATTCAGATTTATCTTTTGAAAGTAGTATTTTACAAGGAGCTGTTACAGGTGATGTTACTTTAAATGCTTCTGAAAGTTATTTACTTAATTCATCTTATATCGTTCAATCTGGTGCAAAATTAACGATTCCCGCAGGAACTAAAATCACTGCTAGAGATGGCGGAACAGGTGTTTACATAGCTGTATTACAAGGTGGAGCAATAGACATTCAAGGTACTTCAGATAATCCTGTAGTAATTGCTTCTGCAAGTGCTAGTCCAGGAGATTGGGGAGGTTTAACAATTTGCGGTAACGCTACTACAACTGCAGGTGTTGATGCTACAGCCGAAGTTGGTGGTTTTATCTATGGAGGGACAAATGATGTTGATAATTCAGGATCTATTACCTATTTAGTACTTAAAGGTACAGGTGCTCAAATTAACTCTGAGTCTCAATACAATGGCGTTTCTCTATACGCTGTTGGATCTGGAACCACTTTAGAAAACATTTCGGTAATTAGTGGTGATGATGATGGTATAGAGTTCTTTGGAGGCACTGCCTCTGTAACAAATATCTATTTAGAGAATAATAGTGATGATGCTGTCGATTGGACTGAAGGATGGAACGGAACAGTAACTAACACCTATATTTCTCATACTGTAACAGGATTTTCTACAGCCTTTGAAGGTGATAAAGATAATGGAAACCCAAAATTTGTTAATGTAACAGCTATCTCGACTGTTGATGGTACTGCTTTACAGTTTAAAAAGACATCTGGAGCAACAATTACAAACTTATATTTAAGTGGTTATGCGACCAATATTGATATGAAAGATGATGGTCCTTTAGCTAATGTTATAATAGACGGCAATACTGCAACGACTACAGATGCTTACAATACAGGTACTCAAGTTGATATTTCGGCTTGGACTTGGAGAAACGCTTCTCTATAAGACGTTTTAAAACAAAATACTTTTCATAAAAAAGGCATCCTAACGGATGCCTTTTATTTTTTATAAACTTCTATGTTCTCTATAACGAAGCAATATTTTTACTATAATCTACTTCTTTTGCTACACCATCAATCACGTGAATCCATTTACCTACTTTCATTCCGTTTTTATAGTAAGCTTTAACAATAGTTTTCCCTTCATTATTGTAGCTTAACCACTCGCCTTCTAGCTTTCCATCTGCAGTATACGATCCTGTCTGACTTACTTTACCATTATCATGATAATAAACAACATCAATTTGATTTGTTTCTTTATTTAGAGTTAACGTTCTTTCTTTTTGAGCAAATGCTATTGTTGTAAAAAGAACAATTGCTAGTACGAATATATTTTTCATTTTATAGGGGAGTTAATTGTAAATTCTCTTATAAAAATAAGATATATTTTACAATTGCGCAACATTTAGTTAACATTAAATTTACATTAAACCTTTAATATGTTGACTTTAAATACTTTAAACAAATAATTACATTGCATTAAAATGAGTTTTAAGAATTATTCACAGTCTAAACTAGACCATAAACAAACACCTGTATTACATTGATTTTAAAAAGTTTAAATAATTTTTTAATCTTCTTTTTATATTTTTTTATCAAAACAACAACCAAATCTATGGCCTGAAAGTCTGTCTCGTGAAATTTGAAAAACAGAATTAATGAGTAAAAATTAATTCACAAATTAGTGGCTAAAAAATTTTAGAAGCTAAAGCGAGATGCACTAAAACACATAGTTTTAACTACATTAGAGACCAATAAATCTTAAACCATTTAACGCAAAAAAAAGGCGCCTTACTCTAGTAAGACACCTTTTTTTATTTAACAACTTATTATATTAAACTAATATATATTATTAATGCTCATTCATTCTAAAATCAGAATAAGCACTCATTCCATGCTCATGTGCATCAAGTCCTTCTAATTCTTCTTTTTCAGAAACTCTAATACCTACAACTTTCTTAAGTGTAAATATAATAATGAAAGACGTTAATATACAGAATCCAGCATAGCAAGCTACCCCTGTTAATTGAATTAAGAATGTATGCTCTGGGTTTGTTGAGAAAATACCAACAGCTAAAGTTCCCCAGATACCACAAATTAAGTGTACTGCGATAGCTCCTACAGGATCATCTAATTTAATAGCATCAACAAAAGCAACAGCGAATACGATTAATGCACCAGCAATAGCACCAATAATAATAGCGCTTTCTGGAGTCATTACATCAGCTCCTGCAGTAATACCGACTAAACCACCTAAAATACCATTTAAGAACATCGTTAAATCTAAATTCTTGTATTTGATGAAAGATACCAAAGCAGCAACAACACCACCTGCAGCAGCAGCTAAACATGTAGTAACTAACGTTAATGACGTTAATTCCGGATCAGCAGAAAGTACAGAACCACCGTTGAATCCGAACCATCCTAACCAAAGAATTAACACACCAGCAGTTGCTAATGGTATATTGTGTCCAGGTATAGCTTGCGCTTTCCCTTCTTTAAATTTCCCAATACGAGCACCTAATAAATAAACAGCAACTAAAGCTGCCCATCCACCTACTGAGTGTACTAATGTAGAACCAGCGAAATCATAGAATCCCATTTGATCTAAAAATCCACCACCCCATTTCCAAGAACCTGCAATAGGATAAACAAGACCTACGTAAATTACTGTGAAAATCATAAAAGGTCCAATTTTCATACGTTCAGCAACAGCACCAGAAACAATAGTTGCAGCAGTTGCAGCAAACATACCTTGGAATAAGAAATCTGTCCACCAAGTATACCCACCATCAGCGTAATCAGGAGTCATTCCATTTTCAGGAGGCGCAATTCCAAATCCTGCGAAATCAAAAATTCCAGCAGAACCTTCAGCAAAACCTGGGTACATTAAGTTGAATCCCATTATATAATATAATAATAGACCCACTGTAATGATAAAAATATTTTTAAATAAAATGTTAATCGTGTTCTTTTGTCTTGTTAATCCAATTTCTAAAAATGCAAATCCTGTGTGCATAAAGAAAACAAGCGCAGTACAGATCATCATCCATACATTGTTAGCTGTAAATAATCCTTCCATAATTATAAAAGTGTTTTAAATGTTATTATTTTAAAGTGTCTCCACCTTTTTCTCCAGTTCTTATTCTGTAGCACTCTTCGATATCTGATACAAAGATTTTACCATCTCCAACTTCTCCTGTTCCAGCAGAACTAAGAATAGCATTGATAGTAGCTTCTGCAAAATCATCATTAACTACAATAGAAATATATCTACGTTGAATATCACTTGTACTATA
Source organism: Algibacter sp. (assembly GCA_039985655.1). GTDB lineage: Bacteria > Bacteroidota > Bacteroidia > Flavobacteriales > Flavobacteriaceae > Postechiella. The sequence continues at coordinate 81,295 of JBDWSF010000003.1, read as the reverse complement.
ACTAACACCACGATAAACGTGTCCTTCTTTTTCGTTTCCTAAACCAGTAACATCCCAGTAAGAAAAGAAATTCACTCCAACTTCATGCAAAGCTTCTTTTACTACACGATACTTTGCTTTTCTGATAATTGCTTCAATTTTTTTCATAATTATATATGTTTTATTGATTAGTTCGTAAAACTAAAAACATTCCCGAAAATATTCAGGAATGTTTTTAATATATTTAGAATGTGAATATAGCAGCTAAAGTAAATGCAGCTAAACTATCTGTAGGAAGTCCATCGCTATCAACAAAGCTACCAAGAAGACCACCATCAGCATTAGATAAAGCATCTAATCTTATTTCTGGCTTGATAATTAAGTTCTCTACAGTATAACTTCCTGTTAAAGTTGTTGCCAATACAGAAGGTAAATCATCCCCATCTCCATGTAAACCAAAGTACTCACCCCTTAAACCGATAGAGAAACTATCAGAAGTAGCTATTTGAGGATATAAAGCAGCTCCGTAGAAACCAGAACCGTCATTGTCATTATATGCAGCATTTAGACCTAAGAAGAAAGAATCAGATAAATCAAATCCACCTGTATAATCGATTTCAAATCCTAAACCTCCAGCGTTACCACTATCATAGTACAAGTTTAAGAATTGACCAGAATACCCTAATTGAGCTCCAAGTGCATATTCACCTGTTGCAGAAGTGTCATTAGTATCCCAAGGATTAGTAATCGCTAACATTAAACTCCAATCATCAGATAAAGCAAAATCAGCTTTTAAACCAACGTGAGAAAAAGGTCCGCTTGAGAATAAGTAAGACGTACTGTAGTTAAAGTTTGCTGCAGGAGCAATAACTTCATAACCTAAAAAGGTATTGAAACGACCCATTGTTAATGTCGTACCTTCAGATACATTCCAGTAAACATATGCTTGATTTACGATACCATCAACAATATCGTTGCTAAAAGTAGCGCCAGCTCCTCTTGGCCCAGTAACTAAATCTAAAACCACACCAGTTTTTGCGCCTTCGTAGCTAAAAATAATGTTTCCCATACCTACTGCAAAACCAGTTTGTCCAGCAAAAGCAGTACCGTAAGTTGCGCCAGCATTATCAGAAGCAGTTAAGTTTGTTTGGTAATAAGCATCAACGCTACCGCTAACACTTAATTTTGGTGTTTCTTCCTGAGCAAATAATACAGTTGCCATAAATAGCATTGAAAGTGTAATAATTTTTTTCATAATTGTTTAATTTGGTTATTAATTTTAAGCTTTTTTCTTGTAAGACGAGTCAAAACTATGTAAAAAAACAATTACCCCCTTAAAATTTAGGGGTATTTGTATTATTTTTATCAATATTCCATTTTTTGCCCTATTTTTTTATAGGTATTCTCTAAAAAATTGAATTTTATGATATTTTAACAATGAGTTACTTTGAATAATCGTCAGTTTTTTCGAGTTATTCATGCTTTTCTTATTAGTATTATAAAGAATTGTTAATGATAATTCACATATATGTATTTATACCTATATATAAGGATTGAGTATTTATTAAAAAATCTCTGTATTATTGATATATAATTATTTTTAGCTTCGCTTCGTTTAAAAAATCGGAATAATGATTTGGGCATTGTTGTAATTTAAACCTTAGTGACTACCTTTGAATTTCGACGCTATTTTTAATCCAAAAATGTAGATCATGCTGAAGAAACAAGGACTCTATTTACCTGAATTTGAACACGAAAATTGTGGAGCAGGTTTTATTTGTAATCTTAAAGGAGAGAAGACAAATCAAATCATTCACGATGCTCTAGAAATTCTAGTAAAATTAGAACACCGTGGTGGTGTAAGTGCAGATGGAAAAACTGGTGATGGTGCTGGTTTGTTAATTGATATTCCTCACGATTATTTTAAACGTATTTGCGAATTCGATATCCCTGCACAAAGAGAATACGCCGTTGGTATGGTGTTTTTACCAAAAGTTGAAAACCAATATAAATTCTGTAAAGACATCTTTGAAAAAGAAATTGAAGCACAAGGACTTTCTATTTTAGGATGGAGAGAGGTTCCTGTAGATTCTTCACAATTAGGAGAAATAGCTTTAGCATCAGAGCCAAATATTGAACAACTATTTATAGGTAAAACTGAAGATATTGCAGAAAACATATTTAATGCTAAACTTTATGCTGCCCGTAAAATTACAGAGCATGCGATTAGAAAGTCTAAAATGTCGCAAAGCGATTATTTCTACTTACCAAGTCTATCTAATACAACCTTAATATATAAAGGAATTATAATGCCTGAAGATATTGGGCCTTATTTTACAGATTTACAACAAGAAGATTTAGTAACGCGTTTAGCTTTAGTACACCAGCGTTTCTCTACAAACACGATGCCTGCATGGGAATTGGCACAGCCATTTCGTTTTATGTGTCAAAACGGAGAAATTAATACATTACGTGGTAACGTAAGTAGAATGCGTGTACGAGAAGAAATAATGAAAAGTGAGGTTTTCGGACCACAAATAGATAAATTATTCCCAATCATATTACCAGGAAAATCAGATTCTGCGTCTATGGATATGGTTGTTGAATTATTAACACACACTGGAAGATCGTTACCAGAAGTCATGATGATGATGATTCCTGAAGCATGGGAAAAACACAAAACCATGTCTAAAGAACGTAAAGCATTCTACGAATACAATGCCTGCTTAATGGAGCCATGGGATGGCCCTGCGTCTGTACCGTTTACAGATGGCGATTATATTGGTGCTTTATTAGACCGTAATGGTTTACGTCCATCAAGATATACCGTGACTAAAAGTGGCAAACTAATTATGTCTTCAGAAATTGGTGTTGTAGAAGTTGCACCAGAAGATGTTGAAAGCCATGGTCGTTTAGAGCCAGGAAAAATGTTCTTGGTAGACATGAACGAAGGTCGTATAATTAACGATGAAGAAATTAAAAGTAAAATTGTTTCAGAAAGACCATACCAAGACTGGTTAGATAAAACAAGAATACATTTAAAAGATCTACCGTACACAAATACAACCTGTCCTATCGAAACTATCGATATAAAAACAAGGCAACGTTTATTTAACTATACATTCGAAGATATTCAAGAAGTTATTACACCAATGGCAGTGGTTGGTAAAGAAGCTTTAGGTTCTATGGGTATCGATACGCCTTTGGCTGTTTTATCAGATAGACCTCAACTCATTTCAAATTACTTTAAACAATTATTTGCACAAGTTACTAATCCTCCATTAGATGGTATTCGCGAAGAGATTGTAACAGATATAAGTCTGTCTTTAGGAAAAGATAGAAACATATTTAGCATCACAGAAAGACAGTGTAGAAAATTAAAAATTCAAAACCCAGTAATTTCTAATGCCGATTTAGAAAAAATCAGAAATATTTCTGTTGAAAGCTTTAAGACTGAAACTATTGAGATCCTTTACGCTAAAGAAAAAGGTCTTAATGGACTTGAAGATGCTTTAGATGCTATTATTGTACAAATAGAAAAAGCATTATTAAGAGGCACTAACATCATTATCTTATCAGATAGAGGTGTAAATAAGGAGTTTGCTCCTATCCCTTCTTTATTAGCATGTTCTTTTGTGAACCATCAAATGAATCGTTTACGTAAGCGTTCTTACTTCGATATTATTATCGAATCTGCAGAGCCTCGTGAGCCGCATCATTTTGCTACTCTATTTGGTTATGGCGCAAGTGCTGTAAATCCATATATGGTAAACGAAATTATAAGATCGCAAGTAAAAGAAGGCTTCATTACTGGGATGGACGAGCAAAAAGCAGTTGATAATTTCAACAAAGCTATTGGTAAAGGGATTTTAAAAGTCATGAACAAAATAGGAATCTCTACATTACACTCATATAGAGGTTCTCAAATATTCGAAATTGTTGGTTTTAACTCGCAATTTGTAGAAAAATATTTTCCATACACCGCTTCAAGAATTGAAGGTATTGGTTTATATGAAATTGAAAAAGAAATTAGTGAACGTTACAAATATGCATATCCAGACACCTTTATAGATAAACGTTTAGGTTTAAATATTGGTGGAGATTACAGATGGAGACGTAACGGAGAAAGACATATGTTTAACCCAACAACGGTTGCTAAATTACAGCAAGCGGTTAGATTGAGTGATCAAGCCAGTTATAATGTTTACGCAAAAGCCGTTAACGATCAAGCTGAAAACTTAATGACCATTCGTGGTTTATTTGAGTTTGATAATTTAGATCCAATTCCTTTAGATGAAGTAGAACCTTGGACAGATATCGTAAAACGTTTCAAAACAGGAGCGATGTCTTACGGATCTATTTCTAGAGAAGCACACGAAAACTTAGCGATTGCTATGAACCGAATTGGAGGGAAATCTAATTCTGGTGAAGGTGGAGAAGATAGAAAACGTTTTATTCCTGATGCGAATGGAGACAGTCGTAACTCAGCAATAAAACAAGTAGCCTCTGGTCGCTTTGGAGTAACATCACATTACTTAACAAACGCAAGAGAGATTCAAATAAAAATGGCTCAAGGTGCAAAACCTGGAGAAGGTGGTCAATTACCTGGTGAAAAAGTATTACCATGGATTGCAGAAGCACGTAACTCAACGCCTTTTGTAGGATTGATTTCACCACCACCGCATCACGATATTTATTCTATTGAAGATTTAGCACAATTAATTTACGATTTAAAGAATGCAAATCGTGAAGCTAGAGTTAATGTAAAATTAGTATCAGAAGTTGGTGTTGGGACTATTGCTGCAGGGGTATCTAAAGCAAAAGCCGATGTTGTACTTATTGCAGGCTACGATGGTGGAACTGGAGCTTCTCCTTTAACATCATTAAAACATGCCGGTTTACCTTGGGAACTTGGTTTAGCAGAAGCACAACAAACCTTAGTATTAAACAACTTACGTTCTCGTATTGTTGTAGAATGCGATGGCCAATTAAAAACGGGTCGTGATGTTGCTATAGCTTGCCTATTAGGCGCAGAAGAATTTGGATTTGCAACAGCGCCATTAGTAGCTTCGGGTTGTATTATGATGCGTAAGTGTCACTTAAATACATGTCCAGTAGGTATTGCAACTCAAGATAAAGAGTTACGTAGAAACTTTAAAGGTACACCAGAACACGTTATTAATTTCTTCTACTACGTTGCTGAAGAATTAAGAGGTATTATGGCGCAGTTAGGGTTTAGAACCATGGATGAAATGATTGGTCAAACTCATAAAATAAACGCCAATCAAGCCATCACGCATTATAAAGCAAGAGGATTAGATTTATCCTCAATCTTACACAGACCAACCGCTTATAGCGAAATGCCTGTTAAAAATTCTGAAAAGCAAGATCATAATTTAGAGAATGTATTAGATTTCACAATCTTAAAACATGCTAAAACAGCAATAACAAATAAAGTACCTACAACTTTAGAATTCCCTATTAATAATATAAACCGTTCGGTTGGTGCTATTATTAGTAACGAAATTTCTAAAGCACATGGACACTTAGGCTTACCAGAGAATACATTAAATATCAATTTTACAGGATCTGCAGGTCAAAGTTTCGGTGCCTTTGGTGCTAACGGATTGACGTTTAATCTAGAAGGAAACACAAACGATTATTTAGGTAAAGGTTTATCTGGAGCTAAATTAATTATAAAGAAACCTATTAAAGCAGATTTCATTGCAGAAAACAACATCATTGTTGGTAATGTCTGTTTATTTGGAGCGGTACAAGGTGAAGCTTATATAAATGGTATTGCAGGCGAACGTTTTGCAGTACGTAACTCTGGAGCAACAACCGTTGTAGAAGGTGTTGGAGATCATTGTTGTGAATACATGACAGGAGGAAAAGTAATCGTTCTTGGTAATACAGGTAGAAACTTTGCCGCTGGTATGAGTGGAGGTATTGCTTATGTATACGATCCTGAAAACAAATTTGTAAACGGATTATGTAATACAGAAACTATCGATTTTGAAGATATTTTAGATGAAGATGCTATCGATTTAAAAGGATGGATAGAAAAACATCTTGAATATACAGATAGTGGATTAGCTAAAAAACTATTAGCCGATTGGGATAATAGCTTGAAGAATTTTGTTAGAGTCATGCCTACAGAATACAAGAAAGCATTAGCACGTTTAGCTAAAGGAGAAATAATGGTTGAAGAATTAGAAACAGTATAACGATGGGAAAAGTAACAGGTTTTAAAGAATTCGAAAGACAAGATGAAGCATACAAGCCCGTAGAAGAGCGTGTAGAGCATTATAAAGAATTTACAGTGCCTTTAAGTGATAAGGATATGACAGAACAAGGTTCTCGTTGTATGGATTGCGGAATTCCTTTTTGCCATAGTGGTTGCCCACTTGGTAATTTAATTCCAGATTTCAATCACATGGTACACCAAGGTGAATGGCAAAAAGCTTCTTGGATATTACACTCTACAAACAACTTCCCAGAATTTACGGGTCGTTTGTGTCCTGCGCCTTGCGAGCAAGCATGTGTTTTAGGTCTTATTGAAGATCCTATTTCTATTGAAAATATTGAAAAAAATATAGTAGAACGCGCTTTTAAAGAAGGTTGGATTAAACCACAACCCCCAAAAACTAGAACAGGTAGAACCATAGCTGTTGTAGGTTCTGGACCTGCAGGTTTAGCAACGGCTCAACAATTAAATAGAGCTGGACATACGGTTACTGTTTTTGAAAGGGATGATGCTGTTGGTGGATTATTACGCTACGGTATTCCTAATTTCAAAATGGAAAAAGGTATTATAGACCGTCGTGTAACTATTTTAGAAGCCGAAGGGATTACCTTTAAAGTAAATGCTAACGTTGGTGTTAATGTATCTATTGAAGAATTAAAAGCTTTTGATGCTATTGTTCTTTGTGGTGGCGCTACCGAAAGAAGAAGTTTACCAACACCTGGTATTGATGCCGATGGTGTGGTGCAAGCTATGGATTTCTTAACCCAGCAAACTAAAGTTGTTTTTGGTCAAGACATAAAAGATCAAATAAAAGCAACAGATAAAGATGTGATCGTTATTGGTGGAGGAGATACAGGATCGGATTGTATTGGTACATCGAACCGTCACGGTGCAAAATCGGTTATTAACTTCGAAATTATGCCGAAACCTCCAGGGCATCGTTCACCAACAACACCTTGGCCTTTTTGGCCATTACAGTTAAAAACATCATCTTCTCATAAAGAAGGTGTAGAGCGTAACTGGTTAATAAACACAAAAGAATTTGTAAAGGATGCTAACGGAAAACTTACCGCTTTAAAAACAGTTAATGTGGAGTGGGAAATGGTTCCTGGTGAACGTCCTAAATTAATAGAAATTGAAGGTACCGAAAAAACATGGCCATGCGATTTAGCTTTATTGGCTCTTGGATTTACAGGACCTGAAAGTACCATTGCCGATCAATTAGGATTAGACAGAGATGGTCGTTCTAATTACAAAGCAACTTACGGTAAGTACCAAACAAACGTGCCAAACATTTTCACTGCTGGTGATATGCGAAGAGGGCAATCCTTAATTGTATGGGCTATTTCTGAAGGAAGAGAAGCTGCACGTCAAGTAGACATTTACTTAATGGGGAAATCTGATTTACCATCTAAAAACGTAGCTGGCGATTTGGTTGGTTTGCATTAAGCTTTACTAAAATATTTATAAAAAAAGCGAACTTTTCAGTTCGCTTTTTTTATACCTTTAAGTTTGTCTCTATTCTGCATCACGTATAAACGCCTCAGCCTTTTCAACAAGTTCTGCGGAGTTTTGGGTGTCTTAGAATGAGTGGGTATTTGGGCGTTACCCAAAGGTCGAGCTTTCACAAGTCGCTCTCTGCGAGGAGCTCCAACAATTGCTCAATCTCTAACGCATAAAAAAGCACCTTCTAAAAATCAGCTATGCGAAGTTTGTAACTTCGCATTATTCACATACAATATAAATACAAAAAGCTAAACTTTATTTCTAAAATCTAGCTTTTAAATATTTTGAACTTTATTTATTACTGTTATACTATTACTACGAAGTCACAGACTTCGCAGAGCGGGATGTTTTGTGCAACACCAAGTTAGGTAAAAATACTAAAACCGCAAACCTTGTTTTTACAACTGTTTGTGGTTATTTTTATAACAGACTTACGAATTTAAGGCTGTATTTAGTAACGAAAGACAGTTTTCAATTGTGTTACTCTTTAGCATGATAACGAACACCACGACCAGAACCAGTAGTTAATATAAAACCTTCTTGAACCAAATACTGCAAGTCCTTTTTAAGTGTATTTCTTGAGTAATCAGATAAATCTTCTTCCAAGTTCTTTATCTGTATCGTTTTGTGTTCTTTAATATAAGCTAACACCTGTTTTTGTCTATTGTTGGTGCTACTTTTTAGACTATTATAAGTGTCATATTTAACTTTTAATTTATTTGTAAGGTCTATTAAACAATCCAAAAAGAATACCACCCAACGGTCCAGTATCTCATCATCAAAACCTCTGCGTTTTTGTGTTTCCATTAGCACTCGGTAATACATATCCTTTCTATTTTCAATAACATGCTCAAAAGAGACATACTCGATGAAATTATAATTTTGTTTTAATAGTAAGAATGTCGTCAATAACCTTGATAGCCTGCCATTACCATCTTGATATGGGTGAATTGATAGAAATTCATAAACAAATACGGATGTGATAAGTACGGGGTGTAGTTTCTTTTCTTCTAACTGCTCATTAGTCCACACGATTAAATCATGCATTTCATTTGCTGTTAAATGTGGCTCGGTAGTCCTAAATATCACTTTTTGCTCACCATCTGGATAATTGGCTACGACCTGATTGGATACGTTTTTGTATTGTCCTTTATGGCGTTGGTCTTTACTGCTATATTTTAAAAGGATAGCATGTAGTTGATGTAAATAACGTTCTGAAAGGTCTATATCTTCATAATGTTCCAATATAAGTTCTAAGGCTTCGTAATAGCCTACAACCTCTTGCTCTTCACGTTTATCGAGTTTGCTTATTTGCACCGATTTAAGTAATTGCTTTACTTCATCGTTAGTTAAAGTAGCCCCCTCAATCCTTGTTGACGACCCTATACTTTGTATGGTCGCAATATCACGTAGTTCTTTTAAGTAACGTTTCTCTTTATTTTCAATAAGATTCCAACCGCCTTTAAAGGTATCTACAAGACTTAATTTTTGTATGATGTCCTGAAATATTGCAGGTTGAAAAGCTGTTTTTTTAGATATATCCATTTTGTATCCAATTGTATCCAATTACAAATATATGTAATTATTCTTTTGGATATATCCATTTTGTATCCAATTGTATCCAATTAAGATATTGTATAACAAATTATGAGTTTCTCTTACCGCCACTAATTACAAATTAGTAGTAGCTATACTAGGGAGCAGCGGAGCTTTTATTAGAGATACTAAAACTAAAAAAGCTTACGCATAAAAAAACCACAACTTTCGCTGTGGTCTTTATATTTTTTATTAAACTTTCATTTTTTTGCTCTTATTTTAAAAAATAAAATAGAAGCTGCTAAATAAATTAGAGCATTATATATTCCGTGGTACGGAAACCATCCGAAATTTCTATAGTCATTTCCACTTAATTGAAATTCAGAATAATAAACAAAGGGGAAGCCTACCTTATAACCATTTTCTATTTTCATATTATAAAACATATAAGATAAAAGTGACGTAATCACTAGTAGTAAAAGACTAAAAAGTATAACTTTTAATATTGGTTTTTTCATAATTGTTATTCTTGTTTTGAACCTGATACAACTTCTTTTGTTTCATTATCAATAGTTGCATTACCATTCACTTTAACATTACTCGCTCTTGTATATATTATATTGCCTTCATCATCTTTGTAAGTTACTGTTTTAGTAATTCCATTACTAGTAGTGTAAGTATCGAATGGTGAATCAGCAGAAAAAGCAAAAGTAGGTAAGACTTTACCGTCTTCCGCAGAAACAAAATATACACTTCTACCCATTGGAAACCAAGCAGCAGAAAAATCTCCTGAATTTGTATAAGAACCTCCGACTCTACCAGTTGACCCAGCCGTATTAGTTACGTTAGAATAATTTAAAAAACGTTCTGCAAAACTAGCCCCTTCACAGCCATAAAAACAGGCTATACTTCCTGATTCATCAAAATTAAAATCAATACCTTTCCACCCTGAAGGTGATAATTGAGAGCCATCAATAGATGAACCTGTTACATCTGCCAAACTATTACTTGAAGCTGCTGCACTTCCGACTGGTCCATCTCCGCCATTATGCCCATAAAAACTAGCCTCTACAGTTTTTCCAAAACCATTTTTTTCAGCGTCCTTTAACTTTTCTGAAACCATATCGCCTAATTTACCTAAATCCTGTACCACAAGAGAATAAACAACATCCTCCTCGCTATTAAAATCATCAGAACCTTCAATTTCCTCTCTTCGTGTTCGTGCAGCATCCTCAGCATCCGCACTACCACCAGTATAAATAACAAAATAAACTCTAGTACCATCTGGGTCAACCATTACTATTGGACTGTTCAATGCATAATTGTATGGACTCTTTGAATAATAAACCTTTGCCAATGGATCAATGTTCATCCATCTACCCAAACTCGCATCATAATTCCTTGCTCCGTAATCGTACCAATCCAAACCTAATTCATCATTGAGTTCTTTTCCGTTGTACTTATACTTCTGCGCAACACTATTTGCGTTAGCTGATACAACATTATTATACCCTTTATGTTTAAGTCCAAAGGGATAGTAGTTATTCTCTTCTAGTATTTCAGTAGAAGCTGTTATATCTCCATCTCCATCAGAATCCATATAACTCAACCTTACATTCCCTAAATGATCTTTATATTGATACACATAATTAAACCCCTGAGATAAATCGTTTTCATTTTTAGGCTCTGTATACCCTTCTGGGTGGTTAAAGAATTTTAAAGCACTGTCTTGGTATATATAATTACCTGCATAATAGGTGTAGGCATCAGTCTCTCCAGTTTCTTCAATTTTTTTCTCAAGCTTTATACCCGTGGCATCGTAAATATACGAAATAGTTCCTCCTGTTATTGATACGCTCGTTGGTAAATTTAAATGGTTGTATGTAATGTTGCTTATACCCTTGTTATCATCACTTGTCATATTGCCATTAGCATCATATAAAAAATCTTGATCGTCTATACTACTATCTTTAAAACCGAAAGTGGTATCACCTGCATCAGATACTTTAATTAATTTATTTCCCCCATCTGGATTTAAATGAAGATTATCATCATAATCATAACTCAAATCATCCATGGTACCAAAATGACTACTGTTTCCTAATACTGGGTTAGCTGTGGTATGGCCGCGTCGTTTTAAGTTAGTAATATTTCCATTTCTATCATAACCAATAGCCATTAAATCATATTCATCTGTATTACCAATAGCACTGGTAATTCTATTTAAGGCATCATAGGTGTAATCATACGTTTTTAAACTAGTGTCTGTGTTAGCTGTTTTCCATTGGGTTAAACTAATATTTCCATTATATAACGGTGTCACGCCTTCATTGTATCCTATTTTAAAAGCAAACAAGTCGTCACCTAATGTTGTTGGGTTGTTTATTTGTTTTAACCAACCACGAATGTTATAAGTGTAATCTACGGTTTGTAAACCCGCTGAGCTTGTAACTAATGTTGCGGCATCTCCTCCTACTTTTTTGTTCTCTAATTGTCCAAGTTCATCATATGTATTTAAAACGATCAATTCTTTACTTTCGGGGATAATTTTAGCAGAAAAACCTGTTAATCCTATAAAGGTTGGTTTTATAGTTATAGAGTTACTTGCGGTATAGCCTATTTGGTTATTTGTTGTGGTACCATCTAAAATTAAATCTATAGAATTGGCTCCATATTCTGTATCTCTAATACTTTGTGTTTGCGCTAATAGTCTACCCACATGGTCGTAATCAAAAGTATCTTCGGTTACAATATCATCTTGGTTTAGCTTTTTATGTATACTTACGCTACTTGTAACTTTACCAACAAAATCTAACTTACTTTTTACAATATCTGTCGTCTTTAAATAATCGTTATAGCTTCCTCTCCAAATAGGTTGTGCTTTTTCGTCATAAGCAGTTATGCTTGTTATCCATTGACTCGTTTCTAGAACTTTAACCTTAGATCCTGTTGCTAAACTTTTAATATGACTGGTTATATCACCTGTTTCCCATACATTGCTTGGCATAGCAATAGATGTAGGTATGCTAAAGGTGTAATTATCGTAATAATTAACAGTAAGCAATTCTATACCTGTATTTGGAAAGGCGGTATTAGAATAGAAATGATAACTACCTTGAGCTCCTAATTTAGATTCGTACAAATTGTTAGAACTATTTGTGGTGTAAAAGGTATCTAGATTAGCTTGCATTTCACTTTGGGTTTGCAAACTAGCATATGTGTATATACCCGTATAAGTCACCCTACCAAAAACATCATATTTTGTAAATAACCATTTATTGTTGACTCTTAAATTGGCATCTTGGGTTAATACGGGTCTATCTAGTTTATCGTAAACAATGTATTCCCAATCTTTACCTGGTATTTTTTTTTGTATAAGCCTATTTCTACTATCATATATATAATGGTAGCCAAGTGCGGTATAAAAGCGATCTAAGACTTTTGGTGGATACACATCGGTTAAATTACCAAAATCATCATATTTATAATTGGTATCATGAGGTGTGTTAATCATTACGCCTCCAACCTTTGAAGTGGCATAAGTTCGTTTTAGTACAACTTGACCTTGCTTGTTTTTAAATTCTTCTGTCGTATGATTTTTTGGATATGTTTGATTGGGTTGCCAATTCTCATCTTTTGTTATGGTTTTATATAATTCTCCAGGATTATAGTAACTGTATTCTCCTTCTACATTATCGTTTAGTGGATTGATTGGGTCATAAGAGGAGTCTACGCCTTCATGTGTATTGGTTAAATATTCGAATCTTATGGTGTGTCCAGGGTCCTCGTACTCTATATCAGTAAGTCTCCAATCGTATCCTGGTGCGGCCTGTTCTAGAACTCTACCTAATGGAGAAGCTTCTAAACGTTTTTTTGAATAGGGGTTATAGGTGTTCTCGTATTTTGATGAGTTAGAGTAAACATCTATGATATCATCTAAAGCATCTGGTATATATTCTCCATTAGTAGTTGTTGATAGGGCATAGGGTAAATAGTCTTTAATTTGTCTGCCATAAGCATCGTACTCAATAGGTGTAATAATATCTTGTTTATCACCACCTGCTCTAATACCAATACTTTGTTTGGGTCTGCCTAAACCATCAAAATAAGTGATAGATTCTATTTTATCATCATCTGTAACAGTATTTGTGGTAGTTTCAACTTGATAGATTATGCTACGTACGTAATTCTCATCATTAGAAGGGCTTGTTGTGGTTTGTCCATGCATTAAAGATATTGAACAAATTGCTGCTAGTGTAAATAGTAACTTTTTCATACTTATCTTTAATTTATTGTTTGTAGTTATATTCGTTTTCACTCAAGATATTTCCATTGGCATCTTTAACCTGTTTTAAACGATTAAAGTTGTCGTATTCATAATACATAATGTAGCCTCTAGGGTCTTTAACGCTCGTTACGCCTATTAAAGGATCGTAAGTGTATGTAGTAATCATGGCGTTAGATAAGGCAGCATCATTTCTAATATCGTCTAAAGCGTCGCGTAATAAACCTTCTTGAGTCAGATTATTATCTGCATCTGATGCATTTTCGGCATCTGTAATTAAACTCTGTATGCCAAGTGCTTGGGTAGTCGTAAAGTTTTCTATTTTTGCTATAGGATATTGGTCGTTATAACCCCAAATGTAAAAGATGCTTGAATCATATGCTTTTGATACTTCTTTAATGTTTCCGTTGTCATAATAATCGTTATAAACTATTCGGTCTTCTAAAGGGTTGCTTTCTATGGCGGTTTGAACAGTTTCGGGCATCACAAGGTTTGTATCCCATACTTTATAATTAGTACGCTGCCTATTTAGTAGCTCACTACTGTCTGCGTTTCCATCTTGATTGGCATCTTTATAAATCTCTGTTTGAATAGGTGTTGCAACGCGATGAAGGTCATCATCTTTTAGCCTATCTATGGCACTTTTTTCTAGAGTTGTTAAATCATCGGCTCCTAAAGCGTATATATCGGTAATATCTTGAGGGTAATAGGTCTTGGTAATTATTGGCTCGTCACCACTTATTGTTGTTGTTACAGTACTTGGTAATAAGATTGTAGGATCGTAAGTGTAGTCAGTTCTTGTTTCAACACTACCATTGTCGTAATGCATAATTTCTCTAGTGTTCTCTAGGGTAATATACCCTGTATATATAGGTAAGGAAGTCTCTGGTTTAAATTGAAAAGAGGGAACATCTTCAAAAAAGCTTTTTGATATATCAAAGTTATCACTAATGGGAACATTAGTGGTCATTGGGAAATAGCGCTTGCCTAAATATATCTCCTCATTGCTAACACCATTATTTGTTTTATATTCATTAATAATTTCTTTTACGGGCGTATATGTAGTTACAGGACTAGTTTCTAATGCCTTATAATCAACTTTAGAAATTAATTGCCCGTAAGCCCAATTGTAGGGTGCCAATTGTCCATATGAAAAGGATGATATCTGCCCTGATGGATATAAACCATCAGATTGATAATTATCAAAAGGAGACTTAGAATTAAAAAGCTCATTTGTTCTATATGTGTATACTGTTTTGCCTGTTGGCCTCCATTCACCTGCTCCTTCTTCACTAGACGTGTATTCGGTAACAACATTGTAATATACAGGGTTCTTCATGTCTGCTAATGTTTCAAAACCATTCTTTTTAAAAGTTTTCACCCTTTCATCCTTTCGTTTTATAAAAGAGTAAGTATCATCATAAGTGTTTTGTATACTTTGGGGTGAAACATATTGGCCTGCTGCTATTTGCCAATTAAGATCACTTAGCAATATAAAATTACCAACATCCTGATCAATTCCATATGTAATATGAATTTGGGTATCTACAGCGTTGTTTAACATTTTTATTGTGCTGGAGGAGCCATTACCAACCACTTCTTCATATTTTAGAGCTGTTGTTATATTATTTTGAGCTAGTTCTATCATACCATATTCAAAATATGAATCTTTATTATATAAAAAAGGTCTCATTATACCACCTCCGTTTTCGTCGCTACCATATACAAACTCTCTTTTGCTTGTTACATTAGAATTGTCATGGTTTGTAATAGATTTTATTCTATAACCCAATAGACTAGTTGTAGTAGTAGATGATGAGCTATACGCTTTATTTATCTCGTACTCAAAATAAGTCGTTCCTTTTGTAGGATATATAATGCTTTCTAACATACCCCATGGTGATAGTCCTGAATTGTTAACGATATAATCTGGATCTGAGGTATATTTATTCACATGATCTTGATAACTAAGATAGTTAGGCCCTATAGCAAAATAACCTACTTCAGAATTAATGGAAAAATCGTTAATATTTATATCGTGATCATAGACTTTTTCACCTGTCAATGCTTGATCAACATTACTATAAGGTTGTTTAACCTTATAATAAAATTTATAAGTAAGGTCTGTTTCTCCTGTGGCTGTTATATTTAAACTATCTAGATAAGAGGTTGATCCATCATAATACTGATATAATTTACTATAATGACTTCCAGCATAAATATTATCGCCTTCTGTACTTTGATTAAAGGTAAAAGTTTTAATAGAATTATAATTTTTATCTTTAAGAGTTATAGTATTTAATTGTCCATTCTCTTGGCCGCTACTATCGTATGAATATGTGGCGCTTCCACTAGGAAAAGTAATTGATGCAAGTCTTAATTTATTTTGGATTCTTTTAGTAACATCAAACCGTAACATCTCATCTTTACATATGACATCATCACCATTTACAGGAAAAACATACGCACTAACACCATAGCCATCGGTACGCTTGGTATAATGCACAGGGTAATTTAAAAGGTATTCATTAGTCCCAAAATAGTCATCATTATCTATACGGTTTTCAGAGAACGGACCATCTACATGCATAAGTTCATCATGTACGTTATTTCCAGTTAAATTATAGTCTGCTGAAGTTAAAAAATCTTCAAAATCAGTTATAGTAGGTATATTAGGTGTGAAATAATTTGAAGTATAAAAAGTTTTATTATAATGCATAGCTACTTCATCTCTTCCACTAAATGTAACATTTTGATTTTGGGTATCGTAAGTGAAATTTACTTCTTGTTGTTTATTACTTGTTACTATTTTAGTGCACTTCCAACTTGTAATATGATCACCTCTTAATGTTGCTTGACCACCACTACTAGTGTTTGTTTCAATAGCATTATTACCACCATAATAATATTCTGTTCCATCTAAATCTGTTATTAAAAAACTGCCTTCTTCTTCTATTCCTTCTGGAGAAACAGGAATGCTAATTTTTACTCCTGTATAAGGAAATTGAACGATATCGATACTATAAGTATTGGTATTAACAGTAGTATTATTATAAACATCTTCGCTCTTTTGAAAATAAAAAGAGCCAGACCGTCCGCTTAATAATGAATAATAGAATTTATCGGGTTCACTGTCTATATCCCCTCTTAAATCTATTCTATATGCCTTAGTAAAAACACAATGCTTTTTTGGTTCTCCCGTTATATTAGGGTTATCACACCCCGTTAAATAATAAGAATACCCATCATTGTAATAATAATAACCAAAAACGCCATTAGAAATATTACTAGTAGTATTATTATTAAAAAAATCATCCACTCCATTAACCACCCTTGTTATTTCAATATCGGTGCTCAAAGACCAGCCTAAACCCGCTACGCCTTCTTGTTCGTTTTGTGTAAAACCTCTGCTGTTATTACTTAATTTAATAGGTAACGAAATATTACCTGCGGTTATAGTATGTAACGGGACATTAATATTTGCTAAACCGGTATTATAGTTTACAGGGTATTCTATAGATTTTATAAGTTCGGCAGCGGCAGGAGCCGTTGGTACTAAACTTGGCAGCTCTTGCGCCAAAGTAACTTTAAAAACTAACAAACAAAGTAATAAGAAAAACAAACGGATATTCATAAGATTATATTTATGATTTTAAAATTGCAATATATAAGAAATTCTTAAATAACAACTAAGGTTATCCCTTACTATTTATAAGGTTTATCCTTGTTTTTTTGTAAGACCTGTAGGGGTTTTAAACTCAGAAAAACCAATAAACCATTAATTACCAGTTAGTTATTTAAATTCCACAAGATTTCAAAAACCTTGTGGGGTATAATAACAATTCTTTATTTCTGAAATTAAACATGTTACATTTTGAACATTAATCGAGCTCAGGTTTAGAATAACAAAAAACCAGAGAAGCTAACTTCTCTGGTTTTATTTAAATTATTTAATAATTGTCAACCTATTTATTCTAGGTGACACAACGATTAGTCCTATTCAGCATCACGCATAAACGCCTCAGCCTTTTCAACCATGTTTTTGCTTCCGCAGATAAATGGTACACGTTGGTGTAGTTCTGTCGGTTCAACTTCCATAGTTCTTATAAATCCATCACTAGATTTCCCATTGGCTTGCTCAGCTAAAAATGCCATAGGATTACATTCGTAAAGTAAACGTAATTTCCCATTAGGATTTTTTGAACTTTGCGGATATAAATAAATCCCACCCTTAATCATATTTCTATGAAAATCGGATACTAAAGACCCAATATATCTAGACGTGTAAGGCCTATCATCTTCTTCTTGCTGACAATATTTAATATAATTTTTCACCCCTTGCGGAAAATGAATATAGTTCCCCTCATTTACAGAATAAATGTTCCCGTCGTCAGGGAATTGCATGTTAGGATGCGATAAGTAAAACGTTCCAATTGCAGGGTTTAGAGTAAACCCATTAACACCATCTCCAGTGGTATAAACTAACATAGTAGATGTCCCATAAACCACATAACCAGCAGCTACTTGCTCAATTCCTTTTTGTAAAAAATCTTCAAGTTTTACTGGTGTTCCAACAGGGGTAACACGTCTGTAAATAGAAAAAATAGTCCCAACAGATACATTCACATCAATATTTGACGAACCATCTAAAGGATCTATTAAAACAACATATTTATTTTGATGATTTTCATCTTGACTATTTATCGCAATAAAATCATCCTCTTCTTCACTTGCAATACCACAAACAATATTTCTTTTTGTGAGCGTTTGTATAAACTTTTCATTGGCATAAACATCTAGCTTTTGCTGATCTTCGCCTTGAATATTAGTATCGCCAGCAGCCCCTATAATATCTACTAATCCTGCTTTATTAACTTCATGATTTACTACTTTTGCAGCTAATCGAATTGAATTTAAAAGGCTAGATAATTCGCCTGAAGAAAATTTAAATGAGGATTGATTTTCAATAATAAATTCTCCTAAAGTTTGCTTTTTGTGAGACATATAATGTTTAGTTTTGTTTTGCAAATATCCATTATTTTTCACGCAACTACAACGTTTTCGTTATTATTAATGTTATTAAACTATCAACTTTAAAGTATATTTGAAAAACAAGAATATTATTTATGAATTATACAATTAGATTAGCAAATAGAGAGGATATGTCACAAGTGCTTGATTTAATTAAGGCCTTAGCTACATTTGAAAAAGAAACACATGCTGTTGAAGTAACCGTTGAAGATTTACAAAACGATGGTTTTGGAGAAGCACCCGCCTTTAAATGTTTTGTGGCTGAGATCAACGAAAAAATTGAAGGGATTGCATTAATTTACAACCGCTACTCTACATGGAAAGGGAAGATCATTCATTTAGAAGATTTAATAGTTAGCGAAAAACATAGAGGTTCTGGTCTTGGAACGGCCTTATTAGATGAAGTTGTTAAATATGCAGATAGCATAAATGCAAAACGGATTAATTGGGAAGTCATAGATTGGAACGAATCAGCGATATCTTTTTATGAAAGTAAAGGCGCAAATGTTATGCGCGATTGGGATGTTGTGCAACTAAACGAAGAAGCTATTAAAAACTATATAGCAAAACTAGAACATGCAGGTATTTAAATTTGGAGGAGCTTCGGTAAAAGATGCTAATGGTATAAAAAACTTAGCTCTAGTATTACAAAAGGTTGAATTTAAAAACACCTTAATTGTGGTATCTGCGATGGGTAAAACCACAAATGCTTTAGAGCTTGTCTTAAAAAATTATTTTGATAATAAACCTGAATTACAAAGCGCCTATCAAGACGTTAAAAAATATCACAACGTCATTCTTTTAGATTTATTTGAAAATGAAAGGCACCCAGTTTTTAATAAAACAGCAACTCTTTTTGAAGAGTTAAATCAGTTTTTAAAAAGTAATAAATCCCCCAATTATAATTTTGTTTACGACCAAATTATTGGCTTTGGCGAGTTAGTATCAACAACCATTATTAGCGAATATCTCAACAGTATTGGCTTAAAAAATAATTGGATTGATGTTCGCGAATATATTAAAACAGATAGTTATTATAGACGCGCTAATGTAAATTGGGAACAAACACAATCTCGCATCAATCAAACATTTAATACATCTATCTTAAACATTACGCAAGGTTTTTTAGGAAGTGATTCAAATAATTTCACAACAACATTAGGTCGAGAAGGAAGCGATTATACAGCTTCCATTTTCGCCTATTGTTTAAACGCACAACGTGTTACCATTTGGAAAGATGTACCAGGTATCTTAAATGCCGACCCCCGCTATTTTGAAAACGCACAACTCTTAAATAAAATATCGTATCGCGAAGCCATAGAATTAGCTTTTTACGGAGCTTCTGTTATTCATCCAAAAACATTACAACCCTTGCAACGCAAAGAAATTCCGTTGTTTGTAAAATCATTTTTAAACCCAGAAAACGTAGGGACTATGGTTGGTAAAGCACTTCGTTTAGACCCTAACATTCCGTGTTTTATAGTTAAAAAGAATCAAGTATTAATCTCGTTATCCTCTTTAGATTTCTCTTATGTTGTTGAAGAAAATATTAGTGAAATTTTCAATCTATTACACCTTTATAAAATGAAAGTTGATGTGATTCAAAACTCAGCAATAAGTTTTTCGGTATGTGTAGATAATGTTTATAATAACTTAGATGATTTACTACAGCAATTAAAAGCAAAATTTAAAATTACTTGCCATAAAAACGTATCGCTTTATACTATAAGACATTATAATCAACAAGTAATAGATCAATTAGAAACTGGCAAAACGGTGTTATTAAAACAACAAACAGATGAAACTATGCAATTAATTTGTGTGTGATTTTTTTTGCGTATTCAAATAACATTAAAAGTAAATCGTTGTTACTCATAAAAGTCGAAATGAGCTCTGAATTAAAGACCTTTCATTCTTGATTTGAGTATAAAAAATGATTAGGTTTGTAAGCATGTCCAAAAAGAAAGATATAGGTTTAGTTTCGGCTAAAGAAGTAGCTAAAGCAATAAACGTTGATAAATATGGATTTATCGGAACGTTTATAGGTTGGCTATTAATGAAACTGCTTAAAATATCTACTATTAATAAGTTTTATCTAAAAAACAAACATTTAAAAGATGGTGAGTTTTTAGATAAGATTTTAGAGGAATATCAAATTAAATTCGATATCCCTGAAGAAGATTTAAAACGCTTACCAAAAGATGGGGCTTATATAACGGTCTCTAATCATCCACTTGGAGGCATAGATGGTATTTTACTATTAAAATTGATGGTAGAACAGCGTAAAGACTTCAAAATTATCGCGAATTTTTTACTATATCGTATCAAGCCGTTAATACCGTACATTATGCCTGTTAATCCTTTTGAAGACAGGAAAGATGTAAAATCGAGTATTGCAGGTTTTAAAAGCGCGATACTGCATTTACGCAACGGACACCCTTTAGGGCTATTTCCTGCTGGAGAAGTATCGACCTATAGAGATGGTAAATTGGTTGTTGATAAACCCTGGGAAGAAGCTGCTATGAAATTGGTTCAAAAAGCAGGCGTTCCTGTTATTCCAATTTACTTTCATGCTAAAAATAGCAAACTTTTTTATAGGCTTTCTAAAATTAGTGATACGTTTAGAACGGCAAAACTACCATCTGAAGTTTTAACACAAAAGCGTAGACTTATTAAAGTTAGAATAGGTAAACCTATTACTGTTAAAGACCAAAAAGAGCATATCGAACTTAAAGATTTTTCAGAATTTATAAGACGAAAAACGTATATGCTTTCTAACTCGTTTGAAGAAAAAGCAAAGATTTTAGATAATATTTCGTCGACTTTAAAAGTTCCTAAAACGCCTAAAAAGATTGTAACACCTGTTAGTTCTGAGGTTATGATTACTGAAGTTGAAACCTTGAGAAAAGACGATCATCGCTTATTAAAAAGCAAGAATTATGAAGTCTATTTGGCACCAGCTGAAAACATTCCGAATATTATAAGAGAAATTGGGAGGCTTCGAGAAATTACGTTTAGGGAAGTTGGAGAAGGCACCAATGAAGCTATAGATTTAGATGTATTTGATGGTTATTATCACCACATGTTTCTATGGGATTCTGAGAAAAACAGCATTGCTGGGGCTTATAGAATGGGCTTGGGGTCTAAAATTTTCGAACGTTTTGGTATTGATGGTTTCTATCTTCAAGATCTATTTCGTTTTGAGCCCGAACTTTATAAAATGATGAGCGAATCTATTGAGCTTGGTCGCGCTTTCATTATTAAAGAATATCAACAAAAACCAATGCCTTTATTTTTACTTTGGAAAGGTATTGTACACACCACACTAAGACATCCAGAACATAAGTTTTTAATTGGAGGTGTAAGTATTAGTAATCAGTTTTCAAATTTCTCAAAATCATTGATGATTGAGTTTATGAAATCACATTATTACGATCCCTATATAGCCCAATATGTGCATCCTAAGAAAGAATTTAAAGTAAAACTGAAAGATGCTGACAAAGACTTTGTTTTTGATGCTACAGAAGCCGATTTAAACAAGTTTGACAAGATTATTGATGAAATAGAACCAGGAGCTTTACGCTTACCTGTATTGCTTAAAAAATACATAAAGCAAAACGCGAGATTAGTTGCTTTTAATGTCGATCCGTTATTTAATAATGCTGTAGACGGATTGATGTATATTAAAATTAAAGACCTACCTGAGAGTACAGTGCGTCCTGTTATGGAAGAGTTTCAAGCTGAATTGGAGCGGAAGTTTTCTGGTAGTAACGGGGATAAATAAGTAAAAAGAATCTAAAACGTAAGTTTTTAGTTTAAAATGTCATATTGAGCGCAGTCGAAATACATTCGTTTTCAAAGGATTAAAACTTCGATTGCGCTCAGTTAGGCAACGTGTTACATACTTTTAAAATCATAAAACAAAAGTAAACGAACTAGCTTAAACTAGAAAAAACAAACTTCATTTCGGTTGCTATTTGCAAACTTCGTTTATGATACGTTTCTGTTTGAAGTGCTGTTCCATCAGACTTCTTTGGATCTTCATAAGTTATTGCAATGCGTTTATCACATCCAAAAACCATCGGACACCCTTGATCTGCCGATGCGCAAGTCATAATTGCAGCAAACTCTGAAGCAGGATTAAAAGCATCACTAAACTGTTTAGAAAATGCTATAATAGACGGTTCGTTTTTAGAAAACTTGATACTGTAAACTGGATTATTATCTTCTGATAATTTTAAAATTTGAAACCCTTGATTCGTTAACGTTTCTCCTACTTTTGGAAACATGGCTGTTGCCTCTGTTCCTCCAGAATAGCAGGACACATTATTAATATGATAATAACTAGCCATAGTTTGCGCCCAAACTTGTGACAAATGACTCCGGCGTGAATTATGGGTGCAAATAAAATTTAAACGAATAGATGTATTGGTTTTAATCTTATCTTTTAAATACTCTATTAAAGGGTTAAGCACCCTTTTTCTTTCTTCTGAAATTTCAGTTATTTCTAATGATTTTATAGTATTAGAAATGGTTTCAAACAATATCATAGTATTCATCTCATTTAATGATTAACAACAATTTCCATCAGGTGTACAGCAAGGTTCTTGGTTGCTCGAAATGGTTTCTAAATCTTTTTCTTGAACGCCACATAGCTCTTTAGCCTTACAATCTGTTTTTTCGATCGCTAATTTAACAATTAAGTTATTGTTTTTTATTTCGAAATCGTTAACGAATAATTGTGCTGTATGAAAAGCAACATTGCCATATTCAAATTTTACTTCAGAATCTGCAACATAGGGTTTCATGGTTCCTACTTTTTTAAGAATAGCAATGGCTTTAAATACGGTCATGTATTCTGTTTTCCCTAATTCGCTTGGGCTTTCCCATAACTGAATTATAGTTTCTTTCCAAGCATCGGTTTGTGCTCCGCAATCTACAGAATCTACAGTTAAATGCTTTACTTCTGTAATATGATAATTAGCGCCAACGAGTAAATTTGGTGCATATTCAAACAATAAAGATTTATCTTTATGTTGTTCTAAAACGTTAAAAAATTCTTGTGTTTTCATATTTTATTTCTTTTGAATGAATATTAAAAATTATAGATTCCCGCCTTCGCGGGAATGGCAAAATAGACTAGCAACAATTAGATTTTGTTGTATTAAAAAATGTGTTTAATTGCTTTTGTATAACCGTCCAACGTTCAACATTAATACAATAGCACATTTTTTTTCCTTCTACTTCACCGTTTAATAAACCTATACTTTTTAACTCTTTTAAATGTTGAGATATAGTGGCTTGTGCCAAACCAATTTCGTCAACCAAATCGTTACAAATACAGGCATTTTGATTACTTATGTATTGTAAAATAGCGACTCGTGCAGGATGACCAAGCACTTTAAAAAACAGCGCTAAATCGTTTTGTTGTTCTGTAAACATTTGTGTTTTTGTAATACCCATTATATTATTTGTATATTGCAATATTACGATGTTAATTTGAATAAAAAAAGTCAAACATAAAATATTTGACTTTTTTATTATTTATACGACTTTAAAACCAGCCTTTCTTACCAACTTGATAGGTATTATAAAATTCTTCATCAGATTTAGTTAGATATATTATACCTTCAATAAAAGGAATAATACTAGCAATTCCACAAGTAACAAAAGTTGCTATTAGTTGAATGATACCCTCTTTTTGATAACCTAATATAAATTTATGAATTCCTAATGAACCAATTAAAATAGCAACAATACCTGCAACTAATTTTTTATTTTCTCCTCCAAGAGCTTCATTAGCTTCTTTTGCAAACTCTGAAGCTGCTTCCTTAGCATCTCCGGCAAACTCTTTTGCTTTTTCCTTGGCCTCATCAGCAAATTCGCTTGCTTTATCTGCTGCCTTTTTAGCACCTTCCTTTGCGTCACCTAACATATCGTCTAGGTCGTCGCTTAAATTTTTTTCATCAGACATTGTCTTAAATATTATATGGTTAAGTTATAAAATTAGTAAAATTATTTTTACTACTAACTATATGTATACTAAATTAATAGTATGTTACAAAATGAATTATCGAAATAACATAATAATTCCTCCAATTGCAGTAATAATAAATATAAAGCGTCTGTAGTTAACATTAGAGATTAACTTAACAATAGCTGCGCCGACAAAAAAACCAATAACCACAGATGGGATTAAAACAGCGTTTAATACTAATGTATCGATGCTTACTGTTTTCCAAACAAAAAAATGAAAGGGTAATTTAAACACGTTAATGATAAAAAACAACCATGCCGCTGTACCAATAAATTCATTTTTCGGAAACCGAATAGCCAAAAAATACACATTTGCAATAGGCCCGGCCAAATTACCAATCATAGTTGCAAAACCGGCTAAAAAACCGGCTGTACTTGAAAATAATTTGCTTTTGGGAACGGTTATTTTTTTTCTGCTTTCAAAATAAAACATGATGAGTACAGACACTATTATAATAACAGCCATTAATTTTTTAAACACGACCTCCGAAATATCGTTTCCTATCCAAACTCCTACTAAAACTCCAACAAGCATAAAGGGTAAGAGTTTAAAAATGTATGTCCATTGGGCATGCTTGTTATAATAAACTACGGCTATAATATCAGCACAAATAAGCATGGGTAACAAAATACCTGTCGATGCTTTTTCGCCAAATACAAATGCTAAAATTAAAACAATGACAATACCAATCCCTTTAATTCCAGATTTTGAGACACCCAATAAAAAACCAGCAAAACAAATGGAGACCCATTGGATTATTGACAAGTTATAAGATTGAAGAATTTCTATATATGACAATAATTCTAGTGTTTAGATTTCCGCATTCGCGGTGATGACAATTTGATTGGTTAATTCGAAAAACAAGTATTATTCTTCGAGTTAAAACACAAATTTACAAAAAAGCAGAATCTACTGGTTCCCAAAGTTCAATTTTATTACCGTCGTTGTCTAAAATCCACCCAAATTTTCCGTATTCGTATTCTTCAACTTCACCAACAATAGTTACGCCTTCATCTTTTAATATTTTCAGTAATTCATGCAAATTTTCTACGCGATAATTAAACATAAATTCTTTTTTTGAGGGCACAAAGTATTTCGTTTTTTCTGGAAATGGACTCCATTGCGTTGAACATTTATTTCCGTTTTCGTCTTTCCACCAAAAGGTACAGCCATAATCGTCTGTATTAAAACCTAAATGTTTTTTATACCAATCTTTTGTTGCTTTTGGGTCTTTGGTTTTGAAAAACAAACCGCCAATGCCTATTACACGATTTTTCATTGATAGTCTATTTTTTAATGGTTGCAGTTTCATAGGTTTTAATCCATGCTTCGGTGCTCATTTTTGCAGTTAATTCTCCTATGAGGCCAAAAGGAATATCATTCATTTTTTTAAAACGAATGCAACTTTTTCCCATATCTAATTTATACTTGCAACGTTTAGCATACTCCGCAATAAACCAATCCATTAATTCTTTTTTAGAATACAAAGCCATACTATAAACTGCTATAAAGTTTTTTTGTGAGGCTAAATTCATAAAAGGTAATGGTAATTTAGGATTGCAATGGTAACCGTTTGGATATACCGAATGTGGAACCACATATCCTAACATGCCATAACTGATGGCTTCTTCCATACCTTTTGGAAGGTTCTCTAAAATTTGTTGTCTTAGTTTTTGAACGGGTTCTTTTCTATCTTCGGGTAATTCGTCAATGTACTGTTGCGCTGATGCTGCTTTAGATTGCATGTTACATAGTTTTAGATTCCCGTTTTATTCATTATCTAATATTTTTATAAGAATGAATTTATGAATCTTACGATTTCACGGGAATGACAATTTCAACGGAAACCTAAAGATAAAGCCTAGAGGAATTATTTTTGATATAAAGTTAACAAAAATTTGCTTTAATTTTATCAACAATAGTTTGTGCTAATTTTTCTTTACTTTCTACTGTCCATCCACCAACATGTGGAGTTAATAATACGTTTTCGGATTCTATTAAATATTGAAAGGCTTCTGGTAATTCTGAAGAAAACAACGTTTCGAATGATGCTTTTTCGTATTCTAGAACATCGAGTCCCGCTCCTAAAATTCTACTAGATTTTAATGCTTCAACTAAATCTGCAGTAACAACACTTTTGCCACGGGCTGTATTTATTAGCCAAAACGGTTTTTTAAATTGATTTATAAATTGTGAGTTCACCATTTTTAGAGTTAGCGATGTTTGCGGCGTATGCAAACTCACCACATCCACCTTTTCTTGAAATTCTGATAAGTTGACTTGTTTTGCGTTAGCATCTCCAATATTTTCTTTTATATCATAGCACAATACTTCGCAATCAAACCCACGTAACTTTTTAGCGAAGGCTTTCCCCATGTTTCCGTAACCAATTAACCCAACTGTTCTACCATCTAATTCGATGCCGCGATTATCTTCTCGCAACCATTTTCCATTTCTAACCTGTTTGTCTGCACGATTTAATTTATTGAATAAAGAGAGTAACATGCCTAAGCTATGTTCACCTACAGCGTTTCTATTGCCTTCTGGAGCTGCAATAAGAGTAATGCCTTTGTTTTCGGCATAATCACAATCTATATTTTCTAATCCGGCTCCTACCCTACCTATAAATTTTAGGTTTATTGCTGCATCTAAAAAGGCTTTATCTATGGAGAAACGACTTCTAATTATGAATCCGTCGTATTCATGAATTTTAGCTTTTATGGCTTCTTTTGAGGATGTATAATCTTCGTGATTGGTATAGCCTAAATCGTTAAGTTGATTTATTAGTAATTCGTGATTGGTGTCTAAGTGGAGAATTTTCATTTAAAACATTTAGATGATAAATTTACGAAGTTTTACTGACTTATAGACGGATTACTACGGACTGGACCGCGTTAGGGATTGAGGCATTTGTTGAAGCTCTTTTTGTGTTGTTGCACCTATGCAACACAAAAAAGCGACTGCCGAAATGTTTACATTCATGAATACCTTAAATTTAAAATATAAATCAACGAATAAAGCCAGACCCTTGTGGTAACGTCCAACTTCTCGATATCATTTGAATTAAAAAATTAAGATCGCCCAAAACGACATCGGGTTTAGCTTATGTAATCGGTCTCTACAAAATAGTTTACAATGGCTTCTTTCATTAAAACACTTTGTTCGCCAGCTTTTAAATTAGGCAATTCTGATTTTGTTTTATAGTGTGGCCAACCTTCGCTATCTACAAATTCTAGCTCGTAATACCCGTACGGCGTTAAAAGTTTACAGATAGCGATGTGCATAAGGTCGAGCTTTTGATCTTTTTTAAAAGACCTATCGAGCTGCCCCAATTCTTGCACACCAATTAGGTAAATAATGGCATCGAGGTCTAGTGTATCTCCGTCTGCAAATTGATTGGATAGTTTTTTTACTACCAAACTCCATCGATCTTTTAATTGTTCGTCTCTTGCCATAATAAATTGAAAGTCGCAAAGTTAATAAACCTAAGTGTTAGTATTATTTTATATTTGCTTAAATTCTGATTATTATGAGTGTTATTGATATTGTTTTAGCCTCCATCATTTTATTTGGGCTTGTTCGTGGTTTTATGAAAGGGCTTTTTGTTGAAGTGGCTTCGTTAGTTGCTTTAATCGCTGGTGTTTATGGCGCTATACATTTTAGTAATTTTGCTTCAGATTTTTTACACACCAAAGTGGATTGGAATGAAAAAACGATTAACATTGTTGCTTTCGCTATTACTTTTGTTATTATTATTTTAGTAATTGCTTTAGCGGGAAAGGCATTGACTAAATTGGCAGATTTTGCTGCTTTAGGGATTATTAACAAACTACTTGGAGCTACTTTTGGAGCTTTAAAAATGGGATTGATTTTAAGCGTTATTTTAATTGTTTTTGATCGCTTTAATAGTACCATAACATTTACCGACAAAGAAACTTTAGAAGAGTCTATACTTTACAAACCTGTTAAGGCATTAGTCCCTATGATATTTCCTAATATACTGAAGGTTAAAGATGAGGATGATACTTCTACTACGGAACAAACTGTTTAGAGAGTATTATTCTTAATTTATAGATCTTTAATCTAAATGATAAATCTCCATAATATCTTTTAAATATTTTTCGAAATTTATTTTTAAGTCGATAAGTTTACCTGTGTGTACATCGAAAACCCATCCGTGCACCTGTAAACCTCTGTCTCGATATGCTTTTTGAACTGCTGCCGTTTTTATTAAATTAACGCACTGCTCTTTTACATTAAGTTCTACAAGTCTGTCGTATTTTTTCTCTTCGTCTTCTATAGCACTTAATTCCTTTTTATGAATTCGATATACATCGCGGATGTTACGTAACCATGGGTTTAAAATACCCAGGTCTGCCGATTGCATCGCTGCCTTGACACCACCACATGCGTAATGGCCGCAAACAACAATATGATTGACTTTTAAATGTTCGACCGCATAATTTACTACCGACATCACATTTAAATCAATGCTAATAACCATATTAGCAATGTTACGATGCACAAAGACTTCACCTGGACCAAGTCCCATTAAATCTTCGGCAGTTACACGGCTATCGCTACAACCTATATATAATAATTCTGGGGTTTGACCTTTACCTAAATCTTCAAAATAATCTTTAGAAGTTGATAGCTGTTTTTTAATCCAAGTCTCGTTATTTTCAAATACCTTACTTAAATCCATAGTGTTATAATTTAAATTAAAGATAAATCAAAAAACTTAAAGCGCTTTAATATCATCTGCAGATATCCACCCTGTTTTTCCATCAGAAAGTTTAATTTTTTTCCAATTTTTTACGGTATCTAAAACTTGAACTTTGGTGCCTTCATGAAGTCTAAAGGATTCTTCGCTTCGCTTATTTGGTTCACTTTTCACTTTACTTTCTTGAGAAAAAACAATAGCTGGCTTATCATTTTTATCTAAACCATATTTATTAAATGCCAATATTAAAGAGACAACCATCAATAATAAAGAGCCATTACTAGCTATAAATGCTAAACGTTTTTTAACCGTAGAATACGAGAAATAATACGTTAAAAATAATATTACAAATAAAAACACAAATGCAATGGCTAATTTTGCCCATCCGTCAAACGTAAATGCATACGTTATTTTTTTTATAAGTTTTGAAAACCCTGTTTCTGGAAGCATATCAATAGCATCAACAGTCATGTTTTTAGCAAACGATAAATTGTTCTTTATATCAGCATCATTAGGTTCTAACTGCAGTGCTTTTTCGTAATAGTATATACTTGGCGCTATATTATTTAATTTATAATGCGCATTGGCGAGATTGAAATAGACCTCGGCAGAATGGTTTTCTGTTTCAAGGATATTGCTATAAGCATCAATAGCTTCGGCATATTCCCCTTCATTGTAAAGTGTATTTCCTTTTTCGAATAACGCACTATTTTGTGCTATGACTACTGTGCTAAACAAAAATGCTAGAATGTATATTATGTTCTTCATCTTAACGTGCTTGTTTATCAATTAAAGAAATGGTTTGAGCCGCTTTATTATAATCTTCTTGCATCGTTACAATAGTAATTGGTGTATAACGTGCCAATTCACAACTCTCTAAAATAGAATTAAAATCTTTTACAGCATCTGCATCAACGCCTTTTTCAGTCAATAAAACTTGAATTTTATCTTTACTTAAATCGCTAGTTTCTATTTGTAATTTCGCTTTTAAATAATTATGCAATGCTTTTTCTAAAGCGATGTAAAAAGCTTCTTTTTTACCTAAAGACTTCTTCGCATTACTTAAATATTTCTTAGCTAATTTATCGGCTTTCCGCATTCTATTTCCAAAGACATCAGCGTCTCTAGTTGCCTTTTTCTTTCTAATTACGATGGCCAACGGAATGACTAAAAATGGCAATAATAACGCGCTCCAAAATATTGGAGTTTTAAAGAAATGATTTTGTTTTACTGACGCCAAACTTGTTTTCGTTTTTATAAAAGCAAATTGATCGTTATTTAAAACCACACGTTGTTTTGCATTGCCTGTACTTGTTTCTTCTCCTGTTTCTATAGCATTATTTAAAGGTCCTTCTAAAACATCAATCACAATTTCATTTGAAGATAAACGTTTATAGGTTTTTGTTTTTAAATCGAAATATGAAAAAGAGATCTTAGGAATTGGATATTTCCCTTTATACTGTGGCACGACGGTATACGTATCTGAAATACTACCTTGCATGCCAGATAAATTGGTTCTTACATTTTCGGCATGTTCTGGCTCGTAAACCTCTAAAGAGCTTGGTAACGCTATTTTTGGTAAGTTGAATAATTTTAGATTCCCTTTTCCGCGCACCTCAACTTTTGCTTGTAAAGACTCTGATGCATTTAATGCTGTTTTACTCGTTGTTACATTAAAAGAAAAATCGCCGACAGCTCCTGTAAAATCAATTGGTTTTCCTGCTTCGGGTAATGCTTTTACATTAATTGATTTATTTCCTGCTGATACTGTTTTATGTACGGTAGTCATCATTCGACCACCAAAAATATCACGACGATTCGTTGGTACTTGTACCGCAATGTCTAAGCTTAATGGCTCTATATTTAACTTCCCTGTTTTTTGCGGATATAAAACGGCTTTACGTAATACCAGAAATCTATAATCTTCACCATCATAAGTTCCGTTTTCTACTTTCTGCCCTTTGGTATCTATCGTCTGACTCCAAAAATCATTATATCTCGGACTATCTATTTCGTTCCAATTCGTTACTCCTGTGTTTGGGGATACATAAAGTTTATAAACAACAGTAATGGCTTCGTTTAAGTACGGATTACTTTTTGAGACTTCGGCAACTAAATGAATAGTCTCTGAAGCAATATAATCTGGATCGTTAGGGTCTTTTGGTTTATCAATAGCCGCAGTAACCGCTATTTTAATCGGTGTTGTTTTATAGGTCTCACCATCAACTACAATGGTTGCCTGATCTATAGTGAAGTTACCACGCTTTTTTGGTGACAAAAAATAACTATATGTTTTTTTATAGGACCGAACCCCATTAATCCATGAATTGCTTACCGATTGGTTTGGGCCGCCAATAACTGCAAACCCAGAAAAATTAGGCGGATTAAAATTATCCCCATCTTGGTTCATTTCAAAATCAACCCGAAGGCGCTCGTTTATTCCAAGTTTCTTTTTGCTAACTTTTGCTTCAAATTTTACCTGCGAAAACGTAAAGCTAGTCACAAAAATTAATACTATTACGGATATGTACTTTTTAAATTTCATATATAAAATAACGAATGAAAATTAACGCTTAACGATTTTTGAATTTTTATTCTTCAATATTTTCATATTACAACAAAAATAGAAACAGTTAAAACCAATAATTCTTTCTTCTAAATCATTCGTTATAAAAAAATTCGTTATTCAAAAATTATCAATCGTTAATCTAAACTATTTATTACCAGTCTTTCTCTGTCTTTATCTTAACCCCTTTTTGTTTTTCAGCATTCATTTTTTCTTGAACTTTTTGTTCTTGATTATTCATAGCTTCTAAAAGGCTTTTTATTTGCTGAGGGGATAATTGTCCAGGTTGTGGTTGTGGCTGTTTCTCATCTTTCTTTTTATCTTCATCACTCTTGCCTTTATCTTCTTTTTCATCTTTAGGTTTTCCCTCATCATCTTTTTTATCCTCTTCCTTCTTCTCGTCGTCGCCCTTATCCTTTTTATCTTCCTTTTCTTCGTCTTCTTTATTCTTATCGTCTTTACTATCCTCGTCCTTGTTATCCTTACTATCTTCGTCTTTATTCTCTTTGTTTTCGTCTTTTTTATCTTCGCTGTTGTCCTTATCCTCTTTATTCTCGTCGTCCTTATTTTCGTCCTGCTTATCCTCTTGCTCTTTTTGCTTTTTCTTTGCCAAGGCTAAATTATAACGCGTTTCTTCGTCTGTAGGATTGTTTCTCAACGCACTTTTATAAGCCTCAACAGCTTCTTTGAAGTTTTGATTTTTCATTAAAACATTCCCCATATTATGAAATGCTTTATGGCGCTCCTCTTTAGTTGTTGCTCCTTTTGCTGCTTCTTGATGTCTATATAAAGCTTCTTCGTAATTTCCTTTTTCGTAATAGGAGTTTCCTAAATTATAAGCGCCTGTTACAGCAGACGGTTGTTTAGATAATGCTTTTCTATATTCCACTTCGGCAGACACAAAATCGTCATTACTAGCCAAATTATTAGCTTCGTAAATATGATTATTTGACGTTCTTACAGCCTCTAACGCTTCTTTGTCCTGAGCAAAAGAAACCGATACAAATAATAGTAATACGATTATTAAAATATGCTTCATCTGTTCTTTATCATTTATAAATCTTTAAACTAAGTTATAAAACCTAGTTTTTATGTTCGTTAAAAAAAATATAAAATATCTAAGACCTTTCGACTGCGCTCAAGGTAACATTAGTACTTTAAAAATTCTCGTTAAATAAATTCAACTTTTTCAGCCACGCTGTTTTACGCTCTAACAAGAAAATATCTAGTAATAAAAAGAAAATAGCAAAACCTAGAAACCATTGAAACTGATCTTTAAAATCAGCAAATTGTTTCGCTTCAAATTCAGTTTTATCCATGCCATTTAATATCTCTCGAATACGTTCTACGACGTTCACTGTGTTTTTTCCGTTAATATAAGCACCATCACCTTCTTCTGCAATGCCCATTAATGTTTCCTCGTTTAAGCGGGTAATTACGGTTTCGCCTTGGTTATCTTTTTTATAATTTAAAACAACGCCATTTTTCTTTATTGGAATTGGACCTCCTTTTAAATCGCCCACACCAATTGTGAAAATACGAATCCCTTCTTCATTGGCTTCTTCGGCTACCGAAATAGCTTCTTCACTATGATCTTCGCCATCAGAAATAATAATAAGTACTCGATTGGTTTGCTCTTCGTTATCAAAATACGTTTTCGACAATTTAATAGCTTCATTAATCGCTGTGCCTTGCGATGATAACATATCGGTACTCATGTTATTTAAAAACATTTTTGCCGATGCATAATCTGTTGTAATTGGTAACTGCGGAAACGCTTTTCCTGCGTAAGCAATAATTCCAACACGATCGCTCGCTAAATTATTAATAATTTGCGTTACCAACTGTTTAGATTTATCTAAACGGTTTGGTGCAATATCTTCGGCTAACATACTTTTAGAAACATCGACTGCAAAAACAATATCGACACCTTCCCTTTTTACCGTTTCTAGTTTTGTCCCATTTTTGGGATTTACCAATGCCATAGATAAACATGCAAAAGCCAAACAAAGCACCACTATTTTTAAAATGGATTTAAAAAATGATTTATTAGGACTTAACCTATTTAGCATCTGTTTATCTGCAAATTTTTTCTGCGCACTTCGTTTCCAAATTTGAAGTAATAGAAACAACACGACTATCACCGGAATGATTAGCAACGTCCAAAACCATATTTTTTCTTCTAATAAATCAAACATATATTACTCTAAAATTCTATTTTTTAATATTTTTCGCTTTCGCAGACTTAACAAAAACACACTACACGAAACTTCTGAAAAATGTAAAACGCATCAACAATTCTAACATCAATAATAAACCTGCTAGAAGCACTAACGATCTGTATTTCTCTTCGTAATTATAAAACTTAAATTCTTCTACTTCTGTTTTTTCAAGTTTATTAATTTCATCATAAATATCTTCAAGCTTTTTGTTATTGGTCGCTCTAAAATATTTACCACCTGTAACCGTAGCTATTTCTTTTAATAATTCTTCGTCAATCTCCACTTGAACACGTCCGTATTGAAAATTACCTGTTCTAGGATCAATAGATACTGGCGATAATGCCATACCGTTGGTTCCTAAACCGATTGTATAGGTTTTAATTTCGTATTCTAAAGCTAATTCGCTCGCAATCTTAGGGTCTATAAATCCCGAATTATTTACACCATCAGTTAATAGAATAATAACTTTACTAACAGCTTTACTATCTTTTAATCGGTTTACAGCTGTTGCTAACCCCATACCAATAGCTGTTCCGCCTTCAATAATCGTATTGTATTTTATATCTCTAAGCGATCTTAAAACAATAGACTTGTCGCTAGTAATTGGTGTTTTTGTGAAACTTTCTCCAGCATATTCAACTAAACCAATACGATCGTTTGGTCTCCCTTTAATAAATTCTGCTGCTACATTTTTAAGTGCTTCTAATCTATTTGGTGATAAATCTTTTGCCAACATACTTGCCGAAACATCAATCGCCATGACAATATCAATACCTCGAGTTGTTTTTGTTTTTGTTGACACATCTACCGTTTGTGGTCTTGCCAACGCCATAATTAACACACCTAATGCTACCAAACGTAATGCGAATAATACATGTTTGAGTTTTGGCAACCACGAGTTGGTTACTTTAAAGCCTTTTAAACTTGATATTTTGAGTTCGGCAGTCTGCTTTTTATGCTTTAGCACATACCATAAAACCACCAAAGGCAATGCCAGTAGCAACCAAAAAAACTCTTTATTTAAAAATTGAATTCCTTCTAACATTATTCTTCTTCTTCATATTTAAGTTCAACAGAATTTAAAATGCGCTCTACAATTTGGTCTGCATAAATATCATCCGTTCTCCATGTTAAAACAACTTGCTGTATTACATTTTCGGCATTAAAAGTTAAAAGCGTGTAGTTTCCAGCTTCTTTTTCACCTTCAATAAGCGATGGAAAATTAGCTGTTCCATGTGTTTTTAATCCTTCTGCTCCATTTGGTGTTACAAACTTATCTGTTTTTACCAGCATGTTTTCTACACCTTGAACTTCAAACATTTTTATACTTTGCTCAGAAATTTGTTCGAGCTCTATTTTGTTTTCCCCTAAATTTTTAATTTTTGTAGTCACTACAACCACATTAAATTTATCTATTAAACTACCATAACCAAACATGGTAACATCCATTTGTTGTTTAGCTTCTTCTGGTATTGTCGCCGGCATTCTTTTTAAAACTTTTGGTGTTGTAATAGTTACCGTTGGTATACCATATTGACTTGTATACCACTCGCCTTCTAAAAGCTCTTTACTGTCGTGTCCAATTACGGTATCTTTTACATAATCGAAACCGAATTTAAGCGACAAGCCAACAACTGTGGCTATTAACAAGAACACACTGATACCTACTGTTATCCATATCTTTTTGCGTTTCTTTTTGCGCTCTAATTCTTCTCTGTATTGCTCGTCTAAAAGTTTTTCTTCTTCAGTTGGTTCTGGCAATGCTTCTTTTACATGGTCTATTTCTATATCAATAGTATCTCTATCAATCTTAGCCAACTCAACATCTGGAGCAGACTTAGCAAACTTTACTAAATCGGCACGTTTTAAAATGTTTTCTAAATTCTGAATGTCTTCTTTACTTAAATCGACTTGATTGCCTTCTTTTAGAATGTTAAGTCTATCGATAAGTTCATCCGTAGTACTTTCTAAAGCACGATCGTAAACTTTCTCGTCAAGATATTTTCTGATGATGAATGTTAAATCAGAATAATAATCTTTTAAATTTTCGTGTTCTAAATAATGAGAGCTATCTAAAGTTTTAAGAGCCAATTTTGCTCTATCGTAAGGCGGTAAAAGGGCTATCTTTTCTTCTTCCGAAAGTGGTTTTTGTCTCCATAAAAACCAATACAATAATCCTACAACTACACAGATTGCTAATAAAGCATACAATATATACTTCCACCAATCGCTACCTATTTCACTAACCTCAACAATGGGTTTAATATCGTAAAGCCCTTGTTTTGTAGTATCTACAACAACTTCGCTTACGCGGACATCCAACGAGTCTGTAAAAAATGTTTTATCGCCTATGATGATTTTTTGTTTCGGAATGTTATAATATCCAGAATCAAACTGCGTTAAACCGTAACGTCTTACTAAATTATATTTACTTCCGTTTTTTGTGGTATCGATTTGATACGCTTCAATCATTTCTAATGGTGTAAATGATTGCCCTTCGGGAAATACCACAAGTTTTGTAGTATCTGCTTCAACTTCTATTTTATAAGTAATTTGCTCTCCTATTCGAATAGAGTTTGTTTCTATAGACGATTTTACTTGGGCAAAGGAGGTAAAAGAAATTAGGCAAAAGGCAAAAGCAAAAAGGACAGAAGCCGAAAGTCTGCATGCCTTAACATACTTGCATTCTTTTTTAAAATTCTTATATCTAAAATCGTTAATCATAAATCGTTAATCTTTTATCACCTTCTCTTAAAATACCCTAAAAGCTTTTTTACGTAGCTTTCATCTACACGACAATCTATCGTTCCTGCACCAGATCTTGAAAAACTTTCTTTGTAATACTTCACTTTTCCTTGGTAAAACTTACTGTAATTAAGTCGTACTTTCTTTGATGATGTATTCACCAACATAAGTTCGCCAGTTTCTTCATCTTGCATTTGTACCATTCCTAAATTGGGAATCTCTTCTTCACGCTTATCGTAAATTCTAATACCTGTAACATCGTGCTTATTTGCAGCAATTTTCATGGTATGCTCATAATCATCTGCTATAAAATCTGAAAGCACAAAAACAATGGCTTTCTTCTTCATAACATTTCTTAAGAATTTTAAAGCTTCTGCTAAATTGGTTTTCTTGCTTTTTGGCTTGAATTCTATAAGCTCTCTAATAATTCTTAAGACATGCGAACGTCCTTTTTTTGGTGGTATAAATAATTCAACATTATCAGAAAATAAAATCAATCCTATTTTATCATTATTCTGTGTTGCTGAAAAGGCTAAGGTAGCTGCAATTTCTGTAACAATTTCATTTTTGAATTGTTGATCTGTTCCAAACAATTCAGAACCCGAAACATCGACCATAAGCATCATGGTAAGTTCCCGTTCTTCTTCAAATACTTTTACGTAAGGTTCGCTGTAACGCGCAGTAACATTCCAATCGATACTTCGTACATCATCACCAAATTGGTACTGACGCACTTCGCTAAATGTCATACCACGCCCTTTGAAGGTGGAATGATATTCGCCTCCAAAAATATGATCAGACAAACGGCGTGTCTTAATCTCGATTTTACGTACTTTTTTTAGTAATTCTTTAGTATCCATCTATTCAGTAAACAGTTTTCAGTTATCAATAAACCGTTGAGTCAATTATACAAATATTCAGTCGCAGTAGGCAATTGCTTACTGAGACTGAATACTGAAAACTCTTTTTATGGTACTTCTATGACATTTACAATTTTATTAATGATATCTTCTGATGTTACATTTTCTGCTTCCGCTTCGTAAGTAATACCAATCCTATGCCTTAAAACATCATGAACTATAGCACGGACATCTTCTGGAATAACGTAACCTCTTCGCTTAATAAAGGCGTAACATTTAGCTGCTGTTGCTAAATTAATACTTCCACGGGGTGAAGCTCCAAAAGAAATTAAAGGTTTTAAATCTCCAAGTCCATATTTTTCTGGGTAACGCGTTGCAAAAATAATATCTAATATATATTTCTCTATCTTTTCGTCCATGTAAACCTCTCTTACAACTTCTTGAGCTCTTATAATTTGCGCCACAGAAACTACAGGGTTTACTTTTTCCCAAGACCCTTTAAGATTCGCTCTCATAATCATCTGCTCCTCGTCAATCTTTGGGTAATCTATAACTGTTTTTAGCATAAAACGGTCAATCTGTGCTTCTGGTAATGGATATGTTCCTTCTTGTTCTACAGGATTTTGAGTTGCCATTACTAAAAACGGCTTTTCTAATATAAATGTTTCGTCACCAATAGTCACTTGTTTTTCTTGCATCGCCTCTAATAAAGCCGATTGCACTTTTGCAGGCGCTCTATTAATCTCATCTGCCAAAACAAAGTTTGCAAAAATTGGTCCTTTTTTAATAGAAAAATCACTCAACTTCATGTTGTAAATCAATGTCCCTGTAACATCGGCAGGTAATAAATCTGGTGTAAACTGAATTCGACTAAAACTACCATCTACCGCCTTTGCAAGCGTATTAATCGCTAAGGTTTTTGCTAATCCTGGCACACCTTCTAACAAAATATGTCCTCGTCCTAAAAGACCAATAAGCAAACGTTCGACCATGTGTTTTTGACCCACGATTACTTTATTCATCTCGAATGTAAGTAAATCAACAAAAGCGCTCTCTTTCTCTATCTTTTCGTTAATTGTCTTGATATCAATTGTACCTGTCTCTTCCATCATTTTATATTTTTAAAAGCTCGAATATACTGTTCTTATTTGAGCAGTGCAATTTGTTAAAAATTTTATTTATATGATGTTAAAAATTGGTTAAAAAAAAGAGCGCTTTATCAATGAATTCGGCATTTTATTAATAAATCTCCTAAGATTTTCATAAAAAAAGTAAAGAATCGCTTTTAGCATGAAAAATCGCAATAAAAAATAGAGGAATAAATATTACCTACAATTTAATATCAACTCCTGTTTATTAAACTTGTTTTAAGTATTTTTATACATCAATTATATTAAAAAAATATAGAATAAATGACAAAAACAGCTCTAATAACGGGTGCAACTAGCGGCATAGGAGAAGCAACAGCTTACGAATTTGCAAAACAAGGTATTAATTTGGTATTATGTGGAAGACGATTAAATAGATTAACCACCATTCAAGAAGCTTTAGGGCGACTTACCAATGTACATATTTTAAGTTTTGACGTTCGCGATAAAGAAGCCACGCTTAATGCCATTGAATCGTTACCCGAAGATTTTAAACACATTGACATTTTAATAAATAACGCAGGAAACGCTCATGGTTTAGACCCTATTCAAAATGGAAGTTTAGATGATTGGGATGCCATGATGGATATTAACGTAAAAGGGTTGCTATACGTTAGTAAAGCCATAATTCCGCAAATGACGGCGCGTAAATCTGGTCATATTATCAATATTGGTTCGTCCGCAGGAAAAGAAGTATACCCAAAAGGCAATGTGTATTGTGGCAGTAAACATGCTGTTTTAGCAATTACCGAGGGTATGCGAATAGATTTAAATCCATTTGGTATTAAAGTAGGATCTGTAAACCCAGGCTTGGTAGAAACCGAGTTTTCAAAAGTGCGTTTTAAAGGTGATAAAAAAGCCGATTCTGTGTATACAGGTTTTAAGGCACTGCAAGCTAAAGATGTTGCTGATATTATTTATTTTGCAGTATCTAGGCCACCACATGTTAATATTGCGGATGTTTTAGTTTTTTGTACGGCGCAGGCAAGTTCAACTTTGGTAAATAAATCTATATAGATTTATTTACCAAAGTTGAATATTATTTATTTTTATTTTTTATTCAAGCTATATGGCTCATCATCAATCATTTGAAAGCTTAGAGGTTTACAAAGAAGCTAGCCCATTTTGTGATGCTATTTGGGAAATTATTATAAATACTACACTCAATAAAGATTATAAATTAAGAGAACAAATAAACGGTTCTTCGGGTTCGATAATGGATAATATCGCTGGAGGTTTTGGAAGAGGTGGAAATAAAGAGTTTATTATGTTTTTGAGTTACTCTAGAGGTTCATGCTGTGAGAGTAAATCGCAATTATTACGATGTTTTAAACGAAATCACATCGACGAAACAACTTATCATAAATTAAATACTCAAGCAGAAGCACTTATTAATTAACTTTCAAAATTCATTAACTATCTTAAAAACTCTAATCGTAAGGGTTCTAAATTTGATTAGGCTTGAATAAATAATAAAAATAAGAAATAGACAATATCCAGATGATCAACAAACGCCTTCTCATAAAACACTTACTAGCTCATAATGATGAGAACAGTTTTTATGACAAAAAGCGTAAAATTGATATTAGCCACAAAGAAGGCAAAGCAAAGTTTTTAAAACATGTTTGTGCGCTTTCCAATAGCAACCCTAAAAACAATTCGTATATCGTTATTGGTGTTGAAGATGAAGACAACAACGTTATTGGAGTCGATTTTTTTGATGATAGCAAAATACAAAACCTCATTAATGCTTACTTAAGTCATCCGCCAATCGTACAATACGAAAACATTCCGTTTCCGCATTTACCAGACGATAAAGTTGTTGGGTTAGTAACCATTAGACCTATTGACAACATCACCTCGCTAAGAAAAAATATTTGGAAATATTACGGTGGATCGGTCTTTTTTAGAGACGGTAGCATCAGTATGCCCAAGGTTTTCGATGTTGAAATAAAAGATGTAAACTCAAAAATTGTTGAGGCTATTGAAAACCATGCTCAGAATAACATTGAGCACACTTTAAATGGTGTATTCGATTTTATGAATAACCGTGTAGATTTCAATCCGCAATACAAGGTTTTTAAAGAGTATTTTGTAGTATGTTGGGCAGGACAAAAAAAGAGTATTAAAAATGAGACTTTCTTTTCTAGAGTTGATATTGAACTTATTAACGAACAGGTTCGACTATTCTTTTCGGCCTTAGATGAAGTCTCTATTAGTTTTAATGAAGATAGCTTTACAATTATAGAATATGTAACCTTGGGATTTCAAAATACATTCAAATATTATCCTTTAGAAGAAACAACTATTCGGTTTGAAAACAATGCGAGTTACACTATAGACTCTAAGCTTTTATTTGAAGCACCTCAATTCGATAAAAGAACATTACATCACATTTACAACAACAATAATGCGCTTTTAGAAAAACTAAAAAAAGGGGTGGCATTTACAAAAAATGAAGCTTTAGATTTAAAAAACTTACCCGCAACGTATCTAATTTGTTATTTAAATTTATTTCACGAAGCCATAGATAAACTCACCGAAGCAAAACCTTATATTAAAGCATACAGCCCAGAAATATATAGCCTTTACAAAGAATCTATACGAGTTTTAAGAAAAGTAAAATACAGTTAAGGTTAACATTTGTTAATAATTTAACTTTTTAACTCAATTTTGTATACAAAAAACAATTACTTTTGCGTTGCTATTAATCATTTTACATACTACCTTGTTTCTAACATTTTTAAATGTTTTGGAGCAAGGTTTTTTTATGGCTTTAGTTTAACTATTTATCTATAACAGACGTTTCGCACTAGTAATTCCTATAATTTGACCATACACATAACTCTATCGTTATCAACTGTTTAATTTTCTACAAATTAACACATCGTTTGGTTTTGTCAGAAAAAACAACTATTTCTGTTTAACACAGGATACAAAACATTGAAACGATTTCATATCCTTGAAAGTTATGTTTAATTAAAGATACCAAGTAACTCATGAAAAACATATTAGTATCAATAATTTGCTTTTTATCAATTTGTGTATATTCTCAGAATAATGATGAAGTATTCAATGATGAAGTAATTGACGATTTAAATCCTCAAAATTTTTTATTAGATTTTAGTAAATACAATCAAAAAACGGCAGTGTATAATGCTCATTTATCTAACATTGTTTATGAAAATGAAGATTCAATTAAATCCTTCATAAAAGCCCTCAATTCAAAATACCCAAATTCCAGAATTGAATATAATTTCATTTCAAATACGGATACAGATACAGAAATTTTATTATTCTGCACTAAAAAATTTATGATTATTTCTTTTCGAGGAACAGCTGG
This sequence comes from Algibacter sp., assembly GCA_039985655.1. Classification (GTDB taxonomy): domain Bacteria; phylum Bacteroidota; class Bacteroidia; order Flavobacteriales; family Flavobacteriaceae; genus Postechiella. Next base: position 39,067 of record JBDWSF010000003.1, on the reverse strand, counting down.
TGGAAAGGATTTAATAACAGATTCCAAGTTTTTTTTATATAGTAACAGAAAGGATACAATAAACAGTAATAGATATAAGCATATCCCATCAGGTCATGGTGGATTTAGAAAATCCTTAAGTAGTGTAATAGAAGAAAATCAACTATTTAAAAAAATAGATATTCTCATTAAAAAGCAGAATAATAAATCGGTAAATACCTTCCCAATATATTTGACTGGTCATTCCTTAGGAGCAGCGTTAGCCTCTATGTTTATTAATCCCTTAAAAGCAAATAATTATAACTTCAAAGGTTGTTATAATTTTGCACCTCCTTTAGCTATTTCAAATTATGAAGCCATTTTGATGAAGAGCGACCCTTCAATTTATGGGGTAACTTACGATATAGTTAACAATTCAGATTACATAACACGTTTCACCAGATATTGCAGAAAGAACATGCAACATATAGGCAAATTTCATAGAATATGCTATGATTATGATGACAAAAACTATCTAGTCCCAAAAATTCAGAGAGAAGATGAAACATTTTTCCAATATAAATTTCATGAGCAATTTTCCTTCTCTTCGCTATTTGATAAATTTCACAGGATAAAATACTACATAAGTGCAGTTAAGCATGAATTAAATAGTTCCGATAAGGTTCTAGAACGAGATATTAGCGATCAAGGACATGGCTGTTCTTGTTTAAAACCTAAAAACTGTAACATGGATAACTAAACATACACGAACACACTAAACCAACTCTCCAAAAATAAAAAATCTTAAATTTAAAACACAAACAAACCTAAGAGATTGAACGGAATCACTTTTAAAACTTTAAAAGTATTGAATTTGACTTAAAAACCAGGGTTTAACAGATTGCCGCAGTCGTACCTCCCTCAATGACGGGTTTTAAAAAGATATAGTTTTCGTATCCGCCCAAGACAGGCAGAAAACTCGCCACTTGCGGTAACTTCCAAATTATTTTAAATAAAATCCAACTGTTTAAACGATTTATTAAGTACTTTTTTATCATCGACTTCTAACCATTTATCTAATACAGTGGCATAAATAGTTCTAAAATCTATTTCGAATTTTAAATCGCCGTTAGCATCTAAATCACTTAAACTACTCATATTATTATACAGTCCTTGCTTTTTTAATTGATCGCCAATAATAAACACGTTATTAGCCGTACCATGGTCTGTACCTATATTTGCATTCTGTTTTACACGCCTTCCAAATTCAGAAAATGTTAAAATTAAAGTATCTTTAAACGTACCATTATCTTTTAAATCTTGTACAAAAGCTTCCATGCTATCTGCATAAACACTTAACAACTTTTTTTGAGTTGCTAATTGATTGACGTGTGTATCGAAACCACCTAAGGATCCGTAAAACACTTTGGTATCTAGTCCTGAGTTAATAAAACTAGCTGTCGTTTTTAACTGCTTACCAAACTTATTATTTGGATATTCTTTTTTAGAAGAGAACGTTTTACTGGTTTCGTAAATATGTTTGGCAGAAGACTCTGCTGCAATCATTGTTTTATATAAATAGCCTAAATTATGATCACTTAAATGTGCATCGGTTTGATGACTATGTATGCCTTTAAAATAAGGGTCTTTCGCTAAATTATAAAACGCCTTGGGGTCTTGCGTAGCTATAGCATTCATGGTTTCACCTTTCATGGCAAGCGATAAACTTTCGTCTATCTCGATGGCACTATAGGGTTTCTTTGCATAATTATCTAAATAACGCCCAATCCATCCGCTTTGCAAATATGTATTAGAATCGGTTGCGGTATGCCAAATATCGGTGGATCTAAAATGTGACCTGTTAGGGTTTGGATACCCAACATTATTAATTACCGTAAGATTTCCTTCGTCATACAAACGTTTTAATGGCGTTAAACTGGAATGAAAACCAACTTCGTCAGTTACTTTTATAATATCTTTTTTTAAGAGCCCTAATGTTGGTCGTTCTTTATAATACAAATCGTTTCTAAACGGAATTACCGTATTTAAACCGTCATTTCCACCAGAAAGCTGAATGATGACTAATCGTTTATAGCCAAGGCTACTACTAGCCACTTCTTCAAATGCTTTTACAAAGCTAGGAACAAAAAATAAGCTACTTGCTAACGTCGAATTCTTTAAAAATTTTCTTCTATTCATAATTAACACATTTGATATTCTGGGAGAGACATTACTTGTATACAGTATTCTTGTTTTGATACTTTTGCTAACGAATTTAGATAGCTAATCGCTTCAGGATTCATATCGCACGACAATAAATACGCATCCAACTTATCAATCTCAACGTCTTTATAGCGTGTATTAAAAGCTTCCCAATTGGCATTGGCTTGATAATATTTACCATAACGTTTTTTAAACATCGCTTTTTGAACTTCTACATTGTCCGCTTCTCCTATTTTTGCTTTTGAGATATAAGCATTGTTTAACAATAAAGATGGTAGCTTTAACCGAAGCACAATGGTATTACTATCAATCCAGCTTTTCCCTCCTTTCCAACCTGCCACATTAGGTGGATTTAATAATATTTGCCCTAATACTTTTTGGAGATACAATAACCGTTTATTGTTTTCAAAATGGAATGGTACCGTGGTTTGTATGCCTACTAAAAACTCTATAGGCGACTTTATTTTTGTGCCTATATTGTTTTCATCGTAAAACCAATCTGAAACCAAAACAAAACGCATCAATTCTTTAATATCGTAATTCGGATAAAATGTTTCAACCATTTGGTTTATATGAGCTTCATCTAAATTTTCATTTACAAAATAACGATATACTTTTTCGCAAATATATTTAGCGCATTGCTTTTCTTCTAAAATGATGCCGATAATATCTTCACCTGAAAAATTACCCGTTTTGCCAAAAAATATTTTATTACCTTCATCATGCTGACGCGTTCTTAAAACAAATTCGCCTTTTAAATTATGACCATATCCTGTAAATGCTTTTGCGCTTTCTTTTATGTCATCCTCGGTATAATTGCCCACACCAAGAGTAAATAACTCCATAAGTTCTCTAGCAAAATTCTCGTTGGGCTTTTGTTTTTTATTTTGTTTAGTATTTAAATATTTAGTCATAGCTGCTTCCTGAGAAATAGCGACTACAAAATCTTTAAAATTACCTAAAGCGTGTTTTCTCAAGGTGTTATGAAAATTTTGAGAAAACAAAAAATTATTGTCTTTACATACAAAGTGATTTGCCCAAAACAAGGTCATTTTCTCTCTTAATATTTCGTCTGTATTAGACAACCTATCAACCCAAGCAATATTTAATTCTTTAGCTTTTTCTCTACTTATTTTTTGAATTTTCATTCTATTCTCCTTCTTGTTTTCTTGAGAATAATTTAATAAAGCTTCGATTTCAGAAGTATCTACTGTTAAGGGCGTTATAGTATTAGAAGCATCTAAAAGACTATTAACGATATCTTTTTTCTTCTTTTTAGACAATGCTTTTAACTCTGTTGGTAAAATACCAAAACCCACGCGCCAATATAAATGTTGAATATGTTTCTCTTTCATTTTACACCTTATTTAGATTGTCGTTGTAAACACTTAGACCCTAGTTATTTAAAAAGGTTTAACATCTTGAAATTGAAAGTACAAAAAAACCGTTTCATTACGAAACGGTTTTTGTACTATATATTTATAATGGTTATTTACAAATCAAACTTTATACCCTGAGATAATGGCAACTCAGTAGTATAATTTATCGTATTTGTTTGACGACGCATATACACTTTCCAAGCATCAGATCCAGACTCTCTACCGCCTCCAGTATCTTTTTCGCCACCAAAAGCACCACCAATTTCGGCACCAGATGTTCCAATATTTACATTTGCTATTCCACAATCGGAACCTCCAACCGATAAGAAACGTTCTGCTTCGCGTAAATTATTCGTCATAATTGCAGACGATAATCCTTGTGCTACTTCATTTTGAATGGCAATCGCATTTTCAAGTTCTCCAGAATATTTTAATAGATATAAAACTGGCGCAAAAGTTTCATGTTGCACAATTTTAAATTCGGGTTGTGCTTCAGCAATGGCTGGTTTAACATAACATCCACTCTCATAACCTTCACCCTCTAAAACGGCACCATCAACAATAATATTCCCACCTTCTTCAACTACTTTTTCTAGAGCCGTATTATACATATTTACGGCGTCGGTATCAATTAATGGGCCTACGTGATTGTTTTCATCTAACGGGTTACCTACACGTAATTGCTTATAAGCATCAACTATAGCTGTTTTAACTTTATCATAAACAGATTCATGAATAATGATTCGCCTAGTAGATGTACAACGTTGTCCTGCTGTACCAACAGCTCCAAAAACACCACCAATAACTGTCATTTTTATATCGGCATCTGGTGTTACTATAATGGCATTATTTCCTCCTAATTCTAATAACGACTTCCCTAAACGTCCCGCAACTTCTTTAGCTACAATTTTCCCCATTCGGGTAGACCCTGTTGCTGAAATTAATGGAATTCGAGTATCTTTCGTCATAAACTCGCCCACTTTATAATCACCATTAATTAAACACGAAATTCCTTCAGGCAAATTATTTTCTGCTAAAACCTCAGCAGCGATATTTTGACAAGCAATACCACATAATGGTGTTTTTTCGCTTGGTTTCCAAACGCAAACATCACCGCAAATCCATGCTAAAGCCGTATTCCATGCCCAAACAGCTACAGGAAAATTAAATGCTGAAATAATACCAACTACACCAAGTGCATGATATTGTTCGTACATACGATGCCCTGGTCTTTCCGAATGCATCGTTAATCCGTGAAGCTGACGTGATAGACCAACAGCAAAATCGCAGATATCAATCATTTCTTGAACCTCACCTAAACCTTCTTGGTAACTTTTACCCATTTCATAAGAGACAAGCTTTCCTAAAGCTTCTTTTCTTTCTCTTAATTTATCACCAAACTGGCGTACAATTTCTCCACGTAGTGGAGCTGGCTTAGTCCGCCAAATTTTAAAAGCGCTTGTAGCTGCTTCCATCACTTTTTTATAATCATCTTCAGTGGTAGTTTTTACCTTACCTATTAATTGCCCATCAACTGGCGAATAACTTTCAATACTAGGTCCGCTAGAAAAACGATGTTTCCCTGTAGAGGTTCCTTCATTTATTTGTTCTACATTTAATGTAGTTAACGCTTTTTGAATTTCGAAATCATTAAAAACAACACTCATATTTAGTATTTTATTACGAATTATTAAATATTGTGTAAATATACCATTAAAAATCATTAGTTATTAATTGATTTTCAAAGAATACTGTAAATTTATTATTTTAAGATTATCAAAAAATTTAAGAGTTATTTAACGCCTTAAAAAAGTCTAGACCTTGAAAATGTTACGTAGTTTTATTAACAAGAAACATCGCACTTTCTTTTCACGCGTTCTTTTTCACTTAAAACCCATTAAACTATGTCTTTAAAAAAATTATTTGCTTTCGTTTTGATTGTTTCGTTAGCTATATCCTGTAAAAAGAAAGAAGTAACTACCAATAATATTTTTAAGTTTAAAGACTATATAAGTTACACCTCATCAGGTTTAATCTCGGTAACAAGTCCCATTCAAATCAACTTAAATAAAAATGTGGAAGGTTGGGAAATGGGTCAAGAATTAACAAACAATCTTGTTGTTATAAAACCACATGTTGAAGGAAATCTGACTATTGGTAATAATCACACGCTCATTTTTACACCTGACGAAACGCTTGAACCAGATACCGAATATGCCGTTACGGTGAAACTGAATAGTATCTATAAAGACACTCCCGAAGGTTATGACTCATACACGTTTCAATTTAAAACCATCAAACCAAACTTTAATATTGTTACCAATAATCTACAATCATATAGTAAAAAGTGGCAATATATAGACGGGTCTATCAAATCTTCGGATATCATTTCTTTAGAAAAGGCAAAGCAATTAGTTAGCGCTTCACAGAATGGAAAAAAATTGAATATTGTATTTAATCAAGCGAATGAAAAAAGCAAGTATTTCGAATTTACCATAGATAGCATCAATCGATTAATTGATGACAGCAAAATACATGTATCATGGCATGGAAAAACTATTGATGCAGAAAATAAAGGCGAAAACACAATTACCATTCCTGGGATAAACAATTTTACGATTACAAAAACCGAAGTAGTGCAATCACCCGAACAATATTTATCCATCAACTTTTCCGATCCTTTAAAAAAACAACAAAACTTTGACGGATTAGTAACGATACAAAAAGCTAAAAACCCCAAATTTATAGTTAGTGGTAATGTTTTAAAAGTCTACCCAAATAATAAATTGGTTGGCAATATTGCAGTAAGCGTATTTCAAGGCATAAAAAATACTGATGGTTTCAAACTTAAAACACCGTTTTCTGAAACGATTGCTTTCGAATCTTTAAAACCTCAAGTGCGATTAATTAGTAACGGCACCATTTTACCAAACTCACAAGAATTAAAATTTAATTTTGAAGCCGTTAATTTAAAGGCTGTTGATGTTCGTATCATTAAAATTTTTGAAGATAATGTGCTTCAATTTTTACAGGACAATAATTTAAATAGCAATGAAGATTATCAAATTAAAAAAGTAGGTCGACGTATTGCAAAACAAACTATTCAGCTCGTTTCTGAAACTGACAATACAGGAAAGTGGAAAGCCTATAGTATCGATTTATCTAAATTTTTTAAAGCTGACGCTGGATCTATTTATCGTATTGAAATCAGTTATAATAAAAGTTATTCGTTATACGATTGCGAAGCGAATACGAGTGTACCAAACACAGATACTGATGACGAAGAAGACTATTATTATGAAGATGATGAATATTACGAAGGCGATTATGCAGACATTGACACCGAAGATGAAGAATTACGAGAAGAAGCATATTGGAACAATCTAACTTACCGTTATAAAAATTACAGCTATAATTGGCGTGAAGAAAACAACCCGTGTCATGATGCCTATTACGGTCAAAACAAAATAGTTTCACAAAACTTAATTGCATCCAATTTGGGTGTTATTGCCAAGCTAGGCGCAAACAATTCGTATTACTTTGCCGTGACTAATATTTTAAATACAACCCCAGAACCTAACGCCAATATTACGCTTTACAACTACCAAACACAGGCTTTAGAAAGCGCAACAACTGACGCCCAAGGTTTATCTATTATTGATGCCGAAAAACATGCTTCGTTCGCCATTGTTACCAAAGGAAATAACACCAGTTACATAAAACTTACAGATGGTAATTCGTTATCACTAAGCAAATTTGATGTATCAGGAAATCGTTTACAACGCGGACTTAAAGGTTATATATATGGTGAACGCGGCGTTTGGAGGCCAGGAGATTCACTGCACCTTACTTTTATGTTGAATGATAATGCGAATAAGCTACCCAAACAACATCCTGTAAAATTAGAAATTACAAATCCGAATGGAAAATTGATTTATAAAAAGATTACTGCTCAAAGCGTAAACAACTTTTTTAAATTCACCGTACCAACCGCTACCGAAGACAAAACAGGAAATTACAATGCCAAAGTATCGGTTGGTGGTGCTACATTTTATAAAGGTTTAAAAATTGAAACGGTTAAACCCAATCGTTTAAAAATAAAAGTAGATTTTGAAAATGAAATCCTAACAAACACCGAGCCTTTAAAAGGTACTTTAGATGTAAAATGGTTACACGGCGCACCAGGCAAAAACTTAAAAGCAGAAATTAAAGCGAAATTTAGTAGCACACGCACGGCTTTTAAAAACTATAAAAGGTATACGTTTAACGACCCAACTCGAAAATTTGAAGTCGAAGAAATTAACGTTTTTGAAGGCAAAGTAAACGAAGTTGGCTTAGCACAGATAAATAATAAGTTGTCTGTTAAAAATAATGCACCTGGTATGTTAAACGTTCAGTTTTTAGTTCGCGCTTTCGAAAATGGTGGCGATTTCTCTATGGATGCGTTTACCAAACAATACGCGCCTTATTCATCTTTTGTTGGATTAAGTTCTCCTAAAGGCAATGCATACGGATCGTATTTCACAGATGAAAACCAAACGTTTGATGTCGTTGTTGTTGATGCCAAAGGAAACCCTGTAAAACGTAAAAACTTAGAAGTAAAAGTATATAAAGTAGAATGGCGTTGGTGGTGGAATTCATCTTACGACAACCTATCAAGCTATGTTTCAAACAAATATCACAGACCGTATTTAAGTAAAAAAATCAATACCGATGCTAACGGAAAATCAAGCTTCAATTTAAAAATTCCTAACAGCGAACGTGGTCGCTATTTAATTCGGATTGAAGATCCTGTAAGTGGACATGCCACAGGAAGAACGGCTTATTTTTATAAAAACTGGTGGCAAAATTCAACCTCTGGCGATAAAGGCGCTGCAAAAATGTTAGTGTTCTCTGCAGATAAAGAAAAATATAATGTTGGCGAAACGGCTAAAATAACATTCCAATCAGGTAGCGAAGGCCGTGCTTTAGTGAGTGTAGAAAATGGTACCGAAGTTTTAGATTTTAATTGGACAAAAACTCAAAAAGGAGAAACGACAGTTGATATTCCAATAACTAAAGAAATGGCACCAAATGTATTTGTAAACATTTCACTATTACAGCCACACGCTATTACTGCCAACGATTTACCAATTCGGTTATACGGCGCCATTCCTGTTATGGTAGAAGATCCAAATTCAAAATTAGAACCTCAACTAAACATGCCTGATGTGTTACGTCCCGAGCAAAAATTTGAGATTAAAATTTCAGAAAAAAACAAGAAAGCTATGACTTATACTATTGCTGTGGTAGAAGAAGGCTTGCTGGATTTAACCCGTTTTAAAACACCAAATGCATGGCATTCCTTTTATGCCCGAGAAGCTTTAGGCGTAAAAACTTGGGATATTTTTGACGATGTTGTTGGCGCATATTCTGGAAGCATCGATCAAGTCTTTGCTATTGGTGGCGATGGAAATGCGGCTAAAGGAAAAAACAAAAAAGCCAATCGCTTTAAACCTGTGGTTACCTATTTAGGACCTTTCAATTTAAAAGCTGGTGAACAAAAATTGCATAGCATAAAACTGCCAAATTACATTGGAGCGGTTCGTACCATGGTTGTCGCTGGCGATAATAAAATGGAAGCTTATGGCAGCACAGACAAATCGGTTGAAGTTAAAAAGCCTTTAATGGTTTTAGCATCGCTTCCGCGGAAATTAAGTCCGGGAGAAAAAGTAACCTTACCGGTAACTGTTTTTGCTATGGAACCCAAAGTAAAAAACGTAACAATTAGTCTGAAATTAAGTGATGGTATATCGATAGTTGGCGAAACCAAAAAAGTATTAAACTTCGCGAAGCCTGACGAACAAATGACGTATTTTCAATTGGATGTTAGTAAAGCAAAAGGCATCAACACCGTTGAAGTTATTGCAACTGGAAATGGTGAGAAATCGACTTATAAAGTAGAATTGGATGTCATGAATCCTAACCATATGACATCAAAACCTATCGATAAATCTTTAGAAACTAAAGCCTCAGAAACTATTACATTTTCAACCTTTGGAGTTGCTGGAACGAATAGTGCTACAGTAGAATTTTCGACCTTGCCACCAATGGATTTTTCACGTAGAATGCAGTATCTTATTCAATATCCGCATGGTTGTGTAGAACAAACCACATCGAGTGTTTTTCCGCAGTTATTTTTAAATGATATTTTTGATTTAACTGCCGATAGGAAACAAGCCATTCAAAACAATATAGAAAACGGCATAAAACGTTTAGGGCATTTTCAAAGACCAAACGGTGGTATGAGCTATTGGATGGGAGAAAACAGAGCCAACGATTGGGGAACAAGTTATGCAGGGCACTTTTTAATTGAAGCCGAAAAGAAAGGCTATGTGCTTCCGTTAACCTTTAAAAGTAATTGGATTCAGTACCAAAAACAGGCTGCTAGAGATTGGCGCCCAAGTTACAAACGTTATCATTCTGATTTAGCACAAGCATACAGATTATACACTTTGGCACTTGCGGGCAACCCCGATTTATCGAGTATGAATCGTTTGCGTGAGTTTTCAGAAATATCAAACTCTGCAAAATGGCGATTGGCAGCAGCTTATGCTTTAGCGGGGCAAGTTGAAGCAAGTAACACTATTTTGAAATCGGCGAATATAGAATTTAGACCTAATAAATATAATTATTACACATATGGTTCGGTGGATAGAAATAGAGCGATGGCTTTAGAAACTATGGTACTTACAAAAAATAATAAAACAAGAGAATTGGCGCAATATATTGCTAAAGATTTATCTAGCAACCGATGGATGAGTACACAAACCACAGCCTACAGTCTTTTAGCCATGGCAAAAATGGTAAATAATAATGGCGGAAAAGCATTGAAGCTTAATTTTACTATTAATGGTAAAAGTGAATCTATTGATACTAAAAGTTCTATTGCCCAACGTGAATTAAAAATTAATGTTGGTAGTAATTCTATAGCAATCACCAACCAAAATGATAATGTGATTTATGTGCGTGTTTTAAACTCTGGAAAATTACCATTAGGTCAAGAGTTAGCAGAGCAGCGTGGTTTAAGCGTTAGTTATACTTATAAAAATTTAAAAGGCAACCGTATAAACATATCAGAATTAAAACAAGGTCAAGATTTTGTTGCAACCGTATCGGTTAGTAATCTTAAAAACGAACCTGTAAATGATATTGCTTTAACGCAAGCGTTCCCGTCGGGTTGGGAAATTGTAAACACGCGTTTTACAGATTTTGGAGCTAGTACGACGAGCCAAGCTCGATTTACAGACATTAAAGACGACCGCGTTAATTTTTATTTCGATTTACCACGAAACGGAAAGCACAGCACAAAAACGTTTAATGTGATGTTAAATGCGTCGTATTTAGGAACGTATTATTTACCTGGAATTCAAGCAGAAGCCATGTATGATAATGAGTATTTGGTGAGAACTAAAGGGAAATGGGTTACTGTTGAGAAGTAGCGTGGAAAAACCACCTCGTCTTCGGTTTCTTTAGGAAACCGAATCCACTCTTCCTTTTGAAAGAGGAGAATTAAAAAAGGAACTATGATTAATAATATAGAACTGAAATCTAAATCTAACCTATAAATAACTCCTTCCCTTTTTTTAAGGGAAGGTGGATTTAAACACCTAAAGTGTTTAAAGACGGAAGGGTAAAAACATATGACTAATAAAATCCACAATCACAAATATTTAGAAGAGCGCCGAAAAGCTTTGCGAAAAAATTCAACTTCTGCCGAAGCTACATTGTGGAAACACCTTCAAAGAAAGCAATTAAGCGGAAGGAAATTTAGAAGACAACACAGTATTAAAAATTATATTGTTGATTTTTATTGTGCTTCAGAGAAATTAATCATTGAATTAGATGGCGCATATCATCTTGATTTTGCACAACAAAATTATAATAATGAAAGAATTGAAGTTTTAGAAGCATTAGGTTTTAAGGTAATTAGATTTGAAAACAAATTAGTTTTTGAAAATATTACTAGTGTTTTAGAAGAAATTGAGAATCTTTTTAAAGATTAAAAAACGCCAAACAGAATTGGCAAAAAAACCGATTTTAGTAGATATTTGCGTTAGAGATTAAACGGTTCGACTGCGCTCACCGCAGGCTAAATGTTTGAGCTCTCCGGCTTTTTAGGAAGAAGCGAGTAGTGAAATATTTATATTCATAAGTTCTTTAATTTAAAAACATAAACCCATGAATAAAGCCCGACCCTTGTGGTAACGCCCAAATTATTTATCGCTTTAATGTAAAAGGCCTAAACTAGCTGTAGATTGTAATGAGTACCGTAAATTCGCAAATTAAATAAATTCAACATCAAAAAAGAAAAAAATTGAAGCTTTTAAAACGTGTAAAACTTTGTAATGTTACTGATGAATCTCGCATCATATTACGAGAAGCGACAAGAGCCATTTGTATTCGAGGTCATGACATCTTACTTCTTTATACGGGACGGTATGATGATTATTCACTTCCTGGTGGTGGTGTTGACGCTGATGAGTCTTATGAAAACGCTTTAATTAGAGAGCTTAATGAAGAAACTGGAGCTGTTAATGTAAAAAACATTAAACCTTTTGGCATTTACGAAGAGTTTAGGCCATGGAATAGAGAAGATGAATTTGATGTGCAGCATATGATTTCTTATTGTTATACATGCTCTATAGATGAGAAGCTTGGACAAACAAGTTATGAGAGTTATGAGATTAAAAACAATATGAAACCAGTATGGATTAATATTGATAAGGCTATTGATCATAATGAACATAATATACTTAACAGCTTAAAAAAAGGAATTTCTATAGAACGAGAAACCTTCTTACTCAAGCGCATTAAAGACACATTGATACAAAGTTAGGCAGCACAATTTACAGGTATTAGAAATCGACAAGATGGAGATCAAGTTCAAAATATTTAGAATCATCTTTTAAGTGTAAAATGACCTGTAAACTTTTGATTGTCAATAATAATGACATACCAGTAATCGTCTGATGGTAATCGCTCTCCAGCAAAAGTACCATCCCATGTAAATGGAGAATTTCTGGAGTTTTTAAGAAGCTTACCATAACGGTCGAATAAGGATACATAAGATGTTGAGTAATACTCTATCCCTTTTAAATCGAACAAATCGTTTTCTCCATCATTATTAGGCGTGAAAAACTTAGGAATATAAAAGTGTAAATGTTGAATCGTTATTATTTCATCACAATCTCGTTCTTTAACATAAACAGTGTATAAACCACCATCGATGTTTAAAAACATATTGTTTGGCGTAAATATATTTCCATCTAAAGAATATAAAAAATCTCCTGTATTAGAAGTTGTAACAACAATATCCTTACCGTCAGACTCAACACCTTCTATTATTGGATTATCAATTTGTGATAAGGTAATTGTTTTTGTTACCGAACACGTTTCAATATAAACCTCAACGGTGTAAGTTCCTTGGCTAGTAACATCAATATTTTCTGTAATGGCACCAGTATTCCAAAGATAAGATGTGACTATATTGGAATTTACAACATTTGCATAAAGCGTTGTTGTTGTATTTTGACAAAAAGAAAACGATTCGTCTATAACCTCAGGTACTTCTAAATAATATATTTGAAGTGCTGTTCTTGAAACCGACAAACATCCTGCAACAGTCGTTTCAGCTTCAGCATAATAAGTTCCTGAAATACCTGAAGGACTAAATGAGTTACTATTTGATTGAAGAAGGTTTCCGCCAACAGGCGCATCATACCAATTTACTGAAACTCCAAGTGGAACAGTTACAGAAAGTGGTGTGGTATCATTTTCGCAAATACTTAAATCTCCATTGCTTACAGGAGCATTTGGTATTGAAATTATTCCAAACTCAAATACTTCAGACAACGTATTACAAAACGGGTTTGATAAATTAACGGCATCTTCAACTACTTTTGCTCTATAATAAACTTGACTATTTAATATAGGTGTTGTATACGTATTATTAGTTTCTCCAGCAATATCAATCCAATTAATACCATCTGTACTTTCTTGCCATTGATAAAAATGTGCTGAAAATATAGCGAAATCTGGATGAGCAGTAAGTACTGTAGAATAAGGAGAACTTTCATCGCAAACAAACAATTGGTTATTGCTTTCTGTATCAGAAACTGTTATTGTATCTCCACAAGATTTAAACTCAATATCATCTAGAGCTAAATCGTTACCACATCCCCCAATACCATTGTTTCTCATTTTTAAAATTACAGAGGTTTGACTTGGTAAAGTCTGAAAAACTAAAGCATACTGATTCCAAACAGGCCTTAATGTGTTAGCTATACTTCCTGTATCTCCACTTGCTAATAAGTTAGTATCTGAACTATCCCAAATTTCAAACTTTACATTTATTGGAATTCCAGGGTTGCAACCGTGGTTACTAGGTAATAAATTTATCATCCAAGAAGAGAACTCATATGTTGTGTTTTCACAAAGACCATTAATATCTATACTAAAAAACTCACCTGCCTTATTATTATCAGCGTTTATAATAAGCATTTTCCCATTAACATCGCCAACAGTATGATCTTCTATGATATGCCAACCGAACCAATTGGCATTTCTAAATATTGTATAAGAGCCATCGTTTGGCTGCCCATTTGCATAATTATAAGTTGTTGCACCTGCTAACAGCGATGTATTTGTTATACCTGTTCCAAAGGTTTCTGTAAAAATAGGATCGCCAGAATTACCACTACAAAAGCCTAATTGGGCATGTGATTTCAAACCAAATAACACAAGAAAAACAAAAAATATTATATTAAGATTCTTTTTAATGACCCAGGTTTTTAATATTATTTCAAAAAAACATTAACGCTATATTAGTGAAAAATAACTTTTTTAAATATGAAACTTGCAGAAATACTAAAACAAATCAAGCATAGACCATTTTGAATGGTCATCTAAAGTCGTTTATAGCACCTTATATTTTACTTACTTTTACCAAAGAACATGAGGTTTTACATGAACACGGTATCTTCTTTTTTTAGAATTATAGCCATAAACAGCCTTATAATATATAGTTTCTTCTATAACAATATCTGCATTTGCATGGCCTTGCTTTATTATTTTTTCACCTGTTTGCACAAACTTCCCTATAGCTCCATCAATCCAAACTCTATCATTAATAATTTCAAACCCGTCTTTTACAATAATAACTTGCTTTTGGGTTTTAATAAGCCCTTTTAAATTAAAAATATCAACTTGTTTTTTAAGTTTAGGAATTTCCTTTATACCAAGAGTATTAACTTTAGTAGGCCCAATTGAACTAGGAATCTTAATCCCAGTTACTTTTTTTCGAGGTTTGATAAGTTTCTTTGGAACAGGGATTTGTTTTTTAGGCTTCTTAGGAGAAAGAATGTTAACCTTATAAACTTCTGAAGTTGAATTACATGAGGAGTTTAATAAATTAATAGCATCCTCAGCAAGCAATGTCCTATAATAAGTAATCTCATTTATATTTATTACTGAAAAACGATTACTATGCTCTCCAAGAATATTAACCCAATTAATACCATCTTTACTTTTTTGCCATTGATAAAAATGTGTTGAAAAAACTGAAAAATCTGGCGTAGCAGTTAGTACTGTTGAAAAAGGCAGCTCATTTTCGTTTACAGAAAGATTTCTTGTATTTTTTAATGAATCTTCTATAATAACAGCATCACCACAAGTTCTAAACATAATATCGTCTATTGCTAAATCATTACCATAACCACCTCCACCATTATTGCGCATTTTTAAAATTACCGATGTTTGTCCAGGCTCTGTTTGAAATACTAATCCATATTGTTCCCATTTAGGAATAGCCGAGCTAAATATATTTCCTGTATTTCCGCTTTTTAACATTATGGTATCTGTGCTATCCCAAATTTCAAACTTTACATTTATTGGTTTTATTTTGTTATTTATAACATGCTTTGGACGATTAGAAGGCATCAAATGAATTAACCAAGATGAAAATTCATAGGTTGTGTTTTCACATAAACCAGAAATTGGAATCCTAAAAAACTCTCCTGGTACAGTACTTGCATTTACAATTAATGACTTCCCGTTTATATCATTAGCCGTGTGATCTTTAATTGAAACCCAGTTAAACCAATCTGTTTTGCTAGACACCTTATAGGAACCATCTCTTGGATTTGTAGTAGTAAACTTGTAGGTTGTACTACCTGAAGGCAATCGAGAATCTCTTTGCCCAAATCCAAAATTCTCAATAAATATAGGGTCGCCAGAATTACCTCTACAAAATCCTAATTGTGCTTCTGTCTTTAAACCAATAAAAAGAAGCAAAATTAAAAATGTTATGTTGATATTCTTTTTAATAGCCCGTCGTTTTAATTATATTTAAAAAATACTAATCCACTATATTAGTAAAAATAACGTCATTAAGTGTGAAATATTCTACAATATTAAAACAAATCGAACATAGACCATTTGAATACCCCAAACGCGCATGGACATTTTATCAAGAATGGAATAAAGCCGTCTTTTTACATTGGGAAATTGATGTAAAATTGATACGACCGTACCTTCCTAAAGGGATTGAATTAGATACTTTAAATGGAAAAACATGGGTAAGTTTAGTGGCTTTCGACATGAATAATATTGGCATTAAAAACTTACCAAAACCACCGTATATTTCAGATTTTCAAGAAATAAATATTCGCGTTTATATTATTAAAAATGGAAAGCCGAGCGTTTATTTTTTAAGCATGGAAGGCAGTAAACGATCCTCTTGTAAGGTTTTAAAAATGGCATCAAAGTTTCCGTATAGGTATTCTAAAATGAATAGAAATGAATCCGTCTACCAATCAAATAACAAAGTATTTAACGATTCCTTTCATATTGAATATCATTTAAAAAACGATTCTGTAAAAAAAGATAAAACAGATACATGGTTAACAGAACGTTATGCTGTTTTTCAAGATCACAAAAACCATATTATAGAATACGATGTGCATCATACGGAATGGCCTATGCAACATATTATTGTTAAAAATGTAAAAATTAATTACCCTAGGTTTAATCATCTTATAAATAATAAACCAAACAGGATTCATTATTCTAGCGGCGTTCAAGTATTAACTTGGGATAAAATATGTCATAAAAATATCTTAAAACAAATCTAAACAAGAATACTTCGAGTATATTAATTTAAGTGACAAAACTAATAAACTACATAAAACGCAACAGAATTAAATCGGTAATAATTACTGTACTACTAATTAGTTATTATTTCTGCTTACCAAACCCACTTTTTAAAGATCCAACGACTACCGTAATTAATAGTTCTAACAATCAATTATTAGGTGCACAAATTGCCAAAGATGGGCAATGGCGATTTCCACAAAACGATAGTGTTCCAGAAAAATTTAAAACTTGTATTATCACGTTTGAAGACGAATACTTCTATAAACACCCTGGTTTTAATCCCATTTCTATTTTTAAAGCATTACGAGGTAATCTAAAATCTGGCAAAGTAAAACGAGGAGGCAGTACGATAACACAACAGGTTATTCGTTTATCAAGAAAAGGACAATCTCGCACCTATTTCGAAAAAATAAAAGAAATTATTCTCGCTACACGTTTAGAATTTAACGCATCCAAAAACAAAATATTAGCATATTATAGTAGTAATGCCCCTTTCGGGGGAAATGTGGTTGGTCTCGATGCGGCTTCGTGGCGCTATTTTAATAGAAATGCTAACGATTTATCTTGGGCAGAAAACGCGACACTTGCCGTTTTACCAAATGCACCCAGTCTTATTTATCCGGGTAAAAACCAAGAACATTTACTAAAAAAACGAAATAGACTTTTAAAAAAACTATTAGAAAAATCGATTCTTGATACACTAACCTATCAACTTTCTATAGCTGAAAGTTTACCACAAAAACCATATCCTTTACCGAGATCGGCGCCCCATTTACTTCAAAAAATTGCTAAGACACATTACGGAAAACGCGTTCAAACCACAATAGACAAGTCTTTACAAGCCAAAGCGAACACGGTTATTAAAAGTCATTATAATCTATTAAGTCAAAATGAAATCTACAACTGTGCTGTTTTGGTTTTAGATGTAAAAACGCGACAGGTTTTAACCTATATTGGAAATTCGCCAACCGATAGAGCCCACCAAAAGGATGTCGATATTATTGATAAACCCAGAAGTACAGGCAGTATTTTAAAGCCTTTTTTATATGCAGCCATGCTTGATGCTGGCGATTTACTTCCTAACACACTAGTAGCCGATGTACCCTCACAATTTGGAAGTTACAACCCTGAAAATTATAACAAGACTTTTGATGGAGCAGTACCTGCAAGCCAAGCTTTATCGCGTTCTTTGAATATTCCTGCGGTTAAAATGTTGCAATCTTTTGGATTAGACCGATTTCATCATTATCTAAAAGCATTAAAACTTACAGATTTAAAATACAATGCCAATCATTACGGCTTATCATTAATTCTTGGCGGGGCAGAAAGCAATTTATGGGATTTGTGTAAAAACTATGCGTCGATGTCTTCTACATTAAATCATTTTTCTGACGCTTCTAGTCAATACTTTTCTAATGAATTTTGTGAACCTACATTTTTCGCTTCCGCGGATATCAATTTTGGAAAGAAAACAGCAGACAAAACCCTTTTTGATGCTGCTTCTATTTATTTAACTTACGAAAGTTTAAAAAAGGTTAACAGACCTGAAGGTGACGAAAGTTGGGAGTTTTTTGATGACTCGAAACAAATAGCATGGAAAACAGGTACTAGTTTTGGGTTTCGAGATGCTTGGGCCATTGGTACAACTAAAGACTATGTGATTGGTGTTTGGGTTGGAAATGCTGATGGCGAAGGTCGTCCAGGTTTAGTTGGTGTACAAACCGCAGCACCCATTTTGTTCGATATATTCAATTTATTACCAAATAGCAATTGGTTTGCAAAACCTTTTGACGAAATGCAAGAGATAACCGTTTGTACAAAAAGCGGTTACAGAGCGTCTCCTAATTGCGATGAAACACAAAACAGTTTTGTTCAAATTAGCGGATTAAAAACCAAACCTTGTCCGTATCATAAACTAATTCATTTAGATAAAACGGAAAACTACCAGGTGAATACTTCTTGCGAAGATTTAAGTAACATCACGCATAAATCGTGGTTTGTTTTACCACCTTTAATGGCCTATTATTATAAAACTAAAAATCCTTTTTATAAACCCTTACCAAAATTTAGAAGCGATTGTTTAAATGAACACATCATTTCTATGGCCTTTATTTATCCAAAAGAGAATAACAGCATTTTTTTACCTAAAGATTTTGATGGTAATACCAACGAACTCATTCTAAAAATCGCACATTCTAAACCCGAAAATAATGTGTTTTGGTATGTCGATGAAAATTTTATAGGCACTACCAAAGACATTCACGAACTCGCTATTATCCCAAATGCAGGAAAACATGTTATTACTGTTGTTGATGAATTTGGTAATGAAGCAAAACGGCGAATAGAAATATTAAACTAACGTTTTAAAGTAAAATTCCCCATAAATTTCTGATCATCGATTATAACAACATACCAATAATCATCTGTTGGCATATTTTCATTATTATATGTGCCATCCCAAGAAAAGGAAGCGTTTCTAGAATACTTTAATAATTTCCCGTAACGGTTAAAAATAGAAACCTGAGATGTACCATAATATTCAATTCCAGATAAGTTAAAACGATCATGTATACCGTCATTATTTGGTGTAAAATATTTCGGTATATAAAAATGTAAATGCTCTACATTAACAATGTCGTTACAATTCTGCTCTATTACATAAACGGTATAAAGTCCGCCTTCAACATTATAAAAAATATTATTAGATTGAAAAATATTACCATCTAAAGAATAGAGAAAATCTCCCGAATTTGATGTTGTAATTACAATATTATTTCGATCCGAAATCACAGATTCAATAACAGGTTCTTCTATTTGAATCACATTAAAAACTCTAGTTTCAAACGCACAATTATCACCCGTAATATCTACAGAATATAAACCAGCGGTACTCACTACAATATCATCGCTCGTTTCATTCGTACTCCAGATATAACTCGGATTTATAATATTGGTTAGAGTTTGTAACGTTAAAGACCTATTACTACATAACTCAACCGTTTCTTCAGTGATATTGCCCGGTTGTACACCACTATTTATCCAAGAACAAGAAAGAGTATCGAACTGATAGTCATCCCAACAATTTACGACAATTGGTTGTATATCTTGTACGCCAACATTTACCCAAGTACAGGTAACGGCATCTAATTGATAATCGTCCCAACAATTAATAGCTGTTGGTTGTAATACTGCTACTCCGTTATTTATCCAAGAGCAAGAAACCGTATCAAACTGATAATCATCCCAACAATTTACTGCATTTGGTTGTATATCTTGTACGCCAATATTTCCCCAAGTACAAGCCATGGTATCCAATTGATAATCGTCCCAGCAATTTACTGCTGATGGCTGTGGATCTTGCGAACCATTATTTATCCATGTACAGGAAGTCGTATCGAACTGATAATCATCCCAACAGTTTACTACTACAGGTTGTACATCTTGAGAACCATTGTTTATCCAAGAACAAGAAAGGGTATCGAACTGATAATCGTCCCAACAATTTATAACTGTTGGCTGTGGGTCTTGAGTACCTATAACATCCCATGAACAAGTTATTGTGTTTATTGTTGCCATTTCCCAACAAGCAAGCGTAGGCATGGCAGGTAATTGATTTATTACAGCTTCATATTCATTTGAAAAGGAAACACATAATGGATTACTCAAATTTGCTGCAACCTCGCTAATTTTCGCTCTGTAGTAGATAGAATTAGAAATCGAAACCAATATACTTTGATTATTTTCTCTCGCTATATCATTCCAGTTTATACCATCGGTACTTTCTTGCCATTGATAAAAATGACCACTATAAACTGAAAAATCTGGAGTTGCCGTTAACGTGGTTAAATAGGGTGTTTCTGTACTACATAAATTTACAGTGCCTTTATTTGTTGCATCGGTAACAGCAACAAAATCTCCGCAAGATTTAAATTCAATATCATCAATAGCTAAATCGTTGCCACAACCACCAACGCCATTATTAATCATTTTTAAAATCACGGTGCTTTGTCCTGCTAAGGTTTGAAAAACCAAGCCATATTCTTCCCAGTTTGGATTTGCTGCTTCATTGATGTCTCCCGTATTTCCACTCGCTAATAAATTAGCATCTGTACCATCCCAAATTTCAAAGCTAACATTTACAGGTATTGCAATACCTTGGTTTACACAAAAACCGGGGACTTTAACCAAATTTATTAACCATGCCGAAAACTCATAAGTTGTTGTTTCACAAAGCCCAGAAATAGTCGTTTTGTAAAATTCTCCTGGGGCTGTAGCTGCATTTACAATAAGGCATTTGCCATTAGTATCGTTAGTTGTATGATCTTCTACTTGATGCCAATCAAAGCCGTTTCCAAAAGTACCATTAGACACGGTGTAAAAACCATCATTAGGATACCCATTAGTATATGTATAGGTTGTTGTTCCTATTGGTAGCGCAGTATTACCTATTCCAACTCCAAATGTTTCTGTAAAAATTGGATCTCCTGAGTTCCCTCCACAAAAGCCAAGTTGAGCTTCTATGCTCTGTGTAAAAAAACATAGTGATACAAAAACGGATATAAAAATTTTATTTGCGATAATTTATAGCTTTTTGCTCTCATGTTTTAAAACAAAACAATAAGAACTAGCTATATTATATAAACAAACAACTAGAAGAAAAATTTACGCCTATACAAAAACCATACACTCTTTTTTTTAAATTTAAGAACAGTCTATTTTCTTATGTACGTCTTTATCATACTGTGATCGGACTTAAACGTGTTTATTTTTTCGGTTTTTAAGATTTCTAAATCTTTAGAAACCCAGATATGATCTAAAGAGAGTAGCGGAATATTCCAAAACCAAGTTTCTTGAAGACCATTTCCCTTTTCCGCAAAAGCGTGACTAAAGTTTATTTTGATATCATCAAAATATTTAGATTCTAAAGGCACATTAAAGTCTCCTAATAGAACAGTGTTTTTTCCTTCTTTTATTATAGAATTAACAAAACCTAGCTCCCAAGATCTAGGAACATCCATACTTGCAGAGACATCTATAGCAAATACATTTAGGTTATAGGTTTCAAAATTAATAATATTGGTTTTGTACTTCGAGGTTGTTTCGTCCAAAATCTTAATTTCAGATTTAGAAAAAATACTAATACCTCTAATGGATCGGTAAAAATGATAAACCGGATACTTTAATTTAAAAGTGTTTATTTGAAAATCGCCATGTTCTGCCAAAACCAAAATATCTGGAACACCTTTATTTTCTTTAAAAGCTTCATCAAAATTTCTATCGTGAGAGGCATTCCAAAACACAATTTCAATATCTGTTTCGATAATTTTATCTGCACTATTTATTTTGAAACTTCTCCCAAACCAAATAACCAATAAAACAAACGCCAAAATTAAGTTCCATTTTCTAGCTTTTTTACTTAAAAAAATAGAAAGTAATAAAATCCCTATTATAATAACTGGTAACGGAAACGTATAAAAAAGTAAAGAACTATTATAGCTGTTTTCTTTTATTATAAAATGAATAACTAATAAGGCTATAATTATTAGAATATTAATTAATCTGTAAAATGTCTTTATGAATCTTATCATTATCGTAACGAAAACCCTTTTGCGGCCCACCACGGATGGATTTCTATTTCTAATCGCCCTGCTTTTACAATTGGATCTGCATTCGCTAAACTATCTGCCATTTTTAAGGTTGGTACATTATAAACAGTAATACCCCTAATATCTCCGTCATCACCAAAAGGTCCAGAAATATCAGCATAACCCAACTCATACATTTTACCCAAATGTGCTAAATGTTCTTTTTGTAATTCTGCAGTTTCTTCTTCGGGCTGACCTCGAATTGGTCCTTTCTTTAAAAAAGCCATAAAATATTGCTGCATTATAACAGTGTCTTTTGTTTTCTCATCCACATAATCAAAAATGGAAAATCCTTTGGCTTTAAGTTCCTCCATTAATGCTTTAGTAGATTTTTCTGAAACTATCTTTTCAACATCTTTAACAATAATTGTGTCAATAATACTTTCAACAACTTTCGTTGGAATTTCTATAGATTCAGTGTTAACTATTTTTGCTTCATCTTTACAAGCAAAAAACATTAAAACTAGCGACAATAAAAAAACAGATTTTTTCATAACTAAACGTATTTAAAATGATCTTTATTTTAATCCCATGTGTTAAAAGGTGCTTGACTTAATTGAGAGTTGTAATATTTAATTTGACCTGTAACTTCTTCTCCTAACCAATCGGGTTTTGAAAAAGCTTCATTCTCTGAATTTAATTCAATTTCTGCGACTATCAAACCTTTGTTATCTCCAAAAAACTCATCTATTTCATAAACATGATGTGTTGCTTTCACTTCATATCTTATTTTATCTATCACCCCTTTCTCGCAAAGGTTTAATAAAGATTTAGCCTCTTCGACAGAAATTTCTTTTTCCCATTCAAAACGAGATAAACCATTACTCGTAGATTTTCCTTTAACGGTTAAAAATCCATTTTCACCTTTTACTCGAACTCGAACTGTCCGTTCTTTATGGGTATTTAAAAACCCTTGAATAATCGCTGTTTGCTTAAAAGCCTCTGTTTTAAAAGCATCAGATTTAACTAAAAACTTACGTTCTATTTCTATCATATAAATTCTAAAAGAATAAGATTCCTGCCTTCTCAGGAATGACAAAACAATTTAATGTCTAAATTTACACTATGTCTGTCGATTTACCAATAAGAAAAATTATTCATGTAGATATGGATGCCTTTTACGCATCTGTAGAGCAAATGGATGCTCCTGAATTAAAAGGTAAGGCTATTGCTGTTGGAGGTGGCGGAAAACGCGGCGTAATAAGTGCTGCTAGTTACGAAGCTAGAAAATTTGGTGTGAAAAGTGCCATGTCTGGAAATTTGGCAGCCAAATTATGTCCTGATCTTATTTTTGTAAAACCCCATTTTGAACGCTATACCGAAATCTCTAAAAAAATTAGAAAAATATTTTATGATTATACTGATTTAGTGGAACCACTTTCGCTAGATGAAGCTTACCTTGATGTTACCGAAAATAAAAAAGGAAACCCTAGTGCGTCTTTAATTGCTAAAGAAATTAGAGAACGTATTTTTAATGAAATTGGTTTAACGGCTTCGGCAGGTATTTCTATTAATAAATTTGTTGCTAAGGTTGCGAGTGATTATAATAAACCTAACGGACAAAAAATAGTAAACCCCGAAGATGTTATTGCCTTTTTAGAAGATTTAGATATTAGAAAATTTTATGGTGTTGGAAAAGTTACTGCCGAAAAAATGTATCAAAAAGGCATTTTTACGGGAAAGGATTTAAAAGCAAAATCTGCAGAATATTTAGATACGCATTTTGGAAAATCTGGTCGCTTTTATTATGATGTTGTTAGAGGTATTCATAGAAGCGAAGTGAAACCGAATAGAATACGAAAAAGTTTAGCTGCTGAACGCACGTTTAGCGAAAATTTATCGAGCGAAGTTTTTATGCTTGAAAAATTAGAGCATATTTCCGAAGAAGTTTCGCGTCGGTTAAAGAAAAGCAAGGTTGCTGGTAAAACGGTAACTCTAAAAATAAAATACAGCGATTTCACTTTACAAACTAGAAGTAAAACATTACCTTATTATATAAGTGATAAAGATATTATTTTAGAAACAGCTAAAGATTTATTATATCAAGAACGTTTGAGTAATTCTGTACGTTTACTGGGTATTTCAATGTCTAATTTAAATACGGAGACTAAGAAAAAACCAGAGCAAAAGAGTGTTAGTGTGCAATTGAAGTTTGAATTTTAAACTGGTAATAACGATTATAAAATATTAAACAAGCCCCTCTGCTATTTATTTAGAGAATACACAAAATTATTTAAATAAATCATTAAACAAACTCCTCCAAAAACAAAAGAGCTTTCGGCCGAAACACCGAAACGAGCAAGTATGCCCGCGTTAGCGATTGATGCGGCATCCTTTTATACACAAAATGCTGCCCTGAGGCAGCATTTTGTGTATAAAAGATATAGTGGAAAGCGCGACCCTTGTGGTAACGCCCAACTTATATTATAAATTACAGGTTTTAATTTCGGTAACACGTAACGTATTTACCATTCCTTTTTCTTGAATTGGCATGGCTGCTAAACTAATTAACATATCGCCTGCTTCTAAGAAACCTTTTTTACATGCAATATCATTTACGTCTTCTATCGTTTCGTCTGTGCTTACAAACTTATCGTAGTAAAATGCTCTAACACCCCAAAGTAAACTTAAACGTGTTAAGATTTGTCTATTTGATGTAAATACTAAAATGTGACATGATGGTCTCCAAGCCGAAATTTGAAATGCAGTATAACCACTATTTGTTAATGTAGAAATACCTTTTGCATTAATTTCGTTTGCCATATTTGCCGCATGGTAACAAATAGATTTTGTTATATAACGATTGGTACGAATGTGCGGTGGTAATTGCGGTACTTTTATAAGATCTGAATCTTCGACACTTATTAAAATATCGGACATTTGCTTAATAACTTGTACGGGGTATTTACCAACTGATGTTTCGCCAGATAGCATTACGGCATCTGCACCGTCCATTACAGAGTTTGCAACATCGTTAACTTCTGCTCTAGTTGGTGTTAAACTATCAATCATAGTTTCCATCATCTGTGTCGCAATAATTACTGGTATTCTTGCTTTTTTAGCACGTAATACGAGTTGCTTTTGAATTAACGGCACTTGTTCTGCAGGAACTTCTACGCCTAAATCGCCACGAGCCACCATTAAACCATCACATTGAGATACAATTTTATCTATATTCTCTACGGCTTCTGGTTTCTCAATTTTAGCTATAATTGGAATTTTAAATTCACTATGCTCGTTAATTAAATCTCTTAACTGCATTAAATCTTCTGCATGACGAACAAACGATAATGCGATCCAATCTACTTTTTGACCTATGGCAAAAATAGCATCTTCAATATCTTTTTCTGTAAGTGCTGGTTGAGATATATTTGTATTTGGTAGGTTGACTCCTTTTTTAGACTTTAAAGGGCCGCCTTGTATAACCTTAGCAACAACTTCGTCTTTAAGGTTTGAAGAAACAACTTCGAAATGTAATTTTCCGTCATCTAAAAGAATACGTTCTCCTGGTTTTGCATCTTGAGGAAACGTTTTGTATGTCATATAGACACGGTCTTTTGTACCTTCGAAACGTTCGCCTGTTGCAAAAATAATTTCGTCTCCAGGGTTTACAACTACATCTTCCTTCATTACGCCAACACGAAGTTTTGGACCTTGCAAATCACCTAAAATGGCTGCATTGTATCCGTACTCTTCGTTAAGTTCGCGTATCATTGTTATACGTTCTGTAACATCGTTATAATCGGCATGCGAAAAGTTAATTCTAAAAACATTAACACCTTCATCAAGCATTCCCTTTAAAACTTCTTTTGTACTTGAAGCAGGTCCTAGCGTCGCTACTATTTTGGTCTTTTTTCTTACTGGCATTAGTTAAAAATTAAATTATCCTTAGATTTTAATTGACTTGTGTCAATACTATAGGCTGTTGCTATTTGGGGTATATTAAGTATACTATTAATAATATACTTTTCTTTATTTTCACTTAATTCATTCTCGATTTTTAAAAAATAATTGACCCGTCTTTTTTCGGGCACCAAATTAAATGTTTTGGTGACTTTATTTTCTGTATCGAATAACGATTGAGATTTAGCTTCTTGATATACTTCTTTGACACATATATTAGAGATTAAACTCCAAGTTACTAACTGTTTTTCATCTTCCCAATCGAAAATTGAAAACGACGATTTCTCACTATTTAAGTCTAAATCGCATGATTTTCTTTTTAGACTTACTCCTAATTTACTGTTTAAAAGGTAAGCCAGTCTATAATCTTCGATAGTGCAATGTATTGCTATTAAAGTGTAATATACTTCGTCGAATACATCGTCTAGAATAAGTTTGTGTACAGCCATAACTTATATTATCGGGGTAAATATAATATTTTAAATATTTAGTAAGTGTATATTTTGTCTATTCTTAACATTAAATACAACTAAAACGTTGTAGTTGTTATCTAATAAAAAGTAGACTTTAAAGCATTTTAGACATGCTTTTTTGAAATGCAAAGAACGCTCGTTTTGAGGCTTTTTCTTCTGCCTTTTTCTTTGAAGTAGCTCGTGCCTTTGCAACTATTTTTTTGTTTATAGATAATTTTACTGAAAAATGACGCACATTGTCGTTTCCTGTATCTTCATAAACATTATAGCCAAAAGTTTTCTTTTCTTTTTGACACCATTCTATTAGTAAACTCTTATAACTTATAACTTTACCTTCCAGTTTTTCGATGTCTACGTAAGGAATAATAACGCGTTTATAAATAAATTTTTCGCATTGCTTATACCCTCGATCTAAAAAAATAGCACCAACTAAGGCTTCGAATAAATTTCCATGAATATTATCGCCAAACTGTCCTGCAGGAATTTTACTTTCTACAAGTTGAATTAGATTTAATTCTTTACCTAACTCGTTTAAATGCTCTCTACTTACAATTTTAGATCGCATTTTGGTTAAATAACCTTCGTCTCCGCTAGGTACTTCAAGATATAAGTGTGATGCTATTACAGAACTTAACATAGCATCACCCAAAAACTCTAAGCGTTCATAATTAATAGCATTGCCTTCGCTATCTTTTATATTCATGGAACGGTGGGTAAATGCTTTTTTATAGATTTTTAAGCTTTTAGGCTTAAAACCTAAAATATTAATTAGTTCCATAAAAAAACTCCCGCTGCGTTGAGAACGGGAGTTAAATATGTTTCGAATGTATTTCATCTGATAATTAATAATTTTATTTTAAAATCAGATGTAATAAACCATGTTTCATTTTACTGTAAAATTTAATTTATCGTTATGGCTTATATCATTCGGCTTTTAATCTATTTTTTTGAATACAACACAGGCATTATGCCCGCCAAATCCAAATGTGTTACTCATCGCTACATTAACTTCTCTCTTTTGAGCCTTGTTAAGTGTTAAATTTAATTCAGGATCAATGTTTTCATCAACCGTTGTGTGATTAATTGTTGGAGGTACAATACCATGCTCCATTGCTAAAATAACCGAAATGGCTTCAATAGCTCCAGCAGCACCAAGTAAGTGACCTGTCATTGACTTTGTTGAATTAATATTTATGTTTTTAGCGTGGTCTCCAAATATTTCTGAAATTGCTTTAAGTTCTGCAACATCGCCTAAAGGTGTAGACGTACCATGTGTATTAATATGGTCTACGTCTTCGGGTTTAAGCCCTGCATTTTCTAAACAGTTTTTCATTACGGCAATAACGCCAATACCATCTGGATGAGGCGCTGTCATGTGATATGCATCTGAAGACAAACCTCCTCCTACAATTTCAGCATAAATCTTAGCTCCTCTCGCTTTTGCGTGCTCATATTCTTCTAGAATTAGCGCTCCTGCACCTTCTCCAAGAACAAACCCGTCTCTAGTTCCATCAAATGGACGAGAGGCTGTTTCTGGACTTTCATTTCTAGTTGATAAAGCATGCATAGCATTAAAACCACCCATACCAGCAATAGTAACTGCTGCTTCGCTTCCTCCAGTAACGACTACATCACAATGTCCTAAACGTATTATGTTTAGCGCATCGAACATAGCGTTTGCTGATGAAGCACATGCAGAAACTGTTGTGTAATTTGGCCCCATAAATCCATGCTTGATGGAAATATTTGCAGGCGCAATATCTGCTATCATTTTAGGAATAAAGAATGGGTTAAATCTTGGTGTCCCGTTTCCTGCAGCAAAGTTTAAAACTTCTTGCTGAAATGTTTCAAGACCTCCAATACCTGCCCCCCATATAACACCTACTCGTAACTTATCAACCTCATCTAGATTCAATTTAGCATCTTCAATAGCTTCATCTGCCGCTACTACAGCGTATTGTGCAAATTTATCCATTTTCCGAGCCTCTTTTCTATCAAAAAAATCGGTTGCCACAAAATTCTTTAATTCGCAAGCGAATTTAGTTTTATGCAGTTCGGTGTCATAATATGTTATAGGCGCAGCACCACTCTTACCACTAATTAGACCTTCCCAAAATTCGTCTTTGGTATTGCCTATAGGTGTTAAAGCACCTAATCCTGTGACTACAACTCGCTTTAGTTCCATAAAGTGAATGCTTATTTTGCTGCTTCTATATAAGAAATAGCTTGACCAACTGTTGCTATATTTTCAGCTTGATCATCTGGAATTTGGATATCGAATTCTTTTTCGAACTCCATTATTAATTCTACAGTGTCTAAAGAGTCTGCTCCTAAATCGTTTGTGAAGCTAGCTTCAGTTACAACTTCGTTCTCGTCTACTCCTAATTTGTCTACGATAATCGCTTTTACTCTTGATGCAATGTCTGACATAATCTTTTAATTTTAAGTTTTAATTAGTTGGCAAAAATAAAAAACTTTATTTCTAAAACACACCTTTACTCTAAAAATGTGTTGGTAATTTACCAAAATACTTTGAAGTATTTTTATAATACCTTCTAATTGTTAATAATTATTCTTTTTTTTGTTCGAATAATATTAACATTATTGTCTGTAAAATGAAACGAATAGTAATTTTTGCGTCCGGCGGTGGGACAAATGCTGAAAATTTAATAAAGTTTTTTCACAACAGAGAAAATGCGTCTGTTATTCAAGTATTAACTAACAATCCTCATGCCAAAGTACTCGATAGAGCAAAAGAGCTTAAGGTTAGCGCACTTTCTTTTAATAGAATGGCCTTTACAAAGACAGACGATGTCTTAAACATTGTAAAAGCTGCAAAACCAGATCTTATTGTTTTGGCTGGTTTTTTATGGAAATTCCCAGATGCGATATTAAATGCCTTCCCCAATAAAGTTATTAATGTACATCCTGCGCTTTTACCAAAATTTGGAGGAAAAGGCATGTATGGCATGCATGTACATGAAGCTGTGGTTACCAATAAAGAAATCGAAACAGGTATCACTATACATTATGTAAACGAACATTATGATGAAGGTGCTATTATTTTTCAGGCGAAATGCGATGTAACTCCAACAGATTCTGCAGATGATGTTGCTGCTAAAATTCATGAATTGGAGATGGAACATTTCCCTAAGGTGGTTGATAAGCTATTGTCCAAAGCATAATAAATTTGAATCATAGAACAAAATGATAGAAATTATTGATTTAAGTCAGGAGATCTATGAAGGCATGCCCGTTTATAAAGATTTGCCCCAAGTTAAAATGACCATTCATAACACACATGAAGAATGGAATGGCACAACTAACCCAAAAACAAAAACGCCTGCAGTTCATAAATTAGAACTTGGCGAACACACAGGTACACATGTCGATGCTATGAATCATATGGCCATACAATACAAAGGGCAATCCATAGATAAAATGCCATTATCTATGTTTTACACCGAAGGTATTTGCTTAGATTTTTCGAATAAAGCATTTAGTGAACTCATAGAAATAGAAGATCTAGAAAACGCTTGTAAGCAGCAGCATTTAATAATAAAAGAAAACGACACGGTCTTAATCTATACCAATCATTATAGGAACGCATTCGGGACAGATAATTGGAGCAAAGGCCCAGGATTGTCTATAGAAGCTGCAAGATGGCTTGGTAATAAACAAATTTCTGCTTTCGGGGTAGAAACGATGTCTCCAGGAGTTCCTGGTATTTCCAATAAAGAAGTACATTATATTTGTGGAGCATTAGGTTTTACACATTACGAAAACATGATAAACCTTCACAAACTAATTGGTCGCGGACGATTTCGTTTTATTGGATTACCTTTAAAAATTAGAGGAGGAACTGGATCGCCTGTTAGAGCAGTTGCTATTTTTGAAAATTAAATTCTAAAAGATTCTCGCTTCCGCGGAAGTAATAACATGTCAAAAAAGAAAAAGAAATATTATACGGTTTGGCAAGGACATAAAACGGGTGTTTTTGAAACCTGGAATGCTTGTAAAAAACAAATAAAAGATTATCAAGGTGCTCAATACAAATCGTTTCCAACACTTAAAGCTGCTAAAGAAGCCTTAAAAGGTAATTACTTTGATTATATAGGAAAAAATAAATCTTTTAAAAGTGAGTTATCTCCCGAGCAAATCAAAAAAATAGGACAACCCAACTATAATTCAATTTCTGTTGATGCTGCGTCGAGCGGAAACCCAGGAATAATGGAGTATCGTGGTGTCGACACCAAAACAAAAAAACAATTATTTATTCAAGGGCCTTTCGAACAAGGAACGAATAACATAGGTGAATTCTTGGCTCTTGTACATGGCTTAGCTATTCTTAAAAAGAATGATAGTAATCGTATTCTTTATACGGATTCTAGAACGGCTATGAGCTGGGTTCGTAAAAAAATTTGCAATACAAAACTAGAACGTAACGCTAAAAACAAACCTGTTTTCGATTTGGTCGATAGGGCTGTTGACTGGTTAAAAGCCAATACATATAATACCGTAATTGTAAAATGGGAAACCAAGGCCTGGGGAGAAATTCCTGCTGATTTTGGGAGAAAATAAACTAGCTCGGGGCAAGCCCACGAGGTGTTAAAATTCCAAAAAAAAATAAAAACGCTTTTTTTACGTTAGGGATTAAGCGGCATGTTTGAGCTCCCCGACCTTTTGGGAGGGAGCGAGTAGTGAAAGCCCGACCCCTTTTCTGGGGTAACGCCATAAAACTTAAAAGACGCTAAAAAAGCGCCTTTTAAAATTATTACTAACTTATTTTTTAAACAATATCCCTCAATATTTTTTATTTTATAGTATTAGTAATTCCTTCTTAATAATTTAGACTCAATTGTTTTCAAAAAGTCACAATTAAAAATTTTAATTCTATATAATTATGGATCAATCATCTTTTAAATATTATACTTTTAACATCTAAAAAAGGATTATATTTGCAAAAAATGATCAAACCTCTTTTATGAGTAAACTAGTAATTGTTGGCACCGTAGCTTTTGATGCCATTGAAACACCTTTTGGTAAAACCGATAAAATTCTGGGTGGTGCTGCAACTTACATAGGGTTATCTGCTTCTCAATTTAATGTAGATTCGGCTATTGTATCTATTGCTGGAGGCGATTTTCCTCAAGAATATTTAGACTTATTATCAAATAAAAATATTGATATCTCTGGTATTGAAATTGTAAAAGACGGAAAAACATTTTTCTGGAGTGGCCGTTACCATAACGACATGAATTCTCGAGATACTCTAGTAACAGAGTTAAATACCCTTGAAGATTTCAATCCTATAGTTCCTGAGAACTATAAGGATGCAGAAATTGTTATGCTTGGAAATTTACATCCGTTAGTTCAACAAGGTGTTCTCGACCAAATGACTGTAAAACCAAAGTTAGCCATTCTTGACACCATGAATTTTTGGATGGATTGTGCTTTGGACGATTTACTTAATGTTATTAAAAACGTGGATGTTATAACCATTAATGATGAAGAAGCAAGACAATTAACAGGCGAGTATTCGTTGGTTGTTGCTGCAAGAAAAATTCATACTATGGGGCCAAAATATGTAGTCATTAAAAAAGGAGAGCACGGCGCTTTATTATTTCATAATAACGACATGTTTTATGCACCAGCATTACCGCTAGAAGAAGTTTTTGATCCCACAGGAGCAGGAGATACTTTTGCAGGCGGCTTTGCAGGCTATCTTGCTAAAACAGGAGATACGTCTTTCGAAAACATGAAGAAAGCTGTGATTTACGGATCGACATTAGCTTCCTTTTGTGTTGAAAAATTTGGAACTGAGCGTATGCAAAGTTTATCGAACGACGAGGTACATGAACGTTTAAAGCAATTTAAGCAACTAACACAATTTGAAATAGAATTAACATAAACTAACGCGCTCTAAAATAGAGCGCGTTTTTTAATAGAAATAGAATTCCTGAAAAGGAGAAACCTAAATCAATTTATTATTTCTGCGAAATCAAAGATTCACGATTTCAATGATATAATATGAAATAATGAGTAAAGCGAAAATTTGACAAACTTATGAGTGATGCTTTAAAACATGAATGTGGAATTGCCATGATAAGGCTTTTAAAACCACTTGAATATTATAAAGAAAAATACGGAACTGCATTTTACGGTGTAAACAAAATGTATTTAATGATGGAGAAACAGCATAACCGAGGTCAAGACGGCGCTGGTTTTGCAAGTATTAAGTTAGACACCAAACCTGGTGAACGCTACATCAGTAGAGTCCGCTCTATCGCACAACAACCCATTCAAGATATTTTTGCTCAAATTAACGATAGAATTAATAATGAGTTTGAATCTCATCCTGAATATCTGAATGATGTTGCTGCTCAAAAAAAGAACATTCCATATATAGGCGAAGTTTTACTTGGTCATGTACGTTACGGTACTTTTGGTAAAAATAGTGTGGAAAGTGTACACCCGTTTTTAAGGCAAAACAACTGGATGCACAGAAATTTAATAATGGCCGGAAACTTTAACATGACTAATGTTAAGGAACTTTTTAGCAACCTTATTGAGTTAGGTCAACACCCAAAAGAATACACCGACACCATTACTATAATGGAAAAAATTGGTCATTTTTTAGATGATGCTGTAAGCAAAATATATAAAGATCTAAAAAAAGAAGGTTACAATAAACAACAAGCTTCTCCACTTATTGCAGAGCGCTTAAAAGTTGCAAAAATTTTAAGACGTGCTGCAAAAAACTGGGATGGTGGTTATGCTATGGCTGGACTTATTGGACATGGTGATGCGTTCGTTTTAAGAGATCCTGCTGGTATACGACCTGCGTATTACTATAAAGATGACGAAATAGTTGTTGTAGCGTCAGAACGACCAGTAATTCAAACCGTTTTTAATGTTAATTTTGAAGACGTACAAGAACTAGGTCCTGGACAAGCTATTATTACAAAAAAATCTGGTGAAGTTAGAATTAAACAAATATTAGAGCCTTTAGAACAAAAATCTTGTTCTTTTGAACGTATTTATTTTTCTCGTGGAAGTGATGCCGAAATTTACCAAGAACGAAAAATGCTTGGAAAATTAGTAATGCCAAAAGTGCTTGAAGCGATAGATAACGATACTAAGAATACTGTTTTCTCTTTTATACCTAATACCGCAGAAACTTCATTTTTTGGAATGGTAGAAACTGCTGAGGCTTTTATAAACAAAACGAAAACAAGTGCTATTTTAAACGGACAACGTTCTTTATCTGCTGCAAAAGTAACAGAGATTTTATCTGAACGCGCAAGAGTAGAAAAAATCGCCATTAAAGATGTAAAGCTTAGAACATTTATTACTGATGATAGTAGTAGAGACGATTTGGTTGCTCACGTTTACGACGTTACTTATGGTGTTATTAAACCTACCGATAACTTAGTTATTATTGATGATAGTATTGTAAGAGGCACGACTTTAAAAATGAGCATCTTAAAAATGCTTGACCGTTTAAACCCTAAGAAAATTGTTGTGGTATCGTCTGCTCCACAAATACGCTATCCAGATTGCTACGGTATTGACATGGCTAACTTAGAAAGCTTAGTGGCCTTTAGAGCAGCTTTAGAGTTATTAAAAGATGCCAACAAATACGATATTGTAAAATCGGTTTACGAGAAATGCTTAACACAAACAGAATTAAACGATAAACATGTTCAAAATTTTGTTAAAGAAATTTACGACCCGTTTACGGCTGAACAAATTTCAGATAAGATATCGGAGTTATTAAGTGATGAAAGCATAAATGCTGAAGTAAAAATAATATTCCAATCTATTGAGAATTTACACATTGCTTGTCCAAAACATAAAGGCGATTGGTATTTCACAGGAAATTATCCAACAGCTGGCGGAAACAGAGTTGTTAATCGCGCTTTTATCAATTTTTACGAAGGCAATAAAGAACGTGCATATTAATTGATAAATTTTCAATTTTAACAATTGAAAATAAATAAAAACACATTTAATCTGAAATAACTGCGCTTTATCTAAAAAATACTCAGGTTATGTTAAATACATATAAATTGGTCTCACCATAACATAAGTAGGTTAAGTTCATGGTAGATTTGGGGCAAAAAAAGGTGAACTTCTGTTCGCCTTTTTTTATGCGCTTATGTTAAATGATTTTCTTGTTAACTTTATTAAAGATCAAGTTCAAAAAATATATTTAGGCAAAAAAAATAAGTGTAAATACATATTGAAATGTAGAATCACTTATTGAGTTCATTTAAAGTATTTTTTAGGATAGTATTTTTTCAAGGCAATTACTCTAAAGGTTAAAAAAATTAAAATCTTTAAAACTGGTTATAGTTCTGTCGAACTTGTTTCACAAAAAGCGAAAGCTGTCCACCCATGCATTGGTGTGCTCTACACTATATCGTTCTTTAATATAATTTCTCGTCAAAATAATAATCGTTTTCGTTATTTCCATTCTGCTTGTTTTCTGCAAAATTGGACATGATTCTTTTAGCCTCTCATTTATCTCTAAGTTTTTGATAATCAAAATCTCAAACTTGCATTTATAAATCCCCCTCTACATTAATTTCTGCTTCTTCCAATGCTCCAATAATCTCTTCAAACGGTACTTCTATATCAAACAGATCATTATGGAAGAACTAATAATATTATCTATTAACACACTATTTAAAAGTACTACCATCTCATTTACTTCGTCCCCCCTTGCAAACAACAACTTATTATAAAATCAAATTGTGAATTACTCACTAATGAATAGGTTCGTAATACCCTAGATTAACTTCAACTCCTAACTTCCTAGCTTGATCGAAATCTAAATTAGCTGAAGTTTGATTTCCAAGTAAACGAAATGAAATACCTCTATTGAGATAATATACACCTATATTTGGCCTTAAATCTATTACCGTATCAAGTACAATAATAGAAGCCTCAAATTCACCTAAATGTTGATGCTCTACAGCTAAAGCATTCCATATTTCATCGTTTTCAATTTCCATTTCGAGACATTTTCGAAAGTCAGATTTAGACTTTTCATGCTCATTCATCTGGCTGTGTATTATCCCTCTGTTCATGTATGCTGTAACAAAATCAGGTTTCAGCTTTATCGCATCATTTAAATCTGTAATAGCTTTATCATACGCCTTTTTTCTACCATAAATAGCGCCACGATTAGCTAATGCATTTACATCGCTAGCATCTAAACGAAGGCAATTATTATAGTCAAATAATGCTTTTGAGTCTTTACCTAAATCAAAATAGATGTTGCCTCGGTTACTATAAAACATAGGCTCGTTTGGATTTAATCTAACGGCTTGATTAAGATCAGAGAGTGCTTTAGTATAATTCTTTTTTAACCGGTAATAAACGCCTCTTCCTCCCCAAGAACCTGCAACTTCAGGGAATTTTTTAATAGCATCGGTCCAAAGTGTTTCTCCATTTTTCCATACTTTAATACGATTAAAGGATACTAGAGAAAATACAATCAAAAGAACTACAATCATTCCGAAAACTTTAGTATCATTAAAATCGATTGTTTTGGAAAAAAAATGCTCAACTATAAAAAACAACCCGAGACTAAGTCCTATATATGCTAAATATGTATAACGTTCTGATATAATAGTGCTTCCTACAGTAACGAGTTGAACCAGTAAAATAAGTGAAATGAGAAAGAAAAAAACACTAAATACTACATTTCTATTTGCTCTTAAACGCCATATGGTTAACCCTCCAATTATTAGTAAAAAAACAGGAGCTAGAGTAACAATGGTATCGAATGGACGAAATGGGTAAGGATAAAAAGAAGATAGACTAATTGGAAATAAAAACTTAACAACATACAGGTTTATTGCGTAACTAGCTAATTGAATTCGCTCTATAAACGAATAAGCATCAATATTTACTGCTCCAGCATCATTTTGAACGTAAACGGTAGCCAAACCAACTAAAATAGAAATTAATATAAATGGTATTTTTTCTAATACAAGGCGGAATACAAATTTACGCTCAAACAAATAATCAACTAAAAGTAAATGAATAGGAAAAATGACAGCCGTGGGTTTAGAAAGGGCTGATAACACAAAAAAAAGCAATGTAATTAATAAGTGCTTTGTCTTTTTACATTTAATGTAAGTGTGATAATTAAGTAAGCCTAAAAAATAGAAAAAAAAGAATAATACATCTTTACGAGAAGAAATCCATGCTACAGACTCTACATGCATTGGATGAAGTGCAAAAACACCTGCAATAAGGAAAGGTAGTAATTGCTTATCAGGCCAAAGCTTTTTTACCCATAAATATAAAAGGATGCTATTAAAAAGGTGAAAAATTAAATTAAATATATGATAACCCAAAGCGTTTTCTCCCCCTAAAACATAATTTAGAGTTAAGCTCAACATTGTAACAGGATGGTAGTTAGCTGTGTTTCCCTGAGTAAAAAAAAGTAGTATGTTTTCGAGACTAGGATTTGTTACCTGCAAATTATTAATCACATAAAAATCATCATCCCAATTAACAAAATCAAAATAAAAGGTTTGAAAATAAACCAATAAAGTGATTGCCAAAATTCCAGAAAGTAAAATTTTATGATTTGTTTTCAATGTTTATTTAATAATTAAAGCCTGATGTTAGAAAGTTAATATACTTTTAACCTATGATTAATTTATTTAATGATAAACAGTTTACTCCAATTCTTGTAGAAAGTTGATCTATTATCCCATTTATAAAAATAATAATAAACTATGATTGTTTACTATAAATCATTTAAATATTAAGACAGGTATTTAAATTTTATACGTAACCTTTTGGATAGAAAAAACTGAATAGATGTACGAAGAACCCCTAAACCATATTTAACGCTTCTCTTAAAGTTAATCGAAGAAGAGTCTGGAGAATAATGAGTAGGACAGGTAATTTCACCAATATCATAATTTTTGTGTACGATTTGCGCTAACATTTGATTATCAAAAATAAAATCATCTGAGTTTAACTCATATTTTACGTTCTTTAAAACTTCAGATGAAAAAGCTCTATATCCTGTATGATATTCGGAAAGCTTTTCTCCAATTAATATGTTTTGAATAAATGTTAAAAAGCGATTAGCTATATATTTATAAACAGGCATACCTCCTTTTATAGCTCCATTTCCCAAAATTCGAGAACCTAAAACTACTGGAAAGACATCATTAGCAATTAAGTAACACATTGCGTGGATTAATTTGGGTGTATATTGATAATCGGGATGTAACATTAAAACAATATCTGCATCCATTTTTAATGCATTATCATAACAACTCTTTTGATTTCCGCCATATCCTAAATTTTCACTGTGATTGATAACACAATTAATTCCAATCTCCTTAGCAACAATAGAGGTGTTATCATCACTAAAATCATTGACTAAAATTATGTCATCCACTATATCAAAAGGAATTTCTGAGTACGTTTTCTCTAATGTTTTTTCTGCGTTATATGCTGGTAATACAACAACTATTTTTTTATTGTTAATCATAAATGATTCAAGCTTACTTACAAATGAGAAACTATCTAAGATTATAAAAGATAGTTTCTCATTTAATTCTAATGTTTAATTTAAGAAGGTATGAATATTATTAAATTTTAATAAATCTTTTTACCATAGTTCCATTTTCGGAATTTAAATTTAGAAAATATTGAGCTCCTTCTAAGTCTGTAACATCAATTTTAAATTCCTGTTCCCCTACAAGTTTAATAGATTTTACCAACCTACCTCTTATATCATATATTTTAGCATCTATCAAGGTCGTATTTGTTGCTTTTACAAATATAATATTTGATGAAGGGTTTGGATGTAATGTTACACTAGGTTTATTGAGCTCTTCTTCTGTAATTCCCAAACTTGGATCTACAGTAATATTAAAACTACACACTTGATCATTACCTGCAGTGTCAGTAACTGTATAAGTAACTAAGGTTACCCCTGTAGTTATAGTTGCCCCTGCAACAGGACTTTGTAAAGTTATAAGACTTCCATTTGCTGTGCAATTGTCACTAAATGTAAGTAGAGAATCATAATTTAAAATTGTATAATTCCCACTCATATCAGGTGCTATTGAGAAATCAGTTGGGCAATCAGTAATTACTGGTGCTGTTGTATCTACTACAGTTTGATTTACTGTACATGTTGCGGTGTTACCTGATCCATCTGTTGCGGTCAAGGTTATCGTTGTTGTTCCCAATCCTAAGGTTGCTCCTGATGCTGGGCTTTGGGTGATTGTTGGTGATGACGTACAAT
>JBDWSF010000002.1:0-129885 GCA_039985655.1 Algibacter sp. | reverse complement strand
TCTTCTATCTTCTATCTTCTATCTTCTATCTTCTATCTTCTATCTTCTATCTTCTATCTTCTATCTTCTATCTTCTATCTTCTATCTTCTATCTTCTATCTTCTATCTTCTATCTTCTATCTTCTCATAATTCTTTAATATCCGCTCTCAATTTTTTCAAAGCACCATAAATACGCTTTTCAACAGCCTTGACTGAAATACCTAAAAGTTCGGCTATTTCTTTAAAACGTTTTCCTTCAACCCTGTTCATCATAAAAGCGACACGTTGAGCGTCTGTTAAATTGGATAGTGCTTTTTGTAACTTATCGTTATACTCACTTTCTTGCATTAAAAATTCAGGATTCTCGTTCGTATACGTTTTTGGTTTGGTTTGTTGGTGCTTTAAAACCACCTTTTGATGTGCTACTTCATTCAACATTAAATTATTGGCGGTTGTAAAAACAAAACTCTTTGCTTTATCGGGAGTAATTTTAGAACAATTTTGCCAAAGTTTAATAAAAGCTTCCTGTACTTTGTCTTTTGGGTTTAATAAATCGCCAAACTTATAGTATAAGAAATTGTGTAAATTCTTAGAGTGTTTATTAAAAATAGACGAAAAAAGGAGTTCTTCGCAAATGTTATCATGTAACTGTTTCTGCATTTTACAAGGAGTTGGTAGCACTAAAATAAAAAAAAACAGCATACGGGGTAGGTATTTTTAAAGTTATCCTGTTTTATATTCAAATACCCATTAATAACCCAAAATCAATTATCATGAAAACGAAATTAAAATTATTATTCCTACTACCTTTTTTTGCCCTTTTGCTATTTTCTTCTTGTCAAGAGGAGAAAGTTGAAATTACCGATCCAGTAGAAGCCGAAACACTTGTAGCTGAGTCTACTTTAACGACTTTAATTAGTTCGGCTTCTAAAATGGACGGGTCTAAAGATAATATTATTGACGAAGCAAGTTGTTTGTCGGTAGAGTTACCTGTTACTGTTATTATTAGAGGACTTGAAATTATTATTGATTCTGAAGAGGATTTAAAAGTCATTGAAGCGCTTTATGATGAATTTGAAGACGATGAAGATACATTAGACATTGTTTTCCCAATTACTATTGTTTTATCAGATTACGAAGAACTTGTAATAGACAATCGTCAAGCTTTAAATGAATTGATCGCAGATTGTAAAGGTGAAAATGAAGAAGATGACGATATTGAATGTATCGATTTTAAATACCCAATTTCTTTTTCAATCTACAATCCTAACTTTCAAGTTATTGATGTTGTTTCAATAGAAAGCGACAGAGAATTGCACCGTTTTATAAAACGTGTTAGAAATGCTGAAGTTTTTGCTAGCCTTAATTTTCCTGTAACTATGATTCATGCAGATGGAACAGAGACTATTGTAAATAATAACGAAGATTTAGAAAGCACAATTGATGCTGCTAAAGATGCTTGTGATGAAGATGATGATAATGATTATGGTGATGACGATTTTACAAAAGTACGCCTTGACGAATTATTAATGACTTGTCCTTGGGATTTATATCAATTTATTAGAGATGGTGAAGATTTATCTATTGAATATAGAAATTATAAAATGTTATTTAAAGAAAATGGAGTCGTTAATATCTTAACGCCAGGGAATGAAATTCATGAGACAGGAACATGGAATACACGTTTAACTGATGATGGTGTACTACTATCAACAATGTTTAATGATAATGCAGGATTTGATTTTGAATGGACTGTATATGAGTTGCAAGCAGGAAAAATAAAGTTATTTAAATCTGTAAATAAACGATTAATTCTAAAGAAAAACTGTGATGTGGATATAGATATTACCAGAGAACGTATTCAAAGTTATTTACAAGAATGTTTGTGGAGAATTTCACGTATAAGTGTTGATGGTGCAGAAAACGATCAAGATTATATTGGTACGCCACTTAAATTTTATGAAAACAATGTTGTTAAATTACGTGTTAATGGTGAATTAGTTGAAGGAACATATGAAATAGGCACAAGAAATACAGGTTTTATTTTACAAATTACTTTAGAAGGAAGGTCTAATTTAAAGCTAGAGTGGTTAATCACTTTTCTAGAACAAGATTTAATTAAGCTTGAAAATGCTAATAATAAAATGATACTTGAACGTTATTGCGTTGGAGGGGATGATGATTTAAATGAAATTGAAGCAATACTCCTTAATAAAACTTGGAGAATTACATCATATGAAGATGAAAATGTAGATAAGACAGCACAGTTTGAAGATTGGGCATTTGGCTTTAACGAAAGTGGAAAAGCTTTTGCAGAAGGAGAAGGGAGAAATGTATATGGATCTTGGCTTGCTTTTAGAACAGAAGGTTTGTTTCTTGGATTAAAATATGAAGATGATACCCTTCTAAATATTCTAAACTATAGATGGAAAATAGTAGAAATAACAGAAAACATGATAAAATTAAAAGATTATAATGCAAATGGAGGCATAGAAAGAATCTTGATTTTTGAAAAATGGTAAAATATTTATAAAAAAAAGGAAACCTCTCTTTTCGGTTTGTTAGGTTAATTATTAAGTTAAGTCTCCTTTATAAGAGCTGTCAAACACAATGTTTTGACAGCTCTTTTTTTGTTTTTATTTTTTATAATGTGATGTTTCAATAATACACTTCAAATCACTAAATTTGCAATTCTTAAAATTTCAATAAAAGTATGTTTAATAATTTAAGCGATAAGTTAGATAAAGCGTTACACGTTTTAAAGGGACACGGAAGTATTACAGAAGTTAATGTTGCCGAAACTTTAAAAGAAGTGCGTAGAGCATTATTAGATGCTGATGTTAACTTTAAAATAGCTAAAAATTTCACCTCTAAAGTTAAGGAGAAAGCACTTGGACAAAATGTATTAACGACATTACAACCAGGACAGCTTATGGTTAAAATCGTTAAAGACGAGTTAACCGAACTTATGGGAGGGGATGCAGAAGGTCTTAACCTTTCTGGTACACCAAGCATTATTTTAATGTCTGGTTTACAAGGTTCTGGTAAAACAACCTTCTCTGGTAAACTTGCTAATTATCTTAAAAATAAAAAAACAAAGAAACCTTTATTAGTTGCTTGTGATGTATATCGTCCTGCGGCAATAGACCAATTACATGTTGTTGGAGAACAGATTGGTATAGAAGTTTTTAGTGATAAAGGAAATAACGATCCTGTTGCTATTGCACAAGCTGGTATTGCACATGCAAAAGCAAACGGACACAATGTTGTTATTATTGATACCGCTGGTCGTTTAGCTGTTGATGAGGTCATGATGACCGAAATATCGAATATTCATAAAGCCATCCAGCCGCAAGAAACCTTATTTGTAGTAGATTCTATGACAGGGCAAGATGCTGTTAATACGGCAAAAGCCTTTAACGATGTTTTAAATTTTGATGGTGTTATCCTTACAAAATTAGATGGTGATACGCGTGGTGGAGCTGCTATTTCTATTAAATCTGTAGTTAATAAACCTATTAAGTTTATTGGTACAGGCGAGAAAATGGAAGCTATCGATGTGTTCTATCCATCGCGTATGGCAGATCGTATTCTTGGTATGGGAGATGTTGTGTCTTTAGTAGAACGTGCTCAAGAGCAGTTTGATGAAGAAGAAGCTAGAAAACTCCAAAAAAAGATTGCTAAAAATCAATTTGGTTTTGACGATTTCTTGAAGCAAATTCAGCAGATCAAGAAAATGGGGAACATGAAAGACCTTATGGGTATGATTCCTGGTGCTGGAAAGATGTTGAAAGATGTT
Source organism: Algibacter sp. (assembly GCA_039985655.1). Lineage (GTDB taxonomy): Bacteria > Bacteroidota > Bacteroidia > Flavobacteriales > Flavobacteriaceae > Postechiella. The sequence continues at coordinate 126,106 of JBDWSF010000002.1, read as the reverse complement.
GATATTGATGATGATGCTTTTAAAGGTATCGAAGCTATTATTCATTCTATGACGGTAAAAGAAAGAACAAATCCAGCTATTATCAATGCCAGTAGAAAAAAGCGTATTGGTAAAGGTTCAGGAACATCAGTACAAGAAGTAAATCAGCTTTTAAAGCAATTCAACCAAATGAGCAAAATGATGAAGATGATGCAAGGTGGCGGAGGTAAAAAGATGATGCAGATGATGAAGGGGATGAAATAAGGATACAGTCTCAGTCTCAGTTTTCAGTGCTACAAATTAAACGTTATGGATTTCAAACAACTTTTTGCTTATCAAAAATCTTTTGAATTGGCTATGTTGATTTTTGAAATATCAAAGTTGTTTCCAAAAGAAGAAACATATTCTTTAACAGATCAAATAAGAAGAAGTTCACATTCGGTATGTGCAAATATTGCTGAAGCTTATAGAAAAAGGAGATATCAAAAACATTTTATTAGTAAACTAACTGACGCTGATGGAGAAAACTCTGAAACCAGCACTTGGTTAGATTTTGCATTAGCTTGCAAATATATTTCAACTGAGGATTATTACAAATTTTCAGAACAAGGAAAAGAAATTGGGAAGCTAATAAATTATATGATTAATAAACCAGAAAAATTCGGAGTAAAGACTGAAAACTAATGACACGTAAGAGTAAGTCCTCAGAGTAATAAACTGTGACTGCAACTGCGACTGAAAACTATTTTATAATGACAATTTTAGACGGTAAAAAAGTAAGTAACGATATTAAAGATGAAATTGCTGAACATGTAAAAGCAATGATTTCTAAAGGTGAAAAAGTGCCGCATTTGGCAGCTATTTTAGTGGGTACAGATGGAGCAAGTATGACCTATGTAAACGCAAAGGTAAAAGCCTGTGAACGTATTGGTTTTAATTCTACACTTATAGATTTACCTGATTATACTTCAGAAGCTGAATTGTTAGAAAAAATAAATGGTTTAAATACCAATAGTGATATTGATGGGTTTATTGTGCAATTACCATTGCCAGAACATATTGACGAACAAAAGGTTTTAATGGCTGTTAATCCAGATAAGGATGTCGATGGTTTTCATCCTACAAATGTTGGGAAAATGGCTTTAGATTTACCAACGTTTTTACCCGCAACACCATACGGAATACTTGAGTTATTAGAACGATATCAAGTAGAAACTTCTGGTAAAAATGTAGTCGTTATGGGAAGAAGTCATATTGTTGGTCGCCCTATGAGTATTTTAATGAGTCAGAAGAGAAAAGCTGGTGATGCTACGGTTACTGTGGTGCATAGCCGTTCTAAAAATTTAACAGATATCACTAAAGAAGCAGATATTATTGTCGCGGCTATTGGTATTTCTGAGTTTTTAACTGGCGATATGGTTAAAGAAGATGTGGTTATTATTGATGTTGGAATCACACGTGTGCCAGATGCTACTAAAAAGAACGGATATAGGCTTGCTGGTGATGTCCATTTTGAAAGCGTAAGTCAAAAAGCAAGTTATATAACACCGGTTCCTGGAGGTGTAGGACCTATGACGATTGCTATGCTACTTAAAAACACCTTATTGGCAAGAGAAAGAAATATGTAATAGCATATTAAGATAAAAAGTTAAATTGCATTATGAATTTTTTAATTTGTAATGCAATTTTTTTGCTAGAGCGAGTTTCTGTTGGTAGTTTTCAACATTTTCTTCCTGTAATTCTTGCAATCTTATTCGCTGTGTTTTTTATTAAATATGCAAAAAGCAAATTAAAAGAAAATCAACAAAACAGAGTCATACATAGATTTGCTTGTTTTGTTAGCCTTACAGTTATTGTATTTCATATTCATAAATTAAGTTTTGGCCATTATAATATAGCCACAGATTTGCCACTTTATTTATGCAGTCTTTTAGGGATCATAATTCCTGTTTTTACATATTACAGAAAACTATGGATGTACGAAGTCTTGTTGTTTTGGATAATAGTAGGAACATTACAAGGCGTTATTACACCAGACATCCCAGAAGGCTTTCCTAGTTTCGATTATTTTCGATATTGGATTGTGCATTTAGGACTTTTAATAATTATTTCTTATGCCATTTTTGTTTTAAAAATGCGCCCAAAACTGAAAAGCGTATTTAAATCCTTTTTAGCTTTACAGTTCTATCTATTAATGACAGTTACTATAAATTATGTTTTAAATTCTAATTATTTCTATTTGAATCAAAAACCAAAATCAGCTTCAATATTAGATTGCTTTGGAGCATGGCCTTACTATATTATTGTTTCTCAAATACTAGTGATACCAAGCTTTTTACTGATTTATTTTCTATTTGCTTTAGTAAGAAAAGGAAAAATGAGTTAACGTTTAAGACCGTTTAATCTGTCTTGTTTTGGCTTCAATATATTCTTTAGTAGAGTTACTGATTAGGTTATTTAATTCACTAAACTCTTCTTGAGTAAGGTCTCTGTATTCGCCAACAGGCATATCCAATTTAACATTCATAATACGAACCCGTTTCAGTGTTTCCACTTCATAAGTTAAGTACTCGCACATACGTCTAATTTGACGGTTAAGACCCTGCGTTAAAATGATACTAAAGGTATTCGAATTTATTTTTGTTACGGCACATCTTTTTGTGGTTTTACCGAGTTCTTCTAACGGAATTCCACCACGCATACGCTCAATAAAAGTTTGAGAAATAGGTTTGTCTACCGTTACAATATATTCTTTTTCGTGGTTATTACTAGCGCGAAGAATTTTGTTTACAATATCGCCATCATCAGTTAAAAGAATTAAACCTTCACTAGGTTTATCAAGTCTTCCTATTGGGAAAATACGTTTTGGATAATTAAGGAAATCAATAATGTTATCTTTTTCAACATGTGTGTCAGTAGTACAAACAATACCTACAGGTTTATTAAAAGCAATATAAACAAAGGCTTCTTTTTTAGCGTCAATAATTTTGCCATCTACAGCAACAACATCATTAGGTGTTATTTTTGTTCCCATTTCTGGAACAATACCATTAATAGTAACACGACCTTCATCAATAAGTTTATCGGCAGCTCGTCGTGAGCAATGTCCAGTTTCGCTTAAAAATTTGTTGATACGTTTTAATTGTTCTTCCATGTTGCAAAAGTACAATAATTACGTCTTTAAAAAGTGTATAATATGATTGTAAATCGTTTCAGATTTTAAACCATGACCAAATCCTTCAGTTGAAATAAATTCTGAATTTTTATAGTTTTTTTTGAAATCTAAACCGTCTTGATACGGAATGATTTTATCTTTTTCATCATGAATAACAAGTCCTTTTACTTTGAATTCTTTTGAAAAATTTGATGCTGAAAAATATTCAGGTAAATGATTAAAATGCTTTAAGATATATTGGTCTATTGCTTTGGTGACTTTATTATTATATGACATCATATTTACATATCTAGATAAAACACCTTTAAAGTTTGACGGAGCACCAAGTAAAACCGTTTTTTTTACAAACGGTAACTGATAATTATACAATGAAAAAACAGTGGCCATACCTCCAACAGAATGCCCGATAATTGCTGAGGGTTTAAACTTTTTAGAAACTTCATTAATCCATTCAGCATATATAATAGCATTAAATGTGTCTCCTTGAGAACCGCCATGCGCAGGCGCATCAAGAGCAACAACATTATAATCTAAATGCGTTAAAAGTTTGATGAGGTCTTTCCAGCGGAAAGTATTGCTTTCCCATCCGTGTACTAATAAAATAGTGTCCTTATTTCCGGTCCAACGGTATGTTTTTATTATTAAACCGTTACAAATAATATCGTCTTGAATGGCTTCACTTAAATAGTCGGATTCATTTGGTTTTACGCGACCTTTTTGGGGCGAAGAGAATAGTTTTATTGCTAATTGTGCTGCATATTTAGATGAGAAAACACCCATGAAGTTAATAAAGAAGCCTATAACTTTTGGAAGATATTTATTCATCTTCTCTATTTACTAAATTCATAGAAAATGCAGGCGTGCAAATAGCAATATATTCGCAAGCTTCGTCAAACGGATTGGAATATTGTACTCTCGTGTTTCTTTTTATTTTGATAGATTCGCCTGCTTTTAATATAATCGTTTCGCCATCAATTATAAATTGCTTTTTTCCTTTTATGACAAAAGTATATTCGTCGAATTCTGGTGTCTGAAAAGGTTCACTCCAACCTGCTGGTGCAGTCATATGTGCCAAGCTAAGCTCAGAATTACCATTTGTAGGCATGCCAAAATGTTCTTTTATAGTCTTACCATCGGTAGTTGGAACTACGAAAGGGGCATTTTGAAGTGTATATTTTTTTTGTGACATATGGTTTAATTTTTATAACACCTACCTTTTTATTTTAAGGGTTTCTTTTTAATCATTCCGCCTTTTAAATCTTTTACAATCCCCATGATTATAAATGCTTTTCTATCAATTTTATCAATTTCGGTTTGAAGTTTAGCAAGCTCTAAACGCGTTACAATGGTATAAATAATATCTTTATCATAACTATCTCCAGAAGTACCGTAGCCACCTTTGCCTGCATAAATTGTACATGCGCGACGTAATTTATTTGTTAGCATAAACCTGATGTCTTCATGCTTGTTAGATATAATAGTAACACCCACATATTCTTCAACACCATCAACCACAAAATCTACTGTTTTTGCAGCTGCTAAATAAGTAAGTATGGCATAAAGCGCAGTTTCAATAGAAAGCACATAAGCGCCTACTGAAAATATTATAATGTTTATTAATAATAAAACATCGCCAATGGTTAAAGATAGTTTTCTGCTTAAAAATATAGCCAATACTTCGGTGCCATCAATAACGCTACCACCACGCATAGACATACCAATTCCCAAACCTAAAAAGAACCCTCCAAAAACAGCAATTAATAGCTTATCTTCAGTAATAATTGGATAGTCTACAAAGTGTACAACTAGGGCTAATAGGGCGATGGCAGCAATGCTTTTTAGAGCAAATTTAACTCCAATAGTTTTAGATGCAAGAAATATAAAAGGCAGATTAACGAGTATTAATAATAAACCTAATTGTAGTGATGTCGTATTTTCTAATAACAGTGAAATACCTGTAGCACCACCATCAATAAAGTTGTTTGGTAGTAGAAATCCTTTTAATCCAAAACCAGCTGAAAAGACTCCAATTATTATAAAAATATATTCTTTAATAGCATGCGATAACTCAACCTGAAATGTTCTAACTAAAGGAACGATTTGCTTTTTGCTTACAGGTGTATTGGCTTGTTTTTTTTCAAGCTTTTTACGCGCAATATCTATTAATATTTTAGAGAACAATGGGTTCATTTAGATGGTGTCATTTACTCCAATTTATAAAAAAGTATTTAATTTTTGCAGCATCAGGAATATGAGTCGCTTCAATTTTTAAATTCATATCAAAACGTAAACTCGCTGGCAATTCTTTTTTATCAATAACAAATGATGTGTTTAATTCATTAATAGCAATTATTACAGAGCTTATTGAGTTACTTATTCTCGAAATTTTATAGTTGCTAGAAATATCTTTAAAGGTGCTTAGAGTCGATATGTTTTTATCGGTCTTAAAACGAGGATCTATTATTTGAATATCTTTAATATATGCAGTAGAATCTAGAGCTTGGCGTGGCGTTAATGTCAGTAATTTGTTGCCGCCTTTCTCGTAAATTTGTATGTCGTTTATGTTGCCAGTAAACTCATCACCACCAATATATTTCACTATAGAATCGTTAGGGTAAATGCTTTCAAGATCTTTAACTTGAGTCGAATCGGTTAATAGGCCAACGTGTTGTTTGCTTATTTGAAAAGGATCTTGTTTTTTATTACAACCTGTTAATAATATAGATACTACTAAAAGACTGAAAATTGATTTGTACATGGTTTGGATATAATTGATTTGTTATTATCTGTTTTTCATTACTTTGGTTAAAATACCAAAAACACTTCTTATAAAAGTAGCGCTGGTTAATACTTTTATTATCGGATTCATTGCGGTGCTTTTTCTACGTGTACTCGTTTTTGTGCGTTTTTTAGATTCCGCTTTTTTTAGAGCTTCTTTTTCCTTTTTGGCTTTTTCTTTGGCTTCATCTGCTTCTGCTTGTTTTATTTTGTCGTTAAGCATTTCATAGGCACTTTCTCTATCAATTTCTTCATTGTATTTTTTTACAAGTTTAGACTTCGAAAGTAATTTACTTAACTCTAAATCTGTTAGGACATCCATTCTGCTCATAGGCGCTCGCATCATCGTTGCAGCCAATGGGGTAGGCCGTCCTTTTTCGTCTAAAGCAGAAACTAAAGCTTCGCCAATACCTAGAGAGGTTAAAATTTCTGTGGTATCGTAATATTCAGAATCCGGATAATTTTGTGCCGTTAATTTTATAGCCTTTCTATCTTTCGCGGTAAATGCTCTAAGAGCATGTTGTATTTTTAAACCCAATTGGCCTAAAACTTCTTCAGGAACATCAGTAGGTGTTTGGGTTACAAAATATAAACCAACACCTTTACTTCGTATTAATTTTACGATGCTTTCAATTTGATTGAGTAAAGCTTTAGAGGCTTCATTAAATATTAAATGGGCTTCGTCAATAAATATAATAAGTTCTGGTCTGTCGCTATCACCTTGTTCAGGAAATGTAGAATATATTTCGGCTAATAAACTCAACATAAATGTCGAGAATAATTTAGGTCGATCTTGAATATCTGTTAATCTAAGTATGTTTATATAGCCACGTCCATCGTCATCAATGCGTAATAAATCATCAACATCAAAAGAGGTTTCACCAAAAAACAAATCGGCACCTTGTTGTTCTAATTCTATAATTTTACGTAAAATAGCGCCTGTTGATGCCGTAGATATTCTTCCGTAAGCCGCTGTAAATTCAGCTTTGCCTTCTTGTGTTGCATATTGTAAAACTTTTTTAAAGTCTTTCAAGTCAAGAACAGGCATTTTATTATCATCGCAATATTGAAAAACAACAGCGACAACACCCGATTGGGTTTCAGATAAGTCTAAGATTCTAGATAATAATACAGGACCAAACTCGCTAACAGTAGCTCTTAGTCTGACACCATCCTGCTCAGAAAGTGTTAAAATTTCTACGGGGAATTTTTTAGCTTCAAAAGGAAGTCCGATTTTTTCATGGCGTTCATCAATTTTGGCATGCCCCGGACTCGGTTGCGCCAAACCACTTAAATCGCCTTTAATATCCATAAGTAATACTGGAATACCTTTATCACTTAAGTTTTCTGCTAAAACTTGTAACGATTTTGTTTTTCCTGTACCCGTAGCTCCAGCAATTAAACCATGACGATTCATGGTCTCTAAAGGAATTTTTACATGTGCACCAGTAACGGTTTCTCCATCTAACATGGCGGCTCCAACAGTAATAAAGTCGCCTTTAGTTTTATTTCCTTCGGTTATATGATCAAAAAATGTGTCCTTAGTGCTCATGCCTTATAATTTTCTATAAAAATATGTTTTCTAATTGGAAGTAAAAAAGAAGCCCACATAAAACTATCAACAATTAAAAAGCAAACGACTATCTTTGCAAACTTATTAAATGAGCCGATTTATAAGATTAAATTTTTCTAGATTTTTTTGAAAAATGACACCTTACTGAATTAGGGAATTAGGAGTGAATAGATGAATACAGAGATACAACAATTAGTAGATAAAGGTGAAATGCTTCCGTTGATGGAAGAGTTTTATACCATTCAAGGTGAAGGATTTCATAAAGGAACTGCTGCTTATTTTATAAGAATAGGCGGTTGCGATGTGGGTTGTCATTGGTGTGATGTTAAAGAAAGTTGGAATGCCAATTTACATCCGCCAACAGAAATAAAAAAAATAGTCGAAAACGCAAAAAAATATAGTGATACCATTGTAATAACTGGAGGTGAACCACTAATGTGGGATATGACGGCTTTAACAACGCAATTAAAAAACGAGGGTATGCAAGTGCATATTGAAACTTCTGGGGCATACAAATTAACAGGTATTTGGGATTGGATTTGTTTATCTCCGAAAAAATTGAAGCTTCCTACTCAAGCGGTTTATGAAAATGCCCATGAGCTTAAAGTGATTGTTTATAATAAAGACGATTTTCGCTTCGCGGAAGAACAAGCTGCAAAAGTTAATAAAGATTGTATTTTATACTTGCAACCCGAGTGGAGCAAGCGTGATAAAGTGGTGCCCGAAATTGTAGATTATGTGATGGCGAACCCGAAATGGAAAATTTCACTACAGACTCATAAATATTTGAATATTCCTTAGTAGTGTACAATTAAAACAAAATGACTTACGAAAAGTTAACATGTAGCGGAAGTAAATGTAATAACTACTTGTATTTCTCATTCGATGGAGAATATTTCGATACTGAAAAGATAACGGAGGAGTTAAATATTCAACCAACTTCTGTTATGATAAAGAAAGAACCTGTACCAAAATCAACTGCTTGAATATATCGAATAGATGCAGGTGATGAAATTGATTTGGAAAAATATTTAAAAAATATAATTGAATTTTTTGAACTTAAAATAGGCGTTATAAACCGACTAAAGAAAAAAATAATCTAGATACTCGAATCCAATTTGTGATAGATATTGATATTAACCCCGATTCGTCAACTCCATATTTCGGACTGAATAAGTAGATGCCTTTCAAGAATCTTATCGTATTAATGAAGTCCGATTTAATAATGGCGTTTCAAATATTATAGATTATATCACAAGTAAAAATAATATGGATACGGCTCAACTCAATTTAAATCAAGCTAAGTACAAATACTTGTTACGTAAAAAAATATTGAATTATTACAGAGGAATTTTAAAAAAAAAAGACCATCTAAAACTTAAGTTTTAGATGGTCTTTTTTAAAGTGTTTCGTGTTATAAATGACTATTTAGTAAAAGGCACTGTAACTCTTACAGTTCCCCAACCTAAATGCATATTACCTTCTGTAAAAGCGATAGAAAATGCTTCTAAAGCATCTCCAGAACTAACAGGAGCATTAACTCTAATAACATCATTAGCCTCCTTATAAGAATATGCACCCCAAACATTAACATCTTTGTTTAAAATAATTGTCCATTCTTTTTCACCAGGAATAGTGAAAAGGGAATACTCACCTGCACTAACAGACTTTCCTCCAATTTTCATATCATTATATAAAGTGATAGTTGGTGCTTCATTCGCGCCAGTTCTCCAAACTTCTGCATTAGGAGCTAATTTACTAACTGCTCTGTCTTTAAGTTGTGGTCTGCTATAAATAACTTTAGCGATGGCAGGCGTTTCTCTAGATGTTCTGTAGATAGCTGCATCCAGCGGGCTTTTGTCCATTTTTGCAAATTTCTGTGCATTTACGTTTAAAGTTAAAAGCATAATAAATGCAAAAGCGATTGTTGAAATAAGTGTTGATTTTTTCATGTTTAAGTTTTAATGTTTTTGATTGTTTAAATTTAAGCTGAAATAGTCTTAAAGTTTTTATAAAAGTCGGAGTAGACTGTTAAAGTTTACATTTTTAATTTGAAATATTTTTAAACCTAGTAAACCTTAAAATGATTCAAGCTTCAAAATAAATGATGTATTTTTATAATGAATTAAAAATGAAGAAGATGAAGCTTTTGCCTTTTGGACGAGATTTTAAGCCAGATAAACAAATTATTTTAAGAGATTACTTAGCTATAGAACGAACACGTTTGGCTAACGAGCGTACATTACTATCCTATATTCGTTCGTCTTTATATTTATTATTAGGGAGTATTGGTTTTTTTCAACTTAAAGATTTTCCAAATTTTAAATATTTAGCATTAGTATCCCTAATATTTTGTGTGGTATTTTTTGTTATTGGATTATATCGGTTTACGCTACTTAAAAAAAGTTTGAAGCGTTTGTATTATATGTCGGAAGAAGAAGAAACAAGTAAGGAAAAGTGAACTGAGAAGGTATAGATTAACCTCTAGCTTTATGTATTTAATTATATTTATAAAACAAAAAACTCCAGAGTGATCTGAAGCTTTTGTTTTTTATAAGAGAAATATATCTATTTTCTAATCACTCTAACATTCATTTCTTCAATTTTTTTATCTGAGAGCGGTGAAGGAGAGCCAAATAATAAATCTTCACTAGTTCCAGTTTTTGGGAAAGCCATCACTTCTCTAATAGATGCTTTTTTCTCTAAAATCATCATTAATCGATCTACACCCCAAGCAATACCCCCGTGTGGTGGTGCGCCGTAATGGAATGCTTCGTACATGGTACCAACACTTCTAAGCATCTCCGCTTTATTGTAACCCATATTCTTATAGGTCGCTTCAAGAATTTCAGGTTTGTGAGCACGGACAGAACCTCCACCAATTTCGAAACCGTTTAATATTAAATCGTATTGTTGCGCGATTATACTTCCTATTTCGTCTTCTTTACCATTCATATGTTTATCAATATCATATGTTGCAGGCATAGAGAACGGATTATGAGTAAATGTCCAACGGCCTTCGTCTGTTTTTTCAAACATTGGGAAATCTACAACCCAAGCAGGTCTTAACTCCTTTGGATTAATTAATCTAAGCATCGCACCTAATTCTTGTCTAACAGCATCTAACGCTTTATTAGCTGTGTCATAATCGGCAGCAGAAAAGAATACAATATCTCCAACTTGCGCGTTTGTTGCAGTAATAATTCCAGAAGCAATGTCTTCACCTAAAAATTTAATGATTGGTGATTGTAAATCGTTTTCATTAACAATAATATAAGCTAAACCACCTAAGCCATGTTGTTGTGCCGTAGCTGTCAATTTTTCAATCTGACCTTTAGATAAACGCTTTTTACCTTGTTCCTCTTTGGATACTTTGATGCATTTTACAATTCCACCATCGTCTATAGGTTTACTAAATACTTGGAAGGTTGTTTCTTTTACAATTTCAGTAATGTCTTGCATTTGTAATCCGAAACGTAAATCTGGTCTATCACAACCATATTTATCCATCGCATCTTTATAGGTAATGACTTCAAACGGATGTAAAATCCATTTTTTGCCGTATATTTTCTTAACAATGTCATTGAACATGGTGGTGTTCAAATCTATAATTTGTTGCATACTGGCGTACGCCATTTCAATATCTAATTGTGTGAATTCTGGTTGACGATCGCCACGAGAATCTTCATCTCTAAAACAACGCGCTATTTGGAAATATTTCTCATACCCAGACACCATCAAAATTTGTTTGAATTGTTGAGGTGCTTGTGGTAATGTATAGAAAGATCCCGCTTTTTTACGCGTAGGTACAATAAATTCTCTAGCACCTTCATCAGTACCAGCAGTTAATATTGGTGTTTCTACTTCTATAAATTCTTGATCGTCTAAAATATCACGCATCAATTTAATCACTTTGTGACGATTGATCATGGCTCTACGAACATCATCATTTCTATGATCTAGATATTTATATTGAAAACGTACAGATTCATTTGTTTTTGTTGCTCTTTTAATTTCGAAAGGCAAGGTTTTAGATAGGTTTAAGATATCTAAATCAGAGGTTTCTAATTCTATCGTTCCTGCGCGAAGCGATGCATTATAATCGTCTTCTTTACGCTGTACAACGGTTCCTGTAACGGTAATTACCGATTCTGGTTTTAACTTTACAAGATCGTCTAGATTAGCAAAAGACTCTCTACTTAATCGGACTTGAAAAATCTCGTTACTAGAATCTCGTAAATCAATAAACATCAATTCACCATGATCACGTACACTAGATACCCAACCGGCAAGCGTTACTGTTTCTGAAATTGAGCTTTCCGATAAATCGGATATTTTATGTGTTCGATATTCTTCTTTAATGATTAATGGAATCTCTGGAAGTATTTCTTCTTCATTGGCTCTTGGCTCTTGGCCTTTTGCTTTTTGCTCGCCACTGTTGCTCGCTTCGTTTTTCGTGCTTCCAACTTCTTTTCCGGCAAGCGCATCCAAAATCCCTTGACGAATCACTTTTCCTGAAGCACCTTTACCAATAATAGCAATCACTTTCCCAACAAGAATACCTGCTTTTCCTTGGTTGCCGCCTTTGATGTCATTAGCAACGGCTTCATTTTCTGAAATTACTTTTTGAATAGCATCTCCAATCTGAGATTCAGAAATGGTGTTGTCTTCAAAATATTTATTGTAATCAAAACTTCTATCTTTTAAATATGAAGTAATGGCGTTTTGAACTAAAACCGATGTTATTTTTTCATCTTTAAAAAGTTGGAATATTTCAATAAGATGTTCTATTCTATGTATATCGGCATAATCATCAGCACCAATATTATTTACTAATGTTTTAGCAACAAAAGATGGATCTCTAATTTCGTTATTTATAGCTACAAAAGTTTCCGAACGTAACGAATCTGCAGTAAAGAATTTAGCATCTTGCGGTAATACACCTCCTTTAATTAAAATAGATTCAACGGCGTAAGGCAGCGTGCTTAAATCGACATCAATAGACTCCACAACATCTTTAATATTTACGAAAGGCAAATCTGGTTCAGAAATAAAACGGTAATCCGCTTCAAATTCTTTTTTACGCATGGTTTTGGTTTGCTTCAATTCAGCATCCCATAAAACCGTGGTTTGGTCTTGTCTAAATTCTTTGTGCTCTAAAAAGTAGTTTAATTGTTTCTCAATTTCTTCTTTTAAAGCATCCACCATAAACTTAAACGAGTTTAAGTTTTTAATTTCGGTACGTGGATTTAATTCGTAAGTATGCTTTTTACGAAGCGATACAGAAACATCCGATTTAAACTCTCCTTTTTCAAGGTTAGCCTCAGATATTTTTAAATTTTGGACTATACGCTGAATGTATTGTGCATAGGTTGATGCATCTTCGATATGACGAATACAAGGTTCTGTAACGATTTCAATAAGCGGTACGCCTGCTTTATTAAAATCGACTAAAGAGGTTTTCTTTTCGTGCATTAATTTAGCAGCATCTTCTTCGATATGAACCTGCGTTAGGTTTACAGTAAACTGAGACCCATCATTACGGTAACAAGAGACTTGTCCGTCAGGAATCACAGGATTATGAAACTGCGTAATTTGTATGTTTTTCGGATTGTCTGGATATTCGTAATGTTTACGATCCCAAGAAATAGTCTCGTTTTCAAAAGTCGATTTAACAGCTTTACCAAAATAAATCGCCTTTGTAATCGCTTCTTTATTAATAGACGGTAAAACACCCATTTGTCCCGTACACACCGAACAGATATTTTCGTTAGGTGTATCAATTTCTTGATTTGGACAAGAACAAAATAATTTGGTTTTGGTATTTAAACGGACATGAGTTTCAATTCCGATTACCAATTCTAATTCGTGAGCTTTAAGCGCTTCGTTTAATTGTTCTAAATCCATTATATCGTGTCTTTTAGGAAGTTAGCAAACTTCAAAACAAGTTCATCATTATTTTTTGCAGCACTAATTTGTAAACCAGTTGCTGTGCCTTGTGGTACCGTAAGTGTTGGTAATTGCCCTAAGCTAAAACCAACCGTGTAGGCATCAGATAAGTACATGGCATGTGGGTCTTTTAAACTGTCTCCAATTTTTGGAGGAGTGCTTGGTGTAACTGGCGAAAGGATAATATCAACTTCATTAAAATCTTTTTCGAAATTCTCAGAAATTTGATCTCTAAGCGCTAATCCTTTTAGGTAAATTTCATCAGAAAAACCTTGAGATAATACTTGGTTTCCACCAACAATTCTGCGTTTTGATTCTTCAGAGAAATTTTCAGAACGGGTTACTGAATAAGTTTCTTTTAAAGTTCCAGATTCAATACGTTCACCATAATTTGTACCATCTAAACGCGATAGGTTAGAGGCCGTTTCTGCCATAGCCAAAGTATAATAAGTAGAAACTAACGTATTAGCTTCTAAGAAATCGAGTGCTTTCACTTCAATGCCTTTGGCTTTTATTTTTTCAATAGCATCTAAAAAATCAGATTTAACTTGAGCATCAATAGCGTCACTTTCAATAAAGTTTTTAAAATACCCGATTGTTTTAATGCCTTCGGAATTTGAAATACTGTCATCTTTTATTTCCGCGGAAGCGTAAGTCGTTTGATCTTTAACATCTTTACCACTCATCACATTCAGCACAATTCTAATATCTTCGATAGATTTTGCTAAAGGACCAACACAATCTGTAGACGATGCGTATGCCATTAATCCGAAACGTGAAATACGTCCGTAAGTCGGTTTTAAACCATAGATATTATTGTAACCTGCGGGTTGACGCACAGAACCACCAGTATCGCCACCAATAGAAAACACGGTGTAATCTTTAGCAACGTTTACAGCAGAACCGCCGCTAGAACCACCACCAACTAAATGGGGGTTGATAGCATTTTTAACCGCTCCAAAAATGGTGTTTTCACTAGATGATCCATGACCAAAACTATCACAGTTTTCTTTTACCAAAGGAATGGCGCCAGCATCCAATAATTTTTGAATAGCCGTTGCTGTGTAAGCCGATTTATAATTTTTTAATAAATCTGAGCTCGCTGTTGTGTAGGTGCCTTGAACCATATACACATCTTTTATTCCAAACGGAATACCTTCAAGCAAACCAATAGTTTCGCCATGAGCTATTTTAGCATCTACTTTTGCAGCCAATTTTAATGCTGTAGTATCTAAAAGCGAATTAACCGTATTATGTGTATTTTGTTTTAGTAAATCCAATCGACCTTGTACTAAAGCGGTACACGTTATTTTTTTATCCACCAACTGCTGGTGTATGTGTTTTATTTGAGAATCCATATTATTCTTCTATAACTTTAGATACGACTAGAAATCCGTTTTTTTCGTTCGGAAAGTTTTCTTTAATAATTTGTTTTTCTATTGCCGAACTTTCAATAACAACATCATCTCTTAAATCTGATAAAGACACCGCATTATTATTCGCGTTATTAAAAGAATTATTAGTTGTTGGATGCGCATTTTTAATCACATCAAATAATTTGCTAACGGCCTCAGAGGGCTGTGCTCCTTTAATACTCGACAAGATGTCGACTGTCATAATTTTACTCATGTCTTCAATTTTTGATTAGCGAGATTACTTTAAAACAATCTCAAAAAAAAACCTTCCAAAATTTGGAAGGCTTTATTTATATATGTTTAAACAACAACCTTCCAACCCTAGCAATTAGGATTATTGAAATTATTAGTGTTGTTATTATTTATCATTGTTTTTTTATCTGCCCAAATATAAATAGAATAAATAGACTACACATCATTTTTTGATATAACCTATTCTATATTATCATATTATTAAAAAAGCTAATATTAATTTGAAAGTTTATAAGGTATTGTCGAGAATAGCGTTTTTATGTGTATTGATTTGGTTGTGCAGAAAAACATTTAGCCACGAATTTTAAATGCTTTGAGTTTTAAAATGAGCGTAAAAATAATTTGGACGTTCCCCTGCGGGTCAGGCTTTTCATTTCAAGTCCTCGCATCTCCTTCGTCGAGCTGTGGGCTTTCCACTGCAATCCTTAACGCATCTGTTTACTAGCTTATAGTTTTAACTGTAATTGTTTTTGTGTTTCCCAGTATTCTCAAACTAATTGCTCTCTATTTATTTTCCTATTGATACAATTCCTTCACCAAACAAGATAAAGTAGGCTTCAATTCCTATTTTATGATAATGAGCAGGAATAAATTGACCTCTTTTTAACTCAATTGCAAAAACGGACATGTCCTCATCTCCTGTTAAAAAAGCAAGTTTTACGCCTACTTTTTATCTTGCACTACGTTGTTTAATGTTTTGTCAATATTCGATATTTTCATTTATTTCAAGTGTTTAGGTTCTTGAATTTCTCCGTTACCAAAGGACCAGTCTTCTCTTCCGTTATTTTCAAGGAGTGTAATTATTACATTATTTTTGGTGATTGAGCTTGAAGAACTTACTTGAGTGGCAATTTCATGATACAGTTTCTTTTTTTGTTCTAATGTCCGTCCTTGTCCAGCAATAATTTGAACATAAATAATATCTGAGGTATGTTGAATTTCTAAATACTTTTCTGGGTATTTAATTTGCTCAGACTCTAATTCTTCAATAATATGGAAATAATCATTTTCAGGAATATTAAATTCTTTAATCAATGATTTATGAACAGAAATCGAGATATCATCCTTTGTTTTCTTTGTGAATTTATTTGGTAAACTTATTCTTACTAATGGCATGTTTTTTAATGTTTTTATTTGTCAGAATTGAGTTACGTTTTCGTCTGACAGCTAATGTATTTGTCGAATATGAAATCGTTTTAATATTTTATATCCAACGTTAAACGAAGGTAGCTGAAATTTTTTACAAAGTCAAGTTGATATTTAATCTGTAAAAGATTAAAATAATTGATAAAAAAGAAGAATGTTTACTCGGAGAACAAAAAAGAAGCCACAACAGTAAATAATCCGCGATAATCTGTGTAATCCATGTCAAATAAACAATGTTCATTTGTCCTTGTCGAGTTCGTATTTCACAAAAAAAAATATCAACAAAACCAACTCTTCCCTTTTTGTTTTAAAAGGGAGGACAATTTCGATTTCAATCGAAATTAGGAGGGTTAAAGTACAAACAAACTAAAATATTCAATAACAAAAAACAAGAACAAACGTGAGATCAATTAATTTTTAAAATAGAATATGTTGACTATTAATCGATTGCTTTTGTTTAAATAAATTCTTCTTTTTTGATAAAAATGATATTCGGTATAACTGAATAATGAACTCTAAGCGTTTTTTAAATTTTTTTGTTTTTTGAAGATGAATTATAAAACTTGAAATTTGATTTAAAGTTGTTTTTAGATGATTTAAGCCGTTTTTAAAGAAACTAACAATTGTTAATAATTATTGAATAAACTCGTTAAGAGTCTTTTTAAGCGTTTTTATAATTCGTATATTTGATAGTAATAAAAAATGATGCAGTAGTGTCATTTTTTTATGAAATAAAACGAAACTTAAATTATAGACATATAATAATATGAGCGAAGAAAAAAAAGAATTATTTAACGAGCATAATTATTCAGCAGATAGTATTCAGGCCCTAGAAGGTATGGAGCATGTGCGTATGCGTCCTTCCATGTATATTGGAGATGTCGGAACACGTGGTTTACATCATTTAGTATATGAAGTTGTAGATAACTCAATTGATGAAGCTTTAGCGGGGCATTGTAATAATATTACCGTTATTATTAATGAAGATAACTCGATTACTACTGAGGATGATGGTCGTGGTATTCCTGTAGGATTACACAAAAAAGAAGGTGTTTCTGCGCTTGAGGTTGTAATGACTAAAATTGGTGCTGGTGGTAAGTTCGATAAAGATTCTTATAAGGTTTCTGGAGGATTGCACGGTGTTGGTGTAAGTTGTGTTAATGCATTATCGGCAAGTTTAAAAGCGACGGTTTATAGAGAAGGCGAAATTTGGGAACAAGAATATGAGCGTGGTAAAGCGTTACATCCTGTTAAGAAAATAGGAACGACGGATAAAAGAGGTACGACGGTTACGTTTAAGCCAGACGATACTATTTTTACCCAGTCTTTAGAGTATAGTTATGATACGTTGGCAAGTCGTTTACGTGAATTAGCATATTTAAATAAAGGCATTACAGTTCATTTAGTTGATAAAAGAACGACAAAAGAAGATGGAGAGTTTGAAGGGGAAACATTTCATTCTACAGAAGGTCTTAAGGAATTTATCAAGTATTTAGATGCAACTCGTGAGCCATTAATGAAAGATGTTATTGCTTTTGAAGGAGAAAAGAATGGTGTACCAGTAGAGGTTGCTATGATTTATAATACATCGTACTCGGAAAATTTACATTCTTATGTAAATAATATCAATACCCATGAAGGAGGTACACATCTTTCTGGTTTTCGTCGTGGTTTAACACATACCCTTAAAAAGTATGCTGATGAATCTGGTTTATTAAAAAACTTAAAGTTTGATATTGCTGGGGATGATTTCCGTGAGGGATTAACGGCTATCATTTCGGTAAAAGTTCAAGAACCACAATTTGAAGGGCAAACGAAAACGAAATTAGGAAACAGAGAAGTATCAGCAGCGGTAAGTCAATCCGTTTCAGAAATGCTAACTGATTATTTAGAAGAAAATCCAGACGATGCTAAAACTATTGTTCAGAAAGTAATCTTAGCAGCGCAAGCCCGTCATGCCGCACAAAAAGCGCGTGATATGGTACAGCGTAAAACGGTTATGAGTATTGGGGGGTTACCTGGTAAACTATCAGATTGTTCAGAACAAGATCCTGAGAAATGTGAAGTATTCCTTGTCGAGGGAGATTCGGCGGGTGGAACTGCTAAACAAGGTCGTGATAGAGCATTTCAAGCTATTCTTCCATTGCGAGGGAAGATCTTGAATGTTGAAAAAGCGATGGTTCACAAAGTTTTTGAAAACGAAGAGATTAAAAACATATTTACAGCTTTGGGTGTTACCATAGGAACAGAAGAAGATAGTAAAGCTTTAAACCTTTCAAAATTACGTTACCATAAAGTCGTGATTATGTGTGATGCCGATATTGATGGTAGCCACATTGCTACTTTAATATTAACATTCTTCTTTAGGTTTATGAAGGAATTAATTGAAAACGGACATATTTATATTGCAACGCCACCATTATATTTAGTAAAACGTGGTGCTAAAAAACAATATGCATGGTCTGATGAAGAACGTGATTCTATTGTTTCAGAATTTGGAGACGGATCTAAAATACAACGTTATAAAGGTCTTGGTGAAATGAACGCTGAACAATTATGGGATACAACGATGAATCCTGAGTTTAGAACGATGCGTTTAGTGCAGATTGAAAATGGAACAGAAGCTGATAGGGTTTTCTCTATGTTAATGGGGGATGAGGTGCCACCACGTAGAGAGTTTATTGAAAAGAATGCGATTTATGCAAATATTGATGCGTAAATAAGGAAATAAATTTTCTTGTATGACCCTGATATTATTTGATGTCAGGGTTCTTTTTTGTTTTATAATATCGATAAAATACATTTTTTAACGATAAAAAGTTGTTTTGTGTGGTTTTTTTTATATTTTTGTTGTAACCAAATTAATGAAAAAATGAAAAAATTGACCTTAATGATGTTACTATTTTTTGTAACACAATTTTCTAAAGCGCAAGAATTAGAAAGTATTCTATTAGCAGCAGATGATGCTAGTAAACTAACCGAAAATTATATTCGTCCAGTTATGAATGGATTGATGTATAGTATGAATGGCGGTTGGGCGACCACAGCAAAAACACATAAAAAGTTTGGATTCGATTTAACAATTAGTGTAAATGCATCTATGGTGCCAACAGCCGATGAGGTTTTTCAATTTATTCCTAGTGATTATCAATTCGCAAGTCTTCCAAATGGAGAAACATCTGTTCCTACAGTTATGGGAAGCGATGATTCTGAAACTACAGTAGATATTAGAGTGCCATACCAAGGCAATTCATATAAAGTAACAAGTTTTCAAATGCCAGGAGGTATTACAGAAGATTTACCAATAAACGCTGTTCCTGCGCCTATGGTACAGATTGGATTTGGTTTGCCATCAAAAACAGATATAAAAGTAAGATATGTTCCTACTTTAAATTTTGACGATAGTGTAGAGGCGAGTTTAATTGGACTTGGTTTACAACATGATTTAATGCAGTATTTCGGGCCTTTAGATAAATTACCTTTAAGTGTATCTGTATTAGCTGCCTTCACAAAAATGGATGTTACTTATGCTATCGAGGATGAAGATTCATCTGATGATATCGCTATAACAGATGGTGCCGCAGAATTTAAAATGAATACATGGACGGTTCAAGCTTTAGGGTCTTTAGATTTTAAAATAGTAACCCTATATGCTAGCCTTGGTTATAATAATGGTAGTTCTTCTATAAAAATGAAAGGTGATTACGAATTAACTTATGAGGTCGAAGATAATAATGGAACACCAGTAGGAACGGTTGATGAATCCATTTCAGATCCTATTAATTTAGATTTCGATGCTAATGGTATGAGAAGTACAATTGGAGCGCGATTAAACTTAGGCCCTTTTAAAATATTTGGCGATTATACATTACAAGAATATAATACTGTTTCGGCAGGAATAGCATTGAGTTTTAGATAATTTTTATATATAGTTTTAGTTAGTTATTAGTTTTAAGAAAGTGCAAGATTAAATCTTGCACTTTCTTCGTTTAGAGCATTAAAATTTGTAATTTTGTATGACTAAAATCATAAAATTCAGTCATATATGTCACGAATTTTGGTTATTGATAATTTCATAAAAAATGAGGTTATTAATAAGAATGATGTAAAAAAACAAAAACAATTTTAAATATTATCTTATGAAAGTTACAGTAGTTGGAGCAGGAGCAGTTGGTGCAAGTTGTGCAGAGTATATTGCAATTAAAGATTTTGCAGCAGAAGTTGTATTATTAGACATTAAAGAAGGTTTTGCAGAAGGGAAAGCGATGGATTTAATGCAAACAGCATCTTTAAATGGATTCGATACAAAAATTACAGGAATTACTAACGATTACAGTCAAACAGCAGGTAGTGATGTTTGTGTAATTACTTCAGGTATTCCTCGTAAACCAGGAATGACTCGCGAAGAATTAATTGGTATTAATGCAGGTATTGTTAAGTCTGTATCTTCTAGCTTAATTGAGCATTCTCCAAATACAATTATTATTGTTGTTAGTAATCCTATGGATACGATGACTTATTTAGTTCATAAAACGACCGATTTACCTAAAAATAGAATTATTGGTATGGGTGGCGCTTTAGATTCTGCTCGTTTTAAATACAGATTAGCAGAAGCTTTAGGAGCGCCTATTAGCGATGTAGACGGTATGGTAATTGGTGGGCATAGCGATAAAGGTATGGTGCCATTAATTGGAAAAGCTGTAAGAAACAGTGTTGTTGTTTCTGAGTTTTTATCAGAAGAAAGAATGGATCAAGTGGTACAAGATACTAAAGTTGGTGGAGCGACATTAACTGGATTATTAGGAACTTCTGCTTGGTATGCACCGGGAGCTGCTGTATCTGGAATGGTTCAAGCCATTGCTTGCGATACTAAAAAGATATTCCCTTGCTCAGCTTTATTAGAAGGTGAATTTGGGTTAAGCGATTTATCAATTGGTGTACCTTGTGTTTTAGGTGCTAATGGAATCGAAAAAATAGTAGAAATTAGCTTATCTGATGCTGAAAAAGCAAAATTAGCTGAATCTGCAGAGGGTGTTAAAAAGACTAACGGATTGTTAGAGTTATAGTTGAGAAATAAGGCATTGAAATTCATTTTCGATGTGTCATTTGAAGCTGTCATTCCAGTGAAAACAGGAATCTAAACATTTTAAATACATATTTATATAAAGACTGTAGCGATACAGTCTTTATTTTTTTATATTTGACGTATGAAACATCCGGTAACTAAATGTTTAATATTTACAGCAGTTGTTAATTGGATGATAGATGTCACCTTTAAAAAGCAATAATTACTACCACATGAAAGCAAGATGGTGCATTAGTGCTATAATTTTTATACTTACCCTATTTGGTGTTGTTAATCAGCAGCAAATTGCTTTACCTAATCAAGAAATTGTATTACAGTTTACAGATGTTCAGTTATCATCTGACGCTGCAAAAAATACAATTGCAAGAGTTAAAGGTCAATTACAAGCCATTGGAGTTGATAATTTACAAGTGCTAGAAGGTGAAAATGGGCAATTAAAAATTACCTATTATAGTGATGCTGATGTAGCGAGTATCCAAAAAACGCTTTCTAGAGAAAATAATCTAACGCTTGATTATTCAGATTTAAATCAAGATAGTTCTAATCTTCCTCATGAAGAGTATGACGTTAGTTACAATCTAGATGTTTTCGAAATTCAGAAGGTTAATGATACCTATTCAGGTGAAGACGGTAAAGTTGTTTTAGAGCCTAAGCCTAAAAACGATAGAATATACAATCCTACTTTCGATGTTTCTTCTAACGATATTCGCGTAAGCGAAAAAGAAAATCTAGTAAAAGTAGCCTATAAAATAGCTCAACAGATTTCATTTGAAATAGAAGAGGCTTTACATAGTATTCCAGAGGTAAGGGCAGGACCCATTTGCTAAAAATATCCCAAATTATTTAAATTTCGAGCTTATAATTTAATGCTCAAATTTAATACAGGCTATCATAATAAATTTATGAAGCTGTAAAAACTACATTTCAACATAAAAAAATGTCAAAATGATATGGTAAATTTTATATTTGCTCGTCGTAAAATTTTGACGATAATTAAAAATTAAAACATGCAAAATAAAGGATTAGTAAAATTATTTGCGCTTTTGTTTGGATTGGTAAGTATCTACCAATTGTCTTTTACATTTAAAGGCAGCCAAATTACAAAAGAAGCACAAGAACAGGCGATTAGTAAAATAGCGGATACAGAAACTGATTACCGTTCAAAAAGAAGTAGCGAAGAGGCAAGTTATTTAGAATCGATTGCTACAGATACGGTTTATAACATTGGCATTGCAAAATACACATACAATGATGTAAAGCAAAAAGCGATGAACCTTGGTCTTGATTTAAAAGGTGGTATCAATGTTATTTTGCAAGTGTCTGTAAAGGATATCATTAAAGGATTAGCGAATTACAGTAAAGATCCTCTTTTTAATCAAGCTTTAGATGATGCATCAGAGCTTCAAAAAGATAGTCAAAATAACTATGTAGATGATTTCTTCATAGCATTTGATGCGATTAAAGGCGATGTAAAGTTAGCATCTCCAGATATTTTTTATACAAAAGCATTAGATGGTGAGATTAACGGAAAGATGACTGATGATGAAACTAAAGAAATCGTTAGAACTAAAATTGATGAATCTATAGTTTCTGCTTTCGAAGTATTACGTAAGCGTATTGATGAATTTGGAGTAACATCTCCTAACATTCAACGTTTAGGAACTTCTGGGCGTATTTTAGTAGAATTGCCAGGTGTTAAAGATGTAGAGCGTGCTACAGGATTATTACAAAGTACGGCGCAATTAGAATTTTGGGATGCTTATAAAGGTGAGCAATTTTTACCATTCTTATACCAAGCTGATGGGGTAGTAAAACAAACTATTGATGTCAAAGAAGAAGTTGCTGAAACTGAACCTGCTGATGAAGAGAATGCAACCAATGCAGCCGAAGATAAAATTAACGCGCTTTTAGGAGATGCTACTACAGATTCTACGGCAGTAGCGGATGTAAGTCCAATAATAAGCTTGATAAGAGGCCAAGGTTATAGAGGTGGACCAGTTGTTGCTCAGTTCGAAATTAAAGATAAAGCTACCATTTTAGGGTATTTAAACTCTAAAGAAGTTAGAGCCTTATTACCAGCAGAGTTACGTTATGCTAAGTTTGCTTTTGGTAAAGCTGAAAAAGGATCTGAAGTTGTAGATTTATATGCTTTAAAAGGTAATAGAGATAATCAACCAGAATTAAGTGGTTCTGTTGTTGTAGATGCTCGTAACCAATTTGGTCCTACAGGAAAATCTGAAGTATCTATGCAAATGAATGCAAAAGGGGCTAAGATTTGGGAAGAAATGACAGGAAGAGCATTTAACACACAAGGTCAAATAGCTATTGTTTTAGATGACGTTGTGTATTCTGCGCCAGGTGTAACTACGGGACCTATTGCAGGTGGTAGTTCTTCTATCTCAGGGAATTTCACATTAAACGAAGCAATCGATTTAGCGAACGTATTACGTGCAGGTAAATTACCAGCGTCAGCAGATATTATTCAATCGGAAGTTGTTGGTCCATCATTAGGTCAAGAAGCGATTGATAGTGGTTCTATGTCATTCCTAATCGCATTAGCGTTAGTATTAGTATGGATGATTTTCTATTACGGAAAAGCAGGTGGGTTTGCAGATATCGCTATGTTATTAAACATCTTATTAATCTTTGGTGTATTATCAGGATTAGGAGCTGTATTAACATTACCTGGTATTGCGGGTATCGTACTTACCATTGGTATGTCGGTCGATGCAAACGTACTTATCTTTGAGCGTATTCGAGAAGAATTAGCGAAAGGTAAAAGTCAAGGCGAAGCTATTAAAGACGGATTTAGTAATGCATTATCATCTATTTTAGATGCGAATATTACAACAGGTTTAACAGCTTTAATCTTATTCATATTTGGTACTGGTCCAATTAAAGGATTTGCAACAACCTTATTAATAGGTATTGCAACGTCATTATTTACGGCAATCTTTATTACAAGATTATTAATCGATTGGTATGCTAATAAAGGCGGTCAGTTGCAATTCTCTACAGCAATAACTAAAAACTTATTCAGAAATATTAGTATAGAATTCTTGAAAAAACGTAAGATTGCTTATGTTATTTCTGGGATATTTATCCTTTTAAGTTTAGGATCTTTATTTACAAATAGTTTAGATCAAGGTGTTGATTTTGTTGGAGGTAGAACATATCAAGTGCGTTTTGCACAAGATGTAAATGCTTCTGAAATTACTGATGTATTATCAGATCCTGCTGTTTTTGGTAGTGCGAACGCTAAAACATTTGGAGATGCTAATCAATTAAAAATAGCAACAAAGTATAAAGTTAACGAAACAGGAGCTGAGGTAGATGAAGAGATAAGATCATCTTTATTTAAAGCATTACAGCCTTATTTTGAAGGTGTAACTTACGAAGACTTTA
Organism: Algibacter sp.; assembly: GCA_039985655.1. Classification (GTDB taxonomy): domain Bacteria; phylum Bacteroidota; class Bacteroidia; order Flavobacteriales; family Flavobacteriaceae; genus Postechiella. Next base: position 101,348 of record JBDWSF010000002.1, on the reverse strand, counting down.
TTAGTGATTCTGATAGCAAAACTATTGGTTTAATGCGTAACGACAAAGTAAGTCCAACCATTGCTGATGATATTAAGAAGGCATCATTCTGGGCGATCTTAGGGTCATTAATCGTAGTATTCCTTTATATCTTAATTCGTTTTAAGAAATGGCAATATTCACTTGGTGCAGTAGCAGCGGTATTCCACGATGTATTAATCGTATTAGGGATCTTCTCTTTAACGTACAAGTTTATGCCATTTAACATGGAAATAGACCAAGCGTTCATCGCAGCAATACTTACCGTAATTGGTTACTCATTAAATGATACTGTGGTTGTATTCGATAGAATTCGTGAATTCTTCAACGATCACACCAACTGGAATTTCGATAAAGTAGTAGATGCTTCATTGAGCAGTACATTAAGTAGAACATTAAATACCTCTTTAACAACATTAGTTGTGTTGTTAGCGATCTTCATTTTTGGTGGAGATTCAATTAGAGGATTCATGTTTGCATTAATTGTAGGTGTTATAGTAGGTACATACTCTTCATTATTTATCGCAACACCAATCATGTATGATAGTGTTAAGAAGTTAAATGACGAAAAGAAAAGCTAATTAGAATAAATTCTTTATAAAAAAGCCTGTCAATTTATTTTGACAGGCTTTTTTTATACAATATTGTCACTTCGAGAGATTACGATTTTTTATGGTGATCGTATCGAAAAGTTGGACGTTATACCAAATAAATTCAAATAATCGAGTATTTTTCATGTATTTATACATGAGTAAAAAAATAGATTTTGAAATAAAAGAAAGTGTTTTAGAGTTACAATCACTTCGTAAACAAGTAAACAACAACCGTCTTGAAAAGCATTTATTATTTTTGATTTTAAAGAATGATTCGAAATTCAAAACAAGAGAAAATCTTGCTGAATATTTATCCCTTAGTGAAGCTACTCTTCGCGTATGATCCAAACTTTATATGAAATCAGGATTAGATGCGCTGTTAAAAATTTCTTCTGGAGGAGCAAATCATACTAAAATCACAGAGACATTTCACAAAGCATTAGAATTAAAGCTCAATGATCCAACCTGTCCATTATTGGGCTATAATGATGCGGTAAATTGAGCTAAGAAAGAATTTGATATAGATATAAAATATAATACACTTCGAACTTATATGAAACGACACTTTGGTTCAAAACTAAAGAGGCCCAGAAAATCTCATTATAGAAAAGACGAGCAAGCCATTGCCGTTTTTAAAAAACCTTCCATTTGAAACTAAATAAGCTTAGAATTAATCTTAATAAAGATAAGTACACTTCGGTAAATCTTTATTATCAAGATGAATCTAGATTTGGATTAATGACTCATATTGGAAGATGTCTAACAGCCAAAGGTATTAAACCTATTGTCAAGTATCAACATGCTTTTAAAAACACCTATTTGTATGGCAGTTTTTCTCCTATAAATAGAGATTCATTTGTCTATGAAATAGAAGGAACAACTAGTGAAACTTTCTATCAATATCTCTGTGAATTTTCGAAATACAAACCCGAAGAATTTAAAATCATAATTATTGACAACGCAGGGTTTCATTCTATGAAAAACCACAAAATACCAGATAATATAAAACTCATTAGAATACCCCCATATTCGCCTGAATTAAATGCTTCTGAAAAAATATGGACTTATATAAAGCAATTTTATAAAAATAAAGTCTTTGAAAATCTAGATAATCTCAAGCTATGGTTGCATCAATTTATTAAAAATCAATTAAATCGATCAATAATTAAGGGGATTACTCATAACTATTTCTTTAATAACACTTTTAATCAATGTTTTGAAATTTAATTGGTATTACATGTGAATATTTTAACCAATGCATAAAATCTAAACAAGGAAGAACAATCAGACGGTCGGTACATGAAGCAATAAAGGAGAAAATAGTTAGGATTTATAACAGCGAAGAAGGCCAAGCAGTTTATGAAAAAAGGAAAACTAGAGCAGAGCTACAATTTGGGCATTTGAAAAGAAACCTTGGAACTGGAGCTTTTATATTACGAGGTATTGATGAGATTAATACAGAACTTGGTATTTTAGGTATATGTTTTAATATCACTAGAATGATTACCATATCAGGAGGCGTGTATCAATTAATGTCAATATTAGAGCATATAAAATAAAATAATGGAGAACACAGATGTTGTCAAAAAAACAACAAGATAAAGAGCATCATCATAGATGATTTTAATGCGGTTTAAAAATAATTGGTGAAAATTTAAAAATATGCTAATAAAAATTTCTTAATCAAAACTTAATGAGTATGTTTTTAGATTACGACACAGTCTGTTAAGATAGTCTCCTTTTAATTACAAATCATAAAACGCGCCAAAAAACAACGAACCTCTTAAACATAAAAAAGCCACCGTTTTATGAGTGGCTTGATTATTATATATCGTAACGTTTGTTTTATTAAAACGTTATATTATTTCTATAATTTAAGCTAATACCGCTTGAACTTTATCAGCAGCTTCTTGGAATTCTGTTGCACTAAGTACATCTAATCCTGAAGTATCGATTAATTTTTTAGCAATATCTGCATTGGTTCCTTGTAAACGTACAATAATTGGCACTTTAATAGCATCACCCATATTTTTATAAGCATCCACAATACCTTGTGCTACTCTATCGCAACGTACAATTCCACCAAAAATATTAATAAGAATCGCTTTTACAGCAGGATCTTTTAATATAATTCTAAAAGCTGCTTCTACACGTGCAGCATCTGCAGTACCACCAACATCTAAAAAGTTAGCTGGCTCACCACCGGCTTGCTTAATTAAATCCATAGTTGCCATTGCTAAACCAGCGCCGTTAACCATACACCCAACATTACCGTCTAAATCTACATAGTTTAAGCCTAGTTCTCCTGCTTCAACTTCAATAGCGCTTTCTTCACGTATATCACGTAAATCAACATAACTTTTATGTCTGTATAATGCATTATCGTCAATTGTAACTTTAGCATCAACTGCCATTATTTTATCATCACTCGTTTTTAAAACTGGATTGATTTCAAATAAAGAAGCATCAGACTCAACATAAGCTTTATAAAGACAGGTAACAAATTTTGTCATTTCTTTAAATGCCAAACCAGACAGACCTAAATTAAAAGCTATTTTTCTAGCTTGAAAAGGTAATAAACCAGCCGCAGGGTCTACTTCTTCATTATGTATTAATTCAGGTGTTTCCTCAGCTACAGTTTCAATGTCCATTCCACCTTCTGTCGAATACACAATCATATTTCTTCCTGTACCTCTATTTAATAAAACTGACACATAAAACTCACTAGTTTCACCGCCTTCTGTTGGATAATAAACATCTTCTGCAACTAAAACTTGGTGTACACGCTTTCCTTCTGCTGAAGTTTGGGGCGTTACCAAATCCATTCCTATAATTTGTCCAGCAACTTGCTCTACTTCACCAAGATTCTTAGCCAGTTTTACACCGCCTCCTTTTCCACGTCCACCTGCATGAACTTGCGCCTTAATAACATACCAGCTCGTACCTGTTTCTGTAGTTAATTGTTTTGCAGCTGCTACTGCTTCTTTAGCATTTTGAGCCACTATACCACGTTGTATGCGTACTCCAAAACTGTTTAAAATCTCTTTACCTTGATATTCGTGTAAATTCATAACTCGCTTAATAGTTTTTAAGAAAAGCAAATGTAAATAATAGGGTTTAATTACACTAATATTTTATTTAATCATTAGCAAAATAATTACAAGTTAAAACTTAAAAATGTTAAATAATTAACAAAATGTTTAATTTGTATTATTTTTTATTTATTTATTTTTTATAAGAAGGAATAAAATATCTTTGTTCAAAATTTATAAAGACTATGAATGAAGGTCAATTATTAAAAATAGTAGAGGAATACGGAAGTCCCGTATATGTTTATGATGCCGAAAAAATCGGATCGCAATACAAACGCTTAACAAATGCGTTTAAAGGCGTTAAAACACTTAAAGTAAATTACGCAGTAAAAGCGTTATCTAACATATCTATATTAAAGTATTTAAAAACGCTTGGTGCAGGAATAGATACTGTTTCTATACAAGAAGTACAGTTAGGTTTGGCTGCAGGTTTTTCGGCAGAACAAATTATTTTCACTCCAAACGGTGTGTCTTTAGGTGAAATTGAAGAGGCTGCTAAATTGGGAATTCAAATTAATATTGATAACCTTTCGGTATTAGAGCAATTTGGAACAAAACACCCAAAAACACCGGTTTGTATTCGTATAAACCCACATGTTATGGCAGGTGGAAATAGTAATATTTCTGTTGGACATATCGATTCTAAATTCGGTATTTCTATTCATCAAATACCACATTTACTACGTATTATAGAGAATACGAAAATGAATATTAACGGTATACACATGCATACTGGAAGTGATATTTTAGATATTGATGTGTTTTTATATGCTAGCGAAATTTTATTCGATACTGCTAAAAAATTCAAAAATTTAGAGTTTATCGATTTTGGTTCTGGATTTAAAGTGCCATATAGAGCTGGTGATATTGAAACTAATATTGAAGAATTAGGACAAAAATTGACAGCAAAATTCAACGAGTTCTGTAAAGATTACGGAAAGGAATTAACTTTAGCTTTCGAACCAGGTAAATTTTTGGTGAGTGACTCTGGAAACTTTTTAACAAAAGTAAATGCTGTTAAACAAACAACATCTACTGTATTTGCACAGGTAGATTCTGGTTTTAATCACTTAATACGTCCCATGTTTTATGGTTCACACCATGATATAGATAATATATCAAACCCAAAAGGACGTGAGCGTTTTTACTCGGTTGTTGGATATATTTGCGAAACCGATACTTTTGGAAGTAACAGACGTATTACCGAAATAAATGAAGGTGATGTATTGCGTTTTAAAAATGCTGGTGCTTACTGCTTCTCTATGGCTAGTAATTACAACTCAAGGTTTAGACCTGCAGAAGTTTTATGGCTTAAGGGTAAAGCTCATTTAATTAGAAAAAGAGAAACTTTTGATGATATTATAAAGAATCAAATAGAAGTAGATTTTTCAACTAAGAAAGAAAAAGTTTTAGTTAAATAATTATTCTTACACATAAAAAGCAAAATGGCTTTAACAACAAACTGTTAAAGCCATTTTTTATTTAATAAAACCACAAATCCAGTTGTTTAAATAGGAAAATCGGGGTATTTTTGAAAAATAACTCAATTTTTTAAATGGATTTCACAAACCCCCTAGTATACGGTGCTCCTGCTTTTATAGGTTTCATCCTTCTTGAATTAGCATATAGTAAACATGATAAAAAAGATAAGACTAAAAAAGACTTATATAAATGGAAAGATTTAGGAGCAAGTCTTAGTATGGGCGTTGGTTCTGCAATTATAGCACCACTTACAAAAACGATTGCCGCCATTGTTCTTTTTAATTTTGTATATGAAGTTTTTAATCCTTTAGTAGAAGGTGTTCGAACCAACATCATGGGGTATGAGTCTTTTGGATATGTTTGGTACATTTGGCTACTATGCCAATTAGCTGACGATTTTACATATTATTGGTTTCATCGTCAAAACCATAATGTCCGTTTTTTATGGGCCGCACATATAGTACACCATTCTTCTGATAATTTCAATCTAGGAACTGCCGTAAGAAACGGCTGGTTTACTATTTTCTATAAACCTTTCTTTTATATGTGGATACCAGCTGTAGGTTTCCCTCCAGAAATGTTGGTGGTCTGTTTAGGTATTGAAGCGCTTTGGCAATTTCAGTTACATTCGGTTTATATTCCTAAAATGGGAATTATAGAAAAGTTTATGAATACACATACTATGCACCAAGTACATCACGCTCAAAATTTAGAGTATATGGATAAAAACCATGGAGGGTTTTTAAATATTTTTGACAAAATATTTGGTACTTGGAAAGAATTAGATGATAATATTGATATAAAGTATGGCGTAACCCATGCACCGAATTCATACAACCCTTTAGTTATACTAACACATGAATACAAAGATATTTGGATGGATATGAAAAAATCTAAAAATTGGTATCATAAGTTTATGTATGCTTTTGCGCCTCCTGGTTGGAGTCATGATGGTAGTACACTTACAATTAAGCAACAACAAAATCTTATGAAAAAGCAACAACAAACGAGTTAAGCTTAGCCGTAAATAAACTCATTTTAAACCGTTACTATAGATAAATTTATAGTAACGGTTTTTTTTATATCTTTAAACTTTACTCCCTAGATTTTTTTAATCCATTTAACTCTAATAAAAAGACGAGTATGTTTCAATTATTTAGATTAAATACACCATTGTTTCCCGCATTAAATGCAGTTATAAGTCACATAAAAAGAGAACGACTTACAAAATACTTTAATATCATTATTATGTGCAAACTTTTTATAAAATCAAAAATGGTTAATCTCCAATAATTAATAGACACCAAAAGGGATTGCTAATACCATGAGGAAATAGACAGTCTAAACAACCAATCAAAATACATAATCATGCCGAACATAAAATCAACACGAATAGAATCTATAGATGTTTTAAGAGGTTTAGTTATGGTCATTATGGCTTTAGATCATACTAGAGACTTTTTTCACTACGGTTCCTTTTTCACCAACCCAACAAATTTAGAAACAACGACTCCATTTTTATTTTTTACTAGATTTATAACGCACTATTGCGCTCCAGTTTTTGTGTTTTTGGCAGGCACTTCGGCTTTTTTGTATGGAAGTAAAAAAACAAAACCAGAGCTCTTTAAGTTTTTATTTACGCGAGGTTTGTGGCTTGTTTTTCTAGAAATAACGCTAAACAATTTATTATGGAAATTCGATATTACTTTTAGTCGAATTATTTTACAAGTTATTTGGGCCATTGGATTAAGTATGATGGCATTATCGGTATTAATTTTTCTATCAAGAAAATTAGTGTTAATCATTGGAATCATTATTGTTGCTGGTCATAATTTATTAGACGGCATTGTTATGCAAGGCAATAGTTTACAATCTATAGTTTGGTATGTTTTACATCAAGCAAATGTAGTGCCCATAAGTGATACTTCAGATGTTGGTATCTTTTACCCGATATTACCATGGATTGGAGTTATGTTATTAGGCTACTCTTTAGGCTATTTATATCTAAAAGAATTTAATCCTGTTCTAAGAAAAAAATGGTTACTGCGAATTGGTATGGGTGCAATCGTATTATTTTTTATATTAAGAGGCGCAAACATTTATGGTGATTTGGTACCGTGGACTATTCAAGATACAACTTCAAAAACGATCATGTCTTTTTTTAAAGTTAGTAAATACCCGCCTTCGTTGGCTTATGTTTTAATCACTATTGGCCCTGCTTTGTTATTTTTATACGCTTTTGAATCTGTTAAAAACAAAGTAATCGACTTTTTTTTAATCTTTGGTCGTGTGCCTTTATTTTACTACTTCTTGCATATATTAGTTATTCATGTTTTTGCAATAATAGGACTACTGATTTTTGGTGGAAATTGGCAAGATATGATTTTAACGAAAAATGCCTTCTCTAGTGCAACGCTTATAAACTATGGCTATTCATTGTTTGTCGTTTACATGGTTTGGATTGGAGTTATCACCTTACTCTACTTTCCATGTAAAAAATACATGATTTATAAAGCCAATAATAAAGATAAGTGGTGGCTGAGTTATTTATAATTAATCTCTTACTGTACCTGTAAATACACTGACTTTAGAATTAAAAGGATTTCCTGAAGCACGTCTCAACATAACTACTTGTCCGCAATGCCAAAGTGCATCGGCTATTGGTCCATTAATAATATTCCAAAAAGGGAATTTTTTATTATCGTATTTAGAAATATCTTTTGAATGCCTTAAAATGTCCGAAGCCTTTTTAAAATTGATTAAGGTTTGTTTACGTTTTTGCTCAAAGGATTGTTCTGATTTATCTTCTTTAATTCCTTTTTCTGATATAGAATTAAGAATGAAATAAGATAGCCCTAAAAGATGATCTATAGTCTCTTCACTACTTCTACCAGATTCACTTGCTTTATGCTCTAAATCTTCTTGTCGTAAACCCTCGGTAGCCCAATAATACCTAAAACCTAATCCATCTACCATTCTTGATGCTACTGTGCCAGCAGTATAATTTTCAGCATGTTCTGGAATTTCATGGTAAGGTAATTTTTCTTGTGCTATCATAAATGATGATATTAATAATGCTATAATGCAAATATTTTTTTTCATAGTATTGAGGGGCTAAGGTTATGACGTCACCGTAACTTTTATTTAAATATTTTGTTACGTTTTTAAAATTTTCTAAGAAATAAGTTCGAGTATTACTATATAACTGCTAGCAGTTGTATAAGATATTGGGGAGACTTTTTTTAAAGAAAATAATATGACACACACAACGCTTTGATTAAGACTCAAATTTAGTGTTATTTTTTTACAAATTGTTGTGTACTGTTCTTATATTTTTTAGCATCTCTATTTTTATAATGCCAGATTATTTATAAAAACAGCATACATTCCTCTTTAGCTAACAAGGTTTAAGTATCTTGATTTATTCAACTTTTATGTCAGAAAATAACAAGTTCCAGCCCGTTGTCTCATCCCATATAGATTTAGAGTTTAATTTACTTGCTAATCGAATGGCATATTCTGGACGATTATAAATCGTTGGTTCAGGGGCTGGTAAATTTAAAAATAGTTCATAATCACCTTTTGGTAATGTTTCTGTCCATTTTATATTAAGCTTAATGGTTTGTAATTCATCTGTAAACCAATACCGAGGGTCACAATCAATTTTAGTTTTAAATATTTTTTGATCGCCTTTATGTCTTAAAATCAATTCTACAAATCTGTAATTATAAGTTGATGCATAACCTTCGTTAAGAATATCGAATTCTAAAGTAACTGCTTTATCGTTCCTTATTTCTGTTGGAAACAAACCTCGTTTTAACACAAATCGATATCCCAAATTTCGTTTTATTTCATCAATACATTTATTTGCCCAGTCTCCATTTACTGCTCCAGACCATGCTGTATTTAAAAAAGAGGTATGAAAACGTTTTAAATAAGTCTGTGCGCCACCGCCTTCAGAATTACAATCGTTGTAAGGACTGTATACGTCTTCACCTTTATCTCCTCCAGGGCAAGTTTCACCTCCAAAAACAAGAAATTTGGTTTCTGCTGCAACATATTTTTTTAAATTTAATGTGTCGCTAACTGCTGGCCATTTATGAAACGAATTATAGGTCCAATAATCATCATAATTTGCCAAAATACAGTCATTATGATGTCCAATTCTTGCAATTGGAGTTCCTTTATAAGCATTATCAATAGTTAAAGGTTTTGCCTTTTCAGGATGTGCATTAACACCATCTAAACTACGTAGTTTATAATATGGCGCACGTACTTGTATCATTCTAGATACAGGAACAACTTCAAGTAATTTATCTATAACGGAAGCTCTGTCTAACCAATTTTCATTGGTAACAGGACCATGTTCTAAATCTCCAAAAAAGTCAGAATAAAACTGTTCTCCCCAAGGTCCAATTAATCCCATTTGAACGACTGCTATAACATCTTTATTTTTTTCTAAAACGGGTTTTAGTTGATCTAAATGTTCTAAAATGATTGCTTTTGGGGCATCATTAAATGGCGGAGTGCAACAGGTGTTGCTATATGAAAATCTTAAAACTATTTTGTTACCGACTTCACGAATAATATCCATATCCTTTTGAATACCAATCAACATTTCATTAGATATAGATTGGTCTCTAAAAATATCCAATTGATATGACCTATAAGTAAGTGAGCTAGCAACTTCAAAACCGCCAGCGGCAGGATTTGGTTTTCGTAAATTAAGTAATGTTTCTGCGTCTAATGGTGTAAAATGACTTGCCATAGTTCCGAATGGTCTGTAAAATCCGCGTTCTGGATTTATAAACTCGTCCATATCCGTTTCATAAAAAACTTCCATTGATGGTTGTTCGTATTCAGAACATGACAAAAATGTCATAAGAAGACAGCCTAGATATATAAGATTTTTTTTCATGATTATTGCTTAATTAATTTAATATAAGATTCCTTTAATGTATTGTTGTTTGTCAATTTAAGAATATACATGCCATCTTGTTGACTACTGATATCGATAACATCAAATCCGTATTCTTTAATTTTAATGGCTTGACCATTTAAATTATAAATTTCACAGCTGTAATTTGAAATATCATTAATATTTATAATACCATGTGTTGGATTTGGATACAAAGATATTTCACTTTTATGAAAGCTGTTTGTATCTAATGTCGAATTATATTCGTCAACACCAATATCAACGCTTCCGCCATTAAGTCTTGATTGACCATCAATATCATATACATAGGCTTCGGGACTATAGCTTGGGTCTCCGGCATTAATTGCTGGAGAAGACCCTGTTAAATGAAAATCATAAGTCGAGACGTTTTCAAATAATGGATTAGATAACACAGTGTTTTGCGCTCCCGTAATTCCATAAAAGAAATTCGTTGTGATTGAATTATCTCTCCAAAACAGATTATATGTTATTACTGGATTAGTAGAAACGGTTCCATCAAACTGAACTATAGCATATCTTCCATCAGTTGGATACATAATATTATTTTTTATATCACTTCCTGAATTATTTAATAGTGCTATCTGCCCATTATCATAAGTACCTGTTCCACATTTATAAAATGTATTGTTATAAACTTCAGTATCATTAACCACACTTGTGGTATTGGAGCCTAGAAATAAACCTGAAAGACTACAGTTATACGCTAAATTGTTTTGAATAAGATTCCCTTCATTAGATTTCCCTGCGACTTCACACCCTATAGAGAATCCAACACTGTAATTAAAAACAGTATTATTCTCAACAGTTATAAAACTCCCTCCATCAATATAAATACCTCCAGCAGCATCTAAGGCAGTGGGGCCATCAAAATCGCTTACTACATTATTTTTAATACTCCCATTACGAGCGTAATTTACATTATCTGGTGCGCCAGTCCATGAAAAATGACCAGCAGCATCTATACCAATATTTGTATTAAAATTAATGGTATTATTTTCTATAATAAAGGAATCAATATTACCAGCCATAGTAACACTTTCACTATAACCCGTTATACAATCATGAATATAATTTTCGCTAATTAGGATCGTGTTATATGAATTGGTTGTTGTGCCAACAAAAATAATAGCATGTGCACTATTACTTGATGATGGCATAGTGGTTTTACTTAAAGTCCACCCAATATTTCTAAATTCACAATTCGTAATTTCAATATCAGTCCCAGAGCCCGTAGCATAAATACCATCGGCATAGTTCATAATATTATCGGCAAAAATAATACCGTTGATTCTAATATGGCTTTTACTACTAATTAATATGAGCGCACCTTGTGAAGCATTGCTGGCACTAGTTCCCGAAAGTATTACAGACTCGTCGTTATAATTGGTTATTGTAATGGGGTTGCCTGATGTTCCAGAATTTGTCCACCATAATTTCTCGGCATAACTACCTGAACGCACATAAATAATATCTCCTGCTGAGGCTAAATCCAATGCTGTTTGTATGCTTAAAAATGGCGTAGTTATACTACCATTATTTGAATTATTACCACTAGTAGATACATAATAATTGGTTTGAGCTACTCCCAGTAACGAGATCAAACTTATTATAATTATTGGTAAAATATTTTTCATTTTTTATTTAAGTTTAATACTTCAAACATTATGGCTTAAAGGCTCTAATTATTGGAGAATATTTTATTTAATTTCAATAAAACAAAGAAGTGTTCTCGAGCACAAACTTAACTAAAACTTTATTTAAACTTTGTTAATTATTAATATTTTATTTGATATCACACGCAAAAAACTGATAATAAGAGAATTATATATAATAAACAACTTCTGGATTAGTTTTTTGTCACCATAAAGAATTAAATGCCCCTTCTTCAAGAAATTTAGTTGAGATATTCGAAAAACATCGAGTTTTTAAAAACACTTTGAGAAAGTATCTTTTTGAAGACCTAACTTATGTGTTTTTTTTACACAGAACACAATCTTGCTAATTTATCACGGGGCATTTCTCAAATAACATACATCTTAAAAACTTAATTAATTCTTAATTTTAGAAGATTGTGGTAAGGCATTTACACCGTATTTATCAAAGAGATATACCAAGGCTGTCATGGTAGCTGCTCCTAGTTCTAGCTCGCGTTTATTAACGGCATCAAAAGTATCTGTACTCGCATGATGATGATCGAAATAACGTTGTGAATCTGGTCGTAAACCAGCCAATACCAAGGCATCACTTTTTAAAGGCCCAATGTCTGCACCTCCATATCCTTTTTCAAAATAATGAATTAAATAGGGTTTAAATAAAGGTTTCCAACCTAATACTTGATTAAAACTAGCATCGCTACAATCAAAAGCAAAACCTCGAGGTGAAAAACCACCCGAATCACTTTCTAAAGCAAAGACATGATTTTCATTTTTTTGTTTAGCGACTGCTGCATATTTCTTTCCGCCTCGTAAACCATTTTCTTCATTCATAAATAAAACAACTCGTATGCTACGTTTTGGCTTAATTCCAGTTTCTTTTAACAATCGTAATACATCCATAGATTGTACAACACCTGCTCCATCATCGTGCGATCCATCACCTAAATCCCAAGAATCAAGGTGTCCACCAACAAGCATATACTGATTTGGAAATTCGCTCCCCGTTATTTCTCCAATGACGTTATGAGACAGTACATCTTTAAGTTGTCTACAACTTTGTTTAAAATAGAATTTAGTTGATGCTTCTAATTTTATCATGGTACTGAGTAATTCAGCATCATTTGTACTTATTGCTGCTGATGGAATACGTTTTGATACTGGTAAATCATCATAAGTCATACTACCTGTATGTGGAAAATCGTCTAATCGCAGGTTCATAGAACGGACAATAACTCCAACTGCACCATATTTTGTAGCTTCTACTGCTCCTTTATATCTTTGATTAACACAACCACTATAAGCTTCAAAAGTGTTAATCAAATCATTTTGCATGGGTCTATTATAAAATACGATTTTGCCTTCAACAGCAGCTTTACCCAACTTTTCTAATTCTTCAAAACTTTTAACCTCAACAATATTCGCTTTTAAACCTGATACAGGTGTTGGCATAGAACCTCCTAAAGCACAAATATCAACGGTTGTTGTTTTACCTGATGATGTTTCTATATAGGCATGTTCTTTGATGCCACGAATCCATTTTGGAACCATTACTGGTTGTAACCAAACTTTATCTAATCCTAACTGATCTAATTCTTCTTTAGTCCATTTAACAGCTTTCTCCGCACTTAAAGACCCTGATAGTCGGCCACCTATTTGATTGGACAAATAATCTAGCCATTCGTAACTTTTTCCATTTTGCAACGAGGTTTTATATATCTTTTTCAACATATCTTCGTCTGTTTGCGATGATGCTAATAGACTTGTTAAAATTGAAAATAAAAAAAGTGCAGACCTTAATTTAAACATAATATGTATTTAGAATTTAAATATACTCTTTCTTTAACCTCGATAATTAATCAAGCACATAAAATTATGTTAAGAAATATTATTACAAATGAACAAATCATATATAACTCTATTCTTTAGCTAATTGCTCCTTATACAACTCAATATTAGCTTTAATAGCATCATCTAATTCTGGCTCTTTAATATCTGTGTATTGTTTTAAAGTGTCATACATTATTTTAGCAACAATATAGCGTGCTGTTGGTTTATCATCGGCAGGAATATTATACCACGGTGCGTGTGGTTTAGAGGTTCTATTTATAGCATCTTCATAACACTCTTGATAGCTAGCCCAAAGTTTGCGTTCTTTTAAATCGCTTGGAGAAAACTTCCAGTTTTTTTCTTGTTTATCTAAACGTCGTAACAATCTGTTTTTTTGCTCTCCTTTAGAGAGGTTTAAGAAGAATTTAAAAATGATGGTTCCGCTATCTGCAATATGTTTTTCAAAATTATTTATTTGTTCAAAACGTTTATCCCAAAAAGCATCGTCTATATCTTCAGCTGAGTTTACCGTTGGAATATTTTCACCTAAAATATAATTAGGATGCACTCTGGTTACCAATACGTTTTCGTAATGCGTTCTATTAAAAACTCCAAATTTACCACGCTCTGGTAGTACAATATAATGGCGCCAAAGGTAATCGTGATTTAACTCTAATTCCGTTGGCACTTTAAAACTATGCACGCCAATGCCCTGAACATTAAATTCTTTAAACACTTCCCGTATTAAACTATCTTTCCCAGACGTATCCATACCTTGTAAACAAACCAAAACGGCATATTTGCCATGAGCATACATGGTGTTTTGTAATTTCCCCAACTTCTTACTTACTTTTTTTAAAGCATCCTCAACATCCTCTTCTGGTGCTTCTAAATCGTATTTTGTTAAATTATCTTTTAAATTAATACGTGTAGTTACTTTAAAATTGTCAATTTGTATTTTTTTCATCTGAAATTGTCTATGCTTAAAATTTTGAATAATATTCTATAAATATAGTAAATACATAATTTCGACAAACGACATCTTAATGTTTATTGTTTTTAATACATTCGTCGCACCTCTTTATATTATAAACCAACCTCATGAAAAAATACTATCTATTACTACTCTCTTCCTTTTCTCTATTTATTAATGCTCAAACAGATTGTGATGATGCAAATTATTACCTTGTTAGCGCATATTCTCATGTTAAGGACGCTTATGATTCTCACAACGTAAGTCATTTAAAATATTATTCGAATAGATCTTTAGAGGCTATTAAACTTTTTAAAAACACATTAGGTCATTGCGATTGTGAAGCGGCTATAAATCTTGCTGATAAAGCTGTTGATCTTTTGGTTAAAGTAAAAGGTGCTGGTACTTGGGAAGATGGTCGTTTTTATGTAAAACGTGCCAGAGACCTAAGTAAAGAAAGTGTTATTGAAATTGATAAATGCTCTGTAAGCACAATAAAGAATGATGATGATGCTACTGAAAGCAACGTTCTTGCCGAGTTACAAAACAAACAGCTAAAATTAATACAGCAACAGAAAATTTTAAAACAAAAAGAAGCAGAAATTAAAGCAAAGCTCACGCTTCAACAAAAAAAAGAATTACAGCAGAAAAAAGAAACACTATTGCTCTCTTTTAAAAGTTCAATAGCAACAACTATTAAAACTTACAATGAAACTTTAAATTCTACGGGATGTCAATATGAACTTATAAGCCCAATCAAATCTTTCGAAGAAGGCTATAATGCTACTAAAGATCTCAAAACGCACTATATTAGTTATTTAAAAACACTGGCTGCAAATTATACCATTCAATTAAATCAATGCCATCCATAGTAAAATTCCTGAATAATCAAGTGAAATGCTATTGATTTTATCATACCTCGCATTAAAACTTTCTATCTTCAACCTTCATTTATATTGATTTTAAGCTATTCCTTTGCTATATGAATAGGACTATTATTATACAAGGAAGTTCAAGAAGCGAAGGCGATACCAATAAGGTTGTTAATTACATCGCGCGTAATGGCAATTTTGATGTTATTGATTTACATAAAAAAAACATTGGACATTATGATTACAATTATAAAAATGCTGATGATGACTTTATTGACTTAGCAATAGAAATTATCGAGAATTATGATACGATCATTTTTGCTACTCCAGTATATTGGTATAGTATGAGTGGTATTTTAAAAGTTTTCTTTGACCGTATTTCTGATTTAATAAGAACACATAAAGACATAGGCCGAAAACTACGCGGTAAAAATATGATTATGTTTAGTTGTAGTAATTCTGATGATGTAAATGATGGATTTGCAGAACCTTTTAAACTATCTGCAGAATATTTAGGAATGAATTATTTGGGAGGTTTACATACGTGGGTTGATAATGCTATTATACCAAATGATGTAAAAGAAAATATTGATGCTTTTATTGAAACTATAAAAGAGACTATCTAATAACCTGTGTTTTATTGATAACCCATTGATTATTAGTTATCCATAATCTTTCTGCAAGGTTTTGAAAACCTCTTGTAGTTCTATTTTACTCAAACCCCATACCTACAAGGTTAAAATAAAACTTGCAGGATATAAAAAACAGATGATTTTCATTGAAAATCAACATATTGCATTGTAAATTTTAATCGAACTCTGGTTAATACCAATTATCACTCAAAATGATAATTGGTATTAGATAGTAATTTATACTTGTTAACTAAGTGCAATTGACGTTTTAGTTTTTATAACCAAAACATTTCGACTGCTCTACCATTGACGTTGTTTTATAATGAGTTTAAAATCATTTGTTTATATTTTTGAGGAAACAATCTCTAAACCTAATTCTTTAGCCATTCTTTTAACAGAATGTTGTTTGTTTAATACTATTTTTTTTTGATATTTCTGTATTCCATTTTCTAGATATTCCAACCCTTTTACAAATAGTTTTCAATATAATTCAGCCAATTTTCTTGCTACTGCCTTTATTGCAATCAAACCTCCTTTTTTGGATCGTATTTTTCTACCAAATGCACCTAATGCAATATGTTTACTGTTGAGTAGCCTTGCTTAAATATCAATCCTGTTTTTGGTGTTCCTTTAGCTTTGTAGTTGCTATTTCTTTTTCCTTAATTATTCTGTTTTGGTTGCCAGTCCCAACTACGAAGTAAAATGTTTCTCTGATTTCCATTTCTTTAAATCGGTCCCCAGATCTGCTAGTAATTGCATCCAATTATAATCTGTGATACCTAGTAGTACGTGGCATCTTTTTCTTGGAATATCTCCAACAAATGCTTTCCCATATTCTCTATATTTGGTTTGTGGTGCTGAATAGGTTTTCTAACTTTATTGTTTTTTGGTTGCCTAAATTCATCCATATGGGCTGGTTTTCAATACTCAAGAAAAGCTTTTTTGCTCCGATATCGATCTCTGCTGAATGTAATCTGATTTTTTTCATGATTAATGGTTTAAACCAAATTGCTTTCAAAAAAGAAATTACGCTTGAAAGGCTACCATATGGACATCAAAATTAAAAACTTGAGTACCAAATTCGCTAGCTCTATTTTTGAAAACCATACTCAATTACAGGTAATGAAACACTATTCTAGAAACGGTTATTTTGCAATTCGATAGTTTAGTTTGTAAGTTACTTCATTCCAGGCGCTTGAGAAATTTTTCCCCTATGGTCTCAATATGACGACTCATTTTACTTTTTAGGCAACCTCTTTTTTTAGGAATAAACTTAAAAGTTAATTATTAGCATTTGAATTTTTGTTATCAGATAGGGATAAGCCTATGTTAATACCAATACCTAACCATGGCTTTTTGTCGTATTTCCATTTGACTTCTTTATCATTATTTCCTAAGAAATCGAAACCATATTGAAACCCTATGTTTATACTATTTGTAAATTGATACATTAAACCCCAAGACATACTAAAGGCACTTGCCGTTCTATTAGTATCTTCGTCATCTGTAACTTCTAAATTACTGTTTTTTGGATTTAAATTTATTGTGGCTAACCCGAGGCCTATAGTTGGAGTTAGTAAATCTTTATCTTCTTTTAAACGATTTAACCTAAAAGGGAAACTTAGATTCATTCCAATATTTACATTTTGTTCGAAATCAAAATCATTTAATCGAATTTTAAAAGGGACGGTGAAAATACCTGCGGAAACACCTTTAAATATAGGGTATAACTCCGTTGTGTAGTTTTTAAAATCTTCTAGCGATAATTTATGAGTTTTAATTATTTTTAATACATCATTGCCATCATTATTGGAAGTGCTTTCGGAGTTATACCCAGATAGTTTTTTATTTATGTCAAAAACATATGTGTTATTTAGCTTACTTTGTCGTATTGAATCTTTTCCTTTTATAAAATTATAGTAAACAAAAGTTATACTATCAGTGTTTATTTCAGAGATATAAACTTTATGTCCTTTTTTAAATTGAATCGTTTTATTATCATTATAAATTGGACCAAGAAATTGATGTGTGGTGTTAATACTTTGCGATAGAATTGTACTTGAATAAATTAAGGTAAATAGAATAAAAAATTTTTTCATGATTACATGTTTTTGGTTGTTTTTTCCAAAAATCACTAAAAAAACCATGTTATAAAATACCCAGTTCTGGGTAATTTAAAACTTATATTTCTTCTCTAACGCATAACGAAGAAGTTCACCTTTACCTTGAAGTCCTAAAATCCGAACCATATTTTTTCGATGGGTATCTACAGTATGGATTCCTATAAAAAGTAAATCTGCAATTTCTCGAGAGGTTTTACCTAGTGCAATAAGTTCTAAAATTTCGATTTGGCGTTTGGTTAAAATGCCTTTTGTTTTGTTTTTAGATTCCGAATTTAAAGCATTGGTATTAATATTAGCATCAAAATACGTTTCGCCTTTGAATACTGTTATTATGGCTTTGTGGACTTCTTTTAAAGATGAATTTTTTAAGATATAACCAGAAGCACCTGCATCAATCATTTGCTGTATTGCTTCAATTTGCTCGAACATCGTAAAAGCAAGCACATGAATTTTTGGATGCTTTTTTTTGATGCGCTTGGTAGCTTCTATACCATCCATTTTTGGCATTCTAATATCGGTGAGTACAACATTAGGATTCTTTTTCTCTACAACCTCAAGAAGCGCTTCACCATCATTAGCAGTACCAACAATAGTAATACCATCTTCATATTCTAATAGTAGTTTTATGCCATCAACAAGCGATTGATGATCTTCGGCTATAGCAAGTCTAATCATATTGGGATGTCTATTATAACAGAAGTTCCTTTGTTTATTTCAGATTCTATAGTCATAGAGCCATTTAGGTGTTCTACACGTTTATCTATACTGTGAATGCCCATACCACTAGTTTTAGTAGTAATTTGTTTTGGATTAAAGCCTTTACCATTATCTTCTATCATAAGGTTTAAAGTTTCTTTATGATTTGTTAAATGTATAGTCGTTTCTGTCGCTTCGGCATGTTTAATAACATTGGCTATTAATTCTTGAATAATTCTAAAAAGCGTAAGTTCTAAACTGTTTTCTAATCGGTTTTCTAAACCATGATCAATGACATGTACTTTTATTTTGTTGGCAACCGAAATTTTATCAGCCATATTTTGTACCGCAATTAATAAGCCTTGTTTGGCAATAACACCAGAGTTTTTAGCATGTGCAATGCCGCGTATTTTATTATAAGCTTCGTCTAGTAAGCTATTTGTTTTATCAAATAATTCTGGTGTTTGTTTATCTTTTAATACATTAAAATGAAGTTTCACTGTAGCCATAAGTCCGCCTAAATCGTCATGTAAATCGTTAGCAATACGTTGACGTTCTTTTTCTTGGCCTTCAATCATAGCATCAATACTCACTAGTTCTTGCTCTTTTAAAATCGTAGCTAGTTTTTGGGTTTCTAAAGCTTTTTCTTGTTCGGCAAGTTTTTGTTTCTTTCTTGTGTTTTTTTGGAGGAGAAAAGCAGTAATTCCTCCAAAGAGGATGATTACTAGTGCACCAATTAATAAGTTGAAATTTTGTTTTCGTTTTTGTTTTTCAATTAAAAGTTGTTTTTCTTTTTCGGCGGTTTGATACTTTGTTTGAATTTCTGATATTTCTTTGATTTTAGTATTAGAGTCAATACTATCTTTTATTTGATTGCTCTTTTGAAGGTATAAATGACTCTTTTTATAGTCTACAATTTTTTCATAGTATTCTGATAAGGCTTTATAAAGTATTTTTTTGTTTTCTAAAATCTGCTCTGTTATAGGGATAGAATCTGCACTAATTAGAGTGTTTATAGCGGCTTTGTAATTCTCAGTTTCTTTATGTTGAATGGATAGATTGTATTTAGCTAAAAATTCTCGGTCATAATCTTTTCTTTCTTTGAAATAGGGAATAACCTCATTATAAATTTGTATTGATGCTTTGGGATTCTTTTCGTAATAACCTAATAGTGTTCCTATGTTTAACTGATTGTTATAATATTTTATTGAATCCTTATTTTTTAATGCTAATTTGCTTATTTTCTTAAAATGAAAAATACCTTCGGAATTATTAAACCTATCAAGTGCCTGATTGGCTTTATGGTAATGACAGTCGCATATTAGCAAATAGTCATTTAACTCGTAAGAGAGTTTGCAAAATGATACAATAAGGTTATCAGCGTTTACTAAAGCATCATTTAAATTACCAATGCATTCTATCATTATGTTTTCTGTCCTCGCCTGAAGCCTTTTGTTATTTATTTTAATATAATAAACTCTTGCTTTTTCAAGTTTATTAAAAGCGTTATCGAAGTTCCCTGTTTTAAAATTTGCTTCCCCTAAAAAAAATAAAAGCTTAGCGTTATCATCTTCATTAAGTGTTTTTGAATTGATATTTTTACTAAGTGAATCAACTATATGCCATTTTTTTAATTTTACAGCATATTTAATTTTGTCAATAGACGTTTCTTGAGCAATACAAATACCAGCTATAAAAAATATAGCTGGTATTTGTATTATTAATTTTAAGTTTATTAATGTCACTTATGGCTTCATTACAGCTCCACCGCGATGTGTATCAGGCTTCTCATCGCAACGACCAGGGGCTTTGTAAACCTCGCCAATTTCATATTCAATATGATAAAAATTAATAGAATCCGTTGCTGGGACAGTTAAATTTTTTATTTTTAATTTTTTACTAATTGGTTCTATTGGTTGATTTTGATTTACATACAAAGTATGAAGTACTAACTTGTTTTCGTTACCATTATCTGATTCATCACATTTTGTAGCTCGGTATAATAACCTGAGGTCTTTAGACCTATAAACCATAAATTTGGCTTCTTTTATAGTATCTTTTTTCCATTTTGTAAACGCTACAGTAATTAATGTGTCTACCGTGTTTATAAAAGTATATTCCCTTTTTGTATTGCCAATATCAAGTATTTCGGCATTAAAATCTTTCTTTGTTTTTTCAGACATATTTATTAATTTTTGATTTTTATAGTTGTAAACCTCAAAAAAATAAGGCTACAAAAACATACCTAATACTAGGTATATTTCTCACTCAAATTAGAAAAACATAATATATAACAACCTAAAAACTAGATAAAAAGCAAAAAAAAGCGAAGTAAGGAATTACTTAAAGAAAAAACTTAATGCCTACAATAAAAAGAATAAAACCAATAAAAGCTAAAAGCACCCATATGCTACCAGAATAAAAGCGTTTGTGAAGTTTTAAATCTTTTCTGTACATAAAGCCTATAATTATTGCAAAGACAATAAAAAATAAAACTCCGAAAATCATTTGACCTTTACTAAACATATGGTTATTTTTATGCAAATTTAATGAAAACTTAGACTTCCACCTCTAGTGGAAATAATAAATATATTTATTTATGAAAAACAAAATAGAAGCCGTAAAAGCATTTCATACCGCATTTAAAATTGGGCATAGAGAATCTCCAAAGGCTGATTTAGGCGTTGATAAAAATACATTGCGTTTCAATTTAATGAACGAAGAGAACGAAGAGTATCTTGAAGCTGCTAATAACAACGATTTAGTTGAGGTTGCTGATGCTTTAGGCGATATGCTTTATATTTTATGCGGCACTATTATTGAGCACGGTATGCAACACAAAATAGAAGAAGTGTTTGAAGAAATACAACGTAGTAATATGAGTAAATTAGGTGAAGACGGACAGCCTATTTACAGAGAAGACGGTAAAGTATTAAAAGGACCTAGTTATTTTAAGCCCAATATTCAATCTATTTTAGATAAATAATAGATACTCGTCATTCAAAAGGTATTTCAGAATTACATAATTTTGAAACAAAAAAGGGACTGTCTAAAAAGTAAAATGAATAATCATATTGAGCTTGTCGAAATATATCAATTTACTGATAATCAATAAATAGGTTTCGACAAGCTCAACCTGACAAACTCAAAAATTAGACTTTTTAGACAGCCTCTTTTTTGTACTTGTTATTTTATGTCCTTGAATAAAAGCGATTAAAGCTTATATCGCCATCCAAAAGGATCTTCAGATTTATTAGTTTGAATATCAGTAATACGTTTCTTTAAGTAACTCGCATATGTATCGTCCAATTCAGGTAAATCAAAATCTTCATTTTTAAATCCAAAACCAGCAATTGGCGAAATTACAGCAGCAGTTCCTGCTCCAAACATTTCTTTTAATGATCCGTTTTTTGCAGCTTCAACAACTTCTTTTACCGTTATTTTTCTAACTTCAACAGGAATCCCTTTTTCTTCGGCAATAGCAATAATACTTTTTCTAGTAATACCATCTAAAATTCTATCGCTAGTTGGTCCAGTAATTAACGTATCGTTAATTCTAACAAAAATATTCATGGCACCAGCTTCTTCAATATACTCATGCGTATTATCGTCGGTCCAAATAACTTGTTGATATCCTTTTTCTATTGCCAGTTGAGTTGGGTAAAATTGACCTGCATAGTTTCCACCAGCTTTAGCATAACCTACACCGCCATTTGCAGAACGTGAGTAAGTCTCTTCAATTAAAACTTTCACTTTTCCAGAGAAATAGGCTCCAGAAGGCGCCGTACAAATTATAAATTTATAAGCATCGGCAGGCGAGGCATGAAAACCTTGTCCAGAAGCAAAAACAAACGGACGAATATATAACGAACTGCCTTCATTTTTAGGAATCCAATCGTTATCGACTCCTAATAAGGTTTTTAATCCACCCATAAAATAACCTTCAGGTAATTCAGGAATAGATAAACGTTTAGATGAAATATTTAAACGTTTAAAGTTATCTAATGGTCTAAATAAAAAGACATCTTCATTAGCGTCTTTATAAGCCTTCATACCTTCAAAAACAGATTGTCCGTAATGAAATATTTTAGCAGAAGGATCTAATGTAATAGGTTGGTAAGGGACTACCTTAGGCGTGTGCCATTTACCATCTTTATAATCACATTCTAACATATGATCTGAAAAGACACTACCAAATTTTAAATTATCGAAATCTATATCTTTTAATCTCGAAGTTTCGGTTTTTGTTATTTCAATATCGTTCTGTATTGTACTCATAATATTTGATTCTTATATGCAACAAATTTAAGTAAAATCGATTTTAAAAAATGCTATATTTACACAAATCGCTTAAAAAAATATTTTGATTAGAGAAGTTGTTATAACAGGAGACGGATCGTCTACCATACATTTACCCGAGTGGGACGAGCAATATCATTCTAAACATGGTGCTATTCAAGAAGCCTATCATGTGTTTATTCAAAGTGGATTGCATCATATACGCCATTCAGAACATCATAAAGCATCTAATATATCCATCTTAGAAATAGGTTTTGGCACAGGTTTAAATGCGTTTATAACGCTTTTAGAAACAGAAAAGTTAAATCTAAATATAGATTATGTCGGAGTTGAAGGCTATCCAGTTGCTCCAGATGAAATAAGTCAACTCAATTATACTTCGGAATTAAAGACTGAAAACAAAACAACTCTTTTTAATACATTACACGAAGTAACTTGGGAAGAAAAACATGCTGTAACAGACCATTTCTCTTTAACTAAAAAGAATTTGTTTTTTTCTAATATTAAAGACGTAAACGAATACAACCTCATTTACTTTGATGCTTTTGGAGCCAGAGTGCAACCTGAATTGTGGACAGAATCTATATTTCAAAAAATGTATGATGCTTTGCAAACAGATGGTGTTTTAGTAACCTATTCCGCAAAAGGTAGTGTCCGTAGGGCCATGCAAGCTGTTGGTTTTATTGTGGAACGATTGCCTGGACCTCCAGGGAAAAGAGAAATGCTTCGCGCTACAAAGAATAAGTAGTTTATAATTATAAGGTGTTTTTTAATTCACGTATCTATTTTTTTGTTTTTTCGCAAGAGGCAAGAGGCAAGAGACTCAATTTGTTAAACCTAATATAAACCTATAGCGTATTGCTATTTCGTTTTGTAACTTTAAATAAAAAATGCGCGTTTTAATTACTGGAGCTACGGGACTTATTGGTAAAGAGATTGTAAAAGCATATCATCTTCAAAATATTGATGTAAGCTATTTAACAACTCGGAAGTCAAAAATTGAACAGTTAGAAAACTATAAAGGCTTTTATTGGAATCCGAAATTAAAAGAAATTGATGCTGCGTGTTTTGATAATGTTGATGCGATTATTCATTTAGCAGGAGCAAGTATTTCTAAGCGTTGGACGACCAGTTATAAAAAAGAGATTATATCGAGTAGAATAGATAGTACGCAGCTTTTAATACATGCATTAAAAGACAAATCGCATACTATAAAGCATGTCATTTCTGGAAGTGCTATTGGTATTTATCCAGATTCGTTAATTAATTATTATGAGGAATCTTTTAAAGGCGAAAACAATTCTTTTTTAGGTGATGTTGTTAAAAAATGGGAAGCCTCGGTCGATGGTTTCTCTAAATTAAATATTAAGGTTTCTAAAATTAGAACAGGTTTAGTGTTATCGAATAAAGGCGGTGCTTTACTCGAAATGATGAAGCCGATTAAATTTGGTGCTGGTGCAACTTTTGGTAATGGGAAACATTGGCAATCGTGGATTCATATTAGCGATTTAAGTCATATGTTTCTGTTTATATTAAAGCATGAATTATATGGTGTTTATAATGGTGTGTCTCCAAACCCCGAAACGAACAAACAATTAACAAAAACAATCGCTAAAGTATTGAGCAGGCCTTTGATACT
Organism: Algibacter sp.; assembly: GCA_039985655.1. GTDB lineage: Bacteria > Bacteroidota > Bacteroidia > Flavobacteriales > Flavobacteriaceae > Postechiella. The sequence goes on along the minus strand of JBDWSF010000002.1, from coordinate 76,487 downwards.
CCCTAACACTCCAAAATTCATAATGAAAATCATTTTAGGAGATATGCACGCATTGTTATTTGATAGTCAGCGAGTAAGCTCGAAAAAAATTGAGGATAAAGGTTTTGTGTTTGAATATCATCATTTAAAACCTGCTTTGGAGGATTTGTTGGGGTGATTTGGGAGATTCGTTTAACGTCTAGGCTATGGTTAGTGCGGGATTAAAAGGAACTGTCCTTTCGGTTAAGCACCAAAATCCGTATTAGTTATAGCCATTGTGGCTGTTGTTCAACTGAATTTTTAAGTTAATTATACTATCTCCATAAATTTTTTAAAATAATTAACATTGATAATCAGTGATTTATAAATTTATAAAAGTTAAAAGCACACGATTTTTAAAATTTCTGGGTTGTGTAACGATCACCATTGTTAGGCATTGTTTTTATTTATTTCATTACAAACTTTTGTGATTGTTTCAACAGCAACTTCATAATTAATCTCAAAAAACTCCCTTCTTGGGTCAATTCTAAACTTTTCTAATAAGTTGTGAATTTCTTTTTCAGCCGTGACACAATTTTTCACATTCCATTCTTGTGCTTTATAAAATTTATCAGGTACACTTGTCTTTGAAAGTTGTTTGATTCTTTCTTCAACTTCATTTCTTGTTAAACCTATTTTAAAAATATTTGCACCCATTGTTGGATTCCTTATTATGTATATAAATCCGGAATCTTTACCTGTAAATTGATTTTTATTTTTTTCTACAATTAACTCATTAGTATTCGATTCAAACCAACTTAGTTTTTGGTTTACCCAAGTTTTTCCGTGTATTGAATTTCCTTTTTTATCTAACCCTACTTCATCAATACTTAAGTTTTTCCAATGACCACTTGTTTCAATTCTAAACAAATCATCTCTTAATTTAATCACATCTGGTGAGAATTTATTATTTGAATTAATAACGTATAAGGGTTTGTTTGAAGTTTTATAACCAAAAGTGTCTTTAAACTTTCTTCTTTTAAGTGGACTAGATTTTGTTTTGCTAAACTCTGTTTCGTGAGATTCTTCTATTAAATTTTCTTCATTTTCATTTAGGTAATAAGGAAGGTATAATGCTGACTTTGCTACTTCAAAAATAGCATTAAATAATTCTACACGTTTAATTCCATTTTCGTGCAATTCTTTATAACTATCAGATGTATATTCTCCTTTTTGATTTGTAAATGCATCGCTCTCATCCGTGTTTATTTGAAAGAAGTTTTCGTATTCTTCCGCTACATACCGAGCGTCAATAGAATCATTTTCTAAATCAATTCTACAAGCAACAATTACTTTACTATAATTTTTATTGTCATCAATAAAAAGAGGCTTTTGCTCTTTCCCCTTTACATCTTTTTTATACTTATTTAGTAAATCTGCTTTATCAGGATTGGTTGTTTCTAATTTTAAATCAGTAATTTCAATTGTTTTAAACTCATTACATCCAGTAATTAATAGAACCGTTACTTCATTTTCCCTTCTTATAATTGAAACCCCTGAAATGATAAATTCGGCATTATTATCTGATTTAAAAGAAATTTCTTTTAAATCAACTCCTATATTAAAATTATAAACAATGTCAGGTACAAGGTTGTCGAGAATTAAGTTCTTATCATTTTCAAAAGTTTTAGAAGTTATAAAATCTAAAAAGTCAAAGAATGAGATTAAATAATTTTCTTCTTCAATAAGTTCAAAATAAATATGTGGCTTACGATATATGAAAAAGGATTCAAGAATATTAAATAATAACGGCATTGAACGTAATCCGTGTTCCCTGGCTCTATTATTGTATTCCATTAAAAAATGACGAAGAGTTGTTTCTGTAATAAAACCACTATGAGATAAGTATTGGGCTTCTAATGAATTAACCGCTTTTTTTAAACAATCCTTAAAAAATTTCTTTTCAGCGGGGCTTTGCCTTTGCATTCTCTTTTCGTGTGAAGACATAAGACGCTCATAGTTAACATCTCCTTTACTTGGGATGACATCTTTGAATATCTCATTTCTTCTATCAATATTGCTTTTCATTCTTCAATAACGCCTAACCTATTTAGGATATAAAATCGTTTCAATGTTTTATATCCGACGTTAAACGAAGGTAGCTGAAAATTTTTACAAAGTCAAGCTTTTGTTTTTACGCTACAGTTTAAATTAAAGATCTTCATTCTTACATTAAAGTATATGTTTTTTACTCCTAAATATTATTTTAGTGCAACAAAAAACCACTTTGCATACACAAAGTGGTTTTATAAAAAAAGTATGTGTTTATAATTAAGACTTCGAAGCCTTCACTACAAATTTCAATTCAATATCATCATTAATAAATTTATCACCTATATCTCCAAAAACGGATTTAGATTTATATTTAATATCCCATTTTGTTCTGTCAATAGTAAAGGTTTCACTAGAAATAGTTAAACCATTACCAACACGATTACTTACAGTTACAGGAAATGTAATATTTTGTTTAATACCTTTTATAGATAAGTTTCCAGAAAGCATCGTTTTGCCTTCAACTTCAGTAGAACCTGTAATTTCGAAAGCAGCATTTGCATGGGCTTCAACATCAAAAAAATCAGGACCCTTTAAATGCCCAAGAAGTTTCCCGTTACCTTTTTCTTCTAAAGGAATATCAACGACAACAATCGAATTCATATTTATTAAAAAAGAACCACTTTCTATTTTATCCCCATTAACAGAAAACACGCCATTTTCAATATTTATAGTTCCGTTATGAGATCCTGTAGGTTTGTAACCTTTCCATTCTACTGTAGATGCAGTAGCATCGGCAATATATTTTTGCGAAGTGGCTTGTGTAACTACGGGGTCTTTAGCTTCTGTCGTATTGGCTTCTTTAGCTTTGTCTTTACAGCTAACAGTTACTAGTGTTAAGGCCGCTAAAGTGAAAATTGTTGCAATGTGTTTTTTCATTTTTATGAGTTTTGTTTATTATCGTATAAATTTAGATAAATACTATTAGTATTCACTTAAAATAATATTAAAATTATTTAATGACATTATGACATTTTTATAATAATGGCAGTACTTTTGCCAACTAATTTTTAGTATTTGGATAAATTAAAATTTACGATGAGTAAAAAAGATAAAAATAACGATATTGAAAGTGAGCAGGTAGATACTGCACAAACTGAAACTGTAGAAGTTGAAGAGCAAATAGAGGAAGAAGTCGAAGCGCTTACTGCCGAAGAAAAATTACAAGAGGAAGTAAAGCAAGAAAAAGATAAGTTTTTAAGACTTTTTGCTGAATTTGAAAATTATAAAAAGCGAACATCTAGAGAGCGTGTAGAATTGTTTAAAACAGCAAGTCAAGACGTCATGGTATCCATGTTACCAGTTCTTGATGATTTCGAGCGTGCTTTAACGCATATTGAAGATGATAAAGAAGCCGAAGAATTGCGTAAAGGCGTGTTGTTAATTTACCAAAAATTGGTTACCACTTTAGAGCAAAAAGGATTATCTGTAATGAAAGTTGAAAAAGGAGCCGTGTTTAATGCTGATGATCATGAAGCTATTACACAAATATCTGCACCTACTGAAGATATGAAAGGAAAAATTATTGATATAGTTGAAAAAGGTTACGTTTTAGGAGAAAAAGTAATTCGTTTTCCAAAAGTAGTAATCGGACAATAAACCAAAAACATGGCCAAAAGAGATTTTTACGACATATTAGGTATTAGCAAAGGTGCTGGTGCAGCAGAAATAAAGAAAGCTTACCGCAAAAAGGCAATTCAATTTCATCCAGATAAAAATCCAGATGATAAAGGAGCAGAAGCTAAATTTAAGGAAGCGGCAGAAGCTTACGAAATTTTAAGCGACGATAATAAAAAAGCGCGTTACGACCAATATGGTCACCAAGCATTCGAAAACGGCGGCGGAGGCGGCGGTGGTTTCGGAGGTGGCGGAATGAATATGGATGACATATTCAGTCAGTTTGGAGATATCTTTGGTGGCGGCGGTGGCGGCTTTGGTGGTGGTTTTGGCGGTGGCGGAGGCCAACGTCGTGTTAAAGGCAGTAATTTACGTATTCGCGTAAAACTGACTTTAGAAGAAATTGCTAACGGTGTCGAGAAAAAAATAAAAGTAAAACGTAAAGTTCAAGCACCAGGTACTACATATAAAACATGTTCTACATGTGGTGGTAGTGGTCAAGTAACACGTATTGCAAATACCATTTTAGGTAGAATGCAAACAGCTGCACCATGTAATGTGTGTGGAGGCGCAGGACAAACTATAGATAAAAAACCAAGTGATGCAGATGCTCAAGGTTTAAAAGTAGCAGAAGAAACAGTATCTATTAAAATACCTGCGGGTGTTGTTGATGGGATGCAACTTAAAGTTTCTGGTAAAGGAAACGAAGCACCAGGAAATGGTATTTCAGGAGATCTTTTAGTCGCTATTGAAGAAATTGAACACGATAAATTACAACGCGAAGGTGATAATTTACATTACGATTTGTATGTAAGTTTACCAGACGCTGTACTTGGAACATCTAAAGAAATAGATACCGTAACAGGTAAAGTACGTATTAAGGTAGAAGCAGGTGTACAGTCAGGTAAAATTTTACGCTTACGCGGAAAAGGAATACCAAGCATTAATGGGTATGGACGAGGCGATTTACTAGTACATGTAAATGTTTGGACACCAAAAACATTAAGTAAACAACAGAAAGAGTTTTTTGAAAATATGAGAGATGACGAGCATTTTGAGCCTAAGCCAGAAAGCTCAGATAAATCGTTTTTTGAAAAAGTAAAAGATATGTTTTCGTAATAAAAACAGTCTTAAATTAAAGAATCCGTATAAATACGGATTTTTTATGCTAAAAACTTATTATGATGTTTTTATAATATTTAAGAAAAAAAAACTATATTTGGATATCACTAAATTTATTTTAGTGATAATTTTTCTTTTTCATAGCAATTTTTTTCCCATCCTTAATTTTTTTGAGGGTGGGTTTTGTTTTTAGTGACACTCTAATTTAAAATGGATTAGTTTAACACAATCTGATGAATTAATAGATCTCATTTTATTTCTTAAATTATACATAAAGCATTCAATTTCTATCGTTCACATTTAATATATTTACGCAAACTAGTACATTAAAAAACAAGCATGAGTAACTTACTAGAGGTTAATGGGGTTTCTAAGAAATTCGGTGACTTTACAGCCCTTAATAATGTGTCTTTATCTGTGCCAAAAGGAAGTATATACGGACTTTTAGGACCTAACGGTGCAGGGAAAACCACACTTATAAGAGTTGTAAATCAAATAACAATGCCCGATACAGGTTCTGTACTTTTAGATGGCGAACCGCTTCAGGAAAAACATATTAAAGATATTGGTTATTTACCCGAAGAGCGCGGTTTATATAAGTCGATGAAAGTAGGTGAACAGGCTTTGTATTTAGCACAATTAAAAGGCTTAAGTAAAAGCGAAGCGAAAACGCGATTAAAATATTGGTTTGAGCGATTGGAAATAGGGGATTGGTGGAATAAGAAAATCCAAGAACTATCCAAAGGTATGGCGCAAAAAATACAGTTTGTTGTAACCGTATTACATGAACCTAAGTTATTGATTTTTGATGAGCCTTTTTCTGGCTTCGATCCCATAAATGCGAATTTAATTAAAGACGAAATTTTACGTTTGCGAGAAGATGGAGCTACCGTAATTTTTTCGACGCATAGAATGGAATCTGTTGAAGAATTATGTGATGATATCACTTTAATCAACAAATCGAATAAGATTCTTGATGGAAAACTAATTGATATCAAACGTCAGTTTAAAACAAATATTTACGAGGTTGGTATTTCATCAAATGAAATAGATAGTCTTCAACAGGATATCATTCAAAAATTTGAAACATCCCCAGCTAATTTTAAAACGTTAGGCGGAGAATTAAAGTTGAATATTAAACTTTCAGAATCCGAAAAACCTAACGATTTACTTCAGTATTTAACATCAAAAGGAGACGTATCTCACTTTGTAGAATTAATACCAAGTGTAAACGATATTTTTATTCAAACGGTTAAGAATAATTAGTTGAAAAGAATTCTCTGAGATTTTGTCTCCGAGTTACCGTTGAAATTGTCATTCCCGAGAAGGCGGGAATCTAAAATACAGAATTTTAGAATTAAAAATTATTTATTTTATGAATCATTTACCACTTATAATAAAACGCGAATATTTAACGAAAGTTAGAAATAAGTCGTTCATTATTATGACTTTTTTAAGTCCGATTATAATGATTGCACTTATGTGTGTTGTGGCGTATCTGTCGCAAATGAATAACGATGAAGTTAGAACTATTTCTGTTTTAGATGATTCGGGAATGTTATTAGATGTGTTTGAAAACACAGATAATATAACCTATCATAAATTGCAAAATATGACTTTGGAAGAAGCACAAGTTTTGGTTGTTGAAGCCGAAAGTTATGGGCTATTGCATATAGAAAAAGCCACCGATATACATGCTGTATCTAAGCATATTAGGTTTTATTCTGAATCATCGCCATCAGTAAATGTTATTTCAGATTTAAAAAATAAAATTCAAGCCGAGCTTACAAACAGAAACAGAATAAATAGTGGTATTGATATCGAGAAACTAAAAGGTTCTGAAATAGAAGTTACTATTCTTCAAGAAAATTTTGAAGGCGAAAAAACCTCAGAAATGGAAGGCTATGTCAATTTAGCATTCGGTGTATTAATGGGCTATTTGCTATTAATGTTTATTGTTATTTATGGTAATATGATCATGCGAAGTGTTATCGAAGAAAAAACAAGCCGTATTATAGAAGTCATTATATCATCCGTAAAGCCAATACAGTTAATGTTGGGTAAAATTATCGGAACATCTTTAGCTGGTGTTACTCAATTTACAATTTGGTCTATTCTTTTAAGTGTGTTGTTATTTATCGTTCCGTTTATTTTTGGCTTTGATATGTCTCAAATGGAAGCACCACAACAGCAATTATTAGAACAAGGTATGGCGGACTCTAGTGGTGATTTTGAAATTCAGAATATCATATGGGCCGTTAAAAGTCTGCCTCTAATAAATCTTATTTTCGCTTTTTTATTATTCTTTATAGCAGGCTATTTATTGTATAGTTCAGTATATGCTGCTATAGGCGCTGCCGTAGATAACGAAACTGATACACAGCAATTTATGCCTGTCGTAATACTGCCTTTAATGCTTGCATTCTATGTTGGTGTTTTTACGGTTATAGAAGATCCGCACGGTACGGTTTCTACAGTGTTTTCTTTTATTCCATTCACATCGCCTATTGTTATGTTAATGCGTATCCCGTTCGGAGTTCCACTTTGGCAACAATTAGTATCTTTATTAATATTAATTGGTACATTTATAGGAACCGTTTGGTTTGCTGCAAAAATTTATAGAGTAGGTATTTTAATGTATGGTAAAAAGGCTAGTTTTAAGGAAATTATTAAATGGATAAAGTATTAATATAATGGAGACATTTCAAGATTTTTTTGATCAAGTGCTTTATAGTAATGATAAAGATATTAGAATTACTGTAGGCACTATAGCGATATTAATAGGCGTTTTGTTAATTACGCATATTGTACTCCGACTAGTTAGAGGTTTAGCAACTAGAAAACTTCATGAAGAAGATAAATATCGATTTAAAACGGTGTTTACCTTTATTAAGTACATTATTTTTTCGATAGTTATTGTAGGCGCATTAGATGCTTCCGGAGTTAAAATAACAGCCCTTTTAGCAGCCTCTACAGCTTTATTTGTTGGTATTGGTTTAGGGATGCAAAAACTCTTTCAAGATATTATTTCTGGGGTTTTTATTCTGGTTGATAGAACAGTAACCGTTAATGATATTATTGAAATAGATAAAAAAGTAGGTAAAATTACAGAGGTTGGACTTAGAACAACCAAAGCGATTACTAATGATGATAAGATGCTTGTGATACCCAATCATAAATTTTTAAGTGAAATTTTGTATAATTGGACGCAGAATAACGAAGTGACTAGAGAGTTTGTTGATGTTGGTGTAGCTTATGGTACAGATGTTGATTTAGTTAAAGCATTACTGTTGGGAATTGCAATGCAAGAAGATGCTATTTTAAACGATCCGAGGCCTACCGTGTTTTTTGAAGATTTTGGAGATAGCGCACTAAAGTTTAAATTGCATTTTTATATTAGTGATAGTTTTAACGTATTGGTTATTAAAAGTGATTTACGTTACAGAATACATAAAGTTTTTAACGAAAATAATATTCAAATCCCTTTTCCACAAAGAGATATACATATTATAAATAAATAAGAATATGCCGAAAATATTAATAATTGAAGATGAAGCAGCGATTCGTCGCGTGTTGGTTAAGATTTTATCTGAAGAAAATGATACTTACCAAGTAGAAGAAGCGGAGGATGGTTTAACTGGAATGGATAAAATTAAAAAGGAAGATTACGATTTAGTATTGTGCGATATTAAAATGCCGAAAATGGATGGTGTTGAGGTGTTAGAAGCTACTAGGAAAATAAAACCAGAAACGCCAATTGTAATGATTTCTGGTCATGGCGATCTAGACACCGCAGTAAACACGATGCGTTTAGGAGCTTTCGATTATATATCTAAACCACCAGATTTAAATCGACTTTTAAATACCGTTCGAAATGCTTTAGATAGAAAAGAGCTGGTTATAGAAAATAAAATTCTTAAAAAGAAAGTCAGTAAAAAGTATGAAATGATAGGAGAGAGCGATTCTATCTCTCAAATTAAAGGCATTATAGATAAGGTAGCGCCGACAGATGCTAGGGTTTTAATTACTGGGCCAAATGGCACAGGAAAAGAATTGGTAGCACATTGGTTACACGAAAAGAGTGATCGTGTAAAAGCGCCTATGATAGAAGTAAACTGCGCAGCGATACCTAGCGAGTTAATTGAAAGTGAATTGTTTGGTCATGTAAAAGGTGCTTTTACAAGCGCAAATAAAGATAGAGCAGGTAAATTTGAAGCCGCTAATGGCGGAACTATTTTTCTAGATGAAATAGGCGATATGAGTTTATCGGCACAAGCGAAAGTACTTCGTGCATTGCAAGAAAGTCGAATTCAGCGTGTTGGTAGCGATAGGGATATTAAAGTGAATGTTCGTGTGGTAGCCGCTACAAATAAAGATCTAAAAAAGGAAATAGCAGAAGGTAGATTTCGTGAAGATTTATACCATAGACTTGCTGTAATTTTGATAAAAGTACCAGCGTTAAATGATAGACGCGAAGATATACCTATGTTGGTGAAGCATTTTACTAAGAAAATAGCAGACGAACAAGGTACAGTCCAAAAAAGTTTTTCAGATAAAGCTTTAAGTTTGTTGCAAGATTACGATTGGACAGGTAATATTAGAGAACTCCGTAATGTCATAGAACGCCTAATTATTCTAGGTGAAAAAGAGGTTAACGAAGCAGATGTTAAAATGTTTGCATCAAAATAAAGAACAGCGTCTGTTTAAAAAGCAGGTTTTTAACTTTGATGTCCGTATGGTAGCCTTTCAAGCGTAATTTCTTTTTTGAAAGCAATTTGGTTTAACTCATTAATCATGAAAAAAATCAGATTACATTCAGCAGGGATCGATGTCGGAGTAAAAAAGCTTTTCGTGAGTATTGAAAACCAGCCCGTAAAAAGCTTTGATACTTTTACTGAAGATTTAGAGCTGCTGTCCACACTATTTAAAAGTCATAATATAGAAATCGTTGCCATGGAGAGGCTACGGGAGTATATTGGGTGATACTCTACGATATATTGGAATCTCACAATTTTGATGTTTGGTTAGTCGATGGCAGGAGTACCAAGCAAGTTCCAGATAGGAAGACCGATCTGAAAGATAGCCAATGGATACAACAATTGCACAGTTATGGTTTGTTGAGCAAATGTTTTATACCAGATAGTTTGGTACAAGAACTGCGTACTTATCAGCGCTTACGAGAAGACCATATTAGAAGTAGTGCTATGCACATTAACCATATACAAAAGGCATTGATTTTAATGAATATTCGTTTAAAGGAAGTTATTAGTCAAATCCACGGAGCAAGTGGTATGCGTATTGTACGACATACTATCAGGAGAAAGAAGTGCAGAGAAACTAGCTTCGCTATGCGATTCAAGAATACTTAAAACAAAAAAAGAATGGGTTATAAAATCCTTAAAGGAGCATTATAATGAATCTAGTTTGTTCAGCTTAGAACAAGCTGTAAATGGCTACGGTTTTTATCAACAACAGATTGCAAATTGTGATATTAAACTAGAGCAGGTTTTAAAGAAGAGATGCATAAGGATGAATTTAGGCAACCAAAAAACAATAAAGTTAGAAAACCTATTCGACACCACAAACCAAATATAGAGAATATGTGAAGGCATTTGTTGGAGATATTACAAGAAAAAGATGTTACCGTATTACCTAGTATCACAGATTATAATTGGATGCAATTACTAGCAGAGCTATGAAACAACGTCAATGGTAGAGCAGCTGAAATGCATTTGTTTCCAAAACATTAAAACTTCGACTGCGCTCAGTTAGACAAATATGACTTACTTTTTAAACAGCCTTTTTAAATTATAAAAAAGGATTGCAGTTATACGCCTTTTTGTTTATTTATTTCATCTTGTAATTGACGTCTCACTTTTTGTTCGCGTTCTAAAGCTGTTTTTCTATGCTCATCAAACTCTTCTTCTATTTCTGAGAGTGCATGTTTAGCATCTTTAGTTGTAGAATTACTGTTTTTAAATTTATAAATAAATAAAATAAGTAATGCTAGTAAACTGCCAATAATGCTCCACATAAGCATATTGTAATTTATTTTACTCATCTGCATGCCAAACAAAGCCATGTTGTTTTTTTCGTCATTTGTTTGATCTAAACTGCTCTGCGTATTTGAAAGATTTAATTTTAAATCGGTAATCTCTTTAGCTTGAGACTTAACAATAGCCTTTGTATCGTTTAAATTTTTATGAACTGTTTTTAAAGAATCTAAAGTATGTGCTTTTAAAGTGTATAACCACGATTGTTTTACAGCTTCGTAAGCCGCTCCATTGGTGCCTTTAAAGTTTCCCGATTTTTTAAAAATAAATTCGAACTGACTATCTATGGTTCCGCTATTTAGCGAAAGTGTTTCGGTTTTTTCTTTAGGTACTGTTTGTGCAAAAGATGAAAACGAGAATAGGAAAATAACAATTAAGGTAGTAGTATATTTAATAGAATTCATTTGGGTTATTTTTAAAATTGGTTGTTTTGGTGCTACGAATTTATAAAATATTGTTTAGTAATAAGACTAATTAATAAAAAGCCTCAAAAAAATGAGGCTAAATTATATACGAATGTTTTATTACTTTAGATGTTACCTTAAAATTATAAACCATTAATAATAGGTATATCGTCTAACTTTCGCAATGTATTTCGCTAATCGTATAACTTGATGGCTGTAGCCGTATTCGTTATCATACCAAATATATAGTACCACATTCTTGTTGTCAGGGCGCAGTATAGTAGCTTTGCTGTCGTATATAGACGGTGCAGAACAACCCACAATATCGCTAGAAACAAGCTCGTCGCTTAATTCGTATTTTATTTGTTCGACCAAATCGCCTTCTAAGGCATACTTTTTTATAATAGCATGTATACCGTTAAGTGATGTTTCTTTTTCTAATTCCAAATTAAGAATGGCTAAAGATCCGTTAGGAACTGGAACTCGAATGGCATTAGATGTTAATTTACCTTCTAAACTTGGTAAAGCTTTAGAAACAGCCTTACCTGCTCCAGTTTCTGTAATGACCATATTCAATCCTGCAGCTCTGCCACGGCGATATTTACCGTGAAAATTGTCAACAAGATTCTGATCATTAGTATAAGCATGTATCGTTTCTAAATGACCGCTTTTTACGCCAAAAGAATCTTCAATAGCTTTAAGAATAGGTGTAATGGCATTTGTTGTACAGGATGCCGCCGAAAAAACACTGATTTTATCGGGATTGCTGTCTTTATGATTAACACCATAAACAATATTAGGAATCTCTTTTCCTGGAGCCGTTAATAAAACTTTGTGTACACTTTTAGCTTTTAAATGTCTACTTAGTGCTTTTTTATCTCGAAAAGCACCAGTATTATCTATTACTAAAGCTTTATTAATGCCGTATTTTGAATAATCGATATTTTCTGGAGCGTTTGCCGAAATAATGTTAACTGTTGTGCCATTAATAATGAGCGCACTCTTTTTAAGATTAATAGAGACCGTACCCGAAAAATCGCCATGTACCGAGTCGTTACGTAATAATGAGGCTCTTTTTTCAAGTATTTCCTCAGTGATTTCCCCACGAGTTACAATAGCTCTTAATCGTAATTGACTGCCTTTTCCCGTTTTGGCCATCAATTCTCGGGCTACTAAACGACCTATACGTCCAAAACCATAAAGGATGACATCTTTGGGTTCTATATGACCGTTTTTATTTGCATCTCTTAATTTAGATGCTATAAAAGCGGTGGCGTTATGATGTGTATTATCTTCTAAATGAAACTCGTAAGTCAATTTTCCAATGTCTAATTTTGCAGGTGGAAAATCTAATGCTTTTATAGCTTGAGCTAATTCTACCGAATCAAAAATAGAAATGGGTTTTTGAACAAATTTACCCGCATATTCGTGTAAATTTAGAATCTGACTGACGTTTTTGTCAATCAATTGATTTCTAAAAAGAACAAGTTCAATGGACTTGTCATACCAAAGATCACTTATAATTTTGATGAACTCTACAGTAGCTCTTCGACGATCTGCTTGAAAGGCTAATTCTTTCTCATAAGTTTTATTAAAACCCATAGTTTAAATAGTTTAGTTGTGTTGTTTATTTTTCAAAAATACTATATTTCAAACGTTTTCGTAAGCTATTGAGCAAAAAAAATAAACCTCCTTAATTTTGCTTAAAGAGGTTTATTTGTAATCCTAAAAATGGGCTGATTTTATCTGAAATTATAGCGTTCTTTTTCGCCATTTTTGTTAATTAATTCTATTCTTAATGATTTATTCGACGAATGATTTTTCATTATATTTTGAAGATCATCAACAGAATTTATTTTTTGATCGTTAATAGCGGTAATAATAGTGCCTTCTTTTACTCCGTTTTTTCCCCAGTACTCGGCATAATTATCATTTAGTTTTGCTATTTTAATACCATGCGATGTGTTGTTTTTCTCTAATTCTTTTGGTTTCGCATTTTTAACTTGACCAATAAGTGGAAGTATAAATGTTTCATTTTTTATTAATTCTACAGGGATTGTTTTTAAATCTCCATTTCTAGAATACATAATATTAACAAGATCTCCAGGGCGTTTCGCACCTAAATGACCACTCAAATCTGAGAACTTAGAGATTTTTACGTTATCAATTTCTTTAATAATATCACCTTTTACTAATCCTGCTTTTTCTGCTCCAGAACCTTCAACCACACTATCAATATAGAATCCTTGTGTATCTTCAACTCCAATTTGTTCGGCAGCACTACTATTTAATGTGCCACCTTGAATACCAAGTATACCGTTTTGCACATTGCCATATTCCATAATGTCTTCAATCACTTTCTTAGCAATATTACTAGGTACAGCAAAAGAATATCCGACATAAGATCCTGTTTGTGAGGATATAGCAGTGTTTATGCCTACCAATTCACCATTAGTATTTACTAAAGCTCCACCAGAATTCCCTGGGTTTACTGCGGCATCTGTCTGTAAAAAAGATTGTGTGTTGCTGCCTGATAAATTACGAGCTTTAGCACTGATAATCCCAGCAGTAACTGTAGATGTTAAGTTAAAAGGATTCCCAACAGCTAATACCCACTCTCCAATTTTTACATCATCAGAATCCCCGAAGGCAATTGCAGGTAATTCTTTGTCAGTTTCAATTTTTAATAACGCAATGTCTGTTTTAGGGTCTGTTCCTATAACTTTAGCTTTATACGTTTTATTATTATTTAAGGTTACAGATAACTCTTCAGAATTATCAATAACATGATTGTTGGTAATGATATAACCATCTGGTGTAATTATAACACCAGAACCTGTTCCCATTTGCGCACGTTGTTGTGGGCGTCTTCCAGAAAATAAATCTTCAAAACTCATTTGTCCAGAGCTTAGCGTTACATTTTTGACGTGTACCACGGCATTTACTGTGTTTTCAGCAGCTATTGTCAGGTCAGGAGTTTCATAAGCTTTATAAACACTACCTGTATTTGTAGTTGGTATAAAAGCAGGTTTTGCTTCAGTAGTATTAACAACTACAGTCTTTTTTTCTTCTAAAAATAGTTTATATGTTCCGAGGGTTAATGCGCCTCCTAAGGCAGAAACCAGTACTAATGATAAAATCTTCTTCATGTGTTTCAAATGTTTTAATTTTTTCTTTTATCAGTTATTGTATTTGTATTATTAAGGTTTGAGTCTTAATAACGATTAAAATTAATTATTTATTGAATCATAAATATCGTTTTAACGATTTTTTAACGTCAACTTTAACGCCTATTTAACAACCGAAAAAACGATTTAAGTTTTATATATTTGTGCTTTATTATGCAACAGACTTTTTATAAATACCAAGGAACAGGGAATGACTTTGTGATGATTGATAATCGTCAGCAAACATTCGATAAAAATAACACCGAACGAATCACTTTTTTATGTGATAGACGTTTTGGAATAGGGGCAGATGGACTTATTTTATTAGAAAATCATGATGAATTAGATTTTAAAATGATTTACCATAATGCTGATGCGAGCAAGAGTTTTTGTGGTAATGGTGCTAGATGTGCCGTTGCTTTTGCAAAACAATTAGGCGTAATAAATGATAGTGCAACTTTTGAAGCTATAGATGGTGTGCATAATGCAACTATTTCTCATGGTATTGTGAAACTTCATATGGGAGATGTTGATACGGTTGAAAAGTATGAAAACCATGTGTTTTTAGATACAGGTTCTCCGCATCATGTGCAATTTGAAGATAATATTGAAGATTTTGATATTAAATCTATTGGCGCGGAAATTAGATATGGTGCACCATACAATGAAATAGGAAGTAACGTTAATTTTGTAAAAAAGATCAATAATGAGACTTTTAGAGTGCGTACTTATGAGCGTGGTGTAGAAGATGAAACTTTGTCTTGTGGTACAGGTGTTACTGCAGTAGCTTTAGCCATGCATGCCAGAGAGAAAACAACTGAAAGTTTGATAAATTTAAACGTACAAGGCGGCAAATTACAAGTGTCTTTTGATGTTGAAGAAGGCGCATATTCTAATATTTGGTTAATAGGACCAGCTAAACTTGTTTTTCAAGGACATATATGATAACCCTTAAAGGAGAACATATTTATTTACGAGCCTTAGAGCCAGAAGATTTAGACTTTATTCACACTATTGAAAATGATGAATCTATCTGGGAGATAAGTAACACTCAAACCCCGTATTCTAGATTTTTAATTAAACAATATTTAGAAAATGCACATAAAGATATTTTTGAAGTCAAACAATTACGATTGGTTATTTCGAGTTCTGATCATGTGGTTTTGGGTTTGATAGATTTGTTTGATTTTGATTTTAAAAATAAAAGGGCAGGTGTAGGGATTTTGGTTAAAGATGAAATTAATCGAAATAAAGGCTACGGACAAGAAGCACTGCGATTACTTATTAACTATAGTTTTTCGCATTTAAGATTGCATCAATTATATTGTAATATTTCTGAAGAAAATAAAACGAGTATTAAGTTATTTACTAATAAAGGTTTTCAGCAAATCGGACTAAAAAAAGATTGGAACTATGTCAATAGTTCTTATAAAAACGAATATTTATTTCAGCTTATAAATAATTAAATGTATATAAAAAAGATACTTGTTACCATCGCGATTTTAGGACTTGTAGCCGCTGCAATTTTTGCGTATTTTGTGTATAATACCATGTTTACGCCCAATACGGCCTTTAATAATGATAGCGCTTTTATTTATGTGAAGTCAACAGATCGTTATAAAGATGTTCGATTACAATTAGAACCCCTTTTGTTAGATATTGATGCCTTTGATGCTTTAGCAGAAAGAAAAAAGTATACTGCGAATATTAAGGCGGGGAAATTTGCTATCAAAAAAGGAATGAATAATAATGATATTATTAATTCTATCCGAATTAAAAGTTTACCAGTAAAAGTGTCTTTTAATAACCAGGAAACACTTGAGAAGCTAGCAGGAAGAATTAGTGTTCAAATTGAAGCGGATAGTGTATCGATATTAAAAGCGATGAAAGATGATGCTTTTTTAAAGAAACAAGGTTTTAATGAAGCCACGCGATTAGGAATGTATTTACCTAATAGTTACGAGTTTTTTTGGAATACGTCTGCAGAAAAATTTAGAGATCGTATGCTAGCTGAGTATAACCGTTTTTGGAATGATGCTAGAAATAAAAAAGCCAAAGCTATTGGTTTGTCTAGGGATAAAGTCATTGCATTGGCATCTATAGTATACGAAGAATCTAAACAAGCAACAGAGCAACCTAGAATAGCAGGTGTTTATATGAATAGGTTACGAATAGGGATGCCTTTACAAGCAGACCCTACCTTAAAATTTGCAGCATATAAGCTTCCTAAATATAAAAACACGGTTATAAAACGTGTTTTAAATGTGCATAAAGACATTGAATCTCCTTATAATACATATAAAAATAGAGGTTTACCGCCAGGGCTTATTGCTATGCCAGATATTTCGGCTATCGATGCCGTATTAAATTTTGAAACCCATAAATATCTTTATTTTGCGGCCAATGCCAAACGTTTCGGGTTTCATAAATTTGCTAAAACACTGTCTCAGCATAATGTAAATGCTAGAGAATATCAAAGGTATTTATCATCTCAAGGCATAACTAAATAGTGCTATTTTCTAGGACTGTATATACAATCACCTTTGTCTTATTATCTACCTGTTTATTTTCGCAATCAGCTTTCAATACGTTTTTAACACCAAGTGATAGCTTAGACGTCAAACGCAGGAATACAGTTGTAATTTCCGAAGTCGCTTTTACGGGCTTAACTTTATTAGCTTTAGATCAACTTTGGTATGCCGATTTTGAGCGCTCTAACTTCCATACTTTGAATGATAACCAAGAATGGCTTCAAATGGATAAAATGGGGCATGTATTTACATCCTATCAATTAGGAAAGCATGGTGCTCAATTATTAAATTGGAGTGGTGTAAGCGAAAAGAATCAATTAATTTATGGCGCAACTTTAGGTTTTGGTTTTTTAACAGCTGTCGAAATGTTAGATGGGTATTCTTCAGAATGGGGTTTTTCTTGGGGTGATATCGCAGCAAATGCAGCAGGAACAGGTTTGTATATTGGACAAGAATTACTATGGAAAGAGCAGCGAGTAGCGCTAAAGTACTCTTTTCATCAAACGCGATATGCTAAAATACGCCCAGATAAGCTTGGTGAGGGTTTTTTAGAGGAGGTCTTAAAAGATTATAACGGACAAACCTATTGGCTAAGTGCAAATGTGCATGCTTTTTTTAAAGAAAGCAAAGTGCCAAAGTGGTTAAATGTAGCGTTTGGCTATGGTGCAGACGGTATGTTAACGGGATCTAGAGATGTTGACAATCAGTTGTTAACAACTATTCCGAGGTGTAGGCAGTACTATTTAAGTTTTGATGTAAATTTGAATAGTATTAAAACAAAATCTCCCTTTTTAAGAACTGTTTTAGACCTTTTTAATATGATAAAAATACCGTTTCCAACATTAGAAATCAATAAAAATGGGTGTGTATTTCATCTATTCTACAACTGATTTTGGTTGATAAACGATTAATTTTGATAATACTAAAAAATAGGCTACTTTTGCACGCTCAAATTTTCAGGTGCTTTTTAAACTAATAGCGCTGAAGAAATTTAGAAAACATGACAAAGAATATTACAAGTATCTTAAGTCTAACATTAACAATTATTGTATTGTTAATGGTTTCGTTTTCATCTAATGAAGATATAGACCTAGGTAAGTATTCAACAGAAGGCTTAGTATTAAATTATACAGTAAGTCTTGATGGAGGTATTAAAGATAATACTTTGGCATCTAAAGAAGGAAACAAAACATTTTCTCCGTATTTAGGGAAATCTTTTGTTGGTTTTAAAGAGGCGTTAGCCTTTAAAGAATCTGGTGGTAATTATTTTACCGTTAATACTTATGGGTATTTAGGGAAATACCAGTTTGGAAAAGGAACTTTAAAATTAATAGGTATTAATAATACCGATCAGTTTTTAAAGAATCCTAAGCTTCAAGAAAAAGCTTTTATTGCGAACGCACAAAGAAACAAATGGATTTTGCGTCGAGATATTAAGAATTTTGTTGGAAAACGTATAAATGGCGTTGTTGTTACCGAGTCTGGTATTTTAGCTGCAGCACATTTAGCAGGACCAGGAAGTGTAAAGAAGTATTTAAGAAGTTATGGTTTAGATAATTTCGCTGATGGTTATGGAACTACAGTGCGTTATTACATGAAAAGGTTTTCTGGTTATGACACCTCTTTTCTTAAACCAAATAAAAAAGCTAAAGCAACTACAATATAGTATCGTCTTAGGTTTTATGAATTATAAATATAGTAGGCCTCTTGTGGAGGTCTACTTTTTTTTTGCTCCAATCGTTGGCGGTGTAGGTTTTGATATATTCTGTTGATAATGTAATATCGCAGGCCACACAAATATGGGTGTTTTTCCCTAAGACGCTATAAAGATCCTCTAGCATTTTATTGTTTCTGTATGGGGTTTCAATAAAAATCTGAGATTGATTATGCTCAAAAGATAAACGTTCAAGTCGTTTTAACTCTGCCTTTCGTTCGCCTTTATCTATCGGTAAGTAACCATTAAAAGAAAAGCTTTGTCCGTTCATTCCAGAACTCATCATAGCCATTAAAATCGAAGATGGGCCAACTAAAGGTATCACTTTAATATCTTTTTCGTGAGCAAGTTTCACGATGTCTGCACCAGGATCGGCAACACCGGGGCATCCAGCTTCAGATAATAAACCAACATTAATACCTCTTAAGCAGGGTTCTAGAAACTCCGGTAACATGCTACTATTTGTAAACTTGTTTAAATGAAACATTTCTAAAGTAGATTGTGCTTTGCTTGAGCAGATTCGTTTTATAAAACGACGTGCTGTTTTTTCATTTTCAACAATATACGTGTCTGTAAGCTCTATTATCTTTTTTACAGACATGGGTAAAACTTCTAAAGGCTCGTTATCGCCTAAAGTTGTTGGTATAAGATAAAGTTTCCCTTTTTCAGTATTCATAAGTCAATTTTCTAAGAAATGATTGCATAATAAAAGTACTAAATATGTTTAATTTAGTCTTAGATTAAGCGTTCGGATATTGTAGTGCAAGCTTCGTCAAGCATTTTATAAACGTTTTCAAAACCATGATCTCCTCCATAATATGGATCTGGAACATCATAGTTTTGATTTGGATATACTTCGTTTAATATAAATTCAACTTTAGATTTATCGGTTTCACTGCTTGTTAATGCTAAAACATTTTGATGGTTTGAAGCATCCATAACAAATATATGATCGAATACTTTAAAATCATCAGCAATAAATTGACGTCCTTTTAAGTTTGAGATGTCTAAGCCATATTTTTTAGCCACTGCAATAGAGCGTTTGTCTGGAGAATTCCCAATATGATAGCTGGCTGTTCCAGCAGAATCAACTGAAAAACGATGTGCAGGTAGTTTCGATTTTAAAATACCTTCGGCCAATGGAGAGCGGCAAATATTACCTAGGCAAACCATTAGAATTTTAACCATAAATGAATATGTTTATACTGAAAGCTTTTTGGTAATATCTTCAACGTATTTTCTGAATTGTTTATCTGTTGAAGATAAATTGTCGACTGTTTTACAAGCATGTAATACAGTAGCGTGATCACGTTTCCCTATTTGAGAGCCAATACTCGCTAAAGATGCTTTAGTTAGTTTTTTTGCAAAAAACATAGCTAATTGCCTTGCTTGTACAATATGACGTTTACGTGTTTTAGATTGTAAAGTGTCTACATCCATTTGGAAATAGTCTGACACAATTTTTTGTATATAATCTATAGAAACTTCACGTTTTGTGTTTTTAACAAATTTCTCTACAATAGTTTTTGCTAATTCAATCGTGATTTCTTTTTTGTTGAAAGAAGATTGAGCAATTAAAGATATAATAGCACCTTCAAGCTCTCTTACGTTTGTTTTGATGTTTTTAGCAACATATTCAATAATATCATCAGGCATTTCAACACCATCGCGATATAGTTTGTTTTTCAAAATAGAAACACGAGTTTCAAAATCAGGATTCTGCAATTCTGCCGAAAGCCCCCATTTAAAACGAGACAGTAAGCGTTGCTCGATATCTTGCATATCAACTGGTGCTTTATCACTAGTTAATATCACTTGTTTTCCGTTTTGGTGTAAATGATTGAATATATGAAAGAATACATCTTGTGTTCCTGATTTTCCTGAAAGGAATTGAACATCATCAATGATAAGCACATCAATAATTTGATAGAAATGAATAAAATCGTTTCTGTTATTCTTTTTTACGGAATCTATATATTGCTGTGTAAATTTTTCCGCAGAAATATATAAAACTGTTTTTTCTGGATGCTTGTCTTTAATATCGACACCAATAGCATGCGCTAAATGTGTTTTACCTAAACCAACACCGCCAAAAATTAATAAGGGATTAAAAGACGTTCCTCCTGGTTTTGCAGCAACTGCTAAACCAGCACTTCTTGCTAAACGATTAGAATCACCTTCTAAAAAGTTTTCAAAACTATAATTTGGGTTTAATTGAGATTCAATTTTCACATTTCTAATTCCAGGGATAACAAAAGGATTTCGTAATTCTGGGCTTCTATTGTTAAAAGGAATATCAACATCTTGAGCTTTTACTGAAGATCTATTTGAACTCGGAATTTTTTCCGTAAAAGGTTGTTTGTTACCATACGTGTTTTCCATTTTAATAATGTAAACAAGTTTGGCTTTTTCTCCAAGTTCTTTAGTTAACGATACTTTAAGGATTTTTACATAATGCTCTTCGAGCCATTCGTAAAAGAATTTACTAGGGACTTGAATGCTTAAAGCATTATCAGTAAGTTTAACTGCTTTTATTGGTTCAAACCAAGTTTTATATGCTTGCGGTTGAATATTATCCTTTATGAATTCTAGACAATTGTTCCATACCGATTGCGCAGTTATACTCATTAAATCTTATTTTTATGGTTTGTTAGTTAGTTTTGTGAATATAAATGGGCTTATTTATATTCCCCCCTCAATACTGATGCAAATATGTGAACAAAAATCTTAAAAAAAAAATCATTTACTATTGAATTTCTAGAATTTTTTCCTCATGTTTAAGCTCTAGCCGAAACTACAAAAAATAAATTAATTACTACTATGAAATTCGATGAAATACAAATAAGAGTGAGATATGGTGAAACAGACCAAATGGGCGTCGTTTATCATGGTAATTATGCATTGTATCTAGAAATGGGGCGTATTGAGTGGTTGCGGAAATTAGGGATTTCTTATAAAGATATGGAAGAAAATGGTATTATGCTTCCCGTTGTTTCTTTGAGTATAAACTATAAAAAATCAGTGGGTTATGATGATGTAATTAATGTAAAAACTCAACTAAAAAATAGACCATCTGCAAAGATTGAATTTGAATATGAAATTACTAACGAAAACGGTGCGATTTTAACAACTGCAAGTACGATTTTAGTATTTATTGATACAAAAACGAATAAACCTGTTAGAGCTCCAAAGTATATTATGGATGCTATTGATGGTTTAGATTAATTTTTTTTGATGTTAATTTCGAATAAAGCATTGAAAATTTCAAAAATTGAATGAGCATCTTTTTTTCTTACTGAAATAAGAATATCACAACCCAATTCTAATTTTTGATTTATTATTTTGAGTTTTTTCTCTTTAATAATACGCATCACTTTATTCATATTTTTATACTGAAACGATATGTTGTAATCAATATTAATCGTTTTTTCTAAAATAGTTGTGGCTTCTAAAGTGATTTGAGCAGACGTTCTGTAGGCATTTATTAAACCACCAACACCTAATTTAACACCACCAAAGTAACGAACCACTACGATTAAAATGTTTGTCACATTAAAAGATTGAATTTGACCGTAAATAGGCATTCCTGCAGAGTTGCTAGGTTCGCCATCATCATTTGCTCTAAAAGCAATGGTTTCTATGCCTAATTGATACGCATAGCACCAATGCCTTGCAGAATGATGCTGTTTTTTTAATTTTTCTAATTGGAGTTTTACGTCGGCTTCTGACGAGATAGGAAATGCATAACCAAAGAATTTACTGTTTTTATCTTTAAACAGTGTTTCTTCACTTGGTGTGTCAATAGTTTTGTAGACGTCTTCTTCCATGATTTAAGATAAGCTGACTAGAATTATGGAAACTATCGCAATAGCAATACCAATCCAATTTTTGGTGTGGAGTTTCTCTTTAAATATCGATAAACCTAATAAAGTGGTGAGCATAACAACTGCAACATTGTTTACGGTAAATATAGTTGAACTTTCGAAACCTTCAAATTGAAGTGCTTTTAATAATAAGTATATAGAATAGTAATTTACAATACCTAGAATGATGCCGCCAATTACACTTTTATAACTAAAATGGAATCCTGTTTTAATAGCTTTTATGCAAATCGTTAAAACACCGATGCTACCAGCAATAAAAAAGATAGTTGCAGAGAATATGGGAATACCGTTTTTGGCAACATAAGAGGTTTCAAGAAACTTAAGTGTTGTGTCTAAAATTCCAGAACCAAAAAATAATACAATAGGTAGCCATAGCCCTTTTAATGTAAAATGGGATGATTTGTCTTTTACTGATGTTAGATAAACGGCAACTAGTGCTAAAATAATTCCAATAATTTTTAACCAACCCGCACTTTCATTGTATACGTATAAGCCGAAAATAACTGGGATAACAACACTCATTTTACTAGCTACAGAAGCAACAGACAACCCGTTACGCTGCGCAGTTAAGGCCATGACATTAAAAATAGAAATAAATAAGAATCCTAAAAAAAGCGCCCCAAAAAACCATTCTTCATTTAAAATTGCAGGTATAGAAACGGGCACATCAGAATTAAATATACCTGTTGAGCATGCAATAAAATAATTAACAATAATAGCTTGTAGTGTGTTTACATTGTGCTTCGTAAAACTCTTAAATATTATAAATATTAAGGTAGAGGCGATAATACTGAGAAGGAGAAATATCAAAATAAATCGCTTGTTACTTCAAAAAGGTTACTAACGTCTTCCGTTTTTGGATCTATATGCCAAGTCTGTATTCCTAGTTTTTTTGCAGAATCTATGTTGTCTTTATTATCATCAATAAAAAGACAGGTTTCTGCTTTAAGTGAATTTGTATTTAAAACAAACTCGTAAATATCTTTGTTCGGTTTACTTAAGTTAATTTCGTGAGACAAATAAAACGCATCAAAGCAATCTTTAAACGCATTATAAAAAGATACGTTTTTTTTAATCCAATCTATATGGAGCGCGTTAGTGTTACTTAAAAGTATTAATTTATAAGTGTTCGATGTTTTTAAGTCTTTTAAGAAATCGAGTCTATGCCTCGGAAAGTCTTTAAGCATATAATTCCATGTATCTATAACATCTTCTTTTGTTAGGTCAGGGAAATTCTCAATATAAAATTCAATAAATTCATCAGAAGAAATAAAACCTTGTTCATATAAGCTATTAAAAGCGGTTATTTCTTCAGGGATTTCATCTACATTAAGCTTCTTGAGAGTTTCCGTAATGGCGCCTTCAATGTCTAGATTTATAAAAACATTGCCAAAATCGAATATAATAGTTTTAATCATTTGTGTAGGTTTTAAGAATATCGTTCTTAATGTTTTCTTCGGAAATTAGATTTCTTGTTATATGAGGTGCTTTTGTACCATCTTTAAATTCAGATTGTCCAATAAAGACTCTGGCTTCATCCCAAAGGGCTTCATCTATAAAAGTTTGTAATGTTTTTTTACCGCCTTCAATAATAATAGAGGTTATCCCATTTTTATATAGAATCTCGCAAATTTGTTTAGCTATATCATGTCTCAGGTTCCAATCGATAGATTCAAATTCAATGTTTTTTGCCTTTTGTCTCTTTTCTTCCGTCATTCCGCTAATGATAATAGTTTTAGCTTCATTATTAAAAACAGCAAGATTTCTTGATAGTTTTTCGTCTTTGTCAATAGCAACTCTAATAGGATTATGACCAAACCAATCTCTAGTTGTTAACGAGGGGTTGTCTTGTATTACGGTATTTGTACCCACTAAAATAGACTGTTCCTCAGCGCGCCATTTATGTACGAGTTGTCGAGAAGTTTTATTAGTAATCCAAATAGGTTTTTGTTCGTTTTTGGTTTTTGGAGCTATAAAACCATCTTTAGTTTCTGCCCACTTTAATATAATATATGGACGCTTTTTGTTGTGGAATGTGAAAAATCGTTTGTGATGTGTTTTGCATTCGTTTTCTAAAATGCCAACTTCAACCTGGCAACCAGCAGCTTTTAATTTTTTAACACCCTTTCCTGCTACTTTTTCGTTGTCATCAATACAGCCAATAACAACGTTTGGTATTTTGTGTTTGATAATAAGATCACTACATGGCGGTGTTTTACCATAATGCGAGCAAGGTTCTAAAGTAACGTATAGCGTTGCTTGTTTTAAAAGTGTTTTATCTAAAACTGAATTAATAGCATTGACTTCGGCATGATTTCCGCCATATTCATTGGTGTAACCTTCACCTATAATGTTATCATTATAAACAATAACACTGCCAACCATGGGGTTTGGGCGTGTTGAGCCTAAACCATTTTCAGCAATTTGTAAGCATCGTTTTATGTAGAATTCGTGTGGTTTCAAGTTTATAATTTAATTTTTATGTCTTCTGTTTGATCGACATCATACGCATGCGAAAACCCGAAAACTTTATATTTAATAGCACCTTTATATTGCACTTTAATTTTTCTACTGAATAAACTTCCAATTAAATTCCCTAAACTTTTATTGCTAAAAAGACTATCTGTTGGTATGTTTGCTTGCAACGGAATTGAAAATTCTTTTTTTGCAGGAACTTCAAAGTTTTTTGTTGAAATTGAAGCCATTTCAGTGTTATTTACAAGTACTTTTATAGCGTCGGTTTTTAATTCGCCTCCAATATCATTTGGGTTTATAAATATAGCATCGGCAGTAATCGTGATAAATTTCGAATTAGACTCTAAAACTTTTATATTTTCTATGTTGATAAATTCTGGTTTTTCGGTAACCGAACAGCTTAAAAAGGTGAGTAATATTGTTGATAAGATTATGGCGCGTTTCATTTCGGATTTTTAGATTTAATGTATCTTCACTACTGTAAAATTACAGTTTTAAAGTGAACAAAGATACTATTGTTATTCGAGAAATTAAGCCCGAAGATAATACTCAAATCGAGCAAATTATTAGGGCGTGTTTTCATGAATTTAAAATTCCGTTGGAAGGTACAGCGTATACAGATGCCGAAACTCCAAGTATGTATGAATCATATCAAAATAAAAATGATGTGTATTATGTTGTTGAAAGTGATGGTGTCGTTTATGGTGGAGGCGGTATAAAACCATTGAAAGATTTTGAAAATGAGGTATGCGAAATCCAGAAAATGTATTTTTCTCCAGATATTAGGGGTAAGGGGATTGGTAGATTAGTGTTAGAACGATGTATAGCGTCTGCAAAAGAAAAGGGATTCAAGCAATGTTATATAGAGTCCGCCTCACAGCTTAAAGCTGCCATACATTTGTATGAAAGTTTGGGTTTTAATCATATAGAAGGTGCTTTAGGTAATACAGGTCATTATTCTTGTGGCGTGTGGATGGTAAAAGATTTGTAATTTAAGAATTCGGATTAAAAGAAGATGAAGTTAAAAGTCATTCAAAAGACATTTCAAGAAACGTTAAATAAGTTATATCCTTCGGAAGAAATAGATAGTTTTTTCTATATACTTATGGAGTCGTATTATAAGATATCTCGCATTCAATTGGCAATGGATTATGGTTTGTCTGTCGCTAATTTTGATGCTATTCTAAAAGCTTTAGAGTTATTAAAACAACAAAAACCAATTCAATACATATTGGGTGAAACTGAATTTTATGGATTGCCATTTAGAGTGAATCAAAACACATTAATTCCAAGACCGGAAACCGAAGAGTTAGTGGAGTGGGTTATTGAAGAATCTAAAAATCGAAATTCAGAATTCAGAATTTTAGATATAGGAACGGGGAGTGGTTGTATTGCCATTTCATTGGCTAAAAAATTACCAAATGCAAAAGTATATACTTTAGATGTTAGCAAAGAAGCTTTAAAAGTAGCGAAAGAAAATGCGGAATTAAATAAAGTTAGTGTTGAATTTATTGAATGCGATATTTTAAATGTGGAAGCAGGGCAATTTGCTAAAGAACATGGTTTCGATATTATAGTATCCAATCCGCCCTATGTTCGTAACCTAGAAAAAAAAATAATGCAATCTAATGTTTTAGATAACGAACCGCATTTGGCGTTATTTGTAGAAAACGAAAATCCGTTGCAGTTTTATAAAGCTATTACCGATTTTGCTGTGAAAAATTTGAATAAAGATGGGAGTTTGTTTTTTGAAATAAATGAATATCTTGGAAAAGAAATGATACAATTATTAAGCGAATCTCATTTTGAAAATATTGAATTAAAACAAGATATTTTTAAAAGGGATAGAATGGTAAGAGGGGTTAAGAATTTTGATTGACGATTGACTATTAACGATTTTTGAATTGAGTTGTTATTCCTGCGGAGGCAGGAATCTATTTTTAACAATTTTAGTTACTGAATTTGATTACGAATATTATATAAATTCACATATTACAATAATATAAAACGAGCTCCTGCCAAGGCAGAAATGACAGAAGTAAATGAATACACAACAACACATAGAATACTTAAGAAACGAATTACGTAAACACAATCACAACTATTATGTGCTTGATAACGCAACAATATCAGATTACAAATTCGATTTAAAATTAAAAGAACTTCAAGAATTAGAAGAGAAACATCCTGAGTTTTTTGATGCGAATTCACCAACACAGCGTGTAGGAGGCGCAGTTACAAAGAATTTTGAGACGATTCCGCACGAACATCGCATGTATTCTTTAGATAACTCATACTCTAAAGAAGATTTAGAAGATTGGGAAGTGCGTATTAAAAAGTTGGTAGATGGAGATGTACACTATACTTGCGAATTAAAATACGATGGTGCTTCAATTAGTTTAACCTACGAGCAGGGAAAATTAGTTAAAGCCGTTACTCGTGGAGATGGTTTTCAAGGTGATAATGTTACGGCAAATATAAAGACTATTAAATCGGTACCTCTGCAATTAAAAGGCGATTATCCTGATAAATTTGATATTCGAGGCGAAATTGTTTTGCCTTTCGATGGATTTAATAAAATGAACGCAGAGCGTATTGAGCAAGGTGAAGAACCTTATAAAAATCCAAGAAATACGGCTTCAGGGAGTTTGAAATTACAAGATAGTGGCGAAGTTGCAAAACGGCCGTTAGAGTGTTTGCTTTATAATTTAACAGGAAATAACCTTGGTCTTGAGTCTCAATTTGAAAGCCTTGATAAGGCGAGGTCTTGGGGGTTTAAAGTCCCAGAGGCTGCAAAATTAGTAGATTCTATTGAAGGGGTTTTAGAATTTGTAAATCACTGGGATATAGAACGACATAATTTACCATACGAAACTGATGGTGTTGTTGTTAAGGTTAATAATTTATACCAGCAAGATGAGTTGGGGTATACGGCGAAAGCGCCACGTTGGGCGATGGCTTATAAATTTAAAGCAGAACAAGTTTCAACAAAGTTAAATACAATTTCGTATCAAGTTGGGAGAACTGGAGCGATTACGCCTGTGGCTAATTTAGAGCCTGTCGAATTAGCAGGAACCATTGTAAAGAGAGCATCTATTCATAATGCTGATCAAATTGAAAAATTAGATATCCGTGTAAATGATTTTGTTTATGTAGAGAAAGGCGGCGAGATCATTCCTAAGATAATTGGTGTAGATTTTTCTAAAAGAACCGAACATTCTAAGTCAACTGAATATATTACCAATTGTCCAGAATGCGAAACCGAATTGATTAGAGAAGCTGGTGATGCGAAGCATTTTTGTCCTAATTATATGGGATGTAGCCCGCAAATAGTAGGTAGAATTCAGCATTATATTTCTAGAAAAGCAATGGATATTGATGGTTTGGGAGGAGAAACGGTAGCGCTATTAGTTAAAGAAGGGTTGATAAATGATTATTCTGATTTATACGATTTAACAAAAGAACAAGTTATACCATTAGAAAGAATGGCAGAAAAAAGTGCCGACAATTTAATTCAAGGCATTAGTGAATCTGTAAAAATTCCTTTCGAGCGTGTTTTATATGCGTTAGGTATTCGTTATGTAGGAGAAACTGTGGCTAAAAAATTAGCAAAGCATTATAAAAGTATTGATGCTATTATTAATGCAACGGAAGATGATTTGATTAATGTTGATGAAATTGGTATTAAAATTGCACAAAGTGTAACGTTGTTTTTTGATTTAGAAAAAAATATTCTATTAATAGAACGATTAAAACAGTCTGGAGTACAATTAGAAATTTCCGCTGAAAAGTTAGAAGGACAAACAAATAAATTAGAAGGTGATGTTGTTGTTGTGTCTGGAGTGTTTGAAATTGTATCTAGAAATGAATTAAAAAAGATGATAGAAGATAACGGCGGTAAAGTTAGTAGTTCTATTTCCTCAAAGACGAGTTACATCGTTGCTGGCGATAAAATGGGGCCTAGTAAAAAAGAAAAAGCAGAAAAGTTGGGTGTCTCTTTAGTTTCTGAAATTGAATTCTTACGTAAATTGAATTAAATCATATTTTTATCGATAAAAAGCATTATTTATTCGTTTATTTGTAAAATAAATTTATATTTGTCCCATAACTATAAAATACAAGCATGTTCAAATCGAAAGTCTTAGTTGGCTTAATATTATTACTCTATGTCGGGTTCGCTATTTTCGAACTTAGCGGTAATAAGGATGTGTCTTTTATCTTAGATTCTTTAATTGCACCAACAATAACTTTACTATATATATTGTTTGTTAATAAAAAAAACAGATGGTTTTTGTTATTTCTAATATGTTATTCCTTTTCAGGTTTGATGAGTTTAACAATTCAGGTTATAATAGGTAATGGTTCAGATTTATTATATGGTTTTGATTATTATATAGGTAATGGTCTTTTTATTTTATCATACATATTTTTAGTAATCAAAATATATAACTCTTTAAGTTTTAAATATGTTTTAAAACATCTTAAGGTGCATTTATTGGTTTTAATTGTTCTTAATACATATTTAATATATGTTCTTCAGGTTATTGTTAAACCTAATGTCGCTTTAAATATTGATTGCTATTTAGAATTTTTATATAACCTTGTTACATTTGTTTTATTATCTGTGGCTTTGCTTAATTATTTTTATAGAGATAATCAAAAGTCGTTATACTTATTCTTAGGAACGTTATGCCTCGTTTTTTCTGAAATGATGGATGTTGCATACTTATATATTTCTCAAATAAGCTTACTATCTTTTATCGCTACAACATTGTCTTTAGTTGCTTTCTATTTCTTTTTTAAGCAAGCAAAACTTTTAAATAAATTGCGAGAAGAAAATAGATTTGTGGTTTTAGAAGAACAAGATTCCTCTTCAGGTGATTCAGTTGATATTTAAAAAAGGGATGTCTTTTTTGTAAAAAAAAAGCAAATAAGAAGATAGTAAAAAAGTAACAACTGCTGTTAAAAATAAAACGCCTCCATCATTATTTACTTCAATACCCAGTTGGGTTAAATGCATGAAAATAGCACCGCTAATTACGCCTACAGTTAATAAAGCGCCAACCCAAATAGTTTTAGGAATTAACAACAAAATCCCAGCAATTAATTCAAGTATACCAATACCAATTCGTCCGTAAGGTTCTAGTCCCACTTTTTCAAAAATATAAATACTATCTGGATGTGCTAAAAATTTAAAACGTAAGGTTTGTATTAGTATTACAGCAACTACAATTCTTAAAATTAATGGAATGTGTTTTTTCATGATAATTTCATTTTATGTTTTTTTAGACGAATTAAATTGAAAAAACTATCCGTTGTTAAAAAAGATAGCTAAACTATTATCGATGTTCCGTTTGCTGACTTGTTTTTATCAGCATCAAAATAAAAATCTATTTTCCCTAAGTTAATACCGTAACATCCAACTTGATTTACAAGAACATTAATATTTTTGACGTTTTTAACTACTGTTGGTTTTGGTAAGAACGTGTGGGTATGACCTCCAATAATTAAATCAATGTCTTTTGTTACAGCAGCTAATCTTAAATCGGAAATTTTATTGGGGTTTTTGGAGTAATTATAACCTAAATGTGACAAACAAATTATTAAATCGCAATGTTCGTCTTCTTTAAGAATGCGTGTCATATCTTGAGAAATCTCAATCGGATCTAAATATTTGGTTTCTTTGTACATTTTCTTATTCACCAATCCGTTAAGTTCAACACCTAGTCCAAATACGCCAATTTTTAAGCCTTCTTTTTTGAAGATTTTATAAGGTTTAACATGCGTGTTTAGTATTGTATTTGAAAAATCATAATTAGCAGAAATAAATTCGAATTTTGCATGCGGTAATTGGGCATACAATCCATCAATTCCATTATCAAAATCATGGTTGCCAATAGTTGCAGCATCATATTTTAATTTACTCATTAATTTAAATTCCAATTCGCCACCATAATAATTAAAGTATGGAGTCCCTTGGAAAATATCGCCAGCATCTAAAAGTAATGTGTTTGGATTTTCGTTTCTAATAGATTCAATTAAACTGGCTCTTCTTGCAACTCCGCCTTTATTAGCATTTCTTCCATCTTCTGAGCCAAAGGCATCAATATGGCTATGTACATCGTTGGTATGAAGAATAGTGATTTTTGATGTTTTAGGTGTACTGCTAAACGACTGTAATCCATAACTACCAAGTGTTACTAATGCCGTTCCTGTTGCTGCTTGTTGTATAAAATCTCTACGTTTCATAATTTATTTAATTTGAATAAATCTGTCGTCAATTACAGGGTTAATAGTGTCAACCTTTTTGAAATAATCAATTAATGCATTTCTAATTTTATAATCTAGTACGTATAAGCTATCATTTCTTTTAAAGAATGTCATGCGGTCGCCACCACTATATAAATAATCATTGGTTGCGACATAATATGTTTTAGTTGGTTTTATGTTTTCGCCATTTATAGTTGCGCTATTCACATTAAAATTTTTATCTAATTCTAATTTAAGTTTAGAAATAGGATGCGCAGTTTTTACTTTGCTTAAATAATGAATTAATGAATCTACTTGCGTGCCTTTAAGTGCCACAACAACGATATTATTTTCAAATGGCATTAATTGGTATGCGGTTCTTGATGTGATATTACCCTTAGAAATAATAGAACGAATACCGCCTCTGTTTAGTAAAACCATATCAATATTTTTACCTGTTCTACTTTTAAATATGGGATTAGACTGGCTATAAACGACATCGGCCATAAAATTACCAATAGCGGTATTTAAATCGCCATCAGCTTTAGAATACGTATCTACCGAATAAGCTAAAACACTATCTAAATCCTTCTGTATATGATCTCGAAATGGTTTTATAAAAGCTTCAATTTCGGGGTTAAGTGCTAAACTATCGGTAATTTCAATTTTCTTGCCTTCTATCTTAGTAAGTGTTAATTTTTCGTCTTTACAACTCGAAAAAAGAAAAATATTTAACAAAAAAAACAAATATGTAAACCTCATATATTTAATAAATAATTTGAATGTACTTTTGCTACCTTTGCGCAAAGTATAAAAGTAAATGATTTTAAAGACTTTTAAAGGGAAATCAAATAAAAAGTATTTAAACAAAATGTTGTCTAAACGTGAAGTGCGTGTAGATAATAATAAAGTTGAAAGCCTTGGAGTTATTTTAAACATTGATGAGGTTGATGATTTTAGCTTTTTTAGCGACTTGGCAGATTTTATTAAAGTACGCCCTAATAAGTTGAAAATTATTGCTTTTTCAGTTAATAAAAAAGAAAATATTAATGCTTGGGATGTTTGTTTTACACCAAAAGATTTTGGTTGGAAAGGCGTTATTAGAAACATAGAATTGCAATCTTTTTTAGATGAAAAATTCGATGCTTTAATCAGCTACTATACTGAAGAGACATTAGAGTTAAAAATGTTGACGGTTTTATCTAAATCTCAATTTAAAATTGGAATTTTACAAACCGATTCTCGTTTAAACGATTTAATTATAAAAACGAGCATAAAAGAATTTGATGTATTTAAAAATGAGGTTTTTAAGTACTTAACTATATTAAATAAGATTTAAAAATGAACAGTAAGTTTCTAGGAACTGGAGTGGCATTGGTTACACCTTTTAACGCAGATTTAAGTGTAGACCATGATGCTTTAACCAATATTGTAAATTTCAATATTGATAATGGGGTAGAGTATCTTGTTATTTGTGGTACAACTGGAGAAAGCGTAACGATTACTAAAGAAGAAAAGAAAGCGGTAATTGCAACGATATCTAAAGCTAATAATGGACGTGTGCCATTAGTATTGGGGATTGGTGGTAATAATACAGCATTAGTAATAGATGAGATTAAATCGACAGATTTATCTGGATTAGATGCTATTCTATCAGTGTCTCCATATTATAGTAAGCCTACGCAAGAAGGCATGTATCAACATTTTAAAGCTATTTCGGAAGCGTCTCCTATAGACATTATATTATATAATGTACCAGGGCGAACGGCTAAAAATATGGACGTTGATACGACTTTAAGATTAGCAAACGATTTTAAAAATATAATAGCTGTTAAAGAGGCAGGCAATAATATGTCTCAATATTTGCAGCTAATTAAAAATAAACCAGAAGATTTTTTAATTATTTCTGGTGATGACGATTTAGCATTACCAGTTGCTTTAGCAGGCGGTTCAGGTGTTATTTCTGTAATAGGTCAAGCGTTTCCAAAAGAATTTTCTAATATGATTCGCTTAGGATTGGAAGGCGAAACAAAAGCTGCTTTTAATATTCATTACAATTTAATGGATGTCGTTGATTATATTTTTGAAGAAAATAATCCAGCAGGAATTAAAGCTGTTTTCGAAAGCATAAGTTTATGTGCAGATACGGTTAGGTTACCTGTCGTACCAGCTTCTAATGAGCTAAAAGAAAAAATAAATAGTTTTGTGAAAAACTTTTAGATTTGGGTAAAAAGATAAAAGATCCAGGATTAGGAAATGCATCGGCACAATATGCCAGTCGCATGATGAATACAAAAGGATCTTTTAATGTTGTTCATTTAAATGCACCTCGTAGATTTTCTGAAGCCTATAATTATTTAGTAAGTATAACATGGTGGCATTTTTATGCGCTATCTTTTTGTACTTATTTTATTGCTAATGCCTGTTTTGCAATTGTATATCTTATTGTTGGTATCGAGCAAGTTATTGCTTCGACAGGGAATCTGTTTAATGATTTTTTAAATGCTTTTTTCTTTTCATCACAAACATTTACAACGCTTGGTTATGGAGCAATGTCTCCAAATGGAGTCGCTAGCGGTATCGTTTCGTCTATTGAAGCTTTTGTTGGCTTAATGTTTTTTGCTTTTGTAACAGGGCTATTATATGGTCGGTTTTCAAAACCTAAAGCATCCATCCGCTTTAGCGAAAATTTAATTTTAAGAGATTTTAATCATACAAAAGCCATTATGTTTAGGTTGGTGAATAATAGGAAGTCGACTATGATTAATCCCCGAGTTTCGGTAACATTAGCACTTTCAAAACAAAATAATGTTGGCGATTTTGTGAATAATTTTTACGCTTTAAACTTGGAAAGAAAGTCTATAACATATCTGCCTACAACGTGGACCGTAGTACACGAAATTGAAGAAGACAGCCCGTTGTTCGAGTTTTCTAACGAAGAAATAAGACAACAACATGGCGAATTATTGGTTATGATAAGTTATTATGACGAATCTTTTAATCAAGAAGTACATCAGATGCATTCATATATGCTTAGCGATATTCACTTAAATTACAAGTTTACTAAGTCGTATTTTTATAATAATAAAGGGCAAATGGTGCTAGATCATAAACTTTTTGATCGTATTGAACCGTTGAAAAGTTAAATATTACTTAAACCTTATTAATACTAAGCTTCAACATTTAATTTAGCATCTAAAATATATTTTTAATATCCATATTATTAACCTAATTTTGCATTCTGTTTAAAATTTATGAAAAACTTTTTTTACATCTTAATATTAGCCGCAGTTTTTAGCTCGTGTAGTGAATACCAAAAGCTATTAAAATCTGAAAGTATAGCCGATAAATTTAAAGCTGGAGATTCTCTGTATAAAGCAGGTAAATACGATAAAGCCAATAAGCTTTTCACTCAAATAGTTCCAGAATATAAAGGAAAGCCACAAGCCGAAAAACTAATGTATTTATATTCTAGTTCTTTTTATAAAATGAAAGATTATTATGTAGCAGGTTATCAATTCGAGCGTTTTGTTTCTAGTTACCCAAAAAGTGAAAAGAAAGAAGAGGCTGCCTTTTTAAGTGCGAAAAGCTATTATATGCTGTCTCCTGTTTATTCTAAAGATCAAACAGAAACAAAAGACGCTATAGAGAAAATGCAAGAGTTTATTAACATATATCCAAACTCTGAATATGTTGTAGAGGCCAATAAATTAGTAAACGAGTTGGATTTTAAATTGCAACAAAAAGCTTTTTTTATAGCAAAGCAGTATAGAGATATTGCACCGCAGTATAGTAAAGACTTTAATGCAGCAATTAAATCGTTTGATAATTTTATTTTTGAATTCCCAGGATCTCCTTTAAGAGAAGATGCTATGTTTTATAAATTCGATGCCGCTTTTGAACAAGCAATGAATAGTATTGAATACAAAAAGAAAGTACGTTTAGAACAAGCTAAAGAGTATTACGATACCTTTAAAAAAGGATATGCAAGTTCTAAATATGTTGAAGATGCTGATAGAATGGCTTCAGAATTAGACGAAGAATTAAAAAATTATAGTACCAAAAGTTAATATATAATTACAATGGATTTAAAAAAAACCAATGCTCCGGTTAACACTATCACTTATGATAGAAATCAAGTAGATGAACCAACAGAAAACATCTACGAGTCAATTTCTATTATTGCGAGACGTGCAGATCAAATTAACACAGAGATTAAAAAAGAATTAATCGATAAGTTAGAAGAGTTTGCTACTTATAACGATAGTCTTGAAGAAATTTTTGAAAACAAAGAGCAAATTGAGGTCTCTAAATTTTACGAAAAATTACCAAAACCTCATGCGTTAGCTGTTCAAGAATGGTTAACTGACAAAATTTATTTTAGAAATACTGAGGCAGAATCTCAGGAATAATTTCATATGAGTATAATAAGCGGCAAAAACATACTGTTAGGTATTACGGGTGGTATTGCCGCTTATAAAACGGCTTCACTTGTTAGGTTATTTGTTAAAGCAGGCGCTAACGTAAAAGTAGTTTTAACGCCATCTGCTAAAGACTTTATAACTCCTTTAACCTTATCTACACTTTCAAAAAATCCAGTGCATTCATCATTCACAAACGAAGACGATGATAATGATATTTGGAATAACCACGTCGATTTAGGGCTTTGGGCAGATCTTTTTATTATTGCTCCAGCCACAGCAAATACCATGTCTAAAATGGCAAATGGGGTTTGTGATAACTTACTATTAGCAACGTATTTATCTGCAAAATGCTCTGTGTATTTTGCACCTGCTATGGATTTGGATATGTACAAACATCCATCGACATTAAATTCTTTTGAAAAATTAAAAGCTTTTGGGAATGTGATGATTCCTGCTGCTAGTGGTGAATTAGCTAGCGGATTAGTAGGTGAAGGTCGTATGGCAGAACCTGAAGATATTGTGTCTTTTATAGAAAACGATATTTTAGATACACTTCCGCTTCGAGGAAAAAAAATATTAATTACAGCTGGCCCAACTTACGAAGCTATTGACCCTGTACGGTTTATTGGGAATCATTCTAGCGGTAAAATGGGATTTGAAATTGCTAAAGCAGCAGCTAATCTTGGTGCTGAGGTTATTTTAGTTTCTGGCCCCACACATCAAAAAGTAAAGCATTCACATATAAAAGTAATACCTGTTGTAAGCGCGCAAAACATGTACGATGCTGTACATGAGTATTACGAAACTGTAGATGTTGGTATCCTTTCGGCAGCAGTAGCAGATTTTTCTCCAAAAGAAGTAGCATCTCAGAAAATAAAAAAGAAAGATAAAACGTTAACCTTAGAGTTAGGAAAAACTAAAGATATTTTAGCATCTTTAGGCGATACTAAAAAACATCAATTTTTAGTTGGCTTTGCATTAGAAACTAATAACGAGTTAGAAAATGCAAAAGGTAAATTAAAAAGAAAGAATTTAAATTTAATTGTTTTAAATTCGTTAAACGATAAAGGAGCTGGTTTTAAAACTGATACCAATAAAGTTACTTTTATTGATAATAAAGATAATATAACCGAATTTGAGTTAAAATCTAAAACCGATGTGGCTATAGATTTATTAAATGAAATTGTAAAACAAATTAATGCGTAACTATCTAATAATATTCATATTATGTTTTAACAGTTTTTTGAGTTTTTCTCAAGAACTAAATTGTAGTGTTGTTGTAAATGCGACCCAAACGGGGAGTGAAAACCAACAAGTTTTTAAAACACTAGAAAAGCAATTAACAGAATTTGTAAATAACACAAAGTGGACAAACAAAACCTTTTCGCCTCAAGAAGAGATTGATTGTAACATGACTATAACTATTGTGAAATATAGTGGAGAGTCTTTTCAAGGCACCTTGCAAATACAGTCTTCACGTCCAGTTTTTGGTTCATCTTATAGTACGCCAATTTATAATTTTAACGACAAAGATTTTACCTTTGCTTATTTAGAATTTCAAAATTTAATATTCAATAAAAATCAGTTCGAATCTAATTTAGTCTCTGTTT
Source organism: Algibacter sp. (assembly GCA_039985655.1). Lineage (GTDB taxonomy): Bacteria > Bacteroidota > Bacteroidia > Flavobacteriales > Flavobacteriaceae > Postechiella. The sequence goes on along the minus strand of JBDWSF010000002.1, from coordinate 39,167 downwards.
TAGCATTCCATATTTATATGATGTTAGGGTTAGATGCCGATTCTTATTCTAAAGAAGGCGGGTTAGAATATTATAAGCAAGCACAATCCATTGCAAATTATTCGCAACAGGGTAACTTTAAAGGTTGGAAAGTTGAAGATGGTTTACAAAGTAGATTTACACTTATTGATAATATTTTGTCACCGACTTTTAAAGAATTTAGAAGTGTTATGTATGACTATCATAGAGAAGGTTTAGATATCATGTCAGAGAATATAAAAGGCGGAAAAGAAAAAATAGCATCTACTTTAGGTTTGTTTAAAACCATGAATGGTAGACGACCAAATTCTTTTTTATTGCGAACATTTTTTGATGCTAAAGCCGATGAAATCGAGCAACTTTTTTCTGGTGGACCTAATGTAAATGTCGCAACAGTTAAAGATGTTTTACAAAACGTAGCGCCAATGCACTCTGCAAAATGGCGAAATATTAAATTTTAAAGTAAAAGGGCGAACGTCTGATTACCGAGGATGAAGTTACATGACTACTAACTGAGTACTGAATAACTGAATACTTATATATGCTAACGGCACTCACCATAAAAAACTACGCATTAATTGATACTTTACAAGTCGATTTTAATAACGGATTTTCTATAATTACAGGAGAAACTGGAGCAGGTAAGTCTATTCTTTTAGGCGGACTCTCTTTAATACTTGGCAAACGAGCAGATCTTAGTAGTCTAAAAGACACCTCTAAAAAGTGCATTATAGAAGCTGTTTTTAACGTTTCAAATTACAAACTAAAAGCGTTATTTAAGTCTGAAGATTTAGATTACGAAGAGCAAACCATCATCCGAAGAGAAATTCTCCCATCAGGAAAATCGAGAGCTTTTGTTAACGATTCCCCAGTAAATTTATCAAGTTTACAGCTTTTAGGCGCACGCTTAATAGATATACATTCGCAACATCAAACTTTAGAAATTACGAGTAATGATTTTCAATTTCAAGTTATCGATGCCTTAGCAAAGAATGATAAAGACTTATCAGCCTATAAAACAGAATATAAAACCTATAAAACTCTAAATAAAGAACTTCAGGAGTTAATCAATTTAAAAGCAGAAGCCTTAAAAGAGTATGATTACAATTCTTTTTTATTGAATGAATTGGTTGACGCGAATTTATTAGAAGGCGAGCAAGTAACCTTAGAAGAAGAATACGAAACCTTAAATAATATAGAAGGTTTAAAAGAAGGACTGTCTGAGGCATACCAATTACTAAGTGATGAACAGGTTGGTGTTTTAACAACAACAAACAATTTAAAAATTTGTCTTCAAAAATTATCAGGTATGTCTTCAAAATACGAAGATATATGTAATCGAGTAACCAGTAGTTTTTTAGAATTAGAAGATGTTTTTAGTGAGATTGATGCTTTACAGAGCAATTTAGAAGTAGACCCTAATAGATTAGAAGTTGTAAATGCTAAATTACAAATGCTTCACAATTTAATGCAAAAACATGTCGCTGCTAATGTAAGCGAGCTTATTGTTATTAAAAATCAATTAGAAGAAAAGGTTTCAATCACAGAGAATTTAGATGATTCCATTCAGCAAAAAGAAGAAGATATAGTAACAAAAGCAAAAATGCTAAATGTTATTTCTAAAACGATACATGATAAACGACACACAGCGATTCCGCAATTAACAAAGCAATTGGACGTTTTGTTATCCAGTTTAGGGATGCCAAATGCACAATTTAAAATAGAAGCATCGTATAGCGATACGTTTTTATCAAACGGAAAAGATGACTTATCATTTCTGTTTTCAGCAAATAAAGGCGGTCATTTTAACGAATTAAAGAAAGCAGCATCGGGCGGAGAATTGTCAAGAATCATGTTGGCCATAAAATCAATTTTATCAAAGTACATTCAATTACCAACTATAATGTTCGATGAAATAGATACAGGTGTCTCTGGAGAAATATCAAATAAAATGGGCGATATTATGTCGCAAATGAGCAAGACGATGCAAGTGTTTTCAATAACACATTTACCGCAAATTGCAGCAAAAGGACATTCACATTTTAAAGTCTTTAAAGAAGATGTCGACGAGGTGACAACAACCAATTTGGTTAAGCTAAATCACGACGATCGTGTGGTAGAAATTGCCCAAATGTTAGGCGGTATAGAAATGTCGTCATCAGCGATAGCACACGCCAAAGAGTTACTAAATTAATTGGGTTTTTAAAACTTAGAAGTTTCTAAAATAGGTTTATAATGAAAGAAATAATAAAAAACATTGCATTTTCCTTATTAGTTCTGTCTTTTGTTAATTGCGATTCGGATGAAGACTGTGATAGTAATAATGGAACTTTTATTGATGGAGAATGTATTCCAAATTATGTTTTTCCAACAAATAGTATTTTAGAAGAAGGAATAGTCTATTACCATAAAAACTATGACATAATTACTTATAATAATGGTAATTGGACGAATACTGATGGAACCATTATTACTAACGATGAATTATTAATAGAATAGAAAAGTTTTCATAACTTTACCCGCTCTTAGAATTAGAGCTAACCATACTAAAAATAACAATAATAAACATGTCATACAATTTATTAAAAGGAAAAAGAGGAATTATTTTTGGAGCATTAGATGAAAATTCAATTGCTTGGAAAACTGCTGAACGTGTTCACGAAGAAGGCGGTCAATTTGTTTTAACAAATGCACCAGTTGCCATGCGAATGGGACAAATAAATCAACTTGCAGAAAAAACAGGATCGCAAATTATTCCTGCCGATGCAACATCTGAAGAAGACTTACAAAACCTTGTAGAGCAATCTATGGAGATTCTTGGTGGAAAAATAGATTTCGTACTGCATTCTATTGGTATGTCTATTAATGTTAGAAAAGGAAAGCACTATACAGATCAAAATTATGCATGGACACAAAAAGGAACAGATGTTTCAGCAATGTCTTTTCATAAAGTTATGCAAACACTTTACAAAGCAGATGCTATGAATGAGTGGGGAAGTATCGTTGCTTTAACCTATATGGCAGCACAACGTGTATTTCCTGATTATAACGATATGGCCGATAATAAAGCCTATTTAGAAAGTATTGCTCGTAGTTTCGGGTATTTCTTTGGTCGCGATAAAAAAGTACGTGTAAACACAATTTCTCAGTCACCAACACCAACAACAGCTGGTAGTGGAGTAAAAGGATTCGATGGTTTTATAGCATACGCAGATAAAATGTCGCCACTTGGTAATGCAACCGCTTTAGATTGTGCAAACTATACCGTTTCAATGTTCAGTGATTTAACAAAACGCGTTACTTTACAAAACCTATTCCACGATGGTGGTTTTAGTAACATGGGAGTTAGTACTGCTGTTATGGATACTTTTATGGGAGAAGACGAATAACATATTTATACTTTAATAAACAAGCCACCCATAAAACGGTGGCTTGTTTATGTTTAAGTCTGTCCTGGAAGGTTTGTTTTTAAGCTTGTAGGTCTGTCCCTTTTTATGTTTATGGGGGGAACCGCGCTATCCGTTATATCTTTTGTTTTTTTGCCATTTCTGAGCAGGCAGGAATCCACATGTAAATACAGTACTTCTTTTTTATGATGATTTTAAAACGAAAGGATGGAACCTGTCTTGAGAGCAGTCGAAAGGCTTCTATCGCTCTTGCATCATCCGTTAAGCCTAGTAATCAATCAAAAGGCATTGTAAGTTTGCTAACTATTTTTATAAAAAAAACACATAAACAAACTCACTCCTCTCTTTTTATTTTATTTCAAAGGGAGGACAATTTCGATTTATCGAAATTTGGAGGGTTAAAGTATAAACAATCATAAAAACTTTTAGCACTCAAACACTTACATTTCAATTCAATTTTTTCGAATTTTTTAATAACTAATTGAAAATTAAAAGTTTATTAATCTAATACCAATTCTGTATTATTCTCATTTCTTAAAATAGGATTAATTACATTTGTGTTATGCAATTACAGTTTTCATTTGTTATACCAGTATATAATCGTCCAGACGAAACCCAAGAGCTTTTACAAAGCTTTGTGAATATGAAAACCAATGTCGATTACGAAATTGTAATCGTCGAAGATGGCTCGAATATATCATCAAAAACAGTTGTCGAAAACTTTAAAGAACAATTAGATATTTCATATTATTTCAAAGAAAATTCAGGCCCTGGAGATTCTCGAAATTACGGTATGAAAAAAGCAAAAGGCAATTACTTTATCATATTAGATTCAGATTGTATTTTGCCCAACAACTATTTAACAGAAGTTGTAAAAAGTTTAGCAGCTAAATATGTAGATTGTTTTGGCGGACCCGATGCGGCGCACAGTTCGTTTACAAACCTTCAAAAAGCTATAAATTTTTCGATGACGTCGGTTATAACCACAGGAGGTATTCGTGGTAATAAAAACAGTGTTGACACATTTCAACCCCGAAGTTTTAATATGGGGATTTCAAAAAAAGCGTTCGAAGATTCAAAAGGCTTCGGAACGATTCATCCTGGCGAAGATCCCGATTTATCAATCCGTCTTTGGAATTTAGGTTACAAAACAACATTAATTCCTGAAGCTTACGTATATCATAAACGTCGTATTTCGTGGTCTAAATTCTATATCCAAGTTAATAAATTTGGCATGGTAAGACCCATTTTAAATAAATGGCACCCAAGTACAAAAAAAATAACCTATTGGTTTCCCACGTTATTTTGTATTGGTTTTATAGTGGCTTGCTTATTATACGCGTTTCAAATAAAATTGTTTTTATTGGTCTATGGGTTTTATTTTGCATTGGCGTTTTTGGTAGCTTTGATATCAACAAAAAATATTATAGTCGCATTTCTGGCTTTAATAGCTATAGCTGTTCAGTTTTTTGGTTACGGTTATGGGTTTTTAAAATCAACGCTTGCGCTAGAGGTTTTTAATAAAGACCCTAAAGTACATTTTCCTAAATTATTCTTTAAATTAAAATGATAAAAAAATTAAAGACTGAGGTGTCAAAATCGATTAAAAATAGAAGAATACATGTGTTCTTTTTGTTTTTAACATTGGCATTTATCATTTTAATTTTTTCAAAACTTTCAAAAGAACACACAGATACACTCGTATTTGGTATTAATAAAATTAATGTTCCACCAGAAAATGTTATTTTAAACGATTCGAATGCATCATTAAAAATCACTTTAAAAACACATGGCTTTAAATGGCTTAAATACTATCTCGCTAACCCTAAGATAACTATAGATTTTGCCAAGGATGTAGATAATAAACACGGCACTTATATTTGGAGTAAATCTAAAGCCTATTTATATGAGAGTTCGCAATTTGGCGATCAAGTAAAATTACTCAATATTGCACCAGATACGTTACTCTTTAAATACGACGTTAATTTAGTAAAGAAAGTTCCTATTATACTTAACTCTAATATTAAATTCACTCAAGGTTTCGATATCGATAACACCTATAAACTAACACCCGATTCGATAGAAGTTATTGGTCCGCATGCATTGGCATCAAAAATAAAAAGTATTGAAACAGAAGATATTACTTTAGATAATGTGAAATCAGATATTTCAGAAAAAATCATATTAAAGTTACCCCAAGAAGATGGTAATTTAATCTTTTCACATCAAACGGTTTTATTATCAGCAAACGTAAAAAAGTTTACAGAAGGCACATTTAAAGTCCCAGTAACGCTCGTTAATGTTCCCAATGGTGTCGCTTTAAAATACTTCCCTAAAGTTGTAAATGTTACGTATTACACAAGTTTAGACGATTTTAAAACTATTAATAGTAACGATTTTATAGTCAAATGCGATTATAATAAGGTGGTTAACAATCAATCATTTTTAACACCAGAATTAGTAAAGTTTCCTAAACGTGTAAAACATGTAAAAGTGAGTCAGCAGCGCATAGAATTTATAATTTTAAAATAATGACAATAATTGGGCTTACAGGTGGCATAGGAAGCGGTAAAACAACCGTAGCTAAAGAATTTGAAACTTTAGGTGTTCCTGTGTATATTGCAGATGTTGAGGCAAAAAAACTCATGTTGCGTTCCAAAATCATTAAGCGTAAACTTGTACAGTTATTTGGAGATAAAGCTTATGTTGATGGTGCATTAAATAAGCCATTAATAGCAAGTTTTATTTTTAATGATAAAGCCTATTTACAAAAAATGAATGCGATCATTCATCCTAAAGTAGCTTCACATTTTAAAAAATGGGTATTAAAACAAAAGGCACCTTACGTTATTAAGGAAGTCGCCATTTTGTTCGAAAACGGAGGAGATACATATTGCGATTTTGTAATAACCGTCACCGCTCCTAAAGCTATTCGAATAGAACGCGTATTGTCTAGAGATACCACAACCAAAGAAAAGGTGAAAGCCATTATGAATAATCAATGGAACGATGAAGAGAAGATTAAGCGTTCACACTTCGTTATTGATAACATTGCGTTTGATGATACTAAAAAGCAAATCCTCGATATTCATCATAAAATCCTAAATAAACTGCAATAATTCTTGAATTTTAACATTTTTGTTAATGTAAGGTTAAAAGGGAACTTCACTAAATGTTAAAATGTTAAATTTGAATAATGAACAAGAGAGTATTCGCCCTACTAATAATTTTAATGAGTTTATCACTTATTGGTATTATTTTTGTGCAAGCCTATTATATTAACGATGCAGTTGAAAACGAAAAGACACAGTTTAAACGTATAGTAAAAAGGACATTATATAATGTTTCTAATACTATTGTAGCTAATGAATCTGATAAGTATTTTTCTAAGTATTTAAATAGTGAAACAAAAGGAGATACTGCTGCTGTTTCTCAACTTTTTATTTATCAGCAAAATAAAAATACGAACGAAAGGTTTATTTATAAAAGTAATATTCTAGAAGAAGATCATAAGTTGTCTTCCTCGCTCTTTGACATTGGTTTAGATAGTATTGATATAAAAAAAATTATTGGAAGCTCTCAAATTGAAATTTATAAAGGAGGGAACGTTTTTGATAAAGAGCTCATAAAGAATCCTATTTCAAATATTTCAAATATTATAAATAATGGACGCTTAAAACCTGAAGAACGCAGTTATTACAATAGGAATATTAAGGCTTATACGAAAACAATACCAATATATAAGCGTGTTACAAAACAGGAAATTAACGATTTACTTGCTCGAAAGTTAAAAGAGAATGATATTGATATAGATTATGAATTTGCAATTTATAGTAACGGTTTAGCAACAAAAGTACACAGTGAAGACTTTGAAAACAATGAGTCGTCAACGTTTAGTGTTCCTATGTTTTCTGATGAAAATAACAGAAGTCTTTATCAGTTTTTAGTTAATTTTCCGGACAACAGAAAATTTATATTATCATCTGTAATGGGAATGATATTGTTGTCAATTGTATTTACATTGGTTATTATTATAGCTTATGGGAGTTCGCTGTATCAATTGGTAAAACAACGTAAAATTGGTCAAATTAAAACGGATTTTATTAATAACATGACGCATGAATTTAAAACGCCAATAGCTACTATTAATTTAGCTTTGGATGCCATTAAAAATCCGAAAATAATAGATGATAAAGAAAAGGTATTGCGTTACCTTAGAATGATAAAAGAGGAGAATAAACGGATGCATGCTCAGGTAGAAAATGTATTAAGAATATCTAAATTAGAAAAAAACGAATTAAATATAAGTAAGGAACGTGTTGAACTTCACGACTTAGTAGAAGATGCTATTACGCATGTTGAATTATTGGTTGAAGATAGGGATGGTTATATAAAACTTTTTTTAGATGCAGATAAATCTTCAGTTTTGGCTAACGAAACACACTTTACTAATGTTGTCGTTAATATTCTGGATAATGCGATTAAGTATTCGCCAGAAGCACCGAAAATAGAAGTTCATACAGAGAATGTTGGAACTAATATTTTGCTAAAAATAAAAGATCATGGTAGCGGAATGAGTAAAACTGCCGTAAAACGTGTGTTCGAAAAATTTTATAGAGAGCATACAGGAGATATACACAACGTTAAAGGTCATGGTTTGGGCTTAGCGTATGTGAAGCGAATAGTAGATGACCACCAAGGTTATATAACAGTAGAGAGTGAAAAAGAAAAAGGAAGCACATTTACCATAAAGCTTCCGTTAATATCTTAAAAATATGGAAGAGCAAAATAAAAAGATTTTATTAGTTGAAGACGATCCAAATTTCGGAACCGTTCTTAAGGATTATTTAATGATGAACGATTACGATGTTGTACATGCCAAAAATGGTATGGAAGGCTTCGAAAAGTTTAAGAAGGACGATTACGATTTATGTATTCTTGACGTCATGATGCCGTATAAAGATGGCTTTACTTTAGCTAAAGAAATAAGAGAAAAAAATACAGATGTGCCTATTGTTTTCTTAACCGCAAAAGCGATGAAAGAAGACGTTTTAAAAGGTTATAAGGTTGGTGCCGATGATTATTTAAATAAACCTTTTGATAGTGAGGTTTTATTAATGAAAATTAAAGCAATCATTCAGCGAAAAGCAACCGAAACAATTTCTGATAGTAAACAATTCGAGTTTAAAATTGGAAGTTTTGATTTAAACTCTAAATTGCGTTTTTTACGTCAAGGTGGAGGCGATCCTATTAAATTATCACCAAAAGAAAATGAATTATTACGTTTATTGGCTTTACATGAAAACGATTTAATGCCACGTGAATTGGCATTAACAAAAATCTGGAGAGATGACAATTATTTTACATCACGTAGTATGGATGTTTATATTGCTAAATTGCGTAAATACTTAAAGTTAGATCCGAAAGTAGAAATATTAAATATACATGGAGAAGGTTTTAGATTAGTAGTTAATAGCTAAAGTTTAAGCTTCTATATTAATATTAAATCCAGCGTTTGCTGGATTTTTTTATGCGTTTAATTTTGAGAGAATTATAGAATGGCGACGATGGTTTTCGTATCGTTTTTTGGAATGAACAAATATAGAATTGGTATAAGTAGAAATTTGAGATAGGTAATTAATTGCTTGATATTAAGTTGTTCATGTGTAAGGTGTAATCATATGTCACCTTGAGCGCAGTCGAAAGGTCTTCAAATCATAAATAATAATGAGGTTTCGACTTTAGTTTATGCTGAGCGTAGCCGAATTGTTCAACCTGACAATAAAATAATGTTCTGAATAGAAGTGTTTTATAGATATATCATTAATCGAGTTTAGGTTAGAAAAAAAACAGATATAAAAATAATTAGACCAATTGTAGTTATAAAAGAAGATCATAAAGTATTACTTTGGCTTAATAGATTTTAGAATTCCTACTATAAATCAGATTTTATCTGAAAAATAAATATTAAAATGAGACGTTTTTTAGTTATTGTAATCTTTAGTTTTATTGGATTTTCTGTCATTGGACAATCAAAAAAACAAAAGAATATTTTGTTAATTTGTATAGATGATTTACGTCCCGAACTGGCATCGTTCGGAGTGCCGTATATTAAATCACCTAACATTGATAAGCTAGCAAAAAGGGGGCGTTCATTTCAGAATCATTATGTGAATTCTCCAAGTTGTGGACCATCGCGTTATACTTTACTTACTGGAATTTATGGTCCTCCTGAAAATGATGCTCTTTTTCTTCGTGCTAAAAAAATAAAAACGCATACTGAAAGTGTTACACCTAGCATGCCTGAGTGGTTTAAGCAAAAGGGGTATACAACAGTATCAGTTGGGAAAGTATCACATCATCCAGGAGGTAGAGGTGGAGAAGATTGGAATGATAATACAATTATTGAAATGCCAAATGCTTGGGATAAACACCTTATGCCAGTAGCAGAATGGCAACATCCAAGAGGAGGGATGCACGGTTTAGCCAATGGAGAAATAAGAAAAGAAACGGGGGATATGAGTGTTTTTCAATCCGTAGAAGGGGCAGATACTATTTATCCCGATGGACATATTACTAATGAAGCACTTAATCAGATTGATGATTTAACTTCCAAAGAGCAACCTTTTTTTCTAGCTGTTGGTATAATAAAACCGCATTTACCTTTTGGAGCACCAAAAAAATATATGGATTTATATGATGGTGTAACGCTTCCAAAGGTTGAAAATTCAGAAAAACCAATAGGCATTTCAACATGGCACAAATCAGGCGAGTTCATGAAGTACAATCGATGGGGTAAAAACCCTAATACAGATAAAGAATTCGCTTTAGAAGTTCGTAAACATTATGCAGCTTGTGTTAGTTATGCTGATGCTCAAGTGGGACGAATTCTTCAAAAGTTAAAAGATACAGGAGCAGATAAAAACACCATAATTGTATTATGGGGCGACCACGGTTGGAATTTGGGAGAACATGCTATTTGGGGGAAACACAATTTATTCGAGGAAGGTTTGCATTCACCTTTAATTATTTCTTATCCTAAATTAAAAAAGAAAGGAAAAAGTACAAATGCGATTGTTGAAACTGTTGATGTTTTTCCAACATTATGTGACTTAACCAATATTGAAATGCCTTATTTCGCTAAAGGAAAATCACTAAAGCCGTTGTTAAAAAATAACAAAAAAACGGGACATATCGCTGTTGCTTATAATGGTAAAGCAAAAACAATGCGAACCGATACATATCGTTTTATAGTACATCATAGTGGAGCGTTTGAGTTGTATAATCATTATATCGACCCTCTAGAAGTTAATAATATTGCTGATTCCAATAAAGAATTGGTAAATGAATTTAATGCGTTGTTAAAGGAGAAATTAAAATAAAACTAAGAGCCAGACTCTTCAATATAAAACAGAGGGATTTGTTATTAAAACGATTAACCTTCCAAAGTAAATTTTCAGTAAAAAAGGGAAAGTTGTATATTTCAATCTTGATATAGATTTGTGGGTTTTTATGAAATTGGATTCGAATTTTAAAAGCATAATTTTTAAAGCGACAAGAGTGGATTTGTTAAAATTTACGCTCTTGTTTTTTATATGTCCTATATTAAGTTTTGCTCAATTTAATTACACATCACTTTTTGAAACTACAGATTTACCAACTACGAATGTTTCACGAGTTCGCCAAGACAAAAAAGGATTTATTTGGTTTACATCAGAAGATGGTTTATTTAAATTTGATGGCTATCGTTACGAACAACATGCCTTTTTAAATAACAATCCAGACTTTCCGCTTCGCGGAATAAAAAAGATTGAATTTGATGATTTTGGAAGGATTTGGTTAGTAACCAAAGACAATACTCTGCATTGTTATATTATAGAGTCGAAAAGTTTACACAATATTACTTTTAAAGGAGATAAAACGGTGTCTTCCGTTAATAGTATGACCATTAGTAATTCTAAACTTTTCGTAGGTAAAGGAGGTCCTTTTTATTTTTCATTAGAGCACTTAGATTTAAATAATATTAAGCCCATAGATATTTCTGGAAGAGGTGGTGGTTCTCGTTTAGGGTATAGTAGAGGACATTTAGCTTGGTTTGTAACTAGAGATTATATGGTGATTTTTGATGCTAAAGCAGAAAAATTGTTGAAAATTGTTGATATGCCAGTTGCTGCAACAAGCATTTGTGTTGATAAAAAGAATAATGTTTGGATTGGAAATGGGAGTAAGAAGTTGTATAAATATGATAATGACAAGAGTGAATGGGAAGTGGACTATGAAGTATTAGGCGGGGTGAGATGGTTAGAGTATGATGAAAAACGAGATAGAGTATGGGTAACTAGTTATCGCAATTTACGTTATGTAGATTTAGGGTCAAACGAAAAGAAATTGTTAGAGTTGCCCATGTCAAGAGAGTTTACTGGTAATTCAGAATCTTTTGTAGATCGGCAAGGAGATCTTTGGATGGTAACCATAAACGATTTAATTAAAATTAATTTTAGAGGAAATAAATCCCGCGATTCTAATTTTGAAGAGTTATTTAATAACAAGACTAAAAATACTATTTCTCAAGATTTTACTGGTGCTATTTTATTAGGGACTACTGATTCTGGTTTGATTCGAACACATATTGAAACAGGAGAATCTAAAACTTACCTTGAAAGAAAAAATATTTTATGCATTAATAAAGTATCCGATTCGTTATTTCTAATTGGAGGAAATAGGGCATTATTTGAATATAAATATAACGAAGATATAAATGATTTTATTTTAAAAAAGAAACCATTAGATGCAACAATAGGTGATGTTAACACTGTTGTTAAAACCAAAGAGAATATTTTTTGGATAGGTTCTTACGGAGGATTGTTTAGAGTCGATTATTCTAATGGTAAAGCTAATATTAAAAAAGTAGCGGGTTGGAATAACGTTGGTCATATGGTCTATGATGAAAAAAACAATGCCATTGTAACCAATGCTATAAATAAGGGGGTTTTTCAGATATTACTTGATGATGATTATAACGTTGTTAATGTGAAAAATATTAATCAGTCGAAAAATTTGGGAAGTAATTCTGTTCAGATGATATATTTAACTGAGACTAATTTATGGGCAGCGACTTCATTAGGATTAAGTAAATTAAAATTTAACATTGATAAAAGAGAATATTTAGTCATTAAAAATTATACAACACACGATGGGTTGTCTAATAATTATATTTCTAGTGTAGTTGCTGAAAACGACAGTATATTATGGGTAGGGACTCACAATGGCTTAAATAAATTTAATCACTACAAAGAAAATTTCACTAATTATTACAAAGGGTTTGGATATTTTTCAAATCGATTTTCAAATAAAATAGCGTTCTATTCCAAAGAAAATAAAATGTATTTTGGAGTTAATAAAGGTGTTATTGCTTTCGATCCTAAAAAGTTTTTTCCTAGTAAAAATAAGTATACTGTTTTTATTGAAGATGTTGAGGTAAATGGAATCAGCGGTAATAAAGTGTCTTCCCTTCAAAATTTAAGTCATTATCAAAACAACTTAACATTTCAAGTTTCAGTTCCCAATTATATTTCGCCAAGTGCTATAAAATATAGATATAAAATAATTGATGATAAGAATGAGTGGCATATTAAGTTTGGCAAAGACCCTACGTTTACATTAAATAATTTACCAAGAGGCAGTTATAAAATAAAATTGCAATGCACAAACGAAGATGGCAAATGGAATTCTGATATTCAAACTATAGATATAAGAATATATCCGCCATTTTGGTTAACATGGTGGTTTATTGCGTTTTGGGTTGGTTTAGGGATAGGGATTTTAATTTTAATTACTCGATTTTCTATTATAAAACAAACACGTAAAAAAGCGTTAAATCTTCAATTAAATTTAGAAAAAAAATTAAGAGAAACAGATTTGGAAAAAATTAAATTTTTCACAAATATTTCTCACGATTTAAAAACGCCGTTAACTATGGTAAAAGAACCTTTAGAAAAGGTGTTGAAGAAATCTTTACCAGAAGAAGAAAAACAATTTTTACTAGAAACGGCATCAAATAATGCGAATCGGTTGGTGAAACTTATAAATCAGGTACTTAATTTTAGTACGATTCATACAGGAGAATTAACTTTAAATATTCAAAAAATTGAATTTATAAGTTTTTTAAAATCGGTATTAGATAATTTTAAATTTCAAGCTGAAGAGAAGAATATCGATTTAATTTTCGACTCAGAAGATTCAAACTTGCCATTGTATATAGATAAAGAAAAAATTGAACGCGTCTTTTTTAATGTTTTCTCAAATGCATTAAAAAACACACCAAGAGGTGGTAAGATTATTTTAAAAATAAGGCACGACAAAGAAAATCAATCCGTAAATGTTAGCGTAGAAGATACAGGGAAAGGCATCACTAAAGATAAGCTTAAAGACATTTTTTCACGTTTTTTTCAATCAAATACAGAGGAAAGGGGGCAAGGTATTGGTTTATCTATAGTAAAGGAATACATAGAGGCTCACGAAGGTAAAGTAACTATAGAAAGTGAACATAAAAAAGGAACAAAGGTCATTATGACGTTACCTAGCGAAGAAGAAAAGATAGAACGTTCGATTGAAGAGAATAATGAAAAAAAAGAATTTAAATACAGTATTTTAATTGCAGAAGATGACGATGAACTAAGGAAATATTTAACTTACGAACTTTCATCAAAATATAAATTGTTTGTAGCAAATAATGGTAAACGTGCATTAGAAATCGTGTTAAACAAAATGCCAGATATTGTACTTACAGATTTAATGATGCCTGAATTAAATGGTATCGAACTTTGTAAAAAAATTAAAGAAGATATTAGAACATCGCATATTCCAACTATAATTATTACAGCATCAGGTAAAAATGAAATTGAAGTTTTAGATAGTGGTGTTAACGATTATATAACAAAGCCGTTTAAGACAGAAAGTTTATTACTAAAAATAAAGAATCAACTAGCAACAATTAAGCAAACTAAAGAGTGGTTTCAAAGAGAAATAAATTTAACACCACAAAGTGAAAATATTGAATCTTCTGGAACTATATTTCTAAAGAATTTAATGCAAGTTATCGAGGAGAATTTTATAGAAAATAAATTAGATATTTCTGTGCTTACTTCAAAGATGAATATGTCCAAAAGTTCGCTTTATAAAAAAACATCTCAACTTACAGGGATGACCATAAACGAACTAATAACCTCTGTTAAATTAAGCAAAGCTGCAGAGTTAATATCTAAAAGTAATTACTCTTTTAACGAAATAACCTTCATGTTAGGGTATAATGATGTTAAATATTTTAGAGCGTTGTTCAAGAAAAAACATAAGCTTACACCTACCGAGTTTCGTAAGAAACATCAATAAATATAGTGCTTTACACTACAGTCCCCTTATTGTTGGATAATTATCCCCCGTTGTTTTTTTTAATGTGAATTAACTTTGGGTTTTAATAATTACCAACTAAGTTTTATTTATGAAAGTAACATGTTCTGTTGCGTCTGTTTTTACTTTAATTTTACTAAGTCTAATCCTTATACCAATTAATGTTGATGGTAAAAGTGATTTAATTCTCTATTTCGGAAATTTTCATCCATTAATTTTACACATTCCCATCGGTGCATTATTGGGTGTTTTTGTTTTAGAATTAGTACATCTTATCAACCCAAAACTACAATTAGAAAATGCGAGTAAAGTTTTGTTATGGTTTACTGTTTTAAGCTTAATTCCAGCAGTATTGTTTGGCTTATTTTTGGCTTCTAGTGGCGGTTATAATAGTGAGGTTTTATCATTTCATAAATGGTTAGGTTGGGCAACCGCTATACTATGCGTTTGGTTACTGGTTTTTAGATTATGGGCGTTTACTCAATCTAAAAAAATGGTTAAAGTGTATCAAGGACTATTGCTTGTTAACGTTGTTTTATTGACTTTAGCAGGACATTACGGTGGATCTTTAACACATGGTTCTGGGTATTTAACTAAAGATATGCCCAATGAAATGAAAGACTTTCTTGGTGTTGAAAAAACGAAGTCTGAATCTATATTATCTTCAATCAAAGAATTAGCAAAAGATAATGAAGGCGATGAAGACTTAAAATTGGCCTTGACATTTGCAGATAACATTCATCCTATAATGGATAAGAATTGCTTTGATTGCCATAACGCAAATAAGCAAAAAGGAGATTTACGATTAGATACGGTAAGTTGGGAAATGATAAAACCCGAAGAAGTTAAGAAGTGGAAAACAGTTTTTGAGGAAATTAGTGCAGGTAATATGCCTCCTGAAGAAGAAGAACCTTTATCAGAAAGTGATAAGAACAATATTCTAAACTGGATAACTAATTCTTTAAATAAAGTGTCTCCAGAAATTAAGCAGCAAGTAGCAGCAGTTGAAAAAGCTGAAGCTAAAGCCAAGGCAGAAGAAAAGAAGACAGAGTTAGCATTATTCACAAGCCGTCCAAAAATTGAATTGACTGAAGCAGGTTTATATTATGAGAAAGACATAAAGCCAATAATGGACAAGTATTGTTACAATTGTCATGGGGCGGATAAACAGAAAGGCGATGTGCGTTTAGATAGATTAGACTGGGATATGATTAAGGGATCAGATGCCGAGAGTTGGCATTCGGCTTTAGATATGATTAATTCTGGCGAAATGCCTCCTAAAAAGAAAAAACAGTTAACAGCTAACGAGCGTAAATTAGTTGTAGACTGGATTACAAATTCGTTAGAACACGCTGCCGATGCTAAAAATGATAATACTAAAGAAGTAACACGTCGTTTAACAAAGTCTCAATACACCAACTCGTTAAACGAAATCTTAAACCTCCCAATTAATTTTGGTAATGTATTACCAGATGATGGGAAATCTAAAATGGGATTCACAAATAATGGCGAAGTACTGCAAATATCATCACTGCATATTGATTATTATCAGAAAATAGCGCGTAATGCTTTAGATAAAGCTATTGTATTTGGAGATAAGCCAGAATCCAAAAAGTATAAAATTACTGTTGGAGAAAATATTGGTAAAGGTGAAATCTCTGCAGAGTTTAATGGATTTCAATCTGTACCTATAAAAAGCGATAATTTTGTTGTTGATATTTTTGATTCCAATACAGGTGTTAAAACAGATACCGATAGTATTAAATCTAAAATAGGGATTGGTATGCGAGGTTCAGCTAATGATAGATTTGCTGTTGTCGATAATGGTCTGATGTTATATTCAGCTTTACCCCACAAAGATGTGCCACCACGTTCCTGGCAAGGGCCATCTCCAAATATGAAAATGCTTATTAAAAATAATTTTCCAAGAGCTGGCAGTTTTGTGTTTAGAGTTAAGGCATCTAAAGGTCGTGCATTAGCCGCAAAAGAAGGATTGATTGGATTAAGACGAGATAAGCCAGCTAAAGTTTTACCAAGTTCCATTCTGTTAAATATTGACGATGTTTACGAGAGTAAAAAACTTCAGGAAAAAGATAACAAATTTTTAGTACCAACAGTAATAGATGATTCTGCAACAGCTTATTTAAAATTAAATATTCCAGAACAAGGTTATTATCAAATCGATTTAGTACATCCCTATGTGACTCAAGAAAATATGCCATCATTTTTAATGAAGATTGGACGTTTTAATAGAATTCAAGAACGATTACAACTCGATAAATCTTTAGAGAATGAATCTGAAATTGTAACGCCAGTAACATTAGCCTCATTAAAAAAAGGAACATATAAAGTGCAAGTTGGTGGTAAGTTTTTTGTTGGATTTAGTCAAATAAGAGTAACGAAGCTATCTGATACCGATCCGTTACCAATGAAATTGGCTTCAGAAACGGTAAAAAATCAAGAGAAATATAAAGATATGACACCATCTATAAGAGCTTTTGTTGGTTCTAGAACAGATGATGGTATGGATTACAGAACTATTGGTGTGAGTAAAGATGTTACAGGTAATCAAGATGAATTTAAAACATATGAGTTTACAGGTCAATTGGAAAACTTCCCATTACCAGTTTACGATCCAAATGAAAAAAATCCGCTTTCAAATACTATGATTATTGGGCTTTGGAATAATCATTTGATTAAAACGGCAGGAGAAAATGGTCCACCATTATTGGTTAATTCTATTGAGTTAGAAGCACCTTATAACCCAGTTTGGCCGCCAAAAAGTCATACCGATATCTTTTTCGATTCACCAAATAAAAATAATAAAGCCCTTTATACTGCTGAAGTTCTTGAGAAGTTTATGGAACGTGCTTTTAGACGTCCGTTAATTGATGGAGAATTAGATCGTTATTTAAATTTTTGGAAAACATCTAAAGATGATTTTGATCGTTATGAAGATGGTGTTAAAGAAGTTTTGGTAGCCGTATTATGTTCGCCTAATTTCTTGTATTTATTAGAAGGCGAAAAACCAAATCCAAAAGCGATAAAAGATGAATTTTTATTGGCTTCTAAAATGTCATATTTTTTATGGAATGCACCTCCAGATAAAGAGTTAGTTGGTTTAGCCAAACAAGGGAATTTAAAAAAGGAGTTGCCTAATCAAATTGTTCGAATGTCAAAAAACCCTAAAATTAGGAATATGATCGAATCTTTTGCTTACGATTGGTTACGCGTAGACCGTTTAAAAGGTATGAGCGCAGATAAAAAGTTATACCCAGATTTTACACGTTTTGTTAAAGAAGATATGGCCGAAGAAACGTATAGCTTTATACACCATATTTTAAAAGAGAATATGAGTGTGTTAAATTTTATAGATTCAGATTTCGCGATGCTAAATCAAAATTTAGCTGAGTTTTATGGCGTAGAAGGTGTTAAAGGAAATACGTTTAGACCCGTAGCTATTCCACGATACGAAAACCGTGGAGGATTATTATCGCAAGGCGCCTTTTTAACAGGGCATTCTGATGGTGTACAAGCACATCCTATTAAACGTGCTGTTTGGTTAAAAGAAAAGATATTAGGAGATCCGCCACCGCCACCGCCACCAAATGTTCCAGAACTAGATCCAGAAACACCTGGTTTTGAAACCTTAACTTTGAAGGAACAATTAGAATTGCACCGTAATAAAGCATCATGTATCGATTGTCATTTAAAAATTGACCCTTATGGTGTTGCTTTCGAAAATTATGATGCTGTTGGCAGATATCAAAAAATCGCAAAAAACAAACCTATTGATTCAAAATCGAAATTACCAGATGGTACAGAAGTTGAGGGAATTGAAGGCATTAAAGAATATATTTTAAACTTAAAAAGAGAAGACTTTACAAAATCCTTAGTTGAGCATTTATATGCATATGCATTGGGGAGAGATGTCAGTTTTTCTGATGATAAAGAATTAAATAGAATTGTGGAAAAAGTAAAAGCAAATAACTTTAGGTTTCAAACGGTATTAGAAGAGATTGTTTTAAGCGATTCATTTTCTAAAAGTATTAATTAAGCCAAACTAAAAATTAATATTATGAGTAAAAAATCATGGCATTTAGATAGACGAACTTTTATAAAAGGTGTTGGAGCATCAGTCATGCTGCCATATTTAGAATGTATGGGAATGGGTAACCTCACTAGTTTTGGCGAGGTTTCAAATGCACCTAAAAGGCTTTGCTTTGTTTATTTTCCCAATGGCGTTAGTGTGCCAGGGGCAGAGCACAAAATGTATAAAGATTGGAATTGGTTTCCTCATGAACAGGGATCTAATTATAAGTTAACAAATTCATTATCTCCTTTAGAACCATTTAGGAAAGACATGTCAATTTTAGGAGGTTTAAGTCACCCAAACAGTAGGCAGGTTTTAGGCCATATGGCGGGCGATACGTGGTTAACAGGTGGTGATTTAAGAGGTAATACTTATAATAATAGTATTTCAGTAGATCAATTGGCAGCGCAGCATTTAAGTAAAAATACTAGAATACCATCGTTAACAATTTCGACAGATGGAGGTGTGGGGTATAAATCTAGAGCATCAACCTTGTCTTTTGATAATACAGGGAAGGCAGTACCATCAGAACATCGCCAACGTGAAATATTCGAGCGTTATTTTTCTCCAACAGGAGGAGCTTCGTCTGCCGAAAGGCGTAAAAGTTTACAACAAGGAAAAAAAATTGTAGACTTAGTTTTAGAAGATAGCAAACAGGTTAAAAGGCGTTTAGGGTATGATGATAAATCGAAGTTAGACGAATACATGACCTCTTTGAATCGAGTAGAAGAACAAGTGATGCGTAACGAAAAATGGTTAGATATACCCATGAAGGATTTTGATGCCTCTCACATTAATTTGAATGTGGATGCGACCATTGATCCTGAAGCCTATTTACGATCTACAATGGATTTGATGGTTTTAGGTTTTCAAACGGATATAACACGCGTTATGACTTATATGATGGCACGTGAAGACGGTATGGGTTTTGGAGATGCATTTCCAAAACTAGCATTAAATTTAGGCGGTCATCATAGTATGACACACGATAAGAAAACGGGTTATCAAGAACGTTTAGGTAAGTACGACCAGTGGCTCTCAAAGCAGTTTGCTTATTTCTTAGATAAAATGAAAAATACACACGACGAACACGGTTCATTACTAGATAATACTTTAGTTTTATACGGTAGCGCATGTAGCTCTACGCATAACGCTAATAACTGTCCACTTGTTTTAGCTGGAGGTTCTAAAATGGGGGTTAAGCATGGTAATTACGAAGTTTTCGATGCTAAGAAAGTACATTTATCAAATCTATTTGTAAGTATGCTAAATACCGTGGGTATTGAAACCGAGAACTTTGCAGATAGCACGGGCGCATTGCCATCAATTTTATAATGAATTCAATACTATAAAAACAGTAATAAATTAAACCAAACCAACACTAATGAGTAACGAACCAAAAGTACCAATTGTAAGTAAGAAATTATTATTTCCTTTTATTATAATAACATCTTTATTTGCACTTTGGGGTATTGCTAACGATTTAACAAACCCAATGGTTTCGGCCTTTAAAAAAGTAATGCCAGAGTTATCAAACTTACAAGCGTCGTTAGTACAATCGGCGTTTTATTTTGGGTATTTCTTTATGGCATTACCTGCGGCATTATTCATTAGAAAATACAGTTATAAATCAGGAATTATTTTAGGACTAACACTTTATGCGGTTGGCGCCTTTATGTTTTATCCTGCTGCAGCGTTCGAAGATTTTAATTTCTTTTTAATCTCATTATGGGTTATTACTTGCGGATTATCTTTTTTAGAAACCACTGCAAATCCGTTGATTTTATCTCTTGGAGATAAAAGAACAGCAACACAACGTTTAAATTTAGCACAAGCATTTAATCCAGTAGGTTCTTTAACAGGTATGATTATAGCGCAAGTATTCGTGTTGAGTGCATTGCGTTCCGACGATTATACAACAGAAGCTTATTCGGCACTTTCATCCGCAGACCTTTCAGTTATTAGAGAAAACGATTTAAGTGTTATCAGTTTACCGTATATCGCTTTAGGAGTTTTGGTTTTGATAATTATGGCGATCATCATTTTTACAAAAATCCCGAAAACATCTCAAGATGATAAAATAAGTTTATCCGATTCATTTAAAAAATTATTTGCAAACAAAAATTATTTAGGAGGTGTTGTAGCACAGGCCGCTTGCGTTGGTTCTCAAATTATGTGTTGGACTTTTATTTTTCAATATGTAGATAACTTAAATGCTACTGATGGATTAGATATAACAGCAACACATTATAATATTGCAGCTATGATTTTGTTTTTATCAGGAAGATGGATTGGTACAGGGTTAATGCGTAGCATGAATCCTTCTAAAGTATTAGCTATTTTTGGTTTTTCAGGAGCTGTATGTGCTGCAGGAGCCATTTTATTACCAGGAATGGCAGGGTTAATTTCGTTAGTAGCTGTATCTATATTTATGTCGATTATGTTTCCAACCATTTATGGCATCGCTTTAAAAGATATGGGAGACGAAGCCAAAATTGGTTCAGCAGGTTTAGTTATGGCAATTGTTGGTGGTGCTTTTATGCCGCCAATTCAGGCGTCTATTTTAGATATGGGTGGAGATGGTTTTAATGATGTGACTTTTTTAGGATATATTCCAGAGGTTAATTTATCTTTTGTTTTACCTATGATTTCTTTGATTGTGGTTGGTTTGTATGGTTATTTAACCATTCAAAAAATTAAGACAGTATAAATTAAAATGTATACTTCTCTTAAATTTTATGTCCTTTTTTATTTTGGACTTTGTTTGTCTTTAAGCGGATTTTGTCAATCTGATAATCAAAAAGATGCAGAAAATTTAAGGGAGGTTCTAAAAATATTTTTTAACCCTGTTGAAAAGGATAATCAATTTTTAATAGATCATAAAAAGAAGATAGGTTTAGGACGGTATTTATTTTATGATGAACGTCTTTCTGATAATTCAACAGTGTCGTGTCATAGTTGTCATAATTTGAATGCATTCGGGACAAACGGAAATTATTATTTAGAACAGAAGAAAAAAGGGGAATCGTTTCGAGATGTGCCAACACTTTATAATGTAAGTACGCTGCCTATTTATAACGCCGATGGCGGAATAGATTCAATAAAAGAAAAGTTGAAGCATGCCTTTTCTAATCCGTTTGAAATGAATATAAAGGATGCTAATTTGATGGTTGAAAAGCTGAAAGAGATAGATGATTATCAAACTTTATTTGATGAAGTCTATACAACTGATGGTAATGCTATATCATTTAAAAATATAATTGATGCCTTGCAAACTTTTATAAATGGTTTAACAACACCAGCTCCCATTGATACATTTATTAAAGGTAAAAATGATGCGCTTTCAAAAGAGCAAATAGAGGGCGGACATCTTTTTAATGATAAGAGCTGTTATTCTTGCCATACAGGTTCTAATGTTGGCGGACAAATGATTCAGAAATTAGGCATTGAAGTAGCGTGGCCCAATCAAAACGATTTGGGGTATTATCATTTAAACAGAAGGTCTGATTATAAAATGTTTTTTAGAGTGGCACCCTTACGTAATGTCGAAAAAACGGCACCATATTTTCATGATGGTTCTTCAGAAAAATTATGGAAAGCCGTAGAGTTAATGGGGAAACATGAAAGAGGTTTAGAAATAAGCACTGCTGATGCTTTGAAAATAGGAGAATTCTTAAAGGCACTTACAGGAGAGATCCCTATAGACTATATAAAGCAACCCAATATATTAGTAAATTAAAAACGATAGAAGAAACATTTCAATTAAACTAGAATCAACTTCAAGTTATATCACCTTTTTAATCACTCTTAATTTATGAGTATGCACGTTTTTATCAACGTTATAAATACCAGAATGATCTAGTCTATCAATTCTAACTTTACCATGCGCATGGATGATGTAATTATCTTCCATAATAATACCAACATGTGTTATTTGTCCTTCGCTATTATCAAAAAAGGCTAAGTCGCCAGGTTCACTTTCTTCAATAAAACTTAAAGCTTCACCTTGCGTGGCTTGTTGTGATGCATCTCGTAAAAGCTTATGTCCGTTAAGTTTGTAAACCATTTGTGTAAAACCAGAACAATCAATACCAAAAGGTGTTTTTCCTCCCCATAAATAGGGCGTATTCAAATATAAGAATGCTGTTTTAACAAGATTTTCTTTTTTGTTTTTTCCTTCAAATACATGACCATCATAGTGATGCTTTAAAAGCGATAAACCATTAAGTGAAGCACCTAAAAGAACAGGGTGAAGTTGATCGTTTTCATCTTGAATAAATTCAACTAAATCAAGAGATAACTTTTGTGACGATTTTTGTAGCGCGTTGTACTGGTCTTCATTAATTTCTAAATACTGTTTATTATCTATCCAACCTTCGTATTTATCGAAAGCTAAACGGATTTTACTCCAAGATTTACGTTGTTCTAAGACTTTAAAAGAATCGCCATATAAAACTTGAGATACCAATTCGCTTTTATCCGAAGGTTCAAATCTTAGAGGCACAACGCTTAAATTACAAATACCGTACTGCATTAAAATATATTAATTGCGTTCTATAATAACTGCCGAAGCACCGCCACCACCATTACAAATAGCTGCGGCTCCAATTTTAGCATTGTTTTGTTCTAGTACGCTTAATAAGGTAATAATAATTCGAACACCCGAACAGCCTAGCGGATGACCTAAAGAAACGGCACCACCATTTACGTTTACATTACTATCATTGAGTCCAAGAATTTTCATGTTAGCCAATCCAACAACAGAAAACGCTTCGTTAAATTCAAAATAGTCAACATCATCAATAGTAATTCCTGCTTTATCTAATGCTTTTGGTAATGCTTTTGCAGGAGCTGTGGTAAACCATTCTGGTTGGTGTGCAGCATCTGCATAACCTTTTATAGTTGCTAAAACTTTTAATCCTAATTCATTCGCTTTTTCTCTGCTCATTAAAACCATAGCACCAGCACCATCGTTAATTGTAGAGGCATTGGCAGCGGTAACAGTTCCGTTTTTTGAAAAAGCAGGACGTAATCCTGGGATTTTTTCCATTTTAACGTTCGTAAACTCTTCATCAGTACTTATTATTAAAGCCTCTCCACGACGTTGAGGTACTTCAACAGGAACAACTTCATTATCGTATTTACCAGCTTTCCACGCTTCAGCAGAGCGGTTGTATGACTGAATTGCAAAAGCATCTTGATCTGCTCTAGAAAAATTATATTCTGCGGCGCAGGCATCAGCACAAACACCCATCGCATTTTCATCGTATGCATCAACTAAACCATCTTTTTGCATGCCATCTATTAAAGATGCACCTCCAAACTTGGTTCCAGTTCTTGCGTGTAAATAATGCGGAATTAAACTCATGTTTTCCATACCGCCAGCTACAACAATATTTGCATCACCTAGCGCAATAGCTTGTGCTGCTTGTGTAACGGCTTTCATTCCAGAAGCACAAACTTTATTAACCGTTGTACACGGAACAGTGTCTGGTATGCCAGAATAAATGGCTGCTTGTCTAGCTGGTGCTTGTCCAGTTCCTGCCTGCACAACATGTCCCATAATGACCTCTTCTACCAATTCTGGTTTCAGGTTTATTTTGTTTAAAGCGCCTTTTATGGCAATAGCTCCAAGTTTTGGAGCTGGAATTGTTGATAAAGCGCCTAAGAAACTACCTATTGGTGTTCTTGCAGCTGATACAATAACGACTTCTTTATTCATTTTATAAACATTAAATTTACTCTCAGCGAAAATAATGATTTTTTAATAGAAATTATAAAGAATACAGTTTTATAAAAAGAAGCAAGACGCTTAGAAATTTATTACATTTGAAAATATTATTCACAGGTTATGAAGGACTTTATAAATAAACTTTACCGAAACCATTCTTTAATTTATAAGGGATTACTGTTTATTTGTACCACGTTTTTAATTGTTTATTTATTTCCGAAAAGCGGAAAATTTAAATATGATTTTGAGAAAGGAAAGCCTTGGCAATCAGAGAATTTATACGCCCCTTTTAATTTTGCTATAAAGAAAACTGATGAAGAAATTTCGGTAGAGAAAAAAACGATTTTAGATCAATCTATTTTATATTTCAATGTCGATGATGCTGTTAAGGCTAAAGTGGATGATTTATATGATGGTCAATTTAAAAATGTATTTTCAGATTCTATTCCAAGAGTAGAATCGTTATTAGTGTTCGCTACAGGAAAGGATATTATTTCTGAATTATACACTTATGGTATTTTAAGTGAGAATTATGAATTTACTGAAGATCAATCGGCAGTTATACTTGATAATAGGGTTAAAAAAGAAACCACTCGTTTCTCAAATTTAATAACACAAGATGAAGTTTCGTCGCTTATAGATAAGCATTTGGCTAAACAGGATTTTTCAAATTATAAAACCTCTTTTGTTTCGCTTTTCTTTGATATTATTGAGCCTAATCTAGTGTTTGATAAAGCTTTTACGGATAGAGCTTTACAAGAAGAATTAAGTAAAATAGCTTATGCAAGAGGCAGTGTGGAGAAAGGAACTTTAGTTATTTCTAAGGGTGAGGTTGTTGAAGGTGATAAGTTTCAAAAATTAAAATCGTTACAATCAGAATACGAATCTCAAGTATGGAACGAAGCGAATTATAATTGGATTTTGTTTGCTTACACCTTATTAGTGGCTTTAGCTCTTTTAATGTTGCTCCTGTTTTTAAGGAAATATCGTAAGGACGTTTTTGAAAATAATACTAAAGTCACCTTTATTTTCTTTAATGTTTTTTTAATGGTATTAATTACAACCTTGGTTGTAAACTATAATTCGAAATATATTTATGTGGTGCCTATTTGTATCCTACCACTAATCTTTAAAGCTTTTTTCGACGCTAGACTTGGACTTTTTGCACACGTAATAACGGTATTGCTTTTGGGATCTATCGTACCAAATAGCTATGAATATATGTTCCTCCAAATTATAGCAGGTATTGTTACTATTTTAACGGTTTCTGAGCTATATAAACGTGCTAATTTGTTTATTTCAGTAGGGCAAATAACTTTAATTTACATTATAGCTTATTTTGCTTTTTTTGTAATTCACGAAGGGAGTGTAGAAACCTTAAAATGGGAAACGTTTTTGTTATTTATTTTATGCGGATTGGCAACCTTGTTTGTTCAGCCTTTAATTTATATATATGAAAAAATATTTGGTTTGGTGTCCGATGTGTCCCTTTTAGAATTATCCGATACCAATTCAAAATTGCTAAAAGAATTAGCTAATGTGTCGCCAGGTACATTTCACCATTCATTAAATGTTGCAAATCTAGCAGAAGCATCAGCAAACGAAATTGGTGCAAATGCAATGTTAGTTAGGGTAGGTGCTTTATATCATGATATAGGGAAAATGGTAAACCCTAATTATTTCACTGAAAATCAGTCAACCGGAATCAATCCACACGACGAATTGACATCAAAAGAAAGTGCACAAATAATTACAAATCATGTTATTAATGGTATTGAAATAGCTAGAAAGAATAATTTACCTGATAGAGTTATCGATTTTATTAGAACACATCATGGTACCAGCGTGGTATATTATTTTTATAAGAAGGAAAAAAGTGTTAATGAGGATGTAGAAAAATCAGATTATAGTTATCCTGGGCCTAAACCTTTTAGTAAAGAAACGGCTATTTTAATGATGTGCGATAGCGTTGAAGCGGCTTCTAAAAGTTTAAAGAATCCAACATCTACAAAAATTGATGCCTTTGTTGAAAATATAATAGATAAGCAAATTGATGAAGGACAATTTTTGAATGCGAACATCACATTTAAAGAAATTGAATCTATAAAAAAAGTGCTAAAACGCAAGCTTGCAAATATTTACCATTTGCGGATAGAATATCCTGAATAATTTTCAAAAAAAAGCATCAAAAATAGTTGTGTTCTTAAAGATGTTGTATTACATTTGCACCCGCAATTTATTGCTAAGTTCATTAAAAACGGAGAGGTGCCTGAGTGGCCGAAAGGAACGGTTTGCTAAATCGTCGTAGGTGGAAACACTTACCCAGGGTTCGAATCCCTGTCTCTCCGCAAAATTAAAAAGTAGAATTGAATTCCCAACATTATGTTCATTCTATTTCAATTCGGGGTGTAGCGTAGCCCGGTTATCGCGCCGCGTTTGGGACGCGGAGGTCGCAGGTTCGAATCCTGCCACCCCGACACTGTTTTCGTAGAAACATAAAATCTACGGGCTCTTAGCTCAGCTGGATAGAGCACCTCCCTTCTAAGGAGGCGGTCTCAGGTTCGAATCCTGAAGGGCTCACTTAAAGCTTCACTAGAAATAGTGAGGCTTTTTTGTTTTTATAGGGTTTGTTGTGCTTCTCAAGGTTTATCTGGCTTAATCCATTACTTCAGTAGAATTCAATATTTAATAAAAGTGTGCCTTTTTGGGGGTATTAAAAGGTTCCCATTTTACTTCGGAGGTTCCCATTTTTAAAAACTTAAACTATAGTATTATGAATGATTATAAACTATCTGTATTGTTTGTTATACAAAAAGTAAAAACAAATAAGAAAGGTAAGTGTCCACTAAGATGTAGGCTAACCTTTTCAAAGAGAAGAAAAGAATTTTCAACAGGGATGTTTATTAACCCTGATACTTGGGATAATGCAGCACAGAAAGCTAAACCACCCAATAAAGAAAACAATATTATTAACACACAATTAAGCCTTATTAGTCAAAAGATTAATGAGGCTTTTTTAATGCTTCAAATCTTACCTAATGAGTTTGATGTAGATGATATTTATAGAAAGTTTAAGGGAGAAGACACTAAAGAAGAAATAACTATACTTGGTGCTTATGACTTGCACAATAAAAAGATGAAAAAGCTTATTGGGGTTGACTTTAATAAACTTTCTTGGAGTAGATATGTAGAAAGCAGAAGGAAGGTAGCAGAGTTCATTAAGAGTAAGTATAAGAAGTCTGATGTGAAGTTGAAACAACTAGATTTGAAATTTATCAAAAATTTGGAGTTTTATTGGAAAACTGAAAAGAATTTAAGAAAGGCTACTATTTACAGAAGTATGCAAAGGGTTAAAAAGATAATCCAGTTTGCTATTGATGAAAACTACTTACAGAGTAACCCTTTTAGTTTATACAAGAATAAGAAGTATAAAGGAACTATAGTGTATCTGACTGAGCCTGAGTTAAATAAATTCATGCATCATGAGTTCACTCAAAAAAGGTTACAGAAAATAAAGGATATGTTCATATTCTGCTGTTATACAGGTTTAGCCTATCAAGAAATGTCAAGTTTAAGGACTCATCATATTAGTACTGGTTTTGATGGTAATTTATGGATTAACATGATTAGACAAAAAACCTCGCAGTCAATATCTATTCCTCTATTACCCCAAGCTGAATTTATTATTAATAAGTATAAGCAAGTTGATTCTGATGTCGTATTTCCTAGTATCTCAAATCAAAAATTTAATTCCTATTTAAAGGAGATTGGAGAAATAGTGGGTATTAATAAAAAAATGACACATCATCTTGCTAGAAGGACTTTTGCAACAACAGTATTACTCTTTAATGATGTGTCTATGGAAATTGTTAGTGAGTTATTAGGTCATAGTAGCATGAAAATAACCCAAGAAAGTTATGGTAAGGTTGTACAAAAGAAGATTAGTATGGAAATGGAAAAATTAAAGAAATGTAATTAGGCTTTTTTATACTAAACAGCTAAATTTACCTACAATTACACTTAACCTATGAAAAAGAAATGCAAAAAATGTGGTTTAGCCGAATTTAAGCTTTATCCTAATAAATTATGCCAAAGGTGTTTGAGCCTAAAATTTGAAGAAAGCATAAGGGATAAGGGTAAAGAGATTTTTATAGATTCTGGTACGTTAATTAATGAATACCTAGTTAATCTAAAGTCAGCTAATCAAATAGCTAAAGATTATGGGGTTAAATCACATAAAATTAGAAAATATTTAAAAAACTATGCTATCCCTGGTAGAAGTTCAATTAAGGCTAACACAAAGTATATAAATGAAAACGTATTCCAAAAGTTAGATGAAGAAAGTGCTTATTTGTTAGGATATATTTTTACAGATGGAGATTTAATTTTGAATAAAAATAAGCACACATTTTTTTTAAGAATTTATAGTAAACATAGGTACTTAATAGAAAATGTAAAATCAATATTACAAGCAGAAGCTAAAGTACAGCATAGAGGGAAAAAACGTTGGAAAGAAATAAACCAAAGTGAGATGTTCTTCATTCATATTGAAAGACAGTCAATCATTATTGATTTAATGGACTTGGGAATGAAATTGGATAAATCTGAATTAAAATTTCCTGAAATTCCTAAAAAATTAATTCATCATTTTATTAGGGGGCTTTGGACTGGTAGTGGATGTGTGTCCATGAACAATTTTTCTGTTATGTCTTCAATACAATTAAGTTCAGAAGGATTTATGATAGAACTTGAAAATCATCTTAATAGGATTGGTTTAAAGAAACGGACAATATATAAAAGTAAAAATTCAAAGAAGCCTTCATATCTCATTAAATATGCATTGAGTGAAAGTGAAAAATTATATAATTATTTATATAGAGGTAATACGAACTTAACAACTTGTAGAAGACAAGAAAAGCTTTATAAGGAACACTTTGAAAAGTTTCAATCTAAATTATTTTAGTAATTTTTGATTAAAAATGAAATTTAGAAGAATTTAAGCTATAGTGATAGAAATTATAACGATAAATTAAAAATAATATGTAAGATGAAGACAAAATTTAAACTACTAATTTCGTTGCTTTTTTTATTTATAATATGTGCCGAATTAAGTGGGCAAAATTCTTTTGCTGAAGTTAAAAAAATGAACTGTGTTGATTTTAAAACTGGTAAGTTTGAAGTAGTAGATACAAGTTTAAACCATCATATAATTTTTGAACGGAATAAAGATTTCCAAATTGAAAAAAATCAAAATAGCGGAGCTGTTACAAAATGCAAAGTTAAATGGATTAATAATTGTACATATGTATTAACATATCTTGAAACGGAAGAAAAGCAAGCACAGGAATTTATCGGTAAAACACTTACTGTTACAATTACAAAAATTGAAGGAGTCAAATATTACTTTGATGCCTTTTTAAATGGAAATGAAATAAAAATCAGTCATTACGTAACAAAACTGAATTAAAAATCACCAATTTTTTTATCAAAATTAAAGAGATCTGTTATGTCAACCTTAAGAGCTTGAGATATTTCATAAATTGTACTAACAGAAGTATTGATTATACCTCTTTCAATTCTACTAATTTGAGAAATTTCAATTCCCAAATCGTTAGCAAGTTCAGCTTGAGTAAAACCTTTAGATTTTCTTGTCCTTTTAAGATTATTACCAAATTGAATTAAAAACTCAGAATTTTTTATATACTCCACGCAATAAAATTCGTGTAGTATCATTATTTATAGGTAGGCAAATATGCCTATATTTGATAAAAATAACTCTTTACCATAATGAAAAACTTATTTATTGCTCTGATACTGTTGTTTACTATAACAATAAATTCACAAACAAAACAAGAAACACAAGATTGGATTATATCCAAGCTCACAAGCTATGGAGCAGGTGATTCAGAACGTTATGGAGTTGTATTTAATGAAAAAACAGGCGTTCTAGTTGTTTTAGACAAGTATAAAGTACCCTTCGGAAGAATAGCTATCATTTCCCTTCTGGAAAATATAACAATTCGAGAAGTAGAACAAAACATGTGGTTAACCCTTACTGGCAAAGAAAAATCTATTGTTACAGGTATATGGGATTTTAACAAGAATGAAATGGTTTCTCCAGAAGCAGGGAATAGTACAGACATCATATTATCAATCTCCTTTAAAGAAAATGATTTACCAGAAAGAATGGAAAAGGCTTTTAAACATTTAGTTAAGCTATATGGCGGTGAAATAAAAAAAGAAGCTTTCTAAAAAATGGCTAAAGAAAAAATAGTCGTAAATAATATAAAATCAGTAATTACAGATTACTTAAACAATGCTCAGTTTAACATCTACATTGCTGTAGCATGGATTACAGATAAAGATTTAGTAAACATACTTATAAGCAAATCTAAATCTGGTTTAGATGTTAGAATGATACTCATAGATGATGAAATAAATTTAGGTATTGTAAAGCTGCTCAAGGAGCTAAAAAGTTGTGGGGCTAAAATAACTTGTAGAAACATTCATCATAAATACTGCATTATAGATCACAGAATAATAATTACAGGCTCATATAATTGGACAAACATGGCTAGTAATAGGCAAAATGGAGAAAACATAGTCATTATTGAGGATAATTACGAAGAAGTTCAAAAGTTGTTAAAAAGCTTTATTGAGTTAGAAAACAGTAATGAGCCTTTTAAAAAAATAACAAAAAACAAGCCTAAAGACTTTAATGAACAGATTGGAGTTATTTTTCCAGTAACATTGGTTCACCTAATTGGACAGCTTGATGACCATATTCTAGTAAAAGTTAGGTTTGAAAATAATGTAGAACCCTTTTTATTATTTGATGGTAGTATAAAAGAACATTTTCAAAGGGAAAAAACAGTAAAAATTAAGTTTTTAGGATTAAAAAATTATAAAGAAGGTCATATAGGGCTTGCTGAACTTGTAAAATAGAATGTTACTATTTACTGGGTTTAAATTTCCAGAAGAGAAGAAAAAGATTAAAATAAGAATTCTAACACACATGTCAACTTACACATATAATTTATTTAAGAATCATTAGTTAACTTTATGCGAAATAACGTTGTTTATACAATTGAATTCATCTTATATTGAACTAAAACAACTTATTCGTATCCAAACCAGTTAAGAATAGTATTTTGTATTTGTAACAATCTAGTTATTAACATTATAATGTTGATTTCTTTCTGTTTTATAGAGTTGAAAAAATAGCAAAAAAATAGTATTTTTGGTATCTTTGTAATGTTGTTTATGGAGAAACACTAAGTTGAAAATTTTATAAAAGAGATTGAAATCTCGATATATAAACCCTAATTTAAGTGTTTCTCCAAAAGCAATAATTAGGGTTTTTCTTTGAATATACTTTCCTTAAAAACCTTTGTTTAACAAATCTGAGAATTAATATTGGTGACTTATTACAGATTTGTAGCATCCTGTTTAACACAGACCAGCCTAGAGAAGGTCAAGAACTGAGTTATAGGCATAGACGTTGGGTTGTAGGATTCCATCTTTTTACATAGGAATTTGAGATGTCCCCAATAGATGCAAAAATTGCCATCATATAAGCTTCGTGGGAGATTAGTCAATATGGAATCTTGGAGGTGAGCTAACTAAAAGTTAGGGACGTACGGCACGAAAAATGAAATTGATGGTTAATATCGCAACATAGTAATATGTTGTCAAAAAAACGAGATAGCCCATTTCGTATATATGGGGTAATTATGTTCAATTTCTAGTAAAATGTTAAGCGTTTTATCACTTTAAATGTGTTGTTATAGTCTAACTAGGTGTCAACTTCCAGAAGGAAGTGAAAGTTGTACAACAATGCTTAATCTTCAAAAGTTGTTTTACTTCTTCAAGAAAGAAGTAAACTTCAAAATAAAATTTTTTGGATTTTTTTAAATAAGTTTTTTGTCTGCAAAACTGATTAGTAATTCTTCACCTATCCCTAGGTTGGAAAGGATTTTGGGGGCATTCCCCCGCCCTTTCATTAACCTAAAATTCAACAAAATGATAACAGTAGCAGACTACGCAAAAAGAACAACAAAACAAGGTGAAGATTTTTATGTACTAATACTCCAAGGGGGTGTAGAAGCAGTAAAAAGCAAAAAATCAGGAAAAATGTACTTCAAAACTCAGAAGACTTCAGTTCCTACGACATTTAACGAGGCTACATGTCAAAGTGTACTAGGCTGTCAATTTTCAGGCACAATTGAGCGTGTTGCCTGTGAGCCATATGATTTCAAAATAGATGAAGAAAACACCATTACACTTGATTTTACATGGGTTTATGTGGATAATACAGAAGAAATTGTTGGTGAACAAGTGATAGAAGAAGTGGAAGTAATATAGTTTAAGTTAAAGCAGAGGTTCTAAGTTTTTTTGGAGCTTCTGTTTTCTTTTATATACATAAACCTACTATTTCAGCTCCAAGTTTAAATTTAACAAATCAAATTAAATCTATTTAACATGGCTAAAAATAAAAAACAACTAGATAAGCTAATGTATTGTAGCTCTTCAAAAATAATGATTGTAACAGAAGATAATAAGCTAAAGGAACTAAAATGTCCATTTTATGTTAAGACAAATTATAGCATAATGGGGCTTAGAAAAGGGCAGAAAGTGAGTGTGGAAGCTGTTAAAATTGCAACTAATCATAAGTTAGTGTACGTAATAATGAATAAATCATTTTTTTATCACCACTTCTCAATTATATAAGCTCTTAAGTGTAATATTTTCTTCTCTTCTGGAGATTACACAACATTCTTACATTAACTTTCATATGAATATATAACGAGAAACTCCATGATAACAGAAATAGAATTAAAGTATAAACCTAGAGTATTAAAGGAATTGCGAATTAAGATTAATAGTAGCCAATCAGCATATGAGACATTATTAAATAATTGGGATGACGATACTATTGAGTTATACGAAGAATTTAAAATGTTATTACTAAACAGAGC
The DNA here is from genome assembly GCA_039985655.1 of Algibacter sp. Lineage (GTDB taxonomy): Bacteria > Bacteroidota > Bacteroidia > Flavobacteriales > Flavobacteriaceae > Postechiella. The sequence goes on along the minus strand of JBDWSF010000002.1, from coordinate 5,534 downwards.
TAATGAAGTTATAGGAATACACACTTTGTCAAAAGGAGGAATAGCAGGTACAATTGTAGATTTAAAATTGTTATTTGCTGTGGCATTAAAATCAGCATCTAGTTCTATAGTATTGGCTCATAATCATCCAAGCGGAAACTTAAACCCTAGTGAGGCAGATAAAAACTTATATAAGAAGATTAAATCAGCTGCAAAATTTTTGGATATTAGCGTATTGGATAATTTAATAATAACAAAAAATGGTTACTATAGTTTTGTGGATGAGTATTATTAATTTGATTATAGGTTAGGGTAAATTTGTAATACTAAAACGTATATAAAGTGTTTTAAATTAATAATTTTGAAGTATTAATCTTTCATTTTGTTATATTTGAAGATATTTAATAATAGTATGCTTTTTCAATGAGAGAATTAGAAGAGTTTCCATTAGAGAATCCAAAAAAATACAAAAGATTAAATAATTCAATGTTGTTAAAGGGAATAGGGATTCCTGCATTGAAGCAATTACAAGTTATATCAGCAGATGACTTTGAAGCTGTTGTTTTAGAGTGGGCTACAGACTATTTAAAGAACAAATACGAGCATGTAATTAAGATAGGAGGAGCGGGTGATAAAGGACGAGATGTAATTGGTTACTATAGTATTGAAAAGAAAGAGTGTGATTATTATCAATGTAAGCACTATAAAAGTCCACTAGGAGTATCGACTGTTTATCTTGAATTGGCTAAGTTGTGTTATTATACTTTTAATGATGAAATACCTGTTCCTAATAATTATTATTTTGTTGCACCTCAAGGAATAACCTCAAACGTGCAAAATTTTATAGATAATCCACATGTAGTTTATGAAGAGCTAAAAAAGCATTGGGATAAAAATTGTAAATCTGCAATTACAAAGAAGAAAATTGTTGAATTAGAAGGAGATTTTTTAGATTATGTGAAGAACTTTGATTTTAATATTCTTAGGTCTAAAGCCCCTAATGAATTAATATCAGAACATGCAGAGACAAACTGGCATGCAAGTAGATTTGGGACAGGGCTTAGGTCTACTAGAGATTATATAAAAAAGGCAGGGCAGAATGTTGATGTGAGGGAGAATATTTATGTAGAACAACTACTTAAAGCTTATTCAGATAAATTAGGTAAGGAGGTAATAAATTCTATAGAACTTACAAATATTGATGTAGATTTAAAAAATCATTTTAATGAATCTAGAAATGCATTTTATTGTGCAGAATCTTTGCTTGAGTTTGAAAGAGATAAGCTGTCAATTGTTGAAGTAAGTCCATTTAATGAATTGAAAGATGAGGTTTATACTGTTGTGAAGACGGTGCTAAGGTTGGAACATACCAATGCCTTTGTCAAAGTTTTGAAAACGACTGAGTCAGCTGTTAAAAATGAATATAGCAGCAATGCACTTCATGGTGAGTTGAAAAATGAGGACAAAGAAGGAGTTTGTCATCATCTTGTAAATGAAGAAAAAATAAAATGGGTTTAAATAAGAGAAAGATAGAGTTGTTTAATTCTGACGTGGAGGTTGGAATGAGAGCCTTGTTAATTATTAATAATGTTAAAGGAAGTATAGATTTAGATCGATTGTTAGTTTATGATTATTTGTGTCTACATACTTATGACTTCGGAGGACCTGAAAGCCTTCATCCTGCAATCCCAAATAGAAATGTGGAATTGGTGATCAAAAGTGAAAGAATAAGTAAGGGGTTAAGGTTATTAATAACAAAGGAGCTTATTAATGTAAGGCTTTTGAAAAAAGGAATTTATTATTCTAAAAATAAATTAACAAACTCTTTTCTAAATTATGTAAAGTCTTCTTATAGATATGATTATGAGATTAGGGTTAAATGGGTATTAGATAATTTTTCTAGTTTATCAGATAATAAATTAAAATTATTTGTAGAAGAGAATATGGGAAAGTGGGTAAATGAATTTTCAACTGAAACAGAAGCTTTTAATGAATTATAACGGGTTTTACATAAAAAAAATAATTGCTACTGGTAAAAATGTTAAGCCTGCTATTTTAGAGCTATCTAAAGGGTTCAATTTGATTGCAGGAGCTTCTGATACAGGGAAGTCTTATGTCTTTTCTATAATTGAATTTATGTTTGGTAGGGAGGAGTCACCTAAGCCAATACCAGAATCTAAAGGTTATGTTGGAGTTTATATGGAAATATTAACTCATAAAAATGTTCCCTACACATTGGGTAGAAAGTTCCATGACAATATTATTTATGTAAAAAAATGCTCTTATAATGATTATTATAAATCTAATGAAGAAGTTAGAAATTTAGGAATTAGACATAGCTCTAAAAGCACAAATAATATTTCTAGTTTTTTATTGAGTTTATGTGGTTATGAAAAACATTTTTTAAAGTTTGATAGAAACAATAAAAAAGTAAGCTTGTCATTTGCTGATATTAGAAAAATTAGCTGTATTCAAGAAGAAAAAATAATTACAGAAGAATCACCATTTTATTTTTCTGGAGATTATACAAAAAGAACTAAAGACCAGTCTTATTTAAATTTTTTACTTACAGGTAAGGATGCAAATAACTTAATTGAAAAGGAGAGTGAAGAACTTACTAAAGCTAAAATAAAGAGCAAGTTAGAATTATTAAAGGATCAACAAGAACGTAAAACCGAAGAGTACAAGGAGGTTTATAATAAATGGGAAAGTGTAGCTCTTTATGAGTCCAAGGATGAAATGGAATCTCTAAACCTTAAGTTGTTAAATACTAATAAAGAAACTGAGAATTTAGCTGATAGAAGAAAAGAATTGTTCGTCAAACTTGAGGAAAAAACTCGTGAATTTGAATATAATTTAGAGTTATCTAAGAAGTTTGGTTTATTGAAAGAACATTATAATAGTGACCTTAAGAGGCTAGAATTTGTTGTTGAAGGAAATGAATTGATGAGTCAATTAAATGACCAAATTTGTCCAGTTTGTTTTCAAGAAATAGAGGAGAATCATGTGCATAATATTAAAAATGATCAGGATCTTTTTGATAGCATTGTTGCCGAACACAATAAAATAGTGACAAAGAATAGGGATTTAGAAAACACCTTAAAGGAGTTGAGGATAAAGGAGAACTTGTTGCGAGAGGAAATAACAGATTGTAAAAAGAATTATGAGTCAGTTGATAAGCTGATTACAGAACAGTTAAAACCTCAAATGGATTTTATTTCAACTAAACTTCAAGCAATTGTAGATTTAGAGTCCGTAAAACTTAAAAAAAAATTATTAGAGGAAGAATTAGATGAAATATTAGAAAGAAAAGCAGAATTACTTGAGGATTTAAATAGAAGTTCTAATAATTCAAATACAACAGTAGTATCAAAGTCTTATTTATTAAAATTAGCTAAAGTTATATCTTTTAGGTTGAAAGCATGGAATTACATAAAACATGAATTGATTGATTTTGATAGTCATTATAAAGTGTTTGATATTGTAATAGGTGATAAACATAGAAAAAGTTTTGGAAAAGGAAAAAGAGGTGTTTCTTTTTCAGCGTGTGTTCTTGGAATAATGGATTATTGTTATGTAAATAATAGACCTTTTAGTAACTTATTAGTTCTTGATTCACCTTTAACTGCTTATGAAAGTAATAAACGAAATAAAGATAATAATAAGTTAGAAAGAGGTATAGTGGATTCTTTTTATAAAAATCTAAGTGAGATTGAAGGAAATAGACAGGTAATTGTTTTTGATAATAAGATTCCAGATGAGAGTGTTATCCCCAAAATTAAGTACATTGAATTTGATGGAATTGAGGGGAGTGAGAATTTTGGGTTTTTCCCAGTTAATTAAATCTTTAAATGGGTGTTGGATAGAGTAGTAAATAGTTCATTCATTACATTTTACTTTATGATTAAATATTAAAGGCACACTTTTAGACATACCTAGTTAGGTAGAGTAGTGGTAAGTACTATGAATACTATTAAGATAGAAGAAGGTTCGAATCCTGAAGGGCTCACTTAAAGCTTCACTGGAAATAGTGAGGCTTTTTTGTTTTTATAGGGTTTGTGGTGCTTCTCAAGGTTTATCTGGCTTAATCCATTACTTCAGTAGAATTCAATATTTAATAAAAGTGTGTCTTTTTTGGTACACTTCTGGGGATCAATTTTTCACTTTGGGTATAAATTTTAATTTTAAAATTTACTTAGCTAAATATAAATATTTTGCTTCTATCTTTTCTGTTATAAACGCCAAATTTTATATTTAGTGGACTTTGTTAATATGCACAGATCTTTCGGTTTAGCACAAATGCCCTATGTTTCCTTATACATTGTTAGCATACGTTTTCTTTGCTTTTACTTCAATCAAAGCTATTTCAATTATTGTACCTATAAAAACCGATAAAATTAAATCAAAACAGTAAGGGTATCGATAGTAAAAACCTGCAAAAAGTCTAAAATCGATTTCAGTAGTTTGACTTTTCCACAAAATAGAATAATAGATTGAAGTTATGATTAATGGAACTAACGTTACTAATATTCTGTAAACTCTTTTTTGATAAATTTTGTCAATTATCATAAATAACATTGAAGAAAACCACAACCATCCAATTGTTATAAATGAATGAAATTCCGCATACTGAATCGATGCTCTTGTTTTATAGTGAGTTGATGAGTAAATCAGTTGAGATTCTATCAGTGTTATTATTAAGCAGATTAACCAAAATCCAAAAAATATTCGTATTCTTTTTAAATTCAACTTTTAAGATTTATTTTAATGTATATTAGGAGTTAACATATGTTTTTTATCGCTGTTCGATATGATTTTATTTCGGAATCTTCATCTAATTCAGCAATCCGTTTTTCAAATTCCGATTTGTTTAGGATTTCCAAATCAATATCAGTCAAACCTTGTGGTCCACGATTTTGTTCTGTCAAATATGTTTCGTTTTCCAATTCAATATATGCTTTAGAATCAAAATCTTGTTCATTGTTATAATAGCAAAAGTGAATATCAATTATTCTTTGACTTTCAATCCGATTTTTACATTTTTTACTCGGTATTTTGGCATCTTCGAAAATTCGATTTCTTTCTACACTTTCATCAAGATCCAAATCAGAATATTGAGGGATTTCAATTATCAATCCGTTTGAGAGTTTTAAATAAGCAAAAAACTCTTGTATATCGTATTCATTCCGATTAGTATAAGTATATCGAATTTCAGATATCGTAAGTCCAATAAGATCAGATATATTCATTTTTCTTTAATGTATGCTAACGGTTACGTATAAGAATAGTGCGTAGTTTGAGTGCGAGGATTTTCCGAAGGAAAATCAGATGCAAGCAAACAAGCACTAACTTTAGATTTAGGAATAAACTTACGTATTATTTTTATACAATGTTGTAGGTAGTTTTTATTATTTATTCAAATTTTTATACATAATATAAGTGTCTACGAATCCTAATTCAGGGTGTCTAAATCCTTTTGGTGTTGTTCCAATTATTTCAAATCCGTATTTTTTCCATAATTCAACTGCTCCTTTATTGGTACTCACGACAATATT
>JBDWSF010000001.1:0-25386 GCA_039985655.1 Algibacter sp. | reverse complement strand
CGCATTGACACTTAAAACACCTGATATTGGTATAACGCTAGTATCACTCCATGTTCCTCCTGAATCAACTGGGGCACCTAAAAGTGTAAACAAATCGAAAGCGGTGTTGCTTAATGCTGAATCGTTTTCACAAAATGCTGGAGGGTTGTTCGGTATTCCTGTATTTGGTAACGGATTAATAATAATACTCGCTACCACATCGACATCGTCACATCCGCCTATAGGATCTATATTAAATGTAAAATTATAGGTGTCTGCTGTAAATCCTGATAAATCTATGCTTTCGGGGCTTACTACTACAGTTGATGTATTATTATTTGTCCATACTCCTGTTTCACTTTCTCCTGTTATTAAACTGTACAAATCAAAACTTGTTGGTGCAACGCCTTCACAAAACTCTACTGGCGTGTTTGCTGTTCCTGATTCTGGAGCTTCATCAATCGTTATTGTGACTGTTGTGCTATTTGTACATGTATTAGCATCTGTGATACCATAAGTAAAGTTGTGTATCCCAATCGTTAATTGTGATAAATCTAAACTATTAGTAATAACTGTACCTGTTATATCTAATCCATCATACCAAGTGCCTCCAGAGTCTACTGGTGCACCTAAAAGTGTGAACAAATCGAAAGCGGTGTTGCTTAAGGCTGAATCGTTTTCACAAAATGCTGGTGGGTTGTTCGGTGTTCCTGTATTTGGTAACGGATTAATGATAATACTCGCTACCACATCGACATCGTCACATCCGCCTATAGGATCTATATTAAATGTGAAATTATAAGTGTCTGCTGTAAACCCAGATAAATCTATGCTTTCAGGACTTGCTACTATTGTTGATGTATTATTATTTGTCCATACTCCTGTTCCGCTTTCTCCTGCTATTAAACTGTACAAATCAAAACTTGTTGGTGCAATGCCTTCACAAAACTCTACTGGCGTGTTTGTTGTTCCTGATTCTGGAGCTTCATCAATCGTTATTGTGACTGTTGTGTTATTTGTACATGTATTAGCATCTGTGATACCATAAGTAAAGTTGTGTATCCCAATCGTTAATTGTGATAAATCTAAACTATTAGTAATAACTGTACCTGTTGTATCTAATCCATCATACCAAGTGCCTCCTGAATCAACTGGGGCACCTAAAAGTGTAAACAAATCGAAAGCTGTGTTGCTTAAGGCTAAATCGTTTTCACAAAATGCGGGTGGATTGTTTGGTATTCCTGTATTTGGTAACGGATTAATAATAATACTCGCTACCACATCGACATCGTCACATCCGCCTATAGGATCTATATTAAATGTAAAATTATAGGTGTCTGCTGTAAACCCAGATAAATCTATGCTTTCGGGGCTTGCTACCACAGTTGATGTATTATTATTTGTCCATGTTCCTGTTCCGCTTTCTCCTGTTATTAAACTGTATAAATCAAAACTTGTTGATGCAGCGCCTTCACAAAATTCAACTGGTGTGTTTGCTGTTCCTGATTCTGGTGCAAGTAATATTGTAATTGTAACATCTGAAGAGTTCTCAGGACATAATCCATTACTTGGAACGGTATAAGTGAACGTATAAACACCTGGAGTTGTTAACGTTGTTATATTTACGGTTCCTAAGTTTCCATTTGATGTTGTAAATGGGCCACCTGACCAAGTTCCATTACTATCTTTTAGAGCGCCACCCAGTTCATTAAATAAATTTAAATCTGTAGTTGGCACACTGTTATTACAATACTCTAAACTTCCTGGTGTACCAGGATCGAATGGTTCGTCTATTACTATTTCGACTTGAGTTGTTTCACTATCACATGGAAAAGGGAATGTAGAAACTAATGCGAATAAAATATCTCCATTATTAATTACTGTTGTTGAATCTAAATTTAAACCACTTGCATCAGAACTATTATACCATTCGACATTTGTAGCTGTTCCTATATCTATATCGGCAATAGTAAATATTATACCTCCACTATTACAAAAAGATTGAGGTGATGTTATTATTGGTGCATCTGGTTTATCAATATATATTGCTAAACCGTTTTCTATTTGGCTTGTACAACCTCCAGCATCCTGAAAAACAACTTCAAATGCTGCACTTGAGGTAATTGCTTGTGCTGGTAGCGCGACATCGTTTGTACTAAAATCGTTATAAACTGTAACTATGCCTCCACTGGGAATAAATGATTGCAAAGCGTCGTTAATAAAAGTCTCTACTGTTGGATTTTCATCACTACAATAGAACTCTTCAAATTCACTATTAGTTGCAGACACTGCGAAAGAAATATTTATTAATCCCCGCGGTGAACAATCTACTAAATCGTCATTATCATCAATATAAAAGACACCTTCCTGACGAACTAATTCGTTTGATGAAAATGGTGTTCCTCCAGTTAAAGAGGTATACCATCGTATTGTGGCACCATTAGTTGTTATGCTTCCATCATTAACTAATAACGTTGTTAATGCCTCATAGGTTAATCCTGATCCTTCTTCACAAATGGGTGATGGAGTCGAATTATCTACTGTTGGACATTGAGAAAATCCAGAGGTAGATATCCCAAAGAATAACAAATAAAAAAACGCGTAGAATAAAGCATTCTTTTGTGTGCATATGGTTTTCATAATTTAAAGTTTAAAACTTATTATTAATGGCTATAAACAAATGAAATAGATCATTTTCATTTGCGAACGCAATTTAACGGATTATTTTGTATTTCATCGTGTTTTTACGATAAATTTTACATTTAAACGAATTAATAAGCTTTTAAACGAAAAAAAGCTCACCTTTTTAAGGTGAGCTTTTATTAAATATATGTTTTAAATTTTTTAGTGTTGCAACTCCTCTTCTCCATCTTTTAATGGAACATTTTGAGGTACAAAATCTATATCATGTCCTGGTTTACTATAATCGTAAGCCCAACGGTGTACATGAGGGATATCTCCTGGCCAGTTACCGTGTATATGTTCTACTGGAGCTGTCCACTCTAATGTCGTGGCTCTCCAAGGGTTTTGAGTGGCTTTCTTTCCGAAGAAGATACTACTAAAGAAGTTGTATAAGTATACTAATTGTACCACACCTCCAATTAAAGCAAAGATCGTAATTATAACATTTACGTTTGCTAAATCGTCAAATAACGGAAAATTAGAATTTGTATAATAACGACGTGGTAAACCTGCCATTCCTATAAAGTGCATTGGAAAGAATACGCCATAAGCACAAATTGCAGTAATCCAGAAGTGAATATACCCTAAGTTTTTATTCAACATACGTCCATACATTTTTGGATACCAGTGGTAAATACCAGCAAACATTCCATAGAGTGCAGATATACCCATTACTAAGTGGAAGTGAGCTACAACAAAATATGTATCGTGAACGTTGATGTCTAATGCACTATCTCCTAAAATAATTCCTGTTAAACCACCTGTTATAAATGTGGATACGAAACCAATTGAGAATAACATGGCTGGATTCATCTGTAAATTACCTTTCCAGAGTGTTGTTATCCAGTTAAAGGCTTTTACTGCGGAAGGTATCGCAATTAATAAGGTTGTAAATGTAAATACAGACCCTAAGAATGGATTCATTCCTGAGATAAACATATGGTGCCCCCAAACAATAGTTGAAAGGAAAGCAATAGCTAATATAGATGTAATCATCGCACGGTAACCAAATATTGGTTTACGTGAGTTCGAAGCCATAATTTCGGAAACAAGTCCCATGGCAGGTAAGATTACAATATATACCTCTGGGTGACCTAAGAACCAAAATAAGTGTTCGAATAATACTGGTGATCCACCTTGATAATGTAATACTTCACCTTGAATAAATATATCTGATAAAAAGAATGATGTTCCAAAACTTCTATCCATAATTAATAATAACGCTGCAGATAATAAAACTGGAAACGAAATAATACCAATTATAGCTGTTACAAAGAATGCCCAAATTGTAAGCGGAAGTCTTGTCATAGACATTCCTTTTGTACGTAAGTTAATTACTGTTACTACATAATTTAATGATCCTAATAATGAAGACGCAATAAATATAGCCATAGATACTAACCATAATGTCATACCCATACCAGAACCGCCTTGTGCCATTGGTAATGCACTTAGTGGTGGATAAATTGTCCAACCAGCTGCTGCAGGACCAGCTTCAACAAATAATGAAATAACCATGATTATACTTGATAAAAAGAATAACCAATAAGAAACCATGTTTAAGAAACCTGATGCCATATCTCGTGCACCAATTTGCAACGGAATTAATAAGTTACTAAACGTACCACTTAAACCTGCTGTTAATACAAAGAATACCATAATGGTACCGTGTATTGTAACTAATGCTAAATAAATATCAGCATCCATAACACCATCTGGTGCCCATTTTCCTAATAAAGCTTCAAACAATACGTTTGGCTCTTCTGGCCAAGCGATTTGCATACGGAACATTAATGACATTAAAACCCCAATAACTCCCATTATTGTACCTGTAACTAAGTACTGCTTGGCGATCATTTTATGATCTTGACTAAATATATATTTAGTTACAAACGTTTCTTTAGGATGATGTCCGTGGTCGTCGTCGTGAGCGTGTGTATCTGCGTGTGCTGACATAATCTTATATCGTGTTTATCTTTTTAATTAGTTAATTAGAGAATTCTTAAATACTTTTTGCTCTTTTATCCAAGCATCATATTCTTCTTGAGTTTCTACAATAATTTTCATTTGCATATTGTAGTGAGATTTTCCACAAATTTTATTACATAATAAAATGTAATCAAACTCGTAACGCTCTAAAGCATCTTCACCTTTTGCAATTAGTGCTTTACTCTTTTCAACTCTAATTTTATTAATGTTAGTTACTTTCTCAGACATTTGAGGTGTTACACGCATATCTACAGTTGTTATTGTTGGTGTAAATCCAAATTGAGTAATCATACCTGGAACACAATTCATTTGTGCTCTAAAGTGTGGCATATAAGCCGAGTGTAATACATCTTGAGAACGCATTTTAAATAATACAGGCTTCCCAACTGGTAAATGTAATTCTGTTGTTATAACATCGTCTTGTGCATTCGGGTCAGCTTCATCTAAACCTAAGATGTTAGCACGGTCGATATCAATTAAACGTACATTAGATTTTCCTAACGTATTATCAGAACCAGCATATCTCGCTTTCCAGTTAAATTGTTGTGCATATAACTCAACTATTAAAGGGTCTTCTGTTTCATCAACACTCGTAATGTTAATCCAAGTGTTTAATCCGTAAATAATTAAACCTGCTAAAACAATTACAGGAATAATAGTCCAGATAAATTCTAACTTGTTATTATCTGCAAAGAACAATGCTTTTTTACCTTTTTCACCTTTATATTTAAATGCAAAATAGTGAAGTAAAAACTGAGTAATTGTCTGCGTAACAAAAATAAGAACCATAGAGATAACCATTAAGTTATCGATCGTTGGTCCATGTTCTGATGCTGAGTTAGACATTAGAGGTAAGTCTCCCCATAAAACAAAACACACAATGGTTATAACATAAATGAAAGCTAAAAAGCCCATCATTAAATACCCATTTAATGTATTATCCTTGTCGTTGGCAACTTGAGAGTTTTCGTTTTTAGCTTGTGCTAAATCGAAAATCTTTACCATTTGCCAAATGGCAATTAAAATGAATATTAAAACTATAATTGTTAATAAAGTAGTCATTGTTCTCTCTCTTCTTTATTTATTTTATTAATAATGGAAATCTTTGCTTTCTTTCATTAGTGGGTATCCTTTTGCAAGTAACGACACTTTAGATAAAGCGGTGAATACTACAAAAATGAATAAACCTGCAAATAATAATAGAGCGCTTATTTCTGGGATTCCTATAAACCATCTATCTCCTACTGTAGCTGGCATAATCATATTGAAAATATCGATATAATGACCAAATAGTATTACTAAACCTGCCATAACAACAAACCATGGAATACGTTTGTAATCGGCATTCATTAACATTAAGATAGGGAATACAAAGTTCATAACTACCATACCTAAGAATGGTAATTGGTAATCTGCAAAACGTGTTATGAAATACGTTACCTCTTCAGGAATGTTTGAATACCAAATAAGCATGAATTGTGAAAACCATAAGTAGGTCCAGAAAATACTGAATGCAAACATAAATTTAGCAACATCGTGCAAGTGATTTTCGTTTACAAACTCCAATTGCCCTTTAGATTTTAAATAAATTGTAATTAAAGCAATTACGGTAATACCACTTACAAACATACTTGCAAATACATACCATCCAAATAATGTAGAAAACCAATGTGGATCTACACTCATAATCCAATCCCAAGACATAATAGATTCTGAATAAATAAAGAATACTAAAAATGCTGCCGAGATGCGGAATAATTTTTTAAAGTTACTTTTATCGTCTGCTGTATCTTGAGCAATAGAAAGTTTACGTGAAAACTGTCTGTAAGCTACCCAACCAGCAATAAATATCAAACCTCTTACTGCAAACCAACCAACATTTAACCAACTTGATTTACCGTCAATTAATTTATCATAATGTTCACTCCCTTCAGTAGTAACTTCTGGGTTCATCCACATAAAGATACTATCGTGGCCTATATAATGAGATCCAAGAGCAATAGCCAAAACGATTAAAGCACCTGGTAATAAATATGCTGTGATACCTTCCATCACTCTAAAGAGTACTGGAGACCAACCTGCTTGTGATGCAATTTGAATAGCATAAAATGCTAAAACACCTAAAGCAATCATCATAAAGAAAAATGCTGCTACATATAATGCAGACCATGGTCTGTTATGTATTTGGTGCATAACATGCTCGGCATGTTTATCATCATGATGTGCATCTGCTTCTGCATGGTGAGCATCACCATGGTTATCTTCTGCATGTGCATTGTGAGTATCGGCAACAGCATGTGTTGCTTCTTCCGCATGACCACCTCCATGGTGACCAGAAGCTTCTTCAGCAAGCATAACTTTTACATCATCTAAGGTCTTGTGAGAGGATGCAAAACCATACCCTACACCCAATAATCCTAAGATGATTAGAATAAAAGAAAATGTCTTTAATTTTTTTGAAAATGTATACATATCTAATATAATCTTACTTTTCTAAATCTGATTTTAACTTTAGCACGTATGAAACTACTTGCCAACGTTCTTCTTCTTTTAATTGGTTAGCATAAGAACCCATCGCATTTTTACCATAATAAATAGTATGGTAAATACTTCCTGCTGTAATTGCTCTTCCTGCATCGTCGTAACTTGGTATACCAAGAATTTTTTCTCTTTTTACAAGATTTCCTTGACCGTTACCTTTATTACCATGACAAATTCCACAGTATATATCGTATAAAGCTTTACCTTTTGCTAAATCTACTTGCGTAGAATCTAATGGATTTACTAAAGTAGCTTTAGCCAAGTTAAAACCTTCGGTTGTGTTATCGATATCGAAAGGTACATATCCTCTAGGAATAGATCCTTCTGCAGGAGTTCTTGCTTCCATACCATCTTCAAACATATCGTTTTCACCGTAAGTTTCGTAACCTTCAGACTCATACATATTAGGCATGAATTGATAGTTTGGTCTTGTATCTTTTTTACATGAAACAATAGTTACTAAAACCATTGCTATGACTGATATTTTAATTAAGCTCTTCATCTTTCTATTAATGTGCTTTATCAATTAAATTAATCTCAACTGCACCTGTCTCTTTAAGCAAGCTTTCAAGTTCTTTTTCATTTCCATTTACTGCAATTTCCATTAAGAAATGATCATCTGTAGTTCTAGGATCTGGGTTTTCTGCTTTTTTAAATGGCCACATTCTACTACGCAAGTAAAATGTTATTACCATTAAGTGGGCTGCGAAAAATACTGTTAGTTCGAACATAATAGGGACAAACGCTGGCATATTTTCGATATAGCTAAAACTTGGTTTTCCACCAATATTTTGTGGCCAATCTTCAATCATAATAAAATTCATCATTACAATTGCCACTGTTAATCCTACTAAACCATACATAAATGCAGTTATTGCAATACGTGTTGGTTCTAATCCCATCGCTTTATCTAGTCCGTGAACTGGAAAAGGGGTATATATTTCCTCAATGTGAAATCTTTCTGTCTTTACTTTCTTAACAGCAGACATTAAGATATCATCATCGGTATAAATAGCGTGAATTACTTTTGAAGCTTCCATATGCTACTTTTAGTTTTTTGTTTCTTTATTATTATCTCCAGATGTTCTTGTATCTGAACCTGTACCAACTAAACTGTCACCAGCTTCTCTAATTTTCTTATAACGTTCTCCAGAAGATTTTAAAATCGTTTTAACCTCTGCCTGCGCAATTACAGGGAAAGTTCTTGAGTATAATAAGAATAATACAAAGAAGAATCCTATAGTTCCAATAAATATTCCAATATCTACAAATGTTGGAGAGAACATAGTCCATGATGATGGTAAGTAATCTCTATGTAACGAGGTTACAATAATTACAAAACGTTCAAACCACATTCCTATGTTTACTACTATCGAGATAAAGAAAGAGAACATAATACTCGTTCTAAGTTTCTTGAACCACATAAACTGCGGAGAGAATACATTACATGTCATCATTGCCCAATATGCCCACCAGTAAGGTCCAGTTGCTCTGTTTAAAAAGGCATATTGTTCATATTCTACACCAGAATACCAAGCAATAAATAACTCTGTGATATATGCTACACCTACTATTGAGCCTGTAATCATAATTACAATGTTCATTAACTCGATGTGCTGTACAGTAATATAATCTTCAAGGTCACATACTTTTCTCATAATAATAAGAAGTGTATTTACCATGGCAAATCCAGAGAATACTGCACCAGCCACAAAGTAAGGCGGGAATATTGTGGTATGCCATCCTGGTATAACCGATGTTGCGAAATCAAAAGATACAATAGTATGTACCGAAAGTACTAAAGGTGTTGCTAAACCAGCAAGTACTAAAGAGACTTCTTCAAAACGTTGCCAATCTTTTGCTCTACCAGACCATCCGAAACTTAATAAAGCATAGATTTTCTTTTGGAAAGGTCTAACAGCTCTATCTCTAAGCATGGCAAAATCTGGTAATAAACCTGTCCACCAGAATACTAATGATACAGATAAATAGGTTGATATTGCAAATACATCCCAAAGTAATGGAGAGTTAAAGTTTACCCAAAGTGAACCAAATTGATTTGGAATTGGTAATACCCAGTATCCTAACCATGGACGGCCCATGTGAATAATTGGGAATAAACCAGCTTGAACAACCGAAAATATGGTCATCGCTTCCGCGGATCTATTAATTGCCATTCTCCATTTTTGACGAAATAATAAAAGTACTGCAGAAATAAGTGTTCCTGCATGACCAATACCAACCCACCAAACGAAGTTAGTAATATCCCAAGCCCAACCTACGGTCTTGTTTAAACCCCAAGTACCAATACCTGTAGTTATTGTGTATAAAATACATCCAATTCCCCAAAGGAAAGCGGCAAGTGCTATAGAAAAAACTATCCACCATTGCTTATTTGCTTTTCCTTCTACAGGCTTAGCCACATCCACAGTAACGTCGTGGTATGATTTTTCACCTGTAACTAAAGGTCTTCTAATAGGTGCTTCGTAATGAGACGCCATAATTATCTAATTGATTCTTTAATTAATTTTATGCTTCGGTTGTATTTCTCACTTTCGTTTGATAAATCACATTAGGTTTTGTCCCAACGCTTTCTAACAAGTGATACATACGGTTATCTTCTTTAAGTTTTGCAACTTTAGACTCTTTATCATTGATATCTCCAAATACCATGGCTCCACTACTACAAGCTGCAGAACATGCTGTTTGGAATTCACCATCTTTAATGGTACGTCCGTCACGTTTTGCATCAAGAATTGTTTTTTGTGTTTTTTGAATACACATAGAACATTTTTCCATAACACCACGAGAACGTACTACAACATCTGGATTTAATACCATACGTCCTAAATCATCATTCATATGATAATCAAACTCATCGTTACCATTATATAAGAACCAGTTGAAACGACGTACTTTATAAGGGCAGTTGTTTGCACAATATCTAGTACCTACACAACGGTTATACGCCATATGGTTTTGACCTTGACGACCGTGAGATGTTGCTGCCACAGGACAAACAGTTTCACAAGGCGCATGATTACAATGTTGACACATTACGGGTTGGAATGCTACTTGAGGATTCTCAGATGCATTTTCCATTTCACCAAACTCACTTAATGAGCTTCCTAAACCAGAAATATTCTCTTTCTTTTCATTATCACCAGAAAATGATTCTTCAGATGAATAATATCTATCAATACGCAACCAGTGCATATCTCTACTTCGTCTAACTTCAGTCTTACCTACTACAGGTACATTGTTTTCTGCATGACATGCTATAACACATGACCCACAACCTGTACAGGCATTTAAATCGATAGATAAGTTAAAGTGATGTCCAATAGAACGATCAAACTCATCCCATAAATCAACTTCCGGAGACGTTACAGGAACAGGCTCGTGATTTAAAGATACCATAGGAATTGCATTCCAATGTTTCTTATCTTTCGTATTGAATACCTCTAAAGTTGTTTCTTTAATAATATCACCACGTCCCATTAAGGTGTTGTGTAACTGAACTGATGCAAATTCATGCTCGCCAGAAGCAGCTTCAACAGTAACGCTTTGTACCGTATTAAAGTTTTGATATAATGCAAAGGCATTGACACCCGTTTGCATTTCAGTTTTTAAACCTAATGTTTTACCGTATCCTAGTGCTAACCCAACAGAACCTTTAGCTTGTCCTGGCTGAATCATTACTGGAACTTTAAGAGTAACACCGCTTACAGTTACATTTGCATAACTACCATTTAACGCGCCGTTAGCAACGTGCTTATTCATTAAACCTAATGCATCAGCATCTGCTTTAGAAACGGTTAAGTAGTTGTCCCAAGATGCTCTAGTAATAGGATCTGGAAACTCTTGCAACCATGGGTTGTTGGCTTGTTGCCCATCACCCATACCTGTTTTGGTATATAATGTTAATTCTAATCCTTCCGATTTAGCTGAAGCTGATAACGCTCTTGCTGCATTTCCAGAAGGTGCTTCAACATCTTCTGATGCTGTTGTTGTATCTTCTACTTCTGTAGCAAGTTCTCCAACAAAAACACCATCATGTAATGCGGTGTTAAAAGAACTTCCTCCTAAAATAGTAGATCCCCAAGACTCTTTAATATAATCGTGATAAGAAACATCGTTTCCTGTCCATTTTAATAAAGCCTCTTGAAATTGTCTGGTATCAAATAAAGGACGGATAGTGGGTTGTGTTAACGCATAGTGTCCTTTTTTAAGTTCAACATCACCCCAAGATTCTAAGTAGTGCGGTACTGCTGCTAAATATTGTGTTTCTGAAGCCGTTTCGTCTGCTTTTAAAGAGAACGCTACAGATAATTCTACATTTTTCAATCCTTCAGAAAACGCTGAAGCATTTGCTAAGCTGTAAATCGGATTAACACCACTCATGATGATAGCTCCAACTTTTCCAGCCTTCATATCAACAACTAACTTAGCGACTTCTTTGTCGTTCCCTTGTCTTGTTTTAACTGGCGTAGCAGCATCAAATGCTTTACTATGCAACGCTTCATTAATTTCTAAAGCAACTGTTTGTGCATTTACATCTTGAATTCCTGTAACGACAAGTCCTTTACTCCCTGCTTTTTTAAGCTGATCTCCTGCTTTTTGAACTGCCGTTTCAATATGCTTTGGCAAATCCTTAGTAGAAACCGAATTACCAGTAACTAAACTGTATAATTTAGCTAAAACCGTTCTTTGCTCACTTGGCGTTAATGGTACACGTTTATCTGCATTAGCACCAGAAAGAGACATATTAGACTCAAACTGTACGTGACGCGACATTTTACCATGATCTGGAACTCTATTTTTAGAATACCCAGAATCAAAGCCTCCTCCTTGCCAATCTCCTAAGAAATCTGCACCAACAGAAACAATGGTCATGGCTTTAGAGAAATCGTAACTCGCTAAAGCACGTTCTCTATATTTAGCTTGGTATGCATCTAACGCAGCAGACTCAGAAACTGAATCGTAAACCACGTGACGAACATTACCGTATTTTTCTTTGAATTCAGAAATTAATTTGCTTGTAGATGGACTCGCATAAGTTTGTGTTAATAACACAATAGCTTTACTTCCGCCTTTTAAGCTTTCTAATGTTTTTGATGTTTCAGCATCAAAATCACTCCAAGCAATAGCTTCACCAGCTTTACTTGGACCTTGCGCTCTTAAACTATCGTACAATCCTAAAACCGAAGCATTCACCCTAGCATTTGCACTACCATTAGTAGCTGCCATGGTATTGTTTTCAATTTTAATTGGACGACCCTCGCGAGTTTTAACTAAAACACTAGCAAAATCAAATCCATTTGCAATAGTCGTTGCATAATAATTTGCAACACCAGGAATAATTTCATCCGGCTGTACTATATAAGGAATCGATTTAACAACAGGGCCTTCACATGCTGCAAGTGATGCTGCTGCAGTACTAAACCCAACGTATTTTAAGAAATCGCGACGCGTTGTAGATGATTCTTCTAATGTATCTTTATCTCCTAAAAATTCACTAGTAGGTATTTGATCTACAAACTCGTTTTGTTTTAGCGTCTCAACAATAGAGCTATTCTCGTTTAGCTCTTCAACACTTTTCCAGTATTTCTTGTTTGATGACATATTATATAATTGAATTACTTCTTATTAATTTTTTACACTTCGACTGTGCTCAGTGTGATACTATTTTATTTTTAGTAATGACACTTACCACATTCCAAACCACCCTGCATAGCAACGGTAAGTTTTTCTACACCATACTTTTTAGTCAATTCTTCGTGAGTCTTGGCATAGTAAGCATTATCTTTTGTGTTCACCTTAGTTGTTCTGTGACACTCTACACACCAACCCATAGTTAATGGCGCATGTTGATACATCACTTCCATTTCTTCAACAGGTCCGTGACATGTTTGACATTCTTGACCACCAACGGTAACATGTTGTGAGTGATTGAAATAAACAAAGTCTGGTAAGTTATGAATACGAGTCCATTTTACTGGCTTAGATTCTCCTGTATATTTTTGATCGGCGTCACTCCATCCTGAAGCATCGTATAACTTTTTAATCTCCCCATCATAAAATTCTTTTGAATACTCTGGACTTGTTTCTCCATTGTATTCATAAATAGACTTATGACAATTCATACAAACATTTAAAGAAGGAATTCCTGATGTTTTACTTACTCTTGCAGAAGAGTGACAGTATTTACAGTCTATACCATTATCGCCAGCATGTATTTTGTGTGAAAAATGAATTGGTTGCACTGGTTGATAGCCTTGATCTATCCCAACCTGCATAAAGAATCCAAAAACAAAATATGCACTTGATAACAAAAAGAATATCGCTACAACAATCATTAAGAATTGGTTCTTAATAAACGCTTTCCATAACGGTGTTCCTTCAGAAGCTTCTGGTAATTCTATATTTTGAGCCAATGCAAAACGACGTAATGTTTTGTTTACTAAAAACAAGCCTGATGCTAAAAGGATAAACAATATAGCTAATGCGCCTAAAATGATTTCGTTTGAAATACCATTTGAAGAATCTGTTGCTTGAGTTGCAACCGCTCCACCAGTCGGTGCAACTGGAGGCGCCTTTACCTCTGCAGTATAAGCTAAAATATTATTTAAATCATCATCAGACAACTGAGGAAATGCTGTCATTGCAGCACCACCATATTCATTATAAATTTTGTTTGCGTAAGCATCTCCAGATTTAATAACACCTGCACTATTACGTACCCAAGCATAAATCCAATCTCTATCAAGACCTTCATCATCACTCAAACGTTGCTCTACATTTCGTAAAGCGGGACCTGTCATTTTCTTATCTAATTGATGACAAGCTGCACAATTGGCATTAAATAAAGATTTTCCTTTTGCTGGATCTCCATCTTGAGCCGATAGAGATGTTGTAAACGCTAATAAAATAATTAAACCTAAACGAAGAATGTTTTTGCCTAATTTACGGTGAATCACCTGTTTCATATTGTTGGTTAAATTAACTTCTAAACTTTGGTATGATTTTTTCATATAACAATGACAAATATCATACTTATAAAATCTCATGCAAAAGTAATATTAAAAGTCGATTTGAGAAATCTTAGCGAAGTGTTAATTAATAATTTAGAGAGATTCTAAATAATAAAATCAGCCAAATTTAAGTTAATAACGTATACATTTGTATAAATATATTTGAAAATGAAATCATTGGAATTAAAAATATCATCAATAGCCCTTTTATGCTTCCTTACAGCATCAACTTTTTGCAATGCACAACAAGGAAATATTAGCATTAATCAAGATGAAAAAATTGATAGATTGCTTGATTTGAAGAAAAACATGAATAAAGAAACGACTGATCGTTATAAAATTCAAATTTATTCTGGCAATAGACCTTCTGCACAAAAAGCAAAAGAAAAATTCCTATCGAAATATAGCGGTTGGAATCCATCAATGGTTTTTGAAACACCTAACTACAAAATTTGGGCAGGTAATTTTAGAACGCGTATAGAAGCCGACAGAGCTTTAAAAGAAATAAAGAAAAATTTCTCTGGGGCGTTTATTTTTAAACCGAAGAAAAAGAAGAATTAATTTCTATATTATGACTTAGATTTAGCGTCTTGAAAAACTCTTATACTATTTAGACATTCTTCTTGTCCTTTATGGATAAGCGTTTTTTCTCTAAAATCTAGTACAACTAATCTAGTGTCCCTTTTTACTTTTAAGATTATGAAGGTTCTCGATATAATTCCGAAAAAAAGGTCGAAATCACTCGAACTGACATCTTAATTCAATTAACATGTTTGTCTAACAGATAAATTAAATTCTTATATCATTTGTTTAAAACTTCTTAGAATGGTGCACTAAAGTTGAAGCTGGTTATTTTACACCAATTATTTGTTAGGATAGTAGTGGCATTCTTTTTAAAACTTTGGAACTATTAACTTTGTGCAGAACAATAAATTAACAGATTGCCGCTGTCGTACCTCCTTCGCAATGACGTGTTTTAAAAAGATACAGCCTTTCGACTACACTCAAGACAGGCTGCAAGCCCGACCTTTGCGGTAACGCCATAAAACTTTTTATTTAGATGAACCTGCATCTATTTATTTGAAACACAATAATTGTAATTGATCCGTTTTAACTTCACAATAAATCAAAATACACAACGCATTAACTCCATAAAAAAAGGCGACTCAATGAGTCGCCTTTTAAATTATATTTCAAAAAAACTTACTTAAGCTTCTTTTTAACTTCAACTTCATGGAAGGCTTCAATTATATCACCTTCTTTAACGTCGTTATAGTTTTTAATTTGCATACCACAATCGTAACCTTTAGTTACTTCTTTGGCATCATCTTTAAATCGTTTTAACGATGCTAATTCACCTGTATAAACGACTACGCCATCACGAATTAATCTAATTCCTGAACTTCTAAGGATCTTACCATTAGTTACCATACAACCTGCAATAGTTCCAACTTTAGAGACTTTAAACATTTCTCTAATTTCGGCAGTACCTGTAATTTCTTCTTTAAGCTCTGGAGATAACATACCTTCCATCGCATCTTTAAGATCGTTAATTGCATCGTAAATAATAGAATATGATCTAATATCGATTTCTTCTTTATCTGCAATCATTCTGGCATTACCAACAGGTCTTACATTAAACCCGATAATAATAGCATCGGAAGCTGAAGCTAATAACACATCACTTTCTGTAATGGCTCCAACACCTTTATGTAAAATATTAACTTGAATTTCTTCAGTTGATAATTTTTGGAATGAATCTGTTAAGGCTTCAACCGAACCATCAACATCACCTTTAAGGATGATATTAAGTTCTTGGAAATCACCAAGTGCAATACGTCGTCCAATTTCATCAAGTGTAATATGACGTTGTGTACGTACGGATTGCTCACGTTGTAGTTGTGCACGTTTAGAAGCAATTTGTTTCGCTTCACGTTCATCTTCAAATACATTAAACTTATCACCTGCTTGAGGCGCACCGTCTAAACCAAGAATAGATACTGGTGTTGAAGGTCCTGCTTCTGCAACGTCATTTCCACGCTCATCATGCATCGCTTTAATCTTACCACTATTTTTTCCTGCAAGTACGTAGTCACCAATTTTTAAAGTTCCAGCTTGTACTAATATTGTAGATATATATCCTCTACCTTTATCTAAAAAGGCTTCAACTACAGTACCAACAGCTGCTTTGTCTGGATTTGCTTTAAGTTCTAATAATTCTGCTTCAAGCAATACTTTTTCTAATAATTCTTTAACACCAGTTCCTTCTTTTGCTGAAATATCATGAGATTGAATTTTCCCTCCCCAATCTTCAACTAAAAGATTCATTTGTGCTAATCCATCTTTAATCTTTTCTGGATTGGCGTCTGGTTTATCTATTTTATTAATAGCAAATACAATAGGAACTCCCGCTGCTTGCGCATGCGAAATAGCTTCTTTTGTTTGTGGCATGATATCATCATCGGCCGCTGCTACAATAATAGCAATATCTGTAACTTGAGCACCACGAGCACGCATCGCTGTAAAGGCCTCGTGACCTGGTGTATCTAAGAATGCGATTTTTTGACCACCTTCTAACTCCACACCATAAGCACCAATATGCTGTGTAATTCCTCCTGATTCTCCAGCAATTACGTTTTCTTGACGAATATAATCTAGAAGCGATGTTTTACCGTGATCTACGTGTCCCATAACAGTTACAATAGGTGCACGATGTACTAAATCTTCTTCTTTATCTACAACTTCTTCAATTGATTCTTCAATATCTGTAGTTACGAATTCTACTTTATAACCAAACTCATCTGCTACAATAGTTAATGTTTCAGCATCTAAACGCTGATTCATCGTTACCATCATACCAAGAGACATACATGCTGAAATAATTTGAGTGACTTGAACATCCATCATCGTTGCCATTTCACTAGCCGTAACAAACTCTGTTACTTTAATGATTTTGCTTTCAGCTGCTTCGATTTGTTCATCGATCTCTATCTGCTCTCTATGTTTATCTCTTTTATCTCTTCTGTTTTTAGCGCCTCTTCCTTTGCTAGATTTACCTTGAAGTTTTTCAAGAGTTTCTCTAACTTGTTTTTTTACATCTTCCTCAGTTGGTTCTGTTTTTGGTACATTAGGACGTCTTCCTTGTCCTGGCTTACCTCTAAAATTACTACCTCCTGGTCTTCCGACTCCACCACCTGGTCTTCCTGCTCCTCCGCCTGGTCTTCCTGCTCCACCAGCGTTTGGACCTCCAACTTTACTTATACGGCGACGTTTTTTCTTATTTGCGTCAGCTGCTTTTGCATCTGGTTTCTTTTCTACTGGTTTCTTCTTTGGTTTATTAAATTGAGATAAATCAATTTTATCGCCTGCTATTTTTGGACCAGTAAGCTTTTTATATTGCGTTTGAACTTTTTCATCTTCAACAACAATATCACCTCCTTTTGGTTTTTCAACTTTAGCTATTGGCTCTTCTGGCGCTGCTTCAGTTTTAACAACTTCAGCAGGGGCTTCAGTTTTAGCTTCAACTACTGGTTTTACTTCTTCTTTAGCCTTTGGAGTCGGTTTTTCAACTTTGACTTCCTCTTTTTTAGGAGCTGGAGTTTCAACAACTACTTCTTTTTTAGGAGTTTCGGCAACAACGGCTTCTTTTACAGGAGCAGGAGTCACTTCTTTCTTCTTCGGATCTAAATCAATCTTTCCAACTTGTTTTGGTCCAGAAAGCGTTTTAGTAGCTTTTACAACTTCTTCTCTTTTGGCTTGTGCTTTTTGCTTTACCTCAAGTTCACGCTCGCGTTGTTCACGCAAAACCTCTTTCTCTTTTAGTTTCGCTTGACCCACTTCTTTAGATGCTACTTTTTTATTCGCATCTGTTTGAAATCCATTGGAAAGCACATGATATGTTTCTTCTGAAATTTTTGTAGTAGGTCGCTTCTCTATCTCGATGCCTTTAGAATCTAAAAATTCTACAGCACGATCTAAAGAGATGTTAAGCTCGCGTAATACTTTATTTAATCTAATTGTGTCAGCCATAATCGCCTTTAAAATACTCAAATATAATTATTATGCCAATTTAAGGCACAAAATAATGCAAAATTTGCTTTATTTTTTACTCTTCGAATTCTTCTTTAAGAATTCTAACAACGTCTAAAATCGTTTCTTCTTCTAAATCTGTTCGCTTCACAAGATCTTTTACATCTTGTTCTAAAATACTCTTAGCTGTATCTAATCCTGCTTTGCTAAATTCCTCTATAATCCAGCCTTCAATTTCATCAGTGAATTCTCTCAACTCAACATCTTCTTCTGCACCTTCTCTAAACACATCAATTTCGTAACCTGTTAATTGGCCCGCTAAACGTATATTATGTCCGCCTCTACCAATTGCTTTACTTACTTCTTCTGGTTTTAAGATAACTTCTGCACGTTTTGTTTCTTCGTTAAGTTTAACAGAAGTTACTCTTGCAGGACTTAAAGCTCTTGTTATAAAAAGCGGTAAGTTACTAGTATAATTGATTACATCGATATTTTCGTTTCCTAATTCGCGAACAATACCGTGAATTCTTGAACCTTTCATACCTACACAAGCTCCTACAGGATCTATTCTATCATCATAAGAATCTACAGCTACTTTTGCTTTTTCACCAGGGATTCTTACGACATGTTTAATAGTAATTAAACCATCAAAAACTTCTGGAATTTCTTGTTCGAATAATTTTTCTAAGAACGCTGGGGAACTTCTAGACATTATAATTGTAGGTTTTGCACCTTTAAGCTCTACGCTATCAATTACACCTCTTACATTATCCCCTTTACGGAAAAAATCTGATGGTATTTGTCTGTCTTTTGGTAATACAATTTCGTTACCGTCATCATCTAACAAAATAACAGCTCTGTGACGAATATGATGTACCTCTGCGGTATAAATTTCGCCAATTAAATCTTTAAATTGCTTGTAGATAATGGTATTATCATGCTCGTGAATTTTAGAAATTAAATTTTGACGTAATGCTAAAATAGCACGTCGTCCTAAATCTATTAATTTCACTTCTTCAGAAACATCTTCTCCAACCTCAAAATCAGGTTCGATTTTACGGGCTTCTGTTAAAGAAATTTCTTGATTGTCTTCTTCAACCTCCCCATCTGCAACTACAATTCTATTTCTCCAAATCTCTAAATCCCCTTTATCTGGATTAACAATGATATCAAAGTTATCATCGTCTCCAAATTTCTTTTTTAAGGCACTTCTAAAAACATCTTCTAAAATTGCCATTAACGTTACACGATCTATTAATTTATCGTCCTTAAATTCCGAAAACGATTCAATTAACGCAACATTTTCCATAATTCTTCTTAAATTAAAATTTAATCATAACTTTTGCTTCTAAAATATCTTCGTAAGCTATACTAGCTTGCTTTCTCACAGTTACTTTACCTTTACCAATTGGTTTAGGTTCTCTAACTTTCCATTCTAATAAAATCTCTGTATCGGTAGCATTTGTAAGCGTACCTTCTATTTTATCTGAACTGGTTCTTACTTCTAATACGCGATTTAAATTTTTCTTGTACTGACGGTTGTGAACCAAAGGCGATGTTGCACCAGCAGACATAACTTCTAAAGAAAAATCATGTTCATCTTCTTCTAGATTATTCTGTATAGCTCGGCTAAGAAACATACAATCTTCTACTAAAAGTCCATTATCGCCATCTACCACAATTTTTATGTGGTTTTCTTGATCTATAGAAAATTCTATAAGGAATAAGTCACTACGCTCTGCTAGTGCTTCTTCAAGTAAATTCTCAACTGTAGTTTTAAACATTCTCTAGTATAAAAAGAGGGGACTTTACGTCCCCTCATTTCTTAATTTCGCCTTTCAACGGTGCAAATATAATATATTTTATTGGTTTTTAAAATATTAATGCATAAATTTATATACACCACAACATCTATCATTATGAAAAAAATACTTGTACCTACTGACTTTTCAGGCCAAGCAGAGAACGCCTTAAAAGTTGCTGCTCAGCTTGCTAAAAAACACAACAGCGAAATTTACTTGTTACACATTCTAGAAATTCCGCTTCACGAAGTAGATGCTTTAAGTTCTTATAATAATTTACCAGAGGCCGTTTTTTTCATGAAATTAGCACATAAAAAGTTCGAAAAACTAAAAGAAAAAGACTATTTAAAAGACATTATAATCCATGAAAACGTAGAAATGCATGAAATTTTTAAAGGTGTTTTTCAAGTATGTAAAAAGCATGATATTGATTTGATTATTATGGGATCGAACGGCGCAAGCGGACTAAGAGAAATGCTTATTGGGAGTAACACCGAAAAGGTGGTTAGAACTTCTGAGACACCTGTTTTAGTTATTAAAAATAAGCATGAATCTTTTGATATTGAAGATTTCGTTTTTGCTTCGGATTTCAAGGATGAAAGCAAAACTCCCTACAAAAAAGCTATCGATTTTGCTGAAGCCAATAAAGCTAAAATGCATTTGTTAATGGTGAATACGCCTAATAAGTTTTTAACATCTGCTGATGCAAACAGCAGAATGACCGATTTTGCTAGTGGTTTCGATTTTAAAAATTATACGACCAATATTTATAATGATGCTAATATTGAAAAAGGTATTATGAACTTTTCAGCTTCTATTGGCGCGGATTTAATTGGTATGAGTACGCATGGTAGACAAGGTATTTCTCATTTTTTTAATGGCAGTATTAGTGAGGATTTAGTGAATCATGCTAAACGACCTGTGATTACTTTTAAGATATAGTTTTTTTGATTTATTTCTTTACGCATGTTTTTCGAGCTGCAAAACGGGCTTTAGATGGATTACTACAAGCTAATGAACTGACTCGGATTAAGAAGTTAATACAGATCTCTTTTTATATTAAAAACATACAATTATTATGCAGAGACGCTCTGAGTTTTCACGGAGTTACACAGAAAAGTGGAAACTAAAACTTGATGAGACTTTTATTTTTCTATGTTTTGAGTTTGTATTTTTTTATGATCTTATGAATGCGCTTTGAAATATAAAACCGACTAAAAACTGCGGACTTGACCGCGTTAGAGATTAATCACCCGCTCTGCGAAGTTTGTACTTTTTAAGACTTAAACGACACTGTTATCGCTACTAAGCACAGCTTAGCAGTAGCCAGGGGGACACAGTCTGTGAGCGGAGACAGTATAGTATTTGCTACCGCTAAGTTTTACTTAGTGGCGGTAAACCGGGTATTTTCCTCATTATTTTATAACCATAAAAAGCCACAATATATCGCTATAATGTAGCTTTGTTTTTTTATTTTCTTACTTGTAACGCCACTAAGTAAAACTTAGCGGTAGCGCATGTTATGGAACAGCGGGGTATCAACGATATTGAACATCTACCCGAAGAAGATAAACAGCATATTTTTTATATGATTGATAACCTTGTTAAAGCGGTTAAACTTAAAAGTATTTAAACTAAAAAACCACATTCTATTTCTAAAATGTGGCTTCTCTTTTTATTTCCTTACTCTTATCGCCACTAGGGAATCCTAGCGGTAGCGAACATACTATACCCGAGCGGGGAATGTGTTATATTTTAAAAAATTAACACCTACTAACTTAAACTATTACCTAAGATTTCTCATAAAAAATAATCATTTTTATAACTTAATCAATTAATTCAAAAGTTAGTATTTCTTCATCTGAGCCTATTGTTTCAAGTTTGACACATTTAAAAATAGCATCTTCTTTCTTTAAGCTAACGTAGTCAAAATAATTAAAATTTTCGAAGTATAAAAAATCTGGATTATAGAACGAAATAGGGCAGGAAATTAACTTCCCATCTTTTACTAAATAAAAAAGCAACACTCCTTTGAGTCTCTTTATATAATTAATTTCAGGTAGAGCGACTCCTTCTTTTAAAAATATAGCTGCTCTATTTGCTCTTTGTCCTCCCACTATTATTATTTCATCCCAACTTTTACAATTAAGTATTTTAGAAAAGTCATAAACCTTGCCTACATTTAAACCATTTTCTTTTTTAAATACTTCATCAAAATCATTAACTAAACAATTAGTCTCGATATTACTAACATTGTTAAACTTAATAAATACATAGCATAAAGCTATTAAAAATAATGTTATTACTGAAATTATAATTTTTTTTCTAGTCCCCATTATTATTTCTTTTTTCGAGCTCTATCGCCAGACCCTTTTCTTTTATTCCTTATAGTTCTTAAAGATTCTTTAGGTATAGTCTTTGTGTCAAGAATTCTTATTGTTGTATTATTTTTGCTTGTGGCATCATTAAAAAACAAATCTTCAAATCCTAAATAATCTAAATTTGGATTTTCTCTTGCAAGATTAATACCCCAAGAATTATTAACCACATCCATTCTACTATCTCTTGATGTTAAATTATTTCTTCCTTTATGCTCTCCAATAGTAACAGTATAGTCTTCGTGTAACATGCCAAGTTTTTCAGCTAATTCAGGACCTAATTCTACTGCCACTAAATACATCCAATAAGAATGTCTAATTGCTCCACTATATCCAAGATTATCTCCTCCTAATGTACCAAATCTACTTGCTAATATACCTGCTTTATAAGCTGCTTTACTAACAACTTCTTTCTTGTCTTTATTATTTCTATAATAGTTTCTTTCCTTTGGCCCCATTTTGTGCTTGTAACTTCCAACGTATTCACCGCAACAGTCCTCACTGGATTCAGAAGCATCAGCAGTATTATTGTTACTTCCATCTGCATTTCCACCATTTTGAGCATATGCAATAGCTTCATCTTGTGTTACTACTGTTCCATCTATCACATATTGCTTTGTATCAAAATTATATATGGAATCAGCTCCACTAGGGTCTGCAAAAAATACTGGATTATTATCAAAAGCATTATACGTGCTTGCTGAATAATGAGTAACAGGGTCTACTGAAATCCACCTTGCAATCGCTGGGTCGTATTGGCGTAAGTCCATTTCATACAAATTAAGTCCTAAACTTTCTTCAAACTCCACACCGTTATACAATTCATATTTATGATTAGTAACAGGTGCATTATTATACCCTTTATGTTTCAGCCCAAAAGGATAGTAGTTATTCTCTTCTAGTATTTCAGTAGAAGCTGTAATGCTACCATCTCCATCAGAATCCATATAACTCAATCGTACATTTCCTAAATGATCTTTATATTGATACACATAATTAAATCCTTGCGATAAGTCACTTTCATTTTTAGGCTCTAAATACCCTTCTGGGTGGTTAAAGAATTTTAAAGCACTGTCTTGGTATATATAATTACCTGCATAATAGGTGTAAGCATCAGGCTTGCCAGTTTCTATAACTTTTTTCTGAAGCTTTACACCAGTAGCATCGTAAATATAAGAAATAGTTCCAGAATCCAGTGTTACTTGTGTTGGTAAATTTAAATGGTTGTATTGTATGTCGCTATTAATGCCTTTGTTAGAATCGCGTAGCATATTACCATTTAAATCGTAGGTGTAATCATTAGAAGGGTCTACACCAGAACCTGTATAATCATCTTTAAAACCAAACGTATTGTTTCCTGCATCAGATACTTTCATTAATTTATTTCCAGTATCGTAGCTATAAGTTAGATTATCCATAACTCCAAAATGAGTGCTATTGGATAATGTTGGATCGCTTACAATATGTCCTTGCCTGTTAAGCGTTGTTATATTTCCATTTTTATCATAGACAACAGCGTTTAAATTGTAATGTCCAGTATCATCTATTCCAGAGGTTATTCTATTTAAAGCATCGTATTGATAATTATAGGTTTTTAAACTACTATCGTCTGTATTTGCTGTTTTCCATTGGGTGGTGCTTATGTTTCCATTATATAATGCATTTGCACCTTCATTATAACCAAGTTTAAAGCTAAATAAATCGTTTACCATAGTTGTAGGATCGTTAATTTGTTTAAGCCATCCTCTAATATTATAAATGTAATCTACCGTTTGCAATCTATCTGTATTTAGTATGTTCCCGCCTACGCCTTTGTTTTCTAATTGCCCCAATTCATCGTAGATATTATCTACAATAACCTCTTGTATCTCTGGGCTTATCCATAAGCGGTTATCGGGAAAAATAGTTCCATTAGTTAGTGTAATACTTCTACTAGCGACTTGGTCTGATGTTATGTTTCCTGTTAAGGGTAAATCGACTACTGTAGCACTGCTTCCTGGGCAAGTATACCCCATGGTTTGGTCTCCTATGCATTGGGTTTGTGTTAGTAATCGCCCTGTGTGGTCGTAGGTAAAATTATCTATGGTTGCAATGGTTATGCCATTTCTGGTATGCGTTGTTTTACTTTTTAGTGGCTTGCCTACAAAATCTAGTTTGGTTTCTATAATATCTACAGTGCCTAAATAGGTGTTTTCATTATATACATAAATGGGTCTAGATTTTGAATCGTAATAACTTAACGTATTAATCCAAACATCGGTTCCTGTTACATCTAGTACTTTTACTTTACTTACTGTTGCTAGGCTTTTTACATTAGTAGCATTCGTTTCGCTTGGGCTTGATTCCATTAGCACGACTGAGCTAGGCGCGCTTGTTGGGCGGTCTACATAGGTGTCGTAATAATTAATGGTTAGTATTTCAGAAAGTGTTACTAAAGTTCCTGAATTATTTGGATACGCACCATTGTTATAAAATACATTATTAAGGCCTCCATAATTTGTACTACTTGTGCTTTGTGTAATCCATAAATTTCCAGAGAGTGCATTTACTTCGGTTTGAATAGCTTCTCGTGTTGTGGTAGTCGCACTAGTCGATTTTCCTGTATAAGCGACTCTACCAAAGACATCGTATTTGGTAAATAACCATTCGCCATTTGTTTTTTGTATGGCATCTTGTGTTAATATGGGTTGGTCGAGGGTATTGTAAACAATATATTCTGGGTCTTTCCCAGGTATTTTCTTTTCTACAAGGCGGTTTTTGTTGTCATACTTGTATTGATAGCCCAAATCATCCAATTGACCTGTTATCGTAGATAAATCTGTATCTGATGCATCCATTTTTGGTGGTAACACATAGGTTAGATTACCATAATCATCATAGACATAATAGGTGTCGTGTTCTGTATTTGTTTGTGATGTTCCGTTTACAATAGAAGTGCCATAGGTGCGTTTT